>NZ_AMQH01000010.1 GCF_000300195.1 Clostridium tunisiense TJ | reverse complement strand
TTTTGTGAACTTATCGTTCACTAAGAATCATTTCTGATTCGGAATTAACTGGTTTTACCTTTTTCTCTGTTTAATTTTCAAAGACCAATTTTGCGCTACACTGTAGCGTTGTCACCATCTGGCGACTTTTATATCTTATCATCATTTAAAATCTTTGTCAACACTTTTTTTATTTTTAATATTTCTATCAATAATTTAAAAGTTGTTTTAAGTTTTAAGTGTTTTTCGTCCGTTCTTAAGGACAAGACATATCTTATCATAATTAATACCCTAAGTGCTGGTATAATATTTCTTGTAGCTTAAATACTATGATAATATCTAGAAATTCCTTTAAAATCCTCTTTATTTCAACTATTGATACACTTGGAAGTGTTTAGCTTGATATTTTTGTGTTTATATAAAAATAGAGACTAAAATAGATCTTTTCTATCTTAGTCTCTTGAATTTATAAGCTGTTATTCATTTGAAATATTATACTTTGTACTATATTTCATCTTCTAAATCTTTTACTTCTTCTTCAATATCATCTAGATCCTCTACTAAATAATCCTCTGTAACATCTTCACCTTCAAATTCTTCACCATTATCTAGTTCTAATGCCACATCTGATTTATCTTCTAAATTATTTTTAGATTCTTCTAGTTCCATTTCTTCATCTTTTGCATCAGTGTAATTAATCTTAGCTATAGCAACTATATTTACATCTTCACCAGTTTTCATTAGGGTAACTCCCATAGCATTTCTACTAGTTGTAGATATGTCACTTACATTAATTCTAATGATTATTCCATCACTGTTTATAAGCATCATTTCATCTAAGTTTCTAACTACTCTGGCTCCAACTAATCTACCAGTCTTTTCAGTAACTTTATAAGTTTTAAGTCCCTTTCCACCTCTTCTTTGTAGAGTGTACTCAGAAATATCCGTTCTCTTTCCAAAACCTTTTTCACTAATTACTAATAGTTCTTCATTAGGTTTTGCAATAATCATAGAAACTGCAATATCATCTTCTCTTAAGGTAATAGCTTTAACACCTGTTGCCGTCCTGCCCATTTCCCTAACATCTTTTTCATTAAAGCGTATAGAATACCCACATTTAGTTACGAATACTATTTCACTATTTCCTGTAGTAATTCTTACACCAATAAGCTCATCATTTTCCCTAAGGTTTATGGCATTTAATCCATTTTTTCTTATATGTTCATACTTATCAAGGGAAGTCTTTTTAACAACCCCCTCTTTAGTACCCATTACAAGATAGTTATCTTTATCAAAGGTTCTTAAAGATATCACTGCTTGAATAGATTCTCCTGCCTCTAAAGGAAGTATATTAACTATATTAGTTCCCTTAGATGTTCTACTACCCTCTGGAATTTCATAAGCTTTAAGCTTATAAGATTTACCTCTATTAGTGAAGAATAGAATACTATTTAAAGTTGGAGTTATTAATACATGTTCAACAAAGTCATTTTCCTTTGCATTAATACCTTGTATTCCTCTTCCCCCTCTTTTTTGTGCATTATAAGTATCTGCTGGTAATCTCTTTATATATCCAGTGTGAGTTAATGTAATAACTACATCTTCCTCATCTATTAGGTCTTCATCTTCTAAGCTATTTAAGCTTTTCTCAATAACAGTTCTTCTTTCATCACCATACTTAGTTCTTATTTCCATTAACTCATCTTTGATGATTCCTAAAAGAATTTCCTCATTTTCAAGAATTGATCTTAGATACTTTATAGTCTCTAAAACATCTGCATATTCTTGCTCTATTTTATCTCTCTCTAAACCAGTTAATCTTTGAAGTCTCATTTCAAGAATTGCTTGAGATTGTCTTTCAGAAAGGTTGAACTTACTCATTAATCCTTCCTTAGCTTCTTGAGTTGTTTTTGAACCTCTAATTAAAGCTATAACTTCATCGATATGATCTAGTGCTATTTTAAGTCCTTCTAAGATATGAGCTCTTGCCTCGGCTTTATCTAATTCAAATATAGTTCTTCTTCTTACAACATCCTTTTGATGATTTAAGTAATGAACTAGCATTTGTTTTAAGTTTAAAACTTGAGGTTCATTATCCACTAATGCAAGCATAATAACACCAAAAGTATCCTGCATTTTTGTATGCTTATACAATCTATTTAGAGTTATATTTGCATTGGCATCTCTCTTAAGCTCTATGACAATTCTCATACCTTCTCTATCAGATTCATCTCTAAGGTCTGAGATTCCATCAATTTTCTTATCTTTAACTAATTCTGCAATGTGCTCTATTAGATTTGCCTTATTAACTTGATAAGGAATTTCAGAAACTATTATTCTGTTTCTTCCGTTATGTTCTTCAATTTCACACTTAGATCTTACAAGGATTTTTCCTCTCCCTGTTTCATAAGCACTTTTTATTCCTCCCCTACCTAGGATTATACCTGCTGTAGGAAAATCTGGTCCCTTTATTTTAGTCATTAAATCACTTACTGTTACATCACTGTTTTCTATAAGCATTATTACTCCATCTATAACTTCACCTAAGTTATGTGGAGGAATATTTGTTGCCATACCAACAGCTATTCCTGATGAACCATTAACTAAAAGGTTTGGAAATCTTGATGGTAGCACTAACGGCTCTTTTTCCTCTCCATCAAAGTTTGGCCCGAAATCTACAGTCTCTTTATTGATGTCACGAAGCATTTGAGTTGTGATTTTACTCATTTTTGCCTCTGTGTATCTCATAGCTGCTGCAGAGTCTCCATCAACAGAACCAAAGTTACCATGGCCATCTACTAGTGTATATCTTATAGAGAAATCCTGTGCCATTCTAACAAGAGCATCGTATACTGAACTATCACCATGTGGGTGATACTTACCTAAAACGTCTCCGACGATTCTGGCACATTTTCTATAGCTTTTTTCTGGTGTTATTCCAAGTTCATGCATGGAAAACAATATTCTTCTATGAACAGGTTTTAAACCATCTCTAACGTCTGGTAAAGCACGACCTACTATAACACTCATAGCATAGTCTATATAAGATTTTTTCATTTCATGTCTTATATCAACGGGTAATACCCTATGTTCATTATTCATGTACTACACCCTCACTTTATTTCCTAAAGGTTAAATATCTAAATTCACAACCTTTTTAGCATTTTCTTGTATAAATTCTCTACGGGGTTCAACTTTATCTCCCATTAGTATCGTAAATATCTCATCTGCAGCCATAGCATCTTCTACAGTAACTTGAAGCAATGTTCTAACCTCTGGATTCATTGTAGTATCCCAAAGCTGCGTTGCATTCATTTCTCCAAGACCTTTATATCTTTGAATATCAGTATTACTATCTTTACCACCAAGTTCCGCAAGTAATTTTTCTAGTTCTGAGTCACTATAGGTATAATAGTCCTTTTTCGCCTTTGCCACTTTATATAATGGTGGCTGTGCAATAAACACATGACCTTGTTCTACTAGCTCTCTCATATAACGATAGAAGAAAGTTAGCAGTAAGGTTCTAATATGAGCTCCATCTACGTCCGCGTCTGTCATTATAATAATTCTATTGTATCTAAGTTTTGATACATCAAACTCTTTACCTATTCCCGCTCCAAAGGCAGTAATCATAGACCTTATAGTCTCTGAATTTAAAATTTTATCTAACCTTTGCTTTTCGATGTTCATGATTTTTCCTCTTAAAGGAAGTATAGCTTGGAATTTTCTATCCCTTCCTTGCTTTGCAGAACCTCCCGCAGAGTCTCCCTCAACAATGTAAATTTCACATTCCTCTGGATCCTTTGATGAACAATCTGCAAGTTTACCTGGAAGAGTAGTACTTTCAAGAACAGATTTTCTTCTTGTAAGCTCACGAGCTTTCTTAGCAGCTTCTCTTGCTCTTGCTGCATTTAATCCCTTTTCAATAATACTTTTACCTATAGCTGGGTTTTCCTCCAAGAATGCACTTACTGTATCTGAAACTATAGTTTCTACTATCCCTCTAATTTCACTATTTCCTAGCTTGGTCTTAGTTTGGCCTTCGAATTGTGGCTCTGTTAATTTTACAGATATTACAGCTGTCAATCCTTCTCTGACATCTTCTCCAGATAGGTTCTTATCAGTTTCTTTTAAGAATCCAAACTTTTTAGCATAGTCATTTAAAACTCTGGTTAAAGCCGTTTTAAATCCAACTAAGTGTGTTCCACCTTCAACAGTATCTATGTTATTTGCAAAAGAAAATAAATTTTCAATATACGTATCATTGTACTGTAGTGCTATTTCTACGGATGTGGAATCCTTCATTCCCTCTACATACAAAGGTTCATTATGAACTTTTCCTTTATTTCTGTTTAGGTACTCAACAAAGGATTTTATTCCTCCTTCGTAATGAAACACTTGCTTTTTATCATTTCTTTCATCACTTATAGTGATTTTAATGCCCTTATTTAAAAAAGCAAGTTCTCTTAATCTTTGAGATAAAGTATCATAGTCATAATCTACTTCTTCAAAGATTTCTGGGTCTGGTTTAAAATGTGTGGTTGTTCCATGGTCTTCAGTATCTCCAAGGCATTCGAAAGGAAAAGTAGTTTTTCCTCTTGAAAAACCCTGTTTCCAAATATGACCATCTCTTTTAACAATAACCTCACATAATTCAGATAGGGCATTTACAACAGATGCACCTACTCCATGAAGTCCCCCAGATACCTTATATCCTCCACCACCGAATTTTCCTCCAGCATGAAGAACTGTCATTATAACTTCGATAGTAGGAATATTCATTTTAGGATGTATTCCTACCGGCATACCTCTTCCATTATCACTTACTGTAATTGAGTTATCTTCATGTATTACAACGTCTATTTGGTCACAAAACCCTTGCATTGCTTCATCTATACTATTATCAACTATTTCATATACTAGGTGGTGAAGCCCTCTTAGGCTAGTGCTACCAATATACATTCCTGGTCTTTTTCTTACCGCCTCAAGACCTTCAAGCACCTGTATCTGACTCTCATCATAAACTTCTTTATTACTCATTGGCTATCCTCCTAACTTAAACTAAGGTATCTAAAATAACACTTGAAGTATTCTATAGGTACTTTGCATTGACAAAATTAATTGTTTTGTAAGTAAATAGTCCTAATTAGTAGTTGTACTATTAATGAGTCCTATTAACCTAGTTTAATGCCAAACTACACTATGGATCTTACTAGTTATTTTAAAGATACCTAAAGCTCACAATATGCAATATCTGTTCTTTTGCTTAAAGTAGTTGAAGAGATTGGAGAAAGATATATTTTACTCTTTTTATCAACCTCTGCTATTACGAAGGATTTAGGTTTATCCTTTGTGATTCTCTCCACAAACCCATCTTCTTCTGCCATTCTTAAAAACTGACTTGTATCTGGACTATACATAGTGGCTTCTATATCAAAAATTCCTATAACATCTTTAACAGGAACCACTACATTTTCACCTAAATGCAGAAACATTGTAACCCTCCTTAGTTTATCCTTCTTCTATGGTACCATTATTAACTTTAAATATCTTAAATACTTCACTCTTTAAATTCCCTTTAATATCATTAAAGCCCGTACAGGTAATTAAAGTCTGTACATTTTTAATTGAACTTAATATATATTCTTGCCTTTTTGTATCAAGTTCAGACAATACATCATCTAAAAGAAGAAGAGGATATTCACCAGTGAGCTCCTTAATAATATAAAGTGACGCGAACTTAATTGAAAGAACAGAGGTTCTTTGCTGTCCCTGAGAACCAAATATCTTTACATCCATTCCATTTATAAGAATAGATAAATCATCTCTATGTGGACCCACAGAAGTAACTTTTCTTTCAATATCTCTTTTTCTATTATTAATTAATGAGCTATAAATTTCACCTTTAACATCTTCCACTAACTTTAAAGCTGTTATATATTTAAATTCTATACTCTCTCTATTTTGAGTAATATCCTTATGTATGCCACTTCCATGGTGATTTAGCATTTTAATATAGCTTAATCGCTCTCTAACTATATAAGCACCTAACTCAGAAAGTTGAACATCATATATGTCTAGCATATCTGGATTGCTATTATACCTTTTAAGTACCATATTTCTCTCATTAAGAACTTTTTTATACATGGATAAACTATAATAATACCTTGAATTTAACTTACAAAGCTCTATATCCAAAAATTTTCTTCTATGTGAGGGTGAATCTTTTATTATACTTAAATCCTCTGGGGAGAACATAACCACATTTAGTACTCCAACTAATTCTTGAAGCTTAGTTATTTTAATTGAATTTATATTAATCCCCTTTTTTCCCTCTTTGAAAATTTTGATTTGAATTTTTTTATCTAGTCTCTCTTTGGCTATATATGTTTTAATATACGCCTCTTCTTCATTCCATTTTATAAGTTCTTTATCTTTATTTGTTCTATGAGACTTCCCAATACTTGTGTAATAAAGTGCTTCTAAGATATTTGTTTTTCCTTGAGCATTATCTCCTACAAATATATTTGTTCCATTACAAAATTCAAGATTTAATTCTTTATAATTTCTAAAATTTATCAAATTCAAATATTTAACATACATAAAAACACCTATTAAAATTATATCATAATATATTAGTCAAGTGTGCAAATTTGTGGAAAATAACTATATTTAGCTACATGTACTATTTTACTACAACAATTTTAAGTTTCAAATTATTTATATTATATTCATTTAATTTCTTAAAAATCCTAAAGTACAATGAAATTTAAAAGAGGCTGTAACCTTGCAGCCTCTTTAATTTTTTATTTTACTTTATAAGTTTCACCTTGAAACTCTATTTCATCGCCTTTATATAACTTTTTTCCTCTTTGGGTTTCAGGATTACCATTTACTTTAACATCACCATTTTGTATATAAAATTTAGCTTCCGATCCTAAGGTGGCAGCTCCTGTAAACTTCAAGAAAGAATCTAGTTTTATAAATTCAGTGTTTATTTCAACCTCTACCATGTAATCACATCCTAATTATTATTTAAAAGCCTTACTGGTAACAATAAATAAGTGCTATTATCTTCATTTTTATTTTTAACAACGCAAGGAGTTACGGGAGATGTAAGTTCCATTATAACCTCATCTTCCTCCATAATTTTAAATACATCAATAAGGTATTTTGAGTTAAATGCAATTTTTATTCCTTCACCTTGCAAGTTTATGTTTACTTCTTCTCTTGCCTTTCCCAATTGAGAATTGGACGTAACAACCATTACATCATCTTCAATATCTAGCTTTACAAGATTTGTGTTTCCATCTTTGGCCATTAGGGATGCTCTTTCAACACAGCTTAACATATCTTCCCTTCTCACTGCCAATCTTAATTTATACTCTTGAGGAATAATTGAGCTATATTTAATGAATTCTCCTTCTAAAAGTCTAGAAATAACTTTAGTATTTCCAAAGTTAAATAAGATTTGATTACTAGTAAAGGTAATTTGAACCTCATCATCACTATCATTTAGTATTTTAGAGATTTCATTTAAGGTTTTTCCTGGAATAACAGCTTCTCTGTTGTTATCACAATCTATATTTTCGCTTCTAAAGGCTACTCTATATCCATCAAGAGCAACTAAGTTTAATCTTTTTTCCTTTATTTCAAACAAAACTCCTGTAAGTATTGGCCTAGTATCATCCTGAGAAATAGCAAAAATAGTTGATTTTATCATATTCTTTAGGTTTTTTTGAGATATTGACAATACTACATCCTCATCAACTACTGGCAAATTTGGATATTCATCTGCATTCATATGTATTAACTGAACAGTAGATTTCTGGCAAATAATTTCAATATTATTATTTTCTATTGAAGTAACTTCTATTGGAGCATTAGGTAGCTTTCTAACTATTTCTCCAAAAAGTCTAGAATCTAAGACAATTTCTCCTTCTTCTATAATATTTGCTTCTATTTTAGTTTCAATACTCACATCTATATCTGAACCTATTAGTGTAAGTGTATTATTTTTTGCTGAAATATAAATTCCTTGAAGTATAGGCATTGTAGACTTTCCAGTAATTGATTTTTGTACAGTAGATATTGCATCTTGTAATAAACTCTTTTCGGTAATAAATTTCATAAAAAAGATCCTCCTTTATACACATGAAAAAATTCTCAAAGATAGACTAGATAATAATAAAAAAATAGTAGTAATAGTAGTAGGGGCTGTGGGTTTGTGGATAAGTGCCTCAACCCTATACAAACAAACAAAATTAGTATAAAAATAATTGTGGATAAATTCCTATGCAAAATTTACATTTATCCACAATGTTAACAAGACATATATATTAACTTTTTTATTAACAGTACTGATTTGTAAATGTATCAACAGTTGTTAATTAAAGCACTTTTATTTTTGACTAATTTTTTTCGTAAGTTCTGCTACAGTAGCTTGAAGGCTGTCGTCCTTCTTTAAGCTTTGAGAGATTTTCTCATAAGCGTGGATTACTGTAGTATGATCTCTTCCACCAAATTCTTCACCAATCTTAGGCAAAGAGGTATCTGTAAGCTTTCTTGATAAGTACATGGCAATTTGCCTTGGAAAAGCTACATTTCTAGTTCTTCTTGAAGATTTAAAGTCATCTATTTTTAGTCCATAATAAGATGAAACTATATCTTGAATTAGTTCTATTGTAATTTGTTTTGCATTTTTATTTGAAATAATATCTTTAAGTGCTTCAGAGGCTAACTCTACACTTATTTCCTTGTTAGTTAGTGAAGAATAAGCAACTATTCTTATTAATGCACCTTCTAATTCTCTAATATTGGACTTTATATGAGTTGCAATATAAACCATTACTTCATTTGGTACATTAAGATTTTCTACGTCGGCTTTTTTCTTTAGTATTGCAATTCTAGTCTCAAAATCTGGTGCTTGTATATCAGCAATAAGTCCCCATTCGAATCTTGAACGCAGCCTGTCCTCTAATGTATGAATTTCTTTTGGGGGTCTATCACTGGATAGAATTATTTGTTTACTTGCCTCATGTAAAGTATTAAAAGTATGGAAAAACTCCTCTTGAGTACGCTCTTTTCCAGCAATAAATTGAACGTCATCTATTAATAGTACATCTACATTTCTGTACTTACTTCTAAACTCTTCATTTTTATCGTCTTTTATAGAGTTAATAAGCTCATTTGTAAATTTCTCTGAAGACACGTAAACAACTTTAGATTTTGGATTTACGTTTTGAATATAATGTCCTATGGCATGCATTAAGTGAGTTTTTCCAAGTCCAACTCCCCCATAAATAAATAAAGGATTATAGGCCTTGGCTGGAGATTCAGCAACGGCAAGGGATGCAGCATGAGCAAATCGATTGCTATTACCGATGACGAAGGAATCAAAAGTATACTTTGGATTTAGTGTAGCAGACATTTCATCATTAACTACTAATGTAGGTTTTGATCCAGGTGGCTTTTTATTAGGCTCCAATTCAACAGCTTCTTCTGATAAAATGAAAAATTCAATATTGTAAGATTTATTAAATACTGCTTGTATAGAATTCTTTATTAAGTCTTTATATCTATTTTCAAGTATATCTTTTGTAAAGTTGTTAGGAACACCTAATTTTATAGTAGTATCACTTATTGCTACTGGCTCGATGCTTTTTATCCAAGTATTAAAACTTACTTCGGTAAGCTCGCCCTTAAGTGTATTTAAGGTTTTGTCCCATATTTCTCTTACCTGGGTGTTCATTTCACATCCTCCCGTTCTATGAAAAAAATTATTTAAATAAGTAGAAAAAAATATTAACATAAAACTAACAACAAATAAACAATAATATCAACAATTTTATGACACATTTAGAGTTGTTGACAAATGGCAAAAAAATTATTCACATGTTTATAATTTTATGGATAACTATAATTGCAAAAAGTTATTAACATATGTACTAATAATAATTACTAACATTATTAAGTTGCATAAAATCAAGGAATTTAGTCTATAATATCTTAATGAAAATGAGTAATATACAACAAAGAAACAAGTTATACACAGAATTATCAACAAGCTGTGCATAACTTTTTCTAGTATAAGTTATTAACAGTTATGATTACATGATATCAAAACTTAAAAGGCTATTCAAGAAGTTATCCACAAAAAAACATATAACTTATATATTTTATCAACAAATTTCTGTAAAAACTAACAATTATTTGTCACAACAGGTGTCTTGACATTAACAAACCTTGACTATATAATCTAATAGTAAAACGATAAAATAGTAATAACATATTGCTATAAATATAGGAAAAAACAGAAGGGGGTGGAGCACATGTTCATGACATACCAACCTAAAAAGAAACAAAGAAAAAAAGAACATGGATTTAGAAAGAGAATGAGCACTAAGTCTGGAAGAAACGTTCTTAAAAGAAGAAGACTTAAAGGAAGAAAAAGATTGACAGCATAAGGGCCGCAGATGTGGCCTTTTTCTGCAACTTAAAAAGTTACCTTAAGAAAGTAGGACGCAACTTAAAATGAAAGAAGATAGATTAAGAAAAAATCCTGAATTTAGATTAGTATATAGAAGAGGTAAGTCTTTTTCAAATGCTCTATTAGTACTATACATTTTTAGAAATAACAAGAATATAAATAGAGTAGGAATTTCCGTAAGTAAAAAAGTAGGTAAAAGTGTAGTAAGAAGCAGAGTGAAAAGGTTAATAAGTGAAAGTTTCAGATTAAATAAACAAGGATTGAGACAAGGATATGATCTAGTTTTTGTTGCAAGAACTGCTTCTAATAGTAAAGCTTATAAAGAAATAGAAAGTTCAGTAAGGGACTTATTGAGGAAATCAGGTCTTAATAATGTTGAAAAAAATATTACTAAAAGTAATTAAAATTTATAGAAAGTACATATCACCACTGAAGGCACCTTGTTGCATTTATGTGCCTACTTGTTCTGAGTATGCAGTAGAAGCAATAGAAAAATATGGAGCTATAAAAGGTGGTTTTATGGCAATGAAAAGAATTTTAAGATGCCATCCATATCACAAGGGTGGTTATGACCCAGTAAAATAAAATATTAGGAGGGTTTTAATTTTGACAAATTTCTTATCTGGTATTTTTATACAATTTTTTAATGCCATTCATAATTTAGTTGAAGGCATTATAGCAAATCCAGACATTTCCTTCGGTGTGACTATAATAGTGTTTACTATTATCATAAGAGTATTATTATTACCATTAAGTTTAAAACAAACCAAATCCACAGTAAAGATGAGTGCTATTCAGCCAGAAGTAAAGAAAATTCAAGAAAAATATAAGAAGGATCCTCAAAAAGCACAACAAGAAGTTATGAAAATTTATAAAGAAAATGATGTAAGTCCAATGGGTGGATGTCTACCTATGCTTATTCAGTTTCCAATATTAATTGCTCTTTTTTATGTATTTCAACATATCGACTATCAAGGAGCAGGATTTTTATGGCTTACTGATTTAACAAAATCAGATCCGTTATATATATTACCAGTACTTTCAGGAATAACTACCTATTTTTCTACTAGATCAATGCAAGGTAGTGCGGATGAGGCTGCTGCTAAGCAAGCTTCAACAATGAATATAGGTATGTCTATATTCTTCACCTTTATGTCCTTTAAGTTTGCTGGAGCATTAGTACTTTATTGGGTTATTAATAATGGAATTCAATTACTACAAAATTTATTGTTAAAAAAAGAATATAAAAAACCAGAAGTATTATAATTTATAGCCTATTTAAATAGTGGAAAGGCGGTGCCTAGGGTATGAAAACTATAGAAAGCATGGGGAAAACTACTGAAGATGCTATTAAAAATGCATTATCAGAGTTAAAGGTTACTGAAGATAAAGTTACTATTGAAATTTTAGAAGAAGGTAGCAAAGGATTTTTAAATATAATTGGTGTTAAACCAGCTAAAGTTAGAGTCACTGTTAAGAGAGATTATATTTCAGAAGCTAATAATTTTTTAAGAGAAGTTTTAAATTCTATGAAAATTAAGGCCGAAATAAAAATCAAAGAAGAAAACAATGATATAAAAATCAACTTAGTTGGTCCTAATATGGGGATTTTAATAGGCTATAGAGGAGAAACACTAGATTCTCTTCAATATTTAGTAAGCTTGGTTGTAAATAAAGACCATAACATTGAATATAAGAGAGTAATTCTAGATACAGAGAATTATAGATTCAATAGACAAGAAACTTTAAAGAAACTTGCATCTAAAATGGCGTATAAGGTTAGAGTTGGAGGAAAAACTTTAAAATTAGAGCCTATGAATCCATATGAAAGAAGAGTAATACATTCTACATTGCAAAGTGACCCTTATGTTAAAACATATAGTGAGGGTGACGAACCTTATAGAAGAGTTGTTATTGAATTAAAGAAAGCCTAAAGGCTTTCTTTTTATTATGTTTGGATAATAAAAGTGATAATTTGGGAAATTTCAGATTAATTATGGGTTATTACCTATGAAAGAATGCAATAAATTAATGACATAGTTAAAAGGATAATTTATAATAAGTTTTGTATAAAGCAAACTAGCAATGAATATGCATATTGCTAGTTTAATTTATATTTTTATAAGGAACTTATAGGATATAAGTGGAAATAAGGGACAAAATATGAGTAGCTAGTATTTAAGTGTGTAGTAGGTTTTAACTATACATAAAATGAAAAATAAATAGTAATCATGTAGTTGACCTAGATCCAAAAGGTATAAGGATATAGAGATATAAATATATCTTTATAAGAATATATAGTGTTTAAGCGGATTACAGCCTATTAATAAGATGTAAGTATATGAAAATAAGGAAGTGATTAATGCTTAAATTATTGAGCATAATTAATTTAACTTAACCTTATAGGCTTGAATAATGAAGAGATATAACTACAGTATAGATATTTTCACAAATAGGAGTGATAAGAATGAAGGATTTTGATACTATTGCAGCTATAGCGACTAGCTTAGGTGAAGGTGGCATTGCTATTATTAGGGTATCAGGAGATAAGGCATTATCAATTGTTTCGAAGATTTTCAGAGGAAGAAATGATAAAAGTATTGAACATATTAAAACTTATACAATGAGATATGGATATATTGTTGATGAAAACAATGAACATATCGATGAGGTTATAGTATCCTTTATGAAAGGTCCAAGAAGTTTTACAGCAGAGGATACAATTGAAATTAATTGCCATGGTGGAGTAGTAGCTACAAATAAGATTTTAGAACAAGTAATTAAAAATGGAGCTAGACTAGCAGAGCCAGGGGAATTTACTAAGAGAGCATTTTTAAATGGAAGAATAGATCTATCTCAAGCAGAGGCTGTTATTGATATTATCAGAGCTAAAACAGATCTTAGTATGAAATCAGCACTTATACAAAGTGAGGGTGGAGTATCCAAGGAAATTAGAAGGCTTAGAGAAACTTTACTTTCTACCATTGCTCATATTGAAGCTACTGTAGACTACCCAGAGGATGATTTAGAAGAAGTTACTGCAGAAATGGCTGCTAAGCACTTAATAGAAATTAAAAGTGAAATAGAAGAGCTTATTGATACTTCAGAGGAAGGTAAGATACTAAGAGAAGGATTAAGTACAGTAATAGTTGGAAAGCCAAATGTAGGTAAATCCTCCCTATTAAATGCTCTAACAAAAGAAAATAGAGCTATAGTAACAGATGTTCCAGGTACTACAAGAGATGTTATAGAAGAATACATAAACATATCTGGAGTTCCAATAAAAATAATTGATACTGCAGGTATTAGGGAAACAGAAGATGTAGTGGAAAAAATCGGAGTTGAAAAATCAAAGGAAAAAATAGATGAAGCTGATTTAATACTTCTAATATTAGATACTAGCAGACAGTTAGATGAAGAAGATAAGGAAATAATGGGATATATTAAAGATAAAAAATATATAGTGTTATTAAATAAATCTGATTTGGATGGTAAAATAAATAAAGAAGAGTTAAGTGTTCTTAACCCTAAATATATGATTAATATTTCAGCTAAAACTGGAGAAGGAATTAAGGAAGTAAAGGCTGCAATTAAAGAATTATTTTTCAAAGGTGAAATAAACGCAAACAATATTATTATAACTAATACTCGTCATAAAGAAGCTTTATTTAGAGCTAATGAAAGTATAGCTAGTGCTATAGAGGTTTTAAATAATACTTTTGCCATAGACTTAGCTTCTATAGATATTAGAAATGCTTGGTCCTATTTAGGTGAAATAACTGGAGATTCTCTTGAGGAGAATATAATAGATAAGATATTTAAAGAATTTTGTTTAGGAAAGTAGGTGAATCTATGAAGTATTTTGCTGGAGATTACGATGTAGTTGTAATTGGAGCAGGTCATGCAGGATGTGAAGCTGCTCTGGCTACTGCTAGAATGAACTGTAAAACTCTAATGTGTACTTTAAATTTAGATAGTGTAGCTTTTATGCCATGTAACCCTAATATTGGGGGAACAGCTAAGGGTCATTTGGTGAGGGAAATAGATGCATTAGGTGGGGAGATGGGCATTAATATTGACCAAACCTACATTCAATCGAGAATGCTAAACACCTCTAAGGGACCAGCGGTACATTCTTTAAGAGCTCAAGCAGATAAAAAGAGGTACTCTGAAAGAATGAAGCATGTGATTGAAAAAGAGCCTAATTTGTATTTAAAACAGCTTGAAGTTGTAAGCATAGATGTAGAAGACAATAAAGTTAAAGGTGTTCTCACAAGGCATGGAGCTTATTTCAATTGCAAGGCAGTAATTTTAACTAGTGGTACATATTTAAAGTCTCAGGTTATTATTGGAGAAGTAACTTTAAATGAAGGACCTAGCGGATTATTTCCTGCCAATGAGCTTTCAAGCTCCTTAGAAAACTTAGGAATTTCTCTAAGAAGATTTAAAACAGGAACACCAGCTAGGGTCAATAGAAGATCAGTAGACTTTTCAAAGATGGAGGAGCAAAGAGGCGATGAAAAGGTAGTGCCTTTTTCCTTTATTAGTGAAAATATTGAAAGACCTCAAGTATCATGTTATTTAACTTACACTAATGAAAATACTCATGAGGTTATAATGAAGAATATCCATCGATCTCCTCTATATAATGGATCTATAAAAAGTACAGGACCAAGATATTGTCCTTCCATAGAGGATAAAGTAATGAGATTTAGGGATAAGGAAAGACATCAGTTGTTTGTTGAGCCAGAAGGCGAGTATACTGAAGAATTATACCTTCAGGGAATGAGTAGTTCCCTTCCAGAGGATGTTCAAATTGAGATGCTTAAAACAATTCCTGGCCTTGAAAATGTAGAGATGATGAGAACAGCTTATGCTATAGAGTACGACTGTATTGATCCAACTCAACTAAAACTATCCTTAGAATTCAAACATATTGAAGGTTTCTTTTCAGCAGGGCAGGTAAATGGAAGTTCAGGATATGAAGAAGCTGCTGGACAAGGAATATTAGCTGGAATAAATGCAGCTCTTAAACTTCAAAATAAAGAACCTCTAATTTTAAGTAGATCGGATGCATATATTGGTGTTTTAGTTGATGATTTGGTTACTAAAGGCACTAATGAGCCTTACAGAATGATGACTTCCCGATCAGAGTATAGATTGCTTTTAAGACAGGATAATGCTGATTTAAGGTTAACTGAGGTTGGATATGAGGTTGGACTTGTTACAGGGGAAAGATATAAAAGATTTATAGAGAAGAAGGAAGCAATAGATAAAGAACTTAGCAGAATAAAAGCTCTACAAATCACAAATAAAAAAGAGGTAAATGAATTTTTAGAAAGCAAGGGTTCTGTGGCATTAAGAAAACCAATAAGTCTATATGAACTAATTAAGCGTTCAGAGTTAGATTATTATAGTGTAGCAGATTTAGACCCAGAGAGAAGAGAACTTAATGATTCAGTAAAAGAGCAAGTTAATATAACCTCAAAATATGAGGGTTATATAACAAAACAATTAGAACAAATTAATCAATTTAAAAAGTATGAGGAAAAAATCATACCTGAAGACTTAGATTATAACCAAATTAAAGGTTTAAGAATAGAAGCAATCCAAAAGCTACATAATATTAGACCAATTAGTATAGGGCAAGCATCTAGAATTTCAGGAGTTTCTCCTGCAGATATTTCGGTTCTTCTTATATACTTAGAGCAAAGAAATAGAATTATTAATGAGAATAATAAAGAGAAGAGTGAGTAGGCCGCTTTGGAGGTATTTATGAAGTATTATGATATTTTAAATGAAGCTAGTAATAATGAAGGATTAGAGCTTAATGAAGATAAATACAATAAGTTTATTAAATATAAAGAGCTTATTAAAGAATGGAACGAGAAAGTTAATTTAACTGCTATTACAGAAGATGATGAAATAATTCAAAAACATTTTATTGATTCAATTAAGGTTTTTAAGTGTGAAGAGCTTAAGAATGCAAGGAAAATTATCGATATAGGTACTGGAGGGGGATTTCCGGGAATACCTATGAAGATAATTAATCCAGCTTCTAAAATTGTACTTTTGGATTCATTAAATAAAAGAATAAACTTCTTAAATGAAGTTATTAGAGAATTAGGTCTAGAAAATATAGATACCATACATGGCAGAGCAGAAGACTTTGCACAAGAAGCAAAGTATAGAGAAAAATTTGATGCGGCAGTTTCTCGTGCGGTAGCAAATTTAGCAGTGCTTAGTGAATTCTGCTTACCTTATGTAAAGGTTGGGGGATATTTTGTGGCTTTGAAGGGTCCAGCTATAGATGAAGAGATGAAGGATGCGAAAAATGCTATAAAGTTACTAGGTGGAGAAGTAGAAAGAATTCTAAAGGTGGATATTGAAGGAAGCGACTTAAATCACAATTTAGTCGTAATTAAGAAGATTAAGGAGACTCCTAAGAAATATCCACGAAAAGCTGGAATGGTAACTAAAAATCCTCTAAAATAATGTAAAATAATATTTGTTAAATTATAAGAAAAAAGAAGGGATTTTGAAGTTTATATAGAATTGTAAATATAAGGAAATATACAGAGGGATGGTACATTATGGAAAAAAATGTTAATTTTATATCTACAGAGTTAATAGCTCCAAATACTTATCAACCTAGGAAAGTATTTAATGACAACACTATAGAGGAACTTGCTCAATCCATTAAGGTTTATGGTATAATTCAACCACTTACAGTTAGAAAACTTGATGAGAATAATTATGAGCTTGTAGCAGGAGAAAGGAGACTTAGAGCGGCAAAACTTGCTGGTTTATCTGAAGTTCCTGCAATAATTGTAGATATAAGTGATAAGGATTCAGCTGCCATTGCACTTTTAGAAAATTTACAAAGAGAAGATTTAAATTTTTATGAGGAAGCCTTAGCTTATTATAATTTAATTCAAGATCATTCTTATACTCAAGAGCAATTAGCTCAAACCATTGGAAAAAAGCAATCTACTATTGCTAATAAGTTAAGAATTTTAAAATTACAACCCGATATAACAAATACAATAATTGAAAATAAACTAACTGAGCGTCATGCAAGAGCATTATTAAAGTTACCTACTGTAGAACTACAAAAAGAGGTATTAGAAAAGGTAATTGAAAGGTCTTTGAATGTAAAAAATACTGAAGACCTAATTGAAAAAGAACTTTTAAAGCTAGCAAATGGAGAAGTAGCTGCAGATGGAAAGAAAAGAATAAAAGGAATTTTTAATGCAGCAATATATGTAAACACTGTAAAGCAAGTGTTCGATAAATATGGAATTGATGCTAAATATAGATCAAAAGAATTAGAAGATAGTATTGAAGTTACTATTACAATTCAAAAAAAATAAGTAAAAGACATATGTTTCATGTGAAACATATGTCTTTTATTATCTTTTAAAATAAATTTTTGTAATATTATATAATAAGTACTTTAATAAATTTTATTAAAAAGATATAATAATTAATATAAACTATAATTATATTAATTTTAGTAGTAAAAAAGGGCAACGGTTAACCCTTTTTATATTTTAGATACTAACTTAAGGATGAACAGTTTATACAATTCAAATTAATATGAACTTTATATGAAAGTTGCAATAGTAGTTTTATATAATAGTATCTAAAGCAACTTATATTAAGTAGAATGCAAAAATCTATATACTTGGTATAATACTATGCATTCTATAAAAGTTTAAAATATGATTGGGGGTTAGGGTTGTGAAGGTAATATGCGTTTTTAATCAAAAGGGAGGAGTAGGTAAAACTACTACCAATATTAATTTATGCTCATATCTTGCTATGAATGGGTACAGGGTTTTGGTTATTGACATTGACCCTCAAGGGAACACTACTAGTGGGTTAGGATTCGATAAAAGAGCCTTAGATTCCTCTATGTATGATGTACTCACATCAGATACACCGCTAAAGGAAGTTATAAGAAAATGTGAGGTTGTAGAGAACTTTTATATAGCACCCTCAACCATGCAACTTGCAGCGGCAGAAGTAGAATTAATAAATACTAAAAACAGAGAAACAATTTTTAAAAGAAAGTTAGAAGAGCTTGGGGAGGAATATGATTATATATTTATAGATTGCCCTCCATCATTAGGGATACTAACTATTAATGCATTAACAGCGGCTCATTCTGTTCTTATACCAATTCAGTGTGAATTTTATGCACTTGAAGGAGTAAGCCAGTTAGTTAATACTGTGCAGCTTATTAAGAAGTCTTTAAACAAATCCTTGGAAATTGAAGGAGTTGTAATGAGTATGTACGATGCAAGAACAAAGCTTTCTAATGAAGTGGTAAATGAAGTGAAAAAGTACTTTAAAGAAAAGGTATATGATACTACTATCCCTAGAAATATTAGGTTAGCAGAGTCTCCTAGTTTCGGACTTCCAATAATGCTTTACGATGATAAGTGTAAAGGTGCTGAAGCTTTTGAGGAACTTGCAAATGAATTTTTAAAAAGACAAGGGGGAAAGTAGTATGATGAAGAAGTCTGCTTTAGGCAAAGGGTTAGCATCTTTAATACCTGAAGACAATTTTGATAATGACGATAGTAATGCAGTGCTAAAGATGTCAATTAACTCAATAAGACCAAATGAAAATCAACCAAGAAAGTACTTTGATCCAGAAAAAATAATGGAACTTGCGGAATCAATCAAAGAACACGGAATAATTCAACCTATTGTTTTAAAGAAGGATGGAGATATATATACAATTATTGCTGGTGAGAGAAGATGGAGAGCAGCAAAATCTATTGGGCTAAAGGAAGTTCCGGTTGTTATTATGGACTTATCTGACAAGCAAGTGCTGGAAGTTTCCCTTATTGAAAATATAATTAGGGAAGATTTAAATCCTATTGAAGAAGCATTAGCCTACAAAAAATTAATTAAGGACTTTGATTTAACTCAAGAGGAAATAAGTAAGAAGGTTTCGAAATCCAGAAGTGCTATAGCAAACTGTATGAGGTTGTTAAATTTAGATAAGAGAGTTCAGGATTACTTAATTGATGGAGTAATATCTGAGGGACATGGTAGAGCTATACTTGGTGTGGAAGATAACAATACTCAGTATGAAATTGCTCAAAAAGTAATTGATGAAGATCTAAATGTTAGGCAAACCGAAAGATTAATAAAAGTTTATGGGAATAATAAAGTAAAAAATGAAAAGAAGAACACATTAAATCCTTATCACAAAGATATTGCAAGTAAATTAGAAGGATATTTTAATACTAAGGTTGTATTAAGTGAAAAGAGTAATAATAAAGGTAAGATTGAGATAGAATATTATTCTGAAGATGATTTACAAAGAATATTAGAATTACTAAAGCTGTAATGTTTCACATGAAACAAAAGATAGGAAGGATGAGAAATAAATAATGGACAATATATTAACCTTTATTAGCGAGTTTCAAATATACATAACAATTGCATTGTGTGCATTGGTTTTTGTTTTAATTATAATAGTAATTATATGTTTAACAGCATTAAATAAGGTAGAGCGAAAATATAAAAAGCTTATGAGAGGAACTAATAGTAAGAATTTAGAGGACTTATTAATTAACTATTTAGAAAAAGTTGATGAAGTAAAAGCGATTTCAGATGAGGTAAAGGCTGTTTGCGATGAAACTGCAAGGGTAACAACAAACTGTATTCAAAAAGTTTCTATGATAAGATACAAGGCCTTTGAGGATATTGGAAGTGATTTAAGCTATTCTATAGCATTACTTGATGGAAATAACAATGGTGTTCTTATAACAAGTATTTATGGAAGAAATGAGAGCACAACTTATGCTAAGCCAGTAGATAAAGGAATTTCTAGATATGATTTGTCTGAAGAAGAGAAAAAAGTTTTACATCAGGCAATTAATACAAGGTAGAAATTGAAGAATCAAATTATTTTGTATTCATTTAAGTAAATTCATTGGTAGATCATAATAGAGCGGTTATAAAACATTAATAAGAGTTCACAAAACAAAACTCCTATCAGTTTAAATGATAGGAGTTTTGTTTTAGAATTTTATAGTATAAAAAGAAAGTAATTTCAATAGAATTTAATAAAATAGCTATTACTTTAAGATAAACAAACAGTTAATTAGTTTAGCATTATAGGGTTTCATGATAGAAATTTAACTTATTCATCTTCATAACCCCTTAAGGAAATTAGGGTAAGACTCAGGTATAAGCTAAGTTTTAACTCTGGTTCCCTATAGATTTACCACTTGAAACGTTAAAGTACTTTGCTATCGAAGCATTGAAAAAACTTAATTTTATTTAAAGCTATGTCGTGGTTTATCTATACATAGACACTGCACGAAAAATTAAAGCTTTTTCCCTCTCAAGCACTGCAAATACTTAACTTCATTTAAATCTATGCTGTGGCCTATCTATAGATAAGAATACCTAAAATCTTATATAACTTTAAACATAGAAAGCTCTTCAAATTAAGAGCAACTTAGATATTTATAGTACATTCAGGTTGAAAAGAATCAAATATTCCTTGTGATCATATTTTAAGAAAAGTCACTTTTAAAAAGATAGATTAAAAGTTAATGTTGATTCTTTATAGACTTACAAGGTAAAAGTGCATTTTATTCATTTCTAAAAATCCTTAAGGTAGCCAAAGTAGTGTTAATCTATGGGTTAAGTGTTGACTTAGGCTCTTATAAATCAAAGGGAAGTATATAAAGGATTAAATAACTATATTTATGTTAATACTGAGTACTAAGGAGGTCATAAATATGAAAATTGCGGTTTCACGAGAATATAATAATATTGCAAATGAATTATCTAAAAAGGGATATGATGTATATTTGGAAAACGAAAAATGTGGAAACTACGATGTTATTATCTGCGATTTAAAGAATGATGACTTAATTAAATACAATTTTGGAAGTACATATAAAAAGGATGGTACTTTAATTATTGATAAAGGAAGTAAGTCAACTAATGAAATAGAAAATATAATCAAGATGAGAGAGTATAATTTTAAAGATGTGAGTGTTCAAGAGGAAAATACAATATATACATCAGGAGAGCTATAGTGTTTCATGTGAAACATTTAAGAGTTTTGTAGTATTTCAAATAATAATATATTACTTATTGTTAAAAGAATTAATGCCATAGGTATAAGATGAGAGTTTAATAATTAGTAATAGCCCTCTTCTAAAGTTTAACTTTAGAAGAGGGCTATTTTAAGTTTAAAATCATTCTATAAATAATTCTTAAGGTACTTTTATTACTACAAATAAGATTCTAAATATATAAGTTGCAATATTATTTCTACATCATAAAATAATTTCAGGTAACTTATATTAAAGAGAATACAAAATACAATTAGAAATACTTATGCAATATCTTTATTACATTATATATAAGTATTTCTCTTCTTAAATTAGAAGAGAAATACAATAAGAATATTGTGATTTCAGTGACTTATTTGCTTAAGCTATGATAAATAAGTCACTTGATATGTTCTAATTCAATAAGCAATTGAATTAAAAGTATCTTATTTAGAGAAATGATAGGTTGCATATAAAAAAATTATAATTTCTTAATATAGATAGATATAATAGTTAAATAGATAAATTTGATTTTGATAAACTAAGTAAAGGTAGAAGGTATAATCATCTAGCTTTCTAAGTTACTAACTAAATCAGCAACTACATCTTTAGATAAATGGACGGAAGATTTCTTTCCACCAATAGTTTTTAATACAGTATGATAAATTCCAGTTGATATAGCCTCGGCAAGCTTCATAACAACATAAAGTCTAGTATTTTGAAGTACCATGAATTCTAGTGACCCAGATATGTTAACAATTCCAGTTATACTTAAGTCACCTACTTTAGGTAGGTCCTTATTTAATGCAGCACCAGGACTTAGTGGTTTTGATTCTATAACAACTTTTCCTACGTTTTGCAAAGCACCTAGGGAAGCATCAACTGCAATTACAAATGGATCTGTATGTTTTTTATAAATGTTATCTATTATATCTCTTATATTTTTAGCATGAACAGGATTTTCTAAGTTTCCATAAATGTGAATTTTATCTCTTACTAAGAATTTTAATTTATCACCTACTAGGGGACCTAAACTATCACCAGTGGATCTATCAGTTCCTATACATAAGATTACTATGTCTTTATTTAACTTAATTATAGGTAGTAACTCTTTGGATAAAGCTTCTCTAATGTTATAAGCACAATCATGAGATAAAGAATCAAAAGTTAGTTTATTAATCATAAATGAACCCCTCCTATATGAAATTATTGACATAGAAGAGGGGTTGTATACTTTTTAATATAAAATTTTTAAAAACACTTAAATTAACTAAGATATAATTACAAAATGAACAAGTTCATTTTGTGGAGCTGCTTTGGAGCAAATTTAAACTACCACCAAAGCAACTTCCACTTAAAAAAGATGGCAGACTTGAAACTTCCAAGATGTTGTTAAAAGGTTATAGAGTGTTAATTATCTTGTTAATAGAAGAAAGAGCATATTCTACATCCTTTGAATCATTAAAGTAACCAAAACTAAAACGTAGAGCTCCATTTGGATAGGTACCAATAGCTTTATGAGCTAAAGGGGCACAGTGAAGGCCAGTTCTTGTAGTTATGCCATACTGTGAATCTAAATAAAATCCAAGTTCGCTATTATCAATTTTACTTGAGTTCATAGATATAGTAGAAGTTCTATGAGAAGTACCCTTAGAATTATAAATATCTTTATGGCCATAAACCTGGATTGTAGGAATATTTAAAGCACCTTCTATAAACTGCTTAGTTAGGTAATCTTCATGTTCTTTTATTGTAGTTAAGCCCTCAGAATTAATAAACTTAATTCCTGCTAATAATCCTGCAATTGCAGGTCCGTTCATTGTACCACTTTCAAACTTATCAGGTAAGAAATTTGGCTGAAGTATATCTGAGGAAACACTTCCAGTACCACCCTCAATAAGTGAAGTACAAATCTCATTAAACTCATCACTTATTAAAAAGCCACCTATACCCTGTGGTCCAAACATACTTTTATGACCAGTAAATGCAAGTGCACTACAATTAAGTTCATGAAAATCTAAATCTAGAACTCCAGCAGTTTGAGCACTATCTATAATTAAATGAATTCCTCTTTCTTTACATATTTTACCTATTTCTTTCAAGGGTTGTATAGTACCAGTAACATTTGAGCCATGAGATAGTACTACTAGCTTTGAGTTTGATTTAAGTTTTTCCTTGAATTCATCTACACTAATTTCACCTAGATTATTAGCCTTTAGAATATCTAGTTCAATAGTTCCAGAGTTAGATAGGTTATGTAGAGTTCTTAAGGTACTATTATGATCCATAACGGAAGTAATAACGTGCCAGCCAGGCTTAACAGACCCCTTTATAAGCATATTTAAGGAATAAGTTATGTTAGGCGTGAAAATTAAGTTTTCAACTTTTTCAAAGTGAAAAAAGTTTGCTAAAGTATTTCTAGCTTCAAAAATTACCTTATTACCCTTAAGGGATGAACTAGATGCCCCTCTACCAGGATTTGAACCTATATTTGTCATATAGTTCATCATAGCATTATATACAGAAGTTGGTTTAGGAAAGGTTGTAGCAGCATTATCTAAATATATTTGCATAAAAGTAAGTCCTCCTTATTATGTTATTCCAGTTAATAGATTATTTAAATAGATATAAGTTATCTATTCATAATCTAAATAGTTATTACTCAATACCTTTGATATAATTAAATAATACACTAATAGAAATAAAATATATATGTATTAGTATAAGTATTATAGAGTAAAATTTCACTATTTTAAAATTTATTTAATTTAACACGTTAACAATTTAAAGTAGTGAGTTAAGTATTTCAAAAGCATTAGTTTAACATAAGTTTGTTAGTTTATGGTTAGAGTATTTATCTGTTTTGTATATAAGTTATTTATAAATGATTATAGTCTAATAAGGTTATAACTTATATAGTTAGTTATGTGCAAAAATTACTAATATATATAATAGAATAATAACATAATATTAAGGTTAATAAAAATATTTAAAATTCATAAAAACAAAGGGGGAAGACGTTAAGTCGATATTATGAGTAATATAATAAATTGTAAGGGAATGAATTGTCCACTTCCAGTAGTAAATACAAAAAAATATTTTGACACAATAGAAAGTGGAGCTAGCACTACTATAGTAGATAACGAGGTAGCTAAAAATAATATAGTTAAGTTTGCAGAAAACAGTGGATTTAAATATGAGATAGAGGAAAAAGATGGACTTTATCACATAACAATAGCAAAAGGTCAGATACAAGAAGAAGAAAAAGCTGTAGTTAATGAAAACTTAAGTAATGAAAAGTTTACAATTGTGATTGGCTCAGATAAATTAGGAAATGGTGATGATGACCTAGGAATAGCTCTTATGAAAAGTTATTTATTTGCTCTTTCAGAAGCAGATAAAATTCCAAGTAATTTAGTTTTTCTAAATAGCGGGGTAAAGCTTGTTGTAGAAGGTTCTCTAGTGCTAGAAAGCCTTGAAAAACTACAAGAAAGAGGCGTAAAAATCGAGAGTTGCGGATTGTGTCTTGATTTTTATAAGATTAAGGACACAATAAAAATTGGTGAAATTACGAACATGTATGCTATAATAGAGCTTATGAATAGTTCAAGGACAATAAAACTATAGATACATAGCAGGAGAGATGAGAATGAACAATTTTTATATTTTAACTTTTAATAATACTCATGAAGCAATGAAGGCGGAAAGCGCTTGTTTAAGTTCTCAAATTAAAGTTGTTATGATGCCAACACCTACTTATATAACAAAGAGCTGTGGAATAAGCCTTAGGATTGGTCAAAGTGATATCCAAGGTTTGAAAGAATTAGTAAATGATAACAAGTTAACCTATAAAGGTGCATTTCAGTTAAATGAAAATGTACTTAAGCAGATTGAGTTATAAAATATAAGTGATTAAAATAAGTAATATCTTTCATAGGTATTACTTATTTTTATATTTTTAAGTTATAATATTATAAACGTTATAACTTAGTTTTGATTATTTATAGTGGAATAGCTATAAATATAGCTAGATACTTATAGTTTAATCACCATAGATTATGTTAGAGTGAACAATTGAAAATATAAGACGTATGACTTACTATAAACTGAATTTATAACTTATGATAATGCACTTTCCTTTAGGAAACTGATATAATATAATGGAATAAAATAATTTAGCAAAGACCAAGTTCAGATATTTACTACTTAATTAAGGCATCTGAAAATAAATAACAAGTCAAAGATGAGAAGGATATTTTGAGTTAGACACGGAAATAGGTTCCTTAGATAGTAGAGCTATCTAAGGGTTCTGTTGACACAGTATAACACAAAATAGACGAGCATACTGACTTATTTATTTTTGAAGATGCCTAAAGCTACTATAAAAAGTACTTAATTATGTAATTCATAAATAGAGGGGAGAATAGTTAAATGAAAGAGTTTGATTTACATGATGTTGTTGAAACAAAGAAAACTCATCCCTGTGGAAGTAAGCAATGGGAAGTTATAAGAGTTGGAGCAGATGTTAAGATAAGGTGCTTAGGTTGTGATAGAATAGTTATGCTACCTAGAAATAAATTTGAAAATAGCATTAAAAAAATAATTAAAAAGGGCGAAGAAACTAAGGAAGTTAACTAGGCAAGCAGGGCAGTTTAGCTCTGCTTATTTTGTTATGAATAAGAGGAAATACCTGATTATTAAAGAAAGTGAACTCTCTTAAAAAGATTAGCCAATATTTTTAAAAGAATTGGCTAAATAGTGAAAATAAAGAGAATAACTATCTTCCAGTTTTAGGATAATACAAATAGAGAATTAAAATTATAATATATCTTAATTTATAAGTATATGTAATAATGTAAATATATAGTATAATAAGATATATCCATTTATTGTAAAAATATTAACCAGTTGATTTTTCTAATATTGCATAAATATATAAAAATAACTAAAATAGATTTATAGCCTCTGAGAAAGGGTGGTTTAGGTGAGAAAAGAAGATTTTAATATTATGTCCAATGTTAAAGTGGTAGAAGGTTTAAAAGCTGAGCTTCTATGTGCTATAGGAGACATTTTTAAACTTTTAAGTAAGGGCAGTAATATAGCACATGATGCACTACTAGACTGCATATCCGGTGCAATAATAATGTTATATATATTAGCAGAAAAATTAGGATATTCCCATCTAGCCGTTGATGAAAGTATGAAACGTAAGTTGAAAATTGGTATGGTTGAAGATGATCCGATGGAAAGAGAGGGAAAAAGTTTAAGTAAGCTTTACAATCACATAAGAGAAAGAAGTTAAAGGAGGGAATTATGGAAAAATCAAAATATAATACAAATGCCATGGTAGAAGCAGCATTTATGGCAGTATTTATTATTGTTATTATAATTATAACAGGATATGTGCCAGTATTATCTTACTTTGGAACATTGATTTTGCCTATACCCATTGCTGTATTATTTTTAAGACAAAATTTTAAAATCACCATAAGTTGCATAGTAGTAAGCACTATAATTACAGCACTTATGTTTAATCCAATAGTATCAATAAGTTCAGCAATAAGTTATTCTTTAGTTGGATTAACACTAGGGTACTGTATTAAAAATAAGAAAAGTTCTTATTTCACTATAATGCTACTAACTTTAACTTGCATTTTAACAACTATTATCACTGCGGCATTATTTCTTGTATTCGTAGAGAAAACCAGCTTAGTAGCATCATTAAAAGAATCAATGGATATGATTATAAGTAATTTTCAAGCTTCAGCAGAGGAAATAAAAGGTTATTATGCGAATATGGGAATTAGTAGTAAACAACTAGAACAGATGGATAAGAGTTTAGCACTAATAAATATAGAAAATATGTTAATTTTTTTACCTTCAAGTATTTTGGCTTATAGCTTTATATCAGCTTATGTAAATTATGTAGTTTCAATGATGATTTTAAAAAGGTTGAAATATGAGGTAAAGGAAGTTTTACATTTTAGTGAGTTTTATGTTTCTAACTTAATAGGAGCATTTTTAATAGGGATTACTTGTATTGGTATAATACTAAGTGGAAAGAATGTTCATGGAGCACAATTTTTTTATAAGGCAGTTTTTGCAGTAATGGGAGTTGTTTTTCTTTTAAATGGAATTGCAGCAACAGTATATTTTTTACGAAGAAAGAGACTATTATCTAAGAGAGTTACTTTTTTATTAATATTCCTTTCTTTTATCTTTGGATTAGGATATGTATATTTTACCATTGGTTTTGCAGAAATGATATTAGACTTTAGAAGACTAGACCCTTATAGAATGAGAAAGGTGTAGTTTATGGATAATAAAGAATTGAAATATAGTTTTTTTAACCTGGGTAGCAGTAAAGTTTACATGATGTTAATTGCTATATTAATAGGAATAATTTTTTACTTTAAACACTTTATAGTTGGTATTATGGCTTTAGTTTTTTATATTGTCCTCGTAGTTTATAATGTAATAACTATAAAGAATAAGAAATCTGAATTAAAGAAGTTTATTGAATCAGTATCTTCTAAAATGGATATAGCCACAACAAGTACTTTTGTTAAATTACCTTTTCCTTTAATAATGGTTGGTAATAAAGGAAATATACTTTGGTATAATCCTAACTTATCTTCAAAGCTTGAGGGAGAGCAAATCTTAGGAAAAAACATTAAAGAAGTAATAAAGGAATTTAATATAAAGCAGGTAATTGAGGGGAAAAGGGAAGTATATAATAATATCCAAATAAGAGATAGTTTTTATGATATATATATTAATATTATAGATATTGAAATTTCAAGTGATGAAAACGATAAGATAATATTATTATATTTTTATGATGTTACAGAAAAAGTAAAGCTATTAAAAAATATTAATGAAAATAAAGAAAGTATAATGCTCATTGAAGTAGACAATTTGGATGATGTTATAAAAAGTTCTACAGAGGGTACAGCTCCACAGTTAGTAGCAGATATTGAAAGAACTATAAACAGTTATGCTCAAAGCCTAGATGCAATGATTAGAAAATATGCATCTAACAAATATGTACTAACCACTAAAGATAAGCACATTGAGAAAGAAATGGAGAAAAAGTTTGAAATTTTAGACACCATTAGAGAGATTAATGTTGGAAATAAGTTAGCTGTAACATTAAGTATGGGTATTGGTCGTGGAGGAGAAACTCCAGCTCAAAACCATGACTTTGCAGTAATTGCTAAAGACTTAGCTTTGGGCCGTGGAGGAGATCAGGTAGTAGTAAAAAGTTTTGAAAAATTGTCCTTCTATGGTGGCAAAACTAAAGAAGTAGAAAAGAGAACTAAGGTTAGAGCAAGAGTTATAGGTCATGTATTACTTGACCTTATAAATGAAAGTAGTAATATATTTATAATGGGACATAAAAATCCTGACATAGATTGTCTTGGCTCTGCTATTGGAATGTATAGCATAATTAAATCCTTAAATAAGGAATGTTATGTAGTTCTAGATGGTCCTAACAATGCAGTTAAGCAGATGCTAGATATACTTGATGAGGATGAGAATTATGTTGATACCTTTATTAACATTGAAAAAACTAAATTGTATAAAAATGAAAAGAGTCTTCTAATATTAGTAGATGTTCATAATGAGGGGTATGTGCTTTCTATGGATGTGGTTAATTCCTTTGATAAGGTAGTAGTAATAGACCACCATAGAAAAGCTAAGGATTTTATACAAGGAACTTTACTTAGCTATATAGAGCCTTATGCATCCTCTACAGCAGAGCTAGTAACTGAAATGATTCAGTATATGGTAGAAAAGCCAAAACTAAGAAAAATTGAAGCTATTGGATTACTGGCTGGTATTTGCGTTGATACTAAGGATTTTTACTTTAAAACTGGTGTAAGAACTTTTGAAGCAGCAGCATTTTTAAGAAGACTTGGTGCAGATACCATAGACGTGAAAAGAATTTTCACAGATGATTTAAAAGTTTATTTAATGCGTGCTGAAATAATTAAGGCAGCACAGGTGAAAAATGGAATAGCAGTGGCAAAATGTCCTCCAAATATAGAAGATACTGTATTAACTGCCCAAGCAGCGGATGAATTGCTAAATATTACAGGTATCCAAGCATCCTTCGTTATTGTTAAAATGGAAGGAGACGCTTATATTAGCGGAAGATCACTTGGTGATATTAATGTGCAGGTAATACTAGAATCCTTAGGTGGGGGTGGGCATATGACCATGGCTGGTGCAAAGCTTAAATCTATGAGTTTAGATGAAGCTACAGACAGGTTAAATGATGCCATAGATAAATACTTAAGGGAAGGTGAAAAGTAATGAAAGTTATATTATTACAAGATGTTAAGGGAGTAGGAAAAAAAGGAGAGGTGATTAATGCTTCAGATGGATATGCAAGAAACTTTTTATTTCCTAAGAAATTAGCTCAAGAAGCCAATGATGTTAATATGCACATTTTAAATAAAAAGAATGAAGCAGATAGAAAGAAAAAACTTGCTGAAATTGAAGCAGCTCAAAAATTAGCTGGAGAACTTAGGGATAAAATTGTTAAGCTTACGGCTAAAGCAGGAGAGAATGGAAGGCTATTTGGAGCCATAACAAGCAAGGATATTGCTCAGGAACTTAACAAACAACATAATGTAGATATCGATAAAAAGAAAATTGTAATGGATACTATAAAGACTATGGGAACTTTCGATGTAGAGGTTAAACTATATCCAGAAGTATCTACAAAAATAAAGGTTGTTGTTTCAGAGTAATAGTTGCTAATTTTAAGAGCCGAAGGGAGGAAATGCATTAGGGGGCTTACGGTGCCTTCTAATGCGACTTAATTTTGAGATTACAATCTATTAATGAATTTAATACCTTTGATTTTGATAAAACAATATCTGTAGACATGCAAGTAGAAGTAATGTTTGAACTTATGCATAAGGTACTAGACGAAGGAACTATAAAGGCTAGGGTGGTTAAGTATAAGCTACAAAAGTATATTAATAGCAAGGATATTTATAAAAAACTATATGCCTTAAACAAAATTGTTACTAATGGCAAAGGAATAGAAATAACTCCTAACAGTAGTAATGCCTTAGAGGTTTTAGAAGCAACAAGTAAGGCTTTAAGTGATTTGGTAGCTAAAAGATATGTTCAAAATAAAATCGAAACTCAAGTGGAACAATACTTAATTGAAAAGCAAGATAAGTATGTAGAGGAACTAAGATTAGGCATCCTTAAAAAACAAAAAGGACCAGAGAATGCTAAGACATTAAAAAAATATGCAGAGTTAGAAGTTTTAGACTCTAAAAAACTTACAAAAAACATCATGTCCATGCTAAGACCTGAAGGTTTTTCAGAAATTATTGGACAAGATAGAGCTATAAAATCTTTAATTTCAAAAATGTCTTCTCCATACCCACAACATATTATTTTATATGGACCTCCTGGGGTTGGGAAAACTAGTGCAGCAAGACTTGCATTAGAAGAAGCTAGAAAGCTAAAATATACTCCTTATGATAAGGAAGCTAAGTTTGTGGAAGTGGATGGGACAACCTTAAGATGGGATCCAAGAGAAATCGCAAATCCACTTTTAGGCTCAGTACATGACCCTATTTATCAAGGAAGTAAAAGAGATTTAGCGGAAACAGGAATACCAGAACCAAAGCCAGGTCTTGTTACAGAGGCCCATGGCGGAGTATTATTTATAGATGAAATTGGAGAGTTAGATTCAACACTTCAAAACAAGCTATTAAAGGTTTTAGAAGATAAGAGAGTAGAGTTTTCATCTTCTTACTATGATCCAGACGATGAGAATACTCCTCAATATATAAAGTTTTTATTTGATAAGGGAGCTCCAGCGGATTTCGTTCTTATAGGAGCAACCACTAGAGAACCTGGAGAAATAAATCCAGCCTTAAGATCAAGATGTACTGAAGTATATTTTGAGCCACTTTCAACTAAAGATATAGAAAATATTGTATTAAATGCTGCTAAAAAGTTAAACCTTAAGCTAGAGGATGGTATTGCTAGGGAAATCAGTAGATATACCATAGAAGGAAGAAAAGCAGTTAATTTATTAGCAGATGTATATGGATATGTTTTATATAATAAAGGCTATAATGAAGATAAGGATACTCTTATAACTTTTGAGGACTTAAATGAAGTTATCTCAATAAGTAGGATGAAGCCTTATGAAGAGACAAATAACAATAGTGAAAAAGAAGTTGGACAAATATATGGACTTGGGGTTGCAGGATTTTTAGGCTCTACCTTAGAGATAGAAGCCGTAGTGTTTGAAGCTAAGGAAAAGGGAGCAGGAACTGTAAGGTTTAATGAGACTGCTGGATCCATGGCAAAAGACTCTGTATTTAATGCAGCTTCAGTTATAAGAAAAATAACAAATAAAGATATTAAAGATTATGATATACATGTAAATATTGTAGGTGGCGGAAAAATTGATGGACCTTCAGCAGGAGCTGCCATAACAGTATGTATAATCAGTGCGCTACTTAATAAACCTATAAGACAAGATATTGCAGTAACAGGGGAAGTATCTTTAAGGGGGAAGGTTAAACCAGTAGGAGGAATCTTCGAAAAAGTCTATGGTGCTAGAAGAAAAGGTATAAAAACCGTTGTTGTACCAAAGGATAATGAGAAGGAAGTTCCAGTTGGTCTTGAAGATATAGAAGTTCAGGTAGTATCAACTATCGAGGAATTATTAGATATAGTGTTTTAAAATATATTTTATAAATTTTAAACCCTGCTATAATTATATGGCAGGGTTATAATTTATAATTAATTAGACTTATATATTTTAATTTAGAAATACTTTGCAATTTATACATATTACTAGAAGGGAGATGATTACATGGAAGAACCTATTAGAAGTATGCCTCAAAATCTGGATGCAGAACAATCAGTGCTTGGGTCTATGCTTATAGATAAAACAGCTATTGCTCAAGCAGTAGAGGTATTAAATGCAGAGGATTTTTATAGAGATACCCATAAGGTGATTTTTAGTGCTATAAGAGACCTGTATCAGAAGGATACACCAGTAGATATGATAACCCTACTTGACTATTTACGATCCACAGAGAAGCTGGAGGAAGCTGGAGGAATAACTTACATAACAGAGATAAGTAACTCAGTACCAACCACAGCTAACATAAGTTCTTACATACAAATAGTGGAGGATAAATCTACCTTAAGAAAGCTTATAAGAACTTCTACAGAAATAATAGAGCAGAGTTACAATAAACAAGATAATGTTGAAGCAGTAATGGACTTAGCAGAGAAAAGAATATTTGGTCTTTCTCAAACGAAAAATTCAAGTGATTTTGAGCCAATGAATGTAGTGCTAGAAAGAGGATTTTTAGAGATTGAGAGAATGTTCAATAATAAAGGGGATACTACAGGAGTGCCAAGTGGGTTCAAGGATCTTGATGATAAAACTTCCGGTTTTCAAAGTGGAGACATGGTGCTTATTGCAGCAAGACCTTCTATGGGAAAAACTACCTTTGTTCTTAACTTAGCTCAACATGCAGCACTTAGAGCAGGAAAAAAGATAGCTATCTTTTCACTAGAGATGAGTAAAGAGCAGCTTGCCTATAAACTCTTGTGTGCAGAAGCTAATGTAGATATGTTAAGGCTTAGAACAGGTAATCTTGAAGATAAGGACTGGGAAAATATTGCAAGGGCTTCAGGTCCACTTGCAGCTGCTAAAATTTTCATAGATGATACTGCAGGTATTTCGGTTATGGAAATGCGTTCAAAGTGTAGAAGATTAAAGCTTGAACATGGTATAGACATGATAATTATTGACTATCTTCAGCTTATGAGTGGAAGTAATCCAGATAATAGACAACAAGAAGTATCTGAAATATCAAGAAGTATTAAAGCTATAGCAAAGGAAATGAAGTGTCCAGTAATTGCACTATCACAGCTTTCCCGTGCGCCGGAGCAAAGGGCAGATCATAGACCAATGTTATCTGACCTAAGGGAGTCTGGATCTATTGAGCAGGATGCTGACTTAGTTATGTTTTTATATAGAGATGAGTACTACAATAAGGAAACAGAAGAAAAAAATGTGGCTGAGTGTATAATTGCAAAACAAAGAAACGGCCCAGTTGGAACAGTGAGGCTTGCATGGCTTGGTCAATTCAGTAAGTTTGGAAATCTTGATGTGGTACATCAACAATAGATTTTTTCTATGGCTTGAAGCTATCTTAATATAGGAATTAAGTTTATTATTAACTTTATTAATCTTAAATTAAAAGTAATATAAAGATACAAATTAACATAAGGATATATATATAGTTTGATAAGTGAGGTGTTATCCTTATGTTATGTACTAAGTGTAACTTTATTAATGACAGTGGTGCACTTACATGTTCTAATTGTGGTCATAACCTTTTGGAGGAAGATGGACTTAATGAATTTAACTCTAAGGGTCAAGAGGTAAAAAAAGAGGAAAATGATACAATAGACTCATCAGAAAAAGAAGATGTAAGTAATAAAAAGTGGTCCGTAGTATTAATTTTATGTATCCTTTTAGGGTTAATTGGATTCCATAGGTTTTATGTAGGAAAAGGTGGCACTGCAATTCTAATGCTGTTAACCCTTGGTGGGTTTGGAATTTGGACTTTGGTAGATTTAGTGATTATATCCTTAAGTGAGTTTACAGACGAAGATGGAAGAAAAATAAAGAGAAGTAAAAGTTCTATTGAAGAGGCAGCATAGAAAGATGTGATTTTTAGTCACATCTTTTTCTCGATTATTATTGTATATTTTTTTTGAATTTGATAATATTCATTTATGTGATTATGTTTAAGAATATTTTATAATATGATTCTTTAAATTTTGTACTATTAATAGGAAGGGTAATAAAATCTTATTTACTATTTATTGTACAAAGGAATAAATATATTATAATTATAGGTACATAGTAATAATAGCACATAGACTCATTAAATCCAGGTTTGAGGAGAGATTACATGGTGTATAAAAAAATAGTAGATTTTAATAAAAACGATAAGATAGAAGGGTATTTCTTAGTAAAGACTGTAGATTGTAAGGTAACAAATAATAGCAGTACAAATAAATATTTAGACTTTAACCTTACAGATTCTACTGGAGAAATAAATGCAAAACTTTGGGAGTGGAGCAGTGAACTTGAACAAATGTTTAAGGATAACATGGTAGTAAAGGTTAGAGGAGTGGCTAATGAATATAGAGGTAAACTGCAGTTAAAGATTGAAAAAATAAGAAATATAACCTCTGAGGATAAAATTAATATTGATGATTTCGTACTGTCAGCACCCTATAAATCAGAAGATATGTTTGATACTATATTAGAGTTTATAGAGAAGATAGAAAATAAAGATATAAGAGGCATTGTAGAAAATATAATTTTACAATGTAGTAATAAGATGATGCACTATCCTGCAGCAAAATCCAACCACCATGCAATAAGGGGAGGTCTTTTATATCATACAACTACTATGCTAAAAGCAGGAGAAAAGCTTTTAGAAATTTATAGTCACTTAAATAAGGATCTTTTATATGCTGGAATTATTTTACACGACATTGCAAAAATTTATGAAATGGACTCTAGTGAATTAGGTATAGTTTCTCAATATACTACAGAAGGGCAGCTTTTAGGGCATATAATTCTTGGAATTAACCTGATAGATAGAGCTGGTAAAGAGTTAGAGGCAGATACTGAAGTTGTAATGTTACTTCAACATATGATTCTATCTCACCATTACGAACCTGAGTATGGAAGTCCTAAAAAGCCTATGATTCCAGAAGCTGAAATGCTTCATTATTTAGACATATTAGATGCTAGAATGTATGATATGCAAAAAGCATTACATGATGTAAATGAAGGAGATTTTTCAGAGAAAATTTATAGCTTAGAAAACATAACTTTATATAAGTCTAAGGTTAAATAAAGAACACCGTTTAAATTGCTTTTAAAGACAGTTTAAACGGTGTTTTCTGATTTGATAGACTAAAGTTATTTATAAGTATAGGGTTCCATGATAGAATTTCAACTTATTCATCTTCATAACCCCTTAAGGGAACCAGGGTAGGACTCATGTATAAGTTAAGTAATTAAATTAATTGAGCTTGCATATCTCTCTTCGAGAAAACACTGCTTGGCAGAGATAAATTAAATGTTGAAGTGGTTTCTCTATAAAGAACTATAGGTAATTTATAAGAAGTTTATTGTTAATAATTCATATATAAGAAATCACCTTTTGAATTGTTTACAAATTTAGCATAAATCTACGGAAGTAAGTAAAAAATTTAGATAATAACAGGATTTTTTTCACGAATTATTTAATTGTATTAAATATAAATATTCGTGTTTTCATTGACTAAAGTAAGTGAATTTTGTTAATATAATTATGGGGTGATAATAATGAATAACTTATATGATATTATAATCGTTGGCGCAGGCGCTAGTGGAATATTTTCAGCTTATGAGCTTACAGTTTTAAATTCTAAGGCAAAGGTTTTGATGATAGAAAAAGGTAATAGCTTAGAAAAGAGAAGATGCCCTATTAATGGAAAGACTATAAAAAGCTGTATCCATTGCAAATATTGCAATATAATGAATGGATATGGTGGAGCAGGAAGTCTTTCAGATGGAAAATATAATATTACAAACAATTTCGGTGGAGATTTATATAAACATATTGGTAAGGAAGAAGCTTTAGATTTAATGTATTATGTAGATAAAGTCCTTTGTGACAATGGTGGCAGTGATGCAAAACTATATTCTACAGCTAATAGCATGTTAAAAACTAAGGCGCTTCAACATGATTTGCATCTATTAGATGCAAAGGTAAGACATCTTGGTACAGACAGAAATCTTAAGATATTAGGAAATATGTATAATCACTTAAAAGAAAAAGTAGATATGATTTTCAATACAGAAGTCAAAGATATTTGTAAGGATGGAGAAGATTTCATAGTTGCTACTGATAATGGAGAGTATAAATGTAAAGACTTAATAGTAGCAAGCGGACGTTCAGGTTCTAAATGGATATCTAAGATTTGTGAGAAATTAGGAATAGAAACTAGAAGTAATAGAGTTGATATTGGGGTTAGAGTTGAACTTCCAGCTGCAGTGTTTGAACACATAACTTCAGAGGTATATGAGAGTAAAGTAGTTTATAGAACTAAGAAGTATGGAGATTTAGTTAGAACTTTTTGCATGAATCCTCATGGAGAGGTAGTAAATGAGAATACCAATGGAATAGTAACAGTAAATGGTCATAGCTATTCAAATCCAGAACTTCATACAGAAAATACAAACTTTGCACTGTTAGTTTCTAATAACTTTACTGAGCCTTTTAAAAACAGTAATGAGTATGGAGAGTCTATTGCAAGACTTAGCAATATGCTGGGTGGAGGAGTATTAGTTCAAAGATTTGGTGATTTGGTTAAAGGAAGAAGAACTAATGAACATAGGCTTAGCAAGAGCTTTACAAATCCAACTTTAAAGGCTACACCAGGAGATTTGAGCTTAGTAATTCCTAAACGCCAATTAGATGCTATAATAGAGATGATTTATGCTCTAGATAATATTGCACCAGGTAGTGCTAATGAAGATACTCTTTTATATGGTGTTGAGGTTAAGTTCTACAACTCAAATGTGGAAGTAGATAATAATTTAGAGACAAAAATAAAAGGTTTATACGTTCTTGGAGATGGATCAGGAGTAACTCACTCCTTGTCACAAGCTTCAGCTAGTGGAGTGTATGTGGCTAGAATTTTAGGCAAAAAGTATAATTAGTTTTTACCATTAATTTGTTTAATAATATATGATTTAGTAAAAGAAAGAGAGGAATTTTTATGTCATCATACGTAGTATTAGGAGCTCAATGGGGAGATGAAGGAAAGGGGAAGATGACTGATTATTTAGCAGAAACTGCAGAAGTAATTGTTAGATTCCAAGGCGGAAATAATGCAGGTCACACTGTTGAAGTAGGAGATAAACAATATAAGCTTCATCTTATACCTTCAGGCATATTATATAAGGATAAGTTGAATATTATTGCTAATGGTGTAGTGGTAGATCCTGAAGCGCTTTTTAAAGAGGTTGATTACCTAGGAGCTTTAGGTGAAGATATTACTCCAGAAAGATTATTAATTAGTGATAGAGCACAAGTTATCATGCCATATCATAAGTTACTTGATGGACTAAAAGAAGAAGCAAGAGGTAAAAATGATATTGGTACAACTAGAAAAGGCATAGGTCCTTGTTATACAGATAAGGTTGAAAGATGTGGAATTAGAATTTGTGATTTAATAAAACCTGAGGTGCTTAAGGTAAAGCTTGAAGAATATTTAGAGATGAAAAATACACTAATAGCAAAGGTTTATGATGGAGAGCAGCTTAATTTTAATGAAGTTTATGAGGCTTATGTTAAGTATGGAGAAAGAATAAAGCCATATGTTACAGATACTTCAGTTAAAATTTATGATAGCATAAAGGCAGGAAAAAAAGTGTTATTTGAGGGTGCTCAAGGAACACTTCTTGATATAGACTTTGGATCTTATCCTTATGTAACATCTTCTAATACTGTAGCTGGAGGCGTTTGTACTGGTGCAGGAATAGGGCCTACTATGGTTGATGGCGCAGTAGGAATTGTTAAAGGATACACTACAAGAGTAGGTAAAGGACCATTCCCAACGGAATTAAATGATGAAACAGGGGATTGGATTAGAGAAAAAGGCTTTGAGTATGGTACTACTACAGGAAGAAGTAGAAGATGTGGATGGCTTGACCTAGTAATACTTAAAACTGCAGCTAGAATTTCAGGATTAACAAGCTTTGGTATAACTAAGATAGACACTTTAGCTGGTCTTGAAAAACTTAAAGTATGTGTTGGATATAAGTTAGAGGACAAAGTTATAGATTACTTCCCAGCTAGCTTAGAAGATTTAGCTAAATGTGAGCCTGTATATGAAGAGTTTGATGGATGGGATGAAAGCATTAAGGATGCAAGAACCTATGAAGAACTACCTGAGAATGCAAAGATATACTTAAAGAGAATAGAGGAGTTTACAGGTGTTAATATTTCAATTATATCTGTGGGCCCAAGAAGAGATCAAACTATGATGGTGAATAAGTTATAATTAATTAAAACAAAAAAATATATAAAAAGGGCAACTGTTTAAGATAAAAAGTAATTTTTATAGCAGTAGCTCTTTTTGTGCTTAAGATTTATTTTATAATTCTGTGAAGTAATAATCCATTTATAATATTTAAATATAAATTAAGTCTTATACCTAAACCCTTGAATAAACTAAAGTAATTTGCATTTAAACTAAGGCTATAAATAAATTTTATCTATAGAAAAATAAAATGAATCTTGTAACATAAGTTACACTAATTATTTCTCCTTAGTGCTATAATAAGTTCATAGAGAATATTAAAAATACATTATAAACATAATATAATTAAAATAATTTATGAGGTGATATATATGAAAATAGCAAAAACAATGACAATTGGTGAAATAGTTAGAACTTACCCACAATCTCCAGAAATATTAATGAGATTTGGAATGGGTTGCGTAGGTTGCCCATCAGCTCAAGCTGAAACTTTAGAAGAAGCAGCTATGGTTCATGGAATTAACTTAGAGGAACTTTTACAAGAATTAAACAAAGCAGTTGAATAGTTTAATATAAATAATAAAGGTAAGAAGGATCCTTCTTACCTTTATTATTTTAAGTTAATCATTAAACTATAGGTAATTTGCGGTTAGATTTATATAAAAGTTTTAGCTTCAGATATATAGTTAATTAACTTTAGGGTTATAGGATTAATGGATACTTACTTTGAATTTAAAGCATTGTAAATGCTTTTTACTGCTAGATTAGCGCTACTCCAAGCCCATTGAAGGTTAAAGCCACCACAATCCCCATCCACATCTAATATTTCTCCCCCAAAGTAAAGCTTAGAAACTAATTTTGATTCAAGGGTAGTCTCACTCACTTCAGTGGTGTCAATGCCGCCTAAGGTCACCTGAGCGTTGTCAAAGGAGTTAGTTCCACATACACTAAAGTCCCACTCTTTTAATAAATTATAAAGCTTATATCTTATATCATAGGTAACATTATAAGTAATTGAGTGAATATCTTCCACACCAGCTTCTTTAAGAATAATGGGGATGAGTTTTTTATTGATAATGCCCACTAAATTTTCTGAAATGGAACGATGGGAGAACATAGCAAAATGACTTTCTAAAAAATCTATTAAGCCATCCTTAGAATAATCCTTCATCATATCCACTTTAATAGTGACACTTTTTTTATTCAATACCCCTTTAGAAGCAAATCTACTAAGTTGAAGAATAGGAGGCCCAGAAATGCCATAGTCAGTAAATAAAATTTCTCCAGTTTCTACTCTCTTTAAGGTTTCATCTAAAAATATTGACACAGAACCATCAAACTTTATTCCAGATATAGCTTTAAGTCTATTGTATTGAAGCTTTAATTGTACAAGACCAGGGGCCGTGGGAATAATATTGTGACCTAAAGCTTTAGCTAGGTTATATCCAGAGCCATCAGAGCCGGTCTTAGAATAACTTTTGCCCCCAGTACAAAGTAGGACATACTTACTAGTAAATACCTCTCCATTTTGGGAAACTATCTTAAAACTTTTATCTTTCTTAATTTCTTTAACCTTAGTATTAACATAAATGGGAATAGCCTTATCCTCAAGGTTCATTCTAAAAATATCTAATACAGAGGAAGCCTGTAAGGACATTGGGTACATTTTGCCCTCCTCTAGAGTAATTAGATAAAGGCCTAAAGAATTAAAATAATTTATAGTTTTCTCTAAAGGGAAAGCATTTAATGTATATTTAAAAAACAAGTTATTGTCACTGTGATATCTTAAATAACTAAGGCCAGAGTTGGTTATGTTACATCTTCCATTACCAGTAGTGAGAATTTTTTTACCAATTCTATCAGTGCCTTCAATTAAAGCAACGTTTATACCTAGGTCTTTAGCCATAATTGAAGCTGTAATACCACAAGCCCCACCACCTATAATAATTAAGTCATAATTCAAGATTAACTCTCCTTTCTTAATTTGAAGCATAAGTATATATCTAAGAATAATGTTTTTTAGTATTTTTTTCAAGAAATCCTATAGGAAACTTCTCATGTATCGTAGTTTATATTATTTTACAATGCAAATAATAGGTATAATTACTTAAAAAGTTTTCATAAAAACAATATAAAATAGGGAAGAATTATTGATACAGTTATTATTTCTATTTGATAAAAGTAAGGTATGAGAATCCATAAAAATCTTAAAGTGTACAATATAATTATGAGCAATAAATAAATCAATAAACCTATAAAACTTCTTAGGGAAAAAATTACAAAGTGAAAAAATAAAAAAACTTTTAAAATGTTGTTGACATAAGGTGAAATATTTTGTATTATAATACATGTCGGGTGAGCCGGAAGGCAGCAAAATAATCCCGATGAGCAAAAGATAAATGACATATGGCTCCTTGGTCAAGCGGTCAAGACACCACCCTTTCACGGTGGTAACAGGGGTTCGATTCCCCTAGGAGTCACCATTTGCGGTCGCATAGCTCAGCTGGGAGAGCATCTGCCTTACAAGCAGAGGGTCACAGGTTCGATCCCTGTTGCGACCACCACATATGGCCCAGTGGCTCAGTTGGTTAGAGTGCCGGCCTGTCACGCCGGAGGTCGAGGGTTCGAGTCCCTTCTGGGTCGCCATATTTTGCTGGCATGGCTCAACGGTAGAGCAGCTGACTTGTAATCAGCAGGTTGTAGGTTCGATTCCTATTGCCAGCTCCACTTTTAAATTTAATATGGCTCCTTGGTCAAGCGGTCAAGACACCACCCTTTCACGGTGGTAACAGGGGTTCGATTCCCCTAGGAGTCACCATTTGCGGTCGCATAGCTCAGCTGGGAGAGCATCTGCCTTACAAGCAGAGGGTCACAGGTTCGATCCCTGTTGCGACCACCACATATGGCCCAGTGGCTCAGTTGGTTAGAGTGCCGGCCTGTCACGCCGGAGGTCGAGGGTTCGAGTCCCTTCTGGGTCGCCATATTTTGCTGGCATGGCTCAACGGTAGAGCAGCTGACTTGTAATCAGCAGGTTGTAGGTTCGATTCCTATTGCCAGCTCCACTTTTAAATTTAATATGGCTCCTTGGTCAAGCGGTCAAGACACCACCCTTTCACGGTGGTAACAGGGGTTCGATTCCCCTAGGAGTCACCATTTGCGGTCGCATAGCTCAGCTGGGAGAGCATCTGCCTTACAAGCAGAGGGTCACAGGTTCGATCCCTGTTGCGACCACCATATGGCCCAGTGGCTCAGTTGGTTAGAGTGCCGGCCTGTCACGCCGGAGGTCGAGGGTTCGAGTCCCTTCTGGGTCGCCATACTTTGCTGGCATGGCTCAACGGTAGAGCAGCTGACTTGTAATCAGCAGGTTGTAGGTTCGATTCCTATTGCCAGCTCCAAAAACCTTGAATTATATTCAAGGTTTTTTCGTTTTTTGATATATTTAAATTATGAAACTAAGTTATGAAAATTATAATTCAGGAAATAAAGCTAAGACTTAGCTTATCATTATTTCTACCTTGTGTACCCTAAGGCTTCAGGAAGATGAGTAAAATAAGTGTTCACTTTTGAATCCAATAAAAAAAGACAAGGAAGCCCTTGTCTTTTATGCCATCTTCTTTTGTAATCTAATATCATTTCCATAAAACTTAAATAAGTCAAAATTCCCTATAAGTCTTGAAGTTATTCTTTCAGAGTACATGTTTGTAAGGCCATCTAGTGAATAATTAGTGGATACAAGCATCTTCTTTCCCTTTAACAACTTTCCATTTAATAAATTAAATAGTTCAGTCTTAGAAAAATCTGAAGACATTTCAGTTCCTAAGTCATCAATAATTAATAAATCGCAATTTATAAGATGCTCTTCTAATTCTAAGTTACCGTTAAATTTTATGTCCTTTAAACTCTTAATTAGCTCTTCTGATGTTTTATACACTACGAAGTATCCCTTATCTAATAATTCTTTAGCAATGCAATGAGATAAAAAGGTTTTCCCAGTTCCAGAATTGCCGTAGAAAAGAAGATTTTCATCAGTATCTTTAAAGTTTTTTATAAAGCTCCAAGTTTTACTTACGATTTGTTCGATGTTTTCTCTTGGGCTAAACCTTTCTGGGCCATTATTTGAGGTGGAATAGTAATCTAATTTAAAGTTATCAAAATTGTTTTTTTGCAAAAGCTTTGATAAATCTGCATTATTATAATAAATTTTAACTAATTTTTGTTTATAGCAGGCACACTTTGCTTTACCTAAAAAGCCAGTATCCTTACATTTGGGACAGTTATAGTTTAACTCAAGGTAATCCATAGAATATCCGTGAGATACTAGAAGCTCAGATTTTTTAATCCTAAGAGTTGTTATGTTTTCCCTTACTTCATTTAAATACTCATCTCTACTTTCTAAATTTCTAAGAGCATTCAAAGACATTTGAATACATAGCTTACCTATATTATTTTCAATTTGAATCACTTCAGGAAGTTTAGCTTCAATTTCAGCTCTTCTTTTTCTTAGATTATCCTGTTCTTTAGTTCTAATATCTTCATAAATTTTCATTATTTCAAGGTGATGACTGTTAATCATTATTATCCCATCCTAATAGTTTTCTTTCTAATTCATCAAAATCATAAGTACGCTGTTCATAGTTGTTGAAGTTGCCTTTGGAATTAGTGGAATTATTTATAATAGGCTTATGAGTAAGTTTTTTTCTATCTTTTTTCTCAATATCTTCTAAACTCTTGATATTGTCTTTAAACCAACTATTTAATATACCATCAATATATTTAAAGTCTGCCCTGTTTAGTCTTTCAAAACATATATCGCAGGCTTTATAAATAATATTAATAGGAAACTTATAAACACTTAGCCATTTCTCAAGGATTTCTTCTTGAGGCTTCATTATATCAGCATTTTTAACTCCTAAGTATGTAAGTATCTTTCTTATATTAATCCACTTATCCTCATGTTTTTTTATGAAGCTTTGGGCGCCTTCAATGTCCTTTATTTTAGAATCATGCCATGCCATTGCTATTTTTTCTATGTATCTATAATCATTTTTTCCTTTAGATACACAATACTGAATCAATAATAAAATTAACTCAGGGGAAAAATTAAAATCCTTTTGCCAACCTAAGTAAAGGGTCATTTCCTTAGGGGATAGAGGACGGCCAATTAGTTTTTCTATATCTTGTAACATTCCTTTTACTGAAGAATTATCTAGTTCTCTTAAAAGATTTAGATTTTTCTCTCCATCTTCTTGAATATTGCTTAGATTTAGAAATTCAATATTGAAGTTTCCCATATTATCAATAGCAGACATTTTCACTATGCCCTCATCATGCCAATAATTCCAGGCATTTAACACATCTGTCTCTAAAAGAGAAAGAGTTGAAGCAATTAGACCGGAGTTTGCACCAAGTTCTCCACTTATGCAATACTTAAGCCCAAGGAGATAAACCTTGACGTATTCACCTCTAGCCTTTGCCATGTACCTATCTATGAACACATTACTTACAGGAGTATAATCTAAAGTTTTATTCTTAAACATAAAAGTGCTCATGGAATCTCTACCTTTCTCATTATAATGTTAATACTAAAATATTATAATGTTAAACATTATTAATATCAACAGGAAGTATTTTATAATAATTAAACACTTCCATTAGTATTTTATCCATCTAAAACAAAATAAAAAGTTTCTGATATAACTTATATTTTGTGGCTATAAGTATGAATTTGCCAATGAAGAAACAGGCTCTTTCATCACTATAGAACACAAAATAAACTACCCTACTAACTAGTTATTTTTAAAAAGATGACTTAATCCTAGTATAACATATACTCAGAAAACAAGGGAAAAAAATTAAGAATATATGACTTATGTTTAAAATTACCTCATGAAGGGAATATTATCACTAGAGATATGGAGGTATAATATGGTAAACATTAAATCAATAAGTAAGGAAATATTTATAGTAATTGTAACTATAATCTTTATTACTCTTATGATTATGTCAAATAGTAACAAAATTTATACTGGAGCTGTAAGTAATAAAGTGACAAGTAATGAAGTGGATGGACTCATTATGAAGTCTGATGGAATAGAAGTTGGAGTTGTAAATAATGAGGAGGTTGGAAATAAAGCCATAGAGATAGTAAAGGAAAGATATCTAGCTAAGGCAAAAATAAGTGAAATAAAAACTGTGATTATAAATAATAAGATAACTTATGAAAAGATAACTTGTGATGAAAATCAGTTAAATACTGCTGAAACTTTAAGCAATAAAATAGTAGAGTACAACAACAATAATAAAAAAAATATAATATCTTTTACAATTGTTAAAGAAAGCAAGGCAGTACCAGTAATAAGTTCTGGAGGAAATAAAATGGTTACTTTGAATAGTGCCTTACACACTCCAACAATAGGGTGGCTAACCTCCTCCTTTGGGGTGAGAGATGGTGTTATGCATAAGGGCATAGACTTAGCTGCGAATTTAGGAACACCTGTAGAAGCAGCTCTTGATGGTAAGGTTTCCTTTTCAGGAATACTTAAGGGTTATGGTAAAGTTGTAAAAATAAATCATGGTAATGGAATGGAAACAATTTATGCTCACTGCAATAAACTTTATGTTAATAGTGGAGAAGAAGTAAAAAGAGGGGATCATATCGCAGATGTAGGCAGTACAGGAGATAGTACGGGACCACATCTACATTTCGAAGTAAAGATAAATGGAAACCCTGTGGATCCACTTAAATATGGAAATAACAAACAATATTAATTATACATATTGTAACATAGGTTACGGATAAATTTTTAAATTTAGATTATCATATAACTATAGGAAAAATTACTAAGTATATTTACTAAGTAAGACTTTAAACCTTTATTAGAATGAATTTTATAAAATAATATAAGCGAAAAGGAGAATAGTTATATGAGCGCATTTTTAGCACCAATTCATAGTTGGTTATTTAATAAAATACTTATGTTCCAAGATATAGAAATGGATTTAAGAAATAAGTACCTTGAAGTTTATGGTGAAGAGGCAAGAGAAATAGTTGAAAAAACAAAGGAATTTGGAGAACTTATCGACAGAACTAAATCTATTGAAGAATTAATAGATTTAGGAAATATTCATGGATGGCTTCAAAACAAGATTCAAAATGGAGAAAGCAGAGTAGCTATTATTTTAGCAAGATTTATTGATAAATATGGAGATGATGCACTAAAAATCGCAGAAGACATATTTTACAATAATGGAGTTAAGCAAGGTGAAATAGCAAAGCACAAGGAAAGTCCTGAAAATGCTAAGGATATATTTTCAACTTTAAACAACTATATTCTTGAGGGAATGCCATGTGATAGAGTGCAAAAACTAATCCAAGCAGATGAAGATGTAGTGAGATGGATAAACACTTCTTGTGTTCATAGAGGCAATTTCGATAGAGTGGGTGCAGATATAAACTTGTTTTATAGCTTAAGATTTATATATTTAAAAGGATTTGTAAGTTCAGTAAATGATGGGTATAAATTCTATGAAACAAACAATGAAGATGACTATATATACAATATAGAAAGAGCATAATATAAGTTTAGGATAAAGTGTTAATATTCTAAGAAGTAAAAGCTAACAAGGAACCAAAGAAAATTTATACAATAGTAATTTGGTTACCTATAAATATAAACCCTTACCCCTTACCCCTAAAAATAGACTATTAGTAAATACTGATAGTCTATTTTTTTTCTGAAAAATTAGGATTTCAACCAAACTTATTGGTGGTAAATATGGAAAAGGAGTTTAAGGATATAGATCATGGGAAATAATAGGGAAACAGTTAATGCTAATAAAATAGTAGTTAAGTACAGAAATTTTTATGTAAAATTATTACAAAAAAATTTCTGTACTAATAAAAACCATATTGACATATAGTTTTATTAGTTATATACTTTGATTATCAAAATATTTGATTGTCAAAGTAAAGGAGAAGATTAAAAATGTTATCAACTTCTTCAAATAAAAAAGTGTTAAATGAATTATTGGTAGAAACCTTTAATGATATCCTTCAGATAGAGCAAAATGCTCTAAAGGAAGGAGTTCTTAATGATTTGTCAATAACAGAAATACATACAATAGAAGCTATTGGAATGTATGGATCAAGAACTATGAGTGAGGTTGCCCAAGACTTAAATATTACAGTAGGTACTTTAACCACTGCTATAAATAAACTTGTGAAAAAAGAATATGTTGAAAGACAAAGAGGCGAAGAAGATAGGAGAGCAGTAATGATTGCCCTCACTAGAAAAGGAAAACTTGCATATAGAATTCACCAAAAGTTTCATCAAACAATGGTTGAGGAAACTATAAATGGATTAAGTAAGGAAGAAGAGGGGATTTTAATTAAATCCTTAGAAAAGCTAAATTTATTTTTTAAATCTAAGTATCACTTAGATGGCAAGTAAGGAGGCAGAGATGAGAAATATAGAAATTATAGGAACAGGCTCTTATACTCCAAAACATATGGTTACTAATGAAATGTTAGAAACTATAATGGATACCTCTAATGAGTGGATAGTATCCAGGACTGGAATAGAGAGCAGACACATCTCAACAGGAGAGGAAACTTCAGACCTTGCAACAAAAGCCGCTTTAGAAGCCTTAAAGGATGGCAATTTGCAGGCTGAAGAAATTGATCTTGTTATTGTAGCTACTTGCAGCCCTGACTCTTTAGTTCCCTCAGTAGCTTGTAAAGTTCAAAAAAATATTGGAGCACATAATGCTATGGCTTTTGATATTAATGCTGCTTGTAGTGGTTTTGTTTTTGGATTAGATATTGCTAGAGGTTTTATGGCCTCTGGCAGGTTTAAAACAGCATTAATTATTGGGGCTGAGGTTTTATCTAAGATAATAAATTGGGAAGATAGAAGTACTAGCATACTATTTGGAGATGGGGCAGGTGCAGCAGTACTAAAGGAAAGCACTGTTGATGGACTATCTTATATTAATTGTAAAAGTGAAGGCGAGAAGTGGGAAGCACTAACCTGTGGTTCAGTAGCCTTAGAAAATCCATTTATTATGGATACAATACCTGTAAATAGTAAGGTAACTATGGAAGGAAAAGAAATTTATAAGTTTGCTGTAAAAGTTATGGAAAGTGAATTTAATAGAATTCTAAATGAGGCAAAATTAAATAAAGAAGATATTGATTTTATAGTTCCACACCAAGCTAACATTAGAATGATAGAAGCCTTTAGCAGGAAGATAGGTGTATCTTTAGAAAAGTTTATTATTAATTTAAATAGATTTGGAAATACCTCTGGAGCAAGTATACCAATTGCTTTAGATGAAGGTAATAAAAGTGGAGCCTTTAAAAAGGGTAATAAAATTGTAGTTATAGGATTTGGTGGTGGGCTTACTTTTGGAAGTGCACTAATAACTTGGAATAAAGACCTTTAAACCAAATAATAGGTAAATGTATATAATTGATAAAAACAAAACTTAATCATATATAAACAAATTTGAGGAGGAATTTAAAATGGTATTAGAAAAAGTTAAAAAGGTTATAGCAGATCAGTTATCTATGGAGGTAGAGGAAGTAAAAGTAGAATCAACTTTCACAGAAGATTTAGGAGTAGACTCTTTAGAAATATTTGAAATTGTTATGAGCTTAGAAGAAGAATTTAATATTGAAATTCCAAATGAGGATATTGAAAACATTAAAACAATAGGAGATATAGTAAATTACGTGAAGTCTAAGGTTGAAGAATAAGAATTAACCTTAGCTTAGAAAGAGAAACCTCTAATTCTCTTTAAGTAGAGGTCAGTAGCATAATATTAATTTTGAAAGGATTCATTATCCTTTCAAGGTTAATGAACAAAATGAACTTGTTCATTATTTAAGGTCAGATGGAAATACTATCTGACCTTAACCATAGGAGGTAAACATGATTAAATCAGATATATGCTCAATACTTGGAATAAAATATCCTGTTATTCAAGGAGGAATGGCCTGGATTGCAGATAGCAGTTTAGCTAGTGCAGTGTCCAATGCTGGAGGGCTTGGAATTATTGCAGCAGGTACTAATATTCCAGAAAATATAAGAAAAGAAATTAGAAAGGCAAAAGAACTTACTGATAAACCTTTTGGTGTGAACATTATGCTACTAAGTGAAAATGCAGATGAAGTAGCAAAAATAGTTTGTGAAGAAGGGGTAAAAGTAGTTACAACAGGAGCTGGAAATCCTGGAAAGTATATGGATATGTGGAAGAGTCATAATATTAAGGTAATTCCTGTAGTTGCCTCAGTTGCCTTAGCAAAAAGAATGGAAAGAAGCGGTGCTGATGCTGTTATTGCTGAAGGTATGGAAGCAGGAGGTCACATTGGAGAATTAACTACTATGTCATTGGTTCCACAAATCGTGGATAGTGTAAATATTCCTGTAATTGCGGCTGGTGGTGTTGGAGACGGAAGAGGTATGGCAGCAGCATTTATGTTAGGAGCCCAAGGAGTTCAAGTTGGAACTAGATTTTTAGTAGCAAGAGAATGCAATGTCCATGAAAACTACAAGAAAAAAGTTATTGATGCAAAGGATATAGACTCAATGGTAACGGGTAGAAGCACGGGGCACCCTGTAAGAGTCCTTAGAAATAAACTTTCAAGAGAGTTTGTTAACCTAGAGAAACAAGCAGCATCCTTTGAAGAAATTGAAAAGTTAGGATCAGGGGCTTTAAGAAAGGCCGTTGTTGAAGGAGATATAGATAATGGTTCAGTTATGGCAGGACAAATAGCTGGATTAATAAAAAAAGAAGAAAGCTGTGAAGAAATTTTAAAAGACTTAGTAGAAGGTGCTAAGGAAGTTTTAGAAAAGATTTCTTCAGTTAATTTTGGAGGATAATATGAGAAAAGTTGGATTTATATTCCCAGGACAAGGAGCTCAATATGTGGGCATGGGAAAGGAATTATATGATAATTTTTCTGAGGCGAAGGAAGTATTTAATAAGGCTGATAGGATTTTAGGAAGAAATATATCTAACCTATGTTTTCAAGGTCCAATGGAAGAGTTAACGAGTACAAATAATACTCAGGTAGCAATTTTAACTACTTCTATAGCAGCTCTAGAAGTTTTGAAGAAACATGGGATAAAACCTATGATGGTAGCAGGACTAAGTCTTGGTGAGTATTCAGCTCTTGTTGCCAGTGGAGCACTTTCTCTTGAAGAGGCTTTAGTATTGGTAGAAAAAAGAGGAAGCTTCATGAAAGAAGATAGTGATAAGTATAAGGGTGAAATGGCTGCAGTTTTGGGTGTTTCACAGGAAATTATTCAAGAAATTTGCAATGAGTGCAAGGACTTAGGGGTAATTTCTATAGCAAATTATAATTGTCCAGGACAAATTGTAATTGCCGGGGAAATAGAACCTCTAAACAAAGCTATAGAGCTTTTGAATGAAAGAGGTGCTAAAAAGGTAATTAAACTCCCTGTTAGTGGTGCCTTTCACACTGAATTGTTAGAAAATGCTTCTAATAGATTAAGAGAAGAATTAGGTAAAGTAAACTTTAGTGATTTTAATATTAAGTTTATACCCAACCTAACTGGTGAGACTTTAGAAGGAATAGAAGATTTGAAAGATATACTGAAAAATCAAGTTAAAAGTTCGGTACAATGGGAAAAATCTATAAATACAATGATAAGTGAAGGTGTTGATACCTTCATAGAAGTAGGTCCAGGAAAAGCTTTAAGTGGATTTGTAAAGAAAATAAATAGAGCCTTAACGGTATATAATGTAGAGGATTTAGCTTCCTTAAGTAAAGTTTTAGAAGCTTTGCAATAAAAGTCCCAACAACTTTTATAGGATAGCTTTAGCTTTGACTCTCACTGAAATTAAGCATATACCATAGGACATAGTGGGAGTCATATAATAAAGTTCATTAAAAATTTTCAGGTACAGTTAAGTCCTAATGAATTCTTTAAGATTTAACTGCCTATAATTACATTAGGGGAGAGTAGAATATGTTAAAGGGAAAAAATGCAATTATAACAGGAGCAAGTAGAGGTATTGGTAGAGCAATAGCATTAGCCTTTGCCCAAAATGGAGCTAATGTAGTTATTAATTATAGAGGCAATGAAGAACTTGCAGATAATTTAGTTAAGGAAATAGAAGCCTATGGAGTTAGGGCTATAAAGGTCAAAGGTGATATTAGTAATTTTAAGGATGCAGAAAACTTAATTAATACTACTATAGAGGAGTTAAACTCTGTAGATATTTTAGTTAATAATGCAGGAATAACTAAAGATGGACTGTTTATGAGAATGAAAGAAGAAGATTTTGACTCAGTTATAAACACAAATCTTAAAGGAACCTTTAATACGTCAAAGGCAGTAATTTCTAAAATGATAAAAGCTAAAGGTGGAAGGATCATAAATATTTCTTCCGTAGTAGGGGTTATAGGAAATGCTGGTCAGGCAAATTATGCAGCTTCTAAAGCTGGAGTAATTGGATTTACGAAATCTCTTGCTAAGGAAGTTGGTTCAAGAGGAATAACAGTAAATGCCATTGCCCCTGGATTTATTGAAAGTGATATGACTGAGGTTTTAAGTGATAAAGTTAAAGAAGCAATGCTAAATGGCATACCTCTTAAGGCTTTTGGAAAAGGCGAGGATGTAGCAAATCTCGCTGTATTTTTAGCATCAAACATGGCAAGTTATATTACAGGTCAAGTTGTTCATGTTGATGGCGGAATGGTAATGTAGGATTAGGAGGGAATTTAAATGGGAAAAAGAGTTGTAATTACAGGAATGGGAGCTGTAACTCCTATAGGTAATGATGTAAATAAGTTTTGGAATGGAGTTAAAGAAGGAGTTTGTGGTATTGACTTTATTAAGACAATAAACACAGAAAACTTCAAGGTAAAATTAGCAGCAGAAATAAAAGACTTTAATCCAGAAGTTGCAATAGATAAAAAAGAAATCAAGAGAATGGATAAATACACTCAATATGCAATGGTAGCTAGTGAAGAAGCTATAAAGGATGCAAAGCTAGATATTAATTCAGTGGACTCAGAAAGATTTGGTATAGTAGTAGGCTCAGGAATTGGGGGACTATATACTTTAGAGAATGAGCATAGTAAGCTTCTTGCCAAAGGACCTAATAGAGTATCTCCTTTTATGGTACCAATGATGATTGCTAATATTGCCAGTGGACATATTGGTATAAAATACAATGCCAAAGGACCTTGTTTATCAGTAGTAACTGCTTGTGCTACAGGTACTAATAGCATTGGAGAAGCTTTTGAAATGATTAAGGCAGATAGAGCAGATATAATGATTGCTGGGGGCTGTGAAGCACCTATTACTGAAACTGCAGTGGCAGGATTTACATCCCTAACAGCTTTAAGCAGAAGTGAAGATCCTAAAAGAGCTTCTATTCCTTTCGATAAAGAAAGAAATGGATTTGTAATGGGTGAAGGAGCAGGAATATTAGTTATTGAAAGTTTAGAGCATGCTCAGAAGAGAAATGCAAAAATATACGGTGAAATTGTTGGATATGGAACTACTTGTGATGCTTACCATATAACTCAACCAGCTAATGATGGTGAGGGAGCTAGAAAGGCTATGGAGATTGCTGTGAAAGAAGCAGAAATTAACTTAGAGCAGGTTTCATATATTAATGCTCATGGAACAAGCACTCCATATAATGATAAATTTGAAACCATAGCAATTAAAAATCTTTTCAAGGAAAAGGCTTATGACATTCCAGTAAGTTCTACAAAGTCAATGATAGGACACCTTTTAGGAGCTGCAGGAGCAGTAGAGGCTATTGTTTGTGTTAAGGCATTACAGGAAGGGTTTATTCCTCCAACTATTGGACTTATAGAGAAGGATGAAGAATGTGATCTTGACTATGTACCTAACGTGGGAAGAAATGCGCAACTTAAATATGCTATGTCCAATTCTTTAGGATTTGGTGGACATAATGCTACATTATTATTTAAGAAGTGGGAGGAATAATCATGGATTATAAATCTATAGAGCAGCTTATAAAAGCACTAAGTGATTCTACAGTAAAAGAACTAGAAGTTGAAACTAGTGAAATTAAGATAAGAATGAGTAAGAATTCAACAAAGGTAGTTTTAAGTGAGACAACAGTAGATAAATCTAGTTTGGTTGAGGAAAAAGAAAGTTCTGTTGGTGTAGATTGTAATCATATTGTGAGTAAGGAAGAAGTAAATACTTCATCAAGTGAAAAAGAAGTTCCTAAAAAAGAGGTAGAAGATGAGAATTTATACATGGTTAAATCTCCAATGGTAGGAACTTTCTATATTTCTCCTAGCGAAAACTCAGAGCCTTATGTAAAAGTGGGAGATGTAGTTGGAAAGGGAACTGTACTTTGCATAGTTGAAGCTATGAAGCTTATGAATGAAATAGAAAGTGAAGTAGAGGGAACTATAGTAGAAATTTTAGGTAAAAATGGTCAAATGATAGAGTATGGTGAGCCCTTATTCAAAATAAAGCTTTAGGAGATAAGTTATGAAAAATATTGCTTTAGATATAAAACAAATACAGGAAATTATTCCTCATAGATATCCTTTTTTATTCGTAGATTATATTGAATCCTTAGAAAGTGGTAAAAGTGCAGTGGGATATAAAAATGTAACCATGAATGAGTATTTCTTTCAAGGTCACTTCCCGCAAGAACCAGTATTACCTGGAGTAATAATAGTAGAGGCACTAGCTCAAGTAGGAGCAGTTGCCCTTTTACATTCAGAAAAATTCAGAGGAAAGATAGCCTATTTCGGAGGAATTAAGGAAGCTAGATTTAGAAAGAAAGTAGTTCCAGGAGATACATTAAAATTACAGGTTGAAATAATCAAGATGAAAGGACCTGTAGGAATTGGAAAGGCATTAGCTACAGTAGATGGAGAAGTTGCTTGTGAGTGTGAACTTACCTTTGCTGTAGGAATGTAATTTTAATTTAGGATGGTAATAGTATGTTTAAGAAGATATTAATTGCAAATAGAGGAGAAATAGCGGTTAGAATAATTAGAGCTTGTAGAGAAATGGGAATACAAACTGTTGCAATCTATTCAGAAGCTGATAAGGATGCACTTCATACACAATTAGCTGATGAAGCAGTTTGCGTAGGTCCTGCCCCATCAAGAGATAGTTATTTAAATGATAAGAATATATTAAGTGCTACAATTTTAAAAGGTGCTGAGGCTATACATCCCGGCTTTGGATTTCTATCAGAGAATCCCAAGTTTGCAAAGATGTGTGAAGAATGTAATATCAAATTCATTGGACCATCTTCAGATAATATAGAAAACATGGGAAATAAGTCTAAGGCTAAAGAAATAATGATAGAGGCTAAGGTACCAGTAGTACCTGGTTCAAAAGGAATTGTAAAAGATGAAAAAGAGGCCTTAAAAATTGCAAACTCCATAGGATATCCCATAATGATAAAAGCTTCTGCAGGTGGCGGAGGAAAAGGTATTAGAATTGTAAGAGATTCAAAGGATGTTATAAAGGAATTCAACACTGCAAGAACCGAAGCAAAAGCTTCCTTTAATGATGATTCTATGTATATAGAAAAATTTGTTGAGAGGCCAAGGCACGTAGAAATTCAAATAATAGGAGATAGCTACGGAAATGTAGTATATCTTGGGGAAAGAGAATGTTCTGTGCAGAGAAAAAATCAAAAGGTACTAGAAGAGGCTCCTTCTGTAGTGCTAACTGAAGCTTTAAGAAAAGAAATGGGAGAAACTGCAGTTAGAGCAGCTAAGGCTATAGGATACAAAAATGCAGGTACCATAGAATTTTTAGTTGATAAGAATTTAAACTTCTACTTTATGGAGATGAATACAAGGATACAGGTAGAACACCCTGTAACAGAAATGGTAACAGGAATAGATTTAATTAAAGAACAAATTAAAGTAGCCTATGGTGAAGCTTTAAGTTTTACTCAAGAAGATATTGTTTTAAGAGGGCATGCAATTGAATGTAGAATTAATGCAGAAAACCCTTATAAGAACTTCATGCCATCCCCAGGAGAGATAAAAAGTTTATTAATTCCTGGAGGAAATGGAGTAAGACTAGACTCAGGAGTATATCAAGGATATAAAATACCTCCAGTGTATGATTCCATGGTAGGAAAGCTTATTGTTCATGGCAAAGATAGAAATGAAGCAATAAATAAGATGAAAAGAGCATTAAGTGAGTTTATTATAGAAGGAATTCACACTAATATTGATTTACATCTTGAGATTTTATCAAATGAAAAGTTTATTAGTGGAGACTTTGACACAAGTTTTATAAGTAGTGAACTAAAATTATAATGTATATACTTTAAAATATAGAGTCATAATTAGGGATAGGTTATCATAAAAATTTTAAAGTGTAATATTATAAACTTATAAGATAAAAAATTAACAAGTAATGTTAGGAGAACTATGTAGATTTACTTAAAGATAGTTCTCTATATATAACCTAAGAGAGGTATTAATATGTTGGAACTTAAAAGGTTATTTAAGAAGAATGTATACATTGAAGTGAAAAATAATCCACAAGGTGAAGAGAATAAGCCCACAATTCCAGATGGATTGTGGGTAAAATGTGAAGGCTGTGGAAAGATTCTTTATAAAAATGATTTGGAAGAAAATCAGAAGGTATGTAACCTTTGTAACTATCATTTTAGATTAACAGCAAGAGAAAGAATTGAACAAATCATTGATAGTGGAACTTTTATAGAACTTAACAAAGAACTTATTAGCTCAAATCCACTAGATTTTAATGGGTATGAGGAAAAGTTAGAAAAACTAAAAAAGTCAACAGAGCTTGAGGAAGCTGTAGTTACAGGTTATGGCAGAATAAATAATAATAACACTGTAATAGCTGTGATGGATAGTAGATTTTTAATGGGAAGTATGGGTAGTGTAGTAGGTGAAAAAATCACTAGAGCAGTAGAATTTGCTACGGAAAAAGAACTCCCAATAGTTATTTTTACATGCTCAGGAGGAGCTAGAATGCAAGAAGGAATATTTTCTTTAATGCAAATGGCAAAAACCTCAAGTGCTATATCAATCCATAATAAGAAGGGACTTCTTTATATTACTGTGATTACGGATCCAACTACAGGAGGAGTTACTGCAAGCTTTGCTATGTTAGGGGATATAATTTTATCTGAGCCTAATGCATTAATTGGTTTTGCAGGTAGAAGAGTAATAGAACAAACTATTAAAGAGAGTCTTCCAGCTGATTTTCAAAAGGCAGAGTTCCTTCAAAAGAAAGGTTTTGTAGATAGAATAGTAAAGAGAAATGAACTTAAGGAAACCTTAGGAAAGCTACTAAGGCTTCATAGAAGTTAATATAGCATTTGCTATAGGAGTGGTGAATATGGAAAACAACATAAAAATAAAGCTTACAGCTTGGGATAAGGTGAATATTGCAAGAGCAATTTCTAGACCAACCGCCCTAGATTATATAGAAAAAGTATTTGATAATTTCATAGAATTAAAGGGTGACAGAAACTATGGAGATGACGCTGCCATAGTAGGTGGAATTGGAGAATTCAAAGGAATACCTGTAACAATTATTGGTATTCAAAAGGGAAATAATACAAAAGAGAATATTGCTAGGAACTTTGGAATGCCTAAAGCAGAAGGATACAGAAAAGCTTTAAGGCTAATGAAACAAGCAGAAAAGTTTAAAAGACCAGTGATCACTTTTATAGATACACCGGGTGCATTTTGTGGAGTTGAAGGAGAAGAAAGAGGTGTAGGAGAAGCCATTGCTAAAAACTTAATGGAGATGAGTACCTTAAGGTGCCCAATTATTTCTATAGTTATAGGTGAAGGCGGAAGCGGTGGGGCCTTAGCCCTTGCTGTGGCTGATGAAGTATGGATGCTCGAACACTCTATTTATTCAATTCTTTCTCCAGAAGGATTTGCAAGTATTCTTTATAAGGATGCATCTAAGGCAAGAGAAGCGGCAGAAAAGATGAAGATAACATCAAAGGATTTATTAAACTTTGAGATAATAGATAGAGTGATTAAAGAACCTTTAGGTGGGGCACAAGCAGATTTAGAAAAGGCATCTAAGGCTATTAGTAAAAATTTACAGGAATCCCTAATAAGGCTAAATAGTGAACCCATAGATTCCTTACTTACTAAACGCTATTATAAATTTAGGAAAATAGGAGAATTTATAGAGGATAAGATCTAACAAAATGGACTTATTCATTATTTGATCCTAAGATAAAAAGAAAACTTTGAGGAATTAAAATTCCTCAAGGTTTTTTATTTTCTTATTGGGTTAATCTAGTATAGGCAAAAGGTAATTGTAAAAGATAAGTATTTTATAAAAAAATTAATTATTATAAGTTAAATTTTACTTAATATGGAATTCATGATAAAATAAGAGAAAATAAATTAAAGAATAATCATAGTTGAATATAAGATAATTATGTTGAGTTTGAGGAGATGGATTAATATGAATAGGAATATAGTTTTAGTGGTGGATTCAGCTTCCGCCTTACCATTAGAATTTATAGAACAAGAAAACATTATAGGAGCGCCTATAATATGTCACTTTAAAGGGAAAGATGTAGAAGATGATTTTGGAAAAACTTTAAACATAAAAGAATTTTATGAGGGGTTAAGGGCGGGGGAAATGCCTACTACTTCTCAAATTAATGTGTTTAGATTTGAGGAAATTTTTAGACCCTTAGCAGAAGAAAATAAATCGGTTATTTATATAGGACTTTCTTCTGGACTTACAGGAACTGTTGATAGTGCAAAAAGGGCAGTACTTAATATAAAAGAAGAATTTCCACAAGCAGATATTAACGTTATTGACTCCCTATGTGCAAGTTTAGGTCTTGGTTTATTGTGTTATTTAGCTTACGAAAAAATCAAAGAAGGAAAATCAAAGGAAGAAATTATAAGTTTTGTTGAAAATACGAAGATGAAAGTTAATCACTATTTTACAGTTGACGATTTAAATCACTTAAAAAGAGGAGGAAGAATTTCATCCTCTGCAGCAGCAGTAGGTACTTTACTAAATGTAAAACCTGTACTTCATATGGATAAGCAAGGGAAACTTGCGCCATTGATGAAGGTAAGAGGACGTAAGAAGGCAATTGCAACTCTAGCAGAAAAGTTTATTGAAAGAACAGATAAGAAGGAAATGCAAACTATTAGCATAGTACATGGAGATTGCCTAGAAGATGCACTTCATCTTGAACAGTTATGTAGAGAAAATGGCAATGTGGAAAAGTGCTTAATAAATTTTGAAGGACCAACGGTTGCAAGCCATACAGGAGCAGGGTTAGTGTCTTTATATTTTATTGCTAAGGAAAGAGAATAAAATATAAAAAAAACAACAAAAAATGCTATCAAATATAATAAATATGCATATATAGTTAGTAAACTAATTATTTTTTAGGTTTTATAGATATGTTTTTATAAGTAATTATATTTAAGGTAGGAGGGGAATTATGAAAAGAAAAAAACTTTTAACGCGGATAAAAGATGCCATAATTACGCCTCTACTTAATGATGAAATAATCAATAGGCAAATTACTGTATATAATCGAAGTGCTGCTAAGGCTTATGCAGAGGCCTATGCAGAATCCCCTAACATTAAGGAATATCCTCTTTTTAAGGAGGATGATTGCACTAATTTTATATCCCAAGTACTAAAAGCTGGGGGAATGATAATGAAGGGGCGGGATTATACAAATTTTAACCATTGGTTTTGCTATACAAAGGATGTAAAAAATTTGAGCAAGATATCCTTAACTTGGAGAAGTGCTAGGTACTTTAGAAAATACTGGGGAAATGAAAATGGAGTTGGAAGAAATGCGGCAAGGGAATACAGGGAATTAATTGTATTAGATGCACTTACAAATTTTCAGGATTTATATGATTATTTAGAAATAGGTGATGTAATTCAGTATGGAGATCCTAAAAAGAATAATTATCCATATCATTCCCAAGTGATACATGCAAAAGAATATAATGTAGCTCTTAACAGGTATGATTTATTTATAGCTCAGCATACTGCAAATAGGAAAAATGTATCTTTATATGAATACTTAAAGTTATTACAAAATAAAGCTAATAGATATATTTATATATATCACTTCTAAAATATAAGATGGGGTAACTACTCCATCTTATATTTTTGTTTTTTCCAATATTTTATACTATAATGAAAATGAAGAAATTCTTAATATTACCTAAGTCAATGAAGAATACTATATTGCAAGTAATAATATGTAACAAAATCAATATTGGAGGAATTAGTATGGATAAGATAAATAGAAATGATTTATGTTGGTGTGGAAGTGGCAAGAAATATAAAAAGTGTCATATGGAACAAGATGAATTTATAACAAAATTAGAAGCTAAAGTGGGATACCAAATCCCAAGAGAAAGCATAAAAACAGAGGAAGACATAGAGGGAATAAGGAAAAGTTGCAAATTAACCCATGAGGTACTGGATATGGTGGGAGACCGAATTAAGGCTGGAATAACTACTGAAGATATTAATAAGTGGGTTCATGATTATACTGTAGAGCATGGAGCATATCCAGCACCATTAGGATACCATGGTTTTCCTAAGAGCACCTGTGTATCAATAAATGAGGTGGTTTGTCATGGAATTCCTAGTGAAGATAGGGTTATAAAAGATGGAGATATTGTGAATGTAGATGTAACTTGTATCTTAAATGGGTACTATGGTGATGCTAATAGAACTTACATAATAGGAAATGCAACAAAAGAAGCAGAAAACCTAGTTAAAGTAGCTAAGGAATGTTTAGACTTAGGAATACAGCAGGTTAAACCATACAATACCTTAGGTGATGTTGGTTATGCTATTCAAACTCATGCTGAAAGTCATGGATATTCTGTAGTATATGATTACGGTGGCCATGGAATTGGAAATGAGTTTCATGAAGAGCCTTTTGTACCACACCTAGGCAAAAAGGGTGAAGGAATGATATTGCTTCCAAATATGATTTTCACTATAGAGCCCATGATTAATATGGGAAGGCCTGAAACTACCGTGTTAGAAGATGATTGGACTGCAGTTACTGAAGACGGGTCTTTATCTGCTCAATGGGAGCATACTATAAGAGTAACAGAAGATGGGTATGAAATTCTCACATAGGTAAAAGGTAAATAATAGAAAAAAATGGTAATTTAATTTGTTTTTTTACAAAGCTGTGTTACAATATTCTTAAGGTATTATATGGGAAGGGTTGAGATAAAGTGGAGATTATTAATAATAGATACAGAATTGTAAATAATTTAAAACAAAATAGATTATGCTCAGTTTATGAAGCTATAGATATTCAAAAAGGCTTTAGCACTGTAAAACTTTATATTCTCAATTCTAAGCATGTACCTAAGGAATTTATTGATTTTTGCACTGTAAATTTTGAAAGCTTAGGAAGTTTAAATAATCCATATATGATAGAGGTTCTTGAGTTTGGTATAGTAAAACAAATAGATAATAAAAAGTCTTATTATAGAACTTATTATTATACTACTGAATTTATAGAAGAAAGCGAGAAGCTACTAAATAGCACTCATATAATAAAAGATATAAACCTGCTATATTATTTTATTAATATATGTAAGGCTGCAAATTACTTTTGGATATCAGGAGAGCCATACAATGGACTTAATATTGATAATATATATATTAAAAATAAAGATTTTAATATTAAGTTAAAGGATATTATAACCACAGAACTAGAGAAAAGTGAATTTAGTTCAGAAGTAGAACTAATTAACTTATTTAATGCACCAGAATATATAAGGGGTGAAAGCTTAAGTCTTTCAGCCCAAATATACTCTTTAGGTGTAATTCTTATAGTATTAGCTTTAAAAAGTAAGGGGTTATACAAAGATAATAGACAGATAATTGAGATTATTAACAACTTTCAGAGTTGTAGTTGCAATCAGTACAAAGAAGTATTCACAAAAAAGCTTTATACAATAATACTAAAAATGATAGATTTTCAACCAGAAAATAGATATAAAAGTATAGAAGAAATTATATTTAGCATAAACAGTATTTATGGAACAAATTATAAGGTATATGATAAAAATGAATTAGAAAAATTAAATTTTGATATAAGAATTATTGGAAGAGAGGAAGAGATTTCTTCAATTTTGTCCATTAAGGATTCTATATTTAAATATGATTCATCGAAAAAAGTTACTACAGTACATGGGGAAGTAGGTATTGGAAAGACAAGGTTACTAAAACATATACAATATATACTGTCTTTAAAAGAAGACTATGTATTTAGTTCCTTTGATAATGTGAAAATTAATAATCAGTATTCTAACAAACCTCTTGTGGATATACTAAAACAAATGGTTCCTTTGGCTAATAAGGAGCTAATAAATAAGTATGCTCAAGAGCTGGTAAAGTTTGTACCAGAGATTGCAGATAAGAAAAATGCAGTAACTGTTAATCCGTTAAAGGGAAACAAGGAGAAATATAAGATTATCAGCAAGATTGCTTCTTTTATAGGAGAATTTTTTGCTGACAAGCAGGGCATTATTATAATAGATGATGTAGATAAAGCAGATGAATTTACCATAGATTTTTTCCTATATGTGATTAGTAAATATAATAAAGTTTCAAAAATTATGATTTTACTATCATATAGGGATGGTGAATGTTTAGAGAATAAAAAGTTTATAGAATTTTTGAAAAAAGTTAGGGACAATGTTAAACTTGAGTTTTTACTTAAGCCCTTAAGTAGCGAACAAATAGGACTTATGTTGAAACAAGTTTTAAATACAGGAGAAATTTCAACTAAGTTTCCAGAAGATATATATAGTCATACTAAGGGAAATCCACTATTCATAGAAGAAACCATAAAAGATATATTTGCAAGAAAAATGATTTATATAAAGGAAGATCAGGGAAAATGGTATAGAGTAGATGATGACAACTTTTTTCTTCCTCAAAATATGTACGAAGCTTATAAGAATCAAGTGGACAAGCTAGATTTTGTATCTTGGGAGATCCTTTCTACTATTGCTATATTTGAGAACCCGGCTTCTATAGAAGTTATGAGGGAATTTATTAGTGAAGATGTGCAAAAAATCACAGCTATAATTGATAACCTTATAATAAAGGGATTGTTATGCAGAAAAATTGAGGATAGAGGCTTTGTTTATGATTTCTATAATAGATTTTTAAAAGCTTATATTTATGAAAGCATAGAGAAAGAAGAGAAAAAGAAAAAGCATAGGCTAGCATCAGAAATACTAGGCAAGTATTACGAGGAAAATAATAACGGCTTTATTAGCGAACTTATTTATCATTTAGAAAAATCAGAACAACACAACAAGCTCTTATACTACTATATGGAAAATGCTGAAATAATGATAACTCTAAAAAATAGAGAGGAGGCTATAAGAAACCTTTCCAAAGCTGCGAGATTGTTAGATGAAGAAAACCTAACCTATGAAGGCCATTGTAGCACAAATAAGTTGAACTTATTATTAAAAATTGGAGATCTTTATTTAGAGGATGGTAATAGAAATGAAGCTTTAAAGCACTATGGTAGAGGAGAAAAAATAGCTGGAGAATATAAACTTTTAAAGCAACAAATAGATATAATTTTTAGAATTCTAGATATTATTATTTCTACTAGTAACAAAGATAGAGTTAACTTCTATATAGAAAAAGCGAGAAACTTATTAGAGCACATTGATTATAAAGAGGGGCAGTTAAGCTATCTAAAAGTTCTTTGTCAAAGATATTTTTCACAGCAAAGGTATGATGATGTTTATAAAGCTTGTATGGAGGGAATATCCCTTTGTGATGGAGAACATATAAAGCATAAGGTGATATTTAATACTTTTCTATGTAACTTACTTATAGTTAATAGTGAAGCTCATGAAGCACTAAAGAATATCAATCGCTGTTTAGAGCAATGCTATGAGACTAATTATACCAATGGGGTAGTTAGATGCATGAACAATTTAGGGGTAATTTATAGTGATTACCTCCAAGACAATCAACAGGCACTTACTTACTTCAAGCAAGTATATGAATTAAGTAGGGAAGACAATGATATCTATAATGAAATAATAGCTTTAAGCAACATAGGGTTTACTTACTATATGTTACAGCAATATAATACTGCCTATAACTATTTTATTAAATCTATTAATAAGGCCAAACAATATGATTATAGTAATATGATTTTTTATGATTATACCTACCTAGCAAGTATATATTATAAATTTGGTAACTACGGAGAGGCATACAGATATTATGTTCTTTGTAGTGAACAACTAGAAAAGTGGCCTAGCCATGGGCAAGAAGTAGTGCCATACTATCTTTTAGCTTTTAAGATAAATTTATCATTTGGTGATAAGGAAAAGGCAAGTAGCTATATAGAAAAAGCAAGAAAAATCTATGAGTACTCCGATTCAATATTGAAGTGGGAGCTAGAGGTATTATCCTTATTTAATGAGTTTTTAATTAAAGAAGATTATAGTCTGGATATTTCTCAGAGGATAATAGATATTAGCAAAAATATTACAAATACCAATGAAAAACTAAGTATTTTATATGAAAGTGCAATCATTCTAAATGATACTAATCATATAAAGGAAGCAAAAACTATCCATGAGTATATTGAGGAAGAAAACTTTAACAGCGATAGTAGCAGAATTATATGTAATAGAATATATATGGAAAGTACTCTTTACAACAAGCTAAATATTGAAAATTTAACTAAAGCCATAGAGCTTTGTAAGAAGTATGAACAAGCTCAAATACTATGGAGAATATATTCAGAAATAGGAAATTATTATTTTAATGATAAGGAGTATTCCTATGCTGCTACTTATTACTTTGAGGCTTGTGGATTAGCTTCTGACTTAGTACTTCAAGTGCCAAAAGAGTATAGAGTAAATTTTATCAATAACAATAATATGACTAAGCCTTTCTTGAGATTTATGGATATAGAAAACTACTTTGAGAGTGGAAAGTTATTCTCTAAAATAAATGCAAGTTCAATCTCCTTAACCAATGAAGGGGATATTGAAGTGCTATTTAATTACTTAAATAATAACAAAATTTTAAAGAATAAAAGTTTTATAAAGTCTTTAAAGAAATTGTGGTCTTTTTCTTCTGGAGAGGACATTCAGGGTATAGAAGGGTTAGTCAATAGACTAGGTTATAATAATATAAACAATATGGAGCTTATTATTGAATATATCAGCTATACTACCTTAGCGACAAAAGCGAGTATAATTATAGAAAAAGATAAAAAGTTTGAGGTTTTAGCAAGTAGCAACAAAGATAATGAGTTACCAAAGGATTTAAGCATCATTCAAAGGTGTAGAGACTCCCTAAAACCCATTATCAGTAAAGAAAATTTCTTAGAGGGACTAAATTTGAAAAGCTGCAAAATATCGAGCAGCAATACTAGAGCGACTATGTGCATTCCTATAATCATAGACTCTAAAGTGCAGGTGATTAATGAAAATAGAAGAAACTCTGATATATATCACTATAGTGATAGCGTTCTTGGATATGTTTATGTGGAATCAGAAAGAATTCTTAATAATATTAGTGAAGACTCTTTAGAGGAATGTATAAGAATTAGTAAATTATTAGGGATTATAATAGACAAGCATAATATTAAAATTAGTTCTACCATTGATAAGTTAACTGGGGCCTTTACAAGAAAGCACCTTGAGAAGTCTATTCAAAATCAAATAGAAAGATCTAGTGAGGTTAATTCTCAATTTTCTTTAATTATGTTTGACTTAGATAAGTTTAAAGATGTTAATGATACTTTTGGACATAGGACAGGAGATAAGGTGTTGCAGAGGGTTTGTGAGGTAGTAATAAACAATATAAGGCAAACAGACCTTATTGGAAGATATGGTGGAGAAGAGTTTATTGTAATACTTCCTAGTACTGATATAGAAGGTGCAAAAGAAGCGGCAGAAAAAATTAGATTCAAAATTCAGCAGGAGAGGATATTGGGGGATAAGAGGGATGTTACCATAAGTCTTGGAATATCAAACTACCCTTATCATACAGTGATTTATGAAGAGTTGATTGAAAAAGCTGACCAAGCCCTTTATGCTGCAAAAAACAGTGGAAGAAATACTTTTAAGGTATGGAATGAAAGTTACTCTCTAAAAGGTAATACAACTAATAAGTTGAGTGGAATTTTAACAGGTAGTACTAATGGCGACTTTAGAAATGTTTCTACCTTAATAGAAGTTGTAGACTTAGTAAATGAAAGTAATCCTTTCGAAGATAAAATATATAAAATTTTGGGAAAGGTAAGTGAAATAGCAGAGGCTGAAAGCATAGGTCTATTTATAGTTGATGAGGGTAATATAGCTAAAACCTTTGTAAGAAAACAGTTTTCTCAAAACTGGGAAGTTTTAGAGAACTTTAATGAAAATATAATCTATAACTCTATAGCTTCAGGAGAAAATATTTGTTCTATAGATTGGGATAATATAAGTGAGTATGATTCCCTAACGGTAATACCAGAATGGAAATCTCTTATGGTAATTCCACTCAAAAAAGGGGATAAGGTGTTGGCAGTTTTATACTTATCTGTATCTTCAGAAGTGAAGGAGTTTAATGGAGATGAGCTTAACTTTGTGAGCACTCTAGGGAAAATTATTACCACAATACTATAGATAATATTTAAAGTTTTTTGAAGAGATTAGCTTCATCTATATAAAGAGGCTTTAAGGAATTCAAGTGAGGTTTGGGCATTGGTTGATTTTAATTACCTAAAAATAGGACACTAAATGTCCTATTTTTTATAAGCCAATGAGGATTTTCATAAGCTTATATGGAGGAATAGGTAAACTTGAATAGGGTTAACCTACTTAGGTAATATATAGATATATAATTTAATAAGATACTAGTAGTTTTAAAGTATACAAGGAGGAAAATTATGGAGTATAAAATAGGTGGTCTATATCATGGTTTTAATCTAAAACATATAGAGCATATCAATGAAATTAATTCAATAGCTAGGGTATTTGAACATGAAAAAAGTGGTGCAAGGCTTTTACATTTAGAAAATGATGATGATAATAAAGTGTTCTCAATAGGGTTTAGAACACCGCCACAGGATAGCACGGGGGTAGCTCATATTATAGAGCATAGTGTACTTTGTGGCTCAAGAAAGTTTCCAACAAAAGAGCCTTTTGTAGAACTTATAAAGGGGTCTCTTAATACTTTTTTAAATGCTATGACTTTTGGTGATAAAACTATTTATCCATTAGCAAGCAAGAATGAAAAGGACTTCTTTAATTTAATGGATGTGTACTTAGATGCGGTATTTTATCCTAACATATATAGCCAATCTGAAATATTAATGCAGGAAGGATGGCATTACGAATTAGAGAATAAAGAGGATGATTTAAAATATAAAGGTGTTGTATATAATGAAATGAAGGGCGCATTCTCATCACCAGAGGGCGTGTTAATGAGAAAAATTCAAGAAACTCTTTTCCCTGACAATACCTATGGTTTTGAGTCTGGTGGAGATCCAGATTATATACCAGATTTAACTCAAGAGGAGTTTTTAGGGTTCCATACAAAATATTATCATCCATCAAACAGTTATATCTTATTATACGGAGATTTGGATTTAAATAATGCATTAACCTTTATTAATGATAATTATTTACGCAATTTTGATTTAAAAACTATAGAGTCATCCATAGAAATTCAAAAACCTTATAATGAAATGAAGGAATTCACTGAAGAGTATTCTATTTCTAGCGAAGATAGTGATAAGGAAAAAACCTTCTTAGCTCTAAACTTTGTTACAGGAAAAGCTACTGATCCAGAAATACATTTGGCTTTAGAAATTATTGAGTACTTACTTCTTGAGACTCAGGGAGCTCCACTTAAAAAGGCTCTTTTGGATGCAGGTATAGGTAAGGATGTTTACGGAAGTTTTGACAATGGAATTCTTCAACCTGTGTTTAGTATTGTAGTAAAAAATAGTGAAGAAAGTAAAAAAGAGGAGTTTAAAAACATAGTTTTTGATACTTTAAATAATTTAGTTCATAAGGGCATAGATAAAAAACTCATAGAAGCTTGTATTAATATTACTGAGTTTAAGCTAAGAGAAGCTGATTTACAAGGATTTCCAAAGGGATTATTCTATTATATAACAGCTATGGACAGTTGGTTATATGATGAGTGTCCATTAATTCACTTGAAGTATGAGGATACTATAAAGAAAATGAAAACAGCCCTTACTTCAAACTATTTCGAGGACCTAATTAAAGAATATATTTTAAACAATAGTCATTCTTCTATGTTGGTGTTAAAACCTAGAAAAGGCCTAGCAGAGGAAAAAGAAAAAGCTCTTTCAGAGAAGCTTAAGAAGTATAAGGAAGGGTTAAGTGAAGAGAGTATAGAAGATATAATAAAGAAAACTAAATCTCTTATGGAGAGACAAAACACTCCAGATACAGAGGAAGTCCTAGAAACTATACCTATGCTATCTTTAGAAGATATAGATAAAAAGGTTGAGAATCTGGAAATCATAGAAACTATGATAAGTGATGTTAAAGTTCTGCATCATGAAACTTTTACAAGCAAGATTGCATATATAAGTTTTATGTTTAAAACTGAGGGAATAAAACAAGAAGATATACCTTATATTAGCCTTTTATCAAATTTATTAGGAAAAGTAGATACAAAGGAGCGTAACTATATAGATCTTTCTAATGAAATATTAATTAATACAGGGGGAATATACTTCAAATCGGAAGTTTATGGTGATGATAAGGATGTACTTAAGTATCATCCATTCTTAGAGGGTCACTGCAAAGCTGTTATAGATAAAGTTCCAAGAGCTTTAGAGTTAGTTGGGGAAATTATAAAAAGTACAGTGCTTGAGGATAAGAAAAGAATAAAAGAAATAGTTCAAATGTTAAAATCTAGAATAGAAGGAAGACTTATTGAAAGAGGACATATTGTAGCATCCTTGAGACTTGCTTCATATTTCTCACCTGCATCCTTATATCTAGAGCATACTGTTGGATATGACTACTATAAATTCTTAGAAGATATAGAAGAAAATTATGATGATAGAATTGATGGGGTTATTTCTAAACTTTACCAGGTTATGAAAACAGTGTTCAATAAGGATAACCTAATTGTTACTGTAACTGGTGAAGAGGAAGAGTACAATGTACTTAAAGATAACATGGATATAATACTACACTCTGTTAACAATAATAAAATTTCTAAGGAAGAATATACTTTCACAGAAGTTCCTAAGAATGAAGGATTACTAACTCCTTCTAATGTTCAATATGTAGCTAAAGGCTATAATTTTAGAAGACTTGGCTATGAGTATAGTGGTAAACTGCTAGTATTAAAAACTATTATGAGTCTTGACTATCTTTGGAATAGAGTACGTGTTCAAGGTGGAGCTTATGGGGGATTTGCAAATCTAGTGAGAAGTGGTAACCTTGCCTTTGTGTCTTATAGAGATCCAAACTTAAAAGAAACATTAGAAGCCTATGATAAGGTTGTAAATTATATAGAAACCTTTGATACAACTGATAGAGAAATGACTAAGTATATCATAGGAACTATTAGTGAGCTCGATTCGCCTCTTACACCTTCAATGAAGGGAGAAAAGGCTGTTAGCATGTATATAAGAGGAATTACTAAGGAAGATAGACTAAGAGAAAGAGAAGAAGTGCTTCAAACTACAACAGAAGACATTAAGTCTTTTGAGCAATTACTAAAGGATGTTATGAATAAAAATTTCTTTGCTGTTCTCGGAAATGATGCTAAAATTAAAGAAAACAAGAATATTTTTAATAGTTTACAAAGTGTGTTTAAATAAAAATTCAAGCTCTAATCCCTAAGGATTAGAGCTTACCTTTATATGGGAGGAATAATATGAGATGTGAAATATTAGCAGTTGGTACTGAAATATTACTTGGGGATATTGTAAACACCAATGCTCAGTACATAGCAAAAAGATTAAGTGATATTGGAATTTTTGTTTATCACCAATCTGTGGTTGGTGATAATCCAGAAAGACTAAGAGAGGCCTATGCTCTTGCATTTTCTAGAGCAGATTTAGTCATTACTACAGGAGGACTTGGACCTACTAAGGATGACTTAACTAAAGAGACTGCTTTTAATTACTTTGGAAAGACCAGTGTACTACATGAAGAGTCTTTTAAGCATATTGAGGATATTTTTAAAAGATCTAATAGGACTGTATCTGAAAGTAATAAAAAGCAGGCATTTTTTCCAAGTGATGCTATAGTTTTAAAAAATAATAATGGTACTGCCCCAGGATGCATAATTGAAGAAGGCAAAAAAATCCTTGTAATGCTACCAGGACCACCAAGGGAAATGAAGCCTATGTTTGAAGAAAGTGTAATTCCATATTTAAAGGAATTTAGTAAGGATATACTGGTATCAAAGGTTTTAAGAGTCATTGGCATCGGTGAAAGCGCAGCAGCGGACATGCTAGGAGCCCTATTAGATAACGAGAATCCAACAGTGGCGCCTTACGCAAAAGAAGGGGAAGTAACTTTTAGAATAACAGCAAAGGCAGAGAATGAAGAAGAAGCAAGAGCACTCATTAGGCCTATAGAAGAGCGTATAAGAGAAATTCTAGGTGACAATGTATATGGAGAGGGAAATACCTCCTTAGAAGAAGTCTTAGGAGACTTATTATTGGAAAATAAGCTAACTATAGCTACAGCAGAATCTTGCACAGGAGGAATGGTAGCAGCTAGATTGATAAATTATGGAGGAATATCAGCAGCCTTTCTTGAAGGTGCAGTAACTTATAGTAATGATGCAAAAGTTTCTAGACTAGGAGTAAAAGAAGAAACTCTAGAAAGCTTTGGGGCAGTTAGTCATGAAGTAGCCGAAGAAATGGCTATAGGTATTTGCAGAACTTCTGGTGCCCATATTGGGTTAGCCACTACAGGAATAGCAGGGCCAGGTGGGGGAACGAAAGAAAAACCAGTTGGACTTGTTTATATAGGGATTTGCTATAAGGGTCAGGTAATTACGAGAGAGTTAAATTTAACTGGGCATAGGCAAAAAATAAGAGAAAGAGCTACTATAACCATTTTGGATATGTTAAGACGTGAATTACTTAATAGCAAATAAAATAATGAAATAATAGAAATAGCAAGGAAATATTCCTTGCTATTTTAGTTTTTTAGGAAGTATATTATCTAAGTTAATATGTCCATTTCCTTGCTTATATTTCTTATCATTAATTAAGGTAGCACTGTGTTTTAAAAGACCATAAATATCAGCTGCCTTATAATCCATATTATGCTCATAAAGTAGAGCACAGACCCCAGCAATGAAACCACAGGCTAAAGAAGTACCACTGGTATCTTTATAAAGATTTTTCAAATGGGAAGGGTAAATCTTCAAGCCATTACGTTCGGAAATGTAACTTGTATCACAACATAAACTAATAATATTTTCACTGGCTGCTATAAAATCAGGTTTTTGAAGGGATTTAGTTGAGCCACAGGAAGAATAAGAGGGAACCACATATTCTAGGGTGGTATCCATTCCCCCTACGGTGATTGCACTAGACAAAGTAGCAATCCCTTTAATAGAATCCTCATCATTACCATTGTGACCAGCAGGAACAATGGTAACTACATTTCTGTCTTTAAATTTTTGAAAAAGCTTATTATATAAATAAAGTATAAATTTAGACATATTAAAGGTTTCAAAAGGAAGGCATAAAACTTTTATGTTAAATTCTTCCATATCATTGTATAAGGATTCAAGAGCAAGTAAAGTAGTTGAGATATATGCTCTTCCTAGCTTATCAAAAGCCTTTATCATTACTATGTGGCTGTTAAGTGCAATTCCTTTATTCTTGTCCTTAGACCCATAACCACTACCACAAATTTCACCAGCCATAAGAGTACCATGGCCATTATCATCGTAAGGATAATTATAGCCATTAATTAAATCCATAAATTTCTTTATTTTATTTTTAGGATTTAATAGGTCAGGATGGGGGTAAACACCACTATCGATAAGCCCTACACCTACTCCATTTCCACTTAGGTTATATTCGCCTTTCAATATTGTAGAACTACTTTGAAGAGAGATTCCATTAGCTGATAAAAGATTTCTACTGCAAAGTTGTGCAAAGTCATCTAAAGCAACATAACGAATTTCAGGCAATTCAACTAATCGCTTAATGGAATTACCATTCATTATTGCAGTAATACACTTTACTGAAGGAACGGTAAAGATTACTTTACCTCTAAGAGATTTAATTTTCTTTTCTATGTTTTCTCTAAGAGATTTGTACTCAATAATTATTCTATAGCTATTATATAAACTACATGAAATTGCATGTTTTAGTGTAGGATCAAGTTTTCTACCAAAAAACAACATGAGAGCCTCCAAATACATTGTTACACTAGTATTATTATATGAAGGAGACTCTCAAATGTTAAACAATTATTTTAAATTATATATTTCCTTACACATATTGAAAAATGCTGAACCAATAGGAGATAGGGTTCTCTTAGAACTAACAACTAAATAAATACTACGCTTAAGAGCGATATCTTCTAGGGAAGTAGATTTTAGTAAACCACTATGGAAATACTCCTCACAAAGACCACGGCTCATAATAGAGATTCCCATGCCAAGCTTAACAAACTTTAGTTGAGCATCTAGAGTATTAACTTCACAAAGCACCTTAATTTTATTTAAGTCCACATTAGAATGAGCTAAAGATAATTCTAATGTTTGCCTAGTAGCAGATTCCTTCTCTCGAATTATAAAATTATATTTTAAAAGTTCATCAATAGTCACTTTATCGGGCAAGTTTAGTTTAGGGCTTGAAACTATAACTAACTCATCCTCCATGATTTTAAAGCTTTTAATTTTTGCATTTTCAATGCTTGTACCAACAAGGCCTATCTCACAGTTTAAATCAATAATGTCCTTTATTATTCCAACAGAACCTTGTTCCTTAACATTAAACTTTACGTTAGAATGAAGTTCGTTGAATTTATTGATAAGAGTGGGCAAAATGGAATTACAGGGAGTTGTACTAGCTGAAATATTCAATTTTCCTGAGATATTATTATTAAAGTTTGATAGCTCAGTTACTGCATGATTTCTAGTGTTTATTATGTCATTGGCATACTGAAGGAAAGACTCTCCAGCAGGGGTAAGGTTAACTTCCTTAGAAGTTCTATCAAAAAGTTGAATATTTAGGTCTCTTTCCAAGCTAGAAATATGAGAGCTTATCGTTGGTTGAGAGAGGTAAATAGCGTTTGCTGCCTTAGAAAAACTTCTAAGTTTAGCAACACTTATAAAAGCCTCTAATTGCTTAAAATCCATATATGTCACTCCTAACACTAATTTAAAATTCATTATAATTATCTCTTTAAGTATTATAAATTTCAATAGGAAATATTTAAATTTATAATAAAAATGTTTTTTGTGCAATAATTTCTAGTAAAAGAAAGGAAGCAAGTTGAATTTTAAGCATAGAAGATTAGATACTAAAGACAGCTATAACCCAAACAATTTATAGCATGAATCTCTTTATGTTGTAGGCTTTCAAAAAATAAAAATGGAAAAGCATTAATTAGCTTTTCCACTTAAAAATAATAATTCCAAGTATCATTATCGCTACACCCAAAAATTGTCTAAATCCACAACGTACACACTGTGCACCAAACCACCCAAAGTGATCAATCGCAGCTGCAGCAGTAAGTTGAGCAACTAAAATTATAGCTATTGCCAGAGTAGTACCTAGAGCACCTATTCCACGCATAACTGTAAAAGTTATAACTGCACCGAGGACACCACCTAATAGGTATAACTTATTAGCATCCTTAATAGCCCTAAAGCTGCCATCACCCATAGCAAAGGCTGCAACTAGTGAGGATATAAGAGCTATACCTTGGACAAACACGCTAGTTTCCCAAAGTCCAATTTTTTGGCCTAATCTTGTGTTAAACACTCCTTGAAGGCTCATGGCAGCACCTGCCACAATGGAGAAAATAATACCTAACATAAAATCACCATCCTAAAGGATAGTTTAACCAAGAAATATAACAAATATTTATTAATTAATAACCTTGATTTTGTCTTTCATGATTAATTTCATTTTTACTTACATAAGCCTTTTCTATATCTTCTTCATTGAAGCCTAACATATTTCCTAAGTTTAGAAAGTTATTAAATAGGTCTATGTAGTTTTCTCTAGTTTTATTGCCTAGAAAATTAGAAATAAGACAACTTAATTTTAGAAAGCTATCAGTGGCATCATCATGTGAACTTTCAGGAGCACTTAGCAAAATATCCTTAAAGTTACTGGTAATTCCTATGCTTAAAATGAAATGAAGGCAATCTACATATTCTTCTAAAATTACTTCCTTGGGAGAAGCAGTTTTTTTGCTCCAAAACTTAAAGCATCTTGTTTCGTTTGCAAGTTCACCAACCTCCACAAAAAGAGCTAGAACCTTCTTATTAATTAAGCATTGATTTTCAAGGTTATGTTCATTTTCAATTCTTTTATCTAAAACTTCCTGCATTGAAAAAAGTTTATTTAAATCCATTAGTTTTCCTCTCTTTTAACTTAAGTTTATTTCAAAGTTTAAGAAAGTACATAGGTATAAACTACCATATCACTCTCATCCATGGTTGGTTTCCATAACTCCAAGGTTTTAACTTTGATTTTTATATTATAACATAGGTTATGAGCTACGCTACAAGCAGTTTCATAATCAAAATCACTCCATTGATTTTTTGAAAAGTATGAATTAGCCAGAGAAATATGAAGAATATAGTTATCTAAGTTTTCTCTAACCTTAAAGCCAGTTTCTTTCAATTTAGTGTTTAAGTTGTAGGATAATTTCTCTAGAGGACCACCTTTCAATAAATTTAAATTAACAGATTTGTGAGGTGGTTCAAAGCAAACAACACCATTTGATTCAGCTTCAAAGGGCTCATAGTTTTTAATAACCTCTTTAATCCATAAATCTAAGGATTTTAAGTCAGGATCCTCAATAGTTTCTACAGTAATGTGAAGCTTTGGAAGCTTTTCATCAGGGGTAAACAGTTTATATTTTGTACATAGGTCTCTTTGAATAATTTCTACTTCCTTATAAGAATCACAATCCAAATTTGCTACTAAGTAATAAATCATTGTATAGCCCCCAATATTTAAACTTAATAATCTTTTAGGGTATAAGTTTTCACAATAGAGTCCTTTTTACTATTTAATGCTTTCCAAATTTCAATTCTATTTATCTTTGCAAACTTAAGGAAATCTTCTTTACTCTTTGAACTATCAATAATCAAAGCATTATTGGAAGAAGCCTTTCTTATATTATGATTTGCAGTAGACAACGGAATGTTAAAGGTATTTGGATTAAAATCTCTAACAGAAAAACCGTGCAAGTTTAATGTGTCAAACATATTTCTCCAGATTCTATTTATATAACCCTTATCTTCTACTTTAAGGTTTACTGTGTTTAGCTCATCGCTAAGTATAAGATTGTTATCTATACCAACTTTAAACTTTTTATAAGGACTAATTATTTTAGTAATAACTTCATCTAGTTTTTCAAAATCTGCATTAGTCACTGATCCAAGAGGAATATATAAACATGGAGTGTTTTTAAACAACTTATATTTTCTGCTTACATTCTTTTGTATATTCACAATATCCGTGGAAGAGTTTTCATCCAATATTGCAACTAAATAATATTTCATATCTTTCCTCCAAAAATAACATAATATTAACGTATAATATATAGGGAGTCTAATTATAAATCTAAGTAATACATAACTTACCTGTCAAACCCTATAAAGTGGCATATCTAGTGGCATATAGAGAGCCCCTATTAATTTGTTAATTATAAGATATTATAACATATTTAAAATCTATTGTAATAGATTAGTAGAATTACATGGAAAAACTATAACCTTTTTTATTATTTACACTAAGTTGGCAAAAAAAACCTGACACATATTTTAAATTTAATGTTAAAATATCAGCAGTATATGATATAATAAAAAATGTATGACCTACAGATGTGAAAATTTTGTGAATTAAAGGCATATAAATTAGAAATTTGATATATAAATGTTGAAAAAATCTTAAGGGAACCAAGGAAGACTTATGAATAAATAAAGTTTAAAAGTGGTTTACCTATAGTATAGATAAAAAAATAGTGAGGATGATACCTAAATGGAGAAACTGGTTATTAACGGCGGTAAATCTATATTTGGAAAAGTTAATATAAATGGAGCTAAGAATGCAGCTGTAGCTATATTACCTGCAGCGATTATAGCAAGCAAGGGAGTTTCAACTATTGATAACATACCAAATATTGAAGATATAAATTGCATAGAAAAAATTTTAAAATACTTAGGATGTAAGGTGGAGAAGACTTTAAACTCCATTACAATAGATAGTACAGAAATTACAACTACTAATGCTGATATTGAAGAAGTGAGAAAGATGAGAGCTTCTTACTATTTTCTAGGAGCATTACTTGCTAGATTTAAAGAAGCAAGAGTAGAATTGCCAGGGGGATGCCCTATTGGGGTAAGACCTATAGACCAACATATCAAGGGATTTGAAGCTCTAGGTGCAAAAGTTGTTATTGAACACGGAGCTGTAAATATAAAAGTAGAAGACGAGTTAATAGGGACTAGTATCTACTTTGACGTAGTGAGTGTAGGGGCTACAATTAATGTGATGCTAGCTGCTACCTTGGCTAAAGGTGTGACAGTTTTAGAAAATGCAGCAAAGGAACCTCATGTAGTGGATGTAGCTAACTTCTTAAATAGCATGGGAGCTAACATTAAAGGTGCAGGAACAGATATTATAAGAATTACAGGAGTAGAAGAACTTACAGGATGTAATTATTCTGCAATTCCAGACCAAATTGAAGCAGGTACTTTTATGATTGCTACTGCAGCGTGTGGTGGAGAAGTAATCATAAACAATGTAATTCCAAAACACCTTGAATCTATTTCAGCAAAATTAATTGAAATGGGAGCTGAGGTAATAGAGCATGATGATGCAATCACTATAAAGTCTAATGGGAAATTAAAAGGGGTAAATATAAAAACTCTACCTTATCCTGGATTCCCAACGGATTTACAACAACCAATGAGTACACTTTCAACTATAGCAGGTGGAAGAAGTATAATTAACGAAAGCATTTATGAGAGTAGATTTAAACATGTAGATGAACTAAAGAAAATGGGTGCTAACATAAAAGTTGAGGGAAGAATTGCAATAATCGACGGGGTAGAGCTTTTAACAGGGGCTCAAGTTAGAGCAACGGATTTAAGAGCTGGAGCTGCCATGGTTATAGCAGGGTTAATTGCAAAGGGAACTACTATTGTAGAAGGAATTGAACATATTGACAGGGGCTATCCAAATATTGAAAATAAATTCAAGGCTTTAGGTGCAGACATAAAGAGAATATATGAGTAAATCTTTGAATTCTTCTTTTAAAGTCAACTAGAAGGAGTATAACATGAAATTTTGTCCGTTATTTAGTGGTAGTAGTGGAAATAGTATATTTGTAGCTAGTGATAATACAAGAGTTTTAATAGATGTGGGAATGCCAGGGAAATCCATAGAAAATGAACTTTTAAACATTGAGGAAAACCCAAAAGAAATTGATGGAATTTTTGTTACCCATGAACACTCAGATCACATTAAAGGAATAGGAGTTCTATCAAGAAGGTATGATATACCTATATACGCTAACGAGCTAACTTGGAAAGCAATGTTTGATAAAATTGGTAAGGTGAAAGAGCATAATATTAAAATTATAGAAGGAAACTTTACAGAGATTAAAGACATTACTGTGGAAAGTTTTGAAACAGCTCATGATGCTGCAAAGCCATCAGGATATAAAATTCATTCTAAAAGGGGGAAAGCTTGCATTGCTACAGATTTGGGACATTTTTCCCATAGTGTGAAAGAAGCATTAAAGGATGCCGATGTAGTGCTTTTAGAAAGCAATCATGATGTAGAAATGTTAAAGTTCGGTCCTTATCCTTATCCACTAAAGAAGAGAATCTTAAGCGATATAGGACATCTTTCTAATGATGCATGTGGAAGGGCTATTTTAGACATCCTAGGAAATAGTTATAAGACTATTTACTTAGGACACTTAAGCAGAACAAATAATTATCCTGAACTTGCCTATGAAACAGTACTTAGTGTGCTAAGAGAAAACTCTGTGGAATTAGGGAAAGATATGACTTTAAATATGGCAAGTAGAGACAAACATAGCTTAGTAACACAGCTATAAGGTTGTAGAGGGTTAAACTTCTACACTAACTAGTTCATGTAGGCTTCCAAGATTAAAATTAAATGAGTAATTTCTAAAAGCCATAAGGAAATCAAGGCATATTTAGATTGAAATTTAATTTGATTTCCTAGAAAATAATATAGTTAGGAGGAAGTTATGAGTAAAAAATTAGTAATAGCAGTAAGCATATTATTGGTAATCATTACAGCAGGAATTATTTTTAAGGTTACTGATGGGAAAAAAGATAAGGTAAGCATTGCAACGAAAGAAAAATTAGAAAATAGTAAATTTCCTTCAGAAAAAGATGGATTTATTCAAGTTGACCTTTATTTTAATGATTCTAAAGATGAAAATAAGAGCCTTTTAAAAGAAGAAAGGCTTCTTAATAAAGAGGAGCTTGTTGGTGAAATTATAATGCAACAGCTAATTAAAGGGCCAGCAGTGGTTAGTAGCTCTAAACCAACACTGCCTAAAGAAACTAAGCTTTTAAGTTTTTCTATTAAAGAAGGAATTGCGCATGTAAATTTAAGCAACAATGTAGAACTTGCTATGACAGAAACTCAGGAAAAGACTTTATTGTCATCAATAGCAAGCTCACTAACCCAATTGCCTTCTGTGGAAAAGATAATGATTACTGTAGAAAATAAGAACATAGAAACTTTAGGTGGAAATTATAATATTTCAAAACCTTTTACAAAAGATAATATTGAAACATTAAAAATTCAAAAATAAGTAATTGTTGAAAAAAGTAGGTATTTTTATTATAATTAACTAACAAAGGTGTAATACATTGAATAAAAAGGAGATAAGAACATGGGTTTATATACAAACTGGACGGATTATGTTGTAGATTTTGTTAGAGAAAATGGTGAGCCAGCATTCTGGAAAGAGTATGCGCAAGTTGAAACTAACATATATAGCAAGGTACTAGCTAACCATAGTGGTGAATTAAAAGGTATACTAAGTGAATTATCAAAGCAATTTGGTGTAACTGACATACAATTCATGGGATTCTTAGATGGAATAAATGAGAGTTTAGAAAATGATCTTGATCTTGAAAAAATCGAGGGCGATTCAGAAGTAGAACTTAAAATAAACTTTGAAAAATTATATTTCAACATGTTAGACTCTAAAGCAGACTATCTTTATTCATTACCACAATGGGATGGAATATTCTCAGAAGAAAAGAGAAAAGAAATCCAAAGACAATGGAGAAGTTCAAAAACTGTTGTTAATGAAAGCAAAGTTGGAAGAAATGAACCTTGTCCATGCGGAAGCGGAAAAAAATATAAGAAATGCTGTGGCAACTAATTAGTTTAGCACAATAATTTTAGAATTTAAGCATCCTTATGAGTTATAAAATAAATAACTTATAGGGGTGCTTGTTTTGCATTAAATCAGGTTTTCATTGGCAACATAGTGTTACAACAAGCTTGAAGTATAGAAAACAACACATTAAATAAAACTATTACATATTTTGAAAAGAAATAATTACATAAGGAGATATCATGAACATAACAGTGATTTCAGTGGGAAAATTAAAAGAAAAGTATTTAAAAGAAGCTATAGATGAGTATGCTAAAAGACTTCAAAGATATTGCAAAATATCAATAATTGAACTTCAGGACGAAAAAACTCCTGACAATGCCTCAGAAAAGGAAGAATTACAAATCAAAAATAAAGAAGGGGAAGCAATACTAAAGGCTATTAAAGATAATAGCTTTGTAGTAGCTCTAGACCTGAAAGGAAAAATGCTAACTTCAGAGGAATTTAGCTCCTACATAGAAGAATTAGGGGTAAGTGGGAAAAGTGACTTAGCATTTGTTATAGGTGGTTCCTTAGGGCTTTCCCAAGAGGTACTAAATAGAGCAAACTATAAGTTGTGCTTCTCCAAGATGACATTTCCACACCAATTATTTAGAGTAATGTTACTAGAGCAGATATATAGAGGCTTTAGGATAATGAAGGGAGAACCATATCATAAATAAATGAGGTTTTTCCATAGAAGTTAGTAGTGCCATAACCCAATGAGATTTTTTTAGCAACTAATTTTGTAGTATACAAGCTGGAGGGTTAATAAAATAATCATAATTCTTGTTCTGATTGGTGATGCATAACTTAGATATAGAATATGATTAAGGTAAAAGCGAGGCTAATAGAAAATTGTAAATATATAGGGTATAATAACATAAAATAAATAATCATAGGGAATTTATACCTTATTAGTTTGGGAGAGGATATTTTGAATAACGTTGAAAGTTTAGTTAGGGATTACTTATGTGAAAATTTAGATTTTATATCTCAAGACCTAAGCTTAGTTGAAAAAGAGTACAAGCTTGAGAATGCATTTGGAACAAGAGGATTTATTGATATACTGGCAAGAGATGCAGAAGATAATTACGTTATTATTGAAATTAAAAGAAGTAATCAAGCATCTCGTCAGGCTATTCACGAAGTGTCTAAATATGCTGCACTTTTGAAATATAATTTAAAAGTTAAGGATAGTGAAATTAGATTAATGATAATTTCTACAACTTGGGAAGAGTTGATAGTACCATATTCTGAGTTCTATAATAACAATAATTACTATTTAGAGGGATATAAGATAAGATTAGATAATAACAATGTACCGATTGATAAAGAGAAGATAGAACCATTGAACTTGGATATAACAAGAAGTATATCAAAATCCCAGCATATATTTTTATATAGGAATAAAGATAGATTAGATGAAATGATACATAAGATAAAGACAATGTTGCCAAAATACGGTATAGAAGATTTTATAGTTATACAGATGTCTATAAATAAATCAATACCATACCCGAATGCATTATATTTAGCACATCAAAGGTATTCAAAAGAGTATTATTTAAATTTATTAAAAGCAAGGTCAAATAAAAACAATAGTCTTTTAGATAAGTTTAATGATTCATATAGCGAAGCGTTGGAACTAGAAGAAAACTACAAATCGGCTTCAAAAGAAGAAATGGAATGGTACTTTATATCTCTTGAAGGAATCTTTCTTGAAAACTTTTTGCATGAAATAGATAGCGATGATTATGAAATTGGATACCCAGAAAAATTTATGATTAATATAAATTCTGGATGGGGTATACAAAAGGTTATGTGTAACGGTTTTTTTGAGAGGGATAAATTATTTTCAAGTGTTAAGGCTATAAGAGAAATTATGAGCATAAATGAATCAAATACCATCATGTATTATAATCAATCGCCTTCAAGTAATAATGCTAAAATTAATGAAATTTTTAATAAATCACTTAATATATTTTATAACAATAGAGTTTGGAAGTATCATATTTCTCGGATTTATCATGAATTGGGAAAAGAAAAAAAGGACTACAATATATCGGTGATGATTTTTAATCCAGAAAATATTTTAGAGTGTATAGTAAACAAACTAGAACCTAAATATGAAATTATTGTTGATTATATTAATGAGAGCAGAGTTAGTATATATAGAGGAATGATAAGATGTGTAAGAAAAGAAATAAATTTTAACGATATAGTTGATAAGTATTTTGAACGTCAAGAATTTAATATTTTTATGGATATGCATCTACATACTATTCATAGTAAAGATTTAGGTATAATGAGTGATTTAGGTATGGAGTATGTAAGTGAATTAATTACATTAAATTATGATGATAGAAGGATTTATAGTTTGTTGGTAGATTATGGTGATATTGTTCTAAATGAAAAGAAAAGCTTAGGAGAAAACTTTATAGACTATTTAAGTGAGTCGAATAAGTTTCGAAATGAATTGGTTGAGTGCTTTAAAAGATTAGTAGTTGGATATTTTGAATAATAGTTGAAAAATATTAAATCATATAATTCCAAAATGTAATATGTACTTTGAAGTATAAAAAGAATAATGTAACTTCCAAATGTGCAAAGGGCACTTGTCTTGTCTTTTCATTTTTTTATTAAAGTTATTGCTATTCTATTACTATCATAAGGGAATGTATGTCCCAATGCAAAGGCTCGAGATATGATAAACTATCTAAGTTAAACAAAGAAGAAGGGTTGTTAGTTGATATGCCCCTTCTTCTTTTTCAACTATTTATATAGCTCTGTAATAAGTTTTGGTCTGGTAGAGTAGAACTATAATGCAGATTCAAATAAATGATGACCATAGCCAAGTATATCGTCATCCATATTACCTAGTATTACTAATGACTTAGCTCGATTAGGCGTTAGTAAGCTGTAAGAGCTGCCAGTATGTATCACAAAATTATTATTTCTTAGGCGTACCTGATAGGTCAAGTACTGACAGTGTATATCCATTAAAAACATGCCATGAAGAATAGTGTTTCCATTGCTATCCCTAATATTTGTAGAGTAGTCCATCACAACCTCTTTGCTCCAAAAGTAATATTAATATAATGTATATTTTGATTATGATACCAAAGAACATATTTTATACTTCAAAATCAGTATATTATTTGCCTAAAATGTGTTAATATTTGAGATATAATGGTAAATAGTAGAATATAATGGATAATGAAGAGAGAGGTAACATGAAATGTGTCGAGATGATGGGGGATATTATGCTATTAAAGGATTTCTATATCAATTCGATAAAACAATGATTGAATTGATAAAAAATAATGAGAATACAGTAGTATGTATCGAAAAGATACAGGACATTAACTATGAAAATCACATAATCCAGGTAAAACATAAAGAAACTGCAGATTTTTCAAATTCTAAAGTTAGAGACCCTATAATACAGCTTTTGGAGTTATACAGTAAGGGCTCAAGTAGAAAGTTTTGCTTGTATGGATATTTCAAAGATATGAAGCCAAATGTTCTTAAATTTACGAAGATTGAACAGTTGGATGAAATTTTAAAATATAGGGATACCACTAAGACAGCTGAGCTTCAAGTTAGATTTCCTCAAGATTTAAGGGAAGGATTTATTAATAACTTTACTTTATGTTTTGGAGAAAACTTTGAAAATCAATTTAAGTACTTGGTTGGTGAAATTAAGCAATACTTTGGCTTAAAGACCATTGATGATGCAATAATATATCATTCATTAATTAGAGAAAAATTATTTGAACTTGCAATTAAGTCTGATGAAGGGGATAGACATATTACTGGAAGACAATTAAAAGAGTACATAAGTCAATGCAATAAAAACATTTTCTATGGGTATTATGATATATTTATGGGCAGAGAGAGGTATATTGACCTTGTTAAAAAGCAATACTTCACTATAAAATCTGCAAATTTAAATAAATTTGAAAGACTTTTTGTAATTGATTGTGTAGGCAGTTATAATGAGACAACGGTTAGAAAAATATTGGATAATATAAGTAATAAGTACTATAAGAAAGACAAGTCACCAGCGCCCTATATTTGTTTTAGGGGGATAGGTCATGAAGTATTAGATAATGTTAAGAGAGAAATGTTGGATGATGAAATAAAGTTCTCTGATGGTACGTATTTTGATGGGGATAGATTCAGAGTTAATAACTTAAAAAATGATGGTGATATAAATGGTATAAAAGTTAAGATAATTAAGGAAGGAAATATTGGAGATGTAGTAGCTGCAATAACCTTCAAGGAGTATTACCACTTGTTTGTAGACAAGCCCATAAAATTTAATTCAGCATTTTTGGAAACAAGGGTACAGATAAATGATATTACAGAAGTTAGTAAAATGATTAGCTAAGGGGGGAATTTTAATGCCTAATGCTGAGGTTATTTCAGTATTGCCAGATAAAATAAGAATCAAGGTAAACAATATTGATGATTTTAAAGTGGCGGAAGAAAAATTTGCTGTTGGTTCTTATTTAAGGGTGTCTGACTCACAGGACTGTGCGATAATAGCAATGATTGAGAACTTTATCATTGAACAGGTAGAACCAGGAACTGAAAAAAGGTATATTCTTGAAGCTGTTCCAATTGGGTTTCTAGATAGTACAGGAAAGTTCATGAGGGGTGGAAATAATATAGCTATACCACCAACTGGCGTTGAACCAGCTAAAAAAGAAGAAATTCGAAAGATATATAATCAGATTGAAGAGGTTAAGAAGTTTAATTTTGCACGATTATTACAGAATGAAGATATATTAGTACCAGTTAATGGTGACAAGTTTTTTAATAAGCATATAGCTATAATTGGCTCAACTGGCTCCGGTAAATCACATACTGTAGCAAAGATATTACAAGAAGCAAAAGTTGCCAAAGAAAGTAATTATGAAGGTCTGAATAATTCACATATTTTTATCTTCGATATACACTCTGAGTATAAAAGTGCTTTTCCAAGCTGCAATTATATAGATGTATCAACTTTGCACTTACCTTACTGGTTAATGAATGGAGAGGAGTTAGAAGAAATTTTTGTGGAAACTGGAGAAAATCAAGCATATAATCAAGTGAATCTTCTTAGAAGAGTAATAACAAGAAATAAGCAGATAAAAAACTCTAGTGAAAAAGATGTATCTTTTGATACACCAGTAACATTTTCTATGCATGAAATACTAACAAGCATTATAAATCTTAGTAAGGAAACAAGAAATTCTAAAAACTCAGATGAAATAATGATTAAAGATGCTAAAAAAGAATTTAAGAATGACGATGAAAAGTTTGACTCATATTTTACTAATGAGTATGAATTCGATGAACAGAAGAATGGTTCTGTTAGTAAAGGAACTTACAATGACGGCTCACTAGAGAAATTTATATCTAGGATTAGAAACAAGCTTAATGATAAGAGATTAGAATTTCTTTTTGGAGCGGAAGCAATTAATATGAAGTTTAGTGATGTATTAACTGAACTTCTTGGATATAAATCTGAAAATAATAGTAATGTAACAATTATTGATTTAAGTGGAGTTCCATTTGAAGTTTTAAGCATAACTGTTTCATTAATATCTAGATTAATGTTTGAGTGTGGATATTACCTGAAGCAACTTAATGGAAAGGATTGCGTTGCTCCGTTATTACTCGTATATGAAGAAGCGCATAAATATGTACCAAAGTTAAAAGATACAAAATATAATTCATCAAGAATTTCAATTGAAAGAATAGCTAAAGAAGGTAGAAAGTATGGGGTAACTTTAGCTATAGTAAGTCAAAGACCTTCCGAGATTTCTGAAACTATTTTCTCACAGTGTAGTAATTTTGTTGTTATGAGATTGACAAATCCTCAAGACCAGGGCTATGTAAAAAGACTACTTCCTGATAGTCTTGGAACAGTAACAGACACATTGCCATCACTGGGGAGTGGTGAGGCTATCCTAATTGGAGATTCAGTTGTGATGCCATCAATTATAAAGGTAGAAAGATGCTCACCAGAACCAGAGTCAAATGATATTAATTATTTACAAGAGTGGAAAAAGACTTGGAGAGGTTTAGACTTTGAAGCTATAGTAAAAAAGTATAGGAAGTAGATGAATAAGGGGTGTGTCATAACAGTGATATACTCTTTATTTTGTAAAAACCTCCAATAGTACTGTTACGGTGAACCGTACCATAAGTAAATGCAAATGATTGTAGAAGGCATTTAATATGCTATTAATAATAGATGTAATTAGAAAATAAAATTTACACCTATTATTTTTTTATTTAAAGGCTACCTATAGTTGTCAACTTTGCTATATTCAGTTGGTAGAAGGATACCAAAAATGGTAGTATACTGATTTTAGAGGTGAGTAAAAGTGAGTTTTCAAGAGCAATTGCAAACATTGAGAAAAGCAAGGGGATTATCACAAGAGAAATTAGCTGAAATTATAGGTATTTCAAGACAAGCAGTTGCCAAGTGGGAAGTTGGTCAGTCCTATCCAGACATTGCACGGTTAATTTCCATAAGTGATTTCTTTAATGTAAGTATTGATAAATTAGTTAATGATTATGAAGAAAATAGCCATTTAAATATAGTATCCAATAAAGTTAATGATTTAAATGGAGACGTAATTGATTTTTTATGTAAGGCTAAAAAATCCACATATGCAGGAAATGGTGAGGAAATTAAGGCATCAAGACCTAATTCTCATGATTTTGAATATGTAGAAGGTGAATTAAAATATATTGATACATATTTAGGAGGGAAACAATTTTCTGGAGAAGAAGCATTATGGAGAAATGATATTCCATTGTGGTCAATGAATTATGCAGGAAGGGTTTTAGATGAGGCATTTTCAGAAAAATTTTTAAAAGAAGTATTAAGTTTGGTTTCTAAAGATAATCCTTATCGTGGACCAATTATACATGAAAAAGGTCAGCATAAATATCATTGCATTATCAAAGGGAAATTTGAGTGGTTTCAAGGCTATGAGGAAATTTATTTCAATAATAATAAAGTTTATGAATGTTTTTTTCATGGTGGAGTAATTAAATAATGGATAAACGGAGAGAAGATTATGGTATTAAATAGAAATGACCTTTGTTGGTGTGGAAGTGGTTTGAAATATAAGACATGTCATTTAGGATTTGATGAAAAATTAATAAGCTTAAAAAGAAAAGGACACATAGTACCAACAGGAAAACTTATAAAGACTAAAAAGCAAATTGAAGGAATAAGAGAAAGTGCTAAGATTAATAATGGTGTTTTAGATTTAATTAGTGACAATATTAAAGAAGGTATGACAACACAAGAAATAGATGATTTAGTATATAACTATACAGTATCTAATGGAGGGACACCAGCAACTCTAAATTACGATGGATTCCCTAAAAGTGTTTGTACATCAATAAATAGTGAGGTATGTCATGGAATACCAAGTAAAGATGTAGTACTTAAAAGAGGAGATATTATAAATGTAGATGCAACAACTATGCTTAATGGATATTATTCAGATGCTTCAAGAATGTTTATGATTGGAGAGGTAAATGAGGAGGCTGAAGAATTAGTTAACACCTCTAAGGAATGTTTAGAAGTAGGAATACAAGAAGTTAAGCCGTGGGGATTTTTAGGAGATATTGGAGCTGCAATTCAAGAGTATGCGCAAAGTAAGGGCTATTCAGTAGTTAGGGATTTTGGAGGTCATGGGATTGGATTAGATATTCACGAAGAGCCCTTTGTATATCATTTTGGAAAAAGAGGAACGGATATGATTTTAGTTCCAGGAATGGTTTTTACAATTGAACCTATGATAAATGCAGGAAGTCATGAAGTGTTTATCGATGAAGATGATGGATGGACTGCATTTACAAAGGATGGCTCTCTTTCAGCACAATGGGAGCATACAGTTCTTGTAACGGAAGATGGTGTAGAAATAATTTCAAGATAAAGTATATAAAATGTTTTTAGATATGACAATATGTCGTATAGCTTAACAGAGTAAAAAATATAAAAACATTTGCACTTGTAACTGATAGAGAGAATCGTACCATAAGTGAATGAGATTTCTACAAATATCATAAAAGGTATAGAACTAAGTATAGTTATATACCTTTTACCATATTAATTATGGGGATTTTTATGAATTAAGTAATAAAGACTTAAGTTCATTAAAATTAGAAATTTCATAGGTAGGTTTTATTGATGTTTCATTTGAAATTTTATTAGGGTTGTACCAGCATGTATCTATGCCAAAGTTTATTCCACCTTGTATATCAGAAGTTAAGCTATCCCCTACCATTAATACTTTGCTTTTATCAATATGATTTATATTTTTTAAAGCATGTTGAAAAATTTTAGGGTTTGGTTTCGATATTAATATTTCTTCAGATATCACTATATCAGCAAAATATTTTGATATAATGGACTTTCTAATCCGTCCATTCTGAACAAAGGTAAGACCATTAGTTACTATAGAAAGCTTGTAAGATTTACTTAAATTCTTTATAAGATCTATACTATCATCATACAGAAATGATGCATTAGCTAAATGTACCATATATGACTTTGCAAAGTTATTTTCATCAAAACTTATATGCAATCTATTTGATAGTCTTTTAAATCTTTCCACCTTTAGTTTTTCCTGTGTGATAAGTCCTTGTTCAAATTCTTTCCATATAACTGCATTTATTTCTTGGTAAGTTTTTAAATGGTTATTTTCATCATATTCCATATTAAATTCTAGTATAGTATTCTTAAAAGCCTCTCTTTCAGACTTTTTAAAATCGAATAAAGTATCATCTGCATCAAATAATATCACTTCATATTTCATAATATATCCTCCAGCCTTTTATATAAATAATTTAATTATTGAGAGATTTAATTTGATTTTGTTTATATTTTTCATTAGATTTGGCATTAAGTATAATACCTATTAAAAAAAGAATACAGCCTATGACCTTCCCCATAGAAAAGATATTGAAATACCAATAATCTATAATAGCACTTGTAAGCATTTGACCAATAAATCGAAGTATAACTGTAGATACTATTAAAATTAGTATAAATCCAAATATATGGTGAATTAATGTACTATTATATAATCCTATCTTTTTTGATAAAACACTATTTAAGAATATCATTATTGCAAGAAGAATACCGTTTAAAACAGCTAGATTTCCATACATACTCAAATTAATTCACCCCTTTACAAGTCATCACTAATAAAATAATATATTTATAATAATTTGCACATGACATTGGTCATGTTAGGAGGAGTTATGAGAAAAGTTTTTGATGATATACTTTTAAATAATTATATAAAAAAAAATAATATTGATAAGATATTTGATGATGAAATATTAAAACAGAGTCAACTTTACTTCTACGAAAAGGAAGAATATATACTAGAAGCAGGAGAAGAACTTAAATATTATTATTTACTTGTAGATGGTAAAATTAAAATTTATTATCCTTTTGAAAATGGAAAGTCAATGCTTTTAAAATTTTATACAGCTTTTAATACCATAGGGGATTTAGAACTTTTAAAGGATATTCCTATACTTTGCAATGTTGATGCAGTAGAAGATACTTATTTAATAGCGATACCTTCAGAAATACTTAGAGAAAAGTACATTAATGATGTAAAGTTTTTACACCATTTAGTAGATTCTTTGAGTGAAAAGCTTTATGGGACTATTAACAATAGTTCATATAATTTTATATACCCACTTACTAACAGATTATCTAGTTATTTAATTGAACATTTAACAGATAAGGATTGCATAATTTTGAATTCATCATATTTAGATATTGCACAGTTTTTAGGTACAACATATAGGCACTTAAACAGAACACTTAAAGAAATGGAAACAAAATCAATTATAAAATGTGAGGATAAAAAAATATATGTATTAGATATAGATGAGCTTAGAGAATTGTCTAAAAATGTTTATATAAAACCACTTTAGATTATAATTTTATATAAATGTTTGCTTATTAAACTTTATTTGCAACTTATAAGATGAACCGTACAATAAATTGCGTAAGCAATCCTTTCAACAAATTGTCAACTTCTAGATTTTTCAAGAAGTAAAGATATGAAATACATTTGAACTTTATAAGGGATTGTTGTATTATAATAGTAATATAATTTTAGGAGGAAAGTTATGAGAGTACTTAGTATTGTTAAACAAAACAACATACATCATCATTACTAGAGACTTGATCTGTAAAAAAGCAGATACAAGTCTATTAGCATTAGGCTTGTATCTCTAGGTAATGATAAATTAAGTGCAATCGTAATTTATTAAGCCATGTGGGATATATGCCTACATGGCTTTTGTTGTATTTAAAAATGTTTTAGAAGGATAATTCTCCCTTAGTTTTCAGGTGGGAGTCTTATGCTAAAAGTTAAACTTTGTTGTAATAAAGGTGATTTTGTTTAGTAAAATGTCCTTCCAAAATTGACCTACAAAATGAACTTGTTCATTATTAAAAAATATTTATAGGAGTGATTAAAGTGAAAAACAATGTTATTAAACCAAGTATATTACCAGGATTTATGGAGCTATTACCTAAGGATCAAGCAATATTTGATGATATAGTAAATAAGATAAAAGGTGTATATGAAAGAAATGGGTGCATGGCAATAGATACACCAATAATAGAAAAGGCAGAGGTTTTGCTTGCTAAGACAGGTGGGGAAACCGAAAAGCAAGTGTATAGTTTTCAAAAGGGTAAAAATAATTTAGCTTTAAGATTTGATTTGACAGTTCCCTTTGCGAGGTACGTAGCTCAGTATTATAATGAGTTAGTTTTTCCTTTTAAGAGATATCAAATAGGAAAGGTATATAGAGGAGAGAGGAATCAAAAGGGAAGATATAGAGAGTTTTATCAATGTGATATTGATGTTATTGGCAAAGGGTGTTTAAGTATAAATAATGATGCTTGGGTTATAAGTTTAGCCTCTAAGGCATTTAAGGAAATAGGGTTAAGTAATTATAGATTTCAAATAAGCAATAGAAAAATATTAAGGGGCATATTAAGTGAATTAAATATAGAAAGTACAGCTGAGGTAATGATATTAATTGATAAATATGAAAAAATAGAAAAACAAGTATTTATTAATGAGCTTAGTATTCTTATAGGTAATGAAAAAAGTGAGTATTTAAATAGGTTGTTAAGCATTAAAGGAACTAATGAAGAAGTATTAGAAGAGCTCACAAATTTTAATATTAAAAACCAGTATTTTATTGAAGGTGTAGAAGAGTTAGGAAAAGTTAACTTTATGCTAGGAATTCTAGGAGTAGATAGTAGTGAATTTGAAATAAATCTAAGGATTATAAGAGGATTAGATTATTATACAGGAACGGTTTTTGAAACAGTATTATTAGGAAATGAGAGTTATGGTTCTATATGCTCTGGTGGAAGGTATGATAACTTAGCAGAGAACTATACAGAAAATATATTACCTGGAGTTGGGATTTCCATAGGAATAACCAGACTATTTTTTGTGCTAAAGGAAATTGGTTTTATTGATAAATATGAGGTGAAAAATAGGCTAGATTATCTAATAGTACCAATAGGAGAAACAATAGAATATTGTGGAGAAGTGCTAAAATACCTACAATTAAGGGGTTATGGTGCAGTAATATACTTTGAGAATACGCCTTTAAAGAAGACCATGAGTTATGCAAATAAGATAGGGGCTGAAAATGTTATATTAATTGGCGAAGAAGAAGTTGCAAAGGGTAAAATTAAGATAAAGAATATGAAGCTTGGTAGCGATATTAGTAAAAGTTACAAGGAATTATAGTATGAAGAGAATCCTTAGTTTTACCTATTGATGAACCTATTAACAAAAAATATGCTTATTATTACTTCAACTGAAAATAATAATAAGCATATTGATTTAAGACTTAAGATATACTTTTATTTATGATTTTTTCATAGGAGTATTTTTAAAATGTATAATTATCTTCAAATAAATTGTTAAGCTCATTATCATTTAAAACATCTAATTCTTCAAGTTCATCTGCACTATTTGAATCTAATTCAATCATAACACTTCTTTTTTTATTTCTTGACAATTTTCTTTGATTCTTATCATCTAAGGCCATTTTTATTAATTTTATTGATTCAGTAGGGGTTTCACATCCACCAAGAACTACTATATTGTGTTTATCATTGTATGTCATATAGGTACTTTTATAAACTTCAAATAACTTAGAAACCTCATATGGATCATAACCATCAATTTTTAAATTAACACCTAGGTAATCACAATCATATACATCTGGTTGAACAAAAACGCTATTTTTTATGGCTAAATCAACTGCAGTTTTTACATCCTTCAAGCCATCATATAATTTCAAAACAAGACCTGAGCCATCTGCTGTATTTATTCTAAAAGAATCCTTATTATCAATGCTACCATCAGCATGGATACCTGTTATATTATAGGATAAATCTAAACTCTCAATTACTTCGTTATTTATTTCTTTATATGTATTTCGCTTGTTATTATCTACAAATTTAACATCATTTATTAAATTCATTATACTATTTATATCGTTCCAACATTCTAGAGTGTTTTTAAAGGCTAATTCATCCTCTTTTAAGCTAGGTAGGATAGCTACTACATTAATTTTAGAATTTGGTAATGCTTTTTTTGCAATTTGGATAAAGGTTTTTATTGCTCCAGAACCTGTTCCCCCAGCCATAGTTGTAAATATTACAATTGATTCTGTTATAGGATACTTTCTTAATAATAGCCCTATAGAGTTAGCATTATCTTTTATCATGTCCTTAGATTTATTTCTATCTCTTCCTGAGCCATCTGTTCCTGGATAAATATATACATTTTTACCGATGTGTGCATTTTTTAATGGCTTAATATCAAACAAGCTACTATTTAAAAATAAGCCGTTGTATCTTGGGTTTTTACTTAATAATCCATCTACTATATTTCCAGCGCCTTGACCTAATGAAACTAATAACATTTTACCTTTTTCCATAACTAATCTCCCTTATCATATTATCTAGTAGTATTATCGAAAAAAATTATAACAACATTATACTTTATATAATTTTTGCGTGATTTTCCACAATATTTCATTTATCACTTAAGTTTAATTTTGTTAACTCGAAAAAAGAAAGGGGGAGGAATAATTATATGGATTATAACGCTAAGTATATAGATGTAGAGAATGTTACTCATAAAATTCAGAATAAAAAAAGAGGGGAAATATCTTGCTATTCCATTGAACAAGTTTCTGATTTGTTAAATGAGGATATTAGTAATATCAAATATTATACAAAGTTATTTGATGATCTTTTAAAAATTGAAATAGTTGGTAAGGAATTACGTTATACTAATGTGGATGTTGATAAATTAGAATTTTTAATAAAGTTAAAGAATAAAGGGATGTCACTTAAGGAAATTCAAGATTATTATAATATGTTACCCTTAAATGATGTTGAATTTCAGGGGAGTGAAAGTAACTTGTTGTCTGTTGAAGAGCTTATTGACTCAATAAAAAAAGAAAATCAAGTTCAACTTAATGATTTTAAAGCTCAACTAATCCATGATATAAAAAGTGATAATTTGGTGTATTTAGAAAAAATTACATCAACAATTATTGAAACTCAAAATAAAGGGTTTCAGCAGTTAAAGGAAGAATTAACTAATGAAATTAAGGAAAAACTAAATAAAAAGTTTGATGAAGTTAATGAAACTAATATAAGTTTAAATAATAAATTTATCAATAATACTACTGAGTTTATATCTGAAAAAATAGACGCAAAAAATGATGAGTTAAGAACTGATTTTCAGAATAACTTTAATAAGTTCGATGAATTAGCTAATACGAATAATGAGCGTCTAGTAAAAGAAGTTAAAGATTTTAAAAGAGTTATGCAAGAAGCTTATTATACTCAATATGACATAGCTATGGAAAATGCTAATAATAGTTTTATCAATAAATTAGCTCAGTTACTTAAACGTAAGTAGACTTATATATTTAAGTTTTATTTGATATCAGCTACTTTGTTATAAGTAAGACCTAATAAACTGAGATTACTTATTTGTTTTATCAAAAGTTCTTATAGTGAATTATTAATAAGATTAGTCCTAATAATCATCTCATATGAAGGAATAAGGTTCCTTTTATACATAAACTTATTTGCAGTGAGAAATGATTAGAAACCTTAGGTCATGGTAAATAATATAAAGATAGTTTAATGTAGTAAGAAAAAATAAATAAAGCCTTGAAAAGATTATAATAAATGATAAAATATGATATTATAGTGGATAATAAATTATAAGCTATGTAGTTACTTAGAACTATTTATAAGCTTAAATAATTAAAACAAAATTGTACATAAAAGAGCAGCTATGATGAAAGCTACGATTTTAAACTTTTTTCAGAGAGTCCATGGGTGGTGTGAATGGATGAAAGGTAAAATCTCTCCACTTTTGGAGCTGCCGGTGATGAATCGAAAGGCTAGTAACCTTTATCTTACTATATCGAGTGGCTGGATTAATTATTATTTCAGCAATTTGGGTGGCAACGCGGTGTACTTCCGTCCCATTTACATGTGGGACGGGAGTTTTTTGTTTTATAATTTTATAATAATAAATTTTAATCAGGAGGGAATTTTATGTTAGATTTAAGGTTTGTAAGAGAAAACCCAGAAATAGTTAAGCAAAATATAATAAACAAATTTCAACATAACAAGTTGGGTTTAGTAGATGAGGTAATTGCTTTGGATGCTGAGCATAGAAGTGCAAAACAAGAAGCTGAAGCTTTAAGAGCTGGAAGGAATAAAATTTCCAAGGAAATAGGTAAATTAATGGCCCAGGGAAAAAGAGAAGAAGCAGAAGAATTGAAAAAGAAGATAAATACAGATGCCCAGCGTTTAGCTGAGCTGGAAGTAAAGGAAGATGAACTAGATAAAAAGGTTAAAGATATTTTAATGGCAATTCCAAATATAATTCATCCAAGTGTACCAATTGGGAAAGATGATAGTGAAAATGTAGAAGTTCAACGCTATGGAGAGCCTATTGTACCTGACTTTGAAATTCCATATCACACTGAAATTATGGAGAAGCTAAAGGGTATCGATTTAGATAGTGCTAGAAAAGTTGCAGGTAGTGGGTTTTATTACTTTATGGGTAACATTGCTAGACTTCATTCTGGGGTTATTTCCTATGCAAGAGACTTTATGATAGATAGAGGTTTTACTTACTGTATACCACCTTTTATGATTCGTAGCGAAGTTGCAACTGGAGTAATGAGTTTTGCAGAAATGGATGCCATGATGTATAAGGTTGAGGGTGAAGATTTATACTTAATTGGAACTAGTGAGCATTCTATGATAGGTAAATTTATTGATACAATTTTACCTGAGAGATCTTTGCCACAAACCTTGACTAGTTACTCTCCTTGTTTTAGAAAGGAAAAGGGTGCCCATGGACTTGAGGAAAGAGGAGTTTATAGAATTCATCAATTCGAGAAACAAGAGATGATTGTTGTATGTAAGCCTGAAGAAAGTATGATGTGGTATGATAAAATGTGGAAGGATACAGTGGATTTATTCCGTTCTTTAAACATACCAGTTAGAACTTTAGAATGTTGTTCTGGAGATCTAGCAGACTTAAAAGCAAAATCAGTAGATGTGGAAGCATGGTCACCTAGACAAAAGAAGTACTTTGAGGTTGGAAGTTGTTCTAACTTAGGAGATGCACAGGCTCGTCGTCTTAAAATTCGTGTAGAAGGTGAAAATGGAAAGTACCATGCACATACCTTAAATAATACAGTGGTAGCGCCACCGAGGATGCTAATTGCATTTTTAGAGAACAACCTAAATGAAGATGGTTCAATAAATATTCCAGCTGCATTACAACCATATATGGGAGGAATGACAACAATAAGATAAGAAAAACCATAGTGTAGGAGGTAAAACTTTCTGTGCTATGGTTATTTTTATATGATTTTAAAGAAAGGCATAGGGGTTAGGATTAGTGAAATAAAAAGTTTATCAAGATGATAAGTTTCTTATTTTCTAGCCAAAGAAATTTAAATAACTGAGATTCATTAGCTTATAAAGGCTATAACTTTCACTCTTATGAAAAATTTCTTAAGAGTTTAATTGTTTTCACAAGTACAAGTAAGAATTTTAATATTACAATACTCTCGTAAGTTTTAAAGTTAAAAGTATAAGCATATTATTAGATAGTTATTATTTTAAAATAAATGTATTTTGGGTGAAAGGTATAAACCAGTATGAAGGATCTTAGTGCAAAGAATTTTTTAAAGGGTAAAACATTAGGAAATGTTGTTATTGCAATAGTTTTAATTGTGCTACTATACATACTTATTTCCATATATTTTGCTAAGCATTTCTTTTTTAATACAGTAATAAATGGAGTAGAATTATCACTAAAAGCACATAGCGATGCAAATGGAATAATTAAAAATCATACTAAAGATTATAAATTGCAATTAATAGAAAGAAATAATGAAATAGAAGAAATAGAAGGAAAAGATATAGGGATGCTTTATAATGAACAAAATAGCATTTCTAAAGTTTATGAAGCACAAAAACCTATGAAATGGATAAGTTCTTTATTTAAGAAACAAAAATACTATGTAGAGGATTTGTTTAGCTACAATGCAGAGGATTTAGAAAGTAAAATAATCGGACTAAACTGTTTAAATAGAAATATTATAGAGCCAAGGAATGTAAGTTTTAAATATTCCAATGGGTCTTATGAGGTAATTGAAGAGGTTTATGGAAATAAAATAATCAAGGATAAGCTAGTTGAAGTAATAAAAAGTAGCATAATAAAAGGAGAAACAAAGTTAGATTTAGACCAAAATCAATGCTACGAAAGCCCAAAATATGTTGCAGGAGCTGATAAGGCACTTCAAACTAAGAACTTGCTAGATAAGTGTATAAGGACAAAGGTAACATATTTATTTGATAAGAACAGTGAGGTTTTAGATGAAGGTCTAATAAATCAATGGTTAAGCACTGACGAGAATTTAGATGTAGTAATCGATAAAAAGGCAGTTTTTCAATATGTGTTAGAGCTTCGTAAAAAATATGATACAGCTGGAACTGTAAGAAAAATAAAGACTTCCCTAGGAAAAACCGTAGAAGTTAAAGGTGGATTTTATGGATGGAAAATTAATACCTCCTCTGAAACAAAAGCTTTACTAGAAAATATAAGTAAGGGGGATGTAGTTGAAAGGGAACCAGTATATACTCAAAGGGCTATAACTAGAGGTGAAAATGATATAGGCAATACTTACGTAGAAATTAATATAACAAGGCAGCACTTATGGTTCTATAAAGATGGGAAACTGGTGACCCAAGGTGCTGTAGTGACTGGGAATCCTAATAGAGGAAATGCTACAAGTGTTGGAATCTATATGCTAAATTATAAGGAAGAGGGCTCTACTCTGAGGGGAGCAAATTATGAAGCAGAGGTCACCTATTGGATGCCTTTTAATGGGAATATAGGCATACATGATGCCAGTTGGAGATATTCTTTTGGTGGGGAAATATATAAAAATAATGGAACTCATGGCTGTGTTAATGCTCCCACATACTTAGCTAAAACTATTTTTGAGAAAATAGAACCAGGTACCCCTATTATTTGCTATGAGGAAGAGAAATTAAAGTAATAGAAGAGATTATTATAGCTAAAAGCCTATTGGAGTTTTACCTGTGCAAGTTATAGAAAAAACAGGATTAACTCTAGGAACATTAAAAAAGTTTAATCATTAATATAAGAGGTTGTGTCAGTATATTTTTATGCAAAATACTTTGACGCAACCTTTGTTTTTTTAGTTTTATAGATTTATATATAGATTTTATAAAAAGACATTTTAGGGTTAGGTAAAGCAAAGGGAGCTATTAAAAACATATGACCATGCATTGGTAAGGAACTGAATTTGCTTAAATTAAGTGTTCAATAAATTCCTTCAAGGAATATCTCATATGCTCATTTCTACCAAGGGTAGTATCAGCACAAATGAGTGAATTCAAAATAGCTTCTTCTATACTTTCAGCAGCAGCGTTGAAAACTAAATCTATTTTATTATCACTTAAAATCTTCATGTCACAGATAGCATTTTCTTCATAGTGACTAACCTTATTAGCGGTTGAAAAGCCAATAACAATATCTCCACTTCCATTTCCAATGAAGGAACCTGTTCTTGAAAGTCCTACAACTGCACGTTTGCATACTCTTTTAAGTTGTCTTTCACTAAGGGGTATATCAGTAGCAATTATCATAATAATAGATCCCTTATCTCCTTCCTCACTTCTTTTAGAGAGTAAAGATTTTATTTTTTCACCAGCTTTAATTCCGTTTATTAAGAGCTCTTCTCCAATACCAAAATTGGATAACACTAGGCTTCCAAGAATATATTTTTTATTATCTAAGGGAATAACTCTTGAAGCTGTTCCAATACCTCCTTTAACACCAAGGCAACACATACCAGTACCAGCACCTACCGAACCCTCTTCAAATTCTACATCAGCCTTTTTTATAGCTTCTAGTACATGAGATTTTTCAACTACTCTTTTTCTTATACTATTTAAGTAACCATCATTACATTCACAAACAATAGGATTTATAGTACCAGTTGTAGTACCAATATCCTGATTTTCCTCTAGTATATAGTCTAAAACCCCATCAAAAGCAGTTCCAATACTTAAGGTATTAGTTAAAACTATAGGACTTTCAATGGTGCCCAATTCATCTATTTGAATCAGTCCCATAGATTTTCCAAAACCATTTATAACATAACTAGATGCCATAACTTTTTCCTTAAAAAGATTGCCACTATGAGGGAGTAAAGCTGTTACCCCAGTTTTAATTTCACCACTATTTAGAGTAATGTGGCCAACTTTTATTCCGTCTACATCTGTAATAGAATTTAGTTTTCCCGGAAGCATTCTTCCAATTGATACTCCATAATCTCTAATTCTTTTTTGATTTTTCATAACAATCCCACCCAACATACCTGTAATATAGTTATATTGTACCATGGGTTAGTGACTTAAGATATGTGGATATATAGTGAACCAGGAGTAAAACTTAAACATCTATATTTTAGTTGGGATAAAGAGTAACTTTAAAGGTTATTTCAATATTATGATGAATATTATATAATTATCAACACCTTTAGAAAAATGAGGATTCTTTAGATGTTGAATTTAACTTAAGTGTGTTAGGGGGAGATTCTTATGTATGAGTACAAATATGTTAAGTGTTCTATGGGGGGAATGTTTACAGGAGATAATCACCAAGAGATCATTAATGAATTTGCAAAGCAAGGGTGGAGGCTTATTCAAATTTTACCTTTATATTATAGCTTAGAAGGAAGAGGCAAGGACTTTGAAATTATCTTTGAGAGAGAGATAAAGTAAAAGAAGATATAGGAAAAGGCAGCTGGAAAATTATCATAAAAGTAAGTGCATTATAAAACACATAAAAAAGTAAAGATGCATATCAAAATGAGACTAATAAAAATGGAACTAGGTGCTATACACCTAGTTCCATTTTTGTTACATTATTCTTGGTAGTTAGAAAGTGTGTTATTAACTGATTGCATTGCATTTTCTACAGAGCTAAGTGTGCTTTGTATTTTTTCTCTGTTTTCTGGTTTCTCAACAGATTGTAAAGCTTGGTTTAAGCAACTTGAAGCACTTTGAAGATGATTTTGTACATCTTGAACATGTTGTTTAGCATTTTTTCCTTGGTTGTTTCCTTGATTGTTTTGCATGGGAATCTACCTCCTAAAAATTTAAATTTAAGAAATGAAGTGAAATAATTATTACTAAATCCATTTCTTATAATATGGATGTTAATTCTCCCTAGAGTTTTTACTGAAGTAAAAAGTTTAGCAAGCATTAACTACAATCTTATTATTAGTTTTTAACTTGAAAAAATACTTGGTAACTTTAATTTGTTAAGGAAAAAAATGTTGAATTAATAATTATTTTGTCAAATAACCTAACTAATTGTGGAAAGAACTCTTGTTAATCAGTGGTTAAACTATCTTAACAAAAAAATAAATTATCATAGAATCCTAAAGTTTATAGCCTTAAAAGAATTAGAAATACTAAGGTTGCATCAAGTGTGAAGTCTTAACAAAAACTTTAAAAAGTATATTTAAGTAGTTATATGTATGTAGGAAAATGAATATAAATAGAATTAAATGGAAAATAAAAATTTTTACATGATAAGTTACAATATTAGCTTTATGCTGGAGAAATATTCTAAGTTACCTTAAATTGAAAAAATGCAAATTGAAATCACCATCTAAGAACAACTTTTATAAAGTCTATGAACTTAAGAATTTGGCTAATATAGATATACTACGTCATAGCTTTAAATAAAATTAAGTTTTTCAATACTTGGATAGCAAAATACTTTAAGGTTTCAAGTAGTAAATCTATAAGATAAGAATTACTTATGTGAGTACTTAATTAAAGGTACAAATACATAGACAACCTAGTTAACAAATAATTAACGAACAATATATATTGATTTATTTCA
>NZ_AMQH01000009.1 GCF_000300195.1 Clostridium tunisiense TJ | reverse complement strand
TCACCATCTAAGAACAACTTTTATAAAGTCTATGAACTTAAGAATTTGGCTAATATAGATATACTACGTCATAGCTTTAAATAAAATTAAGTTTTTCAATACTTGGATAGCAAAATACTTTAAGGTTTCAAGTAGTAAATCTATAAGATAAGAATTACTTATGTGAGTACTTAATTAAAGGTACAAATACATAGACAACCTAGTTAACAAATAATTAACGAACAATATATATTGATTTATTTCAAATGTTCGTGTATAATTCAATGTGTAGTTCGGATTTATTGTAATTAGTATTGTTAATATTAAAAAAGGTAGGTGTTCTTGATGGATAAGTTTTTTAAACTAAAGGAAAATGGTACAGACATTAAAACAGAATCATTAGCTGGATTAACTACATTCCTTACAATGGCATATGTTATTTTTGTTAATCCAATAATTTTATCTCAGGCAGGAATGGACAAGGGTGCAGTATTTGTAGCAACAATTCTTGCAGCGGTAATTGGAACCTTCATTATGGGGTTTGTAGCTAATGTTCCTTTTGCATTAGCACCAGGTATGGGACTTAATGCATTCTTTACTTTTACCGTAGTTTTTGGCTTAGGTTTTACATGGCAACAGGCCTTAGCAATGGTATTCATCTGTGGTATTATAAATATCATAATTACAGTTACTAACATAAGAAAAATGATAATAGTAGCTATACCAGAATCACTTCAATATGCAATTAGTGGTGGTATAGGATTATTTATAGCATATATAGGTGTTAAACAAGCTCACTTCCTTCAATTTACTGGAGAAGCAGTAAATAAGGTTGCAGCCTTAGGTGAAGGTGGAGTATTCCAAGATGTGGTTCCAGCTATCGTTAACTTTAAGGATCCAGTAGCTCAACTTGCATTAATAGGTCTTATAATTACAATAGTTCTTATGATATTAGAAGTTAAGAGTTCAATTCTTGTAGGAATACTAGCAACAACAGTTATAGGGATTTTCTTTGGAGTTACTCAAGTTCCGGCATCAGGAGTTATGAACTTTGATGTTCCTAGTCTTAGTCCAACACTATTTAAACTAGACTTTGTAGGGTTATTTTCAGATCCAGGAAAAATATTTGTAGCATTAACAACAATATTTGCCTTTTCTTTAACTGATACTTTTGACACTATAGGAACCTTCCTAGGTGCTGGAAAGAAATCAGGAATATTTGATAATAACGAAGATTATTCTTTAAGTAAAAATAGCAAAGGTTTTTCAACAAAGTTAGAGAGAGCATTATTTGCTGATGCAACAGCAACATCAATTGGTGCATTGCTTGGAACAAGTAACACAACTACTTATGTAGAGAGTACTGCTGGTATAAGCCAAGGTGGAAGAACTGGTCTTGCTTCAGTAGTAACAGGAATATTATTCTTACTATGCTTATTCATAGCTCCAATAGCAGGAATGGTTCCAGGAGCAGCTACAGCACCAGCATTAATAGTTGTTGGTATATTAATGGCTGAATCTCTTCAAAAAATAGAATGGTCAGATTTAGAAATTGCAATACCAGCATTCTTTACTATAGCATTTATGCCATTCACATATAGCATTACAAATGGTGTAGCAGCTGGATTCATATTCTACTGCATAGCTAAGGTGTTAAAGAAAAAGGGTAAGGAAGTACACCCAATTCTTTATATTGTAACTGGACTATTTATATTAAGTTATGTAATTTCAGCAATGGTTTAAATTTAAAGGTGCCTCATTAAATTGAGGCACCTTATATTTTTTTGCATAAGTTTATATTTTGAGATTTAACTCCCTATATTAAGATAAACATAGTATAATTTTATATATAAGTATATTACGGATTAATTCAAATATAAAAAACGTAGGAAAGTAGCATCTTTAATAGCTAGTTTCTTTTTAATTATTTCAATAATAGTTAGCTTTATCATAGTTTTAAGGAGAAATACCTCAACAAGTTATTTGAAGGAAGTTGATTATCTATGATAAGTAAAAAAATGAAAGCTGTAATTTATATAGAATTGGCAGCTTAATTATGGGGGAAAAATGAAAAATAGAGTTTTATTAATAAGTATTAGATATTTATCTATAATCCTAATTATTTTTACAATGATTTTATATAATAAAACCTTGATTAGCATGTTTTCAGTAGGAATAATTTTGTTATACATAATAAATAATCAGGTCAGGTTTTTTAACTTTCAGCAAAAGGAAGCGTGTCTTATTCTATCTATATTAGTAGAATGGGTAATTGCTTATATTTCTTTTACTCATCGTGGCGGAGTATTATTCTTTTATTTTCTACCCTCAGTTCTTGATGGGGCCTTCTTTTTAAGGGAATACAAAGCTAAGATAATTTCTTTTTTAGCAATTATAACTCTAGCAGTTATTGGAAGAAATCTAGAGAGCAGGGAACTACTTATAACAACCTTTTCTTTAATTACACTTATAGCTTTAAGTAATTATATCAAAGAAGAAGTTCAAGGAAAATTAAAGGCTCAGGAGCTTTATGATAAGCTGAGAATTTCTGAGGAAGAACTAAAAAAGGCAAAAGAAGATATAGAAGCTTATGCAAGTTCTATTGAAGAGCTTACCTTACTTAGGGAGAGAAATAGAATTTCTAGGGAAATTCATGATAGTGTAGGGCATAGTTTATCCACCACAATAATTCAGCTTGGGGCCATTGAAAAGATGGCAAAAACCAATGGAGAAATGGCTTCAACTTTGGCAAAAAATCTGGGGGACTTTGTAAAGGAAAGTCTTCAAGAGGTAAGAGGAGCTGTAAGAGCATTAAAACCTCGTGAATTTGAAAAATATGAAGGTATACTTGCAATTGAAGAGCTGGTGAAAAACTTTCAAAAACTTACAGGGGTTAAGGTGAAGCTACGGTATTCAAAGCAAAGTTGGAACTTAAACTCAGATCATTCCTTTGTTATATATAGAGTTATTCAAGAATTTATGTCTAATTCTCTAAGACATGGCAAGGCTACAGAAATTAGCATATTCATGTACTTTAATCAAGATAACTTAATAATAACCTTAAAAGACAATGGGGTTGGAGCTGAGAAGGTAACTAAAGGCATAGGCCTTCAAAGTATATGGGAAAGAGTAAATGAACTTAGAGGGGAAATATCCTATGATACAGAGATAAATAAAGGTTTTACTCTAAAAGTTGTGTTACATCCTAATGAGATTTTAACTGCTTTTAACGAGGCTAAGAATAGTGAGAGAGAACCATAAATATTTTATTTTCAATAAGAATGTTGATATAAATAATCAGGAAATAAAACGTATAGTTAGGAGCTAATTAGAGTAAATCATAGGGGAATAGGCTTTAAATATATGGTAAGGTAAGGAGAATAGCCATGGATAAAAAGATAAATATCATTATTGTAGACGATGAGAAGTTAATTAGAGAAGGCTTAAAGATAATACTATCCTCCTTTGAGGATATAGAAGTAGTAGGCCTTTGTGAAAATGGGGAGGAGGCTTATAAGGCTTGTAAGGAACATAAGGTTGACTTAGTGCTTATGGATATAAGAATGCCTAAGTGTGATGGGGTTTTAGGTACAAGACTTATAAAAGACACCTTTAAGGAAATAAAGGTTTTAATTTTAACTACCTTTAATGATAGAGAATATATACATGAAGCTATGAAGTTTGGAGCATCAGGTTATCTTTTAAAGGATAGCTCCTATGATGTTATATATGAAGGCATAAAGGCGGCTATAATAGGTAGCGTGGTAGTGCATCCTGAAGTTGCTACTGTAATGATGGTAGAGGAAGTTAAGAAGGATAATAGTGAACAGGTTATAGATCAGTATAATCTCACAGAAAAAGAAGTAAGCATTATAAGAGAAATAGCTAATGGCTTATCCAACAAAGAAATTGGGGAGAAGTTATTTTTATCAGAGGGAACCATTAAAAATAATATTTCTAACATATTATCAAAACTGGAATTAAGAGATAGAACCCAAATTGCTATCTTTGCTTTTAAGTCAGGTATAAGTAGGTAAAGCACTTTAATCACGAGCATAATTACTAATAACTAATTATAGATGACTTAAGTCACTTAACTTAGTTACTTAGGGGAATGGAATCTCCTCCTAAAATTTTCTATTATATAAGTAGAAGATTTAGGAGGGGATTTTTTTATGAGTCTAATTGAAATAAAAAATGTAACGAAACGTTTTGATGATAAAATTGCCGTAGATAATATAAGTTTATCCATAGAGGATGGAGATATATTTGGACTTTTAGGACCAAATGGAGCAGGAAAGTCTACTTTAATTAGTATGATTACAGGACTTTTAAAACCAGATAGCGGTGATATTTTAGTGGATGGATACTCTATAATAAAGAATCCACTTGAAGTAAAAAGGCAACTAGGCCTTGTACCACAAGAGATTGCACTAATGGAAACAGTTTCGGCTTATGATAATCTTGAGTTTTGGGGAAGTCTATATGGCTTAAAAGGAAAGCTTTTAAAGGAAAGAATAAATGAAGCCTTAGAGGTAGCAGGTCTTATGGATAGAAAAAATGAAAAGCTTAAGAAATTTTCAGGGGGAATGAAGAGAAGGCTTAATATAGCAGCTGCAATACTTCATCATCCAAGAATCTTGATTATGGATGAACCAACAGTAGGTATTGATCCACAATCTAGAAACCATATCTTTGAGTTTACAAAAGAAATAAATAAAAATAGAAATACTACAGTAATTTATACTTCGCATTATATGGAGGAAGTAGATTATCTTTGCAATGGGCTTTTCATAATGGACTTAGGAAAAGAAGTAGCCTATGGAACTAAAAAGTCTGTAAAAGCTATGGTAAGTGATAAAAGCAGACTTTTATTAAAGCCAGATAGCTATACTGCTGAGACTTTAATAAGAGTAAAAGCCTTAGAGGGAGTTATGGATTTAACTGAGGAAGATGGAATGCTAAAGTTAGTGGTTAAGGAGGAATTCTTTAATTTAAATACCCTAATAAATAGTCTTTATGAAGAAAAAATTAAAATAAGGGGAATTACCTTTGAAGAACCTACTTTAGAGGAAGTATTCTTATCTCTCACAGGAAAAACCCTTAGGGATTAGGAGGTTTATTATGAAATTAAAAGCATTTATAAAGGTCATGCTAAAAGGCTTGGTTCGTGAATGGAAGGTAACAGTATTCACTTTTATTATCTTTCCAGTAGTCACAAGCCTGTTATATGGGTATTTTCAAGAGGATCTCTTTACTCCTGAGAATATAATGAGTAAATTTTATATTAATATAATAGATAAAGATAAATCACAAACCTCTATTGGACTTAAAGAGTTGTTTAATAGTGAGAGCTTAAAGGATTTCATAGTAGTAACTGAGGATAAAGAAAAGCTTCAAGCAGAAGTAGTTATTCCTAAGGGTTATGAAAGTGCTTTAACAGACTTAAAAGAAGAAGAGATTGTTGTAAAGCAGCTAACTGAAAAAGGAGAACCTGCTATAGTAGCAGTGTCTTCTATAATAGATAAGTATAATAAGGCGATGCAAGAGAGGATTCTTATTAATGATAAAATAGTGAAAAGTTCATTATCAACAGAAGGTAAAGAAGAGCTAAGGATGGACATTGTGGAAAAGTTTAAGAGTTTCCAAACAGAAAAAAGCATAAAAACTAATATTTACACAGAAGGTAAAAGCTTAACTTCTTTTCAATACTATTCAATTTCTATATTTAGTTTCATATCATTAGTACTAATTGGAAGTCTTACAACAAGTTATTATACAGAGAGGGAAAATGGATTAGTAAAAAGATATTTAGCGGCACCTATTAGTAAAATACAATTTTTTAACTATACATTAATATCTAATTTTATCTTTGCCTTTATTGTAAATAGCCTTTATGTCATAATTTATAAAGTTTCTAATGTTTCCTTTCAAGGGGCTTATGGAATTTTAATATTAATTCTTATTATTTTAAGCATTCTAGAAGCAACTTTAGCAGGTTTTTTAGTGGCTTTCTTTAAAGATAAGAGAATTGGTGGAGTATTTATGCAGGCATTTATATTACTTTCAGTATCTGTTGGAGGGGCCTTCTTTCCAGTGGATAAGGTTGGTGGAAAGATCATAGCAGTATTAAGTAATATAGCACCGAATACTCATATAATTAAAGTGTTTAAAGCATATATGCTAGAAAACACAATGAGTTCAATATTTAATCCGCTAATGATTATGGTAATAATAGCTATTATGAGTTATCTAATTAGCATTATAAAAGTAAAAGTAAAGTGGGAGGACTAATATGAAAGTAATAAGATATGCCTTTATTCACTTTAAAAGAATGGTAAAAAGTCCCCTAGTCATAGGTTTAATGTTTTTAATGCCAACTATTGTCCTTGGAATAATAGGATATAACTTTGGAAATGAAACTGCACATGAAACTAGTAATGTGGCCTTTGCTGTTGAAGATAGAGGGGAATATGGTCATAAATTTTTAGAAAAAGTACAGGCTAATGGAAGCAAATCAATTTATAGTTCTAAAGAACAAGCACTAGAATCTCTTAGAAAAAATAATGTATTAGCAGTTTATATAATACCTGAAAATTTTACAGAAGAAATAAACATGGGAATAAAACCAGAAATTCAAAGCTTTAAGAGAGAAGAAGGAAATGGCACTTCCTTTATTGAGGCCACTATGGAAGAGGAGCTTATTAAACTTACTAAAGCAAAATTTCTTTCTAACAAAGGGATTATAAATGAAGGAGAGGAAATAAGCACCACTATAAAGGTTAAAGAAGACAAAATTCAAGGAAAAAATCAGGTTCTATATATGATAATTTTAATGATTACAAGCTTTATTTTATTCTCCGCCAATTCTGTAGGAACTGAGCTAATAAGCATGAAAAAGCAAAAAGTTTTATTTAGATCTATTACTACCTCAAATACAGGCTATGAAATTATGGGGGGACTATATTTAGGGTTCTTTCTAGTTCAAGCTATCATATATATAGCTGTGCTTTTCATACAAAAGGCATTTTTAGGGTTTAGCTTTGAAGGATTACTTCCTATACTTCTTGTAAACATGCTACTCACTGTATTAATTTCTGTTAGTATAGGTTTAGCGGTTACTAGAGTGGTGGAAAATGAAGGAGTAGCAGTACTTATAATAAATCTATTTGGTATAATAACTACCTTTGTTAGCATGGCCGCTACGGTTATGGCAGGAGATAATATGCCACAAATTATAAAAAGCATAGGTAAATTCACTCCTCAGTACTGGGTAATAAATAGTATGGACACAGGAACATTATTTCCAAATGTTATAATTTTGGCTTTAATGGCAGCTGCAGTGTTTACTGCAGGTAGCTTTAGAATAAGAAATTTTGTGAATAAATAAAAACATCCTAGAGAATTTAATCATTCTCTAGGATGTTTTCTTATTATTTTCGTAGTTATCAGCAGGAGTATTTAATTTATTTTCTATTTTATGGAGATTATATATTATTATAAATAGAAGATATACAATTACAAAAAATGCGAGACCATAATATGCAGCTACAAAAAGGCCAAAAATACCAGCTACTATTGCACCTATGAAATATATTAGCATATTTATTTCCTCCTAAGTTTTCGAGTTTTGATGATTCTAAATATTATGATATATCATTTGTGCAAATAAGTATAGCCACTAGATACAGTTTACTATATGGAAATAATAATAGATAATTTATTGGAACAAGAATTAATATATAAAATAATAAGATTTATTTAAGTAATCTACATCATATTTTAAACATAGTCGTTTCAAGGTTCCCTTAATTTTATCTCTATTTTTTATTGGGTCTTCTAACAAAGTGAAGAAAGCCTCTTTTTCTTTTGGAGTGGCTTTATCCTTTAGATACCCATAAACGTGATTAACTCCGTTAATAAAGTTTCCTTCATCGAAGGGAAGAGATAAGGCAGTATCAATAGCTTTATATACTTCTTCCATAGAAGAAGTTGAATTCACAACTTTACTACACTTTTTATACTCCAAGTAATTTTTCTCCATAACAGAGTACTTATACTTTGCCCACTGAGTATATTTTACAGAAGGTTTTATGGAAGACCTTAATAAATTCACACATTTAATAGCAGAGATTTCTTTATCTTTAACCTCAAGCATAATATCAATAGGAAGCTTCTCTAAACTTTCTATATAGTTTAAAAAGTTTTCACTAATTACAAATTGAGAGTGTGCTCCATTTTTCTTTTCTAAATCTTGATCTGAGTAATGAACTTTCATTTTACCATCTTCCTTTTTCCAAGTAGTACTTACCTTTTTAAGAATTTCTTCAAAGGTTAATGAACATGGATTTATCTTGTGGTGAAGATTATCAAATACAGCAGGTATATTTAATTCCTTGCATATACTGAGCACATCTTCAAGAGTATAACTTTTATCATCATTTTCAATAACTAATCTTTTTTGTGCTGATACAGATAGTTTTTTAAAGTTATCAATAAATCTTCTTGTAGATAGATTCTTATCACCATAAACACCACCCACATGAAGAATAATTTTATTTGTATAATCTACACCAAGGGAATCTAAGAATTTACAATGATATTCTATGTCACTTATACTTTTTATGGCTACATCTTCATTAGGAGAATTAAGCACTGTGTATTGACCAGGGTGCATGGAAACTCTTAGATTGTGAAGTTTTATGTAAGTTCCACAAGTTAAAAGCTCTTCTTTAAACATTTCCCACCACTTAAGAGTATTTATGCTGTGGCTTCCAAAGGGAATAATGTCTGAACTTATTCTAAACATATATATGCTGTTTTCTACATTCCATTTTAATATGCTCATTAAGTCATCTAAATTCTCTTTAACACACTGAGAAAATCTATCTTCATTAAAATTTTTTAGTATAAAGCTCCTAGAGGTTTTAAAGGGAAGGGAAGAAGGTGTGCAAGCATATCCAATTCTTATATTATCTAACATAATTTTATCACCTATTTAAGTTATAGTATTTTCACTTTAAGGGTAGCAATTTAAACCCAAAAGTTTTCTTCATTCAAAGTTTGCCCAGGCTTAAGTTTTAACACATTAAATCCTTATATGTACATGTAGTAATAAGGAATAGTTATGTGTTTTTTTTCAGTATAATATGTAATAACATATAAGTCTATAAGGGTTCAATTTATATTTGCCTATAATTCAAACTAATGGACGTTACTATTCTGTGCAAAACATAATACAGGTATAAGTAAATTTTGTTTTATATTTTCTATACTGAAATAAAGTACTAAGCTTATTAGTATAATTTTATGGAGTTAAATATAATTTGGAATAATTTTATAGATAAAATTATTTATTTATATTACAATAAAAGTAAATAATAAAATGTAAATTTATTATAAATAGCGGTAAAGTATCTATGGTTAAATATGGGCCTATAATAGAGGACACATAGGATGGGATGGGAGAAAATATGGAAGGGTTAGAAGCAAAAAATAAAACTACTTTAGCACATATGACAACTGTGACTTTTATAATTGTTTATTACAGCTTTTTACTTGCCTCAGGGGGTGTGTTGTCCCCATTGACAGGGAACTTACTTTCTTTTATTGGAATTTCAATAGCTGCAAGTATGGTATACAAAGCAGTTAGGCAGGGTAACAAAAATAAGAAATTTTGGATTCTAATATTATTAAGTACTATAAGCTTCTTAATTGGAGATTTAGTATGGGCCTATGAAGAAATAATGTTAAAGTCTACTATTGAACCTGTTAGTGCTGCTAACTTACCCTATGCTATTTGCAGTTTATTATTATGTTCTTCTATTTGCTATGTAGCTTATAAGGAGAAAGATAAATGGAATAAAGTTCAATTAGCTGTTGACACCATAGCTGTAACCATAGTATATATGTATATAGCTTGGGTAATTCTATTTAAAAACATAGTTCCAAATTTACAGAGCTTTACCCAAGGTGAAATATTTACTGCTGCTTATGTAGCTTTAGATTTTATTTTAATTACAACTGTCAGCATATTATTTTTTAGTAATGAAGAAAGGTTTTTGTTAAATAAACCCACCGTAGTATATTTTTTAGGAAGTATAATTGTAGCTGTGGGAGACTTCATTTACTCCTATGAAGTATTTTACAATAAGTATGTATCAAATGGAGTAGTAGACTCTATTTGGGTTATTGGATTTTTAGTTATAGGACATTCAGCTATATGCGAGATACATCAAGATGAAACAAATAAAAAACAAAAGAGAGAAAAAACTGTGAGATTAAGTAAAAATAAAAGAAAAGTATCATATATAATATTAACAATAATGGCAGTGATTTTAGCTGTAACTATCAAAAGTTTAAATTATAGTTTAGCAATTTTTATTATAATAGGTATTCATAAGATAATATCTAAGTATATAGGGATAGCTATAGAAAATCAAAGATTGCTTGTGAAACAACAGGAATTAAATAAGTCCCTAAACCAAAAGGTTTCTGAGTCCGAGGTTCTAAATGAGAAATTACAAATAAAAATAAATGAGATAAATGAGTTTAATACCTTTTTAGAGAGAAAGGTAGAGGAAAGAACACAGGAACTGACTATAAGAAATACTGAATTGGAGTTAATTTCTAAAGAAGATTCTCTGACGAAGCTACCAAATAGAAGATGGTTTTTAAATAACTTGGACAAGCTGATTTTAAAGTCAGAAAATTCTAATATAATTATAGGAGTAATGTTTATAGATTTAGATAGATTTAAAGCAGTTAATGATTGGTATGGACATGATGTAGGTGATATATTACTTAAGAAAGTAGCCATGAGGTTAAAAGCCCATGCACCTAAAGATGCAATGGTAGCAAGATTAGGTGGAGATGAGTTTGTAGTGGTAATACCTGATGCACCTAGTAAAAAGTATGTATTAGAAGTGACAAAACAAATTCAAGCTTGTTTTAAAGAATCCTTTAGTATAAAGGAATATAAGTTGGTAACTACTTTTAGTATTGGAATTTCCCTATACCCCTTTGATGGAAGAGAGCGTTCTATACTAATGAAATGTGCAGATATTGCAATGTATAGAGCAAAGGCTCTGGGGAAAAATAACTTTCAGTTCTATGATAACAAGGTTAAGGAAGAGGTATCTAAAAAGCTTGAAATGGAAAATTTACTTAGGGATGCAGATTACGATGAAGAATTTATTCTCCATTATCAACCCCAATGGGATTTAGAAGGAGATAAAATTATCGGGCTTGAAGCTTTAATTAGGTGGAAAAGTCCTACTCTTGGATTGGTATCCCCAGGAGACTTTATTCCAATAGCTGAGGAAATAGGAATAATAGACAAAATAGGAGAATGGGTTTTAAAAAGAGTTTGTGAAGAGGTAAAAGGGTTAAATACCACTTACCATATGGATTTAAAAATTGCAGTAAACATATCACCAAAACAATTTAATAATACTAACTTTATTGACGTGGTGAATAAAAACATAGAGGAAAGTGGAGTTGCACCTAAGTGGCTAGATATAGAGATAACAGAAGAAAGTGCTATGGGTAATGAGGAGAACATTATTGAAAAGCTAATACACTTGAAGAATATCGGAGTGGAAATTTCCATAGATGATTTTGGTACAGGCTATTCTTCCTTAAGTTATCTTAAAAAGTTTACGGTAGATAAATTAAAAATTGCTATGCCTTTCATAAGAGGTATTAAGGATCAACGAGAGGATTACCAGATTGTAAAAACTATAATAATGATGGCAAAAAGTTTAAACCTAAGAGTTATTGCAGAAGGTGTAGAAAGTTTAGGGGAGTCTGAAATACTTAAAGGATTAGGTTGTGATGAGGTACAGGGTTATTACTACGGCAAGCCTATGACTATGGAGGAAATAAAACAAAGATACCTTCAAGTTCAATAAAAAGTTTAGTTTAATTAATCAAGTTAAGTTCTAGTTTTAGAAGGTTAGATAGGCAATGTCTAGCTGACTTTCACTTAGAACTTAATTTTTTTACTTTTTGTTAACTGAATTATTAGGATATTTATCTGAATAATTAGCTTATATAACTAGAAGTTTTATAGCTTAAATAAATCTATATTCTTTTCAGCAACTATGGGAAAGTGAGATAGCAAGGGGTGAAGTTAAAATACTTAAGGATCGGTAAAGTAATCACAAAATAAGGGTTCGAACATAAGATATTCTTAAGAGTAAAATGGGAAAGGATTATGTTATGTGGAATGAAGTGAATTTATTTAACCTTGTAAAGAAGTTCTTGCCTAATAAAGCAGATATCATAATCATGGAAGGTCCATATAGAAAACCAGCAATTATAATGGCAGACATAGATGGGGATGGAAGAAAAGAAATAGTAGCAGCATATAAGCTAAATAATGAAGCTTATTTAGTTATATTAAAGCATTACTACAATAGTTGGTATATGGAAAGTAATATTAAAGGTAAAGGATATAATGTAACATATTTAAAGGCTGCACCAGTAACCAGTAGTAAAACACCAGAGCTAATTGTGGGATGGCAGGTTGGAGCTATATGGTCTCGACTAAGCATTTTAAGGTGGAGTAATAAGAGGGTTAGGGAATTAATTAAAGATGAAATATATTTCTCTAAAATTGAAGTAGAGCCTATGCCTAGTATTAAAGGTGTAAATGGAACTGTAGAGATGGCTCTCTGGTCTCATGTTACAGAAGAGGCATATGAGGTTCAGGTATACAGATGGAAAAGGGGGTACTTAAGGCCGGCGGTAGATGTTTATTCTTATTATTTCTCAAAAGTGGTATGGTACTATAAGATGAAATTAAGGGAAAGTCCTGAGTTGGAAGTTTTATGGTATTTCCTGGGTAATGCGCAATTTAAAGCAGGTATGTACCAGGAGGCACTATACTCCATTAAGGAAGCTTTAAGTGGAAAAATACCACATCCTTATGAGAGTAAGTTAATGGGTATTAAAAGTGAAATTGAGAATATGTTAGGTAATGAAGATAAAGGTGAAGGTTATAATCAAAGAGAAATTGACAGTGACGCTCAGAAAGTAGAGGATGAAAAAGATATTAAGATTAATTTATATCCTGCAGCAACTAAGGAAATTGGGGGCACACTTTGGGGGTATATAGATTCAACTGGGGAGTTTGTAATTAAACCTAAGTTTGATTATGCTATGGATTTTCAAGACAATAGCTTAGCTATAGTTGGAGTTAATAATCTTCAAGGGGCAATAGATAAAGAAGGAAGATATGTTATTGAACCAAAATATGAAAATGTAATTGGTTTTTCAGAGGGGCGAGGAGCGGTTATTGATAAAGAGGGTTTTAAAGTTATAAATGAACAAGGAGAAATTTTAAGCCCTAAAGCCTATAGCTTTATAGGAAGCTACAAAGATGGAAGAGCATTATTTAGTGAAACAAATAAAGAAGGCAAATATGTATATGGATATTTAAATCTAGAAGGCAGAGAAGTAATACCAGCTAAATATGATTCAGCAGGAGATTTTGATAATGGCAAGGCTATAGCTAAAGTTAAGGAGAATCAATATGAGCTTATTGATATCAATGGAAATATATTAAATACCTATGACTATTATTTCGTAGGGAATTCCAGTGATAATCTACTACCTTTTAGTAAGAATATCAATGACAAGTATGGATATATAAATGAAGAAGGAAAGGTAATTATAGAGCCACAGTTTCCATGGGCGGGCTCCTTTAAGGAAGAAAGAGCTTTAGTTAATATGTCAGAGGATTATTTAAATAAGTACGGAGTTATAGATAAACAAGGGAATTTTATAATTAATCCTGAATATAACAATATAAGCTTCCTAGGAGAAAATAGATTGTCCCTGGGAAAGGCTATTGATGAAGAAAAGCCTTATATGGGCTCTAAATTCGCTTTAGCAGATATAGATGGAAAAATACTTACAGATTTTATATTTTATAATATATTAGAGTTTAAGGAAGGAGTGGCATCTGCTACAGATGGGAAAAGCACTTTTTTCATAGGTTTAGATGGAAAAATTGCAGATAGCTTGCCAAGGGTAGAGGGTGAGGGAACTTTATTTTTGGAAGATGATATAATTAAGGCAAATATAGATTATAGAACCTTTTATTTAGACAAAGTCGGTAAGGTAATCTGGAGTGAAGATAAGGTTATTCCATTAAATGAAAAGTATCAGGTTATGGAGGAAAAGTATAAGCCTAATAAAGATTATTTAGTTTATTATCCTAAAATTCAAGGTATTGAAGATAAAGAATTACAACAAGGTATAAATGATAAGCTAAAGGAATTAGCTTTGGTTAAACCTGTTGATGCAAACACCCAACTTGAATTTAGTTATGTAGGGGATTTTTCAGTAGAATTCTTTAGGAAAAATCTTTTGGTTTTGGAGCTTAATGGCTATGAATACTATTTTGGAGCTGCTCATGGAATGCCTAATAAAGTTTATGTCCATATAAATCTTAGTAATGGTGACATCTATGAATTGAAGGATTTATTCAAGACAGATAGTAACTATCTACAGGTAATTAGCGATATAGTAGGTAAGCAAATAAAGGATATGGGAGAAAACTTTTATATATTCCCAGATACCTATAAGGGGATAAGAGAAAATCAACCCTTCTATGTAGATGAAAACAATTTATATGTTTACTTTACTCCTTATGAAATAGCAGCTTTTGCAGCAGGATTCCCAACTTTTAAAATACCTTTTACGGAGATTACGAATATAATCAATAGAGAAGGGGAATTTTGGAGATCCTTTCATAATAATTTAAATGAGTAAATAAGTGATAGCCATAGGTGCCAATTAATTAAGAGTAGCAAAAGGGAATTTTGGCAAAGTGAATGTTTATTAATTTTATATTTAATAAAGCCATGGATATGAGAGAAACTATTTCTCTATTTATCCATGGCCTTATATTATTCAGGACTTTTATGCATTATGCACAGCGCTTTTACCTAAGCTCAATTTTATTTGTTTTTAGGAAGGATTATACCAACCTTTTGATTGCATTTCTTTAAATAAAGTTTCAGCATGACCTTGTTCTTCTTGTTGAATATGTTGAAGTTGTTTTCTTATGTTAGCATCTACAGACTCTAAAACAGCGGTATTATAGGAACTTGAAACATGCTTTTCAGTGCTAAGAGCATCATTCAAAAGCTGAGCGTCAGTGATTCCTAAACTATTTTGGATATCTGATAAATCACCTTGAGGTTTATTATAGCTTTTAAATAAACTATTAGAACTAGAACCATTTTGGCTTAACATGTTTTCAAGAGTAGTAGCATGTTGTTGTTCCTTACTTGCAAGATCTGTAAACACTTGTTTAATCTGTGGATCGGATGCCATAGCAGCATATTGTTCATATTTTCTTATGCATAGATATTCAGCAGTTAAGTTATCTTCAATTAAAGTTTTTTCTTTATTGGTTAGCATTATTTAGGACTCCCTTCAATTAATATAGGTATAGTATTCCATAAAAAACTAAATTTATTTATAAAAAATCACTGCAATAAATCTATGCAGTGATTTTTAGAATTACATTGAATTACATATACCTTAATTAGAACTTATCCTAAAATTGGGATAGGCAACTTGGCTTTTCATCAGTTGAAAAAAGTTTATTTATTTTATTAATGTAAGATTTATTAGAAATTAAGGCTCTTCCGTACTTATATAAACTTTTAAAGGAAACAGAACAAGTTATTAATGAGGAAAAGTCAGCTATATCCAGGGTTACTTCTACATCAAAGTCCGCTTCACTACTTAAGGAAGCCTTGCCATGCTGAAATTTAATTATTATACTTCCATCATTATCACTAACAAAGGTGTCTTTTACAGTTAACTTCATAGTGCAAGTTACATCATTAAAGTTATGGTCTTTTAATTCCTTAAACAGCCCTTTAGTATTAATAACTCTATACATTATTCCAGTTCCTTGAATGTTACTTTCATGATAAACAGGAGTAAACATATTATTGCTACCATTTCTAGGATCATCTAAAATAAACCTAAAATCTTCATCTTGAACATTAAAAATTATATATCTTATTTGATCATTTTGGCTATTAAAGAAGGTCATTATTTCTGAAAGAGCAGAAGAATTTTCAAATAAAAATTCACTTACAATCATATCGTTCAGTAGAAAGTTTCCATCTTCACTAGGTTTAAATTCGAAGAAGGCATAACCTTGAACTACATTATTTCTTTTATAGCCTACTGCCTTTAATCTAGGATTTTTAAGTTTTCCAATAAACTCAGCTTCATACTTCTCTATTAAGCCATTAGTTTTTTTAAACACTCTAGTGTAGCAATCTAAAAGCAAAGACGCTTCATCTTCTTTTATAAAGCAGACATTATTTTTTGAAGAGCCTTTTGGTAGGTTGCAAGGCTGAATCTTAAACTGATTCATACTAGTTCCAAAGCCAAAGCCCATATTTTTATAGAAGTCGGGCCTAAAGGGATAAAGCACCACCATGGAAGCTCCTAGGTTTTTATAGTGATTTATAAAATAAGTTACAATTTCTTTTGCTACCTTTTCCTTTTTATTAAGAAGATTTACAGCTACAGAGCCTAATCCTCCAACAGGAATTTTATGAGACAAAAGATTCATTTTGAAGTCATGGAGCCTCATACCACCTACCATGGTATCACCATTGAAAGCCCCATAAAATTTAACATAAGGATTTTCCTTATGAATCTTTGTAATATTTTCAAGAAACTTATTCTTTTCTTCTAAAGAAGTGATTTTTAGTCCTGGATAAGCATTAAGGTCAATTTCAATAAAGTCTCTAAAATCCATATCACTCCATAGTTTTCTAATTAAGTACATTTTTTCACCCCATTTTATTGTTGATAAAAATTTTAAGAATATCCCCATGATAATATACGAGTAAAAAATGGAAAAGTTTAAGGAATAATAATAAATTAAAATAAAAGTATTATTAAACAGTGATTAAATTCCCTTTATTAATAAGTTTTGGAGGGAGATTTAAGTTATAAATAGAAAAATTATTTAAATCTCCCTCAAGCATAATTTAAAAGGTATATGGTTATATATTAAGATACATTTCATACTGAGAAATGGAATCTTTTTTAAAGCCTATATGTCTTATGAAGCCTTCCATAAGGTGGTTATTTGGTACTGTTATAGAAAGTTTTGAAACATCAACTTCCTTAGAGAATGTGCTTAAAAGACCTAAGGCAAACCCTTTATTTCTAGCGTTTTTATTAACCCATAAAATATTTATTTTTCCAGTAGTATTTCCACATAAGTACCCAACTAAAGTTTCACCTACATAAGCACCATAATAAAGGGAGTTTTCTAGTGTTTCTACATAATCTATATCACTTTGCCAATTTATGTGATAATCTTTAGTCTCTCCCACGGCATTTTTAAAGTCTACAAAATTAATTTTTTTAATGTGCATATGTGGATTATTATAATTTCTTAATGTGGATAAATCCTCTAGTGAAAAGTACTTTAAGTCATAAACCTTTTCATAGGAAAGGTTATTGTAGAATTTAACAGCTCTATCATTACCAACGATTACTTCTAAAAATAATTGCTTGCAGTTATTTTTAGAAGCAACTTCCTTATGAAGCTCCATAAGTTTTTGGCTAATGCCCTGCCCTCTATACTTAGGATGGACAGCTAGTGTTCCACAACGCATAGTTTTAATTCCTTCATAATTTTTAATTCCACCAAGAATAACACCTATAGCTTTATCACCATCAAAGGCTATATGAGAATAATCTAAAGAATTACCCTCTGGTCCAAAGAATCTGTTAACAAAGATATCCTTTGGCATAGAAAGTTTTATAATGTAATCAGAAAAACCTATAGTAAACGCATCAAATATTAAATCCATATTAACTTCAGAACATTTTTTATAATTTATCATTTAATCCACCTCACAAATATTATTTATAATCATATTTAATAAGTTATTAGCTATTGCGTTGTTTGCTTTAACGCCCATGATACCTGTATAAAAACCTATAGAATCAGTAGAAGAAAGTATTATATAGCAAATAGAATTTACATCTAAATCTTTTCGAAACTCACCTCTAGTAACTCCTTCTTCTAAAAGAGCACATAAATCCTTTGAAACTTGGTTATACCTCTCCAAGGCAAAAGTTTTTATAGCATCATTTCTAGAAGTAACGGACCAAAACTCAAAAGTAAATTTAATTTGAAGTATATTTTTTTCATCAATAACCCAGTTAAGTATCCATTGAAGGTAGTTACTTAACTTTTCTTTGCTACTCATTGATGAAGTAAAACTTGTTATTAATTTTTTTCTATTGATTAGACGGTCTTCTGCTATTGCTAAAAATATTTCTTCCTTACTCTTAAAATAAGTATATATCCCGCCCTTACTAACTCCAGAAGCATTAACAATATCATCAATAGTAGTATCAGAGTAACCTTTATCGGAAAATACTTTAAAAGCATGATGCAAAATTAAAGATATTCTTTCTTGTTTACTTTCCTCAGTAATTTTTGGCATTTTATTTAACACCTCCTTAAAAAAAGACTGGTCGGTTTTTATTTTAACATGCTGGATATATTATAGCAATACAGTTATTTTAATGAATAGAAAAATATTAAATATTATTAACTTTATTCCTATGATTTAAATAAGATATACTAATAGTGCTTAAATAAGAGGACGCTATGATAAACTTGAAGTGTTTTTCCACTAATCAACTTATAGCTCTAGCTGTATTAATAGGGGTAACAATGGCGAAAAATCTAGAAACTAATGATCAAGTTACTGTAGCTAATATGATATATATAATTGGGGATGTAATAACCTTTATTAATGGGGAAATTGAAAATCAGAATAGCAGTGAACAATCAAATGAAGATGAGAAAAGTAATGGAGAAGATTCAAAAGAAGTTAAAAAACTAAAGAAGCAAGTAGAAGAATTAACTTATTGGGTTATGGAGCTAAGAAATAAAGAAGAAGGTAAAAAGATAAACTAACTCCTGATTACCTATAAGGATGCAAAAGTTAAGCCCCTCTCTACTTTTAGGGGTAGAGAGGAGCATTGCTATTAATAGTTTTCACAAAAAACTTCAAAATAAGATTTTGGGTGTACGCAAGCTGGACATTTCTCTGGAGCTTCTTTTCCTTCAAATATAAAGCCGCAGTTCCCGCATTTCCACATTACTGATTCATCTTTTTTAAATACTGTTCCGTTTTCTATGTTAGCAAGTAATTTTCTATATCTTTCTTCGTGGAATTTTTCAACTTTAGCAATCATTTCAAAAGCTACGGCAACTTCAGGGAAGCCCTCTTCTTTTGCAATTTTTGCAAACTCGGGATAAAGTTCAGTCCACTCTTCATTTTCTCCAGCAGCAGCATAACCTAGATTTATTTTAGTGTCATCGCTTAAACCTACTGGATAAGTAGCAGTAATTTCAATACCTTCTCCATTCATTTGCTCTTTTAAAAACTTATAAAATCTCTTAGCATGTTCTTTTTCTTGCTCTGCTGTTTCCATGAAAAGAGCAGATATTTGGTTAAAGCCCTCTTTTTTAGCTACACTTGAGTAATAAGTATACCTATTTCTAGCTTGAGATTCTCCTGCAAAGGCTTTTAATAAGTTTTCTGCAGTTCTTGTACCTTTTAAGTTTTTCATTGCTCAGTCCCCCTTGTAAATAATAATTAATATTAATTATAGCATATTTTACTAAATTTGGCATGGTAAAAATTCCATATAAAAATCAGTTTACAAAACCTTAACAAAGTTAGAGACTCATATTTTTTTAAGATTTATTATTAATTACAGTAATAAATTTATGTTTTCAAGCATAAACATATTATGACAAAGTTTTAATATACTAAAAAAATTTTAAGAACAAGCTTGTTTTATTGACGAATATTAATAATAATGTAATAATATAGATAATATTGGGAAAATTTAATAAATAATATTAGTATGAGTTAACACATAATAGGGACTTGTCAATAATAGTCAGGAGGATTTATTCAATGAATGATTTGTTAGGTAAAGACAGTATAAGAAATGTGAGATATTTGACATCTAATGAAAGGGAAAAGAAACTTAACGTAGTTGTTATGGCAACTCTATTTTTTTGTGCAATGAGTTATTTAAGTTATAAGAATTTTTTGCTATTCCATGGGATTATTGAAATTTTTTGTATACTGGTAGCCTTGATGATATTTACTATTGTTAATAATACCAATAATTTTTCAAGAGACGCAGCCACTAATATTCTTGGAGTATCTTTTGGTGTTGTAGCCTTAATAGATGGGATACATACTTTAGCCTATAAGGGTATGGGGGTATTTCCAAGTTTTGGTCCAGATTTGCCCACTCAAATGTGGGTTGCGTCTAGATACATTAATAGCATTTCAATTTTTTTAGCTTTAATGCTATTTGGAAGGGCAGTAAAGTATAGAAATATACTTATTCCTTATTTAATAGTAACCATTGTTTTATTTGTAGATATATTTACAGTTAACTTATTTCCAAGCTGTTTTATTGATGGAGTAGGATTAACACCCTTTAAAATTTATAGTGAATATGTTATTAGTGGAATCTATATAGCAAACATAGTTGTGTTATATAAAAAAAGAAGTAAGATTAATCCAGTAACCTTTAAGTACTTACAAGCTTACTCCCTATTAAGTATTGCAGCAGAACTATCCTTCACTTTTTATATTGACGTATACGGACTTTCAAATATAATAGGACATAACTTTAAGTTGTTTGCCTTTTATTGCATTTATAAAGCTATGGTAGAAGTTAATATAAAGGCCCCTTATAGAGCTTTACAGCAAAGTGAAAACAGGTATAGAATGTTTTTTGAAACTTCTCCTAATGGTATACTTCTATATTGTAAAGATAAGATACTATTATCCAATTCTTGTTTTTTAAATATGTGTGGATGCTCTAGTTATAGTGAAGTTATTGGAAAGTCAGTTTTAAACTTTATTCATCCAGATGACTTAGAGAAAGTTAAGGGTCTCAATAAAATACTTGAAGTTCATAAACTGGTTGAAGGTTATGAGGTTAAGCTTACAAAGCTAGATAAATCTGTAGTTGATGCAGAACTTACTGTAATGCCATACGAGTATGAAATGGATGATTGCATGTTTATAATGATAAAGGATATAACGGCTCAAAAACAATCAGAAAAGCTTAAGGAAGAAGTAGCACAAAAAACCTTATTTAATAATATGCAGAGAGACTTCTTCACTAACTTATCCCATGAGCTAAAAACTCCAATCAATTTAATCTTTGGTACTGTACAACTTATGGAAAGCAAAGTTAGAAATAACATTACAAATATAAAGGAACTAGGCTTCAGTAAACATAGTCAAGTTCTTAAGCAGAATTGTTATAGAATGTTAAAGCTCATAAGTAATCTTATAGATATTACAAAAATAGATACTGGTTATTTGAAATTAAATTTAAAAAACTCAAATATCATTTCAGTTGTAGAGGACATAACCTTATCAACTACAGAGTATATTGAAAGCAAAGGCATTTCCCTGATTTTTGATACAGATATAGAAGAAAGAATTATGGCTATAGATGGAACCATGATTGAAAGAATCATTTTGAATCTATTATCTAATGCAATTAAATTTACAGATAGTGGTGGAGAAATAACTGTTGAAGTAATGGATAAGGAAACCAGTGTAGTAATATCGGTTAAAGATACTGGGGTTGGAATCCCTAAAGAAAAGCTTGAAGAAATTTTTAGTAGGTTTGCACAAGTGGAAAAAACTCTATCGAGAAATGCAATGGGAAGTGGAATAGGTCTTTCTTTAGTATATTCTCTTGTAAAAATGCATGGTGGAATTATCTTCGCAGTAAGTGAACCAGGAAAAGGTACTGAGTTCGTCATAGAGCTACCTGTAAAAATAGTATCAGAAGAAGAAGAGTGTAATTTTATAGAGCTTCAAGGAAAAGAGCGATATGTAGATATGATGAATATTGAATTCTCAGATATTTACTCATAACAATATAGAGAACTAAATTCAATACTGAAATTATACATGGAACCTGCATTGGGTTCCTTAAGGTTTTTCAAGGCCAATGAAATTCATCATGAATAAAGTATTCTTTGGAATAAGAAATCTAGTATAATATACAAGACCAAGCTAATGAACATATTTCATAGCTTGGTTTTTTATTGTGCCATTAGAAGGCATAGATGATTAGATAAATAAAAATATTTAATTAGGATGGACTTACTTTAAAAATGTAAATTTAATTAACATTTATTAATAAAAAGTTATAATAATAAGTTTAATTGTCATTAAAATTTAATAAATAATTTAATTTATCAAATATTTGTAGAAATAATAACCTTAAAGAGAGAAAAATGCCACAAAAAATAGACAAATAATTGTTGAAATACATTGAATTTATAGAATATAATGTTAATAAAGTGTTTACAACAAATGTTTTATTTAACAATTATAGGGGGGGATCTTATGTTTTCTAAAAAAATACTTGCAACTATGTTATCCTTATCGGTACTTATGGGCTCTTCAGCTACTACATCTATGTCGATGCTAAAAAATGAAAATACAAGCCCAAATCAAACAGCAAATGAAAATGCCTACTACAAGTATGGTGGACCTGTTGATTTGTCTGTGGCAAATGAAGAAAAAGTTATTGAAATGCTGAAAAAGGAAGGGAAAATTCCTAAGGATGCCACATACGAAGAAGCACATAAAGCATTTATGAAGTATATGCAAGACAGTGCAAAAGCAAATGAAAAACAAAAACCAACTAAAATGGAGAGAGACTTAAAAGCAAAACAAAATCAAAAGGTTCAAAAATATAAATTTGAATCAAGTCAGCCAGATAATAATCCAAAGGAAGTAAACATACTAACACTACTTGTAGACTTCAATGATTACAAGCATAATAATATTCAGCCTGATGAGAGCGATATGTACTATAAAGATTATAGTCATAAGCACTTTGAGGATATGATTTTTGGGGATAATGGCTATGAAGGCCCCAATGGTGAAAGATTTACTTCAATGAAGCAATACTACAAGGAACAGTCAGGGGGAAGCCTTAACATAAAAGGGAAAGTTGCAGGTTGGTATACATTGTCAAAGGATGCAGCTTATTATGGAGCTACAAACGGAGGCTCTAATGATATAAGACCAAGAAATGCAGTGGCTGAAGCTCTAGCATTAGCAGCTAAAGACCCAAATATAAATTTAGCTGATTTTGATAAAACTGATAGATATGATATGGATGGAGATGGAAATCTTAATGAACCAGATGGAGTTATCGATCATTTAATGGTTCTTCATGCAGGAGTTGGTGAAGAAGCTGGTGGTGGAAACTTAGGTTCTGATGCAATTTGGTCTCATAGATGGAATCTTGGTGGATTATATAAAATACCAGGAACGAACTATAAAGCATATGATTATACAATAGAGCCAGAGGATGGAGCAGCAGGAGTATTTGCTCATGAATTCGGGCACGACTTAGGACTTCCAGATGAGTATGATACAGATTATACAGCGCCTTCAGGAGAGCCAATATCTATGTGGTCAATTATGTCTTCAGGAAGTTGGGCAGGAAAAATTGGTGGAACAGAGCCAACTGGATTCAGTCCATATGCGAAACAATTCTTCCAAGCAAACTATGGTGGTAACTGGCAAAAACAAATAACTCTTAACTACAATGAGATTTCAAAGGCTGGAGTTCGTTTAAATTTAAGACAAGCTAGTGAAGAGGGACAAGTTGTAAGAATTAATTTACCAGACAAGGCACATGAAATTGTTAAACCTTTTAGCGGAAGCCGTATTTACTTTGGTGGAAAAGGACAGGATGGGACTCCAGTTCTTACAAATATGACTGCTAAAGTAGACCTAACAAAGACTTCAAATCCAAGTCTTAATTTTAAAACTTGGTACGATATTGAAAAGGGATGGGATTTTGCAACAGTTCAAATTAGAGAAGTAGGAACAACTGAGTGGACATGCGTTCAAGGAAACATTACAACAACTGAACATGATCCTCAAGCAAGTGTTGTAGTTCCGCATGGAATTACAGGAACTTCTAATGGCTGGGTAGATGGAATATTTGATTTAACTGCATTTAAAGGTAAGAATGTAGAAGTTAAGTTTGAATATCAAACAGATGCTTATTCCTTTGGCGCAGGCTTCTACGTAGATGACATTAAATTAGTAGATGGAGCTAACTTGCTGCTTTCAGATGATGCAGAAGGAACTTCTAAATTTGAAATGAGTGGATTTAAACAAGACACAGGAACTATTTATGCTCCACATTATTATTTAGTTGAATGGAGAAATCACCACGGAGTAGATAAAGGACTTGCAAATATCGGTGTAATGGGACAAACTTTAGCTTATGACCCAGGTATGGTTGTATGGTATGTGGATGATTACTATTCAGATAACTGGAGGGGAGTTCACCCAGGAGAAGGTTATCTTGGCGTAATTGATGCAGACCAAAAGAGTGTGCTTTGGAGATTTGCGGATGGAAAAACACCATCTAGTTTAGCAAGTGGAAGATATCAAATGCATGATGCTGCCTTTAGTAAGAATAAGGAAGCTGTTATAAATATCAACACAGATGCAGAACTTGGAAGATCACCTATTGATGAATATAGATTTACAGAGCCAAGCTTTGATGATAGGAATAACTACTCAAATGTAGAAATACCTACTCTTGGAACTAATATTCCTAAGTATGGCTTGAAAATTCAAATAGCAAATCAAGCTAAGGATAATTCATCAGCTAGCATAATAATTAAAAAGTAATGATTTAACAGATAAAACTTGTCACATAAACAGCATCTTTAAGCAGTGACAACTGACGCTTTTCATAAATACTATAATGTAATAAATTAAGCAAATATATAAAATGGGATAAGAATTTTTAATTTCTTATCCTATTTTTATTGTGATTTTGATTTCAATCACATATTTAACTTTTAAATCCTCCTATAATTAAGTCATGAAGTGAAACAAAACTTTAAAAATATAAAATTTAAAGCTAGGAAGCTTTCGTAGGAACTAAAAATTATAAAGCTTAAATTTAATATAAGGGATATAAAAATAAAAACTATGATTTAAGGGAGGAAACAACAATGAAAAACAATATATTAGTAGGAAAAGATGCTTATTGGGTAGGATATGTAGATGATAGAAAGGTTCCATTTCATAGATTGGTTTTAGAAAAAGGAACAACTTATAATAGTTATTTATTAAAAACTGAAAGACCTACAATAATAGATACAGTGGATATAAGCTTTGGAAAAGAGTATGTAGAAAATTTAAAGCAGTATATAGATTTTGAGGAAATTAAATATATAGTAATAAATCATGTGGAGCCAGATCACTCAGGAGCTCTTCCAGTGCTTGCAAGTAAAGCGAAGAATGCAGTAATAGTAGCTACTGAACTTGGAGTACAAGAACTAAAGGAGATGTATAAGCTTCATAATAGAGAATTCTTAATTGTTAGAGATGGAGATACTCTTGATATTGGTGGAAAAACCCTTAAGTTCTTAGAAACTCCATACCTCCACACTGAAGAGACTATGGTAACTTATGCAGTAGAAGACAAAACACTATATCCATGTGATATATTCAGTACTCACGTAGCAACTTATGACTTGTTTAACGATTTAGCCGCTGAAGATATTACAGGAGATTTTGAGGTTTATTATAGCCTTATCATGAACCCACATAAGAACTATGTGCAGGATATGATTAAAAAAATTAGAGCTTTAGATATAGAGGTTATTGCTCCGTCTCATGGTTATATTCTAAGGGATAATGCAAGAAAATACATTAATGCTTATGACAATATGAGCAAAACTGAGGAAGTTAATAAAAAGGCAGCTATTTTATTTTCTACTATGACTAGTAACACTAAAAAATTAGCTAACTTTATTGGAGAAGCCTTAAATAATAAAGGAATTGAAGCTACTATAATAAATGTAAAAGAAGATAAGGATGTAGAGAGTGCTAAAGAAGCACTTTTAAACTCAGATATATTATTCTTTGGAAGTTCTACTCGTTATGGAGACATGGTAGGAAAAATAGAAGAAGTTTTAAAAGAACTTAAGAATATGGACTTAAACTCAAAAGTAGGGGTTGCCTTTGGATCTTATGGATGGAGTGGAGAAGCCATAGAAATTATCAATGATTACTTAAAAGCATCAACTTTAAAGGTTCTAGATAGTTCACTTATTATTAAATCCACTGGAATGGATAGTATACAAGCTCCAATAAGGGTTAAATTTGCAGTAGAAGAAGAAGTAAACAAATTTAAGCAATCTGTAAATGGTATTAGTGAGATATTAGCAGGGTAGAATTTTCAAGGGCATAACTTAATGTAAACAACAAAGAATAGTTGAAATAAAACAATTTAAATGTTAACTATATATTGAAGTTTTATATTAAATAATTAATAATAAAAGTAGTAGTGGAGATAATATCCATTGCTACTTTTGTTATTTTGTAGGAAACTTATGTAGGGTTGAGTTAAAAACTTTAGGTAGAACTAAAATAGGTATAGTAAACTTTCAGCTTGTAGATTTATTAGATCCAAAGTGAAGTTCTAACTTATTCATAACCCAAAGACTTAAAAGAACTACCATAGGTTCATGTATAACTACATATTAACCTTGGGTTTCTAAGTTAAAAATAAAGTGAAATGAGGGATTAGTTTGAGTTGTAACTGCGATAGATGCAAAAATAAGTTATGTGCTAGTAAGGTACCTATATTTTCAAATTTAAACAATGATGAACTTCTAGAAATTGTTAACATGACAGGGCATAACAACTATAAAAAGGGAGAAACCATATTTTTAGAGGGTGATGAAGCTCAAACTCTATATCTTATTAATGAGGGGAAAATTAAACTTTATAAGTACACTAAAGATGGAAAACAACAAATTTTACATATATTAACTGAAGGGGATTTTTTTGGGGAGCTAAATCTTTTTAAGAATTCTCAATATGGCTTTAGTGCAGAAGCTATTATAGACTCTAAGATTTGCACTTTAACTAAAGAAAAAATGAAAAGTATAATCTTAAGTAAACCTGAAATTGGAATAAAAATATTAGAAGTGGTAGGGGATAGACTTTCAAAGGTGGAAAATCTTGCACAACATTTAGCAACTAATGATGTTGAATCGAGACTTGCCTATCTTTTAGTTGATATGCTAGAAAGTGATGGAAAAAAGACTACTAAAGGAATAGAAATAGAGCTTTCTATATCCAGAGAAGATATGGGTAGTTATACTGGAGTAGCTAGAGAGACCATCAGCAGAAAACTGAAAAAGTTTGAGGAAGAAGGCTATATTAAGTTAGTTGGAACTAAAAAGGTAATTATATTAGATGAGGAAACCCTGAGAGAGCTAATTTAAGGAAAGAAAAAAGCAAGTAGATGATACTACTTGCTTTTTAACTATCTTTTATATCTTACAGTAGGTATATTCACATCATTTCTATAAGGAGTAGGAGGAATAAATAAAGCTGTTTGGGCTTCAGGGATAACAGTACTTCTAAGCTCTGCAATCTTAGTAACACCAACATAAATATTAGAAATTGCATACCAAGTTGCGAAATCTACTTCTCCTGTTTGAGGAAGGTTGAAAACTCTTTGGAAAGTTCTCACAGAATTTGCAGTACCAGATCCGTATATACCATCTATGGCAAGCTTAGGAATAGCAGGATAATTTTGTGATATTCTATTCAAGAAGGTTTGAATAGTTCTAACAGGTTCACCTCTGCTACCTATTTTCAAGGCATATCCAGGATAGGATTTTGGAATGCCAGAAACCTTTTCTGCTTGAACTAGGTCAATATTAGTTCCGTAAAAGTTAGTTAGAATTTGATAGGGTGTAAGACCACGGTCACCTAGGTCTTTACTTCCCCATTGAGTAAGCCAACCAGGACACTGAACTTGTCTTCCATCACAATATTGAGTAAGTAGTGGTTGTTTTGATCCTCTTCTTCTTACATAAGTAGTAAAAATTTCATCAACTATTCTGTTAATGTTAGCAAAGATATTTCGTCCATAAGTAAAAGCATGATCAAAGGCAGTTGAGTTTGTTATATCGAATCTATAGCCTTTTCCACGATACCACTCCGTATAAATTCTGTTTAAAGTAAAGGATAAAATACAGTAGATATTAGCTCTAATGGTGTTTTCTGGCCAAGTTGCATAAATTTCAGAGCTTGCTACATTTTTAATATAATCCTGGAACCTAACAGTGTAATTTGGAGCAGCTGTATTAGTTGGAACTCCTGCATGAACCACTACAAACTCAGGAACCACGGGCATAGGTAAAACTACAAAGCCACTAGGTGGTGGTGGTAAAGTTTTTTCAGGATCTTCAGGAATTTTAGGGGGGAAGTTACCAAATAAAGTATTAGCAGGAACTTGAATAACTTCAGCAGGTTCCAATATTTCTCTGCTCCACCATCCCCTAGTACCTTCAGTGAGTGCTGTAGGTGTAGCCACGGTTGCTCCAGTGGCAGGAACTATATCAGCTGGATTTAAGTTACATACTTGTAGAGCGGTGTTTTCAGGGAGAATTTGACATCCTCTTACGATAAAAGGTTCAAAACCCTCAGCCTCTACAGTGATATCACAAGTACTATAAGGCTGCTCAGTGGTGTTGTTTGGGTCTAATGAAAGCTCCACGGGAGGAGCTATTAAATCTATTACTTGTGTTTGGCCCTCTGCATTTGTGGTAAGAGTACCAGTTTCTCTTGTATTTCGTCTAGTGGCAGCAGTACTAGTAGGAGTAACTGTTACCCTTGCATTTGTTACAGGAATATAAGTATTTCCTCGGAAAACTTGAACTTGTAATCTTCCTATGTCTGCCATAAAATCTCCTCAATAACATACTGATTCTTTATAGTATATGAAGTTATAAAGTTAAAGGTTACAAAAATTAGGGATGTTAATGCTAGGCAGTATTTTAAATACATAGTACTAGTTTTAAGTTGTAATTATATGCTAAAATAGCTTTGAAGTTGAAAAAAAGGATCAGGATAGAATTCATATATAAGTTAAGCTTTAACTTTGGTTCTCTATATAGGGTTCCTTGATGGAATTTTTACTTATTCATATCCTGAGACCCTTAAGGGAACCATGGTAGGACTAATCTATAAGTTAAGTTTTAACTCTGGTTCACTATATTATAAAAAATATAAACTCAGCTTTAATTCAACATGGGGAAGGAATGAAGGGGAATATAAGTATTTCCTCGGAAAACTTGAACTTGTAATCTTCCTATGTCTGCCATAAAATCTCCTCAATAACATACTGATTCTTTATAGTATATGAAGTTATAAAGTTAAAGGTTACAAAAATTAGGGATGTTAATGCTAGGCAGTATTTTAAATACATAGTACTAGTTTTAAGTTGTAATTATATGCTAAAATAGCTTTGAAGTTGAAAAAAAGGATCAGGATAGAATTCATATATAAGTTAAGCTTTAACTTTGGTTCTCTATATAGGGTTCCTTGATGGAATTTTTACTTATTCATATCCTGAGACCCTTAAGGGAACCATGGTAGGACTAATCTATAAGTTAAGTTTTAACTCTGGTTCACTATATTATAAAAAATATAAACTCAGCTTTAATTCAACATGGGGAAGGAATGAAGGGTATTGGAATTTTTCTTACAAGGCTTTACTTTAGGGCTTGCTTATGTAGCACCTATTGGAATGCAAAATATTTATGTAATTAATACTGCTATTGGTAAAAATAGACTTAGAGCATACCAAGTGGCGTTAATTACCATATTCTTTGATATTTCTTTAGCATTAGCTTGTTTCTTTGGCATGGGTGCTATAATGGAAAAGTCACAATTATTAAGAGGCATAATCTTACTTGTTGGTTCTCTTGCAATAATTTATATTGGAGTTGGACTTCTAAGAAGCGCACCAAATTTAGATAGAGAAGTGGATATAAACAAAACTTTAGGACAAGTTGTAGCAACTTGTTTTATGGTTACCTGGATTAACCCACAAGCATTAATTGATGGGTCACTATTACTTGGTGGGTTCAGGGCATCACTGCCACAAGAGGCATCAGCAATATTTATTTTAGGTGTTTGCTTGGCATCTTTTACTTGGTTTACAGGACTAACTACAATAGTATCAGTTTTTAGAAAAAAGTTTAATGTAAAGATAATAAAAGTTATTAATATAATTTGTGGAATAATTATTGTGTATTATGGTCTGAAGCTTGGATATAACTTCTTACAAATGATTTAATACTTTTTTCAGGATGATCTCACTTTTAGTTGAGCGTTATATATTGTTTAAGGGGGAATGACTATGTCTATAGGCAGTTTTTTAAAACTAGTAGAAATTCAAACTAAAGTAGCAAGTATGATTCCTTTTCTTTTAGGAACTATGTTTACTTTATATAGATATGATAACTTTAAACCAGAGAATTTTATTATTATGTTTGTTTCCTTACTTTCCTTTGATATGGCAACTACTGCTATTAATAATTATTATGATTATAAAAAAGCTACAAGAACAAAGGAGGATAGTTATAGAAAGACTAACATAATTGGAAGAGATAATTTAAAGGAAAGCACAGTAGTTGGAATTATAATAACCTTAGTTCTTATTGCTATTGTATTCGGTGCTATTTTAACAGTTAAGACAGATGTTGTTGTTTTATTAATAGGAGCAATTTCCTTTGCCACAGGAGTTCTTTATACTTTTGGGCCAATTCCTCTTTCACGGATGCCCCTAGGAGAGATGTTTTCAGGCTTTTTTATGGGCTTTATAATACTATTTCTATCTATATACATTCATATTTTTGATAGTAATATTGTTGTTATAGGATTTCAAAATGGAATTCTCAATGTGTCTGTTAATGTAGTAGAAGTAATATATATGTTTTTAATATCTATACCTGCAGTAGGTGGGATTGCCAATATAATGCTTGCTAATAATACTTGTGACTTAGAAGAAGATATCATAAATAAAAGATATACACTTCCTTACTATATAGGAAGAAACTCTGCTCTAGGATTATTCAAGGCTTTATATTATATTGGATACTTAGCAATTATAGCTATGGTTATATTAAAAATTGCGCCAGTAGCTGTTTTACTTGTATTACTTACAATAATTCCAGTGAATAAGCACATAAATATGTTCTATGAAAAGCAAGTTAAAAGTGAAACTTTTGTTCTTGGAGTTAAGAATTTTTTAATAATGAATGGAGCCTTATTACTTATTATGATTATAGTAAATATCCTATCTATATTCTTTTAATAATAGATAAGAGGGACAGAAAAATATCTAATATACAGTACTTTTATGAGATGATGGGCTTATTAAGCAGTTGGTTAATAGGCGGATTAGCATATATAAGGATAAGAAGTTAGGCTATGACAATAAGCTATTAAGCTTGAGGTTATAGCCTATATTTTTAGTTAATATAACAGTAAATGTATAACTAGATAAATTTATAACTATTAAATCACATACCTGTTATTTATAATAAGTCTCAGTAAAATAAAACCTTTAATGACAATATATGAATATAATGGACAATTGGAATGTTAATAGAGTAAATTAAATTAATGATAATAAAGGAGTGAAAAGTTTAATTTAGTGAAAAAAGTTCAGTTTGTTTAATTTTAGTTTAACAATAAATACTTGCGAATTTTCAAAAAAAATTTCATAAAACTGTATTAAAATCTTAAAAACTAAAGTATAATAGTATTGGTAACAGTGTATACTTATTAGTTTAAGAAAAATGAACTTATTTTTTTACTACAAATTGATAATAAAAATACAAAAATTACCCTGTTTACATTATTAACATTTAGTTGTAGAATATTAATATAATATGAAATGTTAAAATTATAACTTATTAATTATTAATGAGGTGAAATGAATGGATAAGCAAAAAAATATCCTGATTTTGGGGGCAGGTTATGCTGGGGTACATGCTGCAAAAATGCTTGCTAAAAAATACAAAAAAGACTCTAACATAAAGATAACCTTAATAGACAAAAACCCATTCCATACATTAATGACAGAACTGCACGAAGTTGCAGGGGGAAGGGTTCATCCAGAATCAGTACAAGTTGATTTGGGGAAAATATTCCACAGAACAAAAGTTAACGTAGTAACAGACTACATCACTAATGTAGATACTGATAAAAAAGTAGTTACAACTAAACTTGGAAGTTACACTTATGACTACCTAATAGTAGGTACTGGAAGTGAACCTGCATTCTTTGGAGTTCCAGGAGTTAAAGAAAATGGATTTACACTATGGTCTTTTGAAGATGCTATCAGATTAAGAGAGCATATAATAAAGACTTTTGAGAGAGCTTCAAGAGAGAGAAATTCAAGTAAAAGAAGAGAAATGCTTACATTTGTTGTAGCAGGCTCAGGTTTTACAGGAATAGAAATGGCTGGAGAACTTTTAGAGTGGAAAACAAGACTTGCTAGAGAGTACAAGATTGATGAAAATGAAGTAAAAGTTCTTGTAGTTGAAGCATTAAGCACAATTTTAAACATGCTTGACAGAAAACAAGCAGACAAGGCTGAGAAATATTTAGCTAAGAATTGTGTTAAGGTATTAAAAGAATCACCAATTGTTGAAGTTACAGCAGAGAACATTAAACTAAAAACTGGTGAAGTTATACCAACTCAAACATTAATTTGGACATGCGGTATCCAAGGAACTGAAGAAGCAAAAGAGTATGGCTTAAAACTTGGAAGAGCTAACAGATTAGAAGTTAACGAGAGAATGGAAGCTGTTGGAAAAGAAGGGGTATATGTAGTTGGAGACTTAGCACTTAATGCAGATGCTAAAGGAAACGTTACTAACCCACAAATCGTTGAAGCGGCAGAGCAAACTGCAGCAACAGCAGTTAAGAATATAATGGCTCATATGACAAATGGAGAAAAGGTTAACTTTAGTCCAAAATATCATGGTTTCATGGTATCAATTGGTGGAAAGTACTGTGTAGCTAATACAGCTGGAATTAAGATGTCAGGTCTTTTCGCAATGATGACTAAGCACATGGTTAACATGTACTATCTATTTGGAATAGGCGGTTTTTACTTAATTTGGAGATACCTACAACATGAATTCTTCCACATGGAAGACAACAGAACAATAATAAGAGGACATGTGTCTTCTCATGGAAATAGATTATGGCTTGTACCTTTAAGATTATTCATGGGTTGCATGTGGTTATTAGAGGGTGCTAAAAAGTTCTTTGGAGAAGGAACTTGGAAAGCAGCAACAGAAAGCTTTAGTACTTTAGGTGACTTGTTTAAAGGAATTGGAGCAGATAGCTGGTTAAAAGCTGGTAATGTTAAAATGCCATTTGAATGGTTACAAGCTGCAGGGACTTCAGGTGCATCAGCAGCGGCAGGAGCAGCAGATGCAGCAACAAGTGCATCTCAAGCAGCAGGGGCAGCAGCAACTTCATGGCCAACACCAATAATTAGTGAAATGCCTGGCTTCTTTAGATCTATAATGGAATTTATGATTCCAAACCCAGAAATAGCTGTTTGGTTCCAAAGAATGGTTGTATTCCTAGAGATAGGAATGGGACTTGCATTACTTGCAGGATTATTTACATGGCTTGCTAGTGCAGCATCAGCATTTATGGTATGTAACTTTATTCTTTCAGCAATGGCTGGATGGGAAATTTTATGGTACTTCTTCGGATCAATTGCATTAATGGGTGGTGCTGGTAGAACACTAGGACTTGACTATTACGTAATGCCATGGCTAGGAAAAACCCTGGGTAAGTGGTGGTTCGGAAAAGAAAAACCAATATATGGATACGAAAACAATAAATCAATTACAATGTAGTAAGATGTAAAATTAGTTTAGCATCTATGAAGATATAAAGATGTATCTTTATAGGTGCTAACTTTTTATATGGATTTGAAAGATGAAAATTTAGCCACACTTCGGGAGGATAATTCCTCCATGATTTTTAGGTGTGAGTTAAACCTCTCTCCAAAATGGTTGAATAAAATGAACTTGTTCATTATTTAACCTAATCACATATAAGAAAAAAAATATTACTTAAAAAAATCTATAATTTATTGTAAACAGTAATATACTATATTATATAAGTACATAGGTAATCTATAGGTTTGAAATTTTTGTAAAATTCTATGGATTCTAAGGTTAAAATCTAATATGATTAAAATGGGAAGTTTTAATGATACTTTGCAAAGGAATACTCTCTATCTTCTTTAGGTGGAATTTAAATCTTATTCCAAAGTCGTTAAACAAAGTGAACTTATTAATTATTTAAAAGTAAATGTTATGTGTAAGTGTAGGAAAATAAATTTTCCTAGAGTAAAAAATTATTTATATAAATACATTTAGTAGAGGTTGATATTATGAAGGTTAACAAAATGTGGGACAAGTATCCAGAATTAAAAAAGGATTTAGAAGGTGTTCTTCAATTAATGGAAAAAAACATTAAGTGCAAGGATAAAAGAATTGAAAGCTCCATAAAAGAATTAATTTATTCTGGTAGTAAACTTCTAAGACCAGCCTTTTCTTTAATAGCATCAAGATTTGGGGAGTATAATGAAGAAAAAAGTAGAGCAGTTGCGGCAGCTGTTGAAATGCTTCATATGGCCACCTTAGTTCATGATGATGTTATAGATGATGCGAAGACAAGAAGAGGACAGGAAACCCTTCAGTCTAAGTATGGCAAGGATTATGCAGTTTATATTGGAGATTATTTGTTTTGTGTGACTTTCAAACTTCTATCAACACATTCTTCTTCTTTAGCAAGTATTAAAATAGATTCAAGAGCAATGGAAAGAATTTGTTTAGGTGAAATAGATCAAATGAATTCTAAGTTTTTAGTAGATACTTCTGTTAAGAAATATCTATCTAGAATTCAAGGAAAGACTGCTGAGTTATTTTCACTAAGTTTTTATAGTGGAGCTTCGGAAGCAGGTTGTGATGAAAAGTTAAGCAAACAATTTTGGCAAATAGGTCACAATATTGGAATGGCCTTTCAAATAATTGATGATATTTTAGATTATTCTTCAGAAAGAAATATTCTTGGTAAGCCAGTGGCAGCAGACATAAAACAAGGTATCTTTAATCTTCCACTGATTTATGCAATGGAGAAAAACAAGGAAGAATTTAGAGCTATAATAGATAAAGAAATTATCACAGATGAAGATGTTTCAAGCATTATGGAATTAGTAAATAAATATGATGGTGTAAAAAAAGCTAAGTCACTTGCGGAAAAATACACCAATAAAGCCTTTAAGGTTATAAATAAATTACCAGAAAATCAAAATAAAGATATGTTGTTAGAAATAACCGAAAGATTATTAGATAGAAATTCATAGTAAGTAATATGTACCTCCTAGGCTATCATGAATATGATAATTAGGAGGTGTTTTTTTATGAAGGTAGATATGGTTTTTGAAGGGGGAGGAGTTCTTGGTATTTGTTTTGTTGGTGCCTTAGCCTCACTTAAACAGAATGGATATGAGTTTGAAAGATGTGCTGGAGCCTCAGCAGGAGCAATCGTAGCTGCATTAGTGGTAGCTGGGTATTCTGTAGAAGAATTATATGACATAATAGGGAATACTAATTTCTCCATATTTAAAAAGAATCAACGATATTGGAAAATTCCTATACCAAGGGCCCTTGAGTTTTTAGGTAAAAATGGACTGTATAGTGGAGAAAACATAGAGAATTGGATAAAACCTCTTTTAGAAGCAAAAGGAGTTACAAAGTTTAAGCATGTAATGAAAAATGGGAACAGTAAGCTGAGAATTATAACTTCAGATGTAACTAAGGGTGATATGTTAGTACTTCCTGAGGATTTAAAAAAGTATGGCATAGACCCTGGGGAATTTGATATTGCAACAGCAGTTAGAATGAGTGCAAGTATTCCTTTTTACTTTACCCCCTATATTTTAGATTATAAAGAAGGGAAAAGCTGCATTGTGGATGGAGGACTTTTGAGTAACTTCCCCATTTGGATTTTTGATGTGGAGGGGCTTCCTAGGTGGCCAACAATTGGACTCAGATTAGAGAAAATAAGGCCTAAACAAAAAAGTACAAGGTGTGGCTTGTTTAAATTTACAAAGGAAGTAGTAAGTGCCCCCATAGATGTAAATGGAGAAAGATTTATTAGAGACAAGGATTTAGTTAGAACCATAACCATTCAGTATCAAGGTCTTTCAGCTACAGATTTTGATATAGTCCATAAGTATAAGGAGGTACTGTTTAAACTTGGATATAAGTATACAGAAACCTTTTTAAAAAGATGGGATTTTGAAAGGTATGTAAGTACCCTTAAGAACGATAAAAAGGTGTAAGGAAATAAAGCAAAATAAGGATTACACATATTAAGATTACTTAAGATAATATTGGCTATAGTGAATGATATGATTATTATAGTAATGATAAATAGGAAATGGTTAATATGAGAAATAAAGGTATATAAATTCAGACATAAAAAAAGCTACTAGAAAGATAGTTTATTTAGTACTTTCTAGTAACTTTTTTTACTTATAATTAGGTTAGCAGGGTTAGGGTACTAACTTAATTATAGCTAAAAGGAGCGATTTGGGTTTAGGGGTTAACTTCTAGAATACATATTCTATGACTAGTATATTACAGTTGCTATATTTCAATTAGGTGGCAAAGGTGTGAATAAAGTGTTAACAGTGTCCCGTTGTTTCTTAAATATTTTATTTGTGTTAGTATTATAAAAGAAAGTTATAATTTAAACTAGAAACAAAATTACTTTATATAGGGAATGAAATTCAAGACTTAACTTATATATGAAATCTACATAAATTGAGAGGATGTTTTTATGAGTAAAATATTAGTTCTTGCTGAAAAGCCTTCTGTGGGAAGGGATTTAGCTAGAGTTTTAAACTGTAATAAAAAAGGCAATGGATATTTAGAAGGAGATAAGTACATAGTTACTTGGGCTTTAGGTCATCTCGTAACTTTAGCAGACCCAGAGGCTTATGATGAAAAATATAAGTCTTGGAGAATTGAAGATCTACCAATGCTTCCTAAATATTTAAAATTAGTGGTTATAAAGCAAAGTGGAAAGCAGTTTTCAGCAGTTAGAGAGCAAATGAATAGAAAAGATGTGACTGAAATTGTTATAGCAACAGACGCTGGTCGTGAGGGAGAGTTAGTTGCTAGATGGATAATTGAAAAAGCTGGAGTTAAAAAACCTTTAAAAAGACTTTGGATTTCCTCAGTTACAGATAAGGCAATTAAAGAGGGCTTTAGTAAACTAAGACCAGGGAAGGATTATGAAAATCTTTATGCGTCTGCTGTTGCTCGTTCAGAGGCAGATTGGGTAGTTGGAATTAATGCTACTCGTGCTCTAACTTGTAAGTATAATGCCCAATTATCCTGTGGTAGAGTTCAAACTCCAACCCTTGCTATAATTGCCAGAAGAGAAGAAGAAATACAAAACTTTAAACCTAAGAGCTATTATGGAATTACTGCTAACACTAAAGATATAAAACTTGTATGGCAAGATAGCAAATCAAAGGATGTTAAAACCTTTGATAGAGAAAAAAGAGATAAAATAATGGGAAGCTTACGAAATAAGGATGCTGAAGTTATTGAAGTAAGTAAGACAGATAAAAAATCCTTTGCACCAGGACTTTATGATTTAACAGAGCTTCAACGTGATGCAAATAGAATATTTAGTTTTTCAGCAAAGGAAACCTTGTCTATTATGCAAAAGTTATATGAAAGTCATAAGGTTCTAACTTATCCTAGAACAGATTCAAGATACCTAACAACAGATATAGTAGATACATTAAAGGATAGAGTTAAGGCTGTAGCTGTAGGACCTTATTCAAAGGTGGCCTTTAAAGTGTTAAAGGGTTCTATTAAAGGAAACAAGTCCTTTGTAGATAACAGCAAGGTTTCAGATCACCATGCTATAATTCCTACAGAAGAAGTACCAGATTTAAGTGCTTTCAATGATAAGGAAAGAAAGATTTATGACCTAGTAGTAAAACGTTTCTTAGCAGTTTTATATCCACCTTTTGAATATAATCAAATATCAGTGACAGCTAGCATTGGTGGGGAACACTTCATTGCAAAAGGTAAGGTTATACTAGCTCAAGGCTGGAAAGAAGTTTATGACAATAGTTTTGATGAGGATGATGGTAAAGAAGATATAAGAGAGCAAATCATGCCTAACTTAAATAAGGGAGACATGCTAAAGGTTATATCTCTAACAGAAACTAAAGGTGACACTAAGCCACCAGCTCCTTTTAATGAAGGAACACTGCTTTCAGCCATGGAAAATCCAGTGAAGTATATGGATACAGAAAATAGTGCCTTAAAGAAAACCATAGGAGAAACAGGGGGACTTGGTACCGTTGCAACTCGTGCAGATATTATAGAAAAGCTATTTAACACCTTTGTTATAGAAAAAAGAGGTAAGGATATCTTCATAACTTCAAAGGGAAAGCAGCTTTTAGAGCTAGTTCCAGAAGATTTAAAATCACCAACCTTAACAGCACAGTGGGAGCAAAAATTAGCTGCAATTGCTAAGGGGAACCTCAACAAAGATACCTACATCAATGAAATGAAAAACTATGCTAAACAGGTAGTTAATGAAATAAAAAGTAGTGAAGAAAGATTTAAGCATGATAATATGACTAGAAACAAGTGCCCTGAATGTGGCAAGTACATGCTTGAGGTCAACGGCAAGAAAGGTAAAATGCTAGTTTGCCAAGATAGAGAATGTGGTTACAGAAAGGGAGTAGCTAGGGTTACTAATGCAAGATGTCCTGAATGTAAAAAGAGATTAGAAATTAGAGGTGAGGGTGAAGGACAAATTTATGCTTGCCCAAATAGCAACTGTAACTTTAGAGAAAAAGTAGCTGTATTTAACAAAAGATTTGAAAAATCTGACAAGGTAAACAAAAAAGAAGTAAATAACCTAATGAGAAAGATGAAGAAGGAAGCAGAAGAGGATTTCAATAATCCCTTTGCAGATCTTTTAAAGAATTTTAAATAATGAAAAGAAAAAGGGCTTTAAGTACTACTACGGTGCTTAAGGCTCTTTAAACTTGCTTCTTAATGATAATCTTTGATACTATTACATTATGATACAAAACTAAAAAGTAGTTTTGCCTGTCTCTTCAGTTACACTTACTAACTCTAAGATAATTAATTATGAAATTAGAATTTTTCAAGATAAATTATTAAGTATAGATAAAAGAAATATTTATAATGGTATAGAAACTCAAAATAAAGGAGAATTAAAATGATACTTGATGCATTACAAAGTGTTTTAACCATATTTATAATGGTTGCTTTAGGAGTAGTTTTAACTAAAAAAGGTTGGTTTGATGAAAATACTGGAAAGCTATTTTCTAAGATTGTAACGAAAGTTTCTCTTCCTGCCTTTATGATAGTAAACTTAACTTCCTCCTTCACAAAGGATGTTTTAACAACCTCTTCTTTAGGTATTGGACTAGCTTTTCTTAACATGATAATTTGCTATGGAGTTGGCCATATTCTTGGAGGAATTCTTAAGGTAAAGAAGAATAAAAGAGGGCTTTTTAGCGTTATGTTTGGACTATCCAACACTATATTCATAGGACTACCAGTGAATACAGCATTATTTGGAGGGGAAAGCACTCAGTTTGTGCTTCTTTATTACATAACCAATACCTTATTTTTTTGGACACTAGGAGTATATGGTATTAAAAAGGATAGCGGACAAGTATCTGCTAATATTTTCTCATTAGACTCTTTAAAAAATATAATTACTCCACCAATCATTACTTTTATAATTTCAGTTATTTTAATTCTTTTAGATATAAGACTGCCTAAGTTTTTCTTATCAGCTTGTAGCTATGTGGGAAGTCTTACAACTCCTCTTTCTATTTTCTTTATGGGAATAACCTTAACAAGATTAGATAGAAAATCTATTAGATTTAACAGGGAAACAGTAGCGGTGGTACTTGGAAGGTTTATCTTAGCTCCTTTAGTGATGTTTCTTATTATAGGAGGATTTAGCTTTCCTATTCTTATGAAAAAAGTTTTTATTCTTGAAGCAGCCATGCCAGTTATGACCCAGTCTGCTATAGTAACAGAAGCCTATGGAGGAGACTATAAAGAAGCTACTGTACTCTGTACATTAACTACAGCACTTAGTTTAATATTTATTCCAATATATATGGTGCTTTTTAACTACTTATAATGGAGAATTGTACTTGAATAAAATTACATAAGTGGTAAAATAGTCATAATAACTTATGAGATTAGCTATGTAATATTAAAGCAACTAAAGAATAAGTATATGTGAATGTAAGTATAAACATATAAAGAGAAAAGAAACTTCTTAATGGAAGGCTAAAATCTAAAATAACCATGGGGTATAAAAATGGGGGAGATGTAATGGGTAAATTTTGGTTTAAAAGGGGAGTTTTATTAGCTGTTCTTATTTCCTTATCTGTAATACTTGTAGGATGTTGGAATAAAGCTGATAAAAAAGGTAGTGAAGAAAGTGCTTTTTCACAGGGGGAAGCAGGTAAGGGTGGTGCTTTAGAGGATAAGGTATATAGCAATTACTTAAAGAAGAATACTGCAGCCTTAGATATTGAGGATAATGATAAATTTTCAACTCTTAAACTGTTAGAAAAGGATACTAAGGACAAAGAAATATTTTTAATTGGTGAATCTCATTATGTAAAAGATAATCTTAATGTACAATGGAAACTTTTAAAATACTTTAAACAAAAGACTAACTTTAAATATTTATTATGGGAAACCTCTTATTTAGCAGGAAAAAGGTATAACGAATACTTAAATACGGGAGATGAAAAACTTATTAGTGAATTAATTAACACTAAACAAGAGTCAGAATTTTGGAAGAAACTTTATGAGTATAATAAAACTTTAAAACAAGAAGATAAAATTCAAGTAGTTGCACCTGATATAGGAAATATAGACAATAACGTTAACTATCTTATAGATGTTCTTTCTTTAAAGGATTTACCTGTGGACATGAAAGGTGATCTAACTTTACTTAAAGAGTATAAGTCCTATATAGAAACCTTTTCTAATTTGGAAGAGAATCAGAGTAATAAGGAAAAATATGTGGATACTTATTTAAAGGAGAATATAGAAAAGTTTACAACGCTTTATAAAAGTATAGAAGAAAAGAAGTCTTCTTATGAAAATATACTGAAAGAAGATTACTTTGAATTTAACTATGTACTTAAAAATTTAAGAGATTATATAGAAGTTCAAGAGAATGCAATAAATTATGTAAAAACTAATGATTTTGCAGAGATTTTGCGTATTAGAGACTTAAAAATTGCTGAAAATTTCAATATACTCTATGAAAAGCTACCAAAGGGAAAGTACTTTGGTAAATGGGGTGATATGCATACTTATCAAAAGGAAGTCCTATCTGCAAAAGGTATTAAAACTAATAACTTTGCTGCTCAGCTGAATAAAGAAGGAAGTCCACTAAAAGGGAAAATATTAACCATAACCACCTTTTATGATAAATGTTTCACAAGCATGTCTGGGCATGCAGAGCTATTTTCTAATTATAAAAGCAACAAAGTTATGGATGAGGTTATCAAGAGTAATCACACTTTAATAAAACTTAATAATAATAATTCTCCCTATAGTAAAGAATTAAAATGGGACTTTGTTAAGGATGAATATGGAAAAGCAGAGGATGGTGTAACCACAGATTATTTTCAATATATAATTATAATAAAAGACTCAGAAAGTGATGTTTCGATAAATAATTAAGCGACTAGCATTAATTAGTAGTTTAGGAGTTGTTACATAGCTAACTGCATAGTTAGTTATGTAACAACTTTTTATTAAATGTAATATTACCATAAGGAGAAGGCTCGCTTGCTTAATTTTTCAAGCAAGTAAATTATACATAAAGGCTTCATATTGACCATTGATTATTTTCCAAACCTAATATATAAGTTATTAAGTTTTAGATTATATAAAACTTAGATAATTAAAAGCAGGTAGCACAGGAAGAAATAAATATATCTAGACATCTAGATAAGAATATAGCAAGATATAGTGTTTATGCGGGTTTAGGGTTAAAGGAGGTGTTTGGATGAGTAATAAAATATCCTTAATAATAAATGTTTTATGTGTAGTTTGGCTTGGGTATTCTTTTATCACCAGTAGAACCAGTGGTTTTGGAAATACCTTTCACATTGTAGCCTTAGTGGTACTTACAGTAAGCTCATATACACATTATGTAAGCATGAGAAAAACATCTACAAAAAAGGTATAGAAAAAATACTAGGAGGAGTATAGGTTCCTTATAAGATATTAAACTACACTGTATAAGCTTAAAGAGTAGGGTTAACAACTTACTCTTTTTTATTTTTAGGTTAAAAATTATTTAAAAACTTTACAAAAACCCGAGTTTGTTATCTCTTAGTTAATCCAAGTTAAACCCCCTACACAATCCCCACAAAGCTTTTTATTTATGAGAACATAAGTATGTAATAAATTGTAGCTGGGGGAACATTATGGATATGAACATAAAGCAGACGTTTGAAAGAGTTAAGCAGAGTAAATTTAAGTTTAATATTTTGAGTAAAGCTAGTAGTGATAAAAGTTATGGGGAAAAAGTAGAAAATGAAAATTTCTTAAGCAGAGTTAGAGCTGAGAAGTTTACTTTAGGTAAATTTAAGATTAACAGGGGTAAAGTAGGGAGAAAAGGATTAGGGTATCAGCTAATAAAGCTTCTTATTTATACTTCTATTATACCGATTATCCTAGTTTGCTCATTTATGTATTTTAATTTATCCGAAAGCACGGAAAGAGATTTTAAACAGCTGTATGACCAATCTGTATCGAGGATAGACGAAGGAATATATAACATTATTGAAGCAAACAGCGAATATTTAGCTATGTTAGCGAACAATCCTTATGTGGTAGATGGGAATGAAACTAATAAATCTAAGGATGGACTTTTAAGAACTTTGGAAAGCTTTAAAGCTTCCAATAAACTGTGTAATACAGTATATTTCTTAAGCGATAATAATGAATATTACTCTTTTCCCTTTAAAAAGGTGAACACTGATGTTTTAGTTGTACAACCCTGGTATAAGGAAGCTAAAAATAATACTTCAAAGGTGTATGTATCCCAGGTTAGGAAGGATGAAAAAACTAGTAAGAATGTAGTTACACTATCTAAAGCAGTTACAGATATTTCAGGAAATACATTAGGAATTCTTGCCCTTGATATAACACTAGAAGCTATAAATGAAGTTACAGAAAAGGTATCCTTAGGGGATAAAGGGTTAGCCATAGTAATGGATAATAACCATGTAACCATGTCTAGTAGAATTACAAATTTAATGGGAAAGAACTTAGGTGAAGAACCTTATATTAAAGAGATAATGAGTAAAGAAACAGGGCTTGTAAGAGTAGAATTTAGTGGGAAGGATTACTTTGCATATAAAAAGATTAATGAGAAAGGCTTATATACCACCATTGGACTTATTCCAACAGAGGAATACAATAAGTTGTTAAAGGAAGTAATTCTTGGTCCTATATATATTGTTGTAATATTATTGGTGGTGGTAATTGTATTAGGAATAAAATTTACAAAAAATATTACCAATCCAATAACTAAAATAGAAGAATTGCTAAAAAGAACTCAAAGAGGAGATTTCACTACAAAGCTAAAGTTAGAAAGCAATACCTCCTTAGAAATTTCAAATATTGTAGACTGTGCCAATGGAATGATTGATGAAATGGTATTGCTGTTAGGAAGTGTTAAGGATAGTAGCAATAAAATACAGCAGGCAGCAGATATACTTTCAGAATCAATTAATAATACCAATGAAAGCGCAAGAGTTGTAGTTCAGGGCATTAACTATATTTCTGAAAGTGCAAGGGAACAATGTGAAATAGTAAAAAATACTGCTGAAAACTCTGAAGTTTTAACAGCGGCAGTGAATGAAACCATAAGCAATTCTCAGGAAATGCTCAGTTCTTCTAAGGGTGTTAAAAAGTATTGTTCACAAGGGGAAAATGCCGTAAGAGATTTAAACAAAATTTACAGCAAAAACATTAAAGCTAATGAAATGGTAATGACTAAAGCAAATTCCTTGGTGGAGAATATCGGTAACATATCAAAGATAAGTGATACTATAAGAGGAATTACAGAAGAAACAAACTTACTAGCTCTAAATGCATCCATTGAAGCAGCAAGAGCGGGAGAAGCTGGAAGAGGGTTTCAAGTGGTAGCAGATCAGGTTAGAAAGCTTTCTAGTGAAAGTGCTAAGTCTACTGAAAGTATAAGTAAAATTGTTCAAGAAATTAAGAAGTCCTTTAAAGAGGTTCTAGAGAATATAAAGCTTTCTAAAGACTTATCCATAGAAACAGAAAAAAGTGTGATGGATACTTCTAAGGTTTTTGAGTATATTACAAAAGCTATAGGTAATCTAGAAAAAAACATCAATAAGGTATCTACAAACATAGAAGCTATTGAAGAATATAAGGATGCAGTGAATGAAAAAATCAAAGTAGTGGCAGAGGTTTTTGAGGAGACTCTAGCAACTGCAGAGGGCGTTAATAACTCTACTTTAGAACAGGCTAATGACATAGATAGCATAAAGTCAGCTTCGGAAGAATTAAAACAGTTGTGTCAACAACTTCGAAATACCAGCAGTAACTTTGTTATATAGGTATAAAAAGCTTCATAGAGTAGGTGGGAGAAAAAAAGAGTACAGGATTATATCTTGTGCTCTTTTAGTTTACAATATTAATGAAGCCTTTGTGATAAAACTAATACTTTCCAAAGACAAATTATAATAAAGGTGTTATAATATTTGAAGAAATAAGGCATTAGAAAATAAATAACAAGTCAAAGATGTGAAGGATATTTTGAGCTCACAAGCAAGCTTGTGCAGACAAGGAAACAGGTTCCGCAGATAGTAGAGATATCTAAGGGTTCTGTTGACGCAGTATAACTCAAAATAGACAAACATACTGACTTATTTATTTTTTGAAAATGCCTAAGAGATATAACACAACTAATTAGGAGTGAAAACAATGAGCGAAATTGCAGGAAGCGGTTGCGATATACTAGTACCATTTAATGAAAGAAAACCCCTTGAAGAAATAGAGAGAAGTTTAGTTAAGACATATAGAAAGACTGTTTGGTCAAAGTTTATAAAGGCAATAAAGGATTATAAGCTAGTTGAAGAAGGCGATAAAATTGCTGTAGGGATATCTGGAGGAAAGGATAGCTTGATTCTTGCAAAATTATTTCAAGAGTTAAAGAAACATGGTCAAATGAAATTTGAAGTTGAATTCATTGCCATGGACCCAGGTTACCATCCACAAGTTAAAGAGCTACTTATAGATAATTGTAACTATTTAAATATACCAATTCATCTATATGAATCTGGAATTTTTACTGTAGTGGATAAAATTGCAAAGGATTATCCTTGCTACATGTGCGCAAGAATGAGAAGAGGTTCTCTTTATGCCAAGTCTCAGGAGCTTGGATGTAACAAGCTTGCTCTTGGACATCATTTTAATGATGTAATTGAAACTACAATGCTTAATGTGCTTTATGCAGGAAACTTTAAAACCATGATGCCAAAGCTTAAAGCAGCTAATTTTGAAGGATTACAGCTTATTCGTCCACTCTATTATGTGGAGGAAGAGTATATACAAAGATTTACTCAAAATGCTGGGATATGGCCACTTAACTGTGCTTGTATGGTGGCAGCAAAGAAAATAGGAAACAAGCGTTATGAAATTAAAGACATGATTAAAAAGATAAAAGAAGACTTTAAGGATGTAGATAAATCCATTTTCCGTGCAGCAGAAAATGTTAATATGGAAGCTATCTTAGGTTGGGAAAAAGGTGGAGAAAAGCATTCCTTTTTAGATTTTTATGATGAAGAATAATAGTAGTTTAGTATTAAATTGGACAGTACTATAATTACTACTTGTTGAATATTAAACTAATTTTTGGGTATTGGGCAAATACAGATGAATAATTAAATTCTCCTTTATAAATAATACATTTAATAATGTTTTTATAAAGGAGTTTTTTTTATGAGAAATTTTAATAGATCTTTATGGCTTGAAACTACACCAATTACAAATTATGAAACCTTTAGAGGAGAGCTTAAAACTGATGTGGCAGTTATAGGTGGAGGAATTGTTGGCATAACCACAGCTTATCTATTAAAAAAGGCAGGGTTAAGAGTAACTCTTTTAGAATCTAATAGAATTTGTGAGGGAACTACTGCCAATACCACTGCGAAAATCACATCTCTACATGATGTTTTCTACACTAAAATTACAGAGAACTATGGAAAAGATAACGCTGCGCAATATGGTCTTGCTAACGAAAAAGCTATTAGGAAGATTAGGGAAATTATAGAGGAAAATAAAATAGATTGTGATTTTAGAGAGCAGATTAATGTAATTTACACCTTACTTGAAGAAAATCTTCCTATGCTTCATGAGGAGGTAAGGATAGCAAGAAGTATTGGGCTTCCAGCTAGATTTATTGAAGAATCTTCTCTTCCTTTTGAAATTAAAGGTGGAGTATGTTTTGATAATCAAGCTCAGTTTCATCCAAGAAAGTATTTATTAGCCCTTGCTGAAAAAATAGAAGGTGGAGAATGCCACATCTTTGAAAACTCAAGAGTAGTAAATTTAGAAAATGAAGATAAAGGATATAAAGTAATTACTAAAGAAGGAACCGTTTATGCCAGTAATGTGGTAGTTGCAACCCACTTCCCTATTTTTGATAGATATGGCTTGTACTTTGCTAAAATGCATGCTGAAAGATCTTACGTACTAGGACTAACAGCGCCAGATTTTCCACTAGATGGCATGTATAAAAGCTATGAGAACCCTGCAAGGTCCTTTAGAACACAAGAAGTGAAAGGTCAGCAATACATAATTCTTGGGGGAGAAGGACATAGGACAGGAGAAAAGGATAATACCCAAGAGTGTTACAATAATTTGTTTGAGTATGCTAAAGTAGTTTATGACGACAAGTTTGATCTCCATTTTAAATGGAGTGCGCAAGATATGATGCCACTAGATGATATCCCTTACATAGGTCAGTATGGGAAGAATACTGAGGGTTTGTATGTAGCCACAGGTTTTAAAAAGTGGGGAATGAGCAATTCTATGGTGGCTGCTATGATAATTACAGATGAAATCATGGGAAAAATAAATGAGCATAGAGATATTTTCTCCGCTAGAAGATTCGATCTAGCTCCATCCATAATGGAACTTGGAGGAAATGTAAAGGAAGCTACTAAAAATATAATAGCTGCAAGACTCAATAATACAACAAAAACCCTTGAAGACTTAAAGATTGGAGAAGGTGCACATATAATCTATGAGGGTGAAAAAGTTGGGGCATATAAGGATGAAAATGGCAAAGTTTATATAGTGGATATTGTTTGCAAACACTTAGGCTGTGAACTTCATTTTAATAATGCTGAAAAGAGCTGGGATTGCCCATGTCATGGTTCAAGGTACACAATTAAGGGAGAAATCATTGAAGCTCCAACTACAGAACCTATAAAGTTAATTGAATTATAAACGATAAATAAAGTAAATTTTAATTCTAATGGATGTTATAGGTTTATGAATAGTTTTAAAATTCAAATAAATTTAGTAGGATGGTAACCCTATCCTACTTTTATAGTTTTATAGAACTTTGCTTAATTTTAGAATAAGTATATAAAAATCAGAGTTTGTTTTCTATATAAAACATCATAGGAATAAACTTTTAATTAAAGAACTTTATTGGGGAAAAAGTTAATATATTTATAAACTTATCAGAGTATTATAATTAAAAATCATAAAAAAACAAATTTAAGGTTAAAGTGACAAAAATAGCTATAATTCAACAAAGGGGAAAAGTGAATTATGGCGAATATATGAGTAGAATGCTCTAAAATATATGGTTTTAAGGGTGAAATTCATAATAGTTACTATAATTATTATCAGGGGTTGGGTGTATATGGTAGTTAATAAAAAAAGTATATCTATCAATGATCTTGAAGTAGGAATGAGAATAGCCAAAGAAATAAAGATTAATGGACAAGTTCTAATAAACCAAGGTGTTTCTATTACAGAAACAGCAATTAGAAAGTTAAAGGATAATTACTTTATTAGTGAAATTGAAGTCTACTCAATAGAAGAAGATACTTATGAGGATGAAGATACTAAGAAAGTAAAGACTATAGAAGAAGTAGATAAAACCTTTACTGAACTATCTTTTGATGTAGAGCAAGTATTTGTAGATATGGAAAATTTAAAGGTATCAGGTATAGAAGAAGTTAAAAAGTTTGCAAAGAAAATTCAAGTTGAATTAGAAGCTACTAGTTCAATTATAAAGAATATAGTATTACATGGCAGTGGAGAAGATACTATATATAGGCATTGTGTTAATGTAACTGCGTTGAGTTCTATTCTCGGAAGGTGGATAGGTCTTAATGAGAATGAAATAAACCTACTAGTGTACTCTGGAATTTTACATGACTTTGGTAAAACTAAGATAGACAAAAAAGTGTTAGATAAACCTAGTGCATTGACAACACGAGAATTTAACATTATAAAATCTCATCCTGTTATAGGCTATAACTATATTAAAGATGTACCATTTTTAAATAAATCTGTAGGGTATGCCGTCCTTACTCATCATGAGAGAGAAGATGGTTCGGGCTATCCATTAGGCCTTAAAGGAGACAAGATACATGTTTTCAGCAAAATCATTGCAATAGCAGATGTATTTGATGCAGTGAACTCAAATAGAGTTTATAAACAAAGTAAAGCGCCCTTTGAGGCTTTGGAGATTATACGTAAAGAAAGCATGGGAAAACTAGATTATGAGTATTGTAATGTATTTTTAAGTCATGTTGCAAATTACTACATGGGAGAAAGGGTTTTATTAAACTCTGGGGCAATATGTAAGATAGTAAAAATTGATATAAATGATATCGGAAGGCCGTTACTCCTTAGTGATGGAGACTTTATAGATTTGAAGGAACGTAAAGATTTATATATTAAGAAAATGGTATTTTAAATTAAATTTTTCAGCAAGTTTTAATCATATGGTAAAGTGAAAAATTACCAACTATGTGTTGTATTAAATATGAAACATTGTGCAAATAATAATACCGAAAGAATTTTATAGGTTAATGTTTATGAAATGTATTCCATTATTGAAGTTATATAAATATAGTTCTGTCATATGGAATAATATCAGTAAGTAGGGTTTCAATTTATGTATAAACAATAAAGCTTATTGATACATACTATAATTAACTAAAGAAAAGTGAGGTATTAAACATGGAAACAGGAATAATAAAGTGGTTTGATAATGAAAGAGGATATGGATTTATATCAGGAAATAATGGAAACGATGTATTTGTTCATCATTCCCAAGTGAAAGAAAAAACTCACGATAAAGATTTACATGAAGGTGAGGAAGTTACCTTTGATGTGATAGAGGGTGAAAAAGGACTTCAAGCTATTAATGTGCAAAAAATGTAGAGGATAGACTTAATTGAAGATATTAAAGTTTTAATTTCAACTACAATTAGCCTTTTTATACTAATAGTAGTTGAAAATAGCATTAACAAACATTACCCTAGGGAGAGAACCCTAGGGTTTTTAAAACACAAATAAGTTTACTTAAGGAATAGCATAACTGAAGGTTTTATGGTATATTTAAAATTATGTAAGAGTGCTAAAGGATTCTAAGCCAAGAACTGATTATGTTGAACTATACAATCCTCAGGAAAAATAAGGTGGATTTATACACTATTCTAATTTTAGGTTGGGTTCTTTAGAGTAAGGGTTTCAATATGTTTTAAAATGAAAAATACCTTGTAAAAAGACAAGGTTAAATAGAATAATAAAAAAGGAAGTGAATTAAATGGCAGATAACTATACAAGTACTTCGTCAAACTTTATTAAAAGAATTGTGGTGGACGACCTACAAAGTGGCAAGCATAAGGAAATTATAACTCGTTTTCCACCAGAACCAAATGGTTATCTACATATCGGTCACGCAAAGTCAATCATATTGAACTTTGAGTTAGCTGATGAATTTAAAGGTAAAACAAATCTTCGTTTTGATGATACAAATCCAGTAAAGGAAGATACAGAATACGTAGAATCTATTAAAGAGGATGTTAAGTGGTTAGGCTTTGATTGGGATAATTTATTTTTTGCTTCAGATTACTTTGAAGAAATGTACAATAGAGCAATACTTTTAATTAAAAAGAGTAAAGCTTATGTTTGTGATTTAACTCCAGAGGAAATCAGACAATATAGAGGAACTTTAACAGAGCCAGGAAAAGAAAGTCCATATAGAAATAGAACAGTAGAAGAGAACTTAGACTTATTTGATAGAATGAGAAAAGGTGAGTTTAAAGATGGAGAGAAGGTTTTAAGAGCAAAAATTGATATGGCTTCTCCAAATATTAATATGAGAGATCCAATCATTTATCGTATTTCTCATGCAACTCATCACAATACAGGAGATAAATGGTGTGTTTATCCAATGTATGATTTTGCACATCCATTAGAAGATGCTATTGAGGATGTAACACATTCTATTTGCACTTTAGAGTTTGAAGATCATAGACCACTATATGATTGGGTGGTTAAAGAGTGTGAAATGGAAAGTCAGCCTCAACAAATTGAGTTTGCAAGACTTAATATGACTAATACTGTTATGAGTAAGAGAAAGCTTAAGGCCCTTGTGGATGCACAAGTAGTTGATGGTTGGGATGATCCAAGAATGCCTACCATTGCTGGATTTAGAAGAAGAGGGTTTACTGCTGAAGCGATTCGTAATTTCTGCAGAGAAATAGGAGTTGCTAAAAATGATAGTGTGGTAGATGCTCAAATGCTTGAGTATTTCATAAGAGAGGACTTGGGTCCAAAGGTTCCAAGAACTATGGGAGTTTTAAGGCCATTAAAGGTAGTTATAACAAACTATCCAGAAGATGGTGTTGAAATGTTAGATATAGAAAATAATCCAGATGATGAATCAATGGGAAAAAGAAAAGTGCCTTTCTCAAGAGAGATTTATATTGAACAAGATGATTTTATGGAAGAACCACCTAAAAAGTATTTTAGATTATTCCCAGGAAACGAAGTTAGACTTAAAGGGGCATATTTCATAAAATGTAATGACTTTGTAAAGGATGAAAATGGAAACGTGGTAGAAGTACACTGTACTTACGACCCAGAGACAAAGAGTGGAACTGGCTTTACTGGAAGAAAAGTTAAAGGTACAATTCATTGGGTAGATGCAAAGTCAGCAATACCTGCAGAGTTTAGACTATATGAGCCGCTAATCTTAGATGAGAATCAAGATGATAATAAGGATTTCCTACAAAATGTTAATCCAAACTCCATGGAAATTTTACAAGGTTATGTGGAACCTAATATGAAGGAAGCAAAGAAGCAAGATAAGTTTCAATTCTTCAGACATGGATACTTTAATGTAGATAGTAAATACTCTACTGAAGAAAAACCAGTGTTTAATAGAATTGTGTCCTTAAAGAGCTCCTTCAAAATTGAAAAATAATAAGTTAATACAAAATTAATTATTACAACGGTTTGCTTCATAGGGATTTAAAGTTAAAGCTTAACTTTAAATCCCTTAAAAATTTTAAAGGGAACTATAAGCTTTTGTTTTTCAAAGTCCATATACACACAACCTAAAGTTTTAATAGTAAACACATGAAAATAGTGGGTGATTTATATGAATTATAAATCAGTAGTGATAATTTAACAGCTATAAATAAACCTTTTCTTCAAATACTATAGATATGAAATCAAGGTTAAAATCTCTTATTTTATTAATAAGAGTATTGTTTTGATTTTATTCAGACCTTTAAAGCTGAAGTTTAATATTTTGTCTTTAAGGAACTATACAGTATATTTTAAAAGGAGGTTTTTTGTATGAGAAAAATGCCAAAAGGAATGCACGAAGATGCTATAGAAGTAACTAAGAATTTATTGAGAGAAAACGTAGGTATGGATCAAATAGGTGTTATAACAGGACTAAAACCTGAAGAGGACCAAGAAATACAAAGAAAAAATAATATAAAGGGAATAAAATATTAAAAGTTAAGAACCCTTAAATTATTTCTAACTAGGTGGAGTTTTTTCTAGAAGTTTGATATAATACTACTTGCATTAATTAAAGATAAAAGAGATTTTGTAGAATAAAACTTTCGCTTTATTGAAGAGGAAGCTAGAATACAAAAATAAACTTTGAAACAAAGATAACTTTGAAAGGAGTGTAACCTTCTTTCAAAGTTGTTAATTAATATGAATTTTTTTCATTGTTTTACCTTGATTAAATTTTAGTTAGTGTGGGTGGGAGAGGGATTCAAGAAAAGGAAGTAATACTTTGAATAGGTTATTTAAAGTTAAGGAAAGTAACTCTACCATTAAGAAAGAAATAATAGGTGGATTAACTTCTTTTTTTGCTGTAGTTTATATCGTAGCAGTTAATTCATCTATCCTATCTGATGCTGGTGTTCCTATAGAAGGAGCAATAATAGCCACTGTAGTGTCATGCTTTGTGGGATGTCTATTAGTAGCTTTAATGGGAAACTCTCCAGTAATACTTGTTCCAGGTATGGGGATTAATGCATTATTTTCTTACACTATAGTTCAATCTATGGGATTAAGTTGGCAACAAGCTTTAGGTACTGTTTTTATGTCAGGTATTTTATTTTCTGTGGTAGCCTTTACTAGGTTATCTAAGATTCTTACAGAAGCAATACCAACTTCTTTAAAGGAGGCCATTACTGTAGGTATTGGTATATTAATTACCTTTATTGGTCTTCAAAAAAGCGGCATAATAATTCCTAATGAGGCTACTTTTGTAGTGCTTGGAAATTTCAAGGATCCTAAGGTTTATGTAACTTTTATTAACCTAGTAATAACTCTTTTTCTCTTTATAAAAAATGTGCCAGGAAACTTTTTAATAAGTATGGTTCTCGGAACTGTGGTATCCATGTTTTTTGGTGTGGTAAGTTTGCAGGATTTTACTCTAAGTGGTATAAATCTTAATGCTTATGGTGAAGTTTTAGGTGCCATGAGTTTTAGCGGAATTTTCACATCTACCTTTTGGATAGCTACATTTTCATTATCACTGGTATTGGTTTTTGAGAATTTGGGTTTATTACATGGACAAATAAATATAATGCTAAATCAACCAGAGAAGTATAATAAGACCTTTAGAGCTATAGGAATTTCTGTTATTGCTTCAGGATTTTTAGGTACAAGCCCCACTGTAACTTCTATTGAAGGTGCTGCAGGTATGGCTGCTGGTGGAAGAACTGGATTAACTTCAATAGTAGCAGGGTTAGCATTTTTGGTATCCTTACTATTTATACCAGTTATTAAAATCATACCAAATACTGCAATAACTCCTATATTAATTATTATCGGTGGGCTTATGATTAAAAATGTAACCCATATTAATTTTGAAGATTTTACAGAAGGGTTTCCAGCATTTTTGACCATAGCTATGATTCCTTTAACCTTTAGCATAGTAGATGGCATGGCTTTTGGATTTATTGCTTATCCAGTGGTAAAGCTGTGTGCTAGTAGTGGTAGTAAAGTTAGAATACCTATGTATTTGATATCTTCAATGTTTTTGATAAACTTTATACTACACATTATAGGTTAAGGCATCAAAAAGTAAAAATTTATTTTAATAATTTAAATTAGGAACCTCCACTATCTTTAGTGGAGGTTTTTTTATGAGTAAACATATAATGGTTATTAAAAATAAAGAATACAAGGCTAATGAATTTCATATAAACTTTTACAAATGAGAATAAAAACTTAAGCATAAAGGTATCCTAAGAAATAGGAATAAGTCTATTTTAAAAAGTTTTATAAGTTGTAAAGGCCAATAGACTTAAATATTTTTACATAAAATTGGAGGTTATGAAAATGAAAGCAGCAGTTAATAAAGATGAATGTATTTCTTGTGGATTATGCCCAAGTCTTTGCCCAGAGGTTTTTGAATTTGAAGATGACGGAAAAGCTGGTGTAGTTGTAGACGTAGTACCAAAGGAAAGTGAAGACTGCGCAAAAGAGGCAGAAGCTAGCTGTCCAACAAGTGCTATTGAAGTATCAGAGTAATAGCTTAATTGTGTATGAGTTTACCAATGAAAATTCAATAATGAGGTTATCTGGATTTTAGATGATTTTACTTATAAAGTAGTAAATTCATTGGAACTTGTATAATTAATAATTATTAAGTATGTGCCTAATCCTTTGAAAATCAACGAAGAAAAAAGCTTCGTTGATTTTTTTGTATAAAAATATAAGAGAAAGGGTTTTAACTAGCCATTAACTATATGCAAATTTTAAGGTTAGATTTTTGTTTGTAGGCAATTATAGGAGAGTTTTAATGAATACTAAAACTTTGAGGAACTTTGATAATTAATTTTAAAGTAAATATAATATAAATTTTAATATAGAAGAATAATTAGTGCTAATTTTTAAAAATAAGTAAAGTTTATGAGGATTTTTACAAAGTAAAACTAAATAATAATGAAGTTTATAGGAATTTTATTAAATTAATTAAACTATTATTAATAAAATGTTTCGACTTTAAACATATTCACATTTATAGGTAAATATATTTATACTATTAAAAATTATAGGGGGCGAATATATTGTTAAAAAAAGTTCTTGCAGGGGTTTTAACTGGATTAATGGTTTTAGGAATGGTTGGCTGTGGTCCTAAAAGTCCAGTAGAAGGTGGAGGCGCTGCTAAAAATGACAAGTATAAAATAGGAATTATAACTGGTACAGTTTCTCAAGGGGAAGAAGAGTACAGAGCAGCAGAAAAAATGAAGCAAAAATATGGAGATAAAATAGTGCTTCAAACTTATCCAGACAGTTTTATGAAGGAGCAAGAAACAACAATAGCTAATACATTAACTTTAGCATCAGACCCAGAAGTTAAGGCTATAATATTTGTTCAAGCAGTACCAGGAGCATCTGCTGCTATTGATAAGGTTAAGGAAAAAAGACCTGATATGCTTTTTGTTGCAGGGGTTCCAGGAGAAGACCCAGCAATGATAGCTGGAAAGGCTGATGTAATTTTACAAGCTGATGAGCTTGGAATGGGTAAAACAGTGATACAACAAGCTAAAAAACAAGGAGCTAAGACTTTTGTTCACTACTCTTTCCCAAGGCATATGTCTTATGAGTTACTTGCTCAAAGAAGAGATTTATTCAAAAAGACTTGTGAAGAGATAGGATTAAAATTTGTTGATGCAACAGCACCAGACCCAACAGGAGACGCTGGAGTTCCAGGAGCACAACAATTTATTCTTGAAGACGTTCCAAGAAAGGTTCAAGAGTTTGGAAAAGATACAGCATTCTTTAGCACAAACTGTTCAATGCAAGAACCACTTATTAAGTCAGTATTAGCACAAGGAGCTATATTCCCACAACAATGTTGTCCATCACCATACCATGCTTATCCAGGAGCACTTGGAATACAAATTCCAGATGATAAAAAGGGTGATGTTCAATTTATAGTTAAGGAAATAGAAAAGAAAATTGAAGAAAAAGGTGGAAAAGGTAAATTCTCAACTTGGCCAGTACCTGTAAACATGTTATTTGTTGAAGCTGGAACAGAGTATGCTATGCAAGTTTTAGAAGGTAAAACTAAGAGTAAAAATGACAAAGCTAAGTTAGAAGAGGTTATTGAGAAGGTATTAAAGAGTAAAATTAATGTTACACCTTTAAAGGATGAAAAAGCTAATAAGACTTACGATAATTATTATTTATTATTATCCGATTATATAAACTTCTAGAAATAATTCTGAATTTTCTAAACAATAGTAAGGCTGTAGCTTTACTGGCTTAGAAGAAAAGTAAAATTAATCATTATTTAACTATACTTTAGAGGGGAAAAGCTTAAAGAATTAGTTTCACCAGGTAGAATCCCTTCTAAAGTACTAAATATAGAGGAGGGGGAAGCATGGAGAAAAAATATGTGCTCCGTATGGAGAACATTGAAAAAGAGTATTTTGGAAACTCGGTACTTAAAGGTGTTAGTTTAAATATAAAACCTGGAGAAATTCATGCACTACTTGGAGAAAATGGTGCAGGTAAGTCTACTTTAATGAATATTTTATTTGGAATGCCTGTAATTCATTCTACAGGCGGATTTAAAGGACAAGTGTATTTAAATGAAGAGCCTATAGCTATAAAATCTCCAAAGAATGCCATGGACTTAGGGATTGGTATGGTACATCAAGAGTTTATGCTTATTCCGGGTTTTACAGTGGCTGAAAATATAAAAATTAATAGAGAAATTACTAAGAATTCTGTTATCAGTAGAATATTTGGGGAAAATTTAAAAACCCTTGATTATAAAGCTATGAATAAGGATGGTAAGGAGGCATTAAAAACTACTGGAATTGGTATTGATGAGCTTGCTTATGTTTCTAGTCTTCCAGTAGGTTACATGCAGTTTGTTGAGATTGCAAGGGAGATAGATAAGAAGAATATTAAACTTTTAGTGTTTGATGAACCTACAGCAGTTCTTACAGAAAGTGAAGCTGAAACTTTAATTGCTGCTATGAGAAGTATTGCTAACAGTGGAATTGCTATCATATTCATCACACATAGACTGGATGAAGTTATGGAGGCAGCTGATAATATTACAATTTTGAGAGATGGACAGCTTGTTGCTACAGTAGAAAAGAAAAATACTAATGTAGTTCAGCTTGCTGAGTATATGGTTGGAAGAAAGCTTGAAATTATAAGAAAAGTAGAGGAGAAAAAAGAGTCAGAGGAAGAAGTAATTTTAAACATTGATAATTTAGTGGTAGAAATGCCGGGAGAGAGAGTAAAGGGAGTAAGTCTTCAGGTTAAAAAGGGAGAAATCCTAGGCATTGGGGGTCTCGCAGGGCAAGGTAAAATCGGTATTGCCAATGGCATTATGGGACTTCACAAAGCTAGTGGAGAGATAACTTTAGAAGGCAAACCTTTAGTTTTAAATTCACCTAAGGAGTCACTAGAAAGCAAACTTGCCTTTGTTTCAGAGGATAGAAGAGGAATTGGTCTTCTTCTTGATAATTCTATAGAGCTTAATATAGCAGTAACCTCCATGGAGATAAATGGAGAGTTCTTTAAAAACTTTGGACCTATAAAGTTAGTGGACGCTAAAAGAGTTAGATCTTATGCAAACTCTATGATTAAAGATTTAGATATAAGGTGTACAGGACCTACTCAGCTAACCAGAAGGCTTAGTGGTGGAAATCAGCAGAAGGTGTGCATTGCAAGGGCTTTAACACTAAATCCAAAAGTGCTGTTTGTATCTGAACCTACTAGAGGAATTGATATAGGAGCTAAAAAGTTAGTATTAGATACCTTAGTGAAGCTTAACAAGGAAAAAGGCATGACCATAGTAATGACCTCTAGTGAACTTGCAGAATTAAGGTCAATTTCCGATAGAATTGCCATAATCACAGAGGGAAAGGTAGCAGGCATATTAAAACCAGAGGCTCCTGATGCAGACTTTGGACTTTTAATGTCTGGTTTAAACACAGATATAAAAATAGAGGAGCAAAGGGAGGTGGAAGAGAGTCATGGAGAAAGTTAAGGATTTTACTAATAAAGTCGGGTTACCTAGGTTAATTATAGGTGGATTTTTCATACTATTATGCATTCTAGCAATTCCTATGAAGTTAAATATGGGTACTCTTTTTTCGGATATCTTAGTTAGATTTGGAATGAATGGAATATTAGTACTTGCTATGGTCCCTGGTATTCTGTGTGGAATAGGTTTAAACTTTGGTCTACCTATTGGACTTCTTGCAGGTATTTTAGGAGGGTTAATTAGTATAGAAATGAACTTAAGGGGTTTTCAGGCTTTCTTTGTAGGAACTATAATTTCTATAGTTCTTGCGGCAGTTCTAGGCTACCTTTATGGACTCTTACTTAACAAGGTTAAGGGAGATGAAATGATGATAGGAACCTATGCTGGTTTTTCAGCAGTGTCCCTTATGTGTATAGGATGGCTACTATTACCTTTTATGAGTGAAGAAATAAAGTGGCCTATTGGTCAAGGACTTAGAACTACCATAACTCTAGAGGGCAGATTTGCTAAAATACTAGATAACTTCCTAAGTTTTAGAATAGGTGGAGTTACAGTTCCTACAGGGTTAATATTAATGTTTTTACTATGTTGTTTAGTAGTTTGGTTCTTCTTAAAAACTAAAACAGGAATTATGATGACCGCAGGAGGAAATAATCCAAAGTTTGCACAGGCTTCTGCTATAAATGTAGATAGAACTAGAGTTATTGGAACAACTATATCTACAGTTCTAGGAGCAGTTGGAATTATGGTTTATTCTCAAAGCTATGGCTTTATTCAACTCTATCAAGCACCTATGATGATGGGATTTCCAGCAGTTGCAGCTGTGCTAATTGGAGGAGCTTCTACTAGAGGCGCAAAGATATCTCATGTAATCATTGGAACCTTCTTATTCCAAGGATTACTTACAGTGGGGCTTCCTGTTGTTAACTCCATGTTTACGGAGGGAAATCTATCTGAAGTTATAAGGATAATAGTTAGTAACGGTATTATAATTTATGCATTAACAAAGGCTAAAGGGGGTGGAGCTGATGCATAGTAAAGGATTATTTGCAAAGGCTAAAGGCTATATATTTAATAATATGGTTACCATATTATTTATCATTCTCTGTTTATTAGGGTTAAATTTATCAGGACAGCCTCTAACCTTAGTTTTAGATGAACTTGTAAATAGAATTGGAAGGAATTTATTTATTGTGCTATCTTTAATAATTCCAGTTATTGCAGGTATGGGGCTAAACTTTGGTATAGTTATTGGTGCTATGGCTGCACAAATTGTAATTATTGCAGTTACTCATTGGGGTATTGTAGGAATTCCAGGGTTCTTGTTATGTGTAGTTTTAACTACTCCTATAGCTATAATTTTTGGATATCTTACAGGCAAGCTATTAAATATGACAAAGGGTCAAGAAATGATAACCAGTATGATTCTTGGTATCTTTGCAAATGGTCTTTATCAGCTTTTATTCCTGTTCCTAGTAGGAACTGTAATTCCAATGAAGAATCCGAAGCTTATGATTAGTGGAGGTGTAGGAATAAAAAACACTGTAGACTTAAATGGTGGTATAAAATATGCCTTGGATGATTTATGGAGGCTTTCTCTTTATGAATTAACCTACTATGTGGCATTAATTATAGGAATTGGGCTTATAGCTGTTACGATTTATAGAGCAGTAAAGAAAAAAGGTATTGTTAAAAAACATGTGGTTATAGCAGTTTTAAGTTTGGTTATAGTATTTATATGTCAAATTCCATCTGTTGCAACTGTGTTATTTTTCGTAAAAGTACCTATGATTAGTATGGTTATATTAGTTATACTCTGCGCATTTAATGTGTTTATATTTAAAACAAAGCTTGGTCAAGACTTTAGAACTGTAGGTCAAAGTGGCGTAGTGGCAAATGCTTCAGGAATAAATGTTAATAAGACAAGAATTAAAGCTATAATTATTTCTACTGTTCTAGCAGCTTGGGGACAAATTATATTCCTCCAAAATATTGGAACCTTAAACACCTACGGAAGTCATGAACAAGTTGGTATGTTTGCTATAGCAGCTATACTAATAGGAGGAGCTTCTGTATCTAAGGCTACAAATAAACAAGCTTTACTTGGAGTAATTTTGTTCCATACTCTCTTTGTGGTATCGCCAACAGCAGGGAAGAATTTATTTAATAATGCTCAAATAGGTGAATACTTTAGAGTGTTTGTAGCTTATGGAGTTATTTGTGTATCCCTTGCTCTTTATGCTTGGAAGAAGATTGTAGAAGATAAAAGAGATTTAAAAATGTAGATATTAAAGATTAACTCCCTATGAAAAGCATCTTTCATAGGGAGTTTTTTAGAATAATTTATTCAACGGTAACTTACATAGATTCATTAAGATCAGAAAACTCCAAAACTATCTTTTCATTATAGTTAGGATTTTCAATATCTAAAGAAGTAGTTGCAACTTCACTGTCTTGTGGCATAGTTACTGGAAGTTCAAATGTAAAAGTAGAGCCCTTTCCTTCTGTGCTTACAACATAAATACTACCCTTGTGAAGCTCCACTAGGGACTTTACAAGAGATAGTCCAATACCGCTACCTTGTTTATTTTTATGAAGTGAGCTATCTACTTGAGTGAATCTATTGAAAATTTCCTTTTGCATTCCTTTAGGAATTCCAATACCATTATCTTTTACAGAAATTTTTACTGAGTATTTTGAACAATCCATATTAACTAAAATTGTTCCGCTCTCAGGAGTGAATTTTGCTGCATTAGAAAGAAGATTAAGCATTATTCTTTCTATTTTATCGGAGTCTACGGGCATATAAAGCTCTTCTTCATTAGTGTCAAAAACTAAGTTTATTCCCCTTTGATCCATGTACTCTGCAATGGAAAGGGTAATTCCCTCAACTACTTCAATTATGTTTCTTGTTTCAAGTTGAAGATGAAAGAATCCTGAATCAATTTTTGTTACGTCGATGAGGTTGTTTATTAATCTTAAAAGTCTATAGCCGTTTTGCTTCACATAAAAAGCCTTTTCCACTAAAGAAGGATCTTTGAAGGTAATATCTCCCTTAGTTTTATGCATTTCTAAAAGTTGTAGTCCAGATAACATAACATTGAGAGGTGTTCTTAATTCATGAGATATATTAGCTAAAAATTCAGTTTTCATTTTATCGTATTTTATAACTTCTTCATATCGTTTTTTCTCATAGTTTATTCTTGTAATACTCCTAACCTTTTCATTAGTTTGATAAATTATTATAATAATGCAAATAACTATTAAAATTCCTAGGACGATCATAGTTGTGTAAAAAATGTTACTATTGAAAGTTGGCTGATTTTTAATAACACTATTTTGAGGAAGAATATTTTGGGAAATTTTGCTTTTCACCAGCTCATAATAATTAAAAACAAACATACCACCAGTATCATGAACTGGATGAATAGATTTAGGAGCTTCTCCTTTTAAAACTCTTAATGCAAGTTTACCTAATATTTTTCCATGTTCTGTTCCAGATAAAACATATCCGCCTATAATGTTAGAGTCGAAGTAACCTCCATTGGTAGAATAAATTGAACAATCAGAACAATCAGAACAATTCTTAATTGTTGTTATTACATCACCATAAGGTATTAGGAAGTTATCCTTAGTCTTAAAATTTCCAACTAAAAGATGTACTTGTGGTGATGGAAGCTCTTTAAGCTTGGAAGAAATGTTTTCTAGATAATCATCTTTTATAAAATTAAACTTCACATTAGTAGACCAATAAGCTAAGGATGACTTTATGTCACTTTCTACAGTAGAGGAAAAAGCAGAGTTGTTTAATATCACATTAATTTGCTCTACGTTAGAGTGCGCACGTAACATTAAGTCTATTAATGAGTTTATATTATAATGTTCTACAACCCCAGTATAGGTATTGTAGGGGAAACGGAAAAGTTTGCCGGCACTATTTATGCCACCATAAACTACAGGAACTTCCCCAAAAATATTTTTCCCGTGAGTAGAAAAGAAAGTTAAGGCTTCATCATCTATGACAATTACTAAGTCAAATTTAGTATTCTTGTACTTAAGTGTTAAAAGTTCCCCTTGAGCATCTGTATATTTCTTATCTTCGTTGGAAATAGCTAAGTATTCAACTTTATATATAGGTTCAATATTTTCATCCTTCAAAGATTCATACAATCCTTTTAGGACGTTGGTTTCCCAATATTCATTTTGCTCATAGGAAGTAAGGACTAAGATATTTTTAACTTGACCTGTAAAGGCTGAGATGGGTTTAGAAGGACAAAAAATATTTACGAATATAAATAATATAAGTAAAAATAAAGAATGGTTTAGTTTTAATCCACTTAATTTTGAATGCCGTCTTGTTAGAATTTTTAAATTCTTGTACATAATTTAAATGTCCCCCAGATAATTACAGTGTATGACAAAATTATATCATGAGTTATGGGGGTGAACACAAGAGGTTATGACAAAATTTTAGTTCAATTTATAACATTATGAATATTTCAAATAAATATAGTGACATGGAGTGAGTGCATAACTATGAAAAAACTTATACAGCAGTTATTTAAAACAAGGCATTTCGAAAAAACTACAAAGCCAATTAGTTATTTTAATATAAGAATAAAAAATATAACTCCAAACCATTTCTTAAGTCTTGTGGACGCAAGAGTAGAAGGTAAGGAATTTAATAAGACTACAGGGGTATTAGAACTAAGTTTTTCAGATATAGCCTATATTGGGTGCATCTTTAAAGAAGTAGATTTTAGAAACATTAGGTTTTCTAATGTGTTTTTTGAAAATTGTGTTTTTCAGCTTTGTAAGTTTCAACGTTGTAATATTGGTCATGAAAGTTTTATGGAGATTTTTGGTGGATGTATTGAAAGAACTTCTTTTTATAAGTGCAATTTAAATGGAATAATTATAAAAAGGTGTAAGCTTAATGTTACTTCCTTTAAAGATACTTTTATGGCGAGATGCAACTTAATAGGAAATAGCTACAATGCTGTAAGATTTATTGATGATTGTAATCTTATGGACTGTATAATTAAGAACACTAGCTGCTCCATGGATATATTCTTCTTGAATCAAAGAGGGTACACTAGAGTAAGCTATGGATCTTATATAGGACCTTTTAATTACAAGGACAACTATTATTGCCTAAGAAATAAATCAACCCATCCTTGTGGTAAGAAGGATTTAAACATAGCTAATAGCTATATGGCTTTTGGAAATCAATACCTTAAAAATGACATACAAGATAAGTATGGAGAGTGTTTTTATGAGAGTAAAAAAGCTAAACACAGAACTTTACGAGGAATAAAAAAAATAGTGTCTACCTCGTCAAATTTTGTCTGCGGTTATGGGGAAAAGCCTTATAGAAGTTTTGGTGTTTCTTTACTTATAATACTTTTTTGTGCAGTTATTTATTTATTTACAGGAATAGAAACTAAGACAGGCGTAATTGATTATCATAATTTATCTATGCCCGAGGGAGTTTTAGTCTTTTTAAAGGACTTTCTTTATTCTATTCATTTTAGTATAGTTACCTTTTGTACAGTTGGTTATGGAAATTTGGTTCCTCATAGTATGATAAGTATGTATGTTGCTAATTTAGAAATTATAGCAGGAGTAATAATGGTAGCTATTTGGACTTCAACTTTAGTAAGAAAAATGACTAGATAAACTGAACTGTGCCAATATATTCTAATGAGTTTAGAGAGAATTTATGGTATAATATTATATATAATTGTAACTTGATGTCGTATTTTAGAATAGGTTCTAGCTAAAAGTTTATCGTGATTGCATAGTTTGAAATAAATTTGAAGCAGTTCCTAGTTAATAATTTTTATTTAAAAAAATTTAGAGCAATTTACTAGAAATAAAAACCTTATTCAGTTATAAGGCTTAATGAAAAATTTTAGTAACAGCGTTCATTGTTCAAGGGGGTGAAGTTTTGAGGCTAAAGCAAACTAATACAAGCAAATTTAAAAATGGAAGATTTTTTATTCTTCAAGGAGAAGAAGGTACTGGAAAAACCTATGAAGCTATTAATAGGGCTGCTTATCTAAGTACAGATTATTGTTTATATAGTGATGATAATATATTGTTTATAACTAATGATGAAAAGGCTAGTATAAAGGATAAATATAATAACTTAAAGGACAATAGCAGTAATTTGACTTTTTTTAGCGCAATAAATAACTCTTTTGAAGTGCTATCAGTTAAGGAGTTAATCCATAGCTATTTTAATAATTATAAGAATAAAACTAACAAAAATTATAGTTTTATTGAAGGTATGGATGAAAGAGAAAATGTACTTTTAGAAGCCATTGCAAAAGTAAAAGAAAAATATACAAAGTCTAAGCTTCTAAAAAAAGAAAATGCTAAATTTATTCTTGAGGAAATTGATTATATAAGAGCAAATTATTTAGATACGGTGGAAGAGTATCAAAGTTTTGTGAGAAAAGGAAGAGGTAAAAAGCTTCCTAAAAACTCTTCTTCTAGAGAGGCAATATATGAAGTTTTAAAAACCTATAAGGCTTTATTAGAAATGCATAATTGGGTGGATACACTTCATGAGGAGATGTTGGCTTTAGAAGCAGTAAGAAAAGTAGGTAGTAAGAAATACACACATATATTTATAGATAATAGTGAAACCTTATCAAAGCTCCAGCTTAAGATGATTAGGGAGTTATTAGAAAATAAAACCTACAGTAACTTTATTTTAATTCTAAACAAAGTGGACAATCTTTTAGAGCATTCCTACTTTAATAGTCATAAATCCATTAAGGATATAGATAATAATAAATATAAGACTATTAAATTCAAAGAAAAGCTAGAAAATAGAGAGATGTGCTTAAGTGTAGGTTCGGATGCAGAGGTTAGCCTTAAGAAAGCTATGACTAAGGAAGAAATAGAGTTAAAGGATTATACTTCAAAGGTTGAAAACTTTCATAGTGATATGAATGAAGAAGAAGTTTCTAATGAAAGTTTTACGCCTATGGTTAAGCAATCTGCCATAGAAACAAAAGGAAATGATGAGAAGAATAAAATGAGAAATTTATACATGGATTATTTTAATTATAAAGATATAAGACATAGAATGGAATATGACTTTGCAGTGGATAGTGGAAGCTCTAGAGAAGTAATACTAGATCCTAATGGAAGTGGAGAAACTCTCAGTGAGGATGAATTAAGAGCAGTACCTGTTTATAGTGACATTGCAGCAGGGGAACCAATTCTTATTAGTGATGAGTTTGAAGGAAACTTTAGTATCCCAACTTATTGGCTTAAGGGGGTAAAGGATGCCTTTATGTTAAAGGTTAAAGGTGATAGTATGATAGGAGCTAATATCCATGATGGTGACTATGTACTTATAAGGCAACAAACCATTGCAAATAACAATGATATTGTTGCAGTTGATTTAGATGGTAATGCTACTTTAAAAAGACTTTCCATTAAAAAAGATGGTATATTTTTAATTCCTGAAAATCCAAAGTATGACCCAATAAAAATAGAAAGTGAAGATGCTATGATTATGGGAACGGCTATTGGAGTAATAAGCAGAAGATAAAAAATCCTCTGAGGACATTTCCTCAGGGGATTTTAGTTTTAGAAGTAGCTTGGAGCATTTTTACTCCAAGGAGCCTCTGCTAAGATTTGAATTTCACAATTTCTAAGTTAATTCTCATCTAAATCAATAATTATAATGTTACTTAATGTAAATAAGGTACAAGTATTTTTTTTCGCTGTGGGTTCACAAGTTTTATTGTTAGGGGGATTAGAAATAGAATCATTCGCATTATTACAAGTACAATTCTCACCACAATTGCAGCCACTGCCACAGTTACAGCTATCCTTCTTGCAAGTGTAATCACTGTTATTTTTACAGCTTCCAATTTTGCAATTACAGGTGTCATGGTCAGGGTTTAGTTGTGTATTATCCAGATTGCTCATTTTTTTCTTCTCCTTCATCTTACTGTAACTTATGGGTATACTATATACTATGGAAAAAGTGAAAATTTGCTTATGATAAATGGATTATTATAAGGGTTTTGCTGTATAATGGTATTAGCGTATATTCTATAATAAGAAGGGAAGATTTTTTATGTTACAAAGGATTAGATTAAATCTAGAAGCAGTGGAAGCTATGCTATATTACTGGCAAGCAGCTAGCGAAAAGGACAATATTGCAGAAAGCTTTTTTTATGATGTAGCTAAGATGCCAGCATTAAGTGCGGCTTATGATGAAGAATTTGATGCAGAATCAGTTAGAAGAGCTTTAAGTGCTATAAAAAATAGAGAGCGTTTCACTGGCACTAAAAAAGAAAAGAAATTTTGGAACAATAATATGTGGATGATGGAGGATTTAGAATACACTAAATCTATGGCGAATCCTCTAAAGAGACTAAATTTAGATTCTTTAGTTTCAGAAGTTAAGGATGTTAAAGGCAGCGAAAACTTTGAAGAAATAGAAGTAATTTTCTCACCACTACACTCTGATGAGTATATAATTTTAGGAAACAAACTAATTATAAACTTCTTTAGAATAAAGCCAAGTGATGTAGATGAGAACACATATATTGGAGAAAAAGAGTTAAAAGAATATATAAAAGAAAAAATAAAAGAGTTATTAAGCAAGTAAGATAAGCTAACTTATAAAGCATAAGATAATTAATGAATATAAGGTAGTAATAAACATAAAGTAATTTAAGAAAATAGTTTAGCAAAATAATTAAATTAAAGTGTATGAGAGACTAGGATATAAAGTTATAATCCTGGTCTTTTCTATTATAGATAAATTTTAAATTAAGTATGGATTTTAGCAAAAGTTTGCAAGCTTCAAGTCGGCTAGCATCTATAAATGATAGTTGATTAGATTAGGAAAATTTCTTTGGTGTAACAAAGTTCCGTTGTTTAGTCTGAATCTGTTTTCAAGGTTGTTAGACCTTATGCAGCTTACTGGAACTTTAAAAAGCTGTTTTGCATATTTCATAAGCCCTTTAATGTAGGTTAAAGGCTAATAATCTACAGGGAGGTTTGTGAAAGGTTTATTTAAGTAGATTTCATATTGACTTTTCAGTAATAAACTAATAGAATATTATAGGATTAGTTAGGAGGCTAAATAATTATGGAAGATGATGAATTAAGATTAGGCTATTGGCTTAAGCTTGTAACTAGAAAAATGACAGGCTACCATGATGCAAGACTTTTAAAATATAATATTACTGGTGCTCAACTTGGAGTGTTAATTGAACTTTGTGGAAGAGAAGGTCAATCTCAAAGAGAAATTCAACAAATACTCGAGATTAAGCCTGCAACCTTTACTGGATTAATATCCTCTTTAGAAGAAAAGGGGCTTATTAAAAGAGTTCATGACAATGAAGATGCTAGGGTCAATAGAATATATCTCACAGAGGAAGGGAAAGCCATAAAAGAAGAAAGCTTTAAGGAATTCCTCCATGCAAGGGATGTAATGTTTAAAGGTTTTATGAAGGAAGAGCAACAATTATTAGTTTGCTGGCTAAAGAAAATGTACAATAATTTAGAGGAAAGATAAGGTGATTAAATGGATAGAACAATGGAATTAGGACAAGGATCAGTAGGGAAGTTGCTTTTAAAGTTTTCCATTCCTGCAATTATAGGAATGATTGTAAATGCACTTTATAATATAGTAGATAGAATTTTTATAGGACAAATACCAGGTGGGGTTGGGGAACTTGCTCTTTCAGGAGTAACAGTAACTTTTCCAATGTCTACAGTAATTATGGCTTTTGGAATGCTAGTGGGAATAGGTTCAGCAGCATTAATATCCATAAGACTTGGGCAACAAAAGAAAGATGAAGCAGAAAAAATCCTTGGAAATGCACTTATGTTAGTTATTATAATTTTAGTAGCCTTAGCAATAATAACTTTCCCGTTTTTAGATAAGCTATTAGTTGCCTTTGGGGCTAGTGAAAAGATTTTACCTTATGCTAAGGAGTATATTCAAATCATTATAGCAGGTGGGGTAATTCAAAATATAGGCTTTGGTCTTAATGCTGCTATAAGATCAGAAGGAAACCCTAAGATTGCCATGCTTACAATGTTACTTGGTGCTATTACTAATACGGTATTAGATCCAATTTTCATCTTTGTTTTTGACATGGGAGTAGCAGGAGCGGCTATTGCTACAGTTATAGCTCAGCTTGCAAGCACAATTTGGGTATTGTACCATTTTACAAAGGGAAAAAGCACACTTAAACTTAGAAAAGAAAACTTTAAATTAGATAAAGAAATAATAAAAAGCATTTTTGCTATCGGTATGTCTCCATTTTTTATGCAGCTTGCTGCAAGCTTAGTTGGAGTAATATCTAATAATGCTCTTTTAACCCATGGGGGAGACTTTGCAATTGGTGCTATGGGAGTAATATCAAGTGTAGCAATGATGTGTTTAATGCCTGTATTTGGAATAAATCAAGGCTCTCAGCCTATTATTGGATATAATTATGGAGCTAAAAACTATAAAAGAGTTAAGAAGGCCTGGATGCTTGCGGTTATTGCAGCTGTTGCTATAACTACCACTGGATTTTTAGTAGTAGAGCTTGCAGCCCCAAGTATTATAAAGATATTTAATAGCAATGCTGATCTTGTTGCAATTGGAACCCATGGCATTAGAATTTATCTTTCTATGCTTCCAGTTATAGGGTTCCAAGTTATCAGTACAAACTACTTCCAAGCAGTAGGAAAAGCAAAAATATCAATGTTTTTGAGTCTTGTAAGACAAGTAATAGTATTAATACCATTGCTTTTAATTCTTCCACCAATCTTTGGATTAAATGGAGTTTGGATTTCAGGACCAACTTCTGATGCGGTTGCTTCTATAATTACTGTATTCTTTGTAATGAGAGAATTAAAGGAACTAAAGCAACAGGAGATGGAAACTAGGGTAGCATAAAAAACTGAAGACTTTTAGACAGGATTTCCTGAAGAAGTTTTACGAGAAAGTGTAGAAATAGAGATAAACTAAAAGGTGTGCATTTGCACACCTTTTGCATTTTTGTATATCAATTTACGGCTCAATACAGAAAATTACCTAGTTAATCAATTTTTTCTTTAGTTTGTCTATTTTCTTTTCTAAAGTATGGATAGTTTTAAAGATATCCTCGTACTCTTTAAGGTCAATATCTCCACGTTTAAAATCTTCATATATTCCTGAACCAATGTCATAGAAAAGTTTTTTTATGTCTCCCTCTATGCTGTGAATTTCATATTTTAACTTTGAGTTTTCAATAAGATTGTTAGTACCCTTTGCTAGTTCCTCTACCCCTTCAGACAAAGTACCTAATAGTTTATCCCAGTAGCTTCTATCCTTCATTTTCATCACCCTTTGTTACGTATAATAGATTACAAGAAAGTCTTTCTAAAACACCTTAAATGCTAAAAGCTTACTAGGTGTTTAAATAGGGCAATCATGTAATATTACTATATAAGTATTCATTTAACAGAATTTGTGTACCTTACTTGGAAGCTTAACTGCAAACTTAAAGTTTAAATTCTATAAATACTTAAGTTTTAGCACCTTTATAAACTAATAAAAGTGAATACAAATTTTATATACGCACAATTATTATCTTAAGCAGCTCTAAATGTAAAGATCTACTTTCTACAATACATGAAAGGCTACATTACTCTAAGCGGCGAGCTTTTTTCTTTTTATATGACAACCAACTCATTTTTAGTGAAGAATATAACCCTACAGCTGCTGAGCCATAAAAACCACCCATAAAAAGACCAGCACTTAAATCCCCTCTATGGCTAAGAAATATTGATATTATAAAGCCAATGATTGTTGCAATGGCTGGAAAATATTTGCGTGGTATTGGAAACAACTTAAAACACTGTGTTAGTATAACAGTTAAGGGAACTGCAATAATTGCATCCCAAAAGTTAGTATGTATATCTGGAAAATTCATTTTACTTATCCTTTCATAGTTGATTCTTAAAGTTAAACATGTAAATATTATATGTTCTTCATAACTAAATATTAATTTTTACTAGTGTACCCTAAAATGGAGATATATTACTTTATATTTAGAAATATCTTTATAGCATATTTTTGTAGAAATTTAAACTAGCTTTTATCTATAATATATGGAGATAGAGAATATTTACCTTTTAATAAAAAAATAGCTGTAGTATCATATTATATAGAAAATAAATTTTAAACCTTATTACTATAAATAAATACCTTATTCGTGTATAGTGTTAAGGTAGTTCTTTTAATCATTTAATTTCAAGAATTAAGGTTTAAACATACAATTTTAGGATGGTGACAATGGTATGGATAAAAAGAGTTTAAGTATAGGTTTTTTTGATTCTGGAGTTGGAGGCTTAAGTGTTTTAAGAGAAACTATTAAGCTTATGCCTAATGAAAATTATATATATTTTGGGGATTCAAAAAATGCTCCCTATGGAGTGAAAACTGTGGAGGAGGTACAAAAACTAACCTTTAATGCTGTAGAGTTTTTACTTTCAGAGGGGGTTAAAGCTATTGTTATAGCTTGCAATACTGCTACTTCTGCAGCTATTGAGGAACTAAGGAGCTTTTATAAGGATATACCTATTATTGGAATAGAACCAGCATTAAAACCTGCAGTAGAGCTAAATAGAGAAGGGGCTGTGGTAATTATGGCAACCTCAATGACTTTAGCTGAGAAGAAGTTTAATGCACTTCAGGAGAAGTATAAAGAGGAAGCTAACATTGCACCTCTTCCTTGTGGAGGGTTAGTGGAATTAATTGAAGGTGGAAATGTAGAAGGAGAGCCAGTAGAAAATTACCTTAGAGAAAAATTTAAAGAAGTAAAGAGCCATAGAGTAGGGGCCGTAGTGTTAGGATGCACTCATTATCCTTTCGTAAAGGGAGCTATATCAAAGGTGTTAGGTGAAGATATACCTGTAATAGATGGTAGTGACGGCACTTCAAGGCACCTAAAAAAGGTTTTAGAAGATAATAATTTATTAAATCCTCATGGTAGTAAGGGTACTGTGAGCATATATAATTCTTTGGATAGTGAAGCTATAATTTCTTTAAGCTATAAATTATTAAACCTATAAGCTAACAATTAAATACAATAAAGTCTAGCTTTAAAGGATAAATGAATTTTAAGCTTATAGCGTATATCAGGAAAAATGGTTATTTACAATTGATGGAATATATGAAGTTTTAAATAATTTAAGAAAATCCTTAACCAAAATGGACCTGGTGGAATACTCTATAGTATAGACAAACTCTAAAGCTAAGAAGTTTTAATTTATAACAAACTAGTAAAAAGTGAACTTACCTTTAAAGGTAAGTCACTTTTTTAGCTATTATTAATGAATAAATATATTTCCAGTAAGCTCATTATTAATTAGGTAATCTTGCAGTAGCTTCATTTTAATAGTAATTTTGAAGGAAGTTTTTAAGTCTAAAGATTTTATCATGTAAAGGATTTTCACATGAAGACTTTGAGGCTTATTCTTTCAGGGTATAATTAAAATTTCTAGCAAAAATAAAAAAATAGGGTGATAAGGGTGAGGATTTTCAAATTTTCTAAAGAAAATAACCACGGTAACGATGGGGAGTTATTTGAAGTAAAAATCACTAAGGATAAGGAATTTAAAAGTGTGCTTCTTACAAATCCTACAGATAGCAACTGTATTTACATTATTGATGGGATTACGTTGATAAACAAACTTAATCTTAATGTATCTAGGCATAACGAAGTGAGATTTTATGGTTATGAGAATTTTAAAAGTGTAGATAGTGATTTTAGTTATGATTCCTTAAAAATTAAATTTAGATTACATGAAATGGAAGGTTCGGACAAGCTACTACTCCACAAAACTAGTATGATCCAGGATTCTATTAATAATTTGATAGAAGAAGATTATTTTTTAGTGTTACCAGGAGGAGCTCTTTCTATTGAATTTCCTAATGAGCCACGAGATGTTTCCTTTAATTTAGTGGTAGCAAAAGAAATGCTATAAAATTTAGAAATAGACCAGGAATATTACTTCCAGGTCTATTTTAATTAAAACAGGAATAGTTTTATAGGATTCAAGGAAGTATACCTTCTGTGAGGAATTAATTTTCTTTAATACAAGAAAATATGAAGGGTGAAGGGTAATTGTCATTCTAAAATATTACCAAAATTTAAATATATTTAAAGATTATATTTGCATAATTATGGTATAATAAGTAATAAACTATAAAAGTGTACAAAAGATACATAATAGGTAGGAAGCTGTTGATTAAGTTAGCAGACCTAAAGAATTGCGAGTAAGGAAAGGTAGGAATTTATATGAATCCAATAGTTACATTTGAAATGGAAAACGGAAAAATAATGAAGGCGGAATTATATCCAGAAATAGCTCCAAATACAGTTAAGAATTTTATAAGCTTAATAAAAAAAGGCTTTTACAATGGATTGATTTTTCACAGAGTAATTCCAGGCTTTATGATACAAGGTGGATGTCCAGAGAAAAGTGGAATGGGTGGTCCTGGATATTCTATAAAGGGAGAATTCTCAAGTAATGGGTTTAAAAATGATCTTAAACATTCAACAGGAGTTCTTTCAATGGCAAGATCTCAACATCCAGACTCAGCTGGAAGCCAATTTTTTGTGATGGTAGCAAATTCCCCACATCTTGATGGACAATATGCTGCTTTTGGAAAGTTAATTGAAGGTCAAAGTGTGGCTGATGAGATTGTAAGCACAAAAACAGACTTTAGAGATAGACCTTATGAAGAACAAGTTATGAAAGCGGTAACAGTAGATACTTTCGGAGTAGACTACCAAGAGCCAGAAACATTATAAAGTAGGTCCTGAAAGGGAAAAGGAGTAAGATATGAATTTGCTTGATAAGAAGGTTATTTTAACCTTTGCTTTAGATTTAGAAGAGATTAATACTTTAAATAGTCACTTTGAAAAACAAGGAGCGAAGCCTTGTGTTATAATAGAAAATTCTATGGCACATAAAACTTTAGAGGAAATTCTCGAGGATAATGAGGCAACAGAAGTAAAAAGAGAAGAACCATTGCCTAAAGAAAAAATTGTAATATTTAATGGGTTTGATGATGGAACCCTTCAAAGAGCAGTTACTGAAGTGAGGACTATATTATCAAGCCGTCCGATTTTAGCTACAGTAACTCCTATATCGATGACCATGAAATTTAAAGATTTATTAGAACATTTAGTTGAAGAAAGAGAATTTCATAGACAAAACTCCAAGAAAAAAAATTAGCAGCTAAAGTCTCCTAGAATCTAGGGGACTTTTTTATACTGATTAACCAAATTTATGATATAATATAATAATTAAAAACTTATTACTTAAGCTTATGAGGAGAAGATATTATGAGTGGAATAGGTGAAAGAATAAAAAATGCCAGAAATGCCAAGGGTATGACACAAAAGCAATTAGCTAAGAAACTAGGAGTTGCTGAAAGCTTTATTAATGAGGTAGAGAGTGGAAGAAAAGTTGTAAATGAAAACCTTATGGATAGAATAGGTAAAGTTTTAGGTGGAGACCTAGAGGATATGAGTTCCATGATGAATACTCTCATTATGGAAGAAGAAAAGGTAAAGATAGCACCTAAAAAGGTTAATAAGCCAGTGGAGGCAATTAATGATGTTTGGAATGATGCTTTAGGCTCAGTTTTAAAATCTGTTGGGATATATGGCTATGACTTAAGTAAATCAGTAGGAAAAAAAGAGTTGCCTATAATTTCAAATAAGGTTGAAGGTTTTGCACAGGATAAGGTTCTATATCTTCAAATAGAAAATGATGATTTAATTGGACTTAGAATAGCTAAAGGTGACTTAGCTTTTGCAAATCTTACTTCAGAAATAGAAAACAATGCAATTTGCTTAATTGATCACAATGGAGAAAGAGTGTTGAGACAAATTAAGAAATTAGATGCTAATAAGATATTGTTAATTAGCAACAGAGGGTCTTTAAGAACAGAAACAGTAAGTCCCAAGGACATAAAGGTTATTGCAAAATTAAACAGACTAGAAATAAAGCTATAGATAAAGTAGCTTAAGAAACATATTAACAAAACTATAAGAGTTATATAAAAATAAAATACAAATATGAGCTAAAACTTCATAAAAATCATGCACAAATTTTCACTCCCTATGATAAACATATCATAGGGAGTTTTTTCGCTGGGGGGAGTTTATGGAAGAGTTCAATCTAAATATAGAAAACTTATCACCAGGAACAATTGAAAGAGAGAGTTCAAATAGCCCAATATGTAATGAAGCTTATTATAGTGAAGATTATCTTAATTATTTAGTTGAATTTGAGGGCGATATATCAGGTCAAATAGAAAAGTTAGATTATGTTTGTGCCTTTAGATTCTCACCTTTTTACTATGTGGCAGCAGTTAGAAATGGCATGCTTCCAAGACTTTTTCAAGATGTTCCTGGGATTATTAATGCAGATACTAGTTTGCCCTACACACTAAGTGAAGTGGAGCCTGTGGTTGCAGCTAATATTACAAAGTTTCATGGAAATGCTTTCTTAAACCTAAGGGGTGGTGGCACAGTAGCAGCAATTATTGACACAGGAATAGATTATTTAAATCCTCAGTTTAGAGATGACAATGGTAACACAAGAATAATAGCTATTTGGGATCAAAGCATTCCAGGCACAGCTCCTAATCCAGATGTAGGTTATGGCACAGTATATACTAGGGAGCAAATTAATGAAGCAATTAGAGCCTACGAGAATGGAGGAGATCCATACACCATAGTTCCTCATAAGGATGAAATTGGCCATGGTACTCATATAGCAGGTTTAATTGGAGCAAAAGGGCTAAATGGAGTTGTTGGAGGGGCACCAGATTGTAGTTTTGTTGTTGTTAAACTAAAGCAAGCAAAAACAGTAGCCTTAAAACTTGCTGGCATAGGTGAGAGGAAGGGTGTCATATATGAAGGCTTAGATTATTTAGAAGGCATTAGATATGTAGCTAATTTTCAATCGAGAATAGATAGACCTATGGCAGTATTACTAAGCTTAGAAACTAACCTCTCCGGTCATGATGGAGTTTCTTCACTAGAGAGATTTATAAATTACTTTGCAACTAGAAAGGGATTGGTTTTTATAGGTGGGTCAGGAAACCAAGGTGACAGCGACACCCATGCAGGTGGGGTTTTCACTAAGAGTCAACAGTTAAGAACCGTAGAGATCTTTGTGGATGAAAATGAAAATAATTTAGTATTTGTTGTTTGGGTAGGCAAGCCTGACAGAATTTCTGTGGGGGTGGTATCACCTAGTGGAGAAATTATAGACCCGATTTCTCCAAAGATAAAAACAGAGGAGAGCTTTAATTTGGTTTTTGAGGGAAGCACCGTGCTAATAACAAATAACATACCTGAAGACACCACAGGAGATCAATATATCTTTGTAAAGATCCTAAGACCTAAAGGAGGAATATGGCAATTAAGGCTCAGAGGAGAGTATATAGTTATAGGGGATTATAATATATGGCTACCACAAAGACCGCTTCTTCAACCCTTAACTAGATTTTTAGATGCAAGTCCTTATATAACAGTAACTACCCCTGGTACTTCAAAGTCAGTAATAACCACTGCATTTTATAATCAAAATAGCAATACTATTCTTCCAGCTTCTGGAAGAGGACCTACAAGATTAGGTGAAATGAAGCCAGATATTGCTACAGGAGGATTTATGGCAACCACTGTAGGGCTTAGTAATACTACAGTTGAAGTTAGTGGTTCTAGCGTAGGTGGTGCTGTACTTACTGGAGCTGTTTTGCTTTTACTAGAGTGGGGTATTATAAAAGGAAATGACCCTGCTATGTATGGACCAACAGTGAAGTCTTATCTTACAAGGGGAGCAAGAAGAAGGCCAGGGGATGTATATCCCAATACGGAATGGGGTTATGGACTTCTAGATTTAGAAGGAACCCTTGAGAGCTTAAGAGCTGGAGATAGCAGGACAGTTTATAGGGAAACAATAGAAAATCAAATGAAGCTATGGAATTTAAATAAAAATATTACTTATAGTTTAAACGAAGCCTATTATAGTGAAGAGTTATCTGTGGATATGTTTTTAAGTGTACCTATTAGCTTGTATTCAAGGGTTACTCCTAAGTAGAATTCTTATACTTAGGGAGCCAATGGCATTACTCCATTTATAAAATAATTCATATTTACATTCTTAAAATTTTGGTGGCGAATAAGATAGCTTTTACTCTGAAACTTTATATACAGAATTGAGTACTATAAAGATTACTTTTTCATTAATAATAAATAGGAGGTGAAAAAATGAGTACACAAGGGAAATATAGTAGCATTAATAGCAGAGAAATATTTTTTAGTTCTCAGCTAGGAAATCCTAAGGAGATTTTACTGTTAACAGTTGAATATATTGGCGATATAGAAGAAGAATTTGCTAGGCTTGGTTTTGCACGAGCACTACCCATAAGTGACTTTAATGCTATTATTTTTGTGGAAGCTGGCAGAATTCAGGAGTTGATAAGCTTAAGTGAAACTATACAGTATGTAAATCCATTAGCACCTTATACCTTAACTCAAGTATCACCTATAGAAGCAGCTAATATTCTTGAATTTAGTCAGGGAGGAACCTTAGATTTAAGGGGTACTGGTGTAGTAGTAGGGATGATTGACACTGGAATAGACTATCTTAATAGAGAGTTTATGACTGAGGATGAAAGAACTAGAATAGATAGAATCTGGGATCAAACCATAGAAGGCGGAAGGTCACCCTTTAATATTGGGTACGGTAGTGAATATACCAGGGAAGATATAAATAGGGCTATTGAAACTCAAAAAAGTGGAGGAGATCCCTACTCCATAGTTCCATCTAGAGATAACAATGGTCATGGCACTGCAAATGCTGGAATTATTGGGGCAAGAGGTTATAGTGATATGGTTGGAGCTGCTCCAGATTGTGAATTTATAGTAGTTAAACTAAGAGAAACAGTAAGTACTTATCTTCAAAATTTAGGAATATACGATGAACCAGGGGTATATAGAAGTGCAGATATAATAACAGCTATGTATTACTTAACTGAGGTCCAAAGGGAGATACTAAAACCTATGGTGGTTTTTATACCACTAGGGACCAATTTTGGTGGGCATGATGGAAGTGCTGCAATAGAAAGACTGATTGACTTATTTGCCATAAGAAGAGGATTAGTTTTTGTAACTGGCACAGGAAATCAAGGGAATACTGAAACCCATACAGCAGGGGTTATAGCTAGAACAGGAGATACTGCTACCGTAGAAATAGATGTGGACCCAAATCAAAGAGGATTAGCTCTTAACATTTGGTGTAGTTATCCTGAACGAATATCAATTGGAGTTACTTCCCCTACGGGAGAAGTTATGGAAAGAATACCAGCCAGATTAAATGGAAGAGGAAGAAAAACCTTTCTTTATGAAAAAACCATAGTAAATGTAATATATTATTTCCCAGAGAATACCACGGGAGGTGAGTTAATTTTAGTAATATTTAATGATTTGAAGCCCGGTATATGGAAGGTAGTCCTATATGGTGACTATATTGTTAATGGCAAGTATGATATTTGGATGCCTCAAAGACCAATTGCAAAGCCAGGAACCAGATTTCTAAGTCCTACAAATGCAATGACCTTGACAATTCCATCCACTAGTAGAAGTGTTATTGCTACAGGTTATTATGATCAGAGCAATAATGTACTTGGACCTTCTTCAGGCATAGGATATACAAGAGATAATAGAATTAAACCAGATTTAGTAAGCGGCGGAGTGGAAGTGCTCACTACAGCAGTAGGTGGAGGAACCACAATAGTTACAGGGGCTAGTGCTGCGGCAGCAGTATTATCAGGAGCTGTAGCTTTGTTATTACAATGGGGTATAGTAAATGGAAATGATCCCAAAATGTATGGAGATGAAATAAGAAATTATCTTATAAGAGGAACAAGGAAAAGGCCAGGAGATGTGTATCCAAATCCAGAGTGGGGCTTTGGAATACTGGATCTCGCAGGAGCCTTTGATGCTATAGCAGGACAGGAAACCATTAATTTATCTAGACTAAAGTATTACGAGGGGGAGAAAATTAATTTAAATCATGGAATCAATGTTGAAGAAGTACTCAAGGGTCAACAGGAAAAAGAGATAAAGGAATCGTATACTAATGTGTTATCTTCTCAAATATACAAAAGAATTCCCAAGGAATTATATAGTAGATTAAAACCTAGTAGGTTTTGAGGAGGTAATTAGGTGTGATAAGTAATCGAGAAATTACACAGCCTACTCAACAGGAATTGCCGATAACAAATGGGGTTGTAGAAACACCATTAATATCAAATGGAGCTATATCAGAAGCCCAAGGAGCTCCAGCTACGGCAAATCAAGGAGGCGAGGAAATTCCAGCGATACCAACTGAGCTATTACAACAGATTGAAACACAACAGGAAAACCAACAAGTTCAAACAGAAATTACAACTGAACCAATTCAAGTAGAAGGGCAGGGGGAAGCAACAACGGCTCAACCACCAGAAATAGCAGAAATACCGCAAACAACTCAGGTTCCAACTTCTATATTAGCAAGTTTAGATGAGCCATTAGCGGTAGAAGGCATACCATTACTTGGAGTAACAAAGGATGCTGAAGGAAATATAACTGAATGTGGAGATTTATTTCTAAGTGAGTACTATGAAAGTTACTTGGTAGAAATAGAGCCGGGATTTTATGAGAGTATGAAAAAAATAAGCTATGCCTGTGCCTTTACCATAAGCACCTTGATGGCAGCGCTTTCAGTACAAAAGGGCATGTTACAGCAACTTTTGCAGGAAGTACAGGGGCTGGTTTATATTGAAAGAAGCTATCCCTATACTTTATCAATTTTATCCCCAAGTTCTGTAGCTAATATAAATCAGTTCCATGAAAATCAGTTTTTTAGATTGACAGGCAAGGGTACAATTATCGGGATTGTAGATACAGGTATAGACTATTTAAATGAAGAATTTATGACCTTAGATAAGCAAAGTAGAATCTTAGAACTTTGGGATCAAACCACAGAAGTAGGAGTTTCACCTACAGGGTTTAACTTTGGAAGTGTTTATAATCAACAGCAAATTAATCAAGCTATACAAGTAAGAAGAGAAGGGGGAGATCCTTATACTATTGTCCCTCAAAGAGATACTATAGGTCATGGCACCTCTATGGCTGGGATTGCAGCAGCAACTGGAGTGAAAATTCCACGAGGAGCAGCACCAGACTGTGAAATTATAGCTGTAAAGCTAAAGTATGCAAAAGCTAGTACCCTCCTTAGGAGTGGTATTGTAGACCCTATGGTCCCCGTGTATGAAGCTGCAGATATAGCACTAGGGCTTAGATACTTAATTGAGGCACAAATCAAATATGGAAGACCTATGGTAATATTAATTCCTTTAAGCAGTAATTTCGGCGGTGCAGAAGGAAACTCTGCATTAGAGAGATTTATCGATTACTATTCTGTTAGAAGAGGAATAGTATTTATAACAGGTAGTGGGAATCAGGGTGATACAGGAACACATTCCAGCGGGGTTTTTAGGAGAACGGGAGAAGTAAGAAGTATAGAGGTAAATATTGATGAGGTAGAGACTATAGTTCATTTGGAGTTTTACGGAAATTCGCCAGATAAATTTGGTATTGGAATAGTATCCCCTAGTGGAGAAATAATTGAACGAGTACCAATAAAATTAAAAGGTGAGGAAATTTACAACTTAGTTTTTGAAGGAAGCACCATAAGGATTGAATATGCCTTTCCAGAAGAAAGAACAGGAAGTGAAGTAATTCATATCTTTATTGAAAATGCACGAGGTGGTATATGGCAAATTCGTGTTTATGGAGAATATATTGTGGATGGGAGATATGATTGTTGGCTACCACAGAGGGAGCTTTTAAAGGGAGATACTAGATTCATAAACCCCGATGCCTATACAACCATTACAGCTCCAGGTACTGCCTATAACATTGTAACCACAGCCTTTTATAATCAAGGTAATAATTCCATAGAGCCAGATTCAGGTAGAGGGTTTACCAGGGATAATAGGGTTAAGCCAGAAGTTGCAACGGGAGGGGTAGATGTAGTTACTACTTTTCTAAATAATGAAACTATTACAATAAGCGGTTCCAGTGCAGCTGCTGCAGTTTTAGCAGGAGCTTCTTCACTACTTTTAGAGTGGGGAGTGGTTCAGGGTAACGACCCATCCATGTATGGGCCCACTGTGGCAGCATACTTCATAACTGGAGCAATTAGAAGGGCTGGGGATATTTATCCTAATAGGGAGTGGGGGTATGGGACTTTAAATTTATTGGGAACCTTTGAAAATTTAAGAAGTAATCACATGAACTACAGAACTAAAAATAAAATGGAGTCTTTAGAGTGTTATGGAGAATTATTAGGAAAAAGAAGTGGGGAAGTTGCTGAAAATAATATAAGAACTGAAAGCTTAGGAATAGATATTTTTACAAAAACTCCAATGAGTATTTACAGAAGACTAAAGATTTATGAAGAAAATAATGAAAATTAGGAAGGGGAAAGAATATGAACTGTGAGCATTCATCAGAAAAAAGAGAAATTATAGATATGGAACAAAGTGAGCTTGCCACTGTAATTCAAACCCCCCAAGGTTGTGAAGAAAAGTACTTAAGTGATGAATACGTGACTTTAATAACCCAATTTAGTGGTGATATCGTAGAAGCATTTTCAAAAATAGATTATGCTTGTGCATACACGTTTTCTAGATCTTATGCCATAGTATCTGTTAGGAAGGGGATGGAAGATAGGCTTTTCAATGATGTAAAAGTACTCATAGCCACTGAATATAGTGGTGTGTTTTTCCCTAATGCATTATCTCCAATAAATACTGCCAATATTTCTTTATTTCATGAGAATCCTCTTTTAAATCTAAGAGGAAGTGGTGTGCTTGTAGGGATATTAGACAGTGGAATAGATTACTTGAATATTGACTTTATGACAGAGGATGACAGAACTAGAATTATGACCATATGGGATCAAAGTGTTCAGACAGGACCAGCACCAGGAAATTATGGTTTTGGAACAGAGTATAATAGGGAGCAAATTAACCTAGCTATTCAGGCAAGTTTAACAGGCGGAGATCCATATGCTATAGTGAACCATAGAGATGATACAGGACATGGAACAGCAGTAGCTTCTATTGTTGGGGGTAGAGGTCGAGGAGAAGTGGTTGGAGGAGCTCCGGATTGTGAATTTGTTATTGTAAAACTAAAGCAAGCAAAAAAGTCATCCTTAGAAATTGCTGCTATATATGAAACAGAAATCTCTACACCTATATATGAAACCTCAGATATATTACTTGGAATGAATTACTTAGCAGAGATTAGGGAATCCATACAAAGACCCATGGTTATACTAATACCTTTAGGCTCTAATTACGGTGGTCATGATGGTGGCACTGCAGTAGAAAGATATATTGATGTTGTTTCTTTGAGAAGAGGGTTAATAGTAGTTGCAGGTACAGGAAATGAAGGCACAGGTGAAGGTCATGCCAGCGGTATACTACAGAAAACAGGGGATATACAAATTGTAGAGATAAATGTAGATCCAGCACAAAAGGGTCTTGCTATATTTTTCTGGGCTAAAAAGCCAGATAAGGTATCAGTAGGAATTATTGCTCCTAGTGGAGAATCAGTGGAGCGGGTACCCATTAGAAGAGGTCAAAGTCAGCAGTTTAAACTTTTATTTGAACAAAGTACTATAAATGTAGATTATTTTTATCCTGAAAATATAACTGGTGATATTTTTATTAGAATATTTATCAAAGATGTAAAGCCTGGAGTTTGGCAACTTAGAGTTATTGGGGAATTTATTGCAAATGGAAGATATGACTTGTGGCTATCTAGTAGAGTACTTTTGAGCCCTCAAACCAGGTTTTTAAATCCTGATCCTCTCGTTACTATTCAAATTCCAGCTACTGGGAAAAATGCTATAGTAACTGCAACTTATAATCAAGATTTAAATATATTATATCCAGCCTCAGGAAAAGGCTTTACAAGAGATGGAAGAATAAAGCCTGATGTTACCTCAGGGGGGGTAGATGTTTTAGCAGCAACGGTAGGTGGTGGAACAGCTACTTATACAGGTTCCAGTATGGCTGCTGCTGTTCTTGCAAGTGCAGTAGCCTTAATACTTCAGTGGGGTATTGTGGAGGGGAATGATCCCAACCTTTATGCTAGAAAAGTGAGAACCTATTTAATTAGGGGCACTAGAAAAAGACCAGGAGATGTTTATCCTAATGAGGAGTGGGGATATGGAATTTTAGACTTAGAGAACACTTTTAATGTAATTAGAAATATTCAAACCAATGTACCGGTGATAAGAGAAAATAAAGAGGAATATGTGGAAGTTTTTAACCATAATGTTCACAATAGAATACCACCAGAGATTATTAATAGATTATTGTAAATATATCAATAAAGCAAATCCTTTATGAGAAGCAAGAATGATATTCAAATGTTTAATCATGGGATAAAGTATAGGAACTAAATGGGGTATTAAACAAGTACTTATTTCAAGAGAAAGAAGTTTAGATATAAGGAAATACAAAGCAATAAGATTAAACTTTATGAAAACTATAAGAATTTTAAGGATTCTTATAGTTTTTTTAGTTATAAATTTAATCTTAAAACACAGTAGCTATAACAAAAACCGTTAAGTGGCATAAGATGTATATATAGAATATTGTGGGAGGGGTAACATTGGAAAAAAGTGATGGATTACTAAACCTGCTTTTAAATCTACCACAAGGGATAAAATCCAAGTTGGCACCAGTATTTGGGGAAGAAACCCTGGCATCACAACAGATCGAGCTAGCAATTTTGTATGGAGACAATAGGGAGGCTGTGAATGCCCAAGTTCAAGCCTTAGGGGGAACCTTTGAGGACTTAGGTTTTGGCTACGGAATTGTCACTGTGAATATTAATGTGGTAAGAGATGTTGCAAACATAAGAGAGATACTTTATATAGAGCTACCTAAAAATTTATTTCTTACCTTTGAGCCAAGTAATAGAGCAGCTTGTGTAACTGAGGCGGCTCAAATTTATGGGTTGAACGGAAATGGAATTTTAATTGGATTCATTGATTCCGGAATAGACTATACTCATCCTGCCTTTAGAGATGCCAATGGAGATACCAGAATAGATTATATCTATGATTTAGATGATAATGGGAAAATTTATAACAGGGAGCAAATTAATGCTGCATTAAAATCACCAGACCCCTTTGCCGTAGTACCTCATGTAGATAGGGCTGGTCATGGAACCCATGTAGCAGGTATTGCCTGTGCAGGTGGAAACATTGAGAGAAGATATATAGGTGTGGCACCTCAAAGTTCCATTGCTATGGTAAAGATGACCAGAGAAGGAAGAATGAATTATGCTAAAAGCACTCAGCTTATGAGAGGCATAAGGTTTCTTGTGACTAGAGCAGATGAACTTAATAAACCTCTCGTTATTAATATAAGCTTTAGTACTAACGATGGTGCTCATGATGGAAGAAGTCTTTTAGAGCAATACATTGAAACCATAGCTAATTTGGAGCGAGTAACCATAGCTATTGCAGCTGGAAATGAAGGAGATAAGGCTCATCATAGTGGAGGAGATCTAAGGGAAGAATTAAGAATAAATGTTAATATTGCTAATGAGGAAAGAGGAATAATATTCCAGTTATATAAGTCGTTTTTAAAAGATGTAAGTTTAGATATTGTGGCGCCTAATGGAAGTAGAACAGGGGTGTTAAGGCTAACAAGATCCTTTACTGAGGGAAGTATTAGAACAGATGCTTACTACATTTATAATAGTGGTCCTACTCCCTTTAATATTAATGGAGAAATTGTTATAAGTCTTGTGGCTCAGGCAGAATTTTTAAGTGCTGGAGTGTGGACTTTAATTCTAACTAGCCCAGGAAATAGAATAAGGGGAAGATATGATATGTGGCTTCCTATAGCAGAAGGGCTAAACCCAAACACTAGATTCTTAAATCCTAGTGTGTATAATACTGTAGGTATTCCAGGTACAGTACCATCAATAATTACTGTAGGAAGTTATAACTATATTAATGGAACAATATCAAGCTTTTCAGGAAGGGGAAATGAAATTTTAGTTCCTGTAAAGCCTGATGTTATTGCTCCAGGAGAAAATATTGAAGCTCCAATACCAGGTGGGGGATATGATTCTTTATCAGGAACCTCTATGGCAACTCCAGCGGTGGCAGGAGGAGCAGCTCTTCTTATGCAATGGGGATTAATTATGGGAAGAGATCCCTATCTTTATGGACAGAGACTAAAGTATTTTCTTTTGAAAGGTGCTAGAAGGACTAGGACTGATGTAGATTATCCAGGTCCCACTTGGGGCTATGGAACCCTATGTGTAAGAAATGCTATAGAGGTTTGGAATGAGGAGGTTGCTTCAAGAAGTGTAGGATCTCAGCAGAGAACTGCAGCTTTGATAGAGGAACCTTATAAAGAAGATGAGGAAATAAAAGCTTTAAATGGCACCCTAGAAAAGGAACTTATAGAGCTTGTAGATGAAAATAATAAAAAGAAAGATATGGTAATTAAGGATAAAAGACAATTGAAAAGTCCTAATAGTTTATATTTAAGTATACCTCCTGAAATTTATACAACTTTTGTAGAAAGTATCAATGAAAAAGGAAGGAGTTTCCATGACAAATAGTTTAAGGAAAGAAGTTTATAGGGAAGTTGAAAATGGAGGCATGATTTTAAGTGAAGCTCTTGAAAAACAAGCCAGCAAGTTCTTTAAAGATTACTATGCTAATGAGGAGTATGAGAATTATTTTGTTGAATACTCAGGAAATATAGTAGAAGCTTTTGAAAAAATAAATTATGGAGCAGTATTTGCAGAAAAATCTATGTTTGCAGCAGTAGCAATTAAAAAAGACATGCTTGGGAATCTAATTAGAGATGTTCCACAAATCGTAAATATAGAAAAAAGTAGCCCCTATAGTCTATCAGACCTAGTGCCATCTTTTAATGATCAAGGAAGAAATGTGGATAGTAGCAACAATTTAGGGCTAGATGGAGAGGGTGTAATAATTGGAATAATAAGCACAGGAATAGATTATTTGAATGAAAACTTTATGACACAAGATCGAAGAACAAGAATATCAGCAATTTGGGATCAAAGTTTAAGTTCTGACTCTCCACCAGTACCTTTTAGTTATGGATCCGAATTTGATAAAGAAGAAATAAATAAAGCAATCAGGACATATTTCTCAGGAGGTAATCCCTATGAAATTGTTCCACATAAAGATGAAGTAGGGCATGGCACAGCCATTGCAGGAATTATAGGTGCAAGTAGAGTAAGAGAAACTGATGAAGTATTTGGTGTAGCTCCAAAATGCGAATTTGCCATAGTAAAGGTGAAAAGGGCTAAAAAAATCACCATGGAAGAGTATGGTATAGATCAGGGGTTGCCTAATGTATACGAATCAACAGATTTGGCAGCTGCCATTAGCTACTTAGCCCAGCTACAAAATACTTTGATGAAGCCAATGATAGTTTATTTAGCCCTTGGAAGTAACTTTGGAGCTCATACTGGAAGAGCTGCATTAGAAAGGTATATAGATTTTTTTTCACTTAAAAGAGGCTTTTCAATAATAACAGATACAGGCGATGAAGGTAATGGTAGCACTCACACTAATGGAGAGGTATCAAGCACAGGAACTATGAAAACCATAGAAATTAATGTGGATAAGGAAGAGAAAAACTTATACTTAACAATTTGGTTTAGGAACCCAGATGTTTTTTCTGTTGGGGTAGCAGCACCCAGTGGCGAGGGTATTAAGCGGATATCTATACCCGCCACTAATGGGTCTCAAGTGAAATTTACCTTGGGCAGTACTACAATTACCATTTTATACTCCATACAAGCTCAAGCTATGGCAGATAAAATGATTGGAATATTGATAGAAAATGTAAGCGGTGGAGTTTGGAAAATTGATTTGACTGGAGAATATGTAATTTATGGTGGCTATGACGTTTGGTTGCTTCAGAGGCCTCTTTTAAAGAAAGAAACTAGAGTATTAGTGCCTAATGAATATACTACTTTAACAATTCCCTCCACAGCTATAGGTACATTAACTACGGCTAATTATCAAGAACTAACTAATATTAGAACCCCTGAACCAGGAAAAGGGTTTACAAAAGATGGAAGGGTAAAGCCTTCTGTTTCAACATTAGCTAATAACATTCTTACTGTAGGGTTAGAAAAAAAAATAGCAGTAGTAAGTGGGACTGCAGCGGCAGGAGCAATATTGGCAGGATTATCAGTGCTTTTATTTCAATGGGGATTTGTACAGAGGAAGGATCCTAATATGTTTACTCAAAAACTTAACAGTTATATTATTCGAGGTACGGTAAAGCAACCTGGGGTTATTTACCCAAATCCTACATCAGGTTTTGGATTGTTAAGTTTTAAAGCCGTATTTGAAAGCTTAAGTAACCATGGGGGAGAAGAGGTTGTAGCGGGACTTTGTGACCTCTTGAGGGGAGAGATATACCAGGAGAAAATCTACTGGAATATACCAACAGATTTATTTAAAAGGTTAATCTGGCGTTGTAATCAAGGAGAATTATAAGGAGGGGAAGCTGTGAAGGATAAAGATGGAGGTTATGCTAGGAAAGAATATAAAGGACATAAAGAAGAAGCTGATTTACTTAGGGAGAGAGAGAAAACTGGGGCTGTAAAATGGGAGAAAACCTTTAATAGAGAGTTAAATCATCAGGAAGGAACAGATACACAAAAGACTCCAATTGAAGACTTGCCTCCAATGCCGATAAATAAAAAAAGTGATAAAGAATATTACTTAAGTGAGGATTATGAAAGTTATTTTATAGAATATATAGGAAATATCCAAGAGGCTATTGGTAAGCTAGACTATGCTGCTGTATTCTTACCTGGAAAGTTCTTTGCAGTAGTTTTTGTGAAAAAAGGAATGTTAAACAAACTTTTACAGGAGGTTAAAGAAATTGTAAATGTACAAAGTAGTTTCCCCTACACTCTGTCGGAATTAAGGGTAGTTAATGATACTTATGATTTAAAGGCTATTGATAAAGGAACTGTTGCTTTAGAAGGTGAAGGGGTAGTAGTTGGGATTATAAGTACAGGTATAGATTATTTGAATCCCAGGTTTATAACTAACCAAGGAGAAACTAGAATAGAGGCAATTTGGGATCAAAGTTTTCAGCAGGGAGTTCCCCCCGTTGGATTTGTTCAAGGCACTGAATTTACTAAAGAGAAAATTAATGAAGCAATAAGAGCTCAAGCTATAGGAAGAAATCCTTATGAAATTGTTTCACAAAGAGATGAAGTGGGTCATGGAACTGCTATTGCAGGGATTATAGGAGGCAGAAGGCTTAATGAGAATGAAGAGTTTAAGAGTCTAGTGCCAAATTGTACCTTTGCCATTGTAAAGTTAAATAAGGTTTTAAATGTAGTGAAAGAAGCCGCAGGAATAAAGGATGTAGATCTGGAGGTTTATGAAAGTATAGATTTAACTGCCGCCATTAGATACTTAGCAGAATTACAGGAAAAACTAAAAAAACCTATGGTGGTTTATGTAGCTATAGGAAGCAATTTAGGTGGACATGAGGGGGATACGGTTTCAGAAAGGTATATAGATTTATTCTCCCAAAGAAGAAGTTTTTTAGTTATAACAAACAGCGGAAGTCAAGGTGATAGTAATACTCATGTAAGTGGAAATCTTACTGAAAATGAAAAGACCGCAGTGATCCGATTACAGGTAGATGAGAAGGAGATAGATTTACTTTTATCTGTTTATACCTTGAGGGTAGATAGTTTTTCCTTTACCATCAAATCTCCTACTGGAGAAGTTAGTGAACCAATAGAAATTCCCAAGGAAAATCAGTTCCTTTCTTTTACTATTGGTGACACCCAAGTAAGTATTCAATTTTTTGTGGAAAGGCAAGGTTTGGGTGAAGAGCGGGGGGAAATCTTATTTAAAAATATAAAGGGAGGAGTTTGGGAGTTTAACTTAACTGGTGAAATGATAACCACTGGGAGATATGACAGTTGGTTACTTCAAAGAGAACTTTTAGAACCTGGAACAAGGTTTTTAAATCCTGACCCTTATATAACAGTAATGTCCCCAGGAACTGCAAGAAATATTATAACTTCCGCAGGGTATAATCAGCAGACCAACACTATACTTCCTCAATCAGGAAGAGGCTTTTCACGGGATGGGAGAGTTAAGCCCTCAGTAACTAATCCTGCAGTAAATGTTCTAACCACTGGATTAAATGACACTTTACAAGTGGTAAGTGGAATGGCAGTAGCGGGAGCAATTTTAACAGGAATAGGTGCGCTCATAATGGAATGGGGAGTTGTGCAGGGAAATGATATTAATATGTATCCTCAAAAACCAAGAAATTTTATAATTGGAGCAACTACAAAACAAGAGAAATTAGCTTATCCAAATCCAGAGTGGGGATATGGTGTAGTAAATATAGAACTACTTTTTCAAAACTTACAAAAATCTATTAGTGATAGGGCGTATGTTAAATATAAGATAAAGGATAATTTATTCCTTATACAAGAAGAGAATGAATATAGAGAGCATTATAATTTAGGGCAAATGTATGTAAACATTCCTATAGAAATCTATAAAAGGTTGGGATTACAACCAAAAGTAAGATAAGGGGATGATGGAATTAATGTGGAAGGATAGTGTTATAACACGTAATTTAAGTAGCTATGGGGCTAAAACCTTAAGAGAAGAAGGCTCAATGAATGAAATACAGGAAGTAGTAACAATTAAGGCCAATGGAGAAGACGAAGAAGAGATAAAAGAAAGTGTTAGTAATGCAGAAGGTTCTAGCAAGAAAAAAACTCCTAGAGAGTACTACTTAAGTGAAGATTATGAGGTTTATTTTGTTGAATATATAGGAGATATTAAAAGCAGTATAGATAAAATTCCCTATGCGGACATATATTCAACAGGAGAGTTTTATGGATTTTTATTTGTGGAGAATGGAAGACTTATGGAGGTTTTAGAGGCAGTACCTGAAATTGTTAATACACAAAGAGGGTTTCCCTTTACACTCTCAGAGATAAATGTAAGTAATAACTTGAATAACAGTATACCTTTAGATATACAACCTACAACCTTACAGGGGCAAGGGGTAATAGTTGGAATTATAAGTACAGGTATAGACTATTTAAATCCTAGATTTACAAACACTGATGGAAGCACAAGAATTGTTGGGATTTGGGATGAAACTTTAAATGATGGAGTGCCACCAGATACCTTTGTAAGAGGAACTGAGTTTAGTTCTGAAGAGATTAATGAGGCATTAAAGTTGGAGAGTGTAGGAGGAGATCCTTATACTATAGTAAAGCATAAGGATGAAGTAGGACATGGCACTGCCATTGCTGGAGTTATCGGAGGAAGAAACCTTGGAGAAGAAGATAGCTTTGTTAGCGTGGTGCCTAAATGTGAATTTGCCATTGTGAAGCTTCAGGAGGCTAAAGAAAATACATTGAAGGCAGATGGTATAAAAAGAGGGGATAAGAAGATATACCAAGATACAGATATATCAGCAGGAATAAGGTATCTTAGAATGCTTCAAGGCAACTTAAAAAGGCCTATGGTAGTTTATGTAGCTCTAGGAAGTAACTCAGGTGGCCATGGAGGGGAAACTGTAATAGAAAGGTATATAGATTTTGTATCACAAAGAAGGGATTTTGCAATAATTTGCAATACAGGAAATCAAGGAAATGCAGATGGGCACGCCAGTGGTACTTTTGAAGGTTCTGGTGATAGGAAGGATGTATCTATAGGTGTTGCTAAAGGTCAGGGAAATTTGCTGTTTTCCATTTATATTAGTAAACCAGATAAAATAACTATTGGAATTACATCACCTAATGGAGAAAGTGTGGAGCCTTTAACTATTCCTACAAGAAATGGAGAAGTTTTTTATGCTATTCTAGAAAGCAATAACCTTATAGTAAAGTATTCGGAAGAGAGTCAAAGTGGTGGGATTCAACGTGTAGATGTATTAATAGAGAATGCTGTAGAAGGAACTTGGAATATAAGTCTTAAGGCTGAAGTTATAACAAATGGAAGATATGATTTGTGGCTTTTGCAAAAAGAGCTATTAGAGAAAGAGCAACGATTTTTAAATCCAGACGAGGAAATAACCTTAATGACTCCTTCTACGGCACAAAGCTCCCTAACAACATCTTATTATAATCAAAAGGATGATAGTATAATACCTGAATCAGGGAAGGGTTTTACGAAATATGGATTGATCAAGCCCTCTATAGCAGCTGGAACAGAAGGCATACTAACTCTAGGATTAAACAATGATTTAATTCTGGCTAGTGGAGCGGCTATGGCAGGGGCATTAATTACAGGGGCTGCAGCCATGATTTATCAGTGGGGAGTTATAGAGAAAAATGATATAAATATTTACCCACCCAAGTTGAGAAGCTACATTATTTCAGCAACCTTAAGGGAAGAGGAAGGAATATATCCTAACCCATCCTGGGGCTATGGGAGATTTAATTTTAATAAGCTTTTGAACAATCTAAGTCAAGTAACCCAAAAAAATAAGAAAAGAAATATTTATCATGATTTAAGAAAGAAAGCAAAGAAGGAAACCTTTGAAGAAAGCTATGAAAACAACTTATATACAAATATCCCAGCGGAAGTATATAACAGGCTTATGAAGTAGTTACTAGAAGGAGTTAAGGGGGAAATAAGTTATGGTCAAGAATACTTTGGGATTAGTAGGTTTATGTAAGTGTAAAGAAGAAGTTTTAGGGAAGGATAGTATACTTTCATCAGAGAAGTGTTTAAAAGAAAATATTAAGGGATATAGAGAAAATACAAATAACAGCATCACCATGAAAAGCCTTAGTGAATATTACTTAAGTGAGGATTATGAAGTTTATTTTGTTGAGTATATAGGTGATGCTGTTAGTAAAATAAAGAACATTTATTTTGCTAATATATTTTTAACAGGAAAGTTTTTTGCCCTTTTATTTGTAGAGAATGGAAGACTTAATGAAGTTTTAAAATTAGTGCCAGAAATTACAAATATTCAAAAGGGCTTTCCTTATACCCTTTCAGAGCTGAGACTAAGTAGTAACTTATATAGTAGTAAGGCAATTGACAAAGAAAATATTATGCTTCAAGGAGAGGGCGTAGTTGTTGGAATTATTAGCACAGGAATAGATTACCTAAATTCAAGGTTTATAAAGGCTAATGGAAACACTAGAGTATTAAGTGTTTGGGATCAATCCTTAGACCAAGGATCAGTACCAAATGGGTTTCTTTTAGGTACTGAGTTTACTGAAGAAGAAATAAACGAAGCCTTGAGGATAAGAAGTTTAGGAGGGGATCCCTATTCTATAGTTAATCATGAAGATACGATTGGCCACGGTACTGCTATTGCTGGGATTATAGGTGGAGCAATTATTGAACCAGGAGATCCTTTAGTTAGTGTGGTTCCCAAGTGTGATTTTGCAGTAGTAAAGCTAAAAGAAGCTAAGAGCAATACCTTAAGATTAAGTGGTATAGATAGACGGGACATTCCCATATATCAGGATTCTGATATAGCAGCAGCTATAAGATATTTAGCCGAATTTCAGGAAAAACTTAATAGACCAATGGCAGTTTACTTAGCTCTAGGAAGTAATTATGGAGGGCGCAATGGACAAACTGTGCTTGAGAGATATATAGATTACTTCACGCAAAAAAGAGATTTTACTGTAATTTCAAATACAGGAAGCCAAGGTAATGCTCAGGGGCATGCTAGTGGTATTATATCAAGAATTGGAGAAGAACGGATTATTCCAATTAATGTAGATAAAAATGAAGGAAATTTATTTCTTTCTATTTATAATTTTAAGCCTGACAAATTATCCATAGGAATATCGGCACCAATGGGGGAAAGAATACAAACCTTAACAGTCCCACAGGTAAATGGGGAAGTTATAACCTTTAATTTAGGTAAAAGTACAATAACATTACAATACTTTAGTGATGGATTCAGCAATGGGGATGAAAGAATTGATGTGTTAATTAGAAATGCAGTTGGAGGGGCATGGATAATTAATCTTTTAGGTGAGCATATAGTTAAAGGAAAATATGATATGTGGCTGATTCAAAAGGAGTTATTGCGGCAAGAAACTAAATTTTTAGAAGCAGATACTAATATAACCCTAATGACCCCAGCTACAACAATAAATGCTTTAACTACTTCCTATTACAACCAAGAAAATAACACTATAGTCCCAGAATCTGGAAGAGGCTTTGCTAGAGATGGAGTTATTAAACCCTCTGTTGCAACGGCAGGGGTGGATATTTTAACTGTAGGTCTAAACAATAAGTTAATTGTAGCAACTGGAGCTGCTATTGCAGGAGCTTTACTCACTGGAGCAACAGCGATGATATATGAATGGGGAGTTATAAGAAAAAATGATTTAGATCTTTTCCCACCGAAGATGAGAAGCTATATTATTTCTTCAACTATTAGAGACGAAGGGCTAATATACCCTAATCCAGAATGGGGTTTTGGAAGATTAAGTTTTAAAAAGCTTCATGAAAATTTAAGTCAGTTATCTAGAAGTAATGTAGAAGATATGGGCAATGAAGAAAAAGATAATTTTCATGCTATGAATATCTATAAGACTATGAAAAATTTCTATAATAATGTTCAAGGAGAAGATATTGATTATGGAGGAATATACATTAATGTACCCATAGAAATATATGAAAGAATAGGGTATGAATAAAGCATATATAGATTAGTTGTTTCTTAGACTTATAGCTAATGAAAATATATAGGGTGTTAGTTGGATAATTAACATGTATATGTTACCAATAAGGGGGGGAGATAGGTCATGGAGTTTAAGGAATTGGATTACTCAAATTATAGTGTTAGACAGGTCCAACAAGAAGCTATTGAGAGTGGAGGAGACTTATATCAGCTAAGCAAAGATAAAATACAAGAGTTAAATAAGATTTATCTTGATGAGGACTATGAAACTTATTATGTTGAATATACAGGGAATATTAAAGAAGCAATAGACAAATTAGACTATGCAAAGATATTTTTCCCAGGCAAGTTTTTTGCAGTAGTTCTTCTAAGGTATGGAATGCTTACTAGGCTAGTACAAGAGGTAAAAGAAATTACAAATATAATAAGATTCTTCCCCTTTACTTTATCACAATTAAAGCCTTCAGACTTCCCACATGACCCAAAAGTGATAAATAAGGGAAGTATTGACTTAAATGGTGAAGGTGTAGTTGTTGGAATTATTAGCACAGGAATTGACTACTTGAATAAGAACTTTATAACATATGATGGTAAAAGTAGAGTGGTAGCCGTTTGGGATCAAACTTTAGATCAGGGGCCAATTCCTTACGGATTTGTTCAAGGCACAGAATTTAAAGTAGAGGAAATTAACAGAGCTATAGAAGAACAAAAATTAGGAAGAAACCCATATGCCATTGTAAACCATAGGGATGAAATTGGTCACGGTACTGCTATTGCAGGAATTATTGGTGGAAAAAATAGTGAAAATCCAGAAGAACTTGTAAGTGTTGCTCCTAATTGCGAATTTGCAATAGTTAAAATAAGAGAAGCAAAGAGAAGAACTTTGGAGACCATTGGTCTAGAAAACCCAAGGGAAAAAGTTTATGGATCCTATAACATTGCCTCTGCTATTAGATACCTAGCAGATTTGCAGTTAAGATTAAATAAACCAATGGTAATATATGTTCCAGTAGGAAGTAATCTTGGAGGTCACGATGGAGGTACTATAATTGAAAGATATATAGATTTATTTTCCCAAAGAAGAACTTTAGCTTTTGTAGGAGACAGTGGAAACCAAGGTAATACAGGTACTCATGCCAGTGGACAGTTAAATGGAAGTGGAGATAAAAAAAATATAGAAATTAATGTAGATAATGAGGAGAAGAATTTAGAGGTTTCCCTCTACATCATCAGAGCAGATAAATTAAAAATTGGTATCACGTCTCCTACAGGGGAGCAATTGGAGAATATTGGTTTGCCAAACAACTTAGGAGAAGTAGCTTCAGCTAATTTAGGTGGAAGTAGCATTACTGTGGAGTATTATCCTGAGAGTCAGGGAATACCAGATGGCAGGTTAGATGTTTTAATCAGAAATATAACAGGTGGAACTTGGAGTTTAAGTCTTACTGGAGAATTTATTACCAATGGAAGATACGATGCCTGGCTTTATCAAAAAGAGCTATTGGCAGCGGGAACTAGATTCATTAATTCAGATCCTTTTACCACTATGATGACCCCATCTACAGCTATAAATATTATAACTACAGCCTCTTTTAATCAACAAACAGGTAAGATTCTAGAAGAGTCAGGAAGAGGTTACACTAGAGATGGAAGAATTAAACCTTCTGTTGCCACAGGGTGTGTTGATGTTTTAACTACAGGCTTAGACAATAAATTAATTGTAGCTAGTGGACCAGCTATGGCTGGAGGAATATTAACAGGCACTGTGGCATTATTACTTCAATGGGCCTTAGTGCAAGGAAATAACCCAGAAATGTATCCTCAACGACCTAGGAATTATATTGTTGGAGGAGCTATAAAACAGCAAAACATGGCATACCCAACACCAGAGCTCGGATATGGGCAGCTAGATATAGAAACTTTGTTTAGAAATTTAGTAGAATCATCTCTAAGAAATAATAAACAGGAAGAAAAAAAGGTTATTACTGAAAAAAATATTACAGTGTTAGGCCTATATATAAATATACCTAAAGAAATATACGGGAAATTAAAATTATAATTAATCATGTTTTATTTACGGGAAATACAGATATGTTGAATACTATCAATCCTTTGGGAGGTAAATCTTTGTGAGTGTTAATAAAAGTACATTTAAAAATATTTATAGAGAAGTTCAAGAGGGAAATCCACAAATAGGAGCCACAGTAGAGCAGGCTAGCGCTTACTATTCAGATGAGTCATATGAAAGTTACTTTGTAGAATATACTGGGGATATTGGTGAAAGTGTTAGGAAAACAGGCATAGGGGATATATTCTTTTTTAATAAATTCTTTGCGCTTCTCTTTGTTAAGAAAGGGGAATTAAGTAATTTGTTGAAAATGGTTCCTGAAATTATAAATGTAGAAAAAAGTTTTATTTATACTTTATTACCTTTTAAAGCTGAAGAAGATCTTCCAGACTTAACCGTTATTAATAAGGAAAATACTTCATTAAATGGAGAGGGAGTTATAGTTGGCATTGTAGGCACAGGTATAGATTATTTGAATCCAAGGTTTCTTAATGAAAGAGGAGAAACGCGAATCCTATCTATTTGGGATCAATCTTTAGATACAGGACCTAAGCCAGCAACTTTTTTTTATGGCACAGAAATTAGTAGAGAAGATATAAATGATGCTATAAAAATAAAGGCAATTGGACAAAACCCTTATGGATTGGTTAATCATAAAGATGATGTAGGGCATGGAACTGCTGTAGCTGGAATAATAGGAGGAAGAAATTTAGGCGGAAGAGATTTATTTAAGAGTGTAGCTCCAAATTGTGAGTTTGCCATTGTAAAGCTAAAAAAAGCTAAGAGAAGTAACTTACAATTAATAGGGGTTGAGGACTATGATGGAAATGCATATGATTCAAATGATATAACAGCCTCAATGAGATACTTATCTGAATTACAACAGAGACTAAAAAGCCCAATGGTAGTTTATCTCACTGTTGGCACAAATTCTGGAGGGCATGATGGAGGCACTGTTGCAGAACGATATGTAGACTTCTTTACTAATAGAAGAGATTTTACCATAGTTACTAGCACTGGTGGGGAAGGAAATGCTGCCACTCATAGTAGCGGAAATCTCTTAGAGACCGGTGGAAATAATATGGTAGAAGTAAAGGTAGCACAGGGTCAAAAAAACCTATTTATGTCTATCTATACTGCAAAACCTGATAGAGTTTATATTGGAATAACAAGCCCTAAGGGAAATACCATTGAGCGGATAGATATTCCCTTTATTAGTGGAGCAGAAATAAATGTATCACTAGAGGAAAGTAGTATCTATATGCAATACTTTCTAGAGGAAGAAGGCATTGGAGATCAAAGAATAGATATACTCTTTAAAAATATACATGAAGGAATTTGGAAGATAAGTATTATTGGAGATACCTTAACAAGTGGCCGTTATGACTGTTGGCTTCAACAAAGAGAGTTTTTAAAAGATGATACTAGATTTTTAAAACCCAATGCTGCAATTACATTAATGACTCCTTCCACAGCAAACAACAGTATAGTATGTTCCTCTTACAATCAAATAGAAGGAACTATTTTGCTTGAATCTGGAAGCGGCTTTACAAGAGATGGTAGAATTAAGCCTCAAATAGCCATGGTGGCTAAAAATATACTAACCCCAAGTCTAAGTAATAGCACTATTGTAGCCAGTGGACCGGCTATGGCAGGGGCAATGCTTACAGGAGTGGTAGCGTTACTTTTTCAGTGGGGAATTGTAAAAAGCAATGATATCAATCTTTTTCCGCAAAAGATTGTAAGTTATCTAATACAAGGAGCTGAAAGGAAGGAAGGGGCAACTTATCCTAATGAAAGGGAGGGGTTTGGTGTTTTTAATTTTCAAAAATTCTTCAATGAATTGGGAATAGGCGCTAGAAGTGCTTTATTAGATCAGGGAAATAACAAGATGGTAACCAATGAAATAAAAGGTAATGTAAGGGAAGCAAATACTAAGAGTACTCAAGAGGATATATTTAAAAATTATTATCTTAACGAAGAGTATGAAAACTACATTGTGGATTATACAGGAAATATTTATGAGAGCTTTAAAAATATAGATTATGGAGTAGTTTACTTTTCAGAAAATTTTGGGGCCATGGTATCTATAGAAAAGGGGATGGTTGGTAGACTTTTAGCTGAAGTACCAGAAATAATAAATATACAAAATAGCTATTTATTCAATCTTTCCAACTTACAAACATCAAATGAACCTTATGTGCCATTAACCTTTGATAAAAGTGGATTAAACTTAGAGGGGCAGGAAGTTATAGTTGGAATTATAGGAACAGGTATTGATTATCTAAGGGAAAGGTTTATGACTCAGGACGGAAGAACTAGAATTTTAAATATTTGGGATCAAACTGTTGATACTGGAGAAGCTCCTTTGGGAACTTTTGGAACGGAGTTTACTAGCGAAGAAATTAATAGGGCTATAAAGGTAAACAAGGATGGGGGTGATCCTTATTCTATAGTTAATCATAAGGATGATAATGGATATGGAACTGCCGTTGCCGGCATTATTGGTGCAAGAAATTTAGGTGGAAATGATGACATAATAAGTTTGGTACCAAGATGTGAGTTTGCAGTTGTTAAATTAAAGGAGGCAAAAACCAATACCTTAGAGTTAAGTGGTGTAATGGAGAGGAATGGTAAAATTTACGAGACTACAGATATTGCTATAGCTTTAAGGTATTTAGCAGCTATACAAGCTAATGAAAATAAGCCTATGGTAGTATTTGTACCTTTAGGAAGTAACTGTGGAGGTCATGATGGTTCAGATGCTTTAGAGAGATATATAAGCTTTTTAGTAAATCAAAGAGGGTTTGTAGTTGTAACCACTAGTGGCAATCAAGGTAATAAGGATACTCATACTAGTGGAATACTGTTAGGTACTGGAGATATAAAAACTATAGATGTAAATATTGCAGAGGAAGAAAAAAACTTTTGTATGGGGATTTATTTAAACTTAGCAGATAGAGTTTCAATAGGATTTATAACTCCTGACGGAACAATTGTAGAAAAAATACCAGCTCCTTTGGGGCAAGAGGATATAGTAATTATTAATGTGAAGGATACTTTGATTGAAATCCGCTATCTTATTCAAGAACAAAGTCAGGGAGATCAAGCCATAATCATTTCCATGAAAGGCGTAAAAAGTGGGGTTTGGCAAATTCAACTTTTTGGAGATTCCATATTGGGAGGAAGATATGATGCATGGATGCATCAAAGGGAGTTATTAAAGCCAGATACAAGATTTTTAAGATCAGATGAATATATAACCTTAATGACACCCTCAACATCAGAAGGAATTCTTGTGGGGTCCTACTTTAACGAGATTAAAAATAATATAGCACCAGAATCAGGAAGAGGCTATACAAGAGATGTAAGGATAAAACCTGGTATTGGTATAGGAGGCACAAACATACTCACTCTCAGCCTAGAGGGTGAAGCTGTGGTTGCAAGTGGAGATGCTATATCAGGGGGAATTTTAGCAGGAGCTACTGCTATATTATTGCAATGGGGAATTGTAGAAAAGAATGATATTAATATGTTCCCATCTAGAATAAGAAACTATTTAATTGCTGGAGTAGAAAGAGAAGAAGGGACCACTTATCCGAACAGAGAAGTAGGCTATGGAGTTTTATCTATTAGTAAGTTGTTTCAGATATTAAGTGAGATTTCCGTAAAGCGCGCATCAATAAATGAAAGTAAGAATAAAAATTTAACTTATCAGAGTCTTTATATCAATATTCCCAAGGAAATATACCATAAAATAACAAAGAATTTCAGTAGAGGTTATAAATTAGAAGAATAAATTTTCACAAAGCATAATCTTTTACAAAAATTTTAACTTATATGGTGAATGGATGAAAAATTTATTTAATGTGACAAGTATCTAATTTAAGGTTTAAATCTATAATGGTATTGAGAGGATAATGTAAGCATCAGGTTTACATTGTGAATTATAGGGAATTTGGAATTATTGTGAAAAGGTGTTGAGAAGATGATATTTGGGGAGGATAATTGGGAACAAGATTACTTTGACATCTTGTCAAAAAGTGAAGCAATAACTCACAATAAAAGGCAAATGGTTATAGCAGGAAATAAGCAAATTTATTTGGATGAAAGTTACGAGACCCATATTGTTGAATACTTTGGAGATATAAGAAAAGCTATTGAAAACTTAGATTATGCATCAGTAATTGAATCTGAAAGTTTTTATTCTACAATATCTATAAAAAGGGGAATGTTACCAAGTCTCCTTAAAGAGGTAGAAGAGATAGTTAATGTAGAAAAAAATCATTTATATACTCTTTCAAAATTAGAAGTAGTGAATAATGCCTATGATAATAATGCTATCGACAATAAAAATGTGAATTTATATGGAGAAGGTGTAGTAGTAGGAATTGTTGGAACTGGAATAGATTATTTAAATGAAAGATTTATTACAGAAGATGGTGAGAGTAGAGTTATATCAATTTGGGATCAGACCTTAGAAGGAGGGACTGATTTATCCCAGTTAACCATAGGATACGGAAGTTTGTTTAGTAAGGAAAAGATACAAGAGGCTATAGTAATAAAGAAACAGGGCGGGAATCCTTATGATATTGTGCCACATAGAGATGAGGTAGGGCACGGCACAGCTATTGCAGGAATAGTAGGGGCAAGAAATTTTGGAGCTTATGATGATATGAATAGTGTGGCTCCAAAGTGTGAGTTTGCCATTGTTAAGTTAAAAGAGGCAAAAAAAATAAATTTGGAATTGAATGGTATAGGAGAGAGAACTACTCAAATCTATGAGGGAGCAGATATTGGCTTTGCTATAAAGTATTTAGCAAATTTACAATTAGAGATAAAAAAACCAATGGTGGTATATTTGCCCTTAGGCAGCAATTGTTCTGGTCATGATGGACATAGTGCTTTGGAAAGGTATGCAGAGTTTTATGAAAGAAGAAGAGGTTTTATTTTAGTAACTGACTGTGGTGATGAAGGAAATAGTGAAACTCATACCAGTGGAGATTTAGCCCCAGTAGGGAAAAGTAGTGTAGTTGAATTATCTGTGGATGAGAAAGAGATAAATTTTTGTATATCTATTTGGATATCAAGACCCAATAAGGTTGGAGTTGGTATAATAGCGCCTTCAGGAGAAACTTTGGAAAAGCTTCCTATCCCAAGTTACCAAGAAGGTGAAGCTACTGTAAATATTGGTAGTTATCAAATAAGAATACAAACAGCTATACAGGAAGAAACAGGAGGAGAACAAGTAGTTTTTATTTATGGAAAAGGAAATGTTGGTGGCATTTGGCAATTTATAATCACTAGTGAATATGCAATTGATGGAAGGTATAATTGCTGGATTCTTCAAAAAAAGTTATTAAAAGAAAACACCAAGTTTATAATTCCAGATCCATATATAACTTTAACCATCCCATCTACAGGAGTGGCCATAGGAAGTACAGCTTATTATAATCAAAGAAATAATACTGTAGTAGCTGAATCTGGCAAGGGATATACAAGAGATGGAAGAGTAAAGCCTGGAGTGGCATCACCAGGGGTAGACATATTAACTGTAGGAAAAAACAACAGCATGATAGTGACAAAGGGAGCAGCTGTAGCTGGAGGAATATTAACGGGAGCCACAGCTCTATTGTTAGAATGGGGAATTGTTCAAGGAAATGATGAAAATTTATTTGGCGCAAAAGCAGGTAATTATATAATTAGAGGCACAAAGACAATTGAAGGAGTAACCTTTCCAAATCCAGATTGGGGCTATGGAATATTATCTATTAGCAAGTTATATGAGGTTTTAATCAATACTTCAAATAATAAACCTGTTGAAGGCCTAGCTTCGAACAAAAGAGGAGAGAAGAAGGGAAACATTTATATAAGGATACCAACGGAGTTATTTGAATGGTTAATATAATTTATTCATAAGCTGAAGCTTTTCTTCTTAAAGTAAGGTCATATTCTTTACTTAAGGGGTGTTAACAACAAAAGTTAGAATATTAAAGTTAACCTATTGCGAAGGTTTCAATGTTGCTAAAGTATAGTTGAATGAAGGTTAGATGCTTAGAACCTTTGATTTGAGATTTTAGTTAGTAAGGGATAAGGGGATGAAAGATGTATGCACATTGACAACTTGAAGTACGAAGAAGAAAATTATGAGGGTTTAAATAAAAATATAAAAACTAAAGTAAGTTCAGTTGAAGATAGTATTTTAAAGCGAGAACATTATAGTATAGGTAAATCGAAATTTCTTGAGTTTTACATGAGTGAGGATTATGAAAATTATATTATTCAATACAACGGAGACATTTTAAAGGCTCTAGAACCCATAAGCTATGCTAGAGGGTATGCAGCAGGACAAAGTTATTTTGCAGCTATAGCAGTAAGGAAGGGAAAACTTCAGGAGCTACTTAAGGCAGTACCACAAATTACTAATATAGAAAAAAGTTATCCCTTCACTCTTTCAGATTTAAAGATTGTTAATGAAGGTAGTAGCATGAAAGTTTTTACTAAAAAACCTGAATTTTTAAATGGAGAAGGGGTAATAGTTGGGGTAATTGGCACTGGTATAGATTATTTAAGTGATAGATTTATGACTCAAGATGGAAGGAGTAGGGTACTAACAATTTGGGATCAAACAATACAAAGGGGACCTACCCCTGAAACTTTAAGATATGGAACTGTTTTCTCAAAGGATAAAATACAAGAAGCAATAAGGTTGAAAAAACAAGGGGGAGATCCCTACACCATAGTGAGTCATAAGGATGAAACTGGGCACGGCACAGCCATAGCAGGAATTATGGGTGCAACAAATTTAGGACCCGAAGATGAAATTGCAAGTATAGCCCATAAATGTGAGTTTGCTATTGTAAAGCTTAAGGAAGCTAAGAAATCTACTTTAGAAATCAATGGAGTTAGTGAGGAGCTAACTAACATCTATGAAAGTACTGATGTAGCCGCAGCAATTGAATATTTAGCTTTACTACAGGAACGATTAAATAAACCAATGGTGGTTTATTTACCAATTCAAAGTAATTGTGGTGGTCATGATGGTCAAACAGCAATAGAGAGGCATATAGATATTTACAATATGAGAAGGGGTTTTGTTGTAACTTGTAATACTGGTAATGAAGGGGATACAGCCACTCATACTAGTGGGATTTTAGCCCAAAAGGGTGATGTAGGTAAAGTAAGTGTAGAAATTGGAGAAAAAGAAAATAAATTCTGCCTATCAATTTGGATTACTAGGCCAGATAAGATTTCTATGGAAATTATATCTCCAACAGGAGAAAAGTTAGAAAAAATTCAGGTACCTAAATTAGATGAGGGACAAATAGAAATAAAACTAGGGGAAAGTACTATTGTTATTCAGTATTTTATACAGGAACAAAGCGGCGGAGAGCAGGTTATTATTCTTATGATGAAAAACATTAAGGGAGGAATTTGGCAGTTAAATCTTATTGGAGAGGTTGTGGTTAATGGGAGGTATGATGTATGGATGCATCAAAGACACTTATTAAAAGGGAATAGTAGATTTGTAAATCCAGATCCATATACCACACTAACTATACCCTCCAGTGGAAGAAATATACTTTGTACGGGCTACTATGATGGAAAAGATACCACTTTGCTTGCTGAATCTGGTAGAGGATATACTAGAGATGGAAGAATAAAGCCTACAGTGGTTATCGGTGGAACCAATATATTAACTACAGGACTTAATAATAGTAATATTATTACTAGTGGAAGCACCGTTGCAGGAGCTATACTCACTGGCGCAGTAGCACTTTTGCTTCAGTGGGGGATTGTAAATAAAAATGACACTAACTTGTACGCTTCTAAAATTTATACTTATTTAATTCGCGGAACTATAAAAAAAGAGGGTGTAATTCATCCTAATCCAGACTGGGGATACGGAATATTAACCTGTGAGGAGTTGTTTAAAAATTTAGGAAGACTTCCAGACAATATTATTCTCGGGGAAAGTTTGAATTATTTTAAAAGTATAACCCTTGAAAATATGTATTTTAATATTCCTTATGAAGTGTATAAAAGATTAATAATATAACAAAATTGAATTTAAGTTTCTTATAGAGATAAATGCTTTAAGATAAGTTTATATATAAAGATATTAAGATTTCAAGTAAGGAACCATATATATTACAAAAATCACTCACAGCTTTATAGGAAAGCTTATGGGTGATTTTATTATTTTTATTATTGAACTTTTTTATATTAACACTCATATAATATTATGAAGCATTATGTTAAGGAGAATATTATGGCGGATGTTGGAAGGCTTAAAGTTCAAGTTTTTCAAGGTAATACTTATGTTCCAATTAGGGATGCAAGGGTAACAGTTATTCCGAGAGAAAGATATAATAGGGAAACAGCTCAAATTCAAACTGACAATTCGGGGCAAACCCAAGTTATTGATTTAGTTGCGCCACCTAAAGAACTTTCACTTGACCCAAACAATACTACTCAACAACCTTACAGCACTTGTGATGTAATTGTTGAGGCGGAGGGTTTTGAGAGATTTCAGGTTAGTGGCTGTCAGATACTTCCCGATACTACAGCACTACAAATTTGCAATTTAACACGAATTGGTGCTGTAGGTGGAGCAGGTACAACTACTGGAGGCGCAGGAGGAGCAACTGGTGGTACAACACCAAATGGAGTAACAGGGGCTAATGGTACTACTAATGGCACAGGAACAAATGGAACCACAACTAATGTAGCAAGGAGTTGGTGGGGAAGAGAAATTCTTGAGCCTACCGAAACTATAGAAGTTCCGGCAAATCGGCTATTTGGAAATTTCCCACCTAAGATTCCAGAAGACCCAAACAAACCATTACCACCACCACCAAGCGGCTTTGTGGTACTTCCTGAACCAGTAGTTCCAGAATTTATCATTGTGCATACAGGAGTGCCTACTAATACAGCGGCACCTAACTACACAGTAAGGTTCAGAGATTATATAAAAAATGTGGCTAGTTCAGAGATTTATGCTACCTGGGATGAAAAAGCAATTAGAGCTAATATATATTGTATTTTGTCCTTTACTTTAAATAGAATTTATACAGAATGGTATAGAGGAAAAGGTTATAAGTTTGATATAACCAATTCAACTGCCTTTGATCATGCCTTTACTTATGGAAGAAATATATTCGATAACATTAGTAGAATAGTTGATGATCTATTCACTACCTATGTGCAAAGGACAGGGGCAAAACAGCCGTTACTTACGCAGTATTGTGATGGAAGGCAAGTGCAATGTCCGGGGTGGCTTACCCAATGGGGAAGCCAATCCTTAGCAGAACAAGGAAGAACCCCATATCAAATACTAACTAACTTTTATGGATCAAATATTCAACTAGTTCAAGCAAAAGAAGTATCAGGAATACCACAATCCTATCCAGGATTTAATTTAAAGATCGGTAGCTCAGGAGCACCAGTAAGGACAGTTCAAACCTTTTTGAACAAAATAGCTGAAAATTTTCCAGCTATTAAAAAGGTGGCAATAAGTGGAAAATATGATCAGGCTACCTCTGATTCAGTTAAAACCTTCCAAAGTATATTTAACCTTCCACAAACAGGGATAGTAGATCTTGCAACTTGGTATAGTATTTCTAATATTTATGTTGGTGTAAGTAAAATAGCAGAACTTAGAAGAAGTGTACAGCCAACTATTGAAACCGCAAGATTTTATCCACCAGTACCTTATGAAGGAATGGTTAATATTCCTAATATAAAGTATCCAATTTAATTGTGTTTTAAGATATAGCTTCTACAGCCTGTTCACCTGCGACATTATGTAAAATTAGGGTTTATAGAAGGAAAAGTTTTCTTGGAAAGTAATTAAATAAATTTAATTTAGTCACTACTTAATATTCCTAAATATTATTAAGCAAGTCCCTTGAGGTAACAACACCTTGAGGGATTTTTCATATGTTAATTATGGGTAAGTGCATAGAACCTTTGTGATAACTTGGAATGGAAAGTTAGACATGGGTAAGGAGGAATTGAATTGTTCTGTGCTTCGACAGGTCACGGAATAGAGGTGGGAAGGAATTGGGTTGTTCCGTGCTCCGACAGGTCACGGAATATAGGTGAAAAATGAATTGAGTTATCCCGTGCGGAGACAGGTCACGGAATATAGGTGAGGATGAATTAGGTTGTTCCGTGCAGAGACAGATCACGGAATAGAGGTGGGAAGGAATTGGGTTGTTCCGTGCTTAGACAGGTCACGGGATAGAGGTGAGAAAGAATTGAATAGTTCCGTGCTCCGACACGGAACAGAATATAGGTGTATATTTTTTTTGTTTTTACTTATACTAAGTTTTGGATTTAATTTTTAGTAGTAATTGTATGAAGCTATTCCACCAATTGGGGGTTTTAATCAAGAAACTTTTCCAGTATAATGTTATAGGAGTAGTTTATACAATTTTCAGTAGGCCTAATGCCATTTTGGCAAGGGAGGATTTTATTTTGGGGTGAATCCTAGAATTTGTAATGATAGTTTTAAGGTTAAACGTGGAGTCAGAGCTTTGTGTATAATGAGCAAATACTCTTTAGTGAATAAGTTTAATTGTTTAACTTTGAAGATTCTTTATAGATTTAGGTAGGGTATCTCTTTCCGAACCCGTCAACTAACTTCCTAGGCACTAAGAGAGGAGTAAGAAAAATGAAAAGAAATATTTTATGTGTTTTATTGGCTACATCACTGTCCATAGGTGCAATGATTATGGCAGGTGAGAAAGCTTCTGAAAGAAAGGAAGTACAGCCGGTGGCACAGGTACAGGTGACTCAAGATAGAAGATTATCTAGAGGGGGAACCTTTAACGACAGTTTAAATGTTAACGCAGAAGAAAATATAGAGGCCGGAAAAACAGAACAAAGTTCACAAAAGGTTGAAACGCAACAAACAGAAAAAAATTCTAATGAGGCAGAAAGTGATGCAGCCTCGAAAGAGAAACAAAAACCTAAGATTGAAACTCTTGACTGGTGGGAAGAAGCTCAATACATATTTCCACGAGGTGCGGTAGCTGAAATCCAAGATGTTTATACTGGAAGAACTTTTAATATAAAGAGAACCTTTGGAACTAATCATGCAGATTGTGAAGCTTTAACCAGTGAAGATACTGAAGTAATTAAAGAAATCTGGGGAGGCTTCTCTTGGGAAAGAAGACCGATTATTGTTAATATAGAAGGTAGAAGAATTGCTGCATCTATGGCAGCTATGCCTCATGCAGGAAAGGATTCGGCACCAGCTCTAGCTGTAGCTACTAACTTATCAGCAGGTTATGGAACAGGTCAAAATCTTGACTTAGTTAAAGATAATGGAATGGATGGAGTCTTTGATGTGCATTTCTTAGGAAGCAAGAGACATAAGGATGGTAAAGTTCAGGCAGTAGTTGACCCTCAGCATCAAGAAGCTATAGAAATTGCAGCAGGAACAAAGTAAAATCATTCTCTTATGTTTTAACAAAAATAGTTTGCTTAAATTTAAGAAAGCTATTTAGTGGAAGCATTAACATGAAAAAAGTGTAAGATTTGAAGTTTAATTTATATATAAACTAGCAGAATACAACAAAAAATCCTCTGGAAACTTCAGGGGATTTTTTGTTGTATCTACATAGGTGTAGGATGAAAGACAACTGTAGCAAATTATGCTGAAAATTCTTAATATATTAGTTCTATTTTTGTAATTTTGTAGTAAAATATGTTATATACGGTTAATATTTATATTTTATAGTAGATGCCATGGATTCTAGGCTTTTTTGGGGGGGGACTATGAATAATATGGATTTAAAAAGGAAAGATATTCAAGAAATGCACAAAAAATCAGCAGTAATAATAACTTTTATAATTAGCTTTGCTTATATATTATCTTTAATTATATGGAAATTCTTATGGGTAGGAAATGAACACTTAATTCATTCTTTAATGGGGTTAGCCTGTGTATTTGTAGGAATTTCTACTTTTTTGTTAAGTTGGAATACCTATGATTACGAAAACTTGAGTAATAGGATGATTGGGTTTGGATTTTTAATTATTTCTTCTTTTGATCTACTTCATATTTATTATTATGAGAGTATCTATAAGTATAGCAATATTCCTAATGACTTGGCGCTGAAGTTTTGGATGATGAGTAGACTAGTTCAAGGATTAATTCTATTTATCCTTAGTTGTTTACTGGAATTACAGCAAAGTGTGAAATGTAGTTGTCTTGCTAGGCTAAGTAAAAGGCAGGCTAATCCTAATAAAGGAAAGCATATATCAGCTATCCTATCAATGGTATTTGTATTAGTTATTTGGTATTTGTTATATAATAAGCCTTTTTTTACTCTTTACACAGGAAATAGAGGTACTAGTACTAAAATTATTCTTGAAATAACAGTGATTGCTTTATTAATTTTAACTTTAATTAAGCTTCATAAAAATAAAGCCTTAGACGAAAGATTAAGTTTAAAGTATGTATTTTTGAGCTTATGTGTAATGATTGTCAATGAAGTGATATTTATATCAATGAATTCAGCAAATTCCTTTTTAATGTTATATGGACATGTTATAAAAATTGCAAGTTATCACTTCCTTTATAGAGGAATCTTTGAGAGTGCTGTAAAGTACCCTCACAGAAAAGTAGAAGAAGTAAATGACAAACTAATAGATATTTTGGATGCTATTCCGATAGCCTTAGTTACTTATGACGAAAGCAATAAATTATCTTTTGCAAATAAAAAGTTCCAGGAGGTAATTGGCTGGAGCCGTGATGATCTTGTAGGGTTAAGTCCAGAGGAGTTTTTTAAAGTTATCCCTAAGGATGAAAAAAATGAAGAACAAGCAATAGTTGAACAAGTTCTAGAGAATGAGAGTAGTATAAATGGAGTTATAAGAACCTATCGAAATTCTAAAGGGAATAATGTGAAGCTATTGGTTAATGCTCATAGAATAAATAGTGGGGCACTAGTATTCTTCAATGATGTAAAGGCAGAGCAACAAATTGCAAACTTAAACCTACAAACTCAAACAATTTTAAATTCTATAGGAATCCCTTCAGTGATATTAGATAATAAGAATAGGATTACTGCTCATAATATGGCCTTCATAAATTTAATTCATAGAGAAGATATAGACATTATTAAAATGAATATTGATGAGCTTGTAGAAATGCTAAATGGCAAGAAGAAATTATTGGATAGCAAGTATGAAAATAATATGTTAGTTGAAGAACTGTATGAAGGTTTTTTTGATTGTGAAAATGGAATAAGGAAAAATGTTTTAATAAAGGTATCGATGATTTATAACATTGAAAAAGAAAAGGTTGGAGGAGCTTGCATAATTCAAGATATAACTAACGAAAAGGAAAATCGACAAAAGTTAATTAACCAAGAGAAATTGGCTCTTTTAGGGCAAATGTCTGCTACTATAGTTCATGAAACAAGAAATTTTTTAACCACAATAAAGGGCTGTAGTCAACTTATACAAGCTTATTCTAAAGAAGAGAAGATTAAAGAATATGCGGAAAAAATTAATAGTAATACAAATGAAGTTAATAAAATAATAAGTAATTTGTTAACTATGTCTAAGCCTAGTCAAGCTGTTATGGAGGAGGTCTCAATAAATGATTTAATAGTATCTTTAAAAAGTACTTTAGAGACTTCAACTATTACTAAGGGAATAGAGGTTAACTTTAATTTAAATTACGATGAAAGATATATACTTTGTGATGAAGGTCAGTTAAAACAGGTAATGTTGAATTTGTGTAAAAATGCAGTGGATGCTATGTGCGGCAACGGAGAAGCTGTGTTAAACATAGGAATAGGATTAAAGGAAGAAAATGAAGAGTTGTTTATAAAAATATCAGATAATGGAGTAGGAATTTCTAAAAACAACTTATCCAAAATTGGTATGCCTTTTTTTACAACTAAAAAAAATGGCACAGGATTAGGACTAAATGCCTGTTATGAGATAATTAAAAATCACAAGGGCAAGATTAATGTGGAAAGTGAAATTGATAAGGGTACAATCTTTACCATTACTATACCTTGTATAACACATGAAGATTTAGCAGAAATTGTTTAGGTTAAAATGATTATAAGATAACCTTTATGGACGTTAAGGATTAATAAAAGTTAAGGGAGCTGTGCAATCTTATTAATAATACAAAGGATAAATTCCAATAACTATAATATAGGGTACACTAGAGATTTTTTAACTCTAGTGTACTTTTTTATAACAAAAGTCTAAAAGCCACATAAAATAGATATATAGAATAGAGTGGGGGGATTGAAGTGTTTGTAGACCCTAGAAGTTTTAACGGAATGCAAGAACATAATTATATGGAGTCATACTGTAATAAATATAGAGAAAGTAACGATAAATTTACGGAATTTTATTTAAGCGATGATTATGAAACTTATACTATAGAATATACAGGAGATATTTTAAAGGCCTTTGAAAAGATAGATTATGCTGCAATTACAGTTACAGGACCAGTATTTGCTTTAGTTGCTGTACCTAAAGGGGAACTAAATAGACTTCTTGATGATATTCCTGAAATTATTTATGTGGAAAATAGTTTTCCGTATACCCTATCTCCAAGTGAAGTCGTTGACACAAATAGCTACTATAATTTTATGGAGGGAACAAATTCAAGTTTAAACGGGGAAGGGGTTATTGTTGGAATTATTAGCACAGGGATAGACTATTTAAATCCTAGGTTTACAGATATTACTGGAAACACCAGGGTTATAGCTATATGGGATCAAACCTTGCAACAAGGACCTAAACCTAGCTCAATTGCTTATGGTACTGAATTTTCTAGTGAGAACATAAATGATGCAATAAAGTTAAAGAACAATGAAGGAGATCCTTACTCAATTGTTAATCATAGAGATGAAAAAGGAAATGGTACTTCAATTGCAGGGATTATAGGAGGAAGAAAGCTAGACCCAAAAGACTTATTAGTAAGTGCAGCGCCAAGGTGTGAATTTGCTATTGTAAAATTAAAAAATGCCAAAAAGAGCACTTTGGAATTAAATGGAATAGATAAGGAGGGTGTAGACGTATACGAAAGTGCAGATATTCGCACCGCACTACTATACCTTTCAGAACTTCAAATCAAGGAGAATAAACCAATGGTAATATACACTCCCTTCGGAAGCAACATAGGGGGACATGATGGTGATGGTCCTATAGAAAGATTCATTGATTCTTTAATTCAAAGAAGAGGTTTAGAGGCAGTTGGAAATACTGGAGCTGAGGCTATGGCCAACACTCATACTAGTGGAGTGATATCCGCTACAGGAAAGGAACAGATAATCGAAATAAGTGTAGATCCAAGGCAAAAGGATCTTTACTTTATTATTTGGGCAAAGAGACCTGATAAGATAAGCATAGGACTTACACCGCCAAATGGAAATGGAACAGGTAGAATCCCAGCAATTTTTACAGAAGGAGAAGAGGTAAGGATTCAAATCGGTAGTAGTGTGGCAACGGTAAGATACCATGTATCCTTTACAAATGGGGATCAGTATGTTGGTGTACTAATTAGAAATGTACAAAGTGGAGTTTGGAAAGTAAATGTGTACGGTGATTATATAGTAAACGGAAGATATGATGTTTGGTTATTTCAAAGATATCTACTCTATGAAAATACAAAGTTTCTAATTAATGACCCATTTATAACTTTAAGGCTACCTTCTACTGCAGTAAATGTATTAGCTACCTCCTATTATGATAGCAAGACAAAAGTGCCAGTACCTATGTCAGGAAGAGGATTTACTAGGGATGGAAGGATTAAACCGGATATATGTACTGGAGGTACGGATATATTAACAACGGGATTAGAAGGAAAAGATATTGTAATTAGTGGAGCGGCAGCAGCAGGGGCTATTCTGTGTGGAGCAGTAGCTCTAATTATGCAATGGGGGCTTGTTCAAGGTAATGATAAAAATTTATTTACACCTAAAATAAGAAGTTACATTATAAAGAGTGTAATAGAAGTGGAGGGCGTGACTTACCCTAATCCTCAGTGTGGGTATGGAATGTTAGATTTCAGAAAACTATACCAAACTTTAGGGGTTTTATAAGACAAGTCCGATTTAATAATTTATCATAAGTACTCCATAGGTATACCTTTGGAGTATTTAATTTTTAGATAATTATGAGCTAATAGGGGAAATGAGGATTTCGAAATATAATTTTATTAATTAACACGAATATGACATAAAAATAGTCTATAATTATAAGTGAAAATATTTAGCTAAAAATTATATAATAATTTTAAAATACATTGATGTATAAATGTTAGGAGACATGGTGGGCAATATAAGGAAATGGATAAAGTACTCATTAATTTATATTAATTATAATAGGAGAGGTGAGTTTATTGAATAAGTCAATTTTGATTGTGGATGATGAAGATAATATAAGAAATCTTTTAGCTGTGTACTTAAGAAAAGAAGGCTTTGAGATTTATCAGGCAGATAATGGAGTAGAAGCCTTAAATATAGTTAAGAGTAATCAAATAGATTTTGTAGTGATGGACATAATGATGCCAGTAATGGATGGCTTCGAAACTTTAAAAATCTTAAGAAAAGATAGCAATGTTCCAGTAATGATGCTCAGTGCTAGGGCGGAAGATGAAGATAAGCTTTTTGCTCTTGGGTTTGGAGCAGATAATTATGAAACTAAACCTTTTAGTCCTAAGGTCTTGGTTGCTAAAGTTAAGGCACAAATCAAGAGGATTTATGGAAACGAAGGTAAGGATCAACATAAGAACTTAGAGGGTTTAGTCTTTGGCAGTTTATACATTAGTGAAAAGGCTCACAAAGTGGTTTTGAATAAGGAAGAACTTAACTTATCACCGACGGAATTCTCTCTTCTTATTTACTTTGTAAACAATAAAGGCATAGTACTAACAAGGGAGCAAATTTTAACCGCCATTTGGGGATACGACTTTGAGGGTGATTTAAGAGTAGTAGATACCACAGTGAAAAGACTAAGAGAAAAGTTAAAGGAAAGTGCCAATTTAATTACTACTGTGAGAGGGTTTGGGTATAAGTTCCAAGGGGACGGTGAAATATGAGGCCAGAAATTACAGTTAAGAATAGCATAACAAGGAAGTTATTTTTTATAACCATAATTATATTTATCTCTTTTTTAGCATTTACCCTTATAACTCAGAGAGTGTTTTTTGAAAAAATGTACTATAACAAGAAAAAGGCGGATATTGAAGCTAATGTGGGCAAATTTAAGCAAACCTTAGCCATGGCTAAAAGTGAAGAAGAAATTTTAATAGCCATGAAGGAATATGAAGATAAATACAATACTTTTATGGCTATAGTTGATACCGAAAATAACATTACCATAGTGTTTAATACAGGACACAAGAAAATAGATACTGATAAGCAAACAATGGTTAGAAACATTGTAAATGAATTTAAGTATAATAGTGAATTACAACAAGAGTTAAGTAATAAAGGTAAAATTACTTTTGGAGTAACGGACCAAAAAACTGATACAAAAAGTTTAGTTTCAGTAATAATACAAGATTCCCAGATAGTTCTAGGATTTACTTCTATGCAATCTATAAAGGAAGCGGTAGGAGTTATCGAAATATTTTATAAGTACTTTTATATAGCAGCAATAGTGGTAATAGTATTTTTATCGTTAGTTTTCACTAGAATGATAACTAGGCCTCTTAAAAGAATTAATAAGGTGGCAATGAAAATGGCTCACTTAGATTTTAGTGAAAAGTGCCTAGTGGATTCAGAAGATGAAATAGGAAGTCTTGCAAACTCCCTTAATTTTCTATCTTCAGAACTTCAACTTTCTTTAAATTCGCTTCAAAGTGCTAACACAAAACTAAGAAGAGATATTGATAAAGAGAGAAAGCTAGAGACCATGAGGAAAGAGTTCATTGCTGACGTATCCCATGAATTAAAAACACCTATTACTTTGATTAAGGGTTATGCAGAGGGCATTAAGGATGATATGTTTTCTAAGGAAGAAATGGATTACTCCCTGGATGTAATTATCAGTGAGTCCGATAAAATGGGTAATTTAGTGAAGGATATGCTAGAGCTATCTACCCTTGAGAGTGAAAATATAATTTTAAAAACGGACATCTGTGATATTGGACAAATTATAGAGGGTACTATAAGAAGATTAATGCCTTCAATTCTAGAAAAAAACATAGATGTTCATATGGATTTAGCAGATAACTTAAAATTAAAGGGTGATTGTTTTAAATTAGAGCAAGTAGTTACAAATTTTTTAACCAATGCTATAAGACATACAAATATAGGAGGGCATATTTGGATAAGTACAAAGGTGCAACAGGAAAAAGGCTTTGTGTATTTTGAAAATAGTGGGGGACATATTGAAGAAGAGGCTCTAAGTAAGATTTGGGATAAGTTTTATAAAGGAGATAAATCAAGAAGCCGAAAATTTGGGGGCACTGGTCTTGGGTTATCTATAGTTAAAAAAATTATAGAGTTGCATAAAGGAACCTATGGAGTTAAAAATACTGAACAAGGAGTCATGTTTTATTTTTCTATGGATAGAGAAGCTTAAGTAAGCCTAGTATTTGGAACAATTAATGCAGATAAGATTCAAAGCTTAAGTCTTCCCTAAGTTTTTTAGGTGCTAGATAACTTAGTTTACAAGTAATTTTATTTTAAATAAATAATATACAATAGTGGAAAGTTTTGATACTATATTATTGAGTAATAATTATTATTATTATTTACAATTGATTATTGATTAATTTTATTTATTTAAAGTTATTAATTTAATTGAACAATGAACTTATGTTTAAGGAATGTTTTCAAACTATAAGATTACTTACTAATAAGTATTAAACAGAAATTTTTAATTAATGAAATGAGGGGATAAAGATGAAAGGAACAGTAGTGTCCGTTTGGATGCAAACTTGTAGAAAACTGTATGGAGATTCCAGTGTGGATAGCACCATGGAATATGTTGGTTGGGGAAGTGGAAGAGTATTTTCTCCAGTAGAAGATGTAAATGATAGCGATATAAAAAGATTTATGGAGAAGATGTCATCTAGTCAAAATGTTAGCACAGAACAGCTATGGAGAGCCATTGGTAATGATAATATTAACTCCTTTGCTAAGGTTTATCCAGTGTTTTTTAAACACGAAAGAACATATGGATTTTTAAAATCCCTTTATGATATACATACTGTTATGACACAAAAAATTCCTGGAGCAAAGCCTCCAGTGGTAGATATTAAGCCTGTGTCTTCAAGAGAAGCGGTGATGAAATACCAGTCTAAGAGAGGAATGTTCGATTATTTCTTAGGAATGCTGGAGGGGAGTTTTGCATACTTTAATGAAAAGTATGAATATAACATAGAGAAGAAAAATGAGGACTCTATGGAAATTAAAATAACCTTTAGTGAGGATATTTATCAAAAGAAATCTTACTTATTTAACAAAATAACATCCTTAGGTTTCATTAAATCTATAGCAGGAAAGGCTACCGTAGTCACTTTTTTAGTAACCTTATTGACTTCTTTAGGTGTTCTAGGAGTTGATAATATAGTTAAAGCACTGATTTTAACAGGAGTATCCTCAATAGCTACTTTGGTTGGAGTAGGATTACTGCTTAAGCCAACAAAGGACTTAGTAAGATTAGGGGATAAACTAAATAATAATATATTCTTTGAAGATAGAGATATAATTACAAAGGATATCTTTGAAGATATTTTCACAAGTATTAAAACTCATATGAAGAGCATGAGTTCTGATTTTGTGGTATTTAATGGTATTACCGAGGAAATGAGAGACTTCTCTGAGAAACTTGGAAAGATTTCAGATAATATGGACAAGACTTCTAATGAAATTTCTCAGGTAGTGGAGCAAGTGGCTAGCACCTCTGTAGATCAAGCTCAAAATACAGAACAAGCAGCGTCTATCTTAAATGATAATATAAATGCCCTTAAAGTTATTGTAGATAGTGAAAACAATAATAAAGAAGAGTTAGAAGGAACTATTGAAAAAATCAATTCAAGCTTTGATAAAGTTGAGTCTGTAAGTAACAATATAGAAAAAACTTTAAACAATTTCCAAGAAGTTAAGGTTAAAGGCGTCCAACTTGGGGATAAGGCTAAAGACATAACTAACATAGTTTCTATAGTTGCCCAAATTTCTGATCAAACAAATCTGCTAGCATTAAATGCTTCAATAGAGGCTGCAAGAGCTGGTGAGCAGGGCAGAGGCTTTGCTGTAGTTGCTGAGGAAGTAAGAAAACTTGCAGAGCAAACTAAGAAGGCTGTAGAAGAAATTAATTCAAACCTAGTACAGTTTGTGCAAGATATTGATGGTTTAGTAGATAACATTGAAGAACAATATGATACTCTTCAACATGAAACTAAAGGCTTAGAAGAAATTAGAAAAGTAAGCTATGAATCCACTATGTCTGTAAGAACAGTTTCTAAATCTATGATTGAAACTATAAATGATTTAGATAAAGAAGCTAAGTCTATTGCTACAATGTATGAAACTATAGAATCTCTTGCTGCTATAGCAGAAGAGAACTCAGCTTCTACAGAAGAAGTAAGTGCAAATGTAAGTTCTTACACAGAGGAAATTAGACATTTAATTCAGTCAGTTAATGAGTTTAAAAAGATTGCTCAGTACTTTAAAGAGGACTTAGATAAATATAAATTTTAATTAAAAGCTCTCCAGAGAAAATTTTTCTGGAGAGCTTTGCTTACTTAAAATAAGCATAGAGAATAAAGGTTTAAATACAATTGTATAGGAACTAATTAGTTTTTTAATAATTTTCTCGGAAGTAAAATAAATAAGGACTTAGTGTAAAATGTTTCCGAAAGATTTAAAACTATACACCACTTAAGTTAAAGTCTGGCACATAAACTTCTGAGGAAGTACCACTTTCTTGTATAAAGGCATTTTTATATCCAAGCTCTAAACAGCAATCAATTAAGCTATCATAATGCTTTGGATTTAAAGTCCTATTAATTTCAGGAAAATCTTTAGCACCATACATAGGAGTGTACTGATTCATTAGACTTAAGTATACAGAATCACCAAAGGTTTTATAAATGTAATCCACTACTTTTTTTGAGTCAAATAATAGACCTGGAAGCATCAAATGTCTTACTATAACCCCTTTTTTCATCATACCATTTTCATCAAATTGTGGCTCTCCTATTTGGGTTGCCATTTCCTCTATGGCCTTTGAGGCTATATTAAAGTAGTTTGGAGCCTTTGAATACTTTATTGCATACTTATCATTAAAATATTTTAAATCTGGGATATAAATTTGAATATAGCCTTCTAAGGCTTTGATAGTTTCCACTTTTTCATAACCATTAGAGTTATAAACAATAGGGATTTTTAATCCGAATTTTCTAGATAGGTTTATCCCTTCTATAATTTGAAGAGCATAGTGAGAAGGATTAACCAAGTTGATGTTGTGGCAGCCTCTTTCCTCAAGCTCAAGAAAAATTTCACTAAGTCTTTGGGTAGTAATTTCCTTACCCTTAGCCTCATGACTTATTTCATGGTTTTGGCAAAACACACAGCTTAAATTGCAATTAGAAAAAAAGACAGTTCCAGAACCTTTTTCACCAGAAATACATGGTTCTTCCCACATATGAGGGTAGGCTTTAGCAATTTTTAAGGTAAGGGAACTTTTGCAAACTCCAAGGTTTGGAGAAGTTCTATTAGCATTACAATTTCTAGGACATATATTGCAATAGTTTAAGTTGTCTAAGATTATATTGTTAGGCATTTATAAGTTTTCTCCTTTTTTATCTTTATAATTAATGACTAATAAACTGTTAATAATATAGCTATTATTAACCATGATAAATTCACTACCTAATACTTTATAAGCAATAGGTAAATTGGTTTGGTATTATAATAACATATCTTTAGCATAAGGAAAATTATATATTATAGCATAGGATTTAATAAAGATCCTGAAGGTTGGGTGCTGTAGATTTTAGTACATTAATTCACAAAAAAGCCAAAAGCGGAAACATAATCTAAGGAAATAATAGTATATTAGTATTAAGTTATATTTTTACATAAGGCCACAGTATTGGTAACAATCTAATAGGAGGATACTATATGTCAGGTATATGGGAAAATTGCTTTTTACTTAGAATCGGGAACTCTATTTTTATTATAATAGCTTTAGTTACATTTCTCTCTATTATAGTGAAGTTTTTTAAAAGCCTTCTTGGGAATCATTCTAGCAGTGAAAGTGTCTGGAAAAATATCGCTTTATATATTTGTGGATTTTCTATAGTTTATCTTTCAGGAGTAGCATTAATATCAGCCATAGGTAATGGATATATTATTCTAGAATTACAAGGAGCAATAGAGGCCTTGGAAAAAGGAGCTTCATATAAGGTAATGTTTATAAAGCAAGTTCAAGGAAATTTTCAATATACTATTAATAAGTTAATTCAATTAGGAGTTGTTTACTTCCTCTATACAAGAGTAGCTAAGTCAATAAATCTTGAAATTGAGAGGTTAAGGGAAAAGGTAGTGCATTGGAATCTTAAAAATAAATTTTAATAAGGCATTTGAAAGTGCCAATATAATACCCCCAGGGGAAAGTTTCCTCAGGGGGTAATGTTTTAAATTATAGGTTTTTTTCGTAAGCTTCAACCATTCTTTTAACCATTTGTCCGCCTATTGAACCTGCTTCTCTAGAAGTTAGGTCTCCATTGTAACCATCTTTTAAGTTTACTCCTACTTCTTTCGCAGCTTCCATTTTGAATCTGTTTAATCCTTCTCTAGCCTCTGGAACTAATACTCTATTGCTTCTGTTTGACATATTAAATTCCTCCTTTATTGTATAAATTTCTTAGTTATAAGCTAATGATAGAAATAGTTTTATCCCTACTCAAAAGCTCTGGAGAACCAAGGTACATTTAGTTATAATCAAATATTAACTTTAGTTCTTTGTAACTAAGTGTTATTATTATATGCGAATATCTATCATTTAAACTATGAACCTTATGGAAAGCAAACCAAAATAATGTAACAAAAAAATTCAATATATTCTGTCAACTTTATTGTAGTTATGTAAGAATATGGTATAATGGTAATATAAATAGAGTTTTTTACATAACTCATAATCTTATAAGGGTATAAAATAGGGGGGTAAGTTTATGTCTGGCATTTGGGAAAATTATCTTTTACTAAAGATTTGTAACACTTTACTAATCATAATAGCATTAATAGTATTCGGTCTTATTGTAGTGAAGCTTTTTAAAAATGCTTTTATTAATCACTGCAGTAGTGAAAAAGTGTGGAGGAATATTGGATTATATATTTTTGCAATAGCTGTAGTATACTTATCAGGTAGTTCAGCTATTACAGCCTTATATAACGGATATGCCATTGATGAATTAGAAACAATAGGAAGAGTAGGGTTAGAAGCAATTGGGATAGTAGGGGAAAATGCAAATGCTTATAGGGATATTTTATTAAGTCGGATTCAAAGTAGTTTTCAATATTTAGCTAAATACTTGATACTAGCTGGAATGTTCTACTTTCTATATACTAGGGTAGTTAAAGCAATTAGAATTGAAATTGAAGAACTTAGAAAAAATGTTGTACATTGGAATTTAAAAAATAAATTATAAAATAAAAAGGACTTTACCAATAACTATAAAACTATAAAAATCTTTAGGTTTCAACTTAAAAATAAGATTATAAACACAAAAACGCTTAAAAATAAATCCTCCGAGGAGTTTTTCTTCGGAGGACTTTATATATATTTAAGTATATAATTTGATATAGACTCTATCTAGTTTTTTTCATCTTCAAGTAGAACATAACACATTGCACAGAAAAAATTAAACTAATGATCCCAAAGCCAGGATAAAGATAAGTTATTAAGGTTTTAAATCCTATTTGAGATACAGGGATAGCTATTAATAATACTAAAAAAATGCCCTTTTTATAAGGAATTTTATATTTGTTTTCAAGGGTTTTTCCTACACTATAAATATTTGAAACCTCAGTTGAAAACATTTCACACCAGATTACTATAAGCAGAAGCACTTGAATCAGTGGACCGAATCTACTTGCTACATGAAGCAACGGAATTTCATATTTAAATATACTTGGTATGTTTACAAGTAGCATAGAATTAATTAACCCTGCAAGAAGTGTTAAAGTAAGGGCACCAATTATAAGTCCAGTGATTATAACTCTCTTCTTTTTCATTTCCTTTGTTAGCGGAACTATAACACCACTGGAAAATAACATATTAAAGCCGGCATATAAAAAGGATGAAATTATCCATTGATTAGGAACTAAAATTGTTTTATGCACAGGTACTCCCTTTAAATACTCTAGTGACATTGTTCCTTTAGAATAAACAAGATATAGTACAAATACTGTAATTATAATTGTTGTAAGAGAAGGAACTATAAAGGAGTTAATGGCTATAAGTCCTTTTGTATCATTAAGCAAGGTAACTAAGGCTACCACTACCATAATTAAGATTCCAATATATCGTGGAAGTCTAAAGTACTGATAAAGTAGAGCACCACTTCCGGCTAGGATAATGGCAGCTCCAGAAATTAAAAAAAAGCTAGTTAAATAATCTGTTATTTTTCCCAAGAACCCTGGGCTAACAAGATTTATAAAGTCTGTATAGGAATTCAAATTATATTTTACACTAATGGATACCATTATAGAGCTAAACACCATATAAAAGACTGCACAAATAAGAAGTCCCCAAAAGCTCATGTACCCATAGGTTGAAAAGAACTGAGTTATTTCTTGACCAGATGCGAGACCAGCACCTACTATTGTTCCAATAAACACTGTGGCTACTTGAAAAACATGTTTTATATCTCTTCCCAAAAAATCTCCCCCATAAATTTATATCTGTTACTAATATATAAGAGGAAGTGGACAAATATGAGGAATTAAGAGAATTTGTGGACAATAAAAAGAAGAATGAGGACAAAGCTATAGAAAGGCTTAAAAAGAGACCTTTAAGTTTTTAACTTAAAGGCCTTTTAGGAAAGAATAATCTCAATAAAAAGGAGGTAAGATTTATTCTTTTGAATAGCAGCTTAATATTAAATTAATATATCTTTCTTAGTAAACACAAAGTGTGTTATTAAGTAGCAAACTAATGTCCATACAAGGAATATCATTACAGCTAATCCTAAGGTGGAACTAGGGTTGTTAAACATTAAAGCAGTGTCTCCTTTAATTACAGCACCCATATCTACATAAGATGTAAATACGTACATTGCAAATTTCTTAAGGAAACCTACTAGGTTGAAAATAATAGTCATGGCAATTAAAGAAACAGTAGCAAGTCCCATGGATACCATACTACTCTTGAATAGTGCTGATACAAGGAATACGAAAGACGTACATGCTAATATATATAGTCCTTGGGTCAATAATAGTTCTATAGTGTATTTCCACATAGGAATTATTTGAGAACTACCGGCTATAAGAGCTAGTGGATGGCCACCATTTGGCAGAAACACAGATTGATCAAAGGCATATCTTGCTCCAACCATAACTGGATAAGAAGAGTTTCCGAAACCATAAATCAAACCAACCACAAGAAAAGAAATTATTTCTACAGACATAATTAATCCTATAGCAGCTAAAGTTACTGCGATAAACTTCGAGAAAATAACTTTTCCTCTAGATACAGGTTGAGTTAGTAAAAGCTTTAACGTTGGAGGAGTGCATTCCCCAGACACCATATCTGCTGCAAAAATTGCAATACCTATTACTAAGAATACCTGACCTAAAATACCTATTAATTTTTCAAGATATGAAAAGGCATTGAAATCGTAGTCTTCCATAGGTTTAATATTGTTATCCTTCAAATATTTTAATTGTTGAAGTTCTTGCTCCCAACCGCCTTTTAATTTCTTGGAATTACTTTGATCTTCTTTTAGCGTTGTTTCAAGTTCTTTTATTCTAGTGTTCAAGTTTTCTTTCCAATCTACTTCTTTTCCACTTAAGGCTTTAAGTTTAGAAAGCTGATCTTTTAAGTCAACAGTGTTTTCGTCAAGGTGTTTCAGATATTCTTCCTTTTTTGTGGCATCATTTCTTACTTCTGGGGGAAGATTATTTTTTTGTTCTTCATTGAACTTGATATTTTCTTCAATATTTTGAATTTGAAACTCTGGACTATTATATTTTTTCGTATCTTCAGAGTCTTTATAAAGACCAAAGGCTAAAACCGCAGTAAGTAGCATAAAAGCTATAACAACTACTAGAGTTTTTACCCTTTTAAATAGTTTAAGTAGTTCATATCTAATTAAGGTTATCATTATCTAATACCTCCTTCCACAAGTTCCATGTATCTTTGCTCAAGTCCATTATGCTTTTTATAAACTTCATAAATATCTATGTTTTCACCTACAAGTGCTTTGATAACTTCTGGTGAAGAGTTCTTGTCAGTTACAACGGTAAAGGTGTTATCTAAAGCAGAACAACCTCTTACCATCTTTATATTTTGAAGTGCTGCAGTAGCTTTAGAGGAATCACCTACAACAATAGTTAGAGTTTCAGTTTGGTTGTTTACGTTTCCATCTGCAATGCTTTCTATTGCTTTAATTTCTCCATGGTTGATAAAGGCTACTGTATCACAGAGTTGTTGAACTTCGCTAAGAATATGAGAGGATATAAGTACAGCGGCATTAGTTTCTTTAACAGCCTTTTTTACTATTTCTCTAAAGTCAATGATTCCAGTTGGGTCAAGACCGTTAGTAGGCTCGTCCAAAATAAGTAGTTTTGGCTTTGATAAAAGAGCTGAAGCTAGCCCAAGTCTTTGTTTCATTCCAAGGGAGTATTTCCCTACCTTATCATCTATTCGTCCAGTTAAATTAACTAAATCAATAATTTCATCCACATTTTTTCTTGGGATCTTTTTTATGTCAGCGATCATATTTAGATTTTGCCTTCCTGTAAGGTAAGTGTACATTTCAGGATTTTCAACTACAGCACCTACATTAGATAGGGCTTTAACCCTATTAGTTCCAATGCTATTGTCGCATATACTAATATTTCCTTTATCCGCAGCGATAAGACCTACCAGCATTCTAATAGTAGTAGTTTTACCAGCACCGTTAGGACCAAGAAATCCAAATATTTCCCCTTCTTTAATAGAAAAACTAATGCCTTTAATAATTTCTCTTTTACCTAGTTTTTTATAGACATTATTTACTTCAAGTACATTCATCAATAATTCTCCTTTCAACCGTAGAATTAAAAAAGTTAATTACATTTTAATATGTGATATAGAATAATAGCATTTGCATATACAATTTTAACTTATTCAACGACTTTGGAAGGAGTATTAAATTTTTTAGGGAGTTTTGGGGAATATCCTTCCAAAATGCCGTTAAATAATTTTTGTGGAAACTTTCTTCACATACTTCACTGGAAGTTTGCTTAACACTACAAGAATAATTATAGCACCTATTATCCAGCAATTACCTGAATATTTACATAAAGTTTTCTTAAGAATTCCTTAAGAAAAGGTTAAGTATGGAAAGAATTAAGAAGAGAGTTTCAGATTTATAATTGGAGAGGTATTCATAAAATCATAAGAAAAGTGGTATAATTAAATTATTACTATTGAAGAATAATAATTTTAAGGAGATGTACATGGATAAGAAGAATTCAGAAAGATTTTTAAGTGCTTTCATAAAAATTGAAGCTAAGCTTAAAGAAATAGTGGGCAATGATGTACACAAGGCTTTCTATCAATTAGTTGATAGGGCTGCAGTAAAAAATCCTGGTATTGAAAAATATAGAGGGATACTAAAAGAGTATGCCGAATTACGTAATGCTATAGTTCATAAAAGGATTGAGGATGAAGCTATTGCTGAACCACATATAAAAGTAGTTGAGGATTTAGAGTTTATATGTGAGATGCTTACTAAACCTCTTACTCTAGAAAATGAATTTCTTCAAAAGGTAGTAAAGTGTAGCTCTTATGACAAACTTAGTGTGGCTACGAGAAAAATGTTTAAAAATAACTTTTCTAAAATTCCAGTCTATGATAATAGAAAATTTGAAGGATTGCTTACCACTGATAGTATAGCTAGATGGGTGGCTTACAACTTAGAAAGTGGAGTTGAATTTTCTGAAGATGTAGATGTAGGAACAATTTTAGAATTTAGTGAGAATAAGCAAAGTTATACCTTTATCTCAAAAACAGCTACAGTATTTCAAGCTATAGATGTGTTTGAACAGTGGTATAAAAAAGGACTTCGACTTAATGCAATTATTATTACAGAATCAGGAGATAAGAATGAACCTCCATTAGGGATATTAAGTTTGTTCGACCTTCCTAAATTATATGAGAGAATTTCTAAATAGAATTATACTATACCCAAACCTTATACCTCTTCTATTTGATGAGGTATAAGGTTTTTTATATTGTACTTTAATGTAGAAAAAAGTCGAATAGATCAAGCTTCATCTATTGGAATTTTCAATTATACAATTTATTCTTCATATAATATAATTTATAAAGGTATGAATTCAATATATTTTATAAAGTTTGTAAAAGAATTTGTAATTGGTGAAAAATGACTTTTGTATTTCCAAAATAATTACTATAAGTTAGAGTTTTCTATCTAATATGAACCAGTAATATGTATGAATTTACCTGATAAGAATAAAACTATGATTATTAAATAAAATTGGATTTTACGAAAAATTTTTGTTAAATAAAGCTTTAGTCTAATCTTTACAAAAAGAAATACTGATTATATGGAGGGGAATTTTTATGAAAAAAGTAATGGCAGCAGTGCTTGCTGGATTAATGATGTTTTCAGTTACCGCTTGTGGAAAGGGTGGGCAGACTGAAACTGCTAAAAAAGAAACACCTACCTTTAAAATAGGCGCAATTCCAGATCAAGCTTCAGCAGAGTTAAATAGAAATATGGGTGAAATGGCGAAATACTTAAGTGAGAAAACAGGGCTTAAGGTAGAGTTTGTACCTTCAGTAGATTATGCAGCATTAGTTACAGGGTTTGAAAGAGGAGAAGTTCAAATGGCTTGGTTTGGTGGACTTACAGGAGTTCAAGCAAGAGCTGTAGCTCCAGGTTCAGAGGCTATTGCACAAAGACCGATGGATGCCAAGTTTAAATCAGTATTCATTGCCCAAAAGGATTTAGAAGTTACTAAACTTGAGGATTTAAAAGGAAAAACTTTTACTTTTGGTAGTGAAAGTTCAACATCTGGAAGCTTAATGCCACGCCACTTCTTAACTGAAGCAGGAATTGATCCAGAGAAGGACTTTAATGGAGGACCAAATTACTCAGGCAACCATGATAAAACTATTGCACTTGTGCAAAGTGGTTCTTTCCAAACAGGAGCCCTAAATATATCAGTTTGGGAAAAGTCTCTTAAGGAAAATAAAGTAGACTTAACTAAGGTTAAAGCTTTCTATACAACTCCAGAGTACTTTGATTATCATTGGACAATTAACACTCCAGAAAATGTAGATAAAGTATATGGAGAAGGAACAAAAGAGAAGGTAAAAAAAGCTATAATAGACATGAAAGCTGATGGGGGCGGTTCACAAGCTGAGGTTTTAAAATTCTTCCAAACAGATAAGTTTGTAGAAACTAAAAATGAAAACTATAAAGCTATTGAAGAAGTAGGTAAAAAACTAGGAATGGTGAAGTAGTTTAGGAGTATAGAATTATTTAGATGAACTTGCTTAAAATGAACTTGTTCAAAATGAACTTGTTCATTAACTATAAGTAAATTACTTTTAATAATGACTTTGGAGGGGCGAAAGCCTTGCCAAAGTTATTGTTTTAATATGGGGTTCTAGTTTGGCAGATTCCAGGTTTTCATGGTATATTATTTGATGAAAAGTTAGAGAATTGAAAATAAAAAACAACCTAGTTAAGGTTAAAATCTACTAGAATAAGCTATTTAATTTTGATGAGTATGGATTTGATTTGCAATAATAAGGAACTATAAGAAAATGTAGGTAGATGGCAGGTGAAAAGATGAACACAGAAACTAATAATTTATTTGAAATTAACAATATATCAAAAATTTATGAAAGAAAAATAGCCCTAGATTCACTTTCTATTAATATAAAGAAAGGTGAGATTGTTGCCTTAATAGGACCCAGTGGAGCTGGAAAGACTACTTTATTAAACATCTTAGCTACAGTACTAAACACTGATAAGGGAGAAATACTTTTAGATGGTAATAATATAGAGAGTTATAAAGGAGTAAAGGAGTTAGCAAAGAAGATAGGGATTATCCGCCAACAATTTGATTTAGTAGGCTCCTTACCTGTTATTCATAATGTGTTAGCAGGTAGACTTAAGGATTGGGGGTTTTTAAAATCCTTATTATCTTTATTGATTCCACAAGACAAGGAGTTAGCAATTAAGGCGCTAGAAAGAGTTGGCATAGAAGAAAAGGCCTATGAGAGAACTTCCAAGTTATCGGGAGGAGAGCAGCAAAGAGTAGCTATGGCAAGATTATTAGTACAAAATCCTGAAGTGATTTTAGCTGATGAACCTGTATCCTCCTTAGACCCTGCTCGTGCAGAGGATATTTTATATACCTTAACAAATCTTGTAAGGGAAGAAGGGCAAACTCTTATAGCAAGTCTTCACTCTGTTGAATATGCAAAAAAGTATTTTAATAGAATAATTGCTCTGCGTGAAGGAAGGATATACTTTGACCTTCCAGTAGAGAAGGTAACAAGTGATGTACTTAAGGAATTATATGATTTGAAGGAGTTGAAGGAAGATGCGCAGTCTTAAATCAACCTTGGATTATCATAAGAAAAACATTTTAACTGTAATTCTTCTTTTAATGTTTGTTTGGAGCCTTTTTTCGGTAACATGGAGTTCAGAGCTTATACATGCTGGTGGAAAGGCTACAATAATGCAGATTCTTAACTCTATTTTACATCCTAAGATAACTTCAGAGCTAATAGAGCTTGCTATTGTTTCCACCTGGAGAACTCTAGCCTATGCAGTAGCAGGAATGACTTTAGCCTTTATATTTGCCTTTGTCTTTGGTATTTTAGCTTCTGGAATTATGTCAGAAGGTGAAACTTCAAGAAAAATTTCTAAAAGTATATTCAGAGGGATTTTAGGCTTTATGAGAGCTATTCATGAATTAGTTTGGGCTTGGCTCTTTGTTGCAGCTATTGGACTGACACCCTATGCAGCCATTTTTGCTCTAGCTATTCCCTATGGAGGAACTTTAGGAAGAATTTATGCAGATATTTTAAATGATGTTTCTAAGGAGCCTATAAAAGCACTAAAATCTTCAGGGGCTTCAAAACTTCAGCTTTTAATATATGGTTATTTACCTCTAGCTAAGGTGGACATGATTAGCTATACCATGTACAGATTCGAATGTGCAGTTCGTTCTTCAACTATTATGAGTTTTGTTGGCTTGGGAGGTCTTGGTTTCCAAATTCAGTTATCTCTTCAAGACTTAAACTATAATGAGGTTTGGACTTTTATGTTCTTCCTAACAGCTTTAGTAGTTTTAATTGATCTTTGGAGTAATGTGCTTAGAAATAAACTAATTTCGGATAATCAGGGCAAAAGAAGAGTCAACTTTAGTAAGTTTTCACTAATTCTAGCTACAATAATAATTGTGGGTTCTTGGATATTTATAGTTGTGGTGGATAAGGCAGATTTTTTTGGACTATTTACAGAAAAAAATTATATGTATACTAAAAAATTCATAAATGGCCTTCTTGGAGTTGGGGAAGCAAATCCAGCCTTTTTAAATGGTGAAAATTGGGGAAAAGCCCTGAAGCTTACCTATGATACTCTTCAAATGAGCGTTATGGCTATTGGTTTTGCAACTATTGCAATGCTACTTACTGTAATTCCCGCAGCAAGAAATGTGGCTGATGGAACTTTAACTTTAAGCAAGAAATGGTACAAATGGATTAGTTTTGGGGTAATCCGATTTGTTTATATATTTTCAAGGGCAGTTCCAGAGTTAGTTTGGGCAATGATTATAGTATTTATATTTAAACCAGGGATTCTCCCAGGAGCTATAGCTCTTGCTATACACAACTTTGGGATCCTTGGGAAACTATGTGCAGAAGTTATAGAGGATTTAGATTTAAGACCAGTTAGAAATATAGCATCTTCTGGAGGAACACCATCACAAATGCTTTTTTATGGAGTAATTCCAGCGGCAATGCCTAAGTTTATAACTTACATTCTCTATCGTGGTGAAGTAATCCTTCGTACTACTATAGTAGTAGGTTTCGTGGGAGCAGGAGGCCTTGGACAGCAGTTTAAATTAAGTATGAGTTACTTTAAATATACAGAAATAACCTTACTATTACTTTGTTATTTATTACTTGTAATTCTTGCAGATCTATTATCTGAGGGATCAAGGAAGCTAAGTGAGTAAGAACACAAAACCGCGGAAACAAAAGTCTGCGGTTTTGTGTTTTACTTTTGTAGGTTGGTATAAACTACTTTATATGATGAGGAAAAATTATCCATAGGGTGATTACAATATGATATTGCTGGTGATATAATTAATATAGGTCTTTAAATTTTAGGGATTCTAATGAATTTAAGAAAAGGGAAATGAAAAAAATGAGAGGTTCAATCATTGCAATGATTGTAGTTCTGGTGGTAATTGTTGTATTTAAAATAAGAGCGGGACATAAAATGGAATTATGGGACATATTAGATGAGATGGAGGGGTAAGATGAAGAAGTTAAGTATAAAGCGTAAGGATGTAATTCAAACCTTAGGGCTTTTGATAGGTATACTATTAGTGAGAGTTTTTCTTATAGATAATGTAAGGGTAGAAGGACAATCCATGTATCCCACTTTAAATATGGAAAAATACAATGATAGGGTAGTTGTAGAAAGGTATAAGCATTATACAAAGAATTACAAGAGGGGAGATGTTGTAATTCTAAAATCCCACAAAACGAATAACGATATATTTATTAAGAGAGTTATAGGGTTGCCAGGAGAAACTATAGAAATAAAACAAGGCAAGGTATATATTAATGATAATTTATTAGAGGAAGATTACTTAAGTGATAATATGAATACTAATCCACAAATGAAGGTGGTAGTTCCTCAAGGCCATTTATTTGTTTTAGGGGATAATAGAGTAAATAGTACTGATAGTAGAATTATTGGTACAGTATCTATAGATGATATTTTAGGAAAAGCAAGCTACAGGTTTAATATTCTACACTTGGACTTTGAAAAATTAAAGTAGAATATAGAGAAAAAAGTCTATCTCTTATAGTGTAGTTAAGATATAGAGATTAAACTAGTTTAACTGTTACATATTAATTTTTAAAGTGAGGATGTATTTATGTTAGAGGGTAATAATAAAGTTCTTGTAATTTACAAATCAAAGTATGGAAGCACAAAACGTTATGCAACATGGATTGCTGAAGAGGTAAAAGGGGACTTGATTGAAAGTTCTAAGGTTAAAATCGAAGACTTAGTAAAGTATGATACTATAGTTTTCGGAGGCTTCTTATATGCTGGAAGTATTAAAGGGATAAAGGTAATCACTGAAAACTTCGCTAATATTAAGGATAAAAGAATAATAGTGTTTGCTGTTGGATCTTCTTCAGAAAAGTCAAAGGAAGTTGAGAAGACTTTTGTTACAAATCTTAATGGAGAGCTTAGGGAAAAAGTAAAGCATTTTTATCTTAGAGGATCGTTAAATTATCAAAAAATGGGCTTAGTAGACAAAGTTATGATGGGGATGCTTAGAATAATGCTTAAAAAGGCTCTTAAGGGCGATGTATCTGTTGATGAGAGAGCTGAAATGGAAGAAATACTAAAGGCTTATGGCAATCCAGTAGATTGGACAGATAAGAAGGCTATTGAGCCTATAGTACAGTGTATAAATAAAAATTTAAGCAAAAACTAGAGGGGGATGTTTATGTCACAAGGTGCTAACAAGGTCCTTGTAATCTACAAATCAAAGTATGGAAGTACAAAACGTTACGCCCAGTGGATTGCTGAAGAGACTAATGGAGATTTAATTGAGAGTTCTAAAGTTAAAGGTGAAGATTTAAAGAAGTATGACACTATAGTTTTTGGTGGGTTTTTACATGCGGTGGGAATTAGTGGAGTTAAGATAATTACTGAGAACTTCAAAAACATAGCAGATAAGAGGCTTATAGTATTTGCTGTAGGTTGTACGCCAGAAAGAGAAAAGGATATAGAAAAAGTATTCTCAGCAAACCTTAAAGCTGAAATGAGAGGAAAAATCCAGTGTTTTTACTTAAGGGGAGCTTTTAACTATGAGAGTTTAGATTTTGTTGATAAGATGATGATGAATGCACTAAAAATAAAGCTTAAAAAGATCCAGGAAGAAGATTTGGACGAGGATGCTAAGGGTTTGTTAGAGTGCTATGATAATCCAGTGGATTGGACAGATAAGAAGTTTATTCAGCCTATAGTAAAGTGTATAAATGAAAATTAAGATTTATTTTTTAGGTTATTTGAAAAATGGTTTCTTCATTGTATGAAGAAACCATTTTCTTTTGCAATATTTATACTAAAACTTGAAAAATTCTAAAGAACTATTACATTTTCTCAGGGGCCTCTATTCCAAGTAGGTCAAGACCAGCTTCTAATACCTTTTGAGTTAAGGTAATTAAGTTTAGCCAAGACATCTTCTTCTCAGTATTTTCCTCTGCAATAATTCTATTATCATGGTAGAACTTATTGAATAAGTTTGACAAGTCATAGATGTAATCGCAAATTTTATTTGGAGATCTATCTTTAAAACTTAAGTTTACTACTTCATTGAATCTAGAAATTTTAAGCATTAAATCTCTTTCAGTGTTGCTGTAAGGGTGAAGAATTTCCTTTGAATTTGAAAGGTTTATTCCTTCAGCTTCAGCTTTTCTTAGAATAGATTTTATTCTAACTACTGTGTATAAAAGATAAGGGCCTGTATTTCCCTCAAAAGAAGAGAACTTATCCATATCAAAAATATAATCTTTAGTAGCCTGGTTTGAAAGGTCACCATATTTAAGTGCTGCAAGACCCACTTTTCTTGAAATTTCTTCAACTTCTTCAGGTGTCATAGTATCAGTTTCTTTTAATTTATCTTTTACGTTATCTTTAATGATTTGAATTAAGTCTTGGAGTCTCATAACTCCACCTTCTCTTGTTTTGAAAGGTTTGCCGTCTTTTCCGTTCATAGTACCAAAGCCAATGAAGTCAAGAGTTGCAGCTTCCTTTATAATATTAGTTTTCTTAGCACATCTAAATACTTGCTCAAAGTGTAGTCCTTGTCTTTTATCAACTACATAGATAATAGCATCAGGATTGTAATCCTTAACCCTTTCTACAATAGTAGCAAGGTCTGTAGTACTATAAAGAGTAGCACCATCAGATTTTAATATTATAATTGGAGGAACTGTATAAGTATCAGATTCCTTAGCTACATCAATAACTAAAGCACCTTCACTTTCGTAAGTAAAGCCTTTTTCCTTGAACAATTCTACCATTTCAGGAATGTATTTTTGGCAGTCACTTTCTCCCTTCCAGAGGTCGAATTCTACGTTTAAGTTTCCATAGTTTTTCTTTAAATCTGATATAGAAACATTTAAGATATGTTTCCAAAGAGCAACATAACCTCTGCGGCCGTTTTGAAGTTCAAAGGTAGCTTTTCTAGCAGCTTCCATGGCCTTCTCATCAGATTTTGCAAGACTGCTAGCCGCAGGATAAATTTCTTCTAACTCATCAATGGTAAAAGGTGCTATTTCAGGATACTCACCTACATAGCTTTCATCAAAGTAAGGTAGATCTGGACTGCGCCTTTCTACTTCAGAAATTACCATGCCAATTTGAAGTCCCCAATCACCTAAGTGAACGTCTCCAATCACCTTGTGGCCTAGGTAGCGACCAATTCTTTTTATGCTTTCTCCAATGATAGCAGCACGAAGATGCCCAACGTGGAGAGGTTTTGCCACATTAGCTCCACCATAGTCAACAACTATAGTCATTGGATCTACATCACTAGAACAGCCAAGCTTTTCATCACCATACATATTATTTATGTAACTTGATATAAAGCTATCTTTTAAGTTTATATTTATAAATCCTGGGCCTGCAATAGACACATTTTCAAAATTCTCTTCATTTTCAACTGCTGAAACAATTTCTTTAGCTATATCAATAGGAGACTTTTTATATTTTTTTGCAGCTGCCATTGCACCATTGCATTGAAACTGGCAAAGATCTGGTCTGTTTGATACAGTGACAGTACAAAGCTGCCTATCATAACCACATTCTTCAAATTTATCTTCCATTATAGTACTAATTTTTTTTATAAGTTTTTCCATAGTTTCCTCCTTATATAAGAATACTTATTATATTATATCTCTAAAGATAAGGGTTTTAATCATTAAGTTTATAAAAGGCTAAAAATTTCACGGTCTAGGCTTACTTGAATAAGAGAATTTACTAGTATTTTACTAAATATTCTCCAGAGAAATAAAGCTTACAGCAAAGTTTCGGTGGTTAGCAATAAATCTAACACATAAGAGATAAAGTTACATAAACATGTTTACCATTCATGCAAAGAATTTAAATATTTTAAGGGAATAAGAAAATTATCATATATTAGCAAAAACTAGAAGTTTATTCCAATAAAAATACAAATAACCCCTTATTTAATGATAAATCCTTCGAATAGTGTAAGGGATAATAGTATCAATAAAAATAATACACTAAAATTTACTAATAATACAACATAATATTTTTTCGTAATATATATAAGTATATTTTAGAAAATTTAATTAATTTCATATAAAAACTAGAAAAGATATGTTAATTAAGAGTAAATCTATTCAAGCAATTTGACATTCATTTCTAGTAGTGTAAAATATAACATGTATAGTTATGAGGGAAAACGGGGGATTAAAATGGTTAAAGAAGCTAATTATAGCATACTTATTGTGGATGATAACCATAATAATTTATTCACATTAAGAGAACTCATTAAGGAATATATAGATGCAGAAATCCTTGAGGCAGATTGTGGAGAACAGGCCCTTACCATACTTTATGATAGAGCTGTAGATTTAATTATATTAGATATTCAGATGGAAGGTATGGATGGTTTTGAAATAGCCTCTTTAATTAAGAATAGAAAAAAGACTAAGGATATACCCATAGTATTTCTCACTGCTGCCTACAAAAATGATGAGTTCAGAAGTCGGGGATTTGAACTTGGAGCAGTGGACTATTTAGTTAAACCAATTGATGAGTATCAACTCATAAATAGAATAAATGTATATCTTAAACTTATTGAGAAAGAAAGAAATTTAAATTTGCTTTTAGAACAAAGAGTTAATGAGCAAGTGAAAGAGCTTAGAAAAGCCAAGGAAGAGGCTGAGGCAGCAAATGAGGCTAAGAGTATGTTTTTAGCTAACATTTCTCATGAGCTTAGAACTCCTTTAAATATATTATTAAGCTCAGTACAGCTTATAGATCTTTATTTACATAATGACAAACCTTTAATAAAAGAAAAACTAAGTGAGAAAATTGATATGCAAAGACAAAACTGTTACAGACTTTTAAGGCTTGTAAACAATTTAATTGATATTACAAAAATGGACGCAGGTTTCTTTTCACTAAATTTTTGCAAGTGTAATATTGTTGAAGTCGTTGAATCTATAACCATGTCTGTAGTAGATTACGTCAATAATAAAGGGATTAATTTGATTTTTGACACAGATATAGAAGAGCTAATAATGTGTTGTGATTTAGATGCTATTGAGAGGATTGTGCTTAATCTTTTATCAAATGCTATAAAGTTTACTCCTGTTGGAGGAGTTATTTTTGTTAACATCAGATCCTCTGAAGACAAAATAACTATCTCTGTAAAAGACACAGGAATAGGAATGGCTCAAGAAACCCTAGATAAAATTTTCGAAAGATTTAAACAGGGAGAGGAACTGCTTACAAGAAGAAGTGAGGGCAGTGGAATTGGACTAAGTTTAGTGAAGTATTTGGTAGAAATGCATAATGGACAAGTATATGTAGAGAGCAAGTATAAGATGGGTAGTGAGTTTTTTGTGGATTTACCTATAAACAAAACTATACAAAGTGAATTTACTAGTAGCATGCATAAGGAATGCAAATTAAATAATAACGTAGTTGAGAAGATAAATATTGAGTTTTCTGATATATACATATAAAAATGAGGAGAGGTAACATGAAAGTACTCGAAAAGATAAGTGTAAGGAAAAGACTTATGGCTGTATTAGCTATATGGATATCAACTTTTATTTTCTTTGGAGCTTTAGCTATTAGGGAAATGAACGTTTTAGGTAATGTAACTAGGGAACTATACTATCATTCTCTTCCAGTTGCTAATGCTGCAATAGAGGCAAGGGTAAATATCATTAAAGTTCAAAAAGATATTAGAGAGTTAATATTATCAAGAAATAGTATAGAACTAGAGGTTCTCACAAAGAAGATTGAAGAAACGGATAAAATAATTTTAGATAACTTAAATATAATTAAAGCTCAAACCCAAATAGAAAATACTAAGGATTTAGAAATAGAGGTAAGAGATACTTTTAGGCAATGGCAGGAGTATAGAAAAAAAATCATTGCTACTGTTAGAGCAGGAAATGTAGGAGAAGCTAATGAGTTAATAAAGAGTGTTAATAATAACTTTGTAGGGACCCTTGAAAGTTTATTAGACTCTATAGATAATAACTCTACTATTAATGCAGAAAATTTAACAAATAAGTCAAAGGAAATAGAACAAAGGGAAGCTATACTGCTTATTTCAACTATATGTACACTTATCATAGTATTTATAATTATCTTTATCTTTGTAACTAAAAGTATTTTATTACCAATAGATAAGTTGCAAAGTGTTATGAATACGGTGATTAATTCAGGAGAACTTATAACCGTAGATATAAAAGGAAATAATGAAATCTCACGAATGTCGAATTATTACAATGATTTGGTAAATAAGTTAAGGTATAGTTTTTTTATAAAGGATAATCAAAATCAGTTAAATGAAAAGGTTTCAGTTTGTGATACCATAGAGGAATTTGCTGAAACCACTATAAGTCACTTAGCTAGGGCTACTTCTGCGGCAAAGGGAATTTTTTATGTATATAATAGAAGCAAGAAGCAATTAGAATTAAAGGGCACATTTGCATTTTCTGAAGAAGACAAGCCTTTAATAAAAATTATAAAAGGTGAAGGAATAATAGGACAAGTTGCCCTTGAGAAAAAGGCAATAATGCTAAAAAGTTCGGACAATATAAACGCATTTATCTCCACAGGAATATCTAGGGAGAAAGTTAATAATATATATGCTTTCCCATTAATGTATAAGGAAGAACTTTATGGGGTTATAGAACTTGCTTCCTTAAATAGTTATGAGGAGAAGACTATTGAATTCTTGGAGTCCATAAGCAATGTTATTTCAATTAATTTATACTCAGCTATGCAGAGAGAAAGAATAAAAGAACTTTTCAAAGTATCTGAAGAGGCTAGAAGAGAAGCCAATGAAAAGTCTAGAGAGCTAGCTAAGGCAAATGAAACCCTAAATAGACATCAGGAATACTTACAACAGCAAAGTGCAGAGCTTCAGCAAAGTAATGCAGAATTAGAGGAGCAACAACAACTTCTACAGCAGCAAAGTGAAGAGTTACAGCAAACTAATGCAGAACTAGAAGAGCAACAGCAATTGCTACAGCAGCAAAGTGAGGAAATGCAGCAAACTAATACAATATTAGAGGAGCAGCAAGAACAACTTAATGAGCAAAAGGATCTTTTCCAAGAACAAAATAGAAGACTTGAGGCCTATACTGTTGAACTCTCAAAGAAAACTCAAGAGTTAGAGCTCACCAACAAATATAAATCAGAGTTTTTATCAAATATGTCCCACGAACTTAGAACTCCTTTAAACTCTATTATCCTATTGTCAAAGTTACTTTTAGACAAGAGTAAGGAAAGATTAAGTATAGGAGATGAAGAGAAAATCGCTGTTATAAATAAGTCTGGACAGGAACTTTTAAGGTTAATAAATGATGTATTAGATCTTTCTAAGGTAGAATCAGGAGTAATGAGTTTAGATAAGTATAATTTCCATTCTAGAAGTATCTCTAAAGAGATAAAGGATATGTTTGTAAATGTAGCCATAGAAAAAGGGTTGGAATTTCAAGTAAAGGATAAGTTGAGTAAAGAGTTATATGGAGATGAACATAAGATATCCCAAATTTTGAGAAACTTAATTTCTAATGCAATAAAGTTTACTGAAAAAGGTCAAGTAGAGCTTGAAATTCAAGAAGATACTTTAGATAAAGGTACAGTTATATTTGCTATTAGAGATACTGGAATAGGAATATCTAAGGAAAAACAAGCTATTATTTTTAATGAATTTCAGCAGGGGGATGGATCAGTATCTAGAAAGTACGGCGGTACAGGTTTAGGTTTATCCATTTCCAAGAAGTTAGCAGAAATAATGGACGGAGAAATAAAAGTTAATAGTATACCAGGTCAAGGCAGTGAATTTTTATTGAGAATTCCTAATTTAGTTGTAAACTGTTATAAATGCAATAATACCACAGGCAAGAAGTCTCATAATGAAGATGTTGATGGCATTGGATTTTTACCAGTTAAGGATATTGAGTCAGAAAAATCCAAGTTTTATATAAATGGTTGTAGCATTGAAAGTGAAAACTATTATAAAGACTCAAAGAAACTATCACAGTCAGTAAAAGAAAGTAAATTAAGTCTTAAGGGTAAAACTATTCTTATTGTGGATGATGATCCAAGAAATATATTTACTTTAGCCTCAACTTTGGAGGAGTACGATGGAACTGTTATAGAAGCAAGCAATGGAAGGTCTGCACTAGATAAGCTTCATAAGAAAAAGATAGACTTGGTACTGACGGATATTATGATGCCAGAAATGGACGGTTATGAAGTCATAACACATATAAGAAAAGATGAAAATTATAATAATATTCCAATCATAGCAGTTACAGCTAAGTCTTTGAAGGAAGAACGAGAAAAGTGCATAGCTGTAGGGGCTAGTGATTATGTATCTAAACCTGTGGATTATGATAGTTTGATAAGAATAATTAAGGCATGGATTGATAGATAGAAATAAAACGTATTAAGTGTAAAGTTGGATATAATTGTATTATATAATAACAATAGTCTAGTATAAATAATGAATTACTAGACTATTATTATTGAGATAAATAAAAAATAAAAATATAATATAGCACTATATACTTTTAAACCTCTTTTTATCTATATATAATAGAGTTTAGAAGCTAAAAAATAACTGCAACTTATGGCTTTAATTATAGTTTTGGGAAGAGCTAGAGCCTAAATTCTTTTATTGAAAACTAAATTAAAACTTAGACCATAATAAATCTAAGTTAGTTTTCACAAGACTTATAAAGGGAAGAAAAATTTGTCTTACCAATTGTTAAGTCTTTTATTCTACTTTTTAGGGTGATAATTATGAAGATGCAGATAAGTATTAAGGAAAATAATATTAAAGAAGTTTTAGTTATGGGAAATATAAGTTCAAGAGATGAAATAGATTCACTAATTAGAGAACTAAATGAAGGAGAGTGTGAGAAAGTTCATATTACCTTTTTTGATGCTAATATGATACATGTTGATATAGTTGAAAAGCTTAATTGTTTATATGAAAAAGCTTTATGTAATATATATATTTTTAAGCGGTATCTATATTCTTACCTATATAATCTAGGAATTAGAGCAAAGTATATTGGCAATAAGCTCTTAAATAGGTGTTACGGAGAGTATGAAAATACGGAAAAATTAAAAGAAGATGAGGTAAGAGATTTTCTAGAGGATATTAATAATGCCTACGGATATGATTATAGAGGTTATCAAATTCAAAGTATAGTTAGAAGGATAAATATATCTATGATTAGATCTAATATAAAAAGTTTAAGTGAATTTCGTAAGGCTGTGAATTCGGACAGTAACATTTTAGAGCAGCTATTTCTAGATTTCTCCATAAATACAACAGAGTTTTTTAGAGATCCAGAGGTGTTTAAGGTTCTAAGAGAACAGGTGCTTCCAAAGCTTAACACCTTTAATCATATTAAAATTTGGTGTGTGGGTTGTTCCATTGGAAAAGAACCCTACTCATTAGCTATTATGTTGCATGAGTTAGGTCTGCTTAATAAGACTCAAATTTATGCTACGGATATAAATCCATATGTCATAGAAGAGGGGAAAAATGGTTTATTCACTAAGAGAGATTTAGAAAAGGAAATTGTAAATTATAATAGTGCCCAAGGTGAAAAAAACTTTCTTGACTACTTTGATGTAAAGGATCAATATATCAAAATTAAAAGTTTTCTAAAGGAGAAAATATTATTTTTCTCTCATAGTCTTATAAGCAATGGAAACTTAAATGAATTTACTTTAATCCTTTGTAGGAATGTACTTATTTACTTTACACCAGAACTTCAAGGACAAGTTTTAGAGAATTTTTATGATTCTCTTGATAGAAATGGATTTTTAGTGTTGGGAAAAAGTGAAGGTCTCATGCTAAATGGTGGAGAGAGGTATTTTAAAGATTATATGGAAAGAGAAAAGATATTTATAGTAAAATAGATTATACTTAATTACGTTAAGAAATATAAGGAAATAATGAAATTATTAGATTAAAAGGTCTGAGAATTAAATATAGAAATTTTATAAAATAACTTGAAGATAAGAGTCACCTCTCAATATTTTACAAATATTATGTTAGTAAAGATATTGAAAAAGGTGGCTTTTTTATTTTACAGATTCATAGGAATTTCTAGGGGGGATATATGAGAAAGGGGTATAGCATAGTAATTTTAATTATAGTTACCGCAATTGCTTCAATGGGGATTACTAAATTAGTTTCAAACCATACTGAACCTAGTTTTTACAAAATTGATTATCTAGCAAGGGATATAAAAATTGAAGATTTCCAACTGGTTTCCGTAGGTAAAAGTGTATATATTCCTATGGGACTTAAGATACAGTATAAGGGAAATAAAAATGTAAAGGTAAACTTTTTAATCATTGGGTTAAAAAAAGGTGAGGAGTATCTTTTTAGTATGACCACGGGTAACTTTGAATTTACAACAGAAAATAGGGAAAAGTACTTCCCATCTAATACTTATCTAAAGAAAATAGATATATCTAAAGATACAAACCTAGATTTAATGGTGGAATACGAAATTGGTATTGATGTGGTAAGAGAACATATAAAGATAAACTTAGAAGATTATAAGAACAAAGACATATTAAGGGATTAATATACTAAATTAAAAAAGTAGTAGCCTCCAAAGGTTAGTGGAAGCTACTATTTCCATGTTTTATCTACAGTAGAGATTTAATCCATTGAATAGTATCCCTCATAACTTGTTCCTTATTGAGCTCATTAAGCATTTCATGTCTCCCACCAGTATATAGCTTATAGGTGACACTTTTAATATTTAAAGTTTTATAAGTATTATATAGATTTATTATACCTTTCCCGTAATTACCTACAGGATCTGCATTTCCAGCGAAGATATAAATAGGTAAATCTATAGAGATGTTATTTAAGTTTTCTTTCTGATGAATGGTTTTCATACCTTTAAACAAATCATAGAAAAAGGACACAGGAAACAATGTGCCGCAGTAAGGGTCTGCTATATACTTCTTAACTTCCTCTTCATCCCGTGTAAGCCAATCAAAAGGAGTATTAGCAGGAGTAATCTTTTTATTATAACTACCAAAGGCTAGTTTATCTATAAACTTGCTTTTATGTTTTCTGCCTTTAGAGTTCATAATTAATTTAGCAAGGAATATTCCTAGGTTTACAGTTGCTGGAGGCTTTCCATTAGTACCAGAGAGAATAACCCCAGCTAAGCCTTTCCCATATAGCTCTATATATCTTTGAGCTAAAAAGGAACCCATGCTATGTGAAAAAAGTATTATTTTCATTTCAGGGTTTTCTTCTCTTATAATATCCGTAAGCTTTTTCATGTCTTCAACCATATCCTCAAAGCCACCATTATCACTTATATATCCAAGCTCCTCTATGGAATTTGAAGATTTGCCATGACCTCTATGGTCATTCGCATAAACTAAAAAGCCTTCCTCAGTTAATCTTTGGGCAAAGAGCTCATATCTTATAGCTCTTTCACTCATGCCATGAGCAATTTGTATTACCCCTTTTATCTTAATACTAGGAATCCATTTATGGACGTTAATTTCTATTCCATCCTTATTTTTAAATGTAAAATCTTCTCTAATCATTTTAACACCTTCTAAATTAGTTATTTATGTGTATTTATAAGAAACTCAAAATTTAATTGTCCTAAGTTTTACGTGATATAGAATAGGCAGCTTAATAGTAATGTTAATAATTGTGTTGGCATTGAATTCGTGAAATTTAGGTTGATATTATTTTACCACATTTAGGTAAGAGTTTAAATTCAAAGTGCTATATAGCAATAAAGATTAATATATAACTTAGTAAGGAGCTTCTTGAAAATTTATATCTGAAAGTTTTCCAACGTGTTTTAGGAGAAATGTTAGTTTATTTTGTATACAAATGTAATAAATTTACTTATAATATAATTAAAGGAATTGGCATTGAGGAGGAAGTTATATGAGTTTTGCTATTAATATTTTATTATTATTATTAATGTTTATTATTGGTTTTGGATTAGGACATACAACCTTTAAGAAGAAATCTTGGTACTATGATGTAATGTTAGTGGTGCTAATTGTTATTTCAACTTGGATAGGGGTAAGCACTTATATTATAGATGCTTGGGAAGTTCAATTAAGAATGCCACAAGCTTTACAAATGATATTTTTGGGAATTTTAGTGAGAAGAATATTAGGCTTACGTTTTAAAGCTGCTAAAGTTAGTTAGTGTGTTTTTACAAACTTATTTAGGGAGGATTATAAGATTGTGATTGTAATACTAATCATATTAAATATTCCTATATACAAATGGTTATTTAAGAAGTTTTTTCCAAGTAATGGGGAGTTTACAGAAGCATTAAATTATTATTTTACGCCTGATTTATTTTCCCTATTTAAAGGTAATTACACAAAGGATGTGCTAGCAGAATTTAAATTGGGAGCTTTGGTTTTTTGTTGTATTATTTTAAATGTACTAGAATATGGCGTAGTTAAATTTATTTATAATCTTTTCTAGGTAAATAAATTAAAATCCCCTAAACCATATGGTGAGCTTCACCAAAGTAGTTTAAGGGGATTTTTTATTTCATCTTCTCAGCAAGAGTTAGTGCGGTTTCTGTTACTTTCATATCAACTTCAAACTGCTCTTTTAGATTGTAGGAGTGATAATAGCCATTTTTTATCATATAATTTGTAATGGTTGCATGAGTTGCAATGGCATGTCTTAACTGGCTTTTAAGAACTTCTCTTACCTTTGGAGATGTGGTTTCAGTTAATGCCATGGAATAGTTTATTACTCCGTTTTTAGCTGCTATTAAAAAGTCAGTGGCAATAACTTGGTCAGTAAGTTTATCCATGCCAGTAAGCATTTCAACTAGTGTATTCATAAATTCACCGTCCTGTATATCTTTATTTATTCTCAGATTCTCTAACTTTGTAAGTGTCTATATGTTAGGAAGTCTATCCCAGTCACTTTTAGCCTCTTCCATTAGAGTTTTTAATTCCTTTATATGCTCTTCTCCTGAGATAGCATCTTGGTTTAATATATCCTTTAGTTCTTCATCAGAAACCAACTTTGACATGGTGAGAGATTTTGTTAAGCATAAGTTTTTAAAGGTTAATATCTCGTGTAGTTGAATACTTTCATGAGGTGCTATACATTGATTTTTCATTGATTCATCTCCTTAACATTTAAGTAAGTAGCTTATTGCTTGCTTTCACTTATTAAGTTGTATCAAGCTTTTTAGGCCTTATAATGTGTTGATAAATAATAATCTATGAATAGATAAGAGTGAATAAATTACCTACTCATAATCAAATTAAGCTGTAATAAGATTTAAGCTTTATGGTTTAAGAATAACCTTAATACATCCATCAGTTTTTGTATCGAACACATGATAACCATGTTCTGCTTGTTCTAGTGGTAATTTGTGAGTAACTATATCACTAGGATCAATTTTCTTTTCAACTAACATATTATAAAGTTCCTGCATATAAGGAATTACTGGTGCTTGCCCTGTTCTTATATTAACGTTTCTTGCAAAGATATCTCCAAGAGGGAAGCCGTTATATCTTCCACCATAAACCCCTGTTAGTTGGATGGTTCCACACTTTCTAACTGCTTGAGTAGCCATTACAATAGCCCCCATAGCCCCACCGTGAAGTTTTGCACCAGTTGCCAAAAACTCAAGAGGTGTCATCTTTCCATCCATGCCCACGCAGTCAATTACTACATCGGCTCCACCTTTGGTAATTTCCTTTATATATTCTCCAGTGTTTTTATGTTGTTCAAAGTTTATTGTTTCAACCTTATTATGACGTTTTGCATGATCTAAGCGGTAGTCTATGTAATCTACAGCAATTACTCTTTCAGCACCCTGCATCCAAGCAAACTTTTGAGCTAAAAGACCTACAGGACCACAGCCTAAAACAACTACTGTATCGCCAGCTTTAACTCCACCGTTAATTACACTCCAGTAGGCCGTTGACATGGCATCAGAAATTAATAACAGACTTTCATCTTCTACTTCACAATCATCTGGTATTTTAAAAGGAGTAAAATTTCCATAAGGAACTCTCATGTACTCTGCCTGACCGCCAGGAAAGCCACCAAAGGTCTCAGTATATCCAAAGAAGCCACCTGCTTCTCCGTGAGGATTGGAATTATCACACTGGCTTGTAAGTCCGTGTTTACAGAAAATACATTCTCCACAGCTTACATTGAAAGGAACAATAACTCTATCTCCCTTTTTTACCTTAGTAACCTCTGGCCCAACTTCTTCAACAATTCCCATAGGCTCATGACCAATGATATAGCCTTGAGGAAGATTGGGAACCATATCATGTATTAAGTGCAAATCAGAACCACATATTGCTGTACTAGTCAATTTAACAATAATATCATCTTTTTTATGAATCTTAGGATCTTCTACTTGTTTAACCTTCACGTTCTTTATACCTTGAAAGGTTACAGCTCTCATAAACTTTACCTCCTGCGTTTATTTATATGGAGTTGCAAACATACCCAGTCTGCTTGTATCTCCAGGGAATAAGTCCATTTTTGCAATTTCTACTGTAGTTTGGGAAGACTTAAGGTCTAACCTAAACTGTTCATTTAAATCATAAGGATGAAACCATCCCTTTTTTATCATTAAATTAGCTATTTCTTCATGAAGATTGATTGCGTTTTCTAGTTGAGTAATTAGAACTTCTCTAACCTCAGGAGTTGCTGCTTCTGTTAGAGCCATGGCACAGTTTCTCACCCCTGTTTTAGCAAGAAGTAAAAATTGAAGAGCTACGGTGTTATCAACAAGATTTGGCATACCTTCTGCATTTCTAACTTCTAAATAATCATTTATCAAGGTTATTCACCTCCTATTTTATTGTTGGTGCTTTAGAAAGTAAGTCTTGTAGTGTAGCTACGGACATGATGGATTGCTCTACATCCTTAGCCATTAAAGCTTTAAGCTCTTGATCAAATACTATACCTTGCATCATTTTTGATGTGGCCATACAAATTGTCTTAAAGTTGAGCATTTCGTGGACTTGCATGGTTTCATGCAATGCTAAACATTGTTTCTCCATAAAAGTGACCTCCTAATTATTTCTAACAAGTGTATTCTTCCACTGATAAATATAGATTATGTAATAAAGTTAAGTAAGCACACCTTAGTAAGCTGTATAAGGTTTAAGGCTAAGGATTATATTATTTAGCTACTAAGGCTTTAAGAAATTGGTGTGAATTTATTTAATATAAGTGGAGGTGTTAGTTTTAAAATAATTAAATATTCATAGTTCAGGGAGCCTAGTAATAGAAAAATCTAAACCTATGGAAATTTTTATTTTATAGGGGTAAACTATTACTTGAAGAAGAAAAAACGTTGCTTAATGTGGACAATATAATAAAATGTGCATAATTAATTAAATCATTGAAATTACTGTGGATTAATTTATCTATAAGAAAGTATTATATTAAGCTTTAATAGTGAGACTAAAGTTTAGATAAGACAATAAATAATTATGAAGTTAGCTAAAGTTTAAATTTAAGATAAATTAAGGAGTTTAAATTATAAAGAGTGAGGTTACATATGACAAGACAATGGAATGGTAAAAGATATCATAGCCTTAATTATTTTTTAAGGGAAAAGTTTGGAGAAAAGGTTTTTAAAATATCTTTGGATGCAGGATTTTCCTGTCCTAATAGGGATGGGACCATAAGCAAGGGCGGTTGCGTTTTTTGCTCTGAAAGAGGCTCTGGAGATTTTGCTGGAGATAGGTGCTTTTCTATTACTAAGCAGTTTGAGGATATAAAAGCTATGATGAATAAGAAGTGGAAGGATGGAAAGTATATTGCATATTTCCAGGCCTATACCAATACTTATGCACCGATAGATGTGTTAAAAGCAAAATATGAAGAAGCAATAACTCAAGAAGATGTAGTAGGACTTGCTATTGCTACGAGACCAGATTGTTTAAGGGATGAAGTGTTGGATTTACTAGAAGAATACTCAAAGAAGGTATATACCTGGGTAGAACTTGGTCTACAAACCTCTAAAGATGATACTGCAAAGCTTATAAACAGAGGTTATAAGCTAGAGATTTTTGAGGAAGCAGTGAAAAGGCTTAGAGAAAGAAATATAGATGTGGTGGTTCATGTAATCTTTGGTCTTCCAGGAGAAAGCAGAGAAGATATGCTTAATACTATAGAGTATTTATCACAGATGGATGTGCAGGGAATTAAGCTTCACTTGCTTCATTTAATGAAAAATACTCCACTAGAAATCTTATATAGTAAGGGAATGCTAAAGCTCCTAGAAATGGAGGAGTATCTAGAATTAATTACAACAGCTATAACTATACTTCCAGAGGAAATTGTAGTTCATAGACTTACAGGGGATGCCCCAAGGGAGCTTTTAATTGGTCCAATATGGAGTCTTAGAAAATGGGAAGTTTTAAATGCCATAGATAAAAAACTTCAAGATGAGGATTTATATCAAGGAAAGAACTTTATAGGAGGTATCTAAATGAAAGTAGATATAATTATTTCAGCATCAGATATAAAGAAGGAAAAGCTTAAGGAAAAAGTGGTAGTAGTAATAGATGTGCTTAGGGCTACTTCTGTTATGGTGACGGCACTTAATAATGGATGCACAGAAGTAATTCCAGCAAGAGAAATAGAAGAAGCTTTAGAAATAGTTGGGAATGAAAGAGAAAAATATATATTAGGTGGAGAAAGAAATGCCCTGAAAATAGAAGGTTTTGACTTTTCAAACTCTCCGTTAGATTACACAAGAGAAAACGTAGAGGGAAGAACTCTTGTGATGACTACTTCTAATGGAACAAAGGCTATTAAAAACAGCGAAGGGGCAGAGCATATTTTTATTGCTGCCATGATCAATGGAAAAGCTGTAGCTGAAAAACTTACAAAACTTAATAAAGATGTGATTTTTGTTAATGCAGGGACTGCTGGTGAGTTTTCTATAGATGATTTTTTAACCAGTGGATATATTATAAATTGTTTAAAGCACATAGCTAAAGAGGAAAATAGCGAAGAGATAGTTTTAACAGATATAGCAACTACTTCACATTATATTTATGAAAAAAATGAAGACCTATTTGGCTTTGTAAAATATGCAACTCATTATAAGAGAATAAAGGAGCTTGGACTTCAAGAGGATTTAAAATATTGCTTAACTAAGGATATTGTCCATATAGTACCTGAATATAAGGATAACAAGATTAAGGTGGATTAGAAGTTATCAGTTAGAGTTACCTTTAATATTCTAAGGAATTAAATTTATATATTAAAATGCTGTACAAAAAGAAAAAGCCCTACTTGGAGGGCTTTTTCCTTATAAAGTTAGTAAAATATCTCTAGGTCCAAAGGATGAAAGGACTTAGAGTGGGGAAATGGGGATTTTCCCGAACTTATGTTCGATATAATTATAAAATAGAAAATTTTGCTTGTCAAGAAGTTTTATCAAGGAACTCTTAAATTTCTTTATGAATTAATAATAAATTTAAATGAAAACAAGTAAAGAAGGTGCTATAATATCTTTGGCGTAGGTTTCAAAGTAGAAAAATTAGTATAGAGGCTATGTATAAGTGAAAAAACTTTTTATTAAGGAGAAGATTTATGGAGGCAAAAAAAGTTTTAGAAATTGCACTTTCTGCAGGACAAATGCTCATTGGAAACGGTGCTGAAGCTTATAGAGTGGAGGAAACCATTGAAAGAATATGTAAAGCGTATAACTTAGAATGTGAATGTATGGCTACGGCAAAGGGCGTATTTATTTCTGTTATAGATGAAAATGAGGAAAAGGTAACTTCTTTAAAAAAGGTTAGGACAAGAAGAGTAGATTTATATAGGATAGAATTAATTAATTCTTTTTCTAGAACCGTTCAACAGGGAAGTATGTCCTTTGAAGAGGCGAAGAAAACCTTAAAGGATATTGAAGGGGCACCTTACTTTAGTTTTCCCTTGAGACTTTTTGCTGCTAGTATGACATCCTTTATTTATTCCTTGTTCTTCAATGGGACAATCTATGATTCCACTATATCGGCAACCATAAGCATAGGAATTTATTATATGTTAGAAAAAGTATCTGGTATAGGTTTTTTTCAATTCTTTGAATTCTTCTTCTCAGGATTTATTATTGGAATTGTGAGCTCCTTTATAGAGAGAATAATGCCTTTTGTAAATAAGGATAATATTATAACTGGAGCAATTATGATTCTCCTTCCAGGGGTGGCACTTACAAATGGAATCAAGGATATTATCTATGGAGATTTTACTTCAGGAATTGCAAAGTTTGGTGAGGCAATGCTAATTATTACTGCCATAGGAGCTGGAATTGGTACAGCACTATCACTTAAAGTGGGGGTAGGGTTATGATTAAACAAATAATACTAGCTTTTCTGGGAAGTATATTCCCAGTAATATTATTTAACATAGATAGAAAAAAGATAATATGGACTGGATTTTCAGGTGCATTCGGATGGGCAGTTTATCTTATTGTGTACAATTATAATAATAGTCCAGTAATGGCTTCCTTTTGTGGTGCTTTCACTGTAGGTTTGTATAGTGAGATATTAGCAAGAAAATTAAAAACTCCAACTATGCAGTTTTCTATTCCAGGGATTTTCCCTTTAGTACCAGGTATAACAGCTTATAATACTGTGAATTTTATTGTAGAACAAAGATATAATGAAGCCTTTTCAAAGGGCATGCAAGTGTTAGGGGTTGCAGGGGCTATAGCTTTTGGTATAATGCTTGCCACAACAACCTTTAACCTTATTATGAAAATAATAAAATTAACAACTAGGCAGAGGAACTTTTAGTTCTTCTGTCTTTTTTACTTTTTCTCATTAGAAGTATTTCATAAACTATAGTATAAAAAGTGAAGCTACCCACGAAAATCCCTTGGGTCTTATTGTCCATGCTAGAAGTTGCCAGAACCATAATAAAAGGAAAGCATAAGAATATTTGAAGAAAACGGAAAATAAAAAATTTATTCATATCATCACCTATATTAAATCATCTTTGTTATAAAAGAAATACAACAATATGTTATGAATTAGTTTATTTACAACGTATGTATTAAGAAAAAGGACTTATTACTTATTAAATAATAAATCCTTAACAATGTAAAAAGTAAGAATATGGAAGTTTGTATATCTTATTTTTACATTTTCCTATGCAAAATTCAATAAAAATATTACAACAAATTCTTATTATTTACTTATAAATTTTGATGATTAATATATTATCATGTCTTTATTGGTCATTTCCTAATCTAGCTTTCAAGCACTTTATTTGATTGCTCTTTGTACAGAAACTACAACCTCGTATTGCTTTATTATTTCTAATATCGATTTGCATTTCATTTAGTAGTCTTATAAGCTGACTCTTTTTACCTTCATCTACTTGAAATTCAACTCCATAATCATAAATATGGTCTTCCACTATATCCATACGGACAATATGGCCAATAAGAAGAAGTTTATGATCTAAAATATTAGTTTGAAACTCTAATACTACTTCAGAACTTATAGGGAGCTTTAATTCTGATAAGAAACGAAAGCCACCACCACTAAGATCAAGGACACATATTTTGGTAAAGGGTGTGTCTACAACCTTGCCTTTTATTTGCAGAATCCTCATATCAGAACAGAGAGGTACAAAAGTCCTAAGTCGGAAGTACCTTCTTCTTTCATTTGAATCCATAGTTGAATTGTTTTCAGAATCCTGAAGATTTACATCTAGTAAGTCATCTAATTCTAGTTGTTTACAGTAATTATAGTATCTTTCCTTATTCTCCTGCGATTCCTTTTCCTTGAAAGCTTCTTGTAAGATTTCAATAATATTATTTTCGTTAAGGGGCTTAGCCAAGTATTGATAAATGAGCTTGCTATTAAAAGCGGCTATAATAGTTTCTAAATCTGGGCAACTACTTGTTAAAAATCTAATGGAATTCGGACTAGAAACTTTATTGATTGTAAGTAAATCAATAGGAGATAGTCCAGACAATTTATCATCAATAAAAATTATATCTGCATCAATGGTATCTAGCATATGTAAAGCTTTTCTAGGGTTAGAGGTTGAATATACTTTATAACCTAAAGGCATTAGTAGCTTTTGTAAAAATTGAACTAGTATAATATCTTCATCTATAATAAGTATCTTATGTTCCTTATTCAATCGAATCACCAACCTTTTTTTTAAGCCCGTATTAAAATTCAACTGTTTATAGTTTTAACAATTAATTTATTACTTGTCCAATTTTCCGTGGGAAAATAGAGTAAAAAAACAGTAGTACCCATATTTTAACATATAAGGGATGGAGGGAGAATATAAATAGTTAAATTTGTTTGCAAAGTTTTAGTATTTTACATATATTGACCTTCAAATTATATAAATAGTGAAACGTTGTTAGAAATAAATTATGAGAGAAAAGAACTTTAGGAATCTAAGGGTTTATAGTAGATAGAGTCATATTCATAACTATTATAATAACTAAAGAAAACAAAGTAAAAAGAGTTGAGAATTAGTATCAACTTATTAATTCAAATTTCTACTAGGTAATGATATAATCTAAATAAAAAGTCTAAGATGGAGAATAAAAATGGAGATTTTTAAATACGGAGCTAAAGAAATAGAATACTTAAAAAAGAAAGATAAAAAACTTGGTGCAGCTATTGAAAAAATTGGTATTATAGAACGTAAGATTAATCCTGATCCTTTTAAAGCCCTAGTTTCAAGTATTGTTAGTCAACAAATTTCAACCAAGGCTGCGGAAACTGTTTGGAATAGATTTACTAATGTTATTGGAGTAGTTACACCAGAAAATATTGAAAAGGTGAGCCTTGAAGAAATTCAGGGTTGTGGTATGAGCTTAAGGAAAGTAGGATACATTAAAGGAATTGCTGAAGCTGCCATTTCTGGAGAAGTAAACTTTGGGGAACTTAATGATTTAACTGATGGGGAGATAATAAAAAAGCTTTCTGCCTTAAAAGGTGTAGGTGTTTGGACTGCTGAAATGCTCTTGATTTTTTCTTTATGTAGACCTGATGTAGTAAGCTATGGGGATTTGGCTATTCGCAGAGGAATGATGAATTTATATGGACTTAAGGAGCTTCCAAAGGAAAAATTTGAAAGATATAGAAAAAGATATTCACCTTATGGTTCAGTAGCATCATTGTATTTATGGGCTCTTTCAGTATTATAGCATGAGATTCAGTGGATATAGCTTAATATAATAATACCATTAAATTAGTGGTATATGTTTTATAAGGTTATTCATCTGTAAAAGCCTTAGGGGAACCAATCTAGGTTTAGGTATGCGTTACTTAGAATTTTGGTTCCCCATATTTAAAGACCCAAACATGATTTATAATATGGTTAAGCTTTAAAGGTATATGATTCTATTTAATTATATTTTGTGTTATTAAGTGTGAATGTTAGATTAGTAGTAAAGTATTCTTAGACTTGAAGTGCTAGGTTGATTATATGTACCAGAAGGAATCCTAAAAAATACCATAATAAATTTTTAATGCAGTGGTTGACATATTAGCACATATATCGTAATATCTGAATATAGTGATTAATATAAATCACATGGGCACTTGAGAAGATTTTAGGAAACCTTATGGTTAAGGTTAGATATAGCAGTTATACTAAGTTGGTTTTAGTTTTTTAATGTAATAAATATATCAATTAATCTAATGGAGGTACATCATGGAGAAGAAAAAAAGAAAGTCGCATCAAGGTTGGTCATGGATACTCATGGTAACTTTTTTAACTTTATCAATACTAGACTATAGATTCGGAATTTTAGGAGTAGTATGCATGGGGGCACCCATGTACCATGCTATTAGAGGACGTGGAAAGGTTCATTGTTCCTTTTATTGTCCAAGAGGATCTATTCTAGGAAAGTTCCTAAAGGATATAAGTTTAAACAACAATTTACCTAAAGCTGCTAAATCTAATTTGGTAAAAAATCTTTTATTAACTATCATGATTACTTTACTTACAATAGCTTTATATCATGCCAATCATGACGGGTTTAATTTTTTAAAAACAAGCTTTGCGTTATTTAGATTTATGACTATATCTTTACTAGTAGGTACAATAATGGGGATTATTTTCAAACCAAGAAGTTGGTGTCAAGTCTGTCCTATGGGCCATGGTACAGCATTAATAGATAAGGTAGTAAAAAGTAAAACATCTAACCGAAAAACATCAGTTAATAAGGGGGTAGGGCTAAATGGGAACAATGAAAAAGTCGCTAGCTAGTGGATTAGTGCTTTGTGCAGTGTATGGAATCTATGTACTTATAAATTTAAAACCTATGTAAAGAGGAATATTGCAAAATAATTTTAGTAAGAGAAAAATTATCTCAAACGCATATAATTATAATTAATAAGGATAAAACCTTCAGTTATGATAAAAGCAAATTATCATAACTAAAGGTTTTATTTTTGGTTCAGAAGAAGTTTAGTATTTCAGAACAGATAGTTTAGCATTATTACACTGATAATGCTTTTTTCATGATCCCAATATTGCTGGAACAACTATGATATAGGCTCAACTTCTTCAGAAGCTTCTTCATTTGATATAGCGTTTTTGGAACTTGTTTCATGGATAAGCTCTTCCTTAGAAGCCTGGCTGTTATTAAAGCTAACCTTCACAAGAGATTTGTTTTTCCATTTTCCAGATCTATAATAAATAACTGTGGCTATGGCTCCAAAAGTCCAACCAGCGGGTATAGACCACCAAATTCCATTACTTCCAAGGAAGGAAGATAGCACATAGGCTATTGGAAGTCTTATAAGCCATAGGGATAATATAGAAATTATCATTGGGAAAATGGCTTCTCCAGCTCCTCTGTGAACACCATTTATTATGAACATAGCACCTACTACAAAATAAAAGGGAGCAACTATATTTATATAATTTGCACCTTCAAGAACAACTTGAGGTTCATTAGTGAAAATTTCCACTAAAGGCTTAGCAAATAAGATTAATATCAAGGCTATACCAATAGACATTACAGTTGACATTATTAAAGTGGTATTCAGCCCTTTTTTAACTCTTTCTGGTTTATTCGCTCCAATATTCTGGCCTACAAAGGTGGAAATAGCTGCACCAAAGTTCATTATTGGCATAGAGGCAAAGGAATCTATTTTTGAAGCAGCGGCATAAGCAGCCATAGTGTTTCCACCAAACCCATTAATAAGTCCTTGTAGCATCATCATTCCGAAAGAAAATACCATTTGTTGAATTCCTGAAGGAAGACCTATTCTAATACTATCTTTAAGAATAGCTTTATCAAATTCTAAATGTCTTATATTAATTTTAAATACCTTATGACGTCTATTTAAGTAGATTACGGCTAAAACAAAGGATATGGCTTGGGAAATAATGGTGGCCCATGCAGCTCCACCTACCCCCATATTAAATTCTAAAATGAATAGAAGATCCAAAACTATGTTTATTATTGAAGAGATAATTAAGAAGTATACTGGTGTTTTGGAATCTCCAAGTCCCCTTAAGATAGCACTTACAGAGTTATAACCAAACATACCAATAAGTCCAATAAAAGTTATATCCAAATAAGCCTTGGATTGGGCAAAGATTTCTTCAGGTACATTTATAAGTCTTAAAATAGGGCCCCCAATTATAAGGCCTAGAATAGTTATAAAAATAGAAGCAAAAAATAAGGTTATATAAGCTGTGTCTATGGTTTTCTTAACCTTATCCATGTCTTTGGCTCCAAAGTATTGAGAAATTAAAATAGTTGATCCCATGGTTACTCCCATTATTAAAGAAATAAGTAAGAAAATTATAGGAAAGCTAGTGCCTACTGCTGCAAGTGCATCCTTACCTAAAAACTTTCCAACAATGATGCTATCCACAGTGTTATAAAGTTGTTGGAATACGTTTCCCACCAGCATAGGAAGGGCAAAATAAAATATAAGTTTAGCTTCACTGCCTTTTGTCATATCTTTCATTCAGATGTCCCCCTTTTAAGTTATCAGATTTGAAAATATTTAACATGAGAAAAAAATTAAGGCTCTAAATAAGCCTGTGATTACTTTCCTTAGTATTATAATTTTCATGTGTTTAATTCTAGTATCAAATTATAAAGCTTCAGATATTATAATAGGTTTTCCTAAAGTAAAAAACCTTTAGGGAAACGAAATATATGTGACTATATTATTATACTATAACAATGCTTGTTTACTCAATTTACAGTTGTGAATAAAGTGTAAAATATGAAGAAGAATATGAAAAACTTTATATTGGTTTTAGGAGCATATTTATGTGCTTTAATTTATTATGCTTGTAGGTGTAATTTGCAGACCTGTGAAAAATTATGTTTAGGGAATTTGTGAAACTGGTGTATAAAATTTATTAACACGAAAACGGATAGTTATCCACAACTAGTAAGACTATTAAACCCTGATTGTGGAGGAATTTTCATAATAATCACAAATTTAATCCACATTATCCACAAAGTTATTAACAATTGCTATCCACAATGTTGTTCACAGCTTTTCTCGTGACAAGAATGGTTTATTAAATAAGATATTGTTACACTATTAATTAAGACAAATTTGCCTTGATCCACAAGACATAGATGCCCTCCAAATAATTAAAATCCTTTAAAAAGTAAAAAAGTTTCAAAAATCTATGAAATCTCTCTTTAAACTGCATATCTAAATGTTGAAGGGAGTTGATAGTATGATAAATTCAATTAAAAAAACATCAGCAGTTATCTTAACTTACAAGGTGGGGGTTAATGGAAAGGGGGAAGATGTATTTACATCTCAAAGATTCGCAAAAGTCAATAAGGCAGCCACTGATGAGGAAATTCACAATTTTGCAAAGGCTATGGAAGCTTTATTAGCTTACCCACTATATGAGGTTAAAAAAGCAGAAGATTTCAGTATAGTAGAGGCTTAATTATGAAAGGGGTAGTTTATCTAGTGAAGGAAGTTATAAAGTCATTTCTGGATAATCTACTTATAATAGCAATAGGTTTAGTTAAAAGCTCTAGGGTGAATCAACTTAAAAACATAAGCTTTGAATTTACCAATGGAGAAGAAACAAAATTTATTTTAATTTATAAGAGAAAATAAGGAGGAGATTATATGAGTAAGGATTTATTAATGGGATTTTCAGATATAAAGGGAGCAAAGGTTACCTTAAGATTAAGGAACGTAAAGGATATAATCACTGAGCAGGAGATTAGTACTGCTATGGATGCAGTGATGAATTCTAAGCTTTTCCAGGGGAAGAATGGAGAACTTAAAAACAGGGAATACGCTACTATAGTTGAAACTAATAAAACTATATATGATGAGATTTAATAAGGCTTTATCGGGACAAGCCTCCTAGGGTCTATGGGGAGGAATAATCTGAATAATGAATTTTGTTCATAGCTGAATCTTTTAACAGAGAGGTGCATTTGCGCCTCTTTTTTTATGAGTAAAAGTAAGGATGCTTCATAAAAATAAAAGCTCTAGTTATGAGTACATGCAAATTTACAAAAATAACAGTAGTTTTGTATAATATGCAGATAAGAAAAGTTAAGGCTTAATTTTCGCATGAAGCTAATTGGTTTACTTAAGGCTTTTTGAAGTGAATAAATTAAAGCTTGCTCTTTTTAAAACGAAAATATTAGGGTAGCAAAGCTTGGAGTAGGTATAATTTATGGTAACTTTTATTGGCTTTATGTAGAGATTCTGTTAATTGATTATGTACTAAGGGCATGCTATACTAAAATTGGAGGGGATCAATTATGAAAGAAGTGAATTTTGATAGTAAGAGTTTAGACAACCAGTCTGAGATTAAAGAAATATCTGACACCTTATTTGGTGCACTACAACAAACAAATGCAAGCTCAGAAGAGATATCTTCTACATCACAAGACTTGTCTTTAAGTATAGATAAAGTTATAGAACTTGTAAATCAAACTAGTGGAAAGATTGATGAGTCTAATAGCTTAATAACCCTTATTCAAGGAATTTCTAAAAACTCTAACTTATTAGGGTTAAATGCATCTATTGAAGCATCTAGAGCAGGAGCTGAAGGAGCTGGCTTTAATATAATTGCAAAGGAAATGAGAAAGCTTGCTCAAAGTAGTACTGAATCTGCAGAGAAAATATCAAGAGCACTTTCAGACATAAAGGCAGCTATTGATTTAGTTGTAGCAGAAATCAATAAAGTAGGATTAATAGCATCATCTCAAGCAGCCTCTACAGAAGAGATCACGGCGACGCTACAAGAAATTACCTCTACAGCTCAACTGTTAGTTAATAAGACTATCCACTAATTAATAGAGGTATTACTTAGTAACAGAAATATATATAAAATTATTAGGGATTGTATATGATAAACTCATGTGCAATCTTATTTTTATGGACAGATAAGCAATTCATAGATAATAGCAGGAAATATTAGTAAGGAAGAGGCTATACTTACAATAAAGCAATAGGAGAGATATTAGAACAAATTTGAGATGGGAAATATTTGAATAATTCTGAAAAGTATCATATAATATAGTAAAGTATACTATTTAAGTAATTGGGGGGATTATAATGTCAATTGATGCATTTAGAAAGGCTGCAGCTAAGGATTCAGAGTTTAAGGGGCAAAACGCTGATGTAGAAAAGTATAGTAGAAATAACTCATGGCTTGTTAATGCAGGAGCATGGGGAGTACTTTTATTAATTTGTCTTGCAGGATATTTTATTTTCTTTTAAAAATAAATAAACTTATTTACAATTTAAGATTTTCGTCTTTTCGTTGAATTCAGTTAAATATTTAAAGAATATTGGGAGATGGTATAATGTCAGCAGGCAATTTAAAAGCTCCAGAACTTTATAAGGAAGTTGAAGTCAAGGAAAATGGTACTAATATTAATAATCACAGAAAAAAACAGGGTAGTTGGAAGATTACAGCTATTGCAGGAGCTATAATTTTATTATTCTATCTCATAGTAACTGCTATGTAAGAACAATATAACTTTACTCATATGGTTATAAAGGGGCAATAGCAGTTAATTAGAAAGTTGTAAATAAATCATATAATTTTATTATTCATTTAGAATTATAAATGAGGATAAAGGTTAGCTAAGTGTTTCTATTCTAATATAATTAGATGTAGAAGCACTTAATTTTTTTGAAAATTAATTTGTTAAACGTGTTATGCAAGAAAACTGTAGATAAATGATAAATATTCGTCTAATTTACAGAAAAAAATGGAAATAATGAAGGAAATTTCATATTTTTGTCAAATATATCAAGTGAATTAAAGTGAAATGTATATGGAGGTTGTTTCCTTCGAGCATATTTTCTAAAATACATAGAAGGGCTTTGTGTAAAGTAAAAGGATAAGTTTTTGATAGTTTTATTTTGTTTAGTAATAAGTATATGGATTTTAAACTTGTAAATCTCTATATAAACAACAAATTACTAATTGTTATTACAATGGATAGGGTGATGACTATGGGATATGAAGATTTAACCAAGGACCAATTAATAAAACATATTAAGAGTAAGGATGAGAAAATATCTGATCTAGAAAAACTTGTTAGGGAACAGGAGAAAACATTAAAGGCTCTGACCTTGAGTGAAAGCACTATGAGAGCTGTGATAGAATCAAGTATTGATGGAATTATAGTTAAGGATGAAAACTTCAATATTACTAACATAAACAGAAGCTTTATGAAGATATGGGAATTAGATGAAGAGTGTTTCAATCAAATAGATAGATTTGAGTTAGTAGAGCACTGTAAGAAGAAGGTAGTAAACCCAATGGAATTTGCAGAAAATTTAGATGTTATAACAAGAGAAAATAAGGAACATTGGGATTATATATACTTTAAAAATGGGAAGGTTATTGAACAATTATTTGAACCCCTAATAGTAAATGGTGAAATACGCGGTAATCTTTGGAGTTTTAGAGATATTACTAAGAGAAAAAAGCTAGAAAAAAGCCTTGAAACAAGTGAAGAATTATATAAAAGACTTATTAATAAATTGCCAGATGGCATACTTGTCTATGAAAATGGTAAAAGAATAATAGCAAATGAGGCTGCATTAAATTTTTCAGCAAAAAAACTTAAAAGCTATAATATTGGAGAGTCCTTGAAAATTCATCCTGAGTATAGACAGGTTGTGGATGAAAGAATAAGTAAGCTGTTGAACGAGGAAACTGAGGTAGATTTTCTAGAACAAAAAATTCTTTTAGATGATGGCACTGAAGGGGAAGTAGAAGTTGCAGGATTTTCCTTTAAGGAAGAGGACAGTTTATATGTAACAGCTATTATAAGAGATATAGCTGATAGGAAAAGAATTCATAAACTAGAAATGGATATTTTAGAAAAGTCTATACTTCTTAGTCATGCAGAGGAGTATAGTAGGTTAAAGACTCAGCTTTTTTCAACGGTATCTCATGAACTTAAAACTCCTCTCAATATCATTTTGGGAGGCATTCAATTACTTCAAGATAAGTTAGAGAAAAACCCTAATGACGCAAATATTGGTTTTAGCATTAGTTCTGTAGGTAAGTATTTAAGATCTATGAAACAAAATTGTTACAGGTTATTAAGGCTTATCAATAATTTTATTGATATGAACAAAATAGAAAGTGGCTTTTTCAAGCTAGATTTAGAAAATAAAAACATTATAGAAATCATAGAAAATATTACTCTATCTGTTGTGAGTTATGTTGAAAGTAAAGAAATTAGTATAATCTTTGATACAGAGGTAGAAGAGAAAATAATTGCCTGTGACGAAGATAAATTAGAAAGAGTCATACTTAATTTACTGTCAAATGCCATAAAATTTACAAACCCAGGAGGGAATATACAGGTAAATATTTATGATAGGGGTAATAGTTTAATAGTATCAGTAAAGGATAGCGGTTTTGGCATACCAAAGGATATGCATAGTAAAGTATTTGAACCTTTTACCCAAGGAGATTCGTTACTTAGAAGAAGGGCGGAGGGAAGTGGAATTGGGCTATCTCTTGTAAAGTCTCTTGTAGAACTTCATGGAGGAAAAGTTAGTGTTGATAGTGAGCTAGGAAAAGGCAGCGAATTTATCATTGAACTACCTATAAACTTAATCGAAGAGAGCAAGGATTGTGTTGATAGAGGAGATTTTATAGGGAGTAAGGTAGAAAAAATTACTGTAGAATTTTCAGATATATATGTTTAGAGGGCTTACCATTAAAATATTATTAAGGCTAACAGGGAAATAGGATTATAGAAACAATATAAGGGGAGACACTGAATATATTGTGACTCAATTTTCATGGGATGAGTCAAGATTTGATGTCTTTGAATATAATAATCATATGCTATAAACTGTTGTAGGTCATTGGAAGGAGTCAAAGCCTTTACATATTCGAAAAAATGTAAAGGCTATACTTCATGATTTACATGCCCCAAGGAGTATTGTACTGATTTGAAAAGTCAGAAGAAATAGTGCTACAGATAAAAGAAGGAGTGTGCAAAACTATATGTTGTGGCTTTTACATTAAGAAAGTAACCTTATATAGTTGATGCATTTCTGCAATAAATTTAGTGAATTCTAATAAAAATAAAATACTATATTTTACATTTATATCATGATATAATTAAATTGTAATCATATATTTAACTGGAGTTTTTAATAAAAAAAATGGTTCTTAAAATACATAATTTAATCATAAGATATTTACATATATTCATTAATAAAATATTATAAGAAGCTTGCATTAAGTCGCTGAATAGTCATAAGAAATTCAGCGGCTTTTTTTATAGGATATTTTACTTCTTTAACTTTGAAAAGTTCTTGAGGAGCCTTGAGGTTAGAGAATTTCAGATTATATGTAAAAAACTAAAGATATTACAGGCAGCTAAAAAGGTGGCACGAATACATACTTTTGTTCTAATAATTTTTGTACATGTAAAAAAATACTTAGTTAGAGAGGTGCTCAGTATGAATTTAGAGGAAATCATGAGACTAATAATTGGTATATTATTTGTATTTATGCCAGGCATAGGGATTCCCTTAGTAGCAATAATTGTTTTGGTAACTACAATTGCAGATAAAAATCAAATCCCCATTAAAGATACCTATTGTGAATTACCTAAAGATAAATATGAAATAGTTGATGAGAAGAAGTTTAACTTAATGATGAAGATAAGAGGATATTCCTTTTTTCTACTAATTTTCTTAACCTTATATCTTCAGGTATGGAGCTTAATTGCAATGATTTTAGCTGTACTTCATATGATGATATTTAATTATATGCTGGAGAAATATTATAAGTTAAGACAGGTATAAATCATAGAAGTGAGTGAAATGAGATAAAGGAGAGAGAAAACATGAAGAAAAAAATCTATTATATATTAATTATACTAGTTTTGATTTACGGAGGATTTAGTTTATATTCAAGACCTTACACAATAACCGATGATAAGAAGCAGTTGGAAGAGAATATAGTAAAATTTATTAATAGACCTATAGTAATTACAGACAAAGTAGAAACAAAGCAGGAACTAGACCTTCACAATAAAAAATTTGTTCTATTCTCATATAATAATAAGTTAGCAAATGTAGAGTTAATAAAGGGTATTAACAATAAGTATAAGATTGAGAAAGCTGAGCTCACTGACAAATACTTCTACGATGAGGTAAGAACTACTAGTGATGGCAAGTACTTAATCTTAAAAGGTGAGAATTGCAACAGTAAAATTGCTTACGTAAGAGTTTTATTAGACAACAATGAATATAAAATTAATATACCACAGCAGGAGTATTTTATAACATACTGTAAAGTTCCAATGGAAACAGAAAGAACCTTTATAGGGGTGGGGAATTTAAAAATCTATAATAGCCAGGATGTAGATATTACGGAGGAAATGAACAAGATTTTATTTAAGTAATTCAGAGCAGTAAGAAAGGTTTTTGGGGGGGGATAAACATGAAAATAAGATTATTAGCAATTGAAGATTATGAAAAGGTATATGATTTATGGACAAATACAAAGGGCATGGGGATGCGTAGCTTGGATGATTCCTATGAAGGCATAGAAAAATTTCTAAAAAGAAATCCTACCACAAACTTTGTGGTAGAGGCAGATAATAACCTTGTAGGAGTAATCTTATGTGGTCACGATGGAAGAAGGGGATACATTTATCATACTGCAGTTAACCCAGACTATCGTAGAAAGGGCCTAGGGGAAGCATTGGTGAGTGCTGCTCTAGAAGCTTTAAAAAAGGAAGGGATAAATAAAGCTGCACTTGTGGTGTTTAGTAACAATGATGTAGGAAATAAGTTCTGGGAATCAATTGGCTTTGAAAAAAGGGAGGATTTGATTTACAGAAATATAAGTATAAATAAGAATAACATCTAGTAGATTTTGGTTTAATAGGTGATGAGGGGAAGGGGCGAACTTATATGGAAAAGAAATTATTCAAACATAATACAGGTTTAATTTTAATTATAACGGTTTGTATTGTAACAATAAGTTTTATTGGAATAAAGGTCTTTGCAAACAATAAAAACAATAGTAATTTAACTGCAGAGGAAGTTAAAAAAGTTGAAAAAAACCTAAACATAATAGTATCAGGACCACTTACCAAATCTTCAAATCCCTATGATCAAATTAAAACACATAAACAAGAGTTCAATGAAATTGTAGAATTAGGAAAACCAGTTGTGAGTTACTTTGTAGAACAATTTAAAAGTGGGAAATTAGATGGGAACAGTGAGTGGGTTACAGCATGGATATGCAATGAAGTTCTAGGAGAGGAAAATCCAATAAAGATATGGTCTGAGGATAATAAAAATGGTTGGGATTCAGGTAGGGATTGGTATGAAAAACATCTTTTACTAGAGGATTAGAGCCTTAAAGGGCAATGGCAGACTTTATAAGAATAAAATAAACAATTCAAATATGGAGGGAGAGAATTGAAAAATAAAGAACCCAAAAGTCTTCTTGATGTATTTAAAATTTGTGCCGTTGGATTAGCCATTGTATTTTTAATAACCAAAGGAATCGAAGGCTATAGGGCAGATAAAAAAGAGAAAGAAAGTCGTATGCTATATATATTAACCTTCACAGATATGTATTATAACTACAAAACTGAGCCAATAGAGGCTTGGTTGAAAGTAGATGAAAACTATATGCCAGACAGAGAAAAACTTAATACTTACTTTAAGGATGAAATTAAAGTAAATAAAGAAGTGTATAAGGATGAAAATACAACTATATATTTAGATACCATAAAAGGTGATGACAACAGCTTTTTAAGATTTTATTTTACTAAGGAAGATAAGGTTGAAAAAAACAAAGGTGAACTGGTTACTATTACCAAGGAAATAAAAGAAAATGACCATACAATGTTCTATAATCATGAAAATTCACCCCAAGTTTATGACAAAGACGGGAAAAGCATGGGCAATGCCAGTCTATATAGTGAATTTGGAAAAGGCGAAGACTTTACTATTTCAGTAAAAAAAGAAGACTTAACAAAAATGAATTGGCCCATTAGTTTTAAGATGAATTTAACTAAGGTTTCTTACGAGAGAAAGAAACAATAAGTCTTTCTAATAGTTTTACTAATAATTAAGGGTGGGGGAGAGAAATGGAAGTAAATTATACTGTAATCCTTGTAACTATCATTAATGTAGTTCTTTTGACCGCAATTGGAGTAGTTTTGTACAAGGTAGCAAAGAGTTTTAAAAGATTTATAGAGAGAAATAGAGAGATAGATAAAAAAGTTGATATTATTTTGAAGAAGTTAGAGGAAAGTGACAGTAAGTAAGTTTTCATCTAATAATGTGGGTATAACAGCTTGCCAATTTAGGGAGATGAATTATGAATAAAAGATTTTATATTATTATTGGAACAATATTTTTAATTTCTAGTGGATTTATATACTCTATTGAAAGGTTAACCTCATATATTCATTGGTATTTATGGACAGGTCAGAAGATGATGGAAATTCCTATACCTGGAACTAATATTTTTATTTGGGCCTTTGTAATTATTGGGTTAGGATTTTTTGTGCTTGGCTTTAGAAAAAAAGAGTAGAAAAACAACATTTTATTCATATATAGAAGCAAGTGGTTACAAATTTAAATGGGGGAATAGTAAGTGGAAGATATAGTATTCATATTATTTTATGGATTTTGCTTATTTATGATTATTTTACTAGCAGTTAGGATAGCTATGAGAGATATACTAGCTGAATTTAGAGAGGAACTTATTAAAGATTTCAATGGTAAGAAGCAAGAGAATTTATAAATTTTGAAGCTTAACATTTTCATGTAGTATGTAAATAAATATGAGTTAAGGCGGAAATAGAAAAAGTTGTGAAGCTAGGCATTTGAAAACAAATAACAAGTCAAAGATGTGAAGGATATTTTTAGTTCACAAGCAAACTTGTGCTGACAAGGAAGCAGGTTCCGTAGATAGTGGTGCTATCTAAGGGTTCTGTTGACGCAGTATAACTCAAAATAGACAAACATACTGATTTATTTATTTTTTGAAAATGCCTTAAGTAAAGGGAGTTGTAAAATGGGGGTTAAAAAAGGGGTTAATGAAATAATAAATTCAGTAAAAAATTTAGATAACGAATTTCAAGACATATTAGAAATAGCCAGAGGATGCAAGTTTTCAAACTGCAGTCATACAACTGAAGCTGATTGTGCAATTAAGAAGGCGATTTGTGAAGGAGTTCTCTCGGAAGAAAGGTTTAATTACTATTATAGAGTAAAGCATGAAGCAGAATATGTTTCTGAGCAAAAGAATAAAACTAAGGCTATTGATTATATGAAGCAAAAGAAACTCTTTCAAAAGCCTTAATTAAAGAGAGGAATCCTTTGATATAACTTTTAATATTACAATTGAATAAGGGAGGAATAGCCTTGAAAAAACTTAGGGGTATTGTATTGTTTCTACTTTTAACCTCTTTGATTACAGGATGTTTTAGGTCAACAAAAAATAATGCTACTCCAGAAGAGATTTTGAAGGATGATCCAAATGCAGACTTTTTTATTATGGATAACACAGTGTACAAAAATGCAGAGGATGTTCAGTGGGTAAAGGACATATCTATTAAAGAAAGAAGTGCCTTAGGAAGAATAAATAAAACTAAGGTAAAAAGAAATTTTAAAAACTGGAATGCAACAGTGCTAAGCATTAGCACTGAAATTTATAAGTTTCAAGGCAGAGATGACATAGTTTTAGCTAAAAAAGATGATAAGTGTATACCCTATATTAGATAGGTAGAAGGATAGGTAAGATTATTTTAATAAGGTATTAAGTATTTAATAGAAAAGGGGGGAGTTTAAGGGAATGGAAACAAGTCACATTGGTTAATAGGTAATTTTTTTAACAAGTAAGCTCAGCTAGAAGGCATATTAAAATTACAATGAAGGGAGCTATAGACATGAAGAATTTTATTAGAGAGTACCTATTTAAATATATTTTTCTCTTCTTCTTTTATATTCTTTTAGGAGTCCTTATTAAGGCATTAGATATGAACACTGCAAAAGCGCTAGGCTTTGTATGTGGAATGATATTGTATGATGTATTAGCCTATATCTATAGAAGATTTAAAAAGATGAAACCTGAGGTTCAACAGTCGTAGGTTATATACTAAAGATGGTTTCTTATAAGTTGATAGTTATGTATTAAGGGGGAAATCATGAAAGAAAAAACAAAGAAACGTCTCGCTACAATATTCATCGTTGTCGCAGCAATGATTGGTGGGGTAGCTTATTTCATTAACTGGGCATTTTATGATATTCAAAGAATTCATGGTCAGGAGTATCTTACTGAATCAACCTCACCAAATGGAACATATACTGTAACTGCATCTTTAAATAATGGAGGGGCTACTACAGGGTATTCAGTTTTAGGTACATTAAAGAATAATAAAAGTGGTAAGTCGAAGAACATCTATTGGCAGTATCACTGTGAAAAAGCTGATATGGAATGGCTCAATGAGGACATCATACAGATAAATGGAGTAGAACTTAAAGTTAAAAATGAAGTTTATGACTATAGAAAAGATTAGTCTAAGCTTTGTTTTTCAAGGTATAGCAATATAATAAATTAAATTTAAAGGGTTATTATATAGATTAGGTAAAAGGGGTGATGTTGTGGTATGGTTTTGGATTTTTATGATGGTGATGAATTTATTAATTTCCTTTACAATGATTGGCTTTGGTAAGTATTTTACTAAAGGTGGACCTAAAGATGTTAATGGAGTTTTTGGATATAGAACTTCTATGTCTATGAAAAACAAGGAAACTTGGGAGTTTGCTCACCGTTATTGTGGAAGGCTGTGGTTAGTGTTAGGAACTGTTATGCTAATTGTTTCTATCATATCTATGTGCTTTGTAATTGGAAAGGAAATAGATATTATAGGGACTTTCGGTGCCATAGTTTGTGGTATGCAACTTGTATTTTTGGTTGGTTCTATATTTCCTACAGAGATGGCTTTAAAGAAAGAATTTGATAAACAGGGAAATAGAAAACAAGCATAATTTTTAGTTAATAATGATTTTTAAAATAGAGAGTTTTGGATAATTTGTGAGTTATAGCTATGTGATAAATAAACGTAATAAAGTAAGGGTTAAAATATAGAAGTTTCTTAGGAAATTTACCTATGATAAGTTATCATGTGAAAAACATTTACTAGGGAAGAAAAGGAGAGAACTATGAAGATAAAAATTAACTTATGGTCATTTATATTTTCTTTTGTGTGTATAGCACTATTTTTTATAGCAATATCATCACAGTCAATAATTGATTTTACAACCACTTGGTTAAATATGCACCCATTAACTATAGTATTGGGTATAGCTATAGTTAATTGTGTGCTGGGGTTTATTGGGCTATCTGAGGCCACTAATTGGAAGAAGCTATTAAGAGGATTTTCAACTATAATAATTACTTTAGGGTTATCTGGCCTCATAATTTTCATTTTATTTATGGGATTTATGCTGTCATAAGCATTTATATAAGTAACATGATACAAAAGGAGGACTTTGATGAGTTTAGATAAAGATAATGATAATAAAAGTACTACTGAAGATGAGGATCAGTCTGATATAAAGGGTACTTATCTTGCTCTCGGCATAGCATTTGGCGCTGCCTTTGGAGTTATATTTCATAATATAGCTATAGGTGTATCTTTAGGGCTTATTATAGGAGTGGCACTTGATGCTAATATAGATAGAAAAAATAAGAAGTAATTTAAAGTACAATTGTGAGTGAAACTGAAATTAAATTTATTGGGGGAATAAAAATGCATAAACAGTATATAAAGATGCTTGTATGTCCAAGTTGTCATAAGGAATTAGAATGGCATATACAAGAGGAGAATGAAGAGAGAATAATTAATGGGAAAGCCTGTTGCTTAGGGTGTAACTCAGAGTATGAGGTAAAAGATGAAATAGCAGTATTCTTAACTAGTGAATTATCGAGAAATGACCTTTGGGATCAGGGGGAAAGTGCTCTAGAAAAGTTTTTCAATGAGAATACAGAGATTTATGACAAGTTAATGAATACACCAGAAGAAGAGCTGAATGGAGCTGATTATTGGTACAAGGCTACCTATTTTGAAATGAGAAGAGATTTTGCTACAAGCTCTAAAATGTTTAAAAATGCTTTTAAAAAGATATACACTGAGGACTATATTAACGGTTGGGACAGTCAAATGGATTTTGTGATTAAAAATATTCAAGGAGATGAACCAATAATTGATATTGCAACAGGTAAAGGCTACCTTGTTGAAAAGATCCTTACTGAGACAAAAAATTGCGTTGTTGTCACAGATTTTAGCCCTACAATACTCATGAGAAATAAAGAGTATTATAAAGCTAAGGGATTATACCAAAGATTGAGCTTGATTGCTTTTGACGCAAGGAAAACTCCTTTTAGAGATAACTCCATTGTAAATATGACTAGCAATATGGGACTTCAGAACATTGATCAACCAGGAGAAGTAGTAAAGGAACTAAATAGGATTACTAAAGATAAATTTATGTCTGTAATGTTTTTTATAGACAAAGAGGATAAAAAACATATGGATTTATTTAGAGAATGTGGTAACACTGCTTACGTAACAAGGGAAAATGCAATAGAAACCTTTAGAAATTCTGGATGGCATGTTGAAATTTGTAATTCCTTTTTAGCAAATATAAAGCCAACACCTGAAAGTGAAATCATAAAAGGTGCAGGAATTGATGGATTCCCTATAGAAGACACTGAAGTTGAATTTTGTGTAATTAAAGCAAGGAAACAGTAAGCAGTATACCTTAAGGATATAAGCAGGTATATTGTTTTGAGGGAATAATTAATTCTCAGTTATAAGATGAGTTTAATAAGGGAAGGAGCATTTAGTAGATAGGATAAAACTATATAGCGTAACTAATAAGTTAAATAATATGGGTAGGTAAAGTTTAATGAATAAGAAGATAAAGCTAGGTATTTTAGGATTATCAGTTGTTTTATTGTTTTTAGTAATTAATTTTAGCGCTGGCGTTAAAAGTGCTGAGGAAGCAATAAAGTTGTCTAGTTCTAAGCCTATAAGTATAATACATGAGGAAAAAACCAATAGGGGAAGTATAGTGTTCTACGAAACCCTAGGAGAAGATAGCCTTTCAACAGCCTTTGTTAGAAAAAGTTTAGGTAGGTATAAAGTTGTTTATGATGGTGTTCAAGGAGATATAAGTTTAGCAGCTAAGAAGCTTGGCATAACTAATACGTATTTTCCAAGCATAGAGAAAACGTCTTTACCCATATATTTTGGCGTAATTGGCAACTCAGAAGTTAATCAAGTGAAAGTAATGGAAGCGGGAAGAAATATTGAGAGGCAAGCAAAAATCATTGAGGCTGAAGGAAAGAGAATATGGCTAGTATACATGAATAGATTTCAAGGCTCAGACTTTGACATCCTGGGACTTTCAGCAGATGGTAAGGAACTCGTGAAAATAGATGGGAATATATCACCTTACTATGCAGATCAGAAGCCTTTTAAAAGCACTTACAAATAGTTGACAAGAACATTTTATCAGGAGAGCTGTTTAACAATACTAGATGGAAGTTTCTATCTAGAACTTTAGCTCCCCTGAGCAAAGTGCCTATGGTCAATTTAAGTTTACTTAATCATAAATATTGGGAGGGGTTAATATGGTAATTGAGCCTTTAAATGATGTTATGTCATACTTTCATTTTGTGTTTATAGCATATATAGTGCTATTTATAATTGTAGTGGCTAATTTTTATAAAGCACTACATATTAGGAAGTTATCAGAGAATAAATCTAAGGGGAGATTTGTTCAAAATATTGATCTGTTAATTGATGTGCTTTGTGGGGCAGCAATGGCTGCAGGGCTTTTGTTTCAAGGAGTTTTAGCGGACAATAATGCCTTAGGTCATAATAGCTGGTTTAACTGGCTTTTAGGTATATCTATTGTAAGTTTTATTATCTTTATATTAAATATAATTGTAGTTTTTAAAGAGAAAAGGTGACTTTATAGTTAGAGGAAAGTTATAGCTATATTGATATACTTCTGTTTTAAAGGTTAAAAGGTATTGGGGGAGAAAACATTGGAAAATAAGCAGATGAAAAAAAGGACTAAATTATTACTTTGGTTTTTATTTGTTTTATATCTATTAGTTCTTGTGAACGTAATTATTTTTAAAGATGGAAATGCGCTTATTGTAGCACAATATAGTGCTGATAGGTCCTTATGGGAAGGTATTGAGGCAATAAACTTTGTGCCTTTTAAGACAATTATTCCATATCTTAAAGGAGAGCCAACTATTCGTATTGCTACTGAAAATATACTAGGAAATATTTTTGCCTTTAGCCCCCTTGGTTTTTTATTGCCATTATTATTTAAAAGGTTTTATAGGCTAAAAAATATTTTTCTAACTTCTTTCGCAATAAGTCTTTTTATAGAGGTAATACAATTAGTATTTTACTTGGGAAGTACAGATGTAGATGACTTAATTCTAAATACTTTAGGCTCACTATTAGGTTTTGGAGTCCTTTGTTTACTTAAAAAGATTTCTGAAAGAAAGAGCATTAATCTTTCACAGTCTTCAAATTAGATTCGATTGAGTAGGGGTGAAAGCTCATAGAAATAACAAATATTTTATTCTAAATTAAGAAATGTCATGGATATAGTCTAGTTACTCTTAGAGAGATTTAATACATCCATGACATTATATGTTTTATAGTATTAATTTTTTATTGATTAAATTTTATAGTAATATTCTTAGATGAATCATTGGGTTGATAGCGTATCATTACTTCATCTTCACTTACCCAGGACATTTTATATCTCTCACCAGAAAATATTTTATACCCATTTAATGGAGAACAGGGTAGCTCTTTTTTGAAAATATAGTATTTTTGCTCATAAATCCAGCTACTTCCATGGCGTAATGATGATTGTTCTTCAATAATTAATGCATTTTTTTCATTGGGAGAATAGAATACCATTTGAGTGCTTGCTAAACTAGAATATATATTCCATAGATTTAAACCCAAATATAGAAAAATAAGAATATGAATAAAGAAATAAAGGTTTTCTTTTTTTGCAACTATAAGTCCAATGATAACTATGATTAAAGTAACTATAGTTGTCAAATAATTGGTTATCAAACTAAGTCCATATTCGTGGTATATTTTTAAAAGCACAAGCTTTACAATTATTAAAGTTATAAAGACTCCGTAAAGAACATGTTTCCTCTTCATTTACAACCTCCACAATAAGTTATATTGATTCACTGATTTAATCCAAATTAATCTTACATAGGTATTATTTTCAGAAATTATGTTAGCTGAATATTCATTTATCCATTTGGTTTAGTCCTAAAAACCTATTAAAAGCACAGTAACCATAATTTTTTACCACCAAAGTATCTTAATATAAATTTTACCAATATGATTATATAAATCAATACAAACTAAATAGAAACAAATATTTTATGTAAAATACTTACAAAGATTTATATGTAATGGTACAATTTTACTAGGGGAAATAGTTGATATTTTAATTAATTCTTAATTAGACATAGATAAGGTATAAAAGAGAAATATATATGTTTAAATTTTAGAAAGAATATATAAGGGGGAAAATTATGGATTTTGCTTTTGGGGGATTTGCAATTATATCGGCAATACTATTACCTATATTAGGCATAGTAGCACTTATTTCTTTTATTTCAGTTTCTTACTGGACCATACGCGCATTAAAGGTTTATATAAACAAGAACTCTTAAAAATCTATAATACTTATATGGATATAATGCAAAATTAAGATTCTTTTTTAAAGGTCTAAAAGAAAGTGCCATTCACTTATAGTTGTGGATGGCACTTTTTTTATAAATCTAGTTTCATATCTCCATATTTAATCCAGCCTTGTTTACGCATAAACTCTGAGATTAAAAGGCTGAGAAGTGCTGGAGCTATAATATGAAGAATTAATATTAATAAAAGAGAACTTGTTCCCATGGCCTCAATTGTAGCAAATTGCCCAACAAGTCCACTTGTTCCCATTCCTGCACCTACAGGAGTGTTTTTCATTTTGAATATGGCAGAGCCAATGGGGCCTAAGATGGCACTTGCAAGAGTTGGTGGAATCCATATCATAGGGCTTCTGATGATATTGGGTACTTGAAGCATGGAAGTTCCAAGGCCCTGAGCAATTAATCCACCAAAGCGGTTTTCTCTGTAGCTACAAACTGCAAAGCCCACCATTTGAGCACAACAGCCGATGGTTGCTGCACCGGCGGCAAGGCCATCTAACTTTAAGGAAATTGCTAGAGCTGCACTACTAATTGGCAAGGTTAGAACCATTCCCATAATGGTAGAAACTAAAATTCCCATAGGAATAGGCTGAAGCTCTGTGGCATAGTTAATCATTGAGCCTAAAGTAGTCATTACTGAAGACATAAATGGACTTACAAAGGCAGCTGTAATTCCTCCAGCAATAATAGTAGTAGCTGGAACAACTATTATGTTTAGTTTTGTTTTTCCATGAACAAGCCTTCCAAGTTCTGCTCCAATTAATGCTGCAACTAGAGCACCAACAGGTTCACCCACTCTAACCCCATAAGCACCGTTAGTTCCTGCAATTAGGGTTTGAGCTCCAAGAGTTCCTGTAATGATAGAGGAAAAAATAGTTAGTACAGGAGCCTTAACACCATAAGCTACAGCAGCTCCAATAGCAGGCCCCATCATTAGCTGAGCTATTTTACCAAACTCAACTAGCATTGGTATGCCAGCCTTTTCTCCAATTTGTTTTAGAATTAATCCAATAATAAGAGAGCCAAAAAGTCCTTGAGCCATATAATTTAACACATTAATTATATAATCTTGTATTGAATGCTTTTTCGTTTCCATAAGTACTCCTTATTTTAGTAATCTTATTTTTATATGTGAAATTCAAATTTAAAAGGGAAAACTTCCTAGAATATAACTTTAGTATTCTCTAAAATTGTAAGTTTTAGTAAACTTAATTTCTACCTATTTTTTCTGGGAGTTTTTGTGAGATAATATTAAAGACCGCATTGAGTTTCCAATAGGGTCTTTTTTTATAGTTATATATTTTTATTACTAAGTAGATAAGAGGAATTTCTCATGAGGATGTTTAAATATGATTATTTACCTAATTCTAAATATAAAGTGTATAGATGCTTCCAAGGTAAAATTTTATTCATGATGAATTTCATTTATTTTTAAGACACCGTAAGGTAACTAGAGGAGAATTCATGTATAAATTAAGTTGTAACATTTGTTCCATACAGATAAATCTTCTTAAGTAAAGGTAATTTATTCATCTCCAAAAGCCTTAAGGAAAACAAGGAAGTAGCAATGTATAAGGTAAGCATTTGCTCCGATTGTTTATAAAATGGTAAGTTTATGAAAAAGGTTATTCTTCATGCAACTTTTGGATACTTATGAAAGTCTAATCTATGTATAAACAATCTAGATTGAATTTGATATAGGAGGTGGAGTGGTGGAAAGTATTTTTACTTACTCCTTGAAAAAGATTATAAAAGCTAGCTTTAAAGATAGGGATAAAAGTGACCAAGTGGCTTTAGTAGAAGAGGCTATAAGTGGATGTAAAGAAGCCTTTTCTACTTTAGTAGATATGAATAAAGAATACCTTTATAAAACAGCTTTTCTTTACATGAAAAATCAGGAAGAGGCATTAGAAGTCTACCAAGAAACTGTTTATAAGGCTTATATAAACCTTCATAAGTTAAAAAAACCAGAGTTTTTTAAAACCTGGCTGACACGCATACTAATTAATAATGCTAATGATAGGTTAAAGGTAAGAGATAAGTATTCAGCAGTTGATGTTATTCAAGAAAATATCATAGATGAGAATTATGGGCAAGTTTCTCTGGAAGAAAAAATTGACTTATATAGTGCAATAGACTCTTTATCTTCCCAGTATAAGACAGCTATTATATTAAAGTATTTTCAAAACTTATCCTTAAAGGAGATAGCATTAGTTATGGAGTGTCCAGAAAATACAGTAAAGTCTTATTTGCACAGAGCTAAAGCTCAATTACAAACTAAGCTTGAAGGGGGAGAGAGTTAATGAGTGAATTTGAGGACATAAAATTACCAGATAATATTGAGGAAGTAACCAACAGAGCTATTTCAAGAGGCGAGGAGTACATGAAAAAGAGGTCAAAGAAAAATAGAAATTTAGTAATGGCAGTATCTTTAGCTTTAGTGGTGCTTATGGGAGCTGCCACTCCCGTACTAGCGGAAAAGGTTATATTGTCCAATAAAGTTTTCGAGCAACTGAAAAGTGATGATAGTATAAGTGAAAAACAGTTTATGCTTAAAGGTGGACAGTATAAGTATGCACAGGCAGTAAATCAAGAGATAAAGAATAATGGTATTACTATGAAAATAACTGAAGTAGCTTGTGATGGAGCTAATATATTTATATCCTATGCAATTACAATGGATGAACCTTTTTCTCATGCAAATATGCTAGCAGTTGTAACTCAAAATAAAAAAATGCGAGTAGATTTTTGTGATGAACAATTTACAGAAGCGAACACTGGAGGAATTGAAGGAAAATTTATTGATGAATTTAACTTTGTTGGAATGGATGAAATTGATTTAGCTCCATTAACTGCAAGGGGATTAAAAGTGCCAGATAAGTTCAATCTAGAAATAGAGATTGGGGACATAATAGAGAATCCGGGATATACAGACAAAAAAGTACCAGGTCCTTGGAAGTTTAAGCTAGAGGTAACTAAAAATACTTCAGAGGCTAAAGAGGTAAAGAAGGAGCTAGTTGATGGTGAAGTAAAATTCAACAAAATGACTGTAACACCTACTACAACTGATATAGAAGTGACAATTCCTAATAGTTATCCTTCTGGGGTAATTGTAACAGCTTATGATGATAAGGGGAATAAGCTTCAGCCAACTTATGCGCAAGCGATAAGTAAAAATGAAAAAGAATATGTAAAATTAGGAAAGTATTCAGCTGTAAGTGAGGGATCAAAGTTTGTAACTATTAAACTTGTTAATAAGAATGATCCAGAATTAAAGGTGCTTAATGAGTTTAAGGTACCAATTGAATAGTGATTAGATTATGGATTAAAAACAGCAGGAACTTAACTGTCCCTGCTGTTTTACTATTCTTCTTTAATATGTTCATGATTAAATAAGTGATCTGTACAATAAGCATGATGCCCTTCGCATTTAGAGCAGTACCTAAACTCCATATTTGGATGAGATTTTTCCGTAGCACCACATATAGTACATCTGTAGATGTATATAACTTTTGGGCTGTTATTTTTAAAGTTACGCCTATTAGTAGTAACCTTTTTTCTGGTTTTAACTCTTGAAAATATATCTTTTCCAAAGAATAAAAAGAAGTTTCCAAGGGCTGCTATAATTACTACCTTATCAGTAAGATTTCCACTAAAGAATGAAGATAATAAAAGAAGTACATCAACTAAAGCCAAGTATTTTATCTTCATAGGAATAATGAAAAAAACCATTACTTGATAGTTAGGGTAAAAATAAGCAAAGGCCAAGAATAAGGACATATTTAAGTACACTGCAGTAGTAACTCCACCAGTTATAAAGGCTGCAAGTATAGTTCCAACTATTCCAGTAAGATAATAAATATTAAACTTAAAGCTACCCCATTCTTCTTCAAGAGAAGAGCCAATCATATAGTAAAAATAAAGGGTAAACAATATCCAGAGAGTTGAGGTAGCTGGAGGTATTAAAACAAAGGTAAAAAGTCTCCAAACTTGGCCACTCATTACATGTCTAGGACTAAGAATTAACCAGCTTCTTAAGTGCCCCTCAGGATACACTATATTGGCAATTAGGTATACTGCAAAGTTTAAAATTACAATATATTTCATCAAATCTCTTATTGTATATCTTCCATATTTTCTTTCTAATTTGTCTAAGAAACCCATAAATTACTCTCCTTTATAGTTTATTTACAATGAACAAGTTCATTGAAGTAAGTCTGCTTCTCGTAACCTTATCCATTAAGAAATTTTTACCCTAAAACTAAATTTTAAATCAAATCTTTAATAAGTAGAGTTTTCTACAGGATAATTAGTCTACAGCATATTAAGAATATTTTAGCACTAATTGAAGTGTTTAGTAAGGGGATTAGATTTAATATTGGTAGGATTAATTTATGTAATGATTTATTAAACGGACTTAGCTTAAATAAAACAACCTAATAGGGGAGTGTACATAAAAAGTAAGGAGCAACTTTTAAAATACAAGTAAACACGAATTTATCTACCTTTTTAAAAATATACTCTAATATGAGGAGTTAAGGTTTAATATTTAATACTCACCTTAAGGCAATAAGAAATATTAGAAAGTAGGTAATTGAATGAATTTAAAAGCATTTTGGGAAAACAAGGCCTTTAAAATTGTAGTTGGCTTTGAGGCATTAGTATTAGTAGTAATTTTAGGATTTACTGTGTACAACCATAGGAAGAGTTCTGTCAAAATGGTAATGGGAGGAGCATTCCAAAATCAGGTTATACATAGGGAGGATGAGAAGCTAGAGAATAAGGAACCTTCAATGGATCTGGAAAAGTTTTTCCGACCTTCAAAGCTACCTGCAATTAATGATAGAGTAAAAGACTTTAAGTTTTTTGATGAGTTTTATGGAAAAAGTCCAGACAAGATTAAAATACCAAGTGAGCTATTAAAAACACCTGAGGATACAGTTATAAATTACTTTAGCATTCTAAAAGAAGGGGCTGGAAGTTTTGAGGAGGGAAAATCTACAGGCTGTGGAACTTTAGGTACCGCAACGGCTCCTTATCCAATAGCTTACAACTTTTTAACCACGGATTATAGAAAGAAGCTTAGCTATAAACAATACTTAGAATCCTTTAAAAATATATTTCACATAAGTCTGTTAAAGGTAAGAGAAGTACCTAAAAGAGAAGATCATCCCGATAGTATCCCTTATTTTATTGAAATTGAAACTATTGAAGGCACTGATAAAGGTATGGGGCAATTTGCCTATTATTACGGATTTGTTTACTTAACAAAGGAAGGTAAGGATTATAAAATTTCTGATGTAGACTTTCGAGGAGAAAATTATCTTTGTGCACCTTATCATGGGTGGTCTTATGATGCTGAAGCAGTAGTGGATATCAAATATGGAAATTGGTGCTCTTTGGTTAAGGAAAGGCAGCCAATGGAGCAAGAAGGTTATGTAAAAAAGGTTCCTTTCAAGGGAACAGACGGAAATGAATATCTTATAAAGTTCTTTACCTTAACTAATGGCACAGATGTAGAAGTTGGACAGTATAAGAAAAATTCTAAGGGAGAATGGGAAGAAATAATTCTTAATCCAGAAAAGTGTTTAGAGAAGAAAAACTGATTATATGACTATAATTTGCTCAAATAAAAAATCTAAGTTTAAAACAATAATTTAGTATTATAAATTAAGAAAGTAGCCATACTCCTAATTGGAGGGCTACTTTTTTGTACATATTTATAAAGTTTGAGTTATAGCTTCAGGTCTTATTTCAAGTACTGCTCTTGCCCAAGGAAAGCTTTCTTTGGTCTTATTAAATCTAGCCCCCTCATAAAGCATGGATGCAGTTCCAGTGATTAAAAATCCAGTTCCCTTTGAATGAAAACCTTCAACTTCACGGCTACCTATAGTTACAAGTACTTTATTGTTTTCTTGAAGATTAGCTTCAGTAACCTTCATGCCGCCAACAGGAACGAGTAAACTTTCATCTGTAGTGATTTTTATATAGCTATTCCAGCTGTTAACTAGATGAGCACCTTCTTTGCCCTCTGTAACAATTGCAACTACACCTTCCTTACTTAATACTTCTAACAACTTTGCAGGTATCATTTTAATAGTCCCCCTTTATGAATTAGGTAGCGTTATAATTTTAATGAAGCCACATAAAAATAGAGTAGCTCTAAAAACACTACCTTAAAACATTCGTATTTTATATTATACAAATATGGTGTAAGCAGTGATAAATTTATGTAATTGTTGAACTTTTCACTTAAATATTATTTTATCCAATGAATACAATAAATATAGCACTGTAAATCTAAAAAGGAAAGTAATCTTATATAAAATAAGATTAACCCTAAATGTTAGCTATAAGTAGAGAATAAGCATAACATTTAGGGTTAATTACTAAGTGAAAATATGCAGCAACTTGCATAAAGTTCCTAAGTAATAAGCTGGTTTAAAAGGTCTATTTTAATAATCAAGACCCTTTAGTGTACCATTATAGAAAAATTCAGTGTGTCTACAGTTAGGACAAACATAAATATTAAAAATCAAATGTTCTTCAACATCAAAAAATGCACTAAATAGTCCTCTGTTGTTGTCTTGGGAATCAAATCTGTACTCCTTTAAGTACTCCATTTCACTTTTACATCTTAGACATTCAAAGGCTTTTTCCATTTCTAATTACCTCCTATAGTTTAAAAAATTTGTTTTAAAGCAATGCGTTTTTCTCCTAGGTATTGTGTAAGGATAGTTTCCACTTCCGTTGACGATTTATCAGATATTTTTATTTCAACTTCATGTAGATTGGTAGCACTGATAGAATCATTATTGTCCTTAGGAATAACCTTAAGAACTATGATGTTATAAAAGTCTAACTTATAACTCCATTGTACTATTTCTTTCCAAGGGTACAGCTTTCCATTAATTATAACTCCATTAGAAGTAATAAAATTATAGTCATAATATGCTATAGAGGATAATAACCAGGGAAGGGCTTTTGAAAATGGGTTAAGAAATCCTTGGAAAGTAATGTTTAAAAGATTTAATCCATTTAGATTAGTGAAAAATTCAGCTATTCCTATTATTAGAAATATAGCAGTGGGAATTCTTGAATTTCTAATTCTTATGACTCCTTGGCAATCCTTAGTATATTTATAGGAATTTATATATCGGAAAAAGGACAAAAATATTGAAATTATGGCTATGGACATAATAAAATAATTCATGAGATACCTCCATACCTTGTTTATAAAAAGAGCATAATCAGAAGATTGAGCCCTTATAGAGATCTCTAACTAGTATTCCGTGTTTGTTAAAAGTTTCAATAAGTATTTCATAATCCTGTTTATAAAGATAGTCTATGTGTATTAATAAATCTTTCTTAGAAAAATTTGATAAGGGCATAACATAAAATTTGTTTCCAGCAACTTCAGCATAATTAATTTCATCAAATCTAATTTCATAGGGTTTAGAGAGTACCCATTTATAAATGCATATATAGTTTGATGAAATTTTTATATAAGCTTTTTTAGAAAAGGTAAGGTAATGTACAGCAAGTATAATATCTAAGACTATTGAGATGGAGTAAAGCAAAGGCAATGGATGAAATTTAGCAAAAAATAATAACTGAATTGTATTTAATATACCTATTACTACCCATATAATTCCCGTTGCAAAGTAAGTCCTAGAATTCTTAAACTTTAAATTAATATTATTCACTGATAACCCCCTAAATCATTAATTCAAATTAAAGCTATATAATTATTATAGCATCAATTTAGGGGGTAATAGCGTGAAAATTCAAAATTATTCTTGTAATTAATTAGTGAAGTTTAATCAGATTTATCAATAGATGTCAATAGCTATTGATATTTTAGAAAAGTGCCTTTATATTTTTATATGTATATAAAAGAAACGGGGGATAATTAAAATGGAATACACTTATAAGACAACAGGTTGCTGTGCAACAGAGATTAACTTTCAGGTGGAAAATGATATTTTGAAAAAGGTTTCCTTTGTTAAGGGATGCCCAGGAAACACCAGAGGATTAGCAAGTCTTCTTGAAGGTATGAAAGTAAAAGAAGTAATTCAAAGGTTAAAAGGAACTCCATGCAAGACGGAAACTTCTTGTCCAGATCAGTTAGCTTGTGCCTTGGAAGAACTAGTTTTAAAAAGTAGCTAACAAATACCTTGATATAAAAACATCCCCCCATACTTAAAATGTATGGGGGGATAATTTACTTACTATCAGTGACGTGTTACTTCTTACATTGTTCCATCCCACTCATGGTAAAATTGTGATAAGAACTCTTCCATATATTCATGCCTTTTTTTAGCTACCTTCTTAGCAGTTTCTGTATTCATTAAATCCTTTAAAAGAAGTAGCTTTTCATAAAAATGATTTACAGTGGTGCCTTTAGAATTCTTGTAAGCTTCAAAGGTTTCATGAAGCTTTGGTTTAATGCCTGGGTTATACATTTCATGACCTTTGTGGCCACCATAGGCAAAGGTTCGAGCAATTCCGATAGCTCCAATAGCGTCAAGTCTATCGGCATCTTGAACTATCATGCCTTCAATAGTACTCATTTCTGAAACTACCTTAGCACCTTTAAAAGAAATTGTAGCAATGATTTCGCATACGCCACTTATAACTTCTTCTTCAACTCCTAGTTTTTCTAGAAATTCTCTTGCAACTCTAGGTCCTATGGTTAAATCTCCACCATGAAACTTGTGATCTGCAATATCATGAAGCAGTGCTCCAAGTTCTACTATATAGTTATTACAAAGCTCACTTTGAGCTAAAGACTTAGCATTATTCCAAACTCTATAAACATGCCAATAATCATGACCAGATCCTTCTCCATATAGAGTTTCTTTTACAAAATCTAAGGTTTTAAGAATAACTTCCTTTTGTGTTTCAGTATAATTCATTATCATAAGTTTTTCTCCTTATAAATACTTTTTATATTCCTCTTACTGTTCTATTTTATTCCTTTATGCTGAGTAGAGCAAATATCATTCCAGTTGATAGAAATTAAGTTGAGTTTACATTATGAGCATATTAGCGAAATTTATATAAATAAAGAATTTTTCTAAAGAAAATGTTAATATAACTTAAAAAATACAGAAAAAGAAACAATACAAAGAAATTTTAAGTTGCTTAGATTTAGATTTCATTGAAACTATGAACAAGTAAAAGGAAAACAGACCAGTAGAGGAATAAAAGGTAAAAATAGGCTTTAGATAACGTTGTTAGCAACTAGGTAGTGTTTTATTTATGTATGAATTATTATATAATGATTACATAATATGGTTAGTTTTACTATAATATGGTTTTGAAATTAATCAATACAACAAAATAATTAAATAGTTAAAAGGGGAATATAGCAAAATGAAAACAGATAATAAAGAGTTATATGAAAGTTTGCCTGAGGGGTATTTAGAACAAAGGAAAAAAAGTGATTTGCGTTATGTGTGGAGCTTATATGTGCTTGGCATATTTTTAATATTAAATACTTATGACATAATATCTGTTGAAAAAACCACTTTCATTATAGGTTTAGTTGTGATGATAGGTATAAACACATTTGCTATGATGATGAGTGTCAACAGCAAAAGAACTTACAATAATATTCCAATATATAAATATGGAGAGGTAAAAGTATTTACAAAAATAGAAGTGCTATTATATGCATTACCTATAATAGTAATGGTACCTTTTATAGTGCAGAGATTTCATGTACTGTTACTAGTATATTTGATTTGTTTTGTAAATGCATATCGTACAGCTGGAAGTATTAATAGGCCAAAGGATGCCTTTGATAAGGCGAGAGAAAGGCACTATTAATTATTATGAGAGGCAATAAAGTGAAGAGAGATAACAAAGAAGTATATGAGAGCTTACCTGAGGGATATTTAAAGAAGAGAAAAAGATGGGATTTATTTTATGTGTGGAGTTTGTATGTATATTGCGTTTTTTCAGTGTCGAACACCAAGGGCATATTACCTATTAAAAAGGGCACTTTTGTTTTACTATCAGTTGCAATTATAGGTATAAACGTATTTACTCTAATGATGAGTTTCACAAGTAAGAGATTATATAATAATATTCAAATATTTAACTATGGAGAGATAAAAGTATTTACTAAAATGGAAGTGGTACTATATGGACTACCTGTAATGATAGTTCTACCCTTTATATGGAAAACAATGCTTTTCTACTACTTTTTTACTGGTGGTGTATATCTTGCAACTAGGTGGATAAATAGACCAATGGATTTCTTTGACAAAGTAAATCAAAGACACTATTGATTTGATGAGCAATACACTAAATTATAGTTTATAGAATCAGCTTATCACAATACTTAAAAGCTTTAGTTTGTATGAGACTAATTATAAGATAAGAAGCTTTAATGTAGATATATTAAATATTAAAAACAACAGGAGGATTTGGCAATGAATATAATTAAAAACCGTGATGAAGGAACTTCCTTTTGGAGAGCTATGGGAGTATTTATTTTATATGTTCCAATTGTTTCATCAACAGTAGTTTTTCTTGTATTTGAAATAATTAAAGCATTGATTCATATTCAAGAGAATACACTTCCAGGACTTTTGCTTGAAGAATTTAGCGGAGTAATAGCATACACAATGGCTATAATACTAATGATGAAATCCTTCAAGGCTGAAGGATTAGAGAAATTAAGTATAAGAGGAAGAATAAACATTAATTGGACTATTTCCGTACTCACATTATTTATAGGTTACTATTTATTTAGCCAAAATACTTTTGGACTATTATTAGACCAAATACCTATTCCTAAGTTCATAGAAAGTAGCTTCAATAAAATTGCCTCCAACAACTATTTGATGTTTTTTTCTCTTACAATTACAGCACCAATTTTTGAAGAGGTTATATCTAGAGGCATAATATTAGAGTTATTTTTAAAAAGATACAATGATTTTGCAGCTATAGTATTATCAGCATTCATATTTGGATTAATACACATGAATATTCCTCAGTTTATTAATGCTTTTCTCGTGGGGTTAATACTAGGATATATTTACTTGAGAACAAGATCTTTAGCTCTATGCATCCTTGGTCATTTCATTAATAATTTTATAGTTGCTACCATGAGTATTATAAGACCTGACTATGTTTCAAAGTTTAATTTAGCACAATTAATTTTTGGTATTATATTCATTGCTTTAGCAACATACATAATAAGGGAGCAAAAAAACAAGGAGTTATATAAGAAAAAAACAGTAAACCTAGAGTAATAGAGATAAAAAAGAACTAACTTAAATTCATGTATTAGTGATTTATAAGTTAGTCTTTTCTGTTGTTTTCAAGCAAATTAAAAGACAGGGCGGCTTATTTATTTTTAATTTGAGCGAGTAAATTTTAGAGTTTAATCAACTTCAATAATAAAGTTAATATAATCTACTTGAGTATACTTTAAAGTTTTATTATATTTCTTAAATTCTTCCTGAAGGAAGTCAATGTTAGAATAATATTCATCCTCTATCTCACATATTTGGTCTTTAGTTAGGTTAGCAAATAGTCTGTCTTTAGCATCTTCATTCTCAAACATTAAGTCACCAATAACTATTTTTCCATTATCTTTTAATACCCTTATAAGTTCACTTATTGCAATAATCTTCTCTTTATCATCTAAATGATGAAATGCATAGGTGGAGACTATAATATCAAAGGTTTTATTATCATAAGGAATTTTTAAGAATTCTCCTAGTCTGACTTTTAATTTTGGATTTTTTTCCTTTGCCACATTTAACATTTCCCTAGATTGATCTATACCCACAATGTTATGACCAGCTTTAAAAAATCTATTAGCTAAGTTTCCTGTTCCTACACCTATTTCTAAGATATCAGGGTCTTCTTTATCGAAGGAAGTTGCAGCAGTGAAAACCTCATCTAATATCTTATTATAATTTTTATACATTCCTAAGGTGCCTATATTTTTAGCTACAGCTTTATCATAGGTTGATGCCCAACTATTAAAGTCCCATTTATCCTCCCATTGACTTTTTAACAAATTTATTTCATTAGTTTCATTAATAACTTTCAATATATTAGTATGTTTATTATCTTCCGTATCTTCATATATAGTATCTATAATTTTTTCTAAAGAAGTTCTTATTTGAATTAGTCTATGAATCTCATCATTAACTATTTGCCATTGCTTATGAAAATGGTCAAGATAATTGTTTTTAGTATTCTTTGATAGAAGTTCCTTAATGTCTTCAATTGATAGTCCAATAACTCTATATAAAAGTATGGATTGAAGCTTTATTAAATCTTCCTGAGTAAAATATCTATAATCGTTAATCTGGTTTCTTTCGGGTCTTATTAAGCCTTTCTCTTCATAAAATCTTACTTTGTTAGTTGATATATTAAACATTTTAGACACTTGTTGAATGGTATACATGTATTAAACATCTCCTTTATTACTAACTATGATTTAATTGTAAACCTTCACCTAACACTAAGGTCAATACAAAGTTAAATTAATTAGTACAAAGCATTTTACTGAGAGCTACTAATGAGGGAATTGAGATAAAAAAAGAACTAACTTAAATTCATGTACTAAAGATTTAAGTTAGTTCTTTTAATTTATTTAACTTTTCCCACAGGACTTACATAAACCACGAATTCATCTTCTCCATCTAGGTTTAAAAAGCTGTCTATGGCTTCTTGGTCATAAGCTGCTACAGCACAAGTACCACAGCTAATTGCTTCACAAGCAAGGTAAAGGTTTTGGCAAACATGACCAGCATCTAGAAGCATTGGTTTATGAGCATAGACATTATATCTCCATTCCCCTCTATAAGGAATTGCACTCCAAATAAAAGTTACAGCACTTTTCCCTACAAACTTTTGATCTAGGGTAACTGTTGAAAGTCTTTCCTCTAGGTTTTCGTCTTCAAATAAAAGTAATAGCTCATGAGTTAAAGCTAAGTAACGGTATACTCCATTTTTTAGTCCTTCTACTCTTCTAACAGCAAGGTAGGTTTCAAAAGGATGTCTTGCTCCAGCAGAGGGCACAGGTCTTATGGTAGCATAATTATTGCCACGAACGTCCTTCACTCCTTGAGTAGCCCAAAGTAAGAAGGATAATTCTTTTAAGCTTAAGATTTCATCAGTATAGCTTCTATTACTTTTTCTATCTCTTAAAATATCTAAAAAACTAGTTTTAGTAAAAATACTATGGTCTACTTCTGGTAGTGATATAATTTCCCCATTTTTATCATAAGGTTTTTCTAAAGGTGGCTGAGGTAGTTTAAGTTCTTGATCGGATTGAAAATCATCATCTTCTCTAAAGTTAGATTTCATCCAATTACGTTGTTCTTTTACTCTATCCATTCTTAATTCCCCACTTCCATTTGACTTTCTATACAAATACAAACTTAAGTAAACTATACCATATTTTAACTGTAAGTTAAAGGGTTCTTCCTTGGCAGTTTTCATATAGGCAACAACAGAATTCCCTTAGAATTTATCTTCTAAACAAAGCATATTATTAAGAGTATAGCAAAAAAATAGGGGGCATATTCTGTGCTAACAAGAAACTTAGAAAAGGCTAAGGAAGCTTATAAAGCTAGAAACGTGGAAGAGAGCAAGAAGGCGCACTTAGGAGCAGCAGGAGAAAATCATAAAATGGAGGGAAATTACATCAAAAGCTTAGTTTATGGGGGAATGGATGGAATAATTACAACATTTGCAGTGGTGGCGGGAGTTGTGGGAGCTTCTTTATCCTCAGGAGTTATATTAATTTTAGGCATGGCAAATCTTCTTGCGGATGGATTTTCTATGGCTATTGGAGATTATTTAAGCACCAAGGCTGAAATGGAATTTAAAAAAGGAGAAAGAGCTAGAGAAGCTTGGGAAGTAGAGAATTATCCTCAGGGGGAAAAGTTAGAGCTTAAAGAAATATACATGGCAAAGGGAATAAGTGAAGAGGATAGCAAACAGATAGTAGATATTATATCTAAACATAAAAAAGCTTGGGTGGATATAATGATGGTAGAGGAACTAGGAATATTAGAAGACAATGAATCACCACTTAAAAATGCTTTGGTAACCTTTTTCTCTTTTGTAGTTTTTGGATTTATACCAGTGTTGGCTTATATTATAGGAGTAAAAATAGACTTCATACAGAACAATGTTTTTGCTTTTGACTGTGTATTAACTGGAATAACTTTATTTGTTCTTGGATCTGTTAAAGCCAAAATTACAGAATTAAGTTGGATTAAATCAGGAATTGAAACTTTGTTAGTTGGGGGAGTGGCAGCAGGAATCGCATATGGCGTTGGGATAGTATTGTCGTTAATTTAAATTGAAAAGCAGCATGAGAGAGATATAATTTTAGATGGAGATTAATAATATTTTATTAGCGTAAATTTTTCAACCAGTAAAAGCTAGAGCCCTCAAGATTTAAGGGAAGCTCTAGCTTTATTTATAAGTTATTCAAAGTCCTTACCTTTATATATTTTCATAGAAATTAGAAGAGAAATAAGAAAAATTATAAGAACTATAAGAATTAAAAAAGTTTTAGAAACTAATGAAGGTGTATTCAAAATAAGCCCTTGAATATTTTTTACCATGGCACTATTAGGATGAGAACTCACATAATCTGCTATAAAGCTAGGGATAAACATAAAAGCCATAAACAAAACTATATTTGCAAACTTCATTTTAAGTATTCCAAACTTAAAGTAAAGAGGATAAAAAATTGATGCGAACAAAGCCCCTCCAGTTATAACAACTACAATATCCTCTAAGGAGATAAGTCTTTCAAAGTTTGGAAGTCCAATATAGAATCCTAGGGAGCCCAATAATATTGAACAGATAATACTATATGCCGCAAAGGCAAAAACAGCCAGAAATTTTGAAATTACAATATCTTCACGTTTCAGTGGTAAGCTGTTAAATATAATATAGGTCTTGTTTTTATCATCATAGCCACAGGAATAGTTAATAAGAATATAAACTACAGCAAAGGGTGCAAGCGTGTATATAGCACCTCCATTAGGAACTATGCTTTGAAAAGCATAGACTGAAAAGATTATATAAATAAACCCAAAAAGTAAAACCTTCTTTTGTACTAAAAATTCCTTTAGAATTAAATTATACATTAGGCATTCCCCCTTACTGTGTAAACTAAAATATCTTCTAAGGTAGGTCTTTCAATAATGACCTCTCCATTAAACAGTTTTCTTATATGAGGGGGATTGTTTGTTAATCCTTCAAACCCAAAGCTATTCTCACGAAGTGAAATAAATTCCTTACGGATATCAGAATCCAAAAGCTCCTTTTTACCTTTAACAATAGCGTAATCCTCAAGTATCTTATCCTTTGATTCTGAGAATACAATCTCGCCATTATTTATGAAAGTTATAAAATCTGCTATTTTTTCCAAGTCATTTGTAATATGGGTTGAAAAGAAAATACTTACATTTTCATCTTGGATTATTCCATAAAGAATATCTAGAAGCTCGCTTCTAAACACTGGGTCTAATCCTGCTGTAGGCTCATCCATTATAATAAGTTCTGCTTTGTGGGATAGTGCAATGGCTAAAGAAAACTTCATTTTCATTCCTTTAGAAAGCTCTTTAATTTTCTTATTTGAAGGTAAATTAAAGTCTTTTATATATTTATCATAAACTTTATTATCCCAATTCGCATAAAAGGGTGCTAAAATATTTTTCATATCTTTAATGGTTAAATCTTCATAGTAATAATTTTCATCATATACAAAGCCAATTTTCGATTTTACTTCTTTCTCATTATCGATATTGTCTTTACCAAAGATGTTAATAGTGCCACTATCTTTTTTTATTAAATTCATTATAAGTTTAATAGTTGTACTTTTTCCTGCACCATTAGGACCTATAAAGCCCATGACAAAACCGGGTTTTAAGGAAAAACTCACATTTTTCAAGGAAAACCCTTTATAGCATTTATTCAAATTATTGATTTCTAATATATTTTCCATGGTAATTCCTCCTTTAGGAAAAACTTAATATAACCTAAACAAAGCTTACTATCCATAAACTTAGCTATCTTCATTGAAAAGCAGCCTAAGCATTTCTTCAAGCTCTAAAAGAGTTAATCCAATTAGCTTACTTTCTGTAATTACTTCAGTTAATTTGTTTTCTAGCTCTTTTAGTCTTTTTTCTTTCAATAGTTCTTTATTTTGACTTGATACATAAGAACCTTTTCCAGGTACAGTTTCGATAAATCCTTCTCGTTCAAGCTCTTCATAAGCACGCTTTGTTGTGATAACGCTTATTTGAAGCTCTTTTGCTAAAAGTCTTATTGAGGGAAGAAGTTCGCACTCTGAAAGTTCTCCTTTCATTATGGCACTTTTAACTTGGTTAGTTATTTGTTCGTATATGGGTTCCCCTGATGAATTTGAAATAATAATATTCATAGCTAGCTCCTTTACTAAAGGGTATATACTGTATATAAACTATATATACAGTATATACTCCTTGTTTATGCTTTGTCAATAACCTAAATAATATGAAAATAAAAAATGCAATTAAAAACAAAAGGCAATCTATGCACACATACTTTCGTAGAGGAATATAATGTAATAGGGACAAGCATCTATTTTTGTCTCAAAAAGTTAATGAGGTGTAATATATGAGTGAAAATACAAGAATAAATTCTTATGATTCAGATAACAACAATGGCTGTGGCAGGTACTACAATGACAGAAGATTCTTTAACTGCCCATTCAACAGTGAACTAATTAGTTATAGTGTGGCTCCAGATGTTGAGTGCCCACTAATCCATCAGCAATTTGCTTTAAATTTAGTAAGAACTAACAATACAGGACAACAAACTGCCGAGACTATTTATACTGGCACTGCTTTTAGAAATTGCTTGAATGCAGCTGATCCAATATTTCCTTTTGGTACTATTATAGTAAGAAACTTGTCATCATTCCCAGTAACAATTAATGTAGCTGGAGAAGGGCCAACTCAAACAATAATAGTTCAACCAAACTCAGAAGAAGCAATAACTTCAAATTCTATAGGACGTGTAGATGTGGTTATACCAGCTGGACAAACTGTAAGATTATCATTTTTATTCGATATCTTCTTCCCAGCTAATCCATTTATTTAGAGACTTTTTAAAAGAAAAAAACTGGACAGGCTTAATAGCATTAAAGTAAATTTAAGATAAGGCTTTCCCATGGGAATTAAAGCTTTGAAGCAGTGGAAAACTATAAGGAGAATAGTTTTCCTTATAGGATATTGAACAAGATGAATTGTTCACTTTTTATTATATCTGGCGGAGCTTCGGCTCTGCCTTTATTTTTCACCATAAAATAATAAGGTAACTGTAATTTTATTAATACATATGAAGACTTAATAAATGAAGTTTAATCATATTTTGGAGAAATAATTTGCACACCCTTTTAGATAGGCGTCAAATTTTCATCTAAAGTATTAAAGAAAGTGAAATGCTTGTTAGATAATTTTAGAAATATAAAAAGCGTGCTAGAACACGCTTTTTCACATAAATTTAACTAATAGTAAGAACTCCATCATAAGTTACAGCATTCTGACAAACAATTCTAAAGTCATAAGCTTGCTGGTTTTCTAAATTACTAATGCCTAATATATTCTCATGGGAAATCCATAAAGAAGTACTTTCTTCTTCCACCATTAGACTATCATCTAATACTTCTTCAATGTTTAAATAATAACTATACCTTTCTTTCTTTTGAGGTTTGAACATAATACTACAAGGACCTTGCTTCTTAAGGGTTATTTCCTCACCTTCAGCAAAAAGCTTATATTCTTCATAAGATATACTATTATTTTCTTTTTTTTGTCCAGTAGGCTTAAATTGAACCTTAATTCTTTCAGGAGCAGGTGTTATGGCTTTATTTTTATGAATCACATAAGCTACTCTTCCACCCCAGGCAGCTAAGAATTCCTCAAGTGCATATCTTAAAGAAACCCCAACATCAGTTTTAGCAGCAGGATCGTTAACTACCACATATTCCTTACCTTCTTCTATAACAAACCCTTTAACTACAATGATATGACCAAAAGTAAAGGAGCAAGCTGCGTTGGTTATTACAGGAAGGCTTTTATCACAATCAGGTTGTTTATAACGGACACTTACAATCACGGGGTTTCCTTTAATAAGCTCTCTCTTTAAATCTTCTATAGAATGAAAGTAAGCCACATAGGATTCTAATCCAAAGGAGGAGATATAAGCTGTATTGAATATCCAATTACCAAAGCCTTTATAATGTGAATCATAAAGACCAAAAGCTACTTCCTCAGGGGTTATGTCCACACCGTGAAATCTTAAAACCATTGAGGTACTTGTGGCACTGCACATTACATGAGCGATTTTAGGATCCTTTGTCATTTGAGAGTAGGGGTATACAGGAAGAACTCCCTCATAGTTATCTATTACTTCCTTTCTAACATTATCCTTATAAGCTAGAGGAATATTTTGACCAGCTAAGGTGTTTTTAATAGTAGCAGCTACAAGGCTTAGAGATGGAGTAGTTTCTCCATCTTCAGAGAAGAATTCTATTTTATATTGGAGAGCAGAAGCAGTGTTTCCATCACCTTTAATCTTTAAGGTATCTGTGCTCACAGAGGCGAGTTTATCAGAAGTATTTTCACAGCTACTAAATCTATCACTATTTGTAGCCCAAGTGCCTAAGGAAAGCCAGCTACTCCAAGTATCATCTACGAAGACTCTTCCCCATACTCTAATTTTAGTATTCTTTGGAGTAATTACATTCCAAGAGATAATTAAGGATTCAAAGGGCGAAGTGTTTATAACTGTTGAGATATAACTCCCTTCCCTTGAATAAACCCCGTGATTACACTGCAATTCTATAGTGCCTTTTTCTGTTAAAAGTGAAGTGTTTATAAAGTTTCCTTCCATAAAGGACTCAGAGTTATTATGGATTATTAAATTGGAACTTTTCATATTAAATCATCCCCCCTAAAGTTAGTAGCATTTTAGCTGATTTTGAATATTTATACAGTATATTTATGAAAAAAATAATAAATTCATTATTAAACTATTTAAAATAAGGTTTAAAAAAAGTATAAAAAATTAATCTTTTATACATATTTTATCTTCTCACATAATATCTATGTGGTAAACAAGTATATTTGCAACATTTAAAAAGGTTTTTATTTGAGTCACACAAAATACTCAGGACTCATTAAAATAAATTAATGGAAATTATAAGGAGGCCACTCATGAAAAGAAAGTTAATAGCATTAGTAATGGTTGCTACAATGTTGCTATCTGGTTGTGGCAAAGGGAAAGTTCCCACAAGTGCAGACTATTCAACAGTATACTCAGGAGAGTATACTACTTTAAACTACTTAATAACTGCCAGTGAAAATGAGTTTGCAGCAGCGGCCAATGTAGTTGATTGTCTAGTTGAATATGATAAAAACGGAGTTGTTCAGCCATCTTTAGCGAAAGAATGGAAGGTATCTGAAGATGGATTAACTTGGACCTTTAAACTTCGTGAAGGAGTTAAATGGTATACCAATGATGGTAAAGAATACGCTGAAGTTACAGCACAAGATTTTGTTGACGGAATGAAGTATGTGCTTAATTCAAAAAACAACTCAAGTACTGCAAACATAGCCTACGGAGCCTTGAAAAATGGAGAAAAGTATTTTAAAGGTGAAATCACTGATTTCTCTCAGGTAGGAATTAAAGCAGTTGATAAGAATACAATTGAGTACACTTTAGAATCACCAAAACCATACTTCTTATCTATGGTTACTTATGTTTGTTTTATGCCTGCAAATGGTAAGTTCTTAGAAGAAACCGGAGATAAGTTTGGAACAGATAATACTAAAATATTATATAATGGAGCCTATATTTTACAAACCTACGAACCACAGAGCAAGAGAGAATTTGTAGCTAATGAAAATTATTGGGACAAAGACCATGTTTATATTAAAAAGTTAAACTACATTTACAACAAAGAAGCTGCCACTTTATCCCCAGAGCTTTATTTACGTGGAGAAATTACAGATACCACTGTACCATCTTCTTCTATAGATGAGTGGATGAAGGATGCAACTAAAAAAGAACAGGTAAGACCTGCTAGTACAAGTTTTTATTCTTTCTTCTATACTTTTAACTTTAATCCAAAATTTGCACCAGAGCATGAGCCAGATAACTGGAAGAGAGTTGTTAACAATGCTAACTTCCGTAAATCCCTTGCGGCTGCTTTAGATAAAAAATCTGCAATGTTAACTTCTGAGCCTTATGAGCCTGAAAGAAGATTAAGTAATACTATAACTCCAAGGAATTTTGTAAGCTTGAAAGGAACAGATTACACAAAACTTGGAGATTTAAAGAAAATTTCTGAGAAGGATACCTTTGATACTAAGGCTGCTTTAGATTATAAAACTAAGGCAATGGAAGAGTTAAAGGATAAAGCAACCTTCCCTGTAAAAGTATTAATGCCGTATAACACAGGTTCTACTGAATGGACAAATCGTGCTCAAGTAGTAGAGCAGCAAATGGAAAAGGCTTTAGGAAAAGATTATATTGATATAGTTTTATTGCCACATCAACCAACAGGTTTCTTAAATGGAACAAGACGTGCTGGAAACTTTGCATTCATGGAAGTTAACTGGGGCCCAGACTACTTAGACCCAGAAACTTACACAGACCCATTTACACCAGATAGCAACTACTGCTGGCCACATATGGCTGAAGGCTATGCAGAAGCTAATGGGAAGAGTAAATATGAAAACCTAGTTAATGCAGCTAAAGCAGAAACCTTAGATATGAAAAAACGTTATGAAGGCTTTGCAAAAGCTGAAGCTTTCTTAATCAACGAAGCCTTCGTAGTTCCTTATGGCCTTGGTGGTGGTGGATTTATGGCATCAAAACTTGATCCATTTACATCTCAATATGCGCCATTTGGAGTATCTAACTACAAGTTCAAGGGTATGGTTATCATGGAAAAGGCAATGAACACTGAAACTTACAAGAAGAATTTTGAAGAATGGGAAAAAGAACGTGCTAAAGCTCTAAAATCAGCAGAGTAAAAAATATAGTTTTCTCCATATTACTTATGGAGGAGCAAAGTATTCTATTAAAGCCGTTGAATAAAGTGAACTTGTTTATTAGTTAATAGAAGCAGGGATTGCAATTAGTAGTCCTTGCTTCTTATAATAACAAGTTAAATTCAAATAACAGATAATTGAACTAGATTAAAGTGTTCATTATTTTAAGATGTGTTAATACTACCTGTAACAAAGGGAGCTGATGGGATGTTAAAATACCTATGTAAAAAAGTTGGTCAATCTATATTCACACTATTTTTCGTTATTACAGCAGTGTTTCTTTTAATGAGATTAATGCCTGAAGAAGGGTATTTCTCAGGAAATTATGATAAGTTAGACACAGAACAAAAAGAAATCATCTTAACTAATATGGGACTTAGAGACCCACTGCCTGTTCAACTTGGGAAGTTCTATGTAAAGCTAGCAAAGGGAGATTTGGGAGAATCTATAAAGTATAGGCCCAAGGTTCCTGTAGGAGAAATAATTAAAACAAAGCTACCATATTCCATAGCCTTTGGGGTAGGAGCAATGGCACTATCTTTAACTTGCGGATTATCCCTTGGGGTAATGATGGCAAGAAGTAAAAAGAAATTTTGGGACAAGATTGGTACGGGATACATAGTATTTATTAATGCTGTACCCGCTGCAGTTTATTATTTGTTCCTTCAGTTATATGTTACAGATGGATTAAACTTACCAATGCTTTTTAATAAGAGTAATCCTTCTAGTTGGATACTTCCTCTAATATCTATGTCTCTTGGAAGTACAGCAGGATATGCAATGTGGATGCGTAGATATATGGTAGATGAATTAAACAAGGATTATATTAGACTTGCAAGAGCAAAGGGACTTACAAGTACAGTAATTATGTTTAAGCATGTTATGAGAAATGCTTTTATACCTATGGCTCAATACTTACCTTCATCTTTACTTTTAACTATTTCAGGATCACTATATATCGAATCATTATACTCTATACCAGGAATGGGTGGCTTATTAGTTGATGCAATACAAAGGCAAGACAATCCTCTAGTTCAAGCTTTGGTATTAATATTTGCAACCATTAGCATTTTAGGGCTTTTCCTTGGAGATATAATGATGGCTGTAGTGGATCCACGTATTAAACTTGAGAAGAAAGAAGGTGCAAGATAATGAGTAAAAAGTTTGATAAAACTGCAGATAGTATTAATGATTCCTTATTTGAACTGGCTGAGTATGATGCAGATGCAGCAGAGCGTACAGGGTACTCAAATTACTCCTACTGGCGCTCAACCTGGCAGGTGTTTTTAAAAAATAAAACTGCTGCTGCTTTATTAATTTTAATGTTTGTAATAGTTGCCTTTACAATTATACAACCCTATCTTCCAAATCAAAAACTACCAACACAGATATACACTAATAATTCAGGAGTACAACTTAGAAATCAAGTGCCAAGTGGTGAGTTTTGGTTTGGAACAAACTCTATAGGACAAGATTTATGGTCCCGTATATGGAGTGGAACTCGTACATCTTTATTTATTGGGGTAGCTGTAGGAATTTGTGAAGCTATTATTGGAATTTTTGTTGGTGCACTTTGGGGTTATGTAAGAAGTTTAGATAAAATAATAACTCAAATTTATAATGTTATAGATAACATACCTACTACCATACTCTTAGTTTTACTTGCTTATATTTTAAGACCAAGCGTATCTACTCTGATTTTTGCTATATGTATGACCAGCTGGGTTGGTATGGCAAGATTTATTCGTAACCAAATTATTATAATAAGAGATAGAGAGTACAACCTAGCTTCAAGGTGTCTTGGAACCCCAACTAGAAGAATTATATTAAAGAATCTACTTCCATATTTAGTGTCCGTAATAATGCTAAGAATAGCCTTAGCAATTCCAGGAGCTATTGGATATGAAGTGTTCTTAACTTATATAGGGTTAGGACTACCACTAGATACACCTTCCTTAGGTAATTTAATTAATGAAGGAAGACTTATAATGATGTCACCTTCTCTCCGTTATCAGTTAATTTTTCCAGCTATAGTACTTTCTATGGTTACTATATCCTTCTACATTCTAGGGAATGCCTTTGCAGATGCAGCAGACCCAAGAAATCATGTTTAGGAGGTGCAAAATGGAAAATGTAATTTTATCAGTAAAAGATTTAGTTATAAAGTTTAACCTTCGGGGTAAGGTGCTTACAGCAATTAGAGAGGCTTCTTTAGATTTAATAGAGGGAGAGAGCATTGCAGTAGTTGGGGAATCAGGTTCTGGTAAGTCCGTTTTTACAAAAGCCTTTATGGGACTTTTAGATGGAAATGGATGGGTGGAGTCAGGAAGTGTTTTATACAAGGGTGAAGACTTAGCAGCTTTTAAGACAGAAAAGCAGTGGGTTAAAATTAGAGGGAAAGAAATTGCTATGGTATTTCAGGACCCAATGACTGCCTTAAATCCACTTAGAACCATAGGAAGTCAAGTTGAAGAAGCTGTAGAGCTTCACCAAGGCTTAAAGGGTGAAAGCGCAAAAAAAGTGGTTATAGAAATTTTAAAGGATGTAGGAATTTATAATGCAGAGGAAAGATATGATCAATATCCACACGAATTTTCAGGTGGTATGCGTCAAAGAGTAGTAATTGCAGTAGCTGTTGCTTGTAATCCCAAGATTCTAATTTGTGATGAACCAACCACAGCCTTGGATGTAACTATTCAAGCTCAAATAATTCAGCTATTAAAAAAGATACAAGCTAAATATAATCTTACTATAGTATATATAACTCATGATTTAGGGGTAGTTGCTAAGGTAGCAGATAGAATTGCTGTTATGTATGCAGGAGACTTGGTAGAAATTGGCACAGCTGAGGAAGTTTTTTATAACCCTCAGCATCCATACACCTGGGCATTGCTTTCTTCTCTTCCACAGCTTGGGGTAAAGGGTCAGCCATTATATTCTATTAAAGGAACTCCTCCAAATTTATTCAATGAAATAAAAGGGGATGCCTTTGCACCTCGTAATCCAAAGGCTCTAAAAATTGACTTTGTAGAAAGACCACCTTACTTTGAAGTAAGTCCAACTCACAAGGCAAAGACCTGGCTTCTAGATCCTAGAGCACCAAAGATTGAGCCACCTGAATTAATTAAGTCTTTAAGAGAACAATGGGGGAGGGAATAGCAAGTGGGGAAAAGTAAAGCTAATAGGCATAAGAATTTAAAAGCAGTTAGTGGAAAAAAGTATCATAAAAAGGAAGTTATAGCTTCCAATTCAAAGAAAAATGTAAAAATTACAAGGCAAGATGAAGTTGGAGCTACAAATAATAAGGAAATTAAAAAAGAAAGTCACGGAATTAGTAATAAAAAAGAGGATTCCGCTATAAACATAAATAGTGGTACAAATAAAAATAACTGCAAGGGAAGCAAAGCAATCAATAGTAAAAAAGAAAAGGAAGTTCTCTTAGAAGTAAAGGATTTAATGGTAAAGTTTGGGGATAAAAAGAAGCCCTTTATTGCGGTTAATGATGTGAACTTTCATATTTATAAAGGAGAAACCTTTGGACTAGTTGGGGAATCTGGTTCAGGAAAAACAACTATTGGAAGAGCAATTGTGAGAATTAATGAAACAAGCAATGGAACCATCCTTTTTAAGGGTGAAAAGATAAATGGAAAAATTAGCTCAAAGTTAGATAGGGAAGTTACAAGGAAAATTCAAATGATATTCCAGGACCCCATGGCTTCCTTAAATGAGAGAGCAAAGGTAGATTATATAGTGTCAGAGGGGCTTTATAACTTAAAGTGTTATAAGGATGAGGCAGACAGAAAGGCAAAAGTAGAAAAAGCACTTCTTGATGTGGGGCTACTTCCTGAGTTTGCAAGCAGGTTTCCTCATGAGTTTTCAGGGGGACAACGTCAGCGTATTGGAATAGCTAGGGTTCTGGCTATGGAGCCAGAACTAGTCATTGCAGATGAGCCTATTTCAGCTCTTGATGTATCCATTCGTGCTCAAGTGCTAAATCTTCTTTCAGACCTTCAAAAGGAAAAAGGATTAACTTACTTATTTATAGCTCATGACTTAGCAGTGGTAAGGTTCATAACTGATAGAATCGCAGTTATTCACAAGGGAAAGATTGTGGAATTGGCGGAAACAGAAAAACTCTTTGAGAATCCACTCCATCCATATACCAGAGCCTTACTTTCGGCCATACCACTACCAGATCCAAGGGTAGAGAGAAATAAGGAAATAGAAGTATATGATCCTAGCTGTCACGACTATGCAAAAAATCCGCCTTATTGGGCAGAGATTGAAGAAGGTCACTTTGTTCTAGCTAATGAGAAAGAGTTAGAGGAGTATCGTAAGCGTTTAGGAAAGTAGAAGTTATCACTGAAGGCAGGGATTAGGAGATTTATAAGCTGTCTTCTATTAAAACTGTAAGGTTAATTTAGCTTTCCAAAAGCTCATTAACTTTTTTAAGTTAATTTTCCATATAAAAGGTGCTAAGAAGGTTTTTAATAACCTTCTTAGCACCTTCTTAATTTAGAGTGATTGCATTTGATTCTAGAAGCAATATTAACGATACCCTTCCAGTGAATTAGCATAAATTCTGCAGAATTGAGATGCAAAATGGCTAGTTTACATATTTGGAAGCAAGTACACCTTTTATTTCTATAGTTTTTATTTTTTCATTAGCTAGAAATTGAAGTAATTCCTCTGCCTCACCATTAATTAAAAGTCCATAGATATTTACCCCATTACTTTCCACATAGTTTAAGGAACTTTTATAGTAATCTGATTTAATCTCATTATTATCTAAGGCTGCAACTGCCTTTTTCCTATCATTAGCATATCTTAAAAGTGAAATAAAATGCTTAGTATAGGCTTCATCAAAGGAGCCATTGAAGGTGCCACTATCAATTCCATCTCGCATATAATCTACTAGCTGCAAATAAGGATATTTATCGTTTTTCATACTTTCTCCAGTAACAGAACCATCATTAAGGTTAGGATTAAAGCCAGATAAATATTCATTAGGGGTGCCGTAAGGGGCAGTGCGCACTGCTGCCCATCTAAAAGTAACTTTATCGTTGTATTTCTTTCTTAACTCATCAAAGTCTTTTGTTGTTATGTCTTCCTGAAGTATTACATAGGAAGACACATAAGATTTAGGATTTAATTCCTTAATATAGTTAATAAGCTCTTCATTTCGCTCGTTCCTTCTCTCTTCAACACTGTTCTTATTGCGATCATCGGGGGCAATATCTAAAAACTCCATGAAATTAATCGGGAAAAAATCGTGATAACTATCTCCATTTTTGTAACTTCTTTTAATAGTAGTATTTGTACTTTTAGCTTCCCTATTAAATAAATTGACCCTTTCAAAATAGATATCATATTTACCAAAGCCTAGATTTTGTGAGCGAACTGTATTTATTGCATAGCCAGGTAGATTCAGCTCAGTGATAACTTTTAAGTCAAAATATAAATTATCATGATATTTAGCCACTGAATTTTGAGAGGGATTATAGTAAAAACTACTTACCAGTGGAGAAATTATATAATTAGTAGTAAGCAGAATTGAAAATACTATAATTACAGAGGACAATATGGTTTTTCTCAGCTTTTTATTAACAGTCTTTTTTACTGAGGTGGTGTCAGTATTATCAGTTAGGCTTAAACTGTGATTTTCAAAATCTATATCATAACCCTCGGATAAATATTCAGAGATTACTTCATACTTTTGCAATTCCTCTTGAACTAGGGTGATTTCTTCTTCAGAAGCAGTTCCATTTTTATATTTATCTAACAAATCTTTAAAGCTCATTATAAAGCCTCCTCTAAAAATTCTTTCAATTTCTTTCTTGCTCTAAATAGTAGTGTTCTAGTGGCACCTTGGGAAACCCCAGTAACTTTCGAGATTTCTTTTAAGGAAAGATTACAGTAATAATACAAAATAACTATTTCCTTATAAGAGGGCTGCAAATTCAAAACCTCGTAATAAACTTTTCGTCTATCATCATTAAGGATAATTTTATCTAAGGTATTGTCTTCAGCTGAAAGCTTGTTTAGGTTCTTTTCTATATCTTCCAATCTGCTAGTTTTCTTTAAGTGGTCTAAGAAAAGATTTTTACATACCCTGAATAGCCAGTACTTAATATACATTTCACTAATCTCTATAGCTAATAGTGCCTTAAAGAAGGTTTCACTTACCAAATCTTGAGCTAAATGATGATCCTTACACAAAGAAAGAGCATAGATATAAAGCTCATTATTATATTTTCTATATAAAACTTCAAAATCATCATTCCCCATAGCAGCGCCACCCCCTTCACTTAATAAACGATAGTTGTTAAATTATGTTACACCATAGAATTGTTTAATTTTTTTAATTTAATGGTTTTAATAAAACCATTTTTAAGTTTTTAAATTATTAGGGAACAATCGTGTGAAAATTGTGAAAACACAGTACAATTTATAAATTCGTTAGTATATAATGTAATTATATCAATATGTTGGGAGGCTGGGGTATGAATAAACTTAATAAGTATATATCCATTGGGTTAGTTTTTAATGGCATATTTTTAATATCTTCAAGATTTAGTTTATTACCTCATGTAATTGAAGGATTTACAGCAGGGGTGGGCATTTCATTTGTTTTTATGGGATTGTATGCTTCAAACCATGATATTTTTAAACTAAGAAATGCAAAGATAAAATTTCTTAAGAGTATTTTGGGAAGATAAGCTATTAACTTATTTAGTAGGTAAGTAATACTTTTAAATGAAGAATATAATTTATAAAATGGTTAAAGGGGATAGGAAAATGAGAGCAGTATCAAGGGATAGGTTTAAATTACTCTTTATATCAATAGCATTATTGGCAGGATTATTTATAATTGGTAATTTGGCTTTTGGGAAGGCAAAAATAACAGGAATGTACACAAGTGGTACAAAGGTTGTAAAAGTAGATGATACTGAAGCAATAAATAGGAGCAAGAAGTATAATACACCCTATGCTCATAAGGTGAAAGAAAATGATAAGTTTTATTTAAAATATTTTGCATTCGAAGGGGGTCAACCTAAGAATGGTACTTTTACAATGACTAGTGAGCAATACGAAGAGCTAGTTGAAGGCAAGGAATATTGGTTTAATATAGAATTTGATAAACCAGATGATGATGGCAGTGGTAAGGTAAAAACAGTTTATAAAGAAGACCCTATGAAAAAATAAATATGGAGCTTCTAAGAAATAGAGCTTAGTGTATGTCACACTAAGCTTTTGTTATAGGTTGGACGCATTTATAATAATCTAATGCAAAGTGAGGGCTTTTTATCATTGCCTATCATATTGTTAGGTTATTTTCCTCTTTAATTTCTATGGCTGATTTAAATATTTCTCCTAGTACTAATGCCATTATGCCTAAGAACAAGAAAATTACAACTCCGCATCTAGAAGAAATTCCTTGTTCATCTAGATGTAAAATATAAAATCCATTGATGCCATAGTTACTTACATTATATATTAAATCAAATAAGCCTATGAAAATGATGCTAATGCCAATGATTCTAAAGGATTTAACATTTTCCATTGTAAATGGTTCTTTCAATGTAAGTGATTTAAAGATTTTACGAAGTTGATAGATAATTATTAGAAATGCTATAAAAGCAATTTCGTATAAAATAGTTATTAAGAATTCTCTTATGTTTGAAAAAACAGTTGGAGAAAATAACATAACCACATTTGGAACAATAAGAACAAGACTAATATACCAAATAATATTAACTGTTTTCCTCAAAAAGGATGATACTGACCTTTTGCCTAAATATTTCATGATATACCCCCAAATATACACATACTAAGCTAGTAATTAAGTCACAATTAAGATTATAAACTAGCAATAAAGCAGTTTAAACTTAGGTTATAACTATATACCTGTAGTTTAATCAACTTTAGATTATTAGACTTAATTAACCATAGCCTTTAAAGAAATTATACCATGATTTCTCATAAAAACAATATAAATTTATTGTTTTTCAATACAAGTATATATAAGAATGAATATAAAATAGTAATTTATGGGGGTTTCATGTAAATTATTGCAATAATTTTTAAGATAAAAATTCCTTTAAAATACGCTGATAACAAAGCTCTTCAATTTTAAATAAAGAATGTCCCTCTTCCTTATATTGAATTCCACCATTTTCAACAAATATAACTCCCAAATCAAGGTCTTTGATAAAGAACATACCACTTAAAATTCCATAAGCATCTCCAGAATGACCAGTAAAGGAATAGTTAGGATATAGATTTTCATTAGGGTAGAAACAAAGCCCTATTTTTTTAGCCTTACCTGATGCTGTTTTGCCTTCCCAATGGATATCTTGCATTAATCTAGCAGTTTCAGGGGAGAGAATTCTTACCCCTTCATACTCACCCATATTCATATGTGCTCTCATAAATTTAGATAAATCTAAAAGGGAAGTCCTAAGTCCACCAGCAGGAGAAAATTTAATACAATTCCCAAGAGTACGCATATCACTATAATCAAAGGCTTTGGGTGAAATTGAACTATAATCATCAAAGGATATATAATGAGAATTCATAGAGCCATCAAATTTATATACTTTTGTTAGATTTTCAAGATGCTTTAATTTTGTAACATCAAAGCTAGAATCATCCATATTTAAAGGTTTAAAAATATGCTTTATACAATAATCATTAAAGGGCATGCCAGAGATCTTTTCTATTAAACAACCTAGGATAGTGTAGCCAATGTTTGAGTAATCATAAAAGTGACCCGGAGCATAGTTTGCCCAAATTTCATCTCTATAAAAATCCCCATTAGTACAAACTAGCTGGGACAAATACTTTAGTTTAGGGTTATGGATATTATCATAAAAGTAATCATCCCCAATCTCAGTTAGACCAGAGGTATGAGTAAAAAGGTGAATGAAGTTAATTGGAATACTGGGGTACTTAGGGTTTCTTATTTTAAGACCTAGATGATCACTAATATCATCTTCTAGTTTAAACAACCCTCTCTCATATAGCTGCATTAAAGCAGTGGTAATAACAGTTTTTGAAATTGATGCCACTCTAAAAATAGTATTTTCTTTAGCGCTTCCTAGAGCAGTGTGCCAAAGCATATTATTATTCTTAACTATAAGAGCAGATAAGCCATGTACCTTTAACTGCTCCATATAGTTTAACAAGTCATTATTTATAGATTGTGATAAGTTCTCCATAGTTCAAATCCTTTCTCTAAAGATTATTGTCTAACAGATATTTATCTATATAATACAATAAATGACGGAGTGATGTAGATTAGAACAAAAATATCTTCTAGTAATTTATAGATTATGAGTTTATAAGGATTAATGTCAGCAAGGTTTAGTTACAATTAGGTTTATATTTAACGGCAGCAATTTGGATTTTATAGTATATTATTACAATAATTGCATGGTAAAATGTAACTGTTAACAATTAAAGTTTGGGAATAAATGGGGGTAGGAGAAATGATAAAAGTAGTTAATAAAGTTGAAGAGATACTTGATTTTGTGTGGGAGTTAAGCGTGGATGATTTCTATGCTAGTTATCCTAGAAAAAAATCATTAGAGCAAGTTAAAAAAGAAATCCAAAGATCTATAAATGAAGATGAAAAATCTATAGTAGCTTATTATAAAGACAATGAGCTGTACGGGATTTGTTGTTACTTCTGGGAGGAAAGTGAAAAATATGTACAAACAACCCTATTCCTAATAAAAGATTATTATGAGGACATTGCAGAAGAACTTATAAGCTATGTAAGTACACAATTACCTGGGTATGAACTATTTATAGGATTTCCTGATACCAATGAAAATGCAAGGGAATACTTTGAGAGAAAAAATATTCAGTGTATTGAAGCTAGTATTGTTACCAAATTATATAACTTACAATGTGATATAAGTGAAAAATATCCTTCAGTAGAAAGAATTACAGAAAATAGTTTTGAGGAATATGCTATATTTCATGATGAACATGCGGTTCCTTCAGGAATGTACTATAATAGCAAAAACCTCAAGAAGGATATGGAGCTTTTTCGGGTATTTGCTCTTAGGGAACATGGAAAAACTCACGGAAGCACTTTTGTTAGGGCAGGAAAAGGTATGTCAGAGGTTTTTGGAGTATTTATTGATAAAGAATATGAAAATAACCACTTTATAAGTAATTTAATCAATGCAATGTTAATGGAATTATATAATGAATTTGGTACAGTAAAGGAAATTATATATTTTATTGATGAAGATTCTACTGAAGAACTAAATTCAGCCTTATCAGCAGGTTTTCAGGTTATTGAAAGATATAGATGCTATAAATGCTTGCTCTAATTACGTAAGGTAAAGAGCTGAAAATCTTATAAAAAGTTTTGGTTAAAGTGGATTATTGATATCAATATATTCACTATCGTATGGAAGTGGGGAGAACATATGAATAGTAAAGAAATACATGAAGTAAATAAAGGTTATTGGAATACAAATGCAGAGGAGTGGTTTGGGGTTACAGCACTACCACAATACGGAACTCTATTTGCTACAGAGGAAGAATTAAATTTGTTTGGAAATGTAAAAGGGGCTAAGCTACTTGAAATTGGTTGTGGCAGTGGACATTCTCTAAAATATCAAGGAGACCATGGTGCAACTGAGTTATGGGGCTTGGATATGTCTATCAGTCAGCTTGAAAATGCAAAGAAGTATTTAAGAGAAAATAATTATACAGCTAAATTAATATGTTCCCCTATGGAAGAGGAATGTGGTATACCTAAGGATTACTTTGATTTTGTATATTCAATTTATGCTATTGGATGGACAACTGATCTTGAAAATACCTTTGTAAAAATTGCTTCCTATTTAAAAAAAGACGGTATTTTCATTTTTAGCTGGCAGCATCCTTTGCATAATTGTGTTAGCATAGATGAAAAAAAACTGTTATTTGGAAAATCTTACTTTGATGAAGCTTGGTTTACACAACCTATGCCTGGGGAGAGTACAGCTCTTCTTTGTAGCCGTAAAATTTCAACTTACATCAATGCTTTATCAAAAGCAGGGTTTGTTATTGAACAAATGGTTGAACAAACTCATAGTGAGGTATTAAATAAAATAGGGGAAGTTTCTCCTAAAATGAAAAAAGCGCAGATGCTGCCACTTTCCTTTGTGTTTAAGGCTAGAAAGCTCTAACCTATATTTAGAAGTTTAAAGTATAAATGAGTTTATATAGGGGTAGAAGATAATTGAAGTAAAGGGTGAAGGACTATTCACCCCTTTAGTTATTTTTTCTATAAAAATATTAGCCATCTTCAAAAAATAAATAGTCAGTATGCTGGTCTGTTTTGTGTTATACTGCGTCAACAGAACCCTTAGATAAATCTACTATCCAAGGAGCCTGTTTCCTTGTCGGCACAAGCTTGCTTGTGAACTTAAAATATCCTTCACATCTTTGACGTATTATTTATTTTCAGACGCCTTAATCTTTGTGTAATTTTAAAGCAAAGAATAAAATTGTGCTTATAATGAGCCAAATAATACTGTATTGAAGCGTCTCCATACTAACATACTGATTTCCACCAGGTATTCCAATTAAGGCTGCTATTACATTGGATAGAAGTATAGAACCAAAAATAAATAGAAAAAACTTTATACCTCTGTTTGATGATTTTTTCTCCATTGAATCACCTCCAATACCAAAGCTAGTTCTTATATAAATTATAACATAAGTGAAATATTATGGAATGATATTTTGGGGTATTATTCCATATTTGACATATATGTGGCAAAGTGAAGTTGAAATTTAGGTTATACGCAAGTAACACTCTGCATTTTTAAATTTAATTAGATAAAAAGACTAGCCTATAGGTTAACTTATACAGCGAATTAACTTATAGGCCTTTACATTTATAGTAGTATTTATATATCTTTAATATCTAAAGCATTATCTATAGTTTTGTTGAAACTTCCTTTTAAACTCAAAACACATAAGATAATTAGCATTATGGCTATGCTCGTGAAAGAGTTACCTATACCAATTAAATTATATAGGGGCGTAGCAATTAATAGCCCTAAGATTGCAAAGAGAGTTAGTAGTATTTTATAAAAGGAGAACACCCTTCCAATATACTCTTTAGGTATAGTATTTTGTATTATGGTACTAGAATATATGCCCTGAAGATTTTGAGCTAAGCCTAAGATGATTAAAACTCCAAAGGTAATTATATAACTTTTGGAATACCCAAAAAGTATATATCCAATAGCAATTATTACAGTTGAAAGAGTAAATAAAGTTACATGATTTTTCTTAGATAAAGCTTTAACTATAAAAGGAACTAAAAGCCCACCCACAGCCAGAGCATAAGAAAAGTAAATAATGCCTTCTGGATTTAGCTTTAATAACACATCGGAAACTGCCACCTTATAGGTTTCATAGAACCTTCCCAGCACTGCGAACATGCTCATTATAACAAACACAGTTTTAACACTAGAATATCTTGAAAATATCTTATATCCTTCAATACCACTTTTTATTATTCCAGTTCCTGTTGCAGCTTTATCAGACCTTACAAAGTTATATTTTATTAGACTAAATAAAACTCCAGAGATTAAAAAGCTTATAGCATTAATAATAAATAAAATATTACTACCATAGAGTTTATAAAGGATTCCTCCAATAGCAGGAGAAATAAAAATACTGGTGGATTGAAAAAATGAGAAAATGGAATTAGAGTAAGAGAGTTCTTCCTTTGATACTACTTCAGGAAGAATGGCGGTTTCAGAGCTTATATCAATGTCATTTAGAGATTGCAGGATAAATGCTAGAATATACACCAGCCATAACCTCTGATCATTGACTAAAGTAAAGAGAAAGGCAAAAATAACACTAGCTAAATTGGTAACCATAATAACTTTTTTCTTATTATAGGAGTCAGCTATAAAACCAGATAAATAAAGCATAGGAATCCTTAAAACAGCCCTAGAAAGCCACATCAGTGCCACAGCACCTACAGAGTTTGTTAAACTATACAAATATACCGTGACACCAATGTTATAGAGATAATCACCTATGGAAGATATAAAACCTCCCATAGATAATAAAGTGAAGTTTTTGTTTTTAAATAAATCTTTGTACAAAGCACCAACCCCTAAACTATTATTACTCTTAGTTTAGTTGTAAAAAATGGGAAATAATAGTCTATATTTTACATTTTTTATGTGTTATAATTAAATTAGGGACATATGAGGGATTTAACACCAGTTTACCAATAATATGAAAGTAAATTTTATATTATATAAATATTAATCAGCGTATATTAAAACCTTTATATAATAAAATTTGCAATTTTAAAATTACAGCAAGGGATTGAGATAGCTTAAAATGTACTTTAAACTTTATGAAAGACCTTATAAATAATGATGCTACTGAACTTTAGATCTTTTAGTTCAATAGCATTTTTGGTTTTATATACACTCTATATAGTTTTAAGGCATTGTTTAAAGCAGGTGTAAGAAAAAATATGAGACTCATTTATATATTAAAAGGAAATAGAGAGGTTATTTTGAATAATATCCTTATAGTATGATATGGGTATTTTATAGCAGTGACCAAATTACTGTTGGTGGTGGCTTTGGGCAAATAAAGAATACAGGTATTCAATCTTTTAATTCTAATGGCTTAATATATCTTAAATCATCCTGAAAAGTTTGGAATATCAGTAAGAAAATAATGATTTAAGGCATCGTGTTCTTGTATAATTTAGCACGAATATAAGATGAATAAACCATGTCAAAATAATAAAGCAAATAATGTACGAGGTGATAAAAATTAGTAATTTAAAGTTGAAAAATATAAATAATAAATTTTTTAGCAGTAAGCCTTATATGAAATTAAATAGGTGTATAGCTGCAGTATATATTTTCTTTATGTTCATATATGTTTTTAGGGAGAAGTTGTATAAACTTGACACTTCCTATATTACTATGTTTGCAGAAGTTGCACCAAATCTTATACCTAGCTTTCTGTTCACTATTATTGGCATGTTCTATATAGTACCCCTTTTAAAAGGAGTAAACTTAACAAATAAACCTAGGGTTATATGGATGATAAATTCTCTAAATATTTTGTGTTTTTTACTCATAGAGTATATCCACGTAGTTTTCAAATTAGGGTCATGGGATAATAATGACATAATTGCATCTTTAATAGGTATAGCAGTTGCTACAGGTATTTACTTTAAGTTAAGAAAGGGTTTTATAAAGGAATTTGATAAATAAATGATTGAGTAAAACTACGTAGAAATGATGCTTTAATATTATTCTTACATTGAGTTGTAAGGGTAAAATGACGAAGAAAAATAGGTTAGTGTAGGTGAGATATGAAAATGGAAGATTATAATGTTGTAAAAAATGATTTTAATAAAATTTCACAACTTGATGAACTAAAATGGAACCACAACAACTGTTATTTTAAGTACCTTATGAAATTTGTACCAAGTACGGCTGAAACCTGCCTTGAAATCGGCTGTGGGAAAGGTGAACTCTCATTTATGCTATCAAACAAATCAAAAAAAGTAATTGCAGTTGATCTTGCAGATAAAATGATTGAGAGAGCAAAAATATTACATTCTAATAAGAATATCGATTATATTTATGGCAATATTCTCGATATAAAATTTGAAAATAACAGCCTTGATGTTATTATAACAACGGCAACAGCTCATCATTTACCTTATGAGTGGCTTCTATGTTTCGCAAAAGATAAACTTAAAAAAGGTGGCAAATTGATTATATTAGACCTTGCAAAAGCAAAATCACTAAGTGATTACATTATATGGAGTGGTGCATTTATCCCCAATATCGTCATGAATTTGATAAAAAACGGTAGGTTGCAAAAAGATGATGTTCATTCAAAAGAAGTTTGGGAAAGGCACTGCGAACATGACACGTACATGACAATAGAAGAGATAAAATCATTAGCACAAAAGCATATCCCTACAGCAAAAGTTAAACGAAAACTCTTTTGGAGATATTCACTAGTATGGCAAAAATAGTTGTAAAGTGAGTATAGGTTGAAAATAAGTTAATTATGCTGGTTTCGTTTACTCTTATGCTCCCATTATTTTTAATATTTTCACTAATCAAATCTTCTTCTGAAAAGTATTAAAATATGAAAAACTCCTAAAATTGAGGTGTTAAAATGAATGGTAAAATAGTCCTTGTCACTGGAGCCAATTCCGGCATGGGAAAGGCTACTTGTATTGAAATAGCAAAGCTTGGAGCCAAGGTTATCATGGTTTGTAGAGATAAGCAAAGAGGAAGTGAAGCTTTAGAAGAAGTTAGAGAGCAAAGTAACAATCCTTCTGTAGAGCTTATGTTTTGTGATCTAGCTTCAATTAAAGAAATAAAAGAATTTACTAAAGAATTAAAGAAGAGGTTTGAAAAGCTTGATGTATTAATTAATAATGCAGGAGTAATTCGCCCAGGAAAACATAGGACTAAAGATGGATTGGAGCTTCAATTTGGAGTTAACCACATAGGTCATTTTTTTCTTACAAAGGAGCTTTTAGACTTCATTAAAAAAGCTCCCTCAGGACGAATTATAAATGTAGCCTCTGGTGCACATAAAATAGGAAGAATTCATTTTGAGGATATTAATTTAGATAAGAATTATACATTATGGAGAGCTTATGCTCAATCAAAGCTTGCAAACATCCTATTTACCTATGAACTAGCTAGAAGACTAAAGGGAACACATGTAACGGCCAATTGCCTTCACCCAGGTGCTGTTGCCACTAATATGGGTATAAATAGAAAAACAGGCTTTGGGACTTTAATTACAAAAACTTTAAAACCCTTTTTCCAAACTCCAAGAGAAGGAGCAGACACCGCTATTTACTTAGCAACTTCTAGTGATGTTCAAGGTATAACAGGGAAGTACTTTTACAAGAAAAAACCTATAAAATCTTCTATATTATCTTATGATGAGCACCTTGCAGAAAAGCTATGGCAGTTTAGTGAGGAGCTTATAGAAGGCATAAGTAGTAGAAAAAAGTAGAGCTTTAGTTACCCATAATTAAGGGGAAACTGCCAAAAGGGGAGGGTGAAAGGGTATGTGGAGTAATAGAACAAAAATCATATATAGTACATTTATCATATGGACTGTAATTGTATTATTTATCGTTTATAGAAATATAGAATTTCCCTTTGTTTTTCAATTCGTCATTGGCTATGTAATATTTCTTATGATAGCATTAGTGTATTTTTTTATTAATATATTCTCAAATATGAGGAAGTCAAAATGGAGTACAATAAGAAAAATGATGTTAAGGTTTATTATTTGCTTTTCCATCATTTGGGCTTTGAATGTTTTAGTTATTTACTTAATGAAAGGTGAGTTAAGGATAGCATATAGCATTTTAAATGCTATAGTTTTTTCTTTTGGCCTTACTTTTGGGGAAATGATGTTTAAGAAAAGTAGCATCTGAAAAGTATCAAAGGATTAATGGAAAATCAATTGTTAATTGCTATAAAGTTTTGGCATCACCTGTGATGTACAAAGCGAAAAATGATGAGCCTAAATATTGGTTGATTGGTGTCAATAACGAAGGGGTTTGGGGAGAAAAATCAATTGTACTTGGGTGGTATGAAGATGAAGAAAATATAAAAAGAGAAATTGATGAAATTGCAAAAGCAATCAATAATGGCATACCAATATATGAGTTGGAATATGCAGTAAGAGTTAAGAATAAAATGTTAAGAGTAAAAATAGATGAAGAGTAAAGCATATTAACAAGCCACATAGAAAGTTAACAATTTGAAATATTTACACAACAATGTTCGTGAGATATAATTAAGTCATACAAATAAATATATGTGCTAGGGGTGCTGAAAAGCTGAGAGGGAGAAATCCTAACCCTTTGAACCTGATGTGATTAGAATCACCGTAGGAAAGCTGAATTTAAGTTTATTAAAACGAAGATATAGCTTGCCCTTGGCAAGCTTTTTTATTTATAGGAAACAAAATTCAAAGCTTCGGTAGTGGAAAATTCTTTAGTTTGTTAAGAACCTGTAGTTCTTTAAAAGAATTTAAACATGAAGCCCTGTAAATACTTAACAGTTTAGTATACTTATAATTTAAATATCAGGTCAAAGAACTCAGCCTCACCCTTAAAGGGTGGGGCTTATTTTATTTGTTTTAAGTAAAAGTATTTCAGAAAAGGAGGACCAAAATGATAGTTAATGGTAAGGAAATGAATTTTGAAGAAAACATAACTGTACTTGAGCTACTTAAAAATCTTTCTATCTCAGAAAATAAGGTAGTTGTAGAAGTTAATTATAACATCATAACAAAGGAGCAGTTTTCAGAAGTTATATTAAATAAAGAAGATACGGTGGAGATTGTAAGCTTTGTAGGAGGCGGTTAAGTTGAAGCTATATATCAATGAAAAGCTAATTGAAGCCCAAGAATGGGAAACAGCTTTTTCACTAAGGGATAAGATAAAGAAAGAAGCCGATATTGTTGTTCTTAATGGGTTTATTCTTAAGGAAGATGCAGACCTTAAAGAAGGAGATAAGCTTAGTTTTATAAAAAGAGGGGAAACCCCTTCAAAGGAGGACATGGAAGGACTTTTAGTATCAAGGCATACTCCAGGAGTTCATGAGAAGTTAAAGAAAGCAACGGTTGGAATTGCAGGCCTTGGAGGACTTGGCTCTAATATTGCTGTAGCCTTAGCAAGAGTTGGTGTAGGAAAACTAATACTTGTAGACTTTGATGTGGTAGAACCAAGCAATTTGAATAGGCAGCAGTATTTTATAAAGCATATTGGCATGAAAAAAACTGAGGCGTTAAAAAAGCTTTTACAAGATATAAACCCTTTTATAACAGTGGAAACAGTGGACACTTACCTAGATAAAACCAATATAGAACAGGTATTCATTGAAGCCCAAATAATAGTTGAGGCTTTTGATAATCCAAGTTGTAAAGCAGAGCTCACAACCACGGTGCTTACAAGGATGAAGGATAGATATATTGTTGCAGCTTCAGGAATGGCAGGATACTTTTCAAACAATGCAATTATTACTAAAAAGTTAGGGGAAAAGTTCTATTTAGTTGGGGATGGAGTTTCAGAAGCTAAAGTAGGTTGTGGGCTTATGGCACCAAGGGTAAATATAGCAGCAAACCATCAGGCAAATACAGTGATGAGAATAATTTTAGGAGAAACAGAGGTTTAAGAAATTTGAACGAACTATTCAAGGTTAATTTTACAGCTACAAGTTATAAGAGCAACACAAAAGTTTAATTTGTATGAAAGTTACTGTGTGAATAGAAAGAAAGCTTCTTAGCAGGGAATCAAATAAAACTAGGAAGTTAAGTGATTGATTATAAAAAATATAGAAAGAGGGGAATGAAATGGACAATTTTATTTTAGGTGGAGTAGAGCTAAAGAGTAGATTACTTATAGGTACAGGAAAGTATAGCACTAATGCTATGATGCCAGATATTATCAAGGCTTGCAATGCTCAGGTGGTTACAACTGCTGTTAGAAGAGTAGATTTGGATGATAAGGAAGAAAACATACTAGAGCATCTTCCTAAGGATATAATACTTCTTCCGAACACTTCAGGAGCAAGAAACGCAGAGGAAGCAGTTAGAATTGCAAGACTTGCAAAGGCAATGGGCTGTGGAAACTGGGTGAAAATAGAGGTAATTTCTGATAATAAGTACCTTTTACCAGATAACTTTGAAACCATTAAGGCAACAGAAATTCTTGCAAAGGAAGGATTTATTGTACTTCCTTATATGAGTCCTGATTTAATGTCAGCTAAAAGACTTGTTGAGGCAGGAGCTGCAGCAGTTATGCCCCTTGGAGCACCTATTGGCACAAATAGGGGAATTAGAACTAAGGAGCTTGTACAAATACTTATAGATGAAATAAAAGCACCAATCATAGTTGATGCAGGTATAGGAAAGCCTTCAGAAGCAGCAGAGGCAATGGAGATGGGGGCCGCAGCAGTACTTGTGAATACTGCAATTGCTTCAGCCCAAGATCCAATTGCTATGGCAGAAGCCTTTTCACTAGCTGTTAGAGCAGGAAGAATAGCATACAGGGCTAAAATGGGAGCTGAGAAAAGATATGCAGACCCATCCTCACCCCTAACAGGATTTTTATTTGAAGGTGATAAGTAATGAGTTTTTATGAAGAGTATCTTTCTTACAAGGGGTTTGACTTTGAAGATTTCTTTTCAAAGGTAACAAAGAATCAGGTATTAAGGGTTATTTCTAAAGATAAATTAACTTCTATGGATTTTTTAACTTTGCTTGCACCAGCAGCTGAGCAGGTTGTTGAAACTATGGCACAAAGGGCTCATGTACTGAGTCTTCACCACTTTGGAAAATCCATACTACTTTACACACCAATATATATTGCAAATCATTGTGTAAATAAATGCGCCTATTGTAGCTATAATATAGAAAATAATATCCAAAGAAAGCAGCTTACTATGGCGGAAATCAAAAGAGAGGCTGAAGAGATTTCAAAAACGGGCTTAAAGCATATTCTTCTTTTAACTGGAGAATCAAAAAGGGATACTCCTCTTTCTTATATTATTGAAGCTATAGGGATATTAAAGAAGTATTTCCAGTCAGTTTCAATAGAAATATATCCTTTAAGTGAAGAGGAATATAGAGAGGTTGTAAAGGCAGGAGTAGATGGATTAACTGTATACCAGGAAGTTTATGATGAGGAAATTTATAATAAAGTCCATTTAGCAGGACCAAAGAAAAGCTATAAATTTAGGTTAGATGCACCAGAAAGAGGGTGTGAGGCTAACATGAGGTCAGTGAATATAGGAGCACTTTTAGGACTAAACAACTGGAGAATTGAAGCCTTTATGTCAGGGCTTCATGGAAAGTATCTTCAGGATAACTACCCGCAGGTGGAAGTTGGGTTATCCCTTCCAAGAATAAGGCCCCATGTAGGAGTCTTTGAAGACATTCAACCTGTTAGTGATATAAACCTAGTTCAAGCCTTGTTAGCTTATAGAATTTTTCTTCCTCAAGCTGGGATTAATGTGTCCACAAGAGAAAGGGAAACTTTTAGAGATAACTTAATATCACTAGGGGTTACCAAGATGTCTGCGGGAGTTTCCACTGAAGTTGGAGGCCATGGGAATTCTGATAAGGGAAGTGCACAGTTTGAAATATCAGATAAAAGAACTGTAGAAGAAATGAAGTTAGCTATTAAAGCTAAAGGGTATCAGCCAATATTAAAGGATTGGCTGAATTTAGAGGGTTAATGCCTTTACTCTTAATAAGGAAATAAGTTTATAAGTAAAAGTCTGAAAATCAAATAGGTCTAGCTTGATAAAGAGGTCAAGTTTGATCTCCATAAAGAAATAAAATTAAAAAAGTTTTAAGGGGGATTTATTAATGAATTATACAACACAAATGGATGCAGCAAAGAAAGGCATCATAACTAAGGAAATAGACATAGTTGCTAAAAAGGAAGGTATGGAGGTTGAGGTTTTAAGAGAACTTGTGGCAAAGGGAAGAGTTGCAATACCTGCTAATAAAAATCATAAATCTTTAAATCCAGAAGGAGTAGGAGAAGGTCTAAAAACAAAAATTAATGTTAATCTTGGAATTTCTAAGGATTGTAAAAGCTTTGAAGTGGAAATGGAAAAGGTGAAAACTGCCCTTGAAATGAAGGCAGAAGCTATAATGGATTTAAGCTCCTATGGGAAAACTGCAGAGTTTAGAAAGGCTCTTATAGAAATGTCACCAGCTATGATAGGAACAGTACCAATTTATGATGCAGTAGGGTTTTATGATAAAGAATTAAGTGATATTACAGTAGATGAATTCTTTAAAGTGGTTGAAAAACATGCAGAGGATGGAGTAGATTTTGCAACTATTCATGCAGGCTTGAACAGAGAAACTATTAATACTTTTAAAAGAAATAAAAGGCTTACAAATATAGTTTCAAGAGGGGGATCTTTATTGTATGCTTGGATGGAGCTTAATAATGCAGAAAACCCTTTCTATGAGCACTTTGATAGACTCTTAGATATATGTGAAAAGTATGACTTAACCTTAAGTCTTGGAGATGCTTGCAGACCAGGATCTATAAATGATTCTACAGATGCCTGTCAAATTAAAGAGCTTATGGTACTTGGAGAGCTTACTCTAAGAGCTTGGGAAAGAAATGTACAGGTTATTATAGAAGGACCAGGACATATGTCAATAAACGAAATTGCGTCAAATATGATACTTGAAAAGAAGCTTTGTCATGGAGCTCCTTTCTATGTTTTAGGACCATTAGTTACAGATATAGCACCAGGTTACGATCATATAACAAGTGCTATAGGGGGAGCTATTGCAGCAGCAAATGGGGCAGACTTCCTATGCTATGTTACACCAGCTGAGCATTTAAGACTTCCAAACCTAGAAGATATGAAGGAAGGCATAATAGCTACAAAAATTGCAGCGCATGCAGCAGACATTGCTAAGAACATAAAAGGGGCAAGGGACTGGGATAATGAAATGAGTCTTGCAAGACAAGAGCTTAATTGGAATAAGATGTTTGAACTTGCTATAGACCCAGAAAAAGCTAAAAGATATAGAAAAGAATCTATGCCAGAGCATGAGGATAGCTGTACTATGTGCGGAAAAATGTGTTCTATGAGAAATATGAATAAGATAATGAGTGGGAAAAATATTAATATCTTAAGAACAGATGAGTAGGTAAAAAAAACTACCCAGCAGAATTATTTTTTAGTTGAACTTAGCATTTTTTAGAGAGAAGATTTTTAGATTTAATTACGAACTAAAGTAGTTAAGTAAATTAATTTGTGCATGGTTTGAGGAGATTAAAAATGATCTATGTAATAACTAACAGAAAGTTAATCACAAAGGGTAGACTTTCAGAAGTGGCTGAAGCTGCTGCAAAAGGGGGAGCTGAGGTAATAATTCTAAGAGAAAAAGATTTAGGTTTTTATCAGCTCTTACCCATTGCCTTAGATATAAAAGAAAGAATAAAAAGTACAAAGTGCAAATTAATAATTAATAGCAACATTGAAGTAGCAAGAGAAGTAAAGGCCCATGGAATCCATTGTTCCTATGATTATTTTATAACGGAAGCACCGAAATTCCCAGGTGAAATAGGTGTGTCAATTCACTCTATTGAGGAAGCTACTAAGGCAGAGAAAATGGGGGCTAGCTATATATTAGCTAGCCCAATCTTTGAAACTCAGTGCAAACCTGGAGTAGAGCCAAAGGGCATAGCTTTTATTAAGGCTATTAAAAAAGTAGTTAAAATTCCTGTCATTGCTCTAGGTGGCATTAATTTAGAAAATGGAAAAGAAGTAATGGAAGCCGGAGCACATGGGCTTGCAGTAATGTCTGCTATAATGGCAGCGAAGGAGCCTAATGAGGTAGCTTGCAGGTTTAAGGAGATTTTGAGAAGCTAATTCCTTACGTATTTTGAAATGGTTAAATATCCATCAAAAGTTGGAAGAATATTAACTTGCTTACTGTACAAAACCTTGTTGTGACTTCAAAAGTATTATGGACTTAATATTTTACTAAACCAAACAACCAAGGCGGACACCTTGGTTGTTTGGTTATAATTAATTACTGTTTATTTTATCAATAAGTTCCTTTTTAGTTACCACCTTATCTTTAAAAAAAGCCTCTACCATATCAGGCACTTGATGCTTTACCTTATCCCCGTAGATGCTAAATTTTCCTTGATAGGCTCCAACTACAAAGTAGCAGTTTCCTTCCGTAAAGTCTGAAGCTTTTATTGCGAATATTAGAACATGGTCACCGACTTCCATGGGAAGAATCCCATTAGGTGCCTCTTTTATTGGTTTTATATTTTCTGCATCTTTAGGTTCAATTCCAAACTTATTTTTATAGTGTTCTATTAAGTATTCTTTACTTAAAATACCACCATTTTCCCCCATGCAAATAGTACTTCCCTTTTTTATATTATCATCATCTGTTTTATACACTTCATATACTTCAAGCTCAGTAATGGTTATGGGATTGTTGTGAACTATAATAGTTTTGGTGGTTTTAGCCTTCTCTTCCACTATCAAGTCTGACTCTTCCTTTAAGGCTTTGATGTCCTGAAACTTTTTACCTAGGGTTATGAAAGGAGTTGCAATTTCATAATCCTCAGTGGAAGGGGGAATTTGAGGATTTGGTGATAGGAGTTTTATATTTTCAATATTGTTTTTAAATACATCAGCCACAGTATAATCCATATTGAACAAAGAAGTAGTTAAAATTCCTAGAGATACAATTGTAATTAAAAAGTTTTTTCTCATAGCCTAGTCTCCTTTTATAATTAAACCTTGTTGAAACTAGATATTTCCTTAATAGGGATAAAGTATTCTAACTTTAATATATTTAATGGAGAGCTTTAGCGACTCCAGGATTTCCATCATTAATTATTGGTAAGGATCATTTTAGCTTACGAGAAAAGAAAAGGAAAAATAGTATTTTAACAAGACGATCATAATACCTGAACTTCTTTTGCATCCAAATCTACAATACGTGTTCTAGTGTCAGACTTTGATATGTATATAGGTTCTCCAGTGCTATCAATACAATAGGATATAGGAAGAGATGTGCCACAATTTCTATAGGAGCCATCGGCATGACTTGTACCCATTACGACTGTTTTATAGGTCTTAGCAATTTTTATAGCTTCATTTATCCATAGGTCAAACTGCTCGTCACTAAACATCCCTACACCAATTGGGTGAGCAATAAAATTAATGGTTTCCCTCACATTTTTCAAATCTCTCATACCTTTTAATATCTCCATACAGAGTATATAACCAATGTTTATGCCATTATAATTAACTGTGAGTGGCGGAACTAATTCTTCATTATCATCTGGTAGAGTCTTTGCTCTTTCTAAAATTATATCTCCAGCATTACTAATTATTACAGCTCTATTTTTATTGTCCTTCTTATAGGAGGTAATTATCATTACCTTATTTTCCTTTGCTATACTGCAAGCAGCCTCTAATACTTTTTCATTTAAAATATATCCTTCAGGGTAGAGTACAATATCAATTTCCTTATTAACCTTGATATCATGTTCTAACTGACTTAATCCTTCTTCATGAATGGGTTGTCCTATTAAAACTCTCATACTTACCTCCAAATAGTAATGTGTTACATAAGCATATTCATATAAATCTAATAGCTTATTATAAGATCTATACCGTAGTTTTGTTGATTAAGATAACTTAGGGTTGAATGGAACGCAATTATTTCTTTCCCTTAAACTCTTTTTTTACAATTAATAATTCTTCTTTTCCAACTAAATTTAAATCATTAAAATCAAGCCTTATAATATAGGGCATAAAGTCAATAATTCTTAAAAAGTCATTACAGTTATAGGCGGGAGTAAAATAATTAAGAATTGTACTTAAAGCTGTCCCATGAGTTCCAATTACAATGTTTTTATCTTTATCAGTATTTAGCACTTCAAGGATTGCCTCAATGTTACGCTTTTGAACTATACTAAGGGATTCGCCCCCAGCTTCACAAAAGTTTAAATCCTTCCACCTTTTATGAAACATTTCCATATTGTTGCCACCTACACCTGACTTACGTTCCCTAAGTCTTTCGTCCTCATAAATAGGTAACCCCTTTTCATCTGCACTTTCTCTTATTGTATCAACACTTCTTTTATATGGGCTGGATATATAGCAGTCTATTTTATAATCCTTAAAAAATTTAGCCACTTCTTTACTATCTTCTAGTCCATCATCACTTAAAGGACGTGATTTATCATCCTCCCATCCATGATCTGGTTGGGCATGCCTAACAAAATATATACTTGTCATAATGATTAATTTCCCCCTATTTAGTGCTACTTAGGCTTTGATTCAATATATGCCCAAGAGTTTCCACAATATATTATTCTACACTTAAATTTTACCATATAATTACTGAAGTTGTATTTTTTATATTGAAGTTAATGTTATCGATTTAAAGAATCAGTGTATAAAATAAGTAAGTCAATACAGTATATGGTACAATAATTTCAGACAGAGATTATAAGAAATGAAACCTTAATAGGGTGTACTCATTACAATTATTTATCCCAATTGCATATAGTAGGGTATACACATAATAGGGGGTTAGGTTAGTTCATAATTGTATAAAAATGCGTCGCTGGAGTCATGTATTGAGTCTTATAGATTGTTGATAGATGAGACAATCTATCATAGTAAATTTTTGTAATTTATGGTATAATAATGTGTAATATATAATTATGAGGGATAGTAGATTAAATAAATAAGGTTGTACTTATTATTTTTGTAGGATATATGTGTACTGTAATAATTTAATGGGGGGCTTAATATGTTAACATTACTTATAATATTAAACATTATTTTGGCGGCTGCATCAGTAATATTCCTAATAAAGCGAATATTAATAAATTTTACATGGAGCCAAAAGACTATAAAAAATATAATTATGTCAATTTGTGTTATAATAGCCTTGTTTTCGTCTTTTGGTTGCTTGTATATGGGATTTATTATTGATGAAAATAAACAAGAACTAGAATATGAATTAACAAAATCTGAAGGAGTAATCATAAATAAAGTTGCTAAAACTGATTTAATAAAAGACGATTTGATAAAACTAGACCAGGAAACTGATAAAGTCAAAAGATATACTGGTGTAGGATATCTTTGCTTCATATCAGGTTTTCTAATTTATAGAAATATTATAAATGAAAATAATAAAATTAAGCCGCAAGGAAAGTGGGATTTAAAAAATTTTAAGTAATATTACTAGTAAACTAGTTTGCAACTTTCCTATAGAATAACATAGGGAACTCCATCTAGGAGTTCCCTATAAAAATGTTATATTATCAACACTATTCTTTAACAGAGCATAAATAAAAAGGGTGACTGTAAAATGGGGAGCTTTGGTATATAAAATTACATTCTATTATTGTTAACAGGAATAGTAATGTATTATGCTTGGCATTATTTCAAAAAGGCTAGTAATCAAAAGAAAATCAGACTAAGTGTATATATAATGTTATTGGGAATAGTACCACTAAGCAGTTTTTTTATAGCATATATTTTAATCAAGACAAGTTATCTCGATTTTTATGGGTATATATTGGTAATGTTATCTACTATTTCCGTTTTTATAAGTGTTTGGTTCTGTGTATCATATAATGGAGAGTATAAGAAAGTGGAATTATCCTCGTATATAATAATTGGTGCAATTTCTATATTGCTTATGTTGTCCTTGGGGTTAATAGAAATTTTACCTAATGAAATACTTGGGTTATTATTAAATCCAATAACATCAAAGGGAAATCAATATGATATATGGAGCAGACCACCATACCAACTAGCTCACTTTATAACTTATATTTTTTCTTTCCCATATATAGCTTCTTTTATTGTTTCAAAAATTATTTTAAGTTATAGAAAAAGCAATGAGCAACTAACACATGATTTAAAAAATTAATTTGGAAATAAAGAGTCATAATCTTCTTAAATGGCGAAACCAATATATAATTAAATGATTTATCCATAATACCGTATTATTCAACGAGAATATGCGGTATTTTTTATGTCGTAATTCAAATAAATGTTGAGCCAACAGGCTTAACTGCTGATAAGGGAACAGAACTTAAGGAAGGGCAATATTGAAAGCTAGCCTATATCTTAAGTTATCATGGATTTAAGATATAGGCTTTATTTTATAAGAAAAATCATGCGTATATATAAGTTATTTAGTACCGACCTTAACTTGATATATTATAAAGTCTAAGTAATTATTTTCGTTACTCCCCTTAGGTCCTTAGAATAATACTCAACAGAGTGCCCGTTGTCAGCCCTTACAAGAATTCCTTTCATCCCAACAGCTTTAGCTCCCATTACATCTGCTGTTATGCTATCACCTATCATCCAAACATCCTCAGGGTAATTATATTTTTCTAATGCATAATGAAGAATCTTAGGATTTGGCTTCTCATAACCAATGTTTGCAGAGGATAAGCAATCTGACACATATAAGGATAACCCTAGCTGCTCTACTATTTCTGGAAGCTCTGGAATATGATTTGAGAGTATTATGTTTTCATACCCTTTATCCTTAAAGTACTTAAGAGTTTCAACAGTATCATCATATAATATAAAGTCATCCCCCTTAAGAAAGTATGCTCTTACTTCTTTTGCATATTGAAGGGCTGCTTCCCTTTGTAGTCCTAAAGAGCTATAACATTTGATGAATATATCCTCAGCATGCTTCCACCAATCCTCACTTTTAGTTAAATGAAGATATTCTCTTTCATGATCTTGCCAGGGAAACCCAATCATTGGAGTAGCTTTGAACTTATCCATACCAATTTTAGAGTCAGGTTCATTATTAATTAATACTGTATGCAGTGCTTTACTAAACATCCAGTCATTGTAAGATAACGTTCCTTGAAAATCCCAAAATAATATCTTCTTCATCTTATTAAATTCCCCCTATTATTTAAGTCTAGTTTATCCGCATCTCCAAAACTTCACCAGTATGTTGTTTTATAGCTTAATTTTACCACATAATTACTGGGATAGTATTACTTATATTGAAACTAATGTTATAATAACAATACATATTAACTATTATAATTAATTACACAAATGGGAGGGAATACATGAAGGTTATATTTTTGGATATTGATGGAGTCCTTAATTCAGAGGAATTTCTAAAGAATAATCCCAATGAACCAATTGATAGGAAAAACGTGGAGGTTTTAAAAAAAGTAATTCATAAAACAAATGCAGCTATTGTTATGTCTTCTGGTTGGAAACTATGGTTTGATGACAATATGATGCCAAAGGAAGGTTATTCTCAATACTTATATGATATCTTATGTGAGTTTAATATAAGAATAGTCGATAAAACACCTGATTTCAGCACAGATGAAATACGAGCAAATAAAACCTTTAGTCATGTAAAGGCTAAGGAGATTATTGCTTGGTTAAATGAACATAGAAGTGTTGAAAAGTATGCTGTCCTTGATGACTTGGACTTAGAGGATGAGGAAATTAATAAACATTTAATTAGAACAAATAGTCATGTGGGCATTACAGAAGAAGATGGCTTAAGTATTATTGATAAAATTAGTTAAACTTATAGAAAAAGCACTCCATCAAACAAAAGGAGTGCTCTTTTCTTAAGCTTATTCTATAATAAAAACCAATAGCCCTAAAACTAAAAACGGTCTGGGCTTAGCTTTATGTTCGAAGCACTAAGCAGATGTTACTGGGTTATACTGGCTTTTAAAATAAACTAGGAAATTTTGAAGTGGATTATCCATAGTAAAGCTAGGATTAATAAGATTTGCTGATTCATATTTATAAAAATAACTTAAATATATCTCTACTTAGTGAAATTGTATGATTATTAATTTTATTCATTTGTCAATGTCTCATAGGTATGAATAACACTTTTAACCATATTTCTTATATGATCTTTGATAAATTCTTTCTTATGTTCAGGTAATGAAGACTTACTAGAAAATGCTCTTGGAACTAGGTCCTTTAACTCAAAGGCTAAGATACTAATTAAATCCAATTGCCTATAAGTTTTAATCCAGGAAATTCTATCTACTTTTAAACCACCTGCCTCAACACCGCTGAAATACGCTTCAAATGCTTCTTCTTCCTTCAAATCAGGACATGGGATACCTGAATAAAGGTTGTATATATCCCAGGCTGTGGGAGAAACGCCTACAAACTCCCAGTCAATCAACGACAATTCATCATTATCCCATCCAACATTAGGGAAGTACAGATCATTATGACAAACTGCGTCAGCAGATTTACTTAGTTTGTCTAATATTAAATCAGGATTATAAATTAATTTTTGTAGAATATGTCTTTCATCTTCATTAAGCCAATTTAAAAATACTGAAAATGATTCTATTAATTCTGGATTATCGTCTAGGTAATTTTGTATCCATAGATCAAGAGCCTTTCCTTCTATAGCAGACTGCAATATCTTACATCCACCTTTAAAAAAATCTTCAAATTTCATTAACCAAGGAGAGAATTCTATTAAATTACTATCATTCCAAGTTAGTGAATGGAACTGGCCCGTTTTATATAGTATTTTTTTTAGTATATCTGCTGTAGGAGGTGTTGGTGGTCCGAAGTTTTTTAATGAGTTAGAAACATCCTCCATTAGTATCCATCTTTCATTAGCTTCTTCATTTATATATGTTGCTACTATAGGTATTTGAATAATTTTACTAACTTTATTATATAGTTCACTGCTAGCAAACTGAACTTCTCTGTAGTATAGGTCTTTTGAAAGACCTATAGAACCATCTGTTTCAGGCAAATACTTAAGAATAAATTCTGAAATTTTTTCATTAAGATCTATTCTAATTTTAAAAAAGGTCTTTTGTTTCCCATCACCTGTATTTGCCTTAAAAGGCTCAACAAAAATATTATCTAAACTTATAGATGGATTATTTAAATATCTTCTTAAACAATCTCGCAAATATGATTTATTAATATTGTTCACTAAATTATTCATTTTACTTTCTATCATTAATGAGGTATATTATACCTCAATTTAGATAGTACACCCCCAATTTTTTATAATAATTTCTATGTACACTTACCTATCCACTATCATTTAAGTCTAGGTTACCCGTGTCCCAAAAACTTGGTCAATATGTTGTTATATAACTTCATTTTACCATATAATTACTGGAATAGTATTCCTTATAGTTCAAATTAATGTTAGGATTAGAATGTAGATTTATCATGATTAAGTATATAAGTAGTGGGATATTGGGGTGGAAAATACGGGTATAAAATGGGAGGATAGTTTATGAAAGATTTATTTTTAGTTGAGCCTAGTAAAGAATATGAGAAGAGTTTTGAAAATTACGCTCTAGCATACAGAAAAATAAATGATGAGTATTATTATAATAAATATAGAAAAGCCTTAGAAAATTTTCAAGATTATTTAAATGACCTACATAATTGTTCAAAAGGGAGAAAATTATCTCAAGGAGAGATTGCAACTTCATCATTTTGGTTAATTGATAAAAAAGAAGTTGTAGGAGTAGTTAGAATTAGACATCAAGAGGTAGAATGTGCTGGACATATAGGGTATGATATATCCCCAGATTACAGAAATAGGGGGTATGGGTTTCAGATTTTAAAACTGGCATTAGAAAAGACTATAAATATAGGAATAGAAGAAGTAATTTTAACTTGTAATATAAATAATTTAGCCTCTAAGAAAATTATAGAGAAGAATGGTGGTAATTTTTTAGGAACTGTTTTTGATGAAGAGGAAAGTGAAACGCTCTACAAGTATAGTATTACAGTTACAGCTAACTAGTATTTTATGTCCTATTCTTATATTGGTTAGTAGTAACGAATTTATCATTTAGGCATTTTCAAAAAATAAATAAGTCAGTATGTTTGTCTATTTTTAGTTAACTGCGTCAACAGAACCCTTAGATAGCGCTACTGTCTGCGGAACCTGTTTCCTTGCCTAACTAAAAATATCCTTCACATCTTTGACTTGTTATTTATTTTCAAATGCCTTAATTTTAGGAAGTGATAGCATTGAATATATTTGAGTACAATCGCATAATTATTGTGGGTAATAATGGTAGCGGCAAAAGCTTTTTAGCTAGAAAATTAGCTCATATAACTGGACTACCCATGGTTCATCTTGATGTTGAGTTTTGGCGACCTAATTGGGAAAAGCCACCGGAAGAAGAATGGATAAAGAAGCAAATGGAGCTTACATCAAAGGAAAAGTGGATAATTGAGGGGAATCATACTGGCACAATGGAGTTGAGATTTAAAGAGACTGACCTTATTATATTCGTTGATGTTAATCGGCTTACATGCTTGGTTAGTGTTTTGTTAAGGCAGGGTAAAAAGCGTTCAGATACACCACAGTATCTAGAGCAAAAGTTTGACAAGGAATTTTTACTTCTTTGTAAGGGGTTATGGAGTTTCTCTAAAACACGTAAGCATACTATAATGAATTTACATGAAAGATATCCAGCTAAACCATTCTTCATTATTAATGGCAGAAGAGAGATGAATAAGCTATTAAATCAATGGAAAAATGAAAAAGTTAAAAACAGTACTACTACTGCATTATAACCATAAGCATAGATTAAGTTAGTTCGTGGTTTTGTTAATAAATCATATCTATTCTTAAAAATACTAAGTTTATGGAATATATTTACTACTAATTAGGTAATCCCTATGCTATAATATGTTGGTAAAAGAGGCCGTAGAAGTGGATGGCTACGGTGGTTGTACGTTTTCCCACCTTGGGCTATTGGTGAAATTCATCATAGCTTAAGGGGGTGGTATTGGATATGCTAGAATTAGTAGTAAAAAGCATTGTTGTTCTTTATCTTATTAGAATAATATTAAAACATAATCTTTTTATTTCAACTATAAGAATCAAGGTTAAATTTCTTGGTTTAGATATAGAGATTAAAAGCAAAGAGAAAAAGCACCCATCCCGCAAAGATTAGTGCTTAACTCTTAGTTAAAAATAATTTAATTAAATCCAATAGCCCTAAAACTAAAAACGTTCTAGGATTAGCTTAGTGTTCGTAGCACTAAGCTTTTCTTATTTATATTATACCATATTGTGTTTGAAAATAAACCAGTAAATTATAGAGCAGTTAAGAATTAAAAATGAAAAGGTAACAGTTATTACTTATTCACAAAGATAATAATTCATACTAAATCTGCCAATTTATTTACTTTCAACATTTCTTTTAAAGGAGTAATAAGTAGCTGCAAAGTAGCACATATAAATAACTAGCATTAGTAATAATCCCATACCAATATTGAATACAAAAGCTTTATCTCCAATATAAATATCAATTAATTTGCTTCCTACCGACATGGAAATATTTAAGAATACAGAGAAACCAATAACAGCTATAAATATTGGTATTATAAAGTATATGGATATTTGCTTTGAGATTAATCTACGAATTTCACTTTTATCTATACCTAGACGCCTTAAAGTGTTAAACCTGTCTTTATGCTCAATTGAGTCTGATAGTTGCTGCAAGGCAAGAACTGTTAAACTAATCATAAGTAGCACAGTACCTACATATATTCCAAGGATTCGCATGCCTAAGGTAGCATTTAATACTTCACTTTTTTCTGCCACCTTAAACCTAATTATAGTAGGATTGCTGCCACTATTTTTATTAAGTATATCGCTGTAATTTTTCAAAAACCAATTTGGAATATATTCCCCTTCCAGGTTAATTGCATCCTCAAAACTCATTTTTTCCTTTGTATTTGCATAGAAGTCTTTGCTAGCTAATGTTAGATTTTTACACCACTCATCTGGTAAAACTACCACTCCACCTTCATAGGACTGATAAATATATTCCCCAATAGATTCTGTATAATATGGTACAGAACTAAGCTTTAGTTCACTATCTTTTATTTTAATAGTGGGGTTTTTAGCAAGGTACTCCTTTATAGAATTATTATCTACAGACTTATCCCATTGAGTTGTGAATTCATTAAGTCCTAGCTGAACTTCACTATATCCTAGGATTTTTCTTAGGTGGTTATAATCACTTAAGCCTATTGCTAATAAAGGCATATTTTTTCTACCTTTCTTATATAGCTCAGCATCATAAATAAAGTACTGTTCCATCTCACAATAATCTTTTAAGCCATAAGCTTCATTGTCAAAGTACTGGGCAAGTTCACTATAATCAATTTTAGATACATCCTCTGCTTTAGTCATGATATTTAGCTTGCTAGTTACAACTGCATCAAAAGGAATTCTACTATCTAAGTATCCTAGACTCCATTGTGAGAGTAGCAGTGTAAAAACAAGACTTAAGGCTGCCCCTAAAAAGGTTAGTGAAATTGTAGCCATTAAAATTGGTGCTGTCTTTATTTTAGAAACTACTGTTCCAATTAAAAATAAATTTGTGTTCTCATATTTAAAGTTTATCCATCGTTCCTTAATTGTAATTATCATATAAGCTAAAGAGTAAAACAGTGCGTAGGTTCCAGCAATAAAACTTACTAAGGCTACTCCTGCATAAGTCAGTTCATTCCCCGTCTTAAGAGAAAGATTCTTAACTACAAGTAAAATTTTATGAATTGAATAACCACAAATAATATAAAGTAAAATAGATGAAATAAATGTGCTAATATAAACAGCTTTACCATGTTTAAATTGGTACTCTGTTTTCTTGCCAGCATTAAGCATATTAATAAGTTTTATTTTATTTAAAGCTCTTATATTTAAAAGCCCAATTATACAAAACATTGCTGTAAAGAATAACAAGGTTATCATCACAGTATCTAGGTATAGTTTGAAGGAGAATATGATCTTTTGCTCTGCAGTCATAAGAATCAACGCAGTAACAAGCTGCGAAAACAAAGTTCCTAGAAAAATACCTAAAGCTATTGAAATAACTCCCATTACCAAGGTTTCAATGAAAAACATAAAGGCCACATTTTTTTGTGGAACACCTAGTAATATATAAGTTGCAAATTCCCTTTTTCTTCTTCTTATCATGTACTTATTTACATAGCCGATAAGCACTACTTCTAAGGCAGTTATCATATATGTGGCGTACTTCATTATATTTTTCAGCATTTCAAAGTTATAAGAGTCCTCTGTTATTAGTTCATAATGGGAACTTGATAAGGACATAAAAGCATAAAATAGGCTTACACATATAGTTAGTGTAACAAAATAAATTACATAATCCTTTATAGAACGTTTTGCGTTGCTTAAGGCCAGTTTAGCGTACATCCCTAACATCGCCTCCCAACAATGCAACAACATCTAAGATTTGATTAAAAAACTGCTTTCGAGTATTTTCACCTCTTACTAGTTCTGTAAAAATTTTACCATCTTTAATAAATAAAATTCTGCTGCAATAGCTTGCGGTAAAGGAATCATGAGTTACCATTAAGATGGTTGCTCCTATTTCTTTATTTAGTTGGGAAATCATTTCAATAAGCATCTGAGCTGACCTTGAATCTAAGGCACCAGTGGGCTCATCAGCTAGAATAAGCTTAGGATTTGTAACTAAGGCTCTTGCACAGGCACATCTTTGTTTTTGCCCCCCTGAAACCTCATAAGGATATTTTAAAAGAATATCTTCTATACCTAAGTTTTCTGCTATGGCTTTTACCTTATGATCAATATCTTCTTTTTTATGCTTGTTGATGGTTAGTGCTAAAGCTATATTTTCATGAATTGTTAAGGTATCTAAGAGATTAAAATCCTGAAAAATAAATCCAAGGTTTTCCCTTCTAAACTTTGCAATATCCTTTTGATTGATTTCCGTTAAGTCTTTCCCATCTATGTAAACATGTCCTGAACTTGCTTCATCAATAGTGGATATCACATTAAGTAAAGTTGTTTTTCCAGAACCAGAAGGTCCCATAACTCCAACAAATTCTCCCTTATAAACTTGAAAGCTTATATCATCAACAGCCTTTACCACATTTCCTTTATTTCCATAGTATTTTTCTAAGTTTTTTATATCTAATATTTTATCCAATATCATCACCTCAATAATATTGTACAAGATTATGTACCTTGTTGGTTTTGTCTAACCTTACTTTAAAGTTACAACTTTGTCACTTTCTAGAGAAGCCACTTCAGCATTCAGTTAATAGTTTCAAGGAGAGGAGTTCTCCAAGAATGGTGGGCAAGATAAATTTGCACTAAATAACCAAGGCATTTCTAATATAAACACACTTTCATGTTAAAGATACCAAGTTTTAAGTTTAGTTGTATACATAAAGTAGAAAAGAGCCTATATGGCTCCATTCTTACAAAAGCTTCCCTTGGGAAAGGTAATTACAACTTTAGTATATACATTTTCCTTTGAATCCACTGCTATTAATAAACCCAGTTTATCACACAACTTTTTACAAAGGTATAAACCTATTCCTGTGGATTTATTATTTTGTCTGCCCTTATTTCCAGTAAAGCCTTTTTCAAAAATACGATTAACTTCATTATCTGGTACTCCAATGCCGTTGTCCTCAATAATAAGTTGAGTACCATTTTTAATTTCTTTAGTGTAAATTTTAATCATTGGAGAGTCCTTTTTTCTATACTTTACTGCATTAACTAGTATTTGATTTATTATAAACTCCAGCCACTTACTGTCACAGTAAATATTTTTATCAAGGTCCGCTAAGTCTATATCTATGCTATTTAGAATAAACATCTGTTTATTTCTTATAAGCACCTGACTTACGCACTGCTCTAGTGAAATTTCTTTTATAAGATAATCTTTGTGAGCTTCTTCACACCTAGCATAAAACAAGGCTTGTTCAACATATCTATCTATATTTTCAAGCTCCTCTAAGATAACTCTTGAAGTAGCTGTCTTGTTATTTTCTTCAATGAGCTTAATAGCTGATATAGGGGTTTTTACTTCATGAATCCACTGCTCTATATATTCCTTATATTCCTTACGTTGATTCTTAACTTTATTTATTTCTTCAAGCATGGATTTCCCTGATTTTTTCATCAATAAATAATAAGGAACTGCATCCATAAAGGGAGGAGTATCAATTACTTCACCTATAAGATATTTTTTATCTAATTCATTAAAAGTACTTAAAACATCATTATAGTATATCTTTCTTTTTTTATATTCGTATATTAAAAATATGCTATAAACTATAATCCAAGATAATGATACCGTTACTAAGGTGTCAAAGGTATTTCCTACACTGAAAAGAAAGGTGCTTAGAGTAATTAATCCTATAAAGTTCAGTATTATAGCTTTAGCTCTTTCTTTTAAATAATCTCCTAAGCTCATATTATATACCCTTGTCCTCTTTTAGTTTTTATAAAATCACTAATTCCTATTTCTTCAAACTTACTTCTAAGTCTAGTTATATTTACTGTGAGAGTATTGTCATTTACAAACATAGCACTGTCCCATAAGTATTCCATAATATCTACTCTTGATACTATCTTCCCTTTATTAATCATTAAATAATAAAGTATTTTAAGTTCATTTTTAGTAAGCTCTATTTCTTTATCTTCATATTCTATCTTGCTAGACAGTACATTTAATGTAACACCGTTATGCACTATAAAGTCATTTGTTTTTTCACTTGGATAAACTCTCTTTAACACAGAGTTTATTCTAGCTAAAAGAATTTGAGGATTATAGGGTTTTGTAATAAAGTCGTCTCCACCTAGGGTTATGCTCATTAGCTCATCAATATTAGTGGCCCTACTTGTAACAAATATAATTGGCACCCTTGAAAAGCTTCGTATTTCAGTACAAATTTTAAAGCCATCATCATAAGGTAAATTAATATCAAGTAGAATTAGGTGAGGGCTACTTTCTTTAACTAGTTTAGGTATACTATCAAATTCATTAACCTTCATAATAGAATAGCCATTACGGGTTAAAAGAACCCCTATCTCATTTTGTAGCTGTTGGTTATCTTCAATTATCATAATATTAATCATATATTCCCTTTAGTGAGAGGGCATAAAAAGCCAAGAAGCCTCACTAAAATTCCCCTCTTTCTATTTAATACTCTTTCTTCTATTATTGATAAATCCTCACCTAATGTCTATGGGAAAAGCTGTTTTTGCAGCAAGATATCTCTATAAAAAGACAAAGTGATATCTTTATATCTTCCTAAAAAGATAAGAAGATATAGTATTCATGCGGGTTTCAGAGGATTTGTTGCATCAAAGAAGTTTACTGAGCTAATATATTTTCTACAATTATATTTTACCATATAGTTACTTAAATGGTGTTATTTATAATGGAGATAATGTTATAATTAAAACATACAGTAATTGTAACTTATTACATAAATGTAAAATGTGGTTCATTCATTAGCATAAAAAGTATAAAGTTCATGAATTATAAAGTTTTCATAAAGAGGAATTTATTTTTCGTAAGTTGTAATAAGTTGAAAATTAAATGGGGGGTAAATATGTTAATGAACTATTTGAGAGAGGGGATAATCACATTCCTTTATCTTACACCAGTAGCTGCTATTATTCTTTGCGCTTTTATTGGGATAAAGTTTTTGCTTAAGAGAAGATTTGAATTTATACCCATGAAGATATTATGTGAGTTTGGTTGGATACTTACTGTTTTAGCAATTTTAAAAATTACAGGAATTATAGGTGGGGATTTCAATACCACTTCAATATTAAATGGAGATGTATATTTTTCTTACAGTATTTTTCAAGAAGGTTTATCAATGGCAACCTTGCTTAACATTACTTTATTTATTCCATTTGGATTCCTTTCACCTATTGTTTTTAGTGAACTTCAACATAAAAGAATTTATGGAGTTTTAATTGGAGTTATATTTTCTGTAGTAATTGAGTTTCTTCAAACATTTACGGGGAGGTTTGTGCAACTAGATGATATGTTAATGAATACCTTAGGAACAATTATTGGATATGAAGTTTCAATTTTGTTGTCAAGAAGAAAATAATATATCTCTAAAATTATAGTTTACCATATAATTACAAAATGTATTAACTACAATTAATTATATAATTGTAAATTTTTGCGGCACAGTTGTAGATTTAAATAAGGTTAATTTATAAGAAAGGGGTTAAAGTTATGATTAACATTAGGGTAGGAAGTTTACCTTCATTGAAGGAAGCCGATGAAATTTTAAGAGAAGCAGAACAATTAAATCCAGGACCATGGGTGGAACATTCACTATTTGTTGCCCAGGGGGCAAAACTGATAGCGCTCCAGTGTGAGGGAATGGATGCCGAGGCAGCTTATATAGTAGGACTTCTTCATGATATAGGTAGAAGATTTGGGGTAACAAATATGCGTCATAGTATAGATGGATATAACTACTTAATTGAAAAAGGGTATGATTTTGTGGGTAAAATTTGTTTAACGCACTCACATCCTACAGGAAATGTTAAGGAGGCTTTTGGTAAGTGGGATTGTAGTAATGAAGAATATGAGTTTGTTGAAAATTTTTTACATACAGCAAAATACGATGATTATGACATATTAATTCAATTATGTGACTCAATAGCATTACCAAGTGGATTTACACTGATGGAAAAAAGAATGATTGATGTAGCATTACGACATGGTCTTAATGATTATATTGTACCAAAATGGAAAGCTACCTTTGAAATAAAGGATTATTTTGAGAGTAAGATAGGAAAATCTATATATGATATATTGCCGGGAGTCATTGAAAATACTTTTAAGTTATAATCCTTTGTCACAAGATGATTCATAATATTCCAATTAATTTAGTATTGGAATTAAAATTTAATCTTTATTTCTGAACCAACTCCTTATGAAAGTGAAGAAGAGTATCGATGGTTTATAGCTGAAATGAGGAAGGGACTATGTACCAAATAAGAATTATATGATGGGAAGTTGTTTCACAATATTCTTATACTTTTCATCTATCATAAGCATAAGATAAATGAATAATGATAAGTATGAAGATTTGGCCAAGTCCTAAGATTTTTATTAGAGGGGATGAAAATGAATGTTCATTGAAGAAGTAGAATGTGGCAATAGAATTGAAGGTATTGAATACAGAGAGCGAATAGGGGCCTATGCACTTATTGTTAATCCAGACAATGAAATTGCGTTGGTAAGAAGAGATAACAACTATTTCTTACCAGGGGGTGGGGTTGAGAAGGATGAGACTTATGAGGAGTGTTTAAAAAGAGAATGCTCAGAGGAGCTAGGATATAATATAGAGGTAGCCCAGTATGTTGGAAAGTTATCTCATTATACTAAAGCTATTAGACGTGAGGAATACTTAAAATTAGTTGGACATGTCCATATAGCAAATTTACTAGATAGTAACAGTTTAAAAGTTGAGGAAGACCATGAACTTGTTTGGGTTCCTATTAGGGAAGCCGCAGAAAAAATGCAGGAAGAATTTCAGGCACATGCTATAAGGGAGTATATAAGACAGAAAGCAGTATGATTAATTAGATATTAACTCGTAGCTAATTACGTATTTACTATTTGGAAGATAATTTAGTCTGTAGAACTTTCCTTCTTTGGGGGTAAAACTCCAAGGATTTCTTCTAAATTCATTTCCATCTAGTATAAAAGAATTTGTTACACCTGATATATATACTTTTTCAACTTTTCCTTCGGTGGAGATTGTCTTACCACTAATAGCATATTTTAAATCCATACACGGGGTTATGAAGAAGGTATATACACAAAAGCTTAATAGTGGAATTAAAGCTATGATTACCAGCAACCATCTCTTTTCAGTTTTTTTCTTTTTTAGATTTATTATTAAAGAAATGACTTTAAACAAAATTAAAATATAACATACACTTTGAATTATTAGAGTTCCCCAGAAGTATGTCATAACTCCACCTTCCTTCTGTTATTAACTTTTACCTACTATAAGGATGTAAAACTACAGTATAAAATAATTATATTATTTTTGGATAAATATGTATATAACTCAGGAGTCATATTTATCTTTCAATTCTTAAAAACAGTCAAATGTAAATAAATTTTTAATGCTTTCAACTAATTCTCAAATCATGCTTCCAACTTTTAAAGTAAAGTAGTTATAATATTTCCGTATTATGGAAATTAGTCATAAACTAGGAATACTTCAATGTTAAAAACTAGTTTGCAATGTAAAATTAATGAAGTTTAATGATAAATATGTAAAATGTAATGGATAAAATTATCATAAACCACTTTTTATTGTATAATTGTAATATAATTATACATACATAAAATAAAAGCAATAATGAACTTATGAGTGAAGTTCATTAAAGCAGAATTAAATTATTAAGCACTTAAATTTTTAGAGTTGCTAAAAGTGTTAAGCAGCTATTCTTAGGGGGACAGGAAGTATGTTAGAGGTTTCTAATTTAAGTAAATACTATGGTAAGACTAAGGCAGTAAGTGATGTAAGCTTTACTGTGGAGCCAGGAAAAATTGCGGTTTTGGCAGGGCCTAATGGGGCAGGAAAATCCACTATAATAAAATCCATTGCAGGGCTGCTTAGATATGAGGGAAATATAAAAATATGTGGAGCTTATAATAAGACTGTGGAAGGAAAAAGACATCTAGGATATATTCCAGAAATGCCTTCTTTATTTCCACTACTCACAGTAAATGAGCATATTATACTTATGGCTCATAGCTTTGGAATTAAGGATTATGAAAAAAGAGCTGAAGAACTATTAAAGTTATTTGACTTAGAAGATAAGAAAAATAAATATGGTAGTGAGCTATCTAAGGGGATGCAGCAAAAGGTAAGTATTTGTTGTGCTCTTATCACAGAGCCTAAGGTACTTTTAATAGATGAACCTATGATAGGTCTTGATCCGAAGGCTATAAGAAATGTAAAAGCAATTTTAATGGAACTAAAAAGTAAAGGTACAGCTATTGTGCTTAGTACTCATCTTCTAGATTCTGTTCAAGATCTTTGGGACAAAATACTTATAATGAAAACTGGACAATTTGTGTTAACAAAAGAAAGAGCTGACTTTGATAATGAGGGTAAATCCTTAGAAGATATATTCTTCCAGTTCACGGAGGAGTAAGCCATGAAAGCATTAATTTATGTAATGAAAAGAACCTTAATAAATTCTGTTAAAAGGCTTAAGGAGAAGCCACAAAAGGCCATAGGGCCAGTGTTTGTAGTGATTTGGCTTGTGATAATGTTCCTCCCAAAAGGAAGAAAAGTAACAGATGGTGAGGGAATGCCAGCAGAAGTTTTTGTTAGTATATTTCTAATTGTTATTGCAGCAATGTTTCTTTATGCCCTTTATAGTGGGTCTAAGTCAGTTACTTCTAAGTTCGACATGAGTGATGTGAATTTACTCTTTGTATCACCTATAAGACCACAAACCATAATGATATATGGAATTGTAAAGAAGGTGGCAGTAGAAGTTTTAGCTTCTTTGTATATTCTCTATCAGATCCCGAATTTACTTTCAGGAAATAATGTACCAGTGCTAAACCAAGTACTCCTTATGGCAAATCTTATTATCTTCCAAGTGTTGTTTTGTAATATATTGAAACTGTTCATCTTTGCTTTGTGCTTTAAGTTTGAAAGGCTTGGAGCAATAATAAGGAGCTTTATAAAAGCCTTGTTATTGCTAACAGCTGTGGGGATATCAGCATTATTTATGAAAGGTAATGGATTAGAAGCTTTAACTAAATTTGCTCAGGATTTAACTTATAGTAGTTATATTAAATTCATTCCAGTGTTTGGATGGCTAAAAGAAATTGCACACCAAACTTTAATAGGAATCAATGTAGCTTATGGACTTTATATGTTTATGATTTTAGCTACCAGCGGACTAATATTATATATAACCTATACTATGGATATGGATTTCTATGAGGATATGCTTTCCTCAGCAGAAACCAATGAGGTTATAAAGGATGCCAAGGCGGGAATTAAAGTAACTCCTAAACAGGGAGCACAAAAAAATATTTTTAATAAGGTATTTAAAGAAGTTAAATTAAACCTTAAGGAAAGCTATGGGGCTAAGGTACTATTTTTTAAACACCTAAATGAGTATAGAAAAAGAAGCTTACTATTTTTTATAAACACCTATTCCTTGATTTTATTAGCAGTATCTATATTAGCAGGAGTGTTTTTAAAGGAAGCAGGTATAAAATTTATATTTATAATATTTAGTGGGTTTTTAATTTTCACAGCGGGTCTTGGAGGAAAGCTTTATTGGGAAATTGATAAGCCATATATTTATCTACTTCCAGATAGTCCAAGTAAGAAGCTATTTTATGGTTCAGCATCATCTTTTGTAAAGCTTTTTTCAGATAGTCTAATTTTATTTTTACCTTTAGGTATCTTATCAAGAACTTCAATTATAGAGGTAATTTTATGTATTAGTTGCTATGTTGCATTAGGTGGCATGTTATCCTTTAGTGGGCTTTGTGCCTTTAGAGTTGCTCAGTTTTTAGGATTTACAGGACAGGTTGCAAAGGGGTTATTCTTTGCTTTCTTTCAGCTTTTTCTAGCAATTCCATTATTCATAATAATAATGTTAGGCACTAAAGTTTTTACTGATTTTAATAGCTATTTCATATATTTCCTATACTTAATATATAGCTTTGGAGCAGGAGCGTTGTTCTTCTTTGGAGGAGCTGGAATATTTAATGATATGGAGTTTAGTGAGTAAAGGATGATATAATAAGTTAAAGAATTTAGGCATTTTCAAAAAATAAATAAGTCAGTATGTTTGTCTATTTTGAGTTATACTGCGTCAACAGAACCCTTAGATAGCGCTACTATCTGCGGAACCTGTTTCCTGGTCGCACAAGCTTGCTTGTGAACTCAAAATATCCTTCACATCTTTGACTTGTTATTTATTTTCAAATGCCTAACTAAGAAAAGGGTGAGAATATGGAGGTTTATATTTATAAGGATTACTCAGAGTGGAACAGTGATAGTCCTTCAGAGGTTTTAGAAGGCACCGTGGAGTTTTTGAGAAACGGAACAGTAGTTATTGATACCACCTATGAGTATAGAAGCTATAGACAAATACTATCTATGGAAAAGATTTTTGCTATTGTGTATCAAATGCCATCAGGTTTTATGACTTTCCATAGGGAAATAAATGTTTATGAAACTATGGAAGCTTGGAAAGAGTCAAATCCACAGGTTACCTTTGAGGGAGAAATTTGTGAGGATCAGTGTACTGCTGGTTATGTGACTTTTATAACTACAGAGGGCTATAAGCAAATAATTTCTCTAAATAAGGTCTTTGCTGTAACCTATGAAAGGTAGTAGATTGGATGAATTTAAAGGCTGTAGACTTAAGATATGTTTATAGAAAGTGGAAAAGTAATTTAGAGTTCTTTGAACCCTTTATGAGAAGTGGACCCTTTGTGTCCCTACAAAATTATGAGGATTTTGAAATATGCTATAGTCCTCAGGAAGAAGAACTTTATAAAAAACACAAAATTGTAATAGATAAAATACTGGGACAGGATTTAAAAAATACCTTTGTTATTGCAGATTTAGAATTAATAGAGGATTTGGAAATAGCCTATGTGATAAATAATAAGTTTTCTATAAAACCTGTACTTAACTGTAATTTTCTCTTTCATCCCTATGGGTTAATTGGAGATAAAGGTCAAATAGAAGCATTAGTTACCATAGGACATAAGCTTCAGCATATAACACCAAAAGGCTACGTGTTCTTCTTAGATTATGGAAGGTATAAGGATTTTTCTCCAGAAGTTTATAAGAAAAAGCTAAATAACCAGTATGAACTCACTGAAGAAGACTTGCCAAACATTAATACTTTAAAGGAATTAGGCTTTAAAAAAGTAATTCTTATTATAAATGAACAACTTAAGGAAGATATAAATGGTTATGTAAATTACTTAAGGGAAGAGCTCCAGGTGGAAATTTTATCAGGACTTTAAAAGCTTTAAACTTGTGGTTTTTATAAAGAGAGCAACTATTAAGGCTAGAAAAGTTACTAGGGTTTAACAAAGCAACTTATGGTTATTTAAGTGTAAGATGAGGAGCAATTTATCTATAATTTTAAAATTTATGGAACATTAAAATCATTGGGATAGGGGGTGAAATTTATGGAGAGTTTTAAAGACTTAATAAAAGGAAATAAAAAAAGAGCTTTGGCAATTGCCGTGGCTACAGCTTTTGTAGTGACTAATCCTCTTGGCATGACAGGATGCAAAAAGAAGGTGCTTACAGAAGAAGAGGAAGAAGAACAACAACAACAGGGAGGAAGCACTGGTGGATATAACGGATCCTCAGGAGGGCATTACTATGGTAGAAGCTCTGGATGGTGGTTTTTTAGAAACAACACTAGATCCACAGGAGATACCAATATAGGCAGTGGGTCTTCAAAGAGTAGCAAAGGAAGCGGTTTCTCGGCTCCTTCTAAAGGTGGGTCAGGCTACTCAGGAGCTAAAGGAGGAAGTTCCTCTAGTTAGGAAGCTTAACTAGAAGAACTTAATGGTAGATATCCTACTAAGAAAGTAATTTTTGTGGAAGTTAAAATCTACTTCCCAAGTTGTCAAAGAAAATGAATTTATTCGAAATGAGTTTGTTTAAAATGAACTTGTTCAAAATGAACTTGTTCAAAATGAACTTGTTCATTACTAAAAGGAAAAGAGAAGTTATATGATAGACCAAAAAAAATTTACTGAAGAGGTATTATTTAATTATTATATGGTTAGCAACAATTCAGAAGAAAGTGTTCATTGTCAGATACCTTTTTATATTGAAAAACAATGCTACGATGACATGGTTTATTACTCTGAGCAGGTTAATAAAATTGCCTTGAAGGTGTTAGCAGATATAAATAGTCATCATAAAAGCTTTATTTCTTATATTGATGATTTTCCTTTTAAGGAAGAAATTTTAAGTTTAAGTTGTGGAGTTTCACCTCTGTTTTGGACTAGGTTTGATACCTTTAGGGATGAAGACAATAGGGTGTTTTTTGCAGAGTTTAATTATGATAAGCCTTGTGCTCAAAAGGAAATAGGGCTTGCAGGAGCTGCTGATATTAAAAATAATGCAAATGAAAACTTTGAAGAAAATTTTGTAAGGGAACTTAAAAAAATAGCTGAAGACTTAAAGGGAACAGAGGAAAAAGTTAATGTGGCGGTACTTATGGACCCTTGCCACTATGAGGAGTTTCACTTAGCTTTTTATTTTAACAGCCTATTTAAAGATAGTAACATTAAAATAATTGAAGCAGGGCCTAAGAACTTTTCAGTAAGGGATAATAAAGTTTATGCCTTTGAGGAAATAGAAGCCCACATTATTTTAAGACTTTTTCCTACAGAATACCTTTATGAAGTAAATGACTTTGAGAAAATTCTTCAGTGTTTTGAAAAGGGAACTGTGACTTTAATCAATGACCCTAGAGTTATTGCTATTCAGGCAAAGAGTTTTTTTGCTTATCTTTGGGAGCTGGTGGAGGGAGATTCCCCCTGGTTATCTAAAGAAGAAAAGGAAATTATAAGAAAGTCCATACCATATACAGTTATATTTACAAAAGATTATTATGAGGAAGTAATAAACAATAAGGATAAGTATGTAGTTAAGGCTTCCTTTGGAAGATACAGTGGAGAAGTTTATATTGGGAAATTATATACTGTGGAGCAGTGGAAAAAGCAAGTTCAAGAAGTATTAAAGTCTGATAAGCTGCATATTCTTCAGCAGGTAATCCACATAAAACAAGAGTACACCTATTATGTGGATCAAAATAACATGAATGTGCCAATCAAGGCCTATGGAAATTTTGGGGCTTATATCATTAAGGAGACTTTGGCAGGACTATGTGTTAGATGGAGCTCAGATTTCTTAACAGATAACAGTAGCACTTGGATGTGCCCCATTGGAATTAAACCTTCTAGGACCCATATGGAGTACTATAAGGGGAATAATAGAAAGCCTCTATGGGATAAGGTTATTGAAAGAGCTACCTTTGAATATAACTTCACAGGAGCTTATGATAATACTGAGGAGTATATATCATTAGATAGCTTTATTTTAGATAGGTCTGCCTATGCAGAGCTTCAACAGGCATCTATTAAGTTTTGCAAGGTTTTAGATAAAACTTCAAAGCTTATAAAGGGAAACTTTCACATGTTTTTTGAACTTCTTGGTATCCCTGAAGGCTTAAAGGAAGTGGTTTTAAACTCAGAAACAGAGGAGTTTTGTGCCATAGGAAGAATAGACTTTGCCATTGATAATGATGGAAGACTTAAAATCTTTGAATTTAACTCTGAAACCCCAGCAGGTCTTGTGGAGAGCATAGGAATCAGCAACATAATAAAAGAGGAACTAGAGCTTCCTTACAAAGACCCAAACTCTAACTTTAAAGAGGATATTAAAAATATTCTTAGTAAAATTTTAGTGGACTTTTCTAAGAAAAAACCTATTAAAAATATTGGATTTTTAAGCAGTAGCTATTATGAAGATTTATATACTACAAATATTGTAAGTGAGTTTTGTAAGGAGCTGGGAGAATATAAGATTATAACAGGAAATATATATGATTTAGAAGTTAAGGATGACAAGTTATATCTTTATGGAACCCCTTTGGATGCAATCTATAGATACTTTCCTTTAGATTGGTTTGAAGAGGAAGAAGAGTTAAAACCTTGCATTAAGGCTTTAAATAAAAACACCTTTGTAATAAATCCAACACATACTCTTATAACTCAATCAAAGGCAATGTTTGCTGTGATTTATGAGCTAATGGGAAAAGGTTTTTACACACCAGAGGAAGAAGAGTTTATAGTTAGGTACATCCCCTACACTTGTCTAGAGCCTAATGAAAACCTTTCGAGGGATTGCGTAGTTAAGCCTTACCTATCTAGAGAGGGAAAGGGAGTAATTTTAAGCTATGAAGGTATTGAAAAGACCATAGAAGATGTAATTTTTCAAGATAGGGTAAATATTTCACCTGTAGAGATTAATAAATATTATTACCTAAAGAAGGAGAAAGCCTATGGATTTCCTGTAGTAGGGGTTTATGTTACAGGGATGAAGCCTTCAGGAATATATACAAGAATTGGGGACTTTGTAACCAACTCCTCAGCTAAGTTTATGGCAACTTATATAAATGAATAAATAGAGTAAGCAATGACAAATCGGCAGGTAAGAAAGTTGTGTCATAAGAGTAGGAAATTACGGAGATTATTTTTAAATTTGTAGGGGGAAAATGTTGTGAAAATATGGCAAAGACGTTTAATAGGAATATCTATAGTTCCGATTATTTGGGGGATATGGGCTGATTTAAGATTTGGTAAAATTTCCTCATTTATTACAAGAGTAATTGTTGTGATTTTAATTGGATTTTTAATAGGAGCTGTTTATGAAAAAATAAAATCAAGTATTACTTCGTAATGTTCATAAATTACGAATAACAGCAGTAGAACTTATAAAGAAAAGCTATTTAAATATAAATATTAATTATTTTAGGAGGTATAAATCATGGAAGGTTTATTAAATGGGATAGTTTTAAGTGTAGTTTACGGTATTTTAGGAATGGTATTACTAATTGGGGGCTATGTATTATTTGATGTAATATTAAAATCCATAGACTTCAATGAAGAGCTAAAAAATAAGAACGTAGCTGTAGCTATAGTTATTGCTGGATTTATGATAGCAATAGGAATTATTATTGCAAGTGTAGTATCTTAAGAAAATAGCACTACTTTATTATCAGTTATATCAAAGTAAATTAAGAAGAGCTGAAGAACCAGATTTACGTTAACACGTATAATGGAGCTTCAGCTTTTTAGTTATAGAAAAATGTGAAATATATCTTAAGTATTAAGATGAAGACACAGAGAAGGACTGTGGTTCAAAGTACTAAAGGGGTTCTATAATTATTACAAAGATGGTATAATTTTACTATGGGTAAAGGTGGAAATTAAGCTTATATGTAAATTATTAAAAGTTACTCTTGGGGACTATTGCCTAAGAATTTTAGAGTTACACTTGAAAGTCTATAGTTGTAATTAGGAAGTTAAGCACTTTGTTTGGGGAACACAGCTTAGCTTAATAATTAATTAGATGGTCAAATGTAGCATTTAATATTTTAGGCTTGCTAAGGAAAGTGATTTAGAATAATAAGTATATAGGTTACCTTGAAATAACAAGCAGTATTAAATAGGGGGATATTATATGGGGGAAGACAAGTTTAAGAAAAACAAAGAAGAGAAGAAAAGAAGTACTTTTACTAATTTAAAATTCCTAATCTCAAAAGCATGGACTACTGATAAATCCTTATTTTGGGACTTTGGTTGCTATACATTGATGACTGCAGTAGCACCTTTTATAGGAATTTTTATACCTAAGTTTTTAATTGATGAATTAATGGGGTCTAAAAGAACAGAAGTTTTAATTTTAATCCTTGGAGGATTTTTTCTTTTATCAGCTATTATAAATTACCTAACAGCATACTTTTATGGAGCTTACTATCCTAAGGTGATAGTAACAAGGTTTAAGTTTATTAATATGATGCAGGAAAAATGTATGAATATGGACTTTAGGCATACAGAAAATCCTGATACCTTAAATAACATGGAAAGTGCAGAGAGAGCAATTAGCAGTAGTGGCACAGGAATTGAGGGGATTTACCATAAGCTCTTTGGATTATTAGGGGCTGGAATTTCCTTTTTAGGCTATGTAGCAATTGTTGCCGTGCTAAATCCCTTTGTGCTTTTATATTTGATTTTTAATGTTTTAATAACTTACTTTTTAACCTTAAAGGTTAAGACTTTTGAACATAGTAAAAAGGATGAGATTTCGGACAAGGATAGAAGAGCTGAGTACATTTATAAAACCATGTATGATTTTTCTTATGGGAAGGATATAAGAATATACAAGCTAGGAAGTTGGCTTTCAAATAAGTTTCAGCAGTTTAAGGATGAAGGGGTAAAAATTCAAAGAAAGATTAAGTATAAGTATTTTAAAGTAGGAGTAGTAGAGGTGCTACTACTTCTACTCCGTGAAGGAATAATTTATGGATATTTAATTTATAGAGTTGTAAGAGGTAATATGACCATTGGGGATTTCACCATGTATTTTGCTACCATTAGTGGCTTTGCTATGTGGATGCAGAAGGTGATGGCAGATTTAGCTTTTATCAGGTCACAAAATTTATATCTTAATGATTTCCGTGACTTCTTAGAATTAGATGATGAAAAAGAAAATCCAAACCCTGTGGAAATTCCTAAAAATAACTCTTATGAAATAGAGTTTAGAAATGTTTCCTTTAAGTATCCACACAGTGATAGATATATCTACAAAAATCTTAGTTTTACTATAAAGGCAGGACAAAGACTTGCTATTGTAGGGGTAAACGGAGCTGGGAAGACTACTTTTGTAAAGCTTCTAACAAGGCTTTATGACCCTACTGAGGGAGAGATACTTATAAATGGAATTAATATTAAAGAGTTTAATAAAAAGGAGTACAATAGGCTGTTTTCAGTGGTATTTCAAGAAATAAGGATGTTTGCCTTCTCTGTGGCTGAAAATATAGCTCTAACTACAAAGGATAACCTTGATGAAGAAAGGGTTATGGAGGCCATAGAAAAAGCAGGGATGGGGGACAAGGTTAGAAGTCTTAAAAAGGGAATTCACACCACTTTATTAAAGTTTCTTGATACTGAGGGAGTGGAGCTTTCAGGGGGAGAAAATCAAAAGTTGGCCCTAGCTAGAGCTATTTACAAAGATGGAGATATTATAGTTTTAGATGAGCCTACCGCAGCCCTTGATGCTTTAGCGGAATATAACATTTATAAGGGTTTTAATGATTTAGTTGGAGAAAAAACTGCAATTTATATTTCTCATAGGCTTGCTAGCACTCGCTTTTGTGATGTGATTGCCTTCTTTGAGGATGGAGAAGTAAAAGAGTATGGTACCCACGAGGAGCTTTTAGCTAAGAGTGGAAGATATGCAGAAATGTTTAATATTCAAGCCCATTATTATCAAGAAGAAGCTGAACAGGAGGTGGTTTAAGTGGAAGATGCAAAGGGATTAAAAATGGATTTTAAAATAGCTGTTCACTTTTTAAGAATCGCTTCGAAGATATCAAAAACCTATATTCCACTTTTGTTTCTATCCTCAATTTTAAAAGCTATAACACCTTTTATTAATATCATTATGCCAAAGTTTATAATAGATGAGCTAATGGGGCAGCAAAGAATAGATAAGTTTATTCTTTTAGTTACTATAATTGTAGCAACTAATGGAGTAATGAATTTGATTAATAAGTGGTTAGATACTGTGGTTGAAATAAAAAATATTCAGGTAGTAAATGGCTTTGAACTCCGTCTTGGGAAAAGAATTATGGACATGGATTTTGAAAAAATTGAAGACCCACAGGTGCTGGATTTAAAGGATAGGGCCTTATTTCCTATCAGAAATCAAGGCGTTTTAGAGCGGATGATAAGAAGTGTTATAGATGCAGTATCTCAAGTTATTGCCATATTAGGTCTAGTGGCGGTAATATCCACCCTAAATATCTTAATAATTCTCGTTATTGTAGGGATAGTTTTCTTAAACTCCTTTATATATAAAAAGTCACAGCAGGTTCAATATAAGTTTTATCAGGAGTTAACACCTTTAAATAGGCAGTTTTTATACTATGGAGATATAACCTTAGATTTCTCCATGGCAAAGGATATTAGAATTTATAATATAAGCCCTCTTATTATGGATAAAGTAGGGGATTACAATAAAGTAAGCATTGGAGGCTTTGGAAAGTTATTTGGAACCATAGGAAAGTTTGAGGGGTTAAATTCCATAAGTGTGCAGGTGCAGATGGTAGTGGTTTATGCCTACATGACCTATAAGGTCTTGAGAAATCACATTGGTATTGGAAGTTTTACTATGTATGTAAGTGCTGCTACTAGTTTTAGCAATGCTATAGCCGGCTTTTTAAAAACATATGTTGAATTTAGAGCTATGTGTAGATACTTAGATTTATATTTAGAGCTAGAAGCAATAAAATCTTCAAAGCCTGTAGGTGGAAGAACCATTGAGGATTTAGAGCATTGCACAGTGGAATTTAAAGGTGTTTCTTTTAAATATCCAAGAAGCCAGGAGTATACTCTTAAAAATATATCTATGACCATAAATAAAGGGGGAAAACTTTCAGTGGTTGGACTTAATGGGGCAGGGAAAACTACCTTCATTAAGTTGTTAGCCAGATTATATGAGCCCACGGAAGGTGAAATTCTTCTTAATGGAGTAAATGTGAAGGAATATGATTATGAGGAATACATGAAGCTTTTATCTGTGGTTTTCCAAGACTTTAAGCTTATGGCTTTCTCTGTAAAGGAAAATATAGCCTTAGAGCATCATGAGGAAATTGAAGATAATAGAGTTTTAGGAGCTCTTTGCAAAGCTGGGCTTGAGGAAGATATAGAAAGACTTCCTTTAGGAATAAAAACTTCAATTTATAAAACCTTTGATGAAAAGGGAATAGAATTCTCAGGAGGGCAAGCTCAAAAGATTGCTATAGCTAGGGCAATCTTTAAGGATGCACCTATAGTAATTTTAGATGAGCCAACAGCAGCCCTTGACCCTCTTGCAGAGTTTGAAATTTATAGTAAATTCAATGAGCTTATAGGGGATAAAACTACCATTTATATTTCTCACAGGCTGTCTAGTTGTAAGTTCTGTGATAGAATTGCGGTGTTTCATAAGGGAGAGCTTACTCAAGTGGGAACCCATGAGGAGCTTATAAACCAAAGTGGAAGCCAGTATGAACTTATGTATTCTGCTCAAGCTCAATATTATGTGTAGGAAAATTATAATAAGGTCTATGAGCATTAATAAATAAGATGAGTAAGCTTAAGAAGCAGTTAATTATATTGGGGGTGCGGTTATGATATGTCCATATTGCAACCAAGAAATGAAGGAAGGTATTATTGAAGCAGATGGAAGGAAGAGCGTAATTTGGGTGGAAAAAGATAAGAAAAGAGGACTAATTTCTAAAATAATGAAAAGAGATTGCATAGTTTTAGCTCAAGCATGGATAGTTAACAGTGCAATTATCTCTTATTATTGTTATAACTGTGAGAAGATAATCATTAACAGAAAGGAGTTACATTAATTATGGGGAATTTACAATTTAACATGAAAGCTAAGCTGTCAATAATTATTATAGGGTTAATTTTGTTTTCGTCACTAACACTTATGTCTATAGCAAGAAAAGACCCAGGGGAGAAAAATTTAATTAAGTTCATTAATAGTCATTATACTGTTACTAGTGAAGACATAGATAGATTTAATAAATATCAAGAACAGGGAATTACTGAAGAATATTTGGAGCAGTTCGATAAAGAAGCTGAGGACATGAAAGGCCTTTTTACAAAAGGAGGTTTTAATTTTTATACTCAGGAGAGAATGCGTTTTGCTACCACTATAAAACCAGCCTCAATGGATACTCTTGTTCAGGTGAAAAATATTAAACCTAAATTTATAAAGATACAAGACGACGGTATACTAAGCTATGATGTTACTTTTACTATAGTTACAAAGAATAGAAAAGAAAACGAAGAGTTTGAGAAAACCATTACTAAGAGATTCTTTCTGTCAAAGGAAGGTAATCAGTGGAAAGTTAACGAATTTAACAAGTTTGATATGATTATGTAATTTGGATTTAAATTTAGAATTGAGCTAATAGACACTGGCGAATATAAGGTAGAAGCCCCTGCTAGAATAATTAAAACTAGCAGGGGCTTTATTTTGGCTTTCAAAGTAAAAGTATAGTTCAATTCTACAAAAATATAAGGAACTGACATAGATTAATGTACAAGTTAAAAGTTCACTTATATATTATAGGGAACCAGAGTTAAAACTTACCTTATACATGAGTCCTACCCTGGTTCCCTTAAGGCTTTTTGAACCTGAATAAATTAAACTTTCACTAAGAAAGCCAATAATTAAACTAAACAACTTGGAATATGTAAAACTTTAAGTAGTAAGATTCATCACTGTTCCAAAGAATTGGATGGTCTGGTGACTGAGTTTTAAATTCTACTTGCCTTAAGGAAACTCTTGCGTCCCTTGCAGCATCTGCAATGGTTTCCTTGAATAAATCTGGATTCATAAAGTGAGAGCAAGAACAAGTTATAAAGTATCCACCTCTTTTAACTAGCTTCATTCCTCTAAGATTAATTTCTTTGTATCCTCTTGTAGCGCTTTGTACTGTAGAACGAGATTTTGTGAAGGCTGGTGGGTCAAGAATAACCACATCAAACTCTTTGCCTTCCTTTGACCATTCTCTAAGTACATCAAAGGCATTGTGACACTCAAATTTTACTGTATCTTGAAGTCCATTAAGCTCTGCATTTTTTCTGCAAAAATCCACTGCATGTTCAGAAATATCTACGCCAAGGACAGCTTTTGCTCCAGCAACCCCAGCATTTAGTGCAAATGAACCAGTGTGAGTAAAGCAATCTAGAACAGTAGCATCCTTACAAAGTTTGTGAATAGCTGCTCTGTTTTCCTTTTGATCAAGGAAGAATCCTGTCTTTTGGCCATTTTCGATATCTACATAATATTTAACTCCATTTTCAGCGATTGTAACCATGGTATCAAAAGGCTCTGTTAAGAATCCTTTTGATTGTTCCATACCCTCAAGTTCTCTAACCTTAGCATCACTTCTCTCATAAACACCCTTAGCGCCAAAGTCCTCTACAAGAAGCTTAACTACTATATCTTTGTATTTATCTATTCCAAGAGCTAGAGATTGAATAACATAGTAGTCTTCGAATTTATCAATGATAAGACCGGGAACAAAGTCTGCTTCTCCAAATAGAAATCTACAGCTAGAAGTATCCACTACCTTTTTCCTATACTCCCAAGCTGCGTGAAGTCTTTTTCTAAAAAATTCTTCATCTATTTCTTCATTGATATCTCTAGTCATGATTCTTATAGTAATCTTAGAAACATCATTTATGTAACCTTTTCCTATGAAATCTCCTCTAAAGTTATAAACTTCAACTATATCACCATTTTGGTATTCACCGTCATACTGCTCTATTTCTGTAGTATAAATCCAAAGATGTCCGTTCTCTGCATTTTTTCCTTTTCCTTTGTATAAATAAAATTTACATGCCATTGTAGCGCCTCCTGAATATATATGAAATACCTGTTAGTATTTTTAACTATTTTGACTTATTCTAGTATAATGATATGAAGGTTATATTGCAAATAAAATTTTTTGGCATAGGATCATTAAAATTTTAGCAGTAAAACAGAGTTTTTGTTTCTTAAAGTAAAAAAAGCCTAGAAAAGGCTTTTTAACTAGGATTCATACTTGCAATAGTTTCTTTTACTGCGTCTTCATTAACGCTTGCGGCTTTTCCTATAGTGCCGCCAAGAAGTTTCCAAACTTTATTATGATCCTCAACAGCGGTACTAAAGTCCCCGCCATTCCACTTGTTTAAAATTGCTATAAGCTCTTCCTTATGAGAGGAAGTGCAATTATTAATAGCACTAATAAGCCCAGTTATTTTGTCTTTAGTAATTTTCTCTTTTCCCCATATTTGACCATCTACAGGTACTATTAAAGTGTTAGCCATGGAATGCATAGCATTAAGAATTTCCTCTTCGCTTTTAAGCGCTGACATGCTTTGGGATTCAGTAGAAGACTCTACAGGTGGCTCTGAACTTTGCTGTTCTGTAGTTTTAGTTTCTGCTTTTTTATTTTCGATAATACCTAAAAGGTCATTGGAACCAAAATCATAAGCCTTCCAAATAAGCAATCCCCCAAGTATTACCACCAAAAAACCAATAATTAAATTTCTTGTATTCTTACTCATAAAATTCTCCCCTCAGAAGTTAGACTAAATATATTGAAAAATCCATTTAAGTTATGGATAAAAGTCACATTAGTAACAAGAAACCCCTAGATTTATACTAGAAAAATGGAGTATTAATAATATTATTACATGTTGGTAGTAGTTTTACAATATTTGTAAGGAAAAATGTTGTAAAATTCTATAAATTTAACAAATAAACTTATATAAAGGTATTTCAGTTGTAATGAGCAATAAGTTTAATTGCTTTCGTAATTAGAGATATAAATTTATTAAATACACTAGAAAAAGTAAATTGATTTTACCTCAAATTAAAAAAGTATGTTACAATATATGTAGTAAATAGGAAAATTAGTAATAAAATTTGAAAAAATTTCTCATTATTGAATAATATAAGTAAGAGGGGTTGGGTTCATTGATAAAACAAAGATATCCGGGCTTAATAGTATTAGGAATTTTTACGTTATATTATATAATTGCAGGAATATTAGGTTACGGAGTGTTACATTTAATAAATATAGCTTTTGTTATGTATTGTAATATAATGGGTTTTATCTGTATTTATAAGGTTATTAAAAAAAATGGTACCATATTAACTAAGGGAGTCATTACTATAGCAATAGCACTTATACTATGTTTTGGAGATTTTATTGTTTGGTGGGGAACTTACTATGAGCATTACGAAGTGTTTAATAATAAAATATTAATCATTGAAGTGGTTCCTGTTGGGTGGCATCATACTCGCGTAAAATTGTATAGACCAAAGTTTTTAGTTTACAAGGAGCCACTAGAAATTAAAGAAGAAATGCTTAAGGGTTCATGTGATGTATATAAATTAGGCTACTATAAACTACCTATAGATGTTGGGGATTATTTAAAATAATTGGATTAATAATTTTGAGGGGGTTATGGGAAATGACGCGTTTTACTATGAATGTTATAGTCATTGCAATACCTATTTATCTATTTTATCTTTTTATAAAGTTCACGGTAAAGCGTGCTATAAAAGAAAGCTCAGATGAGCTAAAGAAAATGATGAGAGAGGTTGCCAATGAAACCATAGAGCAATATGAATGGAACAAGCATAATGAAGAGAAGAAAAGTGAAAGTGAAAAAGCTTAAACAGGTTAAACTAAGGCACACTATGACCTCAATGCAAACATAGTGCAAGTGATGAGAGTATGTAATGTTACTTACGGATGAGTTGGAGTGATAAAATGAACTGGATTGAAGAAATAAAAACCTATAAACCCTATACTGAACAAGAAAAAAGAGATAGGGAAATAATTTTAGAAACAATAGATAGATTTAAGAACATACTAACTAGAGAAAATGGTCTTGCCCACATTACAAGTTCTTCCTTTGTGCTAAATAAAAGTGGAGATAAAGTCCTCATGATATATCATAATATATATAATTCTTGGGCATGGACAGGTGGTCATGCTGACGGAGAGGATGACTTGTTAGGGGTTGCTTTAAAAGAGACAAAGGAAGAGACGGGAATTAAAAGTGTGGAGCCTGTTGTTAAGGACATCTTTTCTTTAGATATTATGCCAGTGCTAGGTCATATGAAAAAAGGGAAATATGTGTCTGCACACCTGCACTTAAATGTTACTTATTTGCTTCAAGGAGATGAATCTGAAGCTTTAGTAATCAAAGAGGATGAGAATAGTGGCGTTAAATGGATTCCTCTTGAGGAAATCAGCAATCATTGCAGTGAGCCTTATGTTGAGGAAATCTATAATAAGATAATTAAAAAGATGAGAAGCACATTATAATAAAATTTTGTTAACTAGTATTTATATGAAAGTAGAAATAAAGTAAACAAAAAAGGTATATAATTAAAGTAGTGGGTATACTTACTGAGAAAGGGGAATTTATTATGAGAGATATATTACCTAACATTATACTTATGTTGCTTGGGGCAGCTATTATTTTGGTGGAAAACATTTTTGAGTTTGATGGTACTTTAGGGTGGCTTACTATACTTGTAGGCCTTATATTTATAGGTGCAGGTGTTCTGTACAAATCTAAGAATCCATTAAAACAGCTGCTTGAAATGATTTTAAATCTTTTTTAACTAAGTAGTTGAAATTAACAAAATAGTGTGATAATATTTATTTAATGCTACTATAAAATAGTTTTCGAAGGGAGAAAGACATGTATAATTTGTTTTTAACTAAATAACCTAATTGAATATGGGAGTTTAGAGGATAAATATGTAAAATAATTTCCAGGGAAATTATTTGTATTTTTGTTGTCTTTTAAACTTGTTGTTAGTTAAGAACAATAGTAAAGTCTGAATAACCTTTAGTTTACTGTGTGTTGTCACAGTTTTTTTATGCGCTTTTTTAGGCTGTTAGTGGACTATGTTCATTGACAGCCTTTTTGCGTAGATTTTTAGGAAGGTTCTTAACTATAAGTAGTCTAATTTAAGACTTAACCTATAAGTGAAGTCTACAATGGTGCACTTAAGGCTTCCTCAAGGTTAATAAAACAAGCTTTTACCATGGAAGCCGATAAAAGCTTAATTTTTTTATGAATAATGGAGCGTGATATATATGACAGTACTATTTAGTTGCAGTAAAGTTAAAAAAGAGTTTGGAGAAACTACTATTTTAAAAGATATAAATTTTGAAGTTGTGGAAGGGGATAGAGTAGCTGTAGTTGGAATAAATGGAGCAGGAAAAACCACTATGGCTAATATCATATATGGAACTTTAGGTATGGATGGAGGAAGCATTCTTTGGTATAAGAAGGATATAGAAATTGGATATTTACATCAACAAGGTAATTATTCCCATAAAACCTTTCAGGATACTAAGAAGGATAATTTCAGCAATAAGGGTGAAGATATAAATTTCAAAGAAGATTTTTATCAAATATCCAGTGAACTTGGAATGGAGAAGGTAAGTCAGTGGGAAGAAGAAAGACTTTCTAATTTAAGTGGTGGAGAGAAAATGAAGATTGCCCTAGCTAATATTTGGGCCTTGAATCCGGATTTTCTTATTCTTGATGAGCCTACTAACCATTTAGATTATGGAGGAGTTCAGTGGCTTATTCAGGAGCTTAAAAAGTATAGAGGAACCATTTTAATCATATCTCATGATAGGTATTTTCTTGATGAGAGTGTAAATAAGATAATTGAAGTAAAGGATGGAAAAGCAGAAATCTATAAGGGAAACTACAGCTTTTATAGAGAAGAAAAGCAGAGAAGATATGAAAGTCAGCTTCATCAGTATCAAATACAAGAAAGTATGAAGGAGGCTATTAGAGGAGAAATTGATAGATTAGGCAATTGGTCAGATAAAGCTCATAGGGATTCTAGAAAAAAAGAGCAATTAGGAATTGGAAAGAAAGAGTACTTTAGAAAGAAGGCTAAGAAGAAAGATAAGCAGATAAAATCGAAAATTAAAAGGTTAGAGAAAATAGATGTAACTGGAATTGATAAACCTAAGGAAGATAAGAAAATTAATTTTGGCTTTCAAGAGGCTAGCCTAAAGGGGAGAAGAATAATAGAAGGTAAGTCCATGGAAAAAACTTATGGAAATAGACAGCTTTTTAGTCATAGTTCTTTTTATGTGAAAAGGGGAGAAAAGGTAGGTATTTTTGGAGATAATGGCTGTGGGAAGACCACCTTTTTAAAGATTTTATTAGGAGACGAAACCTTAGATAAGGGAGAGATTTTTATAAGCTCCTCAGTAGGAAAAGGATATTTAAGTCAGGAGACTCTTGATGTAGATAAATCAATGAAGGTTATAGACTTATTCAACTTTATATCAAGAGCAGAGCAGGGTAAAATAAGGACCCTTTTAGCTAACATGGGCTTTGATGAAAAAATGATAAATAAGCCTGTTGGAACTTTAAGCCTTGGAGAGCTTACTAGAGTTCGGATGACAAAGCTTATATTAAACAATGAGGAGTTACTAATCCTAGATGAACCATTAAACCACTTAGATATCTATAGCAGAGAAAAGCTTGAAGAAGCATTATTAGATTACAATGGAACTATTCTTGTAGTATCACATGATAGATACATGCTGCAAAATCTTTGTGATGTACTTTTAGTATTTAAGGATAATAAAATAATTAGAGTTAATGGAAGTGCTAAGGAATATTTAGAAGGATTAGATAAAGCTACACAAGGTAACTCAGAAGTGAAGGAAAATAAAATAAGTAAGGAAAATCAAGAAGAAAACATACTTAAGGAGAGGAAAATTAAAGAGGAAAAGCTTATTATTGAAAATGAGATAGCTTTTGTTTTAGGGGAGTTCTCTAAGTATGCATTTGGTTCTAAAGAGTATGAAGAATTAGATAAGAAATTTAAGGAGCTTATAGAACAACGAAAAAGGTTCAGCTGACTTTAAAGGACTAATTTCCAATACTTTGTACTCAGAGTCAATAGGAAAAAATTAAAGCTATGATAGTAATATTTTAATTTATAATATTAGTGCAGTTGAATTAAGACTTACAAAGTAAAAATCCTAGAAGAAGCCATACCTTTACCTAGGGTTTTCTTTATACAGCTCGGAAGTGTGGAAAAAGTTACCTGTAAGTTCATAAAGAAAATTTTGTAGAATAGTTGGATTTAATAAGATTTTAATGAACTTATTGTTAATTTATGGTATAATGTACATAATTTTATATAACTTACGGAATTTACAGATTATTAATGTACATTTTTGAGTATGGTGAATATTATATAAAAGCACTGGAGGTAAATATTTTGAAGTTTAATAAAAGGGATATATTTGTACTAGCTATACCAATAGTAATTGCAGCTATAGCTTATGGATTTTTACCATCACAAATACCAAGGCAATTTGGCTTTGATGGCAAGGTAAATTCCTATATGAATAAGGAATTTATTTTTCTATTGGCATTACTACCCTATGTAGTGTTTAAATCTCATGAAATAAAACATAAAAAATAAAAGGGGAAGTAAAGATTACTTTATGAGATATTTATAATTAAGGAAGTATTGTTCAAACTAGCAGTGGAGTGAGGTGTTTTTAACCATAGCTAAGAAAGGGGTGGATAGGTTTATGAAAACATTAGAAACTAATAGACTGATTTTAAGGCAGTGGAAATTAGAAGACTTAGAGGATTTTTATGAATATGCAAAAGATCCTGAAGTTGGGCCAAGTGCAGGATGGAAGCCTCATGAAAATAAGGACTTCACATTAACCATACTTAAAAGCTTCATTGAAAAAAAAGAAGTGTGGGCCATAGTAGATAAGGAAAGTGGAAAGGTAATTGGTTCCTTAGGAAGCCACGATGACTCAAAGCGAAGAGGGGTAAATAGCAAAATGATAGGTTATGTACTATCAAAGAATTGCTGGGGCAAAGGTCTTATGGTGGAAGCAGTAAAAAGAGTTCTTAAGTATTTATTTACTGAAACAGAAGTTAAAGTGGTTTCTTGCTATCACTATCCTTTTAATTCACGATCTAAAAGAGTCATTGAAAAAAGTGGATTTAAGTTTGAAGGGATTTTAAGAAAGGCAAGTACTCATTTCAGTGGAGAAGTATATGATGACTATTGTTACTCTATTCTAAAAGAGGAATTCCAAGATTCAGAGCTAGAATAAATAGAGAAGTTCCATATAACAAAATTAAAGTTTGATAATATAGGGTGAAGTAATGTATTTTGAGGAAATGCAATGGTATTTCAATTAAAATATAATATATTTTAAGAATTTTTCTATGTTTTTTTGAATATTAATATTAGTGGTATTTGTAACGATAAAGAAGTATATAGACTTTAAATAGTTTGTATATACATAAAAATATGGGGAGGATTATGATGTGGACTAGAGCAGAATTAAAAGATAGGGCAAAGTCAGTTTTGAAGATTTCCTATTGGAAGGCTTTCTTAGTCAGCTTGATTATTGCTATTGTTGCTGGTGGTGATAGCAGCTATAATATGAGAGCAAACTTTAAGAGGCCATTTCGTAGGAATGAGTTTAATGAATTTACAAACTTTAATGGCGACTTTAACTTTAATACGGATTTTAACAGTGATGTAATGGTTGTAATTGCTATTATTTTAATTGTTGTACTTATTATTTTCTTAATTGTAGCAGCTTTTAGAATTTTTCTTGGAGCTCCACTGGAAGTTGGGGGAAGACGTTACTTTGTTGAAAGTGCTCAGAATAGAGCTGATATGAACAATATAGGGTTTGCCTTTAACAGAGGAAGATATAAAGGAATAGTGTTAACCATGTTGTGGAAGGATTTTCTTAACTTTTTATGGTTTTTACTACTTATCATCCCAGGAATTGTAAAAGCCTACGCTTATAGCATGGTGCCATATATTTTAGCTGATAACCCTAATATAGGTTATAAGCGTGCAGTAGAGTTAAGTGTGCAAATGACTGATGGTGAAAAGTTTAATATATTTGTATTGGGTCTTTCATTTTTAGGTTGGTATCTATTAGGTGCCTTAGCCTTTGGACTTGGTGGTTTATTTGTTAATCCATATAAAAATGCTACAGAAGCAGAGTTATATTTAGTGTTAAAAGAAAATGCAATAAATAAAGGGCTTTGCACCTATAATGAACTTACTTCAAATGATATGTTAATATAAATTAAAATACTACTCATGGAAAAGGTAATAAACTTTTTCTGTGAGTGGTATTTTTTATATAAATAGAATCCTGTTACTTAAACCTTTAATTAGCACTGTTTTGGCAAGTTGAACAAAAGAGCAGCAATTGTCATAACATATATAAGACATATTTTTTTACTATCTAAGAGTAAATTAAGGGGAAAAAGAGGTGGGGTAAGGGTATGGGAGGTTATGATAGTGTTTCTTCTACTACATTTTATAGAGAAGCAGTTAATGAAAGCCCTCCTTCAGTAAATCAAGGAGAGAATTTATATTTCAGTGAGGATTACGAGACATATTTTATTGAATATGTTGGTGATTTTGAAAGAAAAGTTAATGCTATAAATTATGCTCGTGTTTTTCCGATAAATGCTTTTTTTGCTGTTCTCTTTGTAAAGGAGGGAAGATTGAGTGAACTTCTGAGAGAGTTTCCTGAAATAACAAATACAGAAAGGAGCTTCCCGTATACGTTGTTAAGTTTGGAGGACAGTAATGAAGCACCTAACTTAACAGCCATAAGCAAAGGAAATATTCCTTTAGATGGATCAGGAGTTGTGGTTGGAATAATAGGAAAAGGAATAGATTATTTAAATCCAAGATTTATGAATGAAGACGGAAGTACAAGAATTATATCTATTTGGGATCAAAGTATAAGTACTGGGCCTATTCCTGAAAACTTTTTTCATGGTACTGAATATACAAGGGAAGAAATAAATAGAGCAATACAAGCACAGCGTATGGGGCAAAATCCCTATGATATAGTAAATCATAAGGATGAAAATGGATATAGTACTGCTATAGCTAACATAATTGGCGGGAGAAAACAAAATGAGAACGATTCAATAGTTAGTATTGCACCAAAGTGTGAGTTTATTGTAATAAAACTTAAAGAGTCAAGGATGGTAAATAAGGCACATTGGGGACTAGAAGATTATGATGGCCTTGTTTTTGATAGTGTTGATATAGCTGCTTCAGGAAGGTATTTAAATCAAATGCAACAAAAGGTAAATAAACCCTTAGTTATGTTCTTATCTATAGGGACTAATCTGGGGGCTCACGATGGAAGTACTCTAGGGGAACGGTATGTTGACTTCTTTGCACAAGGAAGGACATTTTCAGTGGTGACTAGTACTGGAAATCAGGGAGGAAGTCCAATATGTCTTAAGCTGACTCTTTCAGATGATGAGCTAGAAAAGGAAGTATCAATAAATGTAGATGAGAATCAAAAAAATATATTTTTTTCAATCTATTACTCTATACCAGATAAGGTTTCCATTGGAATTACATCACCTACAGGAGAAACTATTACTAGAGTTCCCATTGAACCCATTAATGGAGAAGAAGTAACAGTTAATCTAGGAGAAACTTCAATTTTTGTTCATTATTTTTTAGAAGGAAGAATAACAGGAACACAAGAGTTTAATTTTGTAATGAAAAATGTCATAGGTGGAGTGTGGAAAGTAAAGATAAGAAAACGATACTCAATACATGGTACAGTAAATATATGGATGCAGCAAAAAGAATTTTCTGTAGGAAGTACAGGGCTTCAAGAATTCACTCCTTATACAACCCTAATGACACCTGGGACTTCCAACAACATAATAGTTGCTTCTTCTTATGATGAAGCTGAAAATAGGATAATGGAGGATTCGGGTAGAGGTTTCACAGCAGATAACAGAATAATTCCAGCAGTAGCCTTGTCAGCTAAAAATGTCCTGTCTATAGGACTGGGAAATAAACCAAAGGTAGTTACGGGGTCAGCAGTATCGGGAGCAATTTTAACTGGGGCAGTGGCTCTTTTATATCAATGGGGCATAGTAGAAAGAAATGATTTAAGCCTCTATGCAGCAAAAATAAAAAGTTATCTCATTCAAGGTACCCTAAGAGAACAGGGAAAAGCCTACCCTAATGAAGAAGTGGGCTTTGGAGTTTTAAATATTGAAAAAATGTATCAAGGGTTGTTAATGAGCAGTACGAGAAGCAGTATTTGGAATGGTGAGGAAAAATCACCTCTTTATATTAGTATTCCATGGGACATCTACAAGAAATTAAAAAAGGCGTAACCAAGTATTCCTTGAAGTTATACTTAAAGAGGAATTTAGAGCATAGATTAAAATCTATGCTTTTTAGCCGTAAAGCCTCCTAGGGATTATTACCCCCCAGGGGGGCTTTAGTTTCTAAACAAATACATTTTTCAAAGTACTCTTTACTATTTCAAAGATATGGGTGCAAAAATATGGTCTTTGTGTATTACCAAAACTTCTAATTTAGTTCATTATAAATAAGAAAATAAAGGGAATTAAAATAAGCATAACAAAACCTAAAAAAGTGAGGAGGTAAGGAGAAATATAATACATAAAATTTCTAATAGAAAAAAGTCCTATGATAAAGTATAATATTATTGTTTTGATTTTTTAATACAAGCTAATTTTACAATTAGAAAATCTTAAAATTAGATTTTTAAAATTTCACTATTGGAATTATGAGAAAATAGTTTAAATTTAATAGTTAGAATTAAGGTTAGTTATATAAAAATTTTTTATAGCAGTTAAGTATAATTCTGCTTATATAGGAACACAACTCAATTTATCTAAGGCCTTTAAAGCTAAACATATCAAAGCTTTACCTTAGAAATCAACAAAGAAAGAAGATAGGGGGATAACCAATGAGTATTTTAACAGTTAAGAACATAAGCCATGGCTTTGGAGATAGAGCAATATTTGAAGATGTTTCATTTAGATTATTAAAGGGAGAGCACGTTGGACTAATTGGAGCTAACGGAGAAGGTAAGTCTACCTTCATGAACATTATCACGAGTAAGCTTATGCCAGATGAAGGTCAAGTAATTTGGTCAAATAATGTGAGAGTAGGCTACATGGATCAGCATGCTGTTCTTGAAAAAGGTGCTACTATTAGAGACGTTTTAAGAGGTGCTTTCCAGTATTTATTTGATGCTGAAGCAGAAATGAATGAGCTTTATGGAAAAATGGGAGAGGTAACTCCAGAAGAACTTGAGAAAATGCTTGAGAGAACAGCAATAATTCAAGATATGCTTGATCATAATGGTTTTTATGTTATTGATGCAAAGATTGAAGAAACAGCTAAAGGCTTAGGCATTTTAGATGTAGGATTAGATAGAGATGTTACAGACTTAAGTGGAGGACAAAGAACTAAAGTTTTACTTGCAAAACTTCTTCTTGAAACTCCTGATATATTACTTCTAGATGAGCCTACAAACTATTTAGATGAGGCTCACATTGAGTGGCTTAAGAGATTCCTAAATGCTTATGAAAATGCTTTTATACTAATATCACACGATATTCCTTTCTTAAATTCAGTAATTAACCTAATATATCATGTAGAAAATAGACAGCTTACAAGATATGTTGGAAACTATGAAGAATTTGAAAGAATATATGAAGTTAAGAAAAAACAGCTAGAAATTGCCTATGATAGACAACAAGCAGAAATTGCAAGACTTGAGGACTTCGTTGCTAGAAACAAAGCTAACGTTGCAACAGCTAACATGGCTAAGTCTAGACAAAAGAAGCTAGATAAAATAGATAGAATAGAGCTTTCAAAAGAAAAGCCAAAACCAACCTTTAACTTTAAGCCAGCAAGAGCTTCAGGAAAGATGATATTTGAAACTAAGGATTTAGTTATAGGATATGATAGTCCACTTACAAAACCTCTTAACCTTTACATGGAAAGAGGTCAAAAGATTGCCCTTGTAGGTTCAAATGGTCTTGGAAAAACTACACTTCTTAAGAGTTTAATGGGTCAAATAAAACCAATAAGCGGAGAAGTAGAACTTGGAGATTACCAACATATTGGATACTTCGAGCAAGAAAGCAGAGAAGGAAACAATAACACTTGTATTGATGAATTCTGGAAAGAGTTCCCTGGATATACTCAATACGAAGTTCGTGCAGCTTTAGCTAAATGTGGTCTTACTACTAAGCATATTGAAAGTATGGTAATGGTGCTTTCAGGAGGAGAAGCTGCAAAAGTTAGACTTGCAAAACTTATAAACAATGAAACAAACATTCTAATCCTTGACGAGCCTACTAACCACCTAGACGTAGATGCTAAGGATGAACTAAAAAGAGCATTAAAAGAATATAAAGGTTCAATACTAATCGTTTGCCACGAACCAGAATTCTATAGAGATGTAGTAACTGAAGTGTGGAACTGTGAGGATTGGACAACTAAAATAGTATAACAATGCCATAAGCCGGTTATATATGACTGAGGTTAGTAAATAATAATGTAAAAGTAGCAGCAATATCAACGAGTATTACTGCTACTTTTTATTTACATTGGTAAATTGTATTTGCAATGTCTTTGAAGTATAATGCTAGGGTGCATTTACAATAAATATGCAAAATATTTATCTATTAATTTATTTTAGGAGGGATTATTATGAGCATAAGGATGATGCATCATGTTTGTATCCAAACTGAAAAATATAATGAATCACTTGAATTTTACACTGAAATTTTGGGATTTGAATTAGTTTCAGAAACACCAAATTTTCATAACCGAGCATTTAATACCTGGTTAAGGCTAGGAGAATTTATGATTGAGTTGCAAACTGGTAAAAAAGAAGAGAAATTAAATAGCTGGAGTTCATCCAATGAAGGAATAGTGCATATGTGTTTTTTAGTGGATAATGTTCAAGAAGAATTTGATAGAATAAGAAAATTAGGATGCAACAGCTTCAAGGTGAAAAATGGAGAAATAGTGTATAAAGTTGAAGACGGGTATCTATTTAAAATTAAAGCACCAGAAGGTACAGAAATTGAGATAAGAGATTTACTGATATAATTAATAAAATATCATAAGTATTGAAAAAACAGCAGCAATATTAATAAGTATTGCTGCTGTTTTTTATTCAACTATCTTTAATGTTATTTTTTACATTTTATAAAAGTAAAGGTCATTGGAGGCTTATCATCTTTATGGCCGTCCTGCTCATCAACTTCTGAAACTTCTACTAATCCATACTTTCCAAACTCTTGTTTAACTGAGTCAGCATCATAAAAAAACAGTTTTACTCCATAGGTGGTCTCAAAGTAATCTTTGGCTAGTTGTGTACCTTTTCCGTACATTGGAGCTTTTTTTGAAACCGCTGTGAATACCATGTACCCATTTGGTTTTAGCTGATTATAGCAATCTTTTATTAATTTACTTCTTTCATCTTCATTTAATAAGTGGATAAGCCCATAACAGAATATGCCATCATAAAGTTTGTCATCAATAGGCATATCTGTTACTGAACCATGATAAATTTTAGCTTCAAGTCCATTTTGTTCTGCCAAATCAATGGCCGTTTTTGATATCTCAATACCTGTTACATTCATTCCATTATCAGAAAAGATCTTTGCGTTTCTTCCATAACCAATGCCAGGTATTAATATATCTTTAGCCTTTTCCTTAAGAAAAAGGTCCTTTGCTAAGATAGCTGAGTGTGAAGGCTCAAGACCCCACATCATTTGTTTTTCTATAAAACTTGCTTCCCAAAATTCAGTCATATATATTTCTCCTTTAAGTTTATTTACATTAAGTAGTACAAAAATTTCCACTAGTATATAGAGTTTTACTTTGAATATAGGTGTAGTTACTCTCTAAGCTAAACCTGTTCTAAACTGACTATTATATAAATCTGCATAGAAACCATCTTTTTCAATAAGAACATGATGAGTTCCGGTTTCAACAATTTTTCCATCCATTAGAACTATTATCTTATTAGCATTTTTAATAGTGCTCAATCTATGAGCTATAACAAAAGTAGTTTTCCTCTTCATTAGATTCAGCAGAGCCTTTTGAATTTCCATCTCTGTACGAGTGTCGATGGAAGAGGTGGCTTCATCTAATATTAATATAGAAGACTTAGCTAGACTTGCTCTTGCAATAGCTAAAAGCTGTCTTTGGCCATGAGATAAATCATTACCATTGTCTGATAAGACGGTGTTGTATCCGTTAGGCAGCTGCATAATAAAATTATGAGCATTTGCTAGCTTTGCTGCTTCTATAACCTGTTCATCACTTGCTGTAATATTTCCATATCTTATGTTTTCCATAACTGTTTCTGAAAATAGGAAAGTATCTTGTAGTACCATGGATACGTTTCGTCGTAGGCTTTCCTTTTTAATAGTATTTATATCTTTACCATCAATAGATATTCTTCCACTATCCATGTCATAGAAGTTAGTTAATAAGTTTATTATGGTGGTTTTACCAGAACCAGTAGGGCCTACCACCGCGACTAGACTGCCTTTTTCAGCCTCTAAGCTCAAGTTTTTTAAGATTTTTTTATCCTTAGTGTAAGAGAAGTTTACTTTCTCAAATTTAACATTACCTTCAAGAGACTTAATGTCTTCAGCATTTAAAGCATCTTTTTCCTTGTCCTCATCTATAATGTCAAAAACTCTTTCCCCACCTGCTAGAGCACTTTGTATAGTATTGAACAGGTTCAGTATTTCATTGATTGGTCTAGTAAAGCTTCTCATATAAATAATAAAGGTTAGAATGATTCCTACAGTTAAACCATCCTTGCCAGAGATAGCTAGGTATCCACCAAAGACTGCAACTATAAGATAGGATAGGTTATTTATAAAGTTATTTACTGGTCCCATAAATCCAGAAAAGCCTTGAGCAAAAATTGCACTATTAGTTAACCTCTTATTTATCTCGGCAAATTGCTCCTTTACTCTTTCCTCTTCTGAAAATAAAATTACAGTTTTTTGTGCTGAAATTATTTCTTCAATATAGCCATTAAGATTACCTAGCTCCCTTTGTTGTTTTACAAAGAAAGGTTGAGTTTTTGCTACAAGAACCTTTGTAATAATCAGCATAAGTGGAGTAGTAACGAGGGTAATCACAGTAAGAGAAGGGCTTAGTATAAGCATAGCAATAAGCATTCCTACTATATTTATAATCCCAGAGAAAAATTGAGTTACACTTTGGGATAGGGTCATACTAATATTGTCTACGTCATTAGTTAACCTACTCATAATATCTCCACTAGAATGAGTATCAAAATATTTCAAAGGAAGACTTTGAATGCTTACAAATAAATCCTTTCTAATATTTGAAGAGGTAAGTTGAGAGATATAAACCATTAATCTATTTTGAAAGAAGGTAGCTGCAATGTTTACCAGGTATATGATACCTAAAACCAAACAAATATAGGCAAGACCAGTTAAATCTTTATTTTGAATATATTTGTCTATAGCATAGCCATTAATCCTTGTTCCCACAATGGAAGTTATGGTTACTATGAAAGAAAGGGTAAAGGTAATAGCTAAGGCCCACTTTTTACCGCCTAAATATCGAAGAATTCTCCACATAGTTCCTACAGGATCCTTTAGTTTTTCTTTTTTTCTATTGAATCTACTGCTGTGGTCAACTCCAGGTCTTTGTATTGAAAATTCCTTTTGACTAGCCAATTTTCTTCACATCCTCTCCTAGTTGTGAAATAGCTATACTTCTATAAATTTCATTGTTATTCATTAAATAGTCATGAGAACCAATGGCACTTATTTCACCATTATCAATTACAATGATTTTATCTGCATCCATAACTCCTGAAATCCTTTGAGCAATAACAATCATGGTCTTATCCTTAAGTCTTTTCTTTATGGAGTTTTGAAGTCTTGCTTCTGTTGCCATGTCTAGTGCACTAGTTGAATCATCCATGATGAAGATTTTACTATTTTTTATGAGAGCTCTAGCTATGCAAATACGCTGTTTTTGGCCACCAGAAAGATTGTGACCTCTTTGCTCAATATTACTTTGAAAATCCTTTTCTTTCTTCATTATAAAGTCATAAGCTTCTGCATCCTTGGAAGTTTCAATGAGCATATTTTCATCAGCTGATAAGTTACCAAACTTTATGTTATCCTCTATGGTTCCAGAGAAGATAGTATTTTCCTGAGAAACTAGACTTATATTTTCTCTAAGTTGAGTTAGATTTATATCTTTTATATTCATTCCACCTATTAGCACTTCCCCCTCTGTAACGTCATATAACCTTGCAATGAGGCTTACTAAAGTGCTTTTACCAGAACCTGTGCTTCCGATTATACCAACCTTTTCCCCTTGGTTAATATTAAAATTTATGTTCTTTAGTACGTATTCACTGGTCTCGTTATACTTAAAGGAAACATTTTTAAATTCTATTTCATAGTTATCAAAGTTTTTAGCTTGTTTCTTGTTTTCAATAGAGGGAACCATGGAAAATACTTTGTTGATTCTATCTGCAGAGGCCTTTGCCCGAGAATAGTTGATTACTATGGTTATTAAGGCTATAAGAGAATTCATGGTTTGAGTAATATAATTTATAAAAGCCATTATAATTCCCACTTGAAGAAGGTCCTTACTCACCATAATGCCCCCAAACCAAATAACAGCTATTACAGTAAGGTTCATTACAAAAGACACTATTGGCCAGAGAATCATATTTACATTTTGTGCTTTAATGTTTGCGTTTTTTAACTCTTCATTAGCTCTGTTAAACCTATGAAGTTGTTTATCTATAATATTGAATACCTTTATTACCTTTACTCCCAAGATATTTTCTCTCATAACTAGATTTATGTTATCAAGTTTGCTTTGAAGTAATAGAAAAAGGGGGTAGGAATATTTTAGTATAAAAATTATAGCAAGAATTATTATAGGTAAGGCTATTAAGTATATGGTTGCAAGTTTTGGACTGAGGTAGTAGGACATTATAATACTACCTATACAAAGAAAGGGTGCTCTAACCATTATTCTTAAGGCAGTGAGCATCATGTTTTGAACTTGTGTTACATCATTAGTTAACATTGTAATTAGTGAGGAAGTTTTTAAGGCATCAATTTCATGGAAGGATAGGGTTTGAATTTTATTAAATAACCCTTGTCTTAAATTCTGGCCTAGTTTCATGGTAGCGATAGACGCAAAAAAGGAGCAGCCACTGCCACCTATTAATCCAAGAAAAGCAGCTAAAAGCATTTTGCCTCCTATAGATAAAATATAGGGTGTGTTGCTACCAGCTACACCAACATCTATTATTTGAGACATAAAAGTTGGCTGCATTAAATCCATGGAAACCTCTAAGAGCATCATTAAAGGTGCAATAATTGCACATAGGATTGCACTACCTTTTAAAAATCTTAATAGCCTAATCATTATTATTTTCCTTTCCATCTAAATTACTTTGAATTCTATCTAATAATTCAATAGCCTGAAGCCTTTCTTCTTCTGAAAAACCCTTAAAACAAAGGTCATCTATATTATTAAATATCACTCCAACCTGCTTTTGAGCTTTTACTCCCTTATCAGTTAAAAAGACGTTTAAAATTCTTCGGTTTTCGCTATTTTGGCTTCTATAAATAAGACCTGCTTTTTCCATGTTAGAAAGTACACTAGTTACAGTTGCAGGTTTAATCCTACAATTGTCAGCAATATCCTTTTGAATGCATCCATTATTCTTCGCAAGAAAGCTCAGTATTTTAGGCTGTCCCTCTGTTAAATCAATCTTAGCAAACTCCCTGAAAGCAAGCTTTCTATGAGTTTTTGATAGTTTTATAATTGCTTTATGTAATTCTTTCATAAGTACCTCCGAATATAATATTTAATACTTAGACATCAAATAGTTAAGTATCTAATAGTTAGATATCTAACTTAATTTTACCACAGTTTTTTTTCAGTTGTAAAGACTTCCAGGGTAAAAATTTTTTCTGCAAAAGCCAGGAAGCAATTTTCGGTGGCTACAAACTAGAAAGACTAATAAAAAAAGATTTATAAAAAAATCTTCACTTATAATAATAAGACAAGTATGTAAGTAATTGACACGTATATCATTTAATGATATATTATATTTAAGGATATATCATTAAATGATATAAAAAGATTAAGGAGAATTTTATGCCAAGAAAAGATTCAATTGATATTGGGGAATTAACAGATTCAGCTTTTTACATTTTATCTAGTGTTATTGATGAAAAGCATGGCTATCTAATTATGAAAACTATTGAGAAGTTTACCAACAATGAAGTTGTCATTGGACCAGCATCACTTTACACCACGCTAAAAAAACTTTTAGCAGCGGAGTTAGTGGAGTTAAGTGCTGACACTGATGAAAGTAAAAAAGTATACAAAATTACAGATAAGGGTAGAGAAATGCTGAAAAAAGAAATTGAGAGAAAAAAGCAAATGGTTAAATTTGCAGAGAATTTTTTAGGGTAGAAAAGGGGGTATTTTTATGAAGAATAAGTATGTAATGATTGGAGGACTTGCCTTCAGCGAAGAGAGCGATTTAGAAAAGCTTAGAAAATATGCAAGAGAAGGCTGGATACTAGATAAAATAGTAGGGGGATTTTTCTATAAACTAAGAAAAGCTGAGCCTCAAAATATAGTGTACAGTTTAGATTATCAAAATGAGGCAAATGAAGAGTATTTTGCTATTTTCAAGGAAGCAGGCTGGACTCCTGTGGTTTCTGTAGAAAATCAAATGTATATTTTCTCAGCACAAGAAGGTACTAAGCCTATTTACAGTGATAGCAAAACCGAAATAGATAAGTATATAAAAATGAAAAACCAAATGAAAAAGGGATCAATTGTATTTTCCATAATAGGCCTAGTATTAATAGCTTTATTAGTCCTTTCTTTTGTGTTTATAAGACCTATATCTATAATTTTCCAGCTATTGTTAGTAATTGATTTTGTTATATTTATTTTTAGCTTCATGCCTTATATAGCCTATAGTTCTAGAATTAAGCAAATGAAAAAGTATGGAAAATGTAATAGTGAATTAATAAGCAGCAAAACCATGTGTAAGATATACCTATTTTCAGGGCTTGGAATATTAGTTGTAGGAATAGCAGATTTACAAGATAAACAAGGCTGGGGAGGGTTTTGGCTGATTTTAGGTATAGTGTATGTTAGTTTAGGCATAAGAGAATATATGAAATACAAAAGGTCTTTAAAAATATAAATATAAGAGAAATTTTATTTTGAAGTCATTGTAGAGATTACTATGAAAAATAGCGGTAATAGCAATAGCTATGTATGTAATAGGCATTAGTTAAATAATCTGTGACAGAAGTTTAAAGGAGGATATCGAATTAAATTGATATCCTCTTTTTTAAACTTTAAGTATAAGTTGAAGCCGTTGATATATATGAACAAATAATAAACTTTTTATAATGTGAAACATTTTGATCTAGTAAATTGTCTAATTGTTATAGGGAGGTAAAAGTTTGGAAAATATTGAAAATGAAAGATAAATTTAAATAATGATTATGGCGCTTATCTAATAATGGTAGATAGGCTTATTAGTGTATATTTTATGCTTTTTATTTCAAGACTTTTTTATAGTTAATTTCAATAAGGAAAAGGCTTAGATAAATAAATTCTAAGATCAGGGGTGGAGAGATGGATCGTAAAGATAAAAACCAGTATTTAGAGAACCAAGAAAACCAAGGAGATATAAAGGGGAATAAGAGAGGGAAAGATATATTTTTTAAAACAGTACTAGTTTTAGGCATTATTTTAGCAGTGCTTACCACAGGGATATATGTATATTTACAAAGCTTTAGCAATAACTCAGTTGCTTTGAAGGAAGAGAGTTCCATTGGCGAAAAACAAAATAGTGGAGACATCAGCAAGAAGAGCAAAGAAGATGAAATAAATAAATCTACTAACTTTTTAGTGGTAGGAGTAGACAATGGAGATGGAGATGAAAATAACAAAAAAGATCCAAGAAGAACTGACACAATGATGGTAGTTCATTATAACCATAAAGAAAAGAAGTATGATGTGATATCAATTCCAAGGGATACTAAGGTTAAAATAAACGGTAACACTAAGAAAATCAATGATGCTCATTTTTTAGGAAAAGTTCCTTTAGCTGTAGAAACAGTTGAAGATTTACTAAACATTAAAATAGACCATTATGTAAAGGTTGATACCATAGCTTTTAGAAAGTTTATAGATGCCTTAGGTGGTATAGAGGTAATCGTTGATAGGGATATGTACTATGATGATAAAATTCAAAACCTTCATATACGTCTTAATAAAAGTGATAAACCACAACTACTTGATGGTAAACAGGCTGAGGACTTTATTAGATGGAGAAAAAATAATGATGAAACAGGATACTTAAATGGGGATTTAGATAGAATTAAACATATGCAAGGTTTTTTTAATACTGTAATAGGAAAGATTCAAAGTCCATCCATAATAACAAAAATCCCAGGTATTTTAACGATGCTTCCAAAGTATATTGAAACAGATTTAAATGCTGCTGATATAATGAAATATTCTATGAGTTTAGCTAAGATGGAAAAAGAAAAAATAGGATACCATACAATTCCAGGGGAAGCAGGTTATGAAGGAATTAAATCCTATTTCTTTTATGATGATAAGGAAAGTAGCAAACTAAAAGAAATTTTTACAGATGGGGAACTAGCTGGTAAGGATAAATAGATGAAATTATAATGAATAGGTTTTAGAAAAGAGCACTTATTTTTTAGAAAGTGTTCTTTTTCATTTCTATAAGTGGCAGTTGTATGACTATACAAATATATTTAGTGGCAATATAAAGCTACTTTCATAGCAACTCTTAAGACTGATCTTGTTTATTATTTCATTAAGGTCTAACTCTGATTATTAACATTTAGGAAGTGTATGTAAAATTTACAAAATAAGGTTGACAATATCGACACACGATAATATTATAATAATATAAATATCGTGTGTCGATATTAAATAGGAGATGAAAAATGGCTAGAGAGCAATTTCAAAATTTAACAGAGCCTATGTATTATATATTAATGGCACTACTTAAGGAAAAGTGCGGTGTTGATATAATGGAGGCTGTAAGTGAGATTTCTAAGGGAAGAGTAAAGGTTGGACCGGGAACCCTATACGCTCTTCTTGGTAAGTTTGAAAAAGAAGGAATTATAAGAGAAACTGAAGTACAAGGGAGAAAGAGAAGTTATATAATTACGGAAAAGGGACAGGAGCTACTACTAGAGGAATATAATCGTTTAATTATTATGGTTAGGGATGGGGAATTTTATATGGAGGAGAAGCTATAATGGGTAAAAATAGTAAGATAATATTTTTGAATTTTTCACCTTTTGAGTGCGGGGCAGTTGAAGAGCACCTTGAAATTATGGCAGAGAAAGGCTGGCTTCTGCAATCTATTAATGGATTGTTTTTAAAATTTAAGAAGATAAAGCCACAAAAATTAAAGTACTCAGTGGACGTGCTTAGCAAGATTTCTGAGTTTGATCACAAGGATAGCGATTTAGCTATGGAGTATCGAGAATATTGTGAAGCTGCAGGATGGAAATACCTTTGTGAAAAGGGTAAAGTTCAGGTGTTTTACTCAGAAAATTATAATAACACAATATCTATTCATACAGATGAAAAGGAAAAATTTAAATCAGTTTTTAAAGCTTCATTATATAATGCTGTTTTTCAATTAGTTGCAGTGTTGTTGTTTATTTTTAACATTTATATGCAACTATTTGCAGGAGGTGCAATGTATGCAGTTGCTTCAAATATTGCTATCTTATCAGTTGTTGCTATGGTGTCCGTTATTTTTATGAACAGTACAGAAATTATTAGCTTTGTTCATTGGACTATTAGGAATAAACTTAATTTGAAGAAAAGTAAAAACATGACTTATAACACTTATAAACAGATACAAATAAAAAATATGGTTAGAAATATATATAAAATCTTAATTTTAATCCCGCTTATAAAAGTCTTATTCTTTGATAATAATTCTAATAAAATTTCAGGGGTTTTAATGCTATTGACAATAGCTGCTCTCATAATAGTGCCAGTGGGTATAAAAAGATTTTTAGATAAGGAGAGGTATTCAAAAACTACTAATGCAATAATAACCGTATCTAGTTCAGTAATATTATTATATATGATGATAATGTTTATGTTAGGTTTAGCACTCTTTGGAATATTAAAATCTGAAGACAGAGTAGCACCACCAGAGAAGGTAGAATTAACCTTGAGCGATTTTGGGTATACAGAAAAAACTAATACTGTGGGGCAAGGAAGTTTAAGTGAAAATCCATATATAAGGATTGATGAAAGTATACTAGCTAAAACAACAAGATATTCTGATGGTAGTGAAAATAACGAGTTATTCTATACAATTTGCCAAAGTGAACACCCTTGGATAGTTAATTTTCAAAAGGATAGACTAGTAGAAAGATTAAGTAGGTGGCATGTAGCTAATTTAAAACTGGTTGATACTAAACTTCCTAGTAGCGTTAAAGTGTATTCAGATGATAACAGAGAGCACTATGTAGTAGTTTCAAAGAATAAAGTATTTGAGGCTAGAAGGGGATTAATTAATGTTGAAGAGGATAAGTTTTTAGAGATAATTTATAAGGAGCTTTTTAAAAACTAGGGATTAAAGTTTGTGAGAATAGTAAAAGTAAATCTTAAAGTTAAAGGAACCATATAAAAATAGTGTATATAAAGATAGGCTGTATCTTTATATACACTATTTTTTAAGGAGTCACAGCTTCAATTTCTAGCATGGCTTTCTTACGAACCTCACGCCGTGCATAGAAGAACACGCCTACCTGACCAAGTCCTGCTAAGCCCCAGGTTACAGGATAGCATACAAAAAGTGTAACCATAGTAGGGTGCCAAGCAAAAACAGTAGCCAGCCAAAGAATTCTCATAAGACAGGCACCTACAAGAGTGCAAAGCATAGGGAGTATTGAATAGCCCATGCCACGAGTTATTCCTGGGAATACGTTCATTGTGCCACAAGTAAAGTATGCAACCATCATAACTTTCATTCGCAGCATTCCTAGGTCAATAACCTCAGGACTGTCAGTATATAAACCAAGCAGTGATCTGCCAAAAAGTAAGGTAGCGCTACCTAAAAGAATCCAAGTTGCAAAAATAAATATAGCGGATACCTTGGCAATGGAGTCAAGTCTATGGTATTTTTTTGCACCCATATTTTGTCCGCTAAAGGAAAGAGCAGCATTGTAATAGGCATTCATTGTGGTACCAATAAAGCCTTCTACATTGCTGGCGGCGGAACTGGCTGCCACCATAGTGGAACCAAAGGAATTTACTGCTGACTGAATAAGCACATTAGAAATAGAGAACAACATACTTTGTAGTCCTGCAGGTAACCCAATTTTCAAAATAGCCTTCAGTTTCTCAGGGTTAATACGTAGCTTACGAGGAATGAAGCGGATAGCTCCATCACTTTTAAGTAAACATAGCATAATAAGAGACACTGAGACATATTGGGAAATCACTGTTGCCCATGCTACGCCATCAACACTCATATGCAAAACAATTACAAAGAACAAGTTTAATACCACATTCACAATACCAGCAATGATGAGATAGTTCATAGGACGACGACTATCACCTACAGCTCTTAATATAGCTGCACCAAAGTTATATACCATACTGGCAGGCATGCCAATGAAAAAGATTTTCATGTACAGTACTGATAGATCAAAGATATCTGCAGGGGTACCCATGAGGCTAAGTAGGGGTCTACAGAAGATAAGACCTACCACCATCACAATAACACCGCCAATTATGCTTATAGCAATAGAAGTATGAACAGACTGACTTACCTCCAACTGTTTATCAGCACCTAAATCCTGAGCTACGATAACATTTGTACCAACAGACAAACCCATAAATAAGGTGACAATAAGATTAATAAGAGAACCTGTTGCTCCCACTGCAGCCAAAGCATGGCTACCAGAAAAACGACCTACAACTATCATATCTGCGGCATTAAAGAGCAATTGCAACATATTCATTGCCATAATAGGCAAAGCAAATATCAACATTTTACTAAGCAGAGGCCCACTACTCATATCCATATTACGCTTTTGAGAGGTCATAAGAGCTCACCTCCTCGCATTTATTTTGTGAATTTTCACAATCTATTCTATACTATTTATTCTAATACTGGTTGATACCTAATACAACACCGAAAGCTAGGGTACCCCTATTGAATATCTCTTGGAAATGGCTAACTAACTGGGTTATAGAAAATTTAGGGCGAAATAAAATAATTTGAAGACACATGTAACTTGTAAAATTATATTAACCTTGTACTTAGTGAAGGTCTTTTATTTTTACTTTGTTATACTCATAACAAGTATGTAGCTTTATTAATTTATATAAGTAAAGAATGGATACCTGTTGAGAATTAGTTTTTACAATAAAAACAAACAAGTTTTCAATATAGTGGATTTTTTGTAATAATGTTAATTTGAAAATAATAATTTGTAAAACTGTAAAAACAGTGTAAAATATTAAAGTAAAATGTCGATATATATATACTAATAAGAAAATATGGAGGGGTAAAAATGAAAAGGGTTAAGGTTAAAAGAGGTGGACTAAAATTCAAACTTATATCAGTAATTACAGTACTTATATTATTGCCACTTGCAATTTTAGGAGTTACCTCATTTTTAAAGTCTAGTGCTATAATGGAGGAAGCTTTAAAAAGTGCAAATATGGAAGCTGTAGAACAAGTTCAGCAATCAATTTTGTACTATAAAAACCAATACGATAATTCTGCCTTACAAATGAGTAAGGATAACAACATTCAGCAGATTAAAGCAAATCCAAACAACATAGAAATGATGATGAAAACTTTTAAGGCTTATTCAGAGTCTCATAAAGAAGTTGAAGCTATTTATTTGGGTACAACAGATAAGAAGTTTTATAGATATCCAGAAAAGAAGATGGCTGACGATTATGATCCAACAGCTAGACCTTGGTATAAGCAAGCTGTTGAGAAGAAATCTGTAATATGGACAGAGCCTTACAAGGCAGCATCTTCAGGTAAGTTAGTAGTTTCCGTGGGAATTCCTGTATATAACACTTTTAATAATGATGAGTTTTTAGGTGTGGTTGGGATTGATATAAGTCTAGAAGCTTTATCTAACAACATAAATGATATAAAGATTGGAGAAAAGGGTTATGTAGTTCTTTTAGATAATAGCCTTAATGTTATGACCAATAAGAACCAAGAGCTTATAGGAAAACCCCTTGATCAGAAGGATGTTGAAGAGGCTATAAAAAACAATGAAGAAGGCTATAAAGAATACGATTCACAAGAAGAGAATGGATTAGTTAGGAAAATAGCTTCCTATAATAAGGTTAAGGATTTAGGTTGGACAATAATTGCAACTACCTACACCGACGAGATAACTAGAGAAACAAGTAAAATGTTATATAATACCTTGGTAATAGGGGTGATTTCACTTATTGCTGCTATGGTAATTTCCATAATATTTGCCAGTGGAATAACTAAACCTATTAATGCTCTTTTATTATCTATAACTAAGATGAAAGAAGGGGATTTTACAGCAAAATGTAGTATAAAAACTAAAGACGAGATAGGAGAATTAGGTGAAGGATTCAATAAAATGCTTGATGAAATAAGCAACTTGATATATAAAATTCAGGATATATCAAAAAACTTAGGCACATCTGCAAGTAGTCTTGCCAGTGTAGCAGAAGAGACTTCTGCATCAGCGCAAAGCGTAACCAATGCAGTTGAAGAGATTGCCATAGGAGCATCTCAAGAAGCTTTAGAAACTGAAAAGGTTGCAAATCTTACGTTAACTCTATCGGAAAAACTTAACAATCTACAGTATAATACTAATGCTATGCTGGATTCTACTGAAGATGTAATAAATATAAACAAAGATGCTGTACAAGTAGTAGAAGAGTTAATGGGCAATAATAAACTAAACGAAGATGCTATAAATAATATTGAAGATGCAATAGTTGAGCTAAATGATAGAAGTAAGGAAATATCCAATATTATAAATACTATAGCTTCAATTGCTCAGCAAACAAATTTATTAGCATTAAATGCTTCAATTGAAGCTGCTAGAGCAGGAGAGGCTGGAAGAGGCTTTGCTGTGGTAGCTGAGGAAATTAGAAAACTTGCTGATGGCTCAAACAATGCAGCTAAAGAAATTAATAGTATAATAGTTGATATACAAAACCAAAGCAATAATACTGTAAGCAAAATGAAGGAAGTAAAAGAAATGTCAGAGGCGCAAACCTTATCTGTAGACAAGGTTAATACTTCTTTCGAGTATATATATAAGTCTACAGAAACTATAGCAGATTCTATAAAGCAGCTAAGTGAGTCTATTAATATGGTTAATGAGGACAAGGAGTCTATAGTAGAATCTATGCAAAATATATCTGCAATAACAGAGCAAGCGGCTGCGTCTTCTGAAGAAGTAACAGCATCAATGCATGAGCAGATCAGTGCAATTCAAAATGTTTCTTTAACAGCAGAAGAACTTACAGGCACAGCAGAGCAATTAAATGGGGAAATAGCTAAGTTTAAAGTTACAAGATCATAAAAAGTAATAAGAGTATAACTTTACTATATGCAAGTTATACTCTTAGTTTTTTCTAAACCTATAAAATACTTTAGGATAAAGCAATATTTTAGTTAAAAAATTTTATGAAAGAGCAAGTGGATACATAAATATACTTATTTATGGCATAAAGGAAGCATATATATCTAAACTACATGTAATAATATTAATAATAAGTAAATATATTGACTATATGTATTAAAATGTTAAAATTAAAAAATAAGGGGAAAGTAAATTTTTACATTTATAATCTGGAAAAGTTTATAGGAAATAAAATAGGGGGTATTGGGTTGAAAGCAATAGAGGTTAATGATTTAGTAAAAAAGTATGGAAATATTACAGCAGTAGATGATATTTCTTTTTCAGTGGAAAAAGGTCATATTTGTGCAATACTAGGACCAAATGGTTCAGGTAAGACTACTACAATAAAAAGTATCTGTAATTTGTTAATTCCAGATAAGGGTGAAATTAAGTTAGAAGGACAAGATAATAAAAAATCTATAAATAAAATATCAGCAATGTTCGAAGGTACTAGAAATCTTTATTGGAGGTTAACTCCAAGAGAAAACCTTCGTTACTTTGCAGGAATACGAGGCTTAGGTGGAAAAGCTGTAGAGAAAAATATAGATGAGCTGCTTGAAAGATTTAACCTTACAGCGAAGAAGGATGTGGTGGTGAATAATTTATCTAGGGGAATGCAGCAAAAAACTGCTATAGCTATGACCCTAATTTGTAACACAGACATTATTCTTTTGGACGAGCCAACCTTAGGGTTGGATATTGAAAGCTTTATGGACATAAAAGAGGTTTTAAGAGATATAGCTAAAGATATGAAAAAAACTGTACTTTTAAGTACCCATGATATGAGCTTAGTACAAGATGTTTGTACAGATGTAGTTGTTATTAATAAAGGAAAGCTGGTAGCACAAGATACCATGACAAATCTTTTAGAGATGTTTAGAAGTATGACCTACGAGTTTGTTTTAGTAGAGCCAATTTCACAGGAATATAAGAATTACTTAAGGAATCTAGGTTATGAATTTTATTTTACCAATGAGGATTCCCTCCTTGAAATAGATATATTCGATTCAAAGGAAATTTACAATATTATTGATGCTTTAAAGGCAAAGGAAATAATGATTAAAGAAATAAAGCAAAAAGAAGTTAACTTTGAAAGAGTGTATTTAAATCTTATTAGCGGAGGTAAGAAATAATGAGGAAGCTATTTTATGTGTTTAAGGTATCTTTTGAAAAATCCGTAAAAGAGATGGTGAGATATAAATTTAATACTCTGTCAGAAATAATGACCTTTTACGCCTTATTCATTGCTATGTTTTTTGGAATGAAGCTATTTGGTACAAGTATGAAGGTAGCACCCGTTGATTTAGGACAGACCTTAGAGGGGTTTGTTATAGGGTACTTTTTATGGACTGTGATGGTATCGGCTTATTCAGATACTGCTTATGGAGTAATTAATGATGCTAGTAAGGGAACCTTAGAACAAATAAGTATGTCTAGTTTAGGACTACATAATGTATTAGTGGTAAGAAGCCTTGCAAGCTTATTGGTGAATTTGATAATTTCCTTTATAGTGCTACTTAGCATTATGGCAACCACAAATTATTGGCTTAACATAGACCTACTTCCAATATTAATTATAATATTTTTAGGAATCTTTAGTATGTTAGGAATTTCCTTAATCCTTGCAGGGTTAGCCCTTATATTTAAAAAGGTTCAGTCTTTATTGAACTTAGTACAATACTTCTTAATAAGTTTGGTTATGATAGGAACAGGTGGAGCGGGATCAATATTATCAATAGTGTTACCTTTTAGACCAACTATAGAAAAAGTCTACGCAATAACTCTTGGCAATGAAAGTCTTGCAGATATATCTTTGGGGGATTATGGATTAATAATTGGAAACTCTCTTGTTTATTTCTTAATAGGAGCATTTATTTTTGATCAATGTGCTAAAATAGCAAAGAAAAAGGGGTTATTAGGGCAATACTAACTAAGAGTGAGAATAAGAGCATAAAGTAGAGGGCTGTGTCAAATAATTACTTTGACACAGCCTTCTTTAGTGCATCTCATAGCTTCATAGTTCTTAGTTTTTATAAATTAAACCAGTTTCAACAGTTTCTAATTCTTTAACGAATTCCTTTTTAATAAAGCCTTTGAGATTAATAGTTTCATCACATATGATTTTAACTTCATACCAAAGAGTATCATAACTTTCACAAAGATCTAAAATCTCTAGCTTAACACCGCTATGAACTATTCTTAGCACAGGGCTATTATATATTGGACTTAGGTATAATGAGGTTCTATTAGTTATCTCGCCATGAAGATAATTTAGTGGGTGATAGAATATTTTTAAGTTGTCTACAGGTCTATTTAGAGTATTTACTTGAGCAGTTAAATCTTTATTTTGTTTTGCTAATACTCTAAGTTTAAGTTGCTGAGTGTTCAGCTTTTGTATGTTTAAATAGTTAAAAACTCCAAGTCCTATGCAAGCAAATATCAAAAGGTAAATAAAAAAAGTAGTCAAGGTTCTACCTCCATAAAGTACTATTAGGTATCTGAAAATAAATAACAAGTCAAAGATATGAAGGATATTTTGAGTTCACAAGCAAGCTTGTGCCGATAAGGAAACAGGTTCCTCAGATAGTGGAGCTATCTAAGGGTTCTGTTGACGTAGTATAACTCAAAATAGACGAGGATACTGACTTATTTATTTCTTGAAGATGCCTTATTAATATACTATTCTTCCACTAGGCAAATATTGAACAATTTTATAAAGTAATATATAAATAATAAAAAGTTGGAACTTGTTTGTATTAGGTTAAAATTCTAAAGTAGAATATCTATGAGAAAAGCCTATTTGAAAGGTGTTTTTTAGTTTCTAAAAGCCTAACAACTATTAGTAATTATACTAGTAAAAAGAAAAACACTCTAAAATAGAGTGTTTACACAGCTGAATTTATTTCATTGTATTCATTAATAAATCTGTCTGCGAGAATTTTCATGTCTTCATGGGTATCCTTAGAATGCTCATCATATACTCCAACTACAGTCATTCCAGCAGCCTTAGCGCCCTTTACCGCAGGCAAGATATCCTCAAAAACTATGCACTCCTTAGGGTTAACCTTAAGTTTTTCAGCGGCTAACAGATATACATCAGGGAAATCCTTACCCCTTGAAACTTCATCAGTTAAGGTAATAGAATCAAAGTATTCGTACACGCCATTAGCCTTTAAGCAAGCTTCTAGAAGCAAGGTATTGTTACTAGTAGCAAGAGCGATCTTTATTCCTTTGGCCTTAAGAACTTTTAAAAAGGATCTAACTCCGGGCTTTAGTTTAACACTATTGGTATATTTATCAAACGCCATTTCATTCCAATGGTTTTTTATTTCTTCTGTGGTATAAGGTAAGTTGAAGATATTTTTAAAATACACTGCAACTTCATCAAAGCTTAAATGTGCTATATCGTGCTTTAACAAAGGGGACGCTTTTATATTATGTTTAGCTAGGTACTCAAAATCAATTTGCTCCCAAACCCACATAGAATCTACAATTGTTCCATCCATATCAAAAATTGCAGCTTTAATATTTTTCATCATAGTATCACCTCTGAGAGGTAGTATAACAGAAATATCCTATAAGTTAAAGATGAAATAATATCCTCATAGATTTTTTACAAAATAATATCTTTATTATAATTGCGAATTTTGTAAAAATAATGAAAATAATAGTATATTATGGTATAATTGCTATGAATAAACAAAAAGGGGGGAACTGCTTTTGCAGGATTTGTTATGGAGAAGAAAGATTACTTAATAAAGAATGAATATGAAGTCAATAAGCAAGTAGCATTTATACTTTTTATTACTGCTTTTGTAATTATGCCAATCACTTTTGGGCTAATTTTCTTTAGAGTATTTCCAATTGAAATGGAGGTAGCGAAAGTACCATTGCTTGTAGCTTTTGGGGCATTTAACATTAGTTTTCTATTAAGCAAACTTAAGTTAAGCCACAAGCCCTGGTTTAAATATATTGCAATGCTTTGTTGCATTATAGGTGTGGCTGCAATTTATAAACCTTTTAAGTGGAATGCTTACATTGTATTATCATTCCCAATTATTTTATCCTCTTTATATTTTGATAAGAGATTTGTAAAGGTGACCTTTTTACTCTCAGTAATTGTTTATACTGGAGTGGATTACTTGGTTCAAGGCGATTTAATAAATAGTGGATTTTTCAAGGATAGAACTGTGATAAAGGCTTGGATTGTTTCTTCAGCATCGAACTTTATCGGTTTTTTAGTTATTACCTATGCTACCTTAAAAATAGTTCATAGATCCAAAAATCTTATGGATGGACTTATTGGAGCAGAGGAACAGGGCATACTTCTTAATAAAATATCAAGAATTTTAGAAAAGGTTAAAAGTGTATCAGGAACTTTAAGTGAATCAGCAGATAGCTTAAAGATTATGGCTGAGGAAGCTACCATAGCTAATGAAGTCATAGCAGATAATGCGGGAAGGACTTCGATGACCTTTGAAAACACAATAAGTTACATTGAAAATGCAACTGTCACTATTGATAATATTTCTAAGGATTTGAAGAACATAAGCACCGAATCAGAGCTTGCCAATGAAGAAGGGAAGAATGCTATAGAATCCTCTAAAATCAGTGTGAAGGAAATCCAAGGAACTGTAGAAGAAATGAAGAATATCCAAAAGGATTTTGAGGAAAGTAGACTTTTAATTAAAAGATTAGGAGAACGTTCAGCAGAGGTAAGTGATATATCTCAAGTTATTAGTGATATTTCTAGTCAAACAAATCTACTTGCCCTTAATGCAGCAATAGAGGCTGCTAGAGCAGGGGAGATGGGGAAAGGTTTTGCAGTGGTAGCAGATGAAGTTAGAAACTTAGCAGAAAAGTCCTCAGAAGCAGCAAAGAGCATATCACAATTAATTGATCAGGTACTGGCTGATACAAATAAAGCCATAGAAGCTACAGAAAGTAATATCAGCAAAATGGACAAGGGCCTTGAAATGGTGAAAAGATCAGGAAAAATGTTTGAGGATACAGCGGAAGTTAGTGAAGAAGTTTATTTAAAACTAAACAATATAGCAACCTCAAACAAAAGAGTAAATGAGTATTCAACTACTATTGTTGAAATAATAAAAAATATAGATGAATTATCAAAGGAAGGTACAGCTCAAATGCAGGAAATAACTGCTTCTGTAGAAGAACAAGTTGCAGCAATTCAAACTGTTGCAGCTTCTGTAACTGAGGTAGATGGAATGGCTAATGAATTACTTGTAATAGTGCAAGAATAAATTTCCATAAACAATCTTAAAGAGCAAAAAACCAATTATCACATTGAAATACTTAATAATGTGGTAATTGGTTTTTTATTCATAAAATTACTAGGTTTAAGAACTATTTCAGTTATCACTGAAATAGTTCATTGGCTAGGCTTATTAAAATTCTCCAGTTAAAAATCTCTATGGAAAATTTCAGTTTTTGTATGATTTTTATAATCATCTATGGTAAAGATGCCTAATTTATCTAGCATAGCATTCATCACTGCACTATCATAAGCAACTTTTATAGCAGAGTTTTCTGCAAAATCATCTACTCGTTCCTTTCCTTTGTCTCTAGGAATTATTGCTTTTGGTCCACCGACACAGCCACCAACACAGCCCATGCCTTCGATAAAGTTTCCAGTCATAATTCCCTTTTGAAGATTGTTTAGCATTTCCTTACATTCTTTAACACCATTACCCTGCACTGAGTTTACTAGTTCATACTTCTCAGGGAACATTCTTTCAACACACTCAGCAATGGCAATTGAAACTCCACCTGTACGAGCATAAAGTCTTCCACCACGAGAAGCATACTCAACAGATTCAGTTTCAGGAAGAGCAGAAGGAGTAATTTCTAAAGCATCAAAGATTTCCTTAAGCTCTGCAAAGGTTAGCACAAAGTCAATATCTCCTAAGAGATCAGGCTCCTTGATTTCAGCCTTTTTAGCTACACAAGGACCTATGAATACAACTTTAACTGTGGGATTCAAATGCTTTAAAACCCTTCCAGCAGCAATCATTGGAGAAACTGATGGTGACACATGCTTAACTAGATCTTCATAAACCCTTTTAAGCATAGCTACCCACATAGGACAGCAACAGGAAGTTATCATAAAATCATCCTTTGTTTTAACATGGGCATCAAACTCTATAGCTTCCTTTAAAGTTAGCATATCAGCAAAAAAAGCTACTTCTACCATATCTGTAAAGCCCATGGTTTTAAAGGCTGTTCTCAATTGATTAATAGTAACCTCATCACCAAATTGACCCATTATAGCAGGAGCCACTGCTGCAACTACTGGGGCATTGCCTTGAAGCAAATTCACAAGGGGAATAAATTCAACCCTATCAAGGATACTACCTGTAGGACATCCCTCTACACAAAAACCACAGTCAGTACATTTTTCACTGCTAATGTAGGTAGTGTTTTCTACTTCATCAACTAAAATTGCATCAAAAGGGCAAGATTCCTGACAGCGAGTTTTTCCATCTTTATCTACTTTGCAGTCCATGCCACATTTTTTTACTTTATTTACTACCTTATGGTTAAGTTCATATACTCTTATAGCTTCTTTTAACTCTTCTATGTAATTATCACTAAGACTTACCCCTACACCACAAAGACTAGAAATAACTGCAGCTAAATGCTGTTTATCTATGTTTTCTTCTTGGAATAGTTCATTTATTTTTTCCTCAAATCTACCATTATAATAAGCTTTTATAATGCATTGGAATAGTTCACTATATTGTTCCTTCACACATAACACATCCTAAAACAATTTATTTATTATAAGTATGGTGTAGAACTGTAAAAGTTCTAAAAAACCGTGACAAATAATTCTGAATTATTGTTAAATTATAACATCATTTATTTTACCAAAGCAAGAGTAGTTTTATACCTTTAAATAATGAACAAGTTCATTTTGTTCAACGATTTTGGAAAGAGGTTTGGCTCACACCAAAAGTTTAATTTCTCGCACAAGACTCCAACTTGAAGAGAAGGGGACAACTGCCCTTCCAAACCCTCATTAAACCCTTCTATAGGAATTTTGTTAATTTGTAGAAGAAAAAGAAATTATGTGCATAACTTAAGACGTGAAAATAATATACATATATAAAACCATATTCTATAAGGGGGGGAGACCGCTAGTGATAACTTTAGGAAAGTTTTGGGGAATAATCTGCATTATACTTAGTTGTATTTGTTTTTTTAAGTTTATAGTTCATATATTTTATTATAGGTTTATACGAGGCTTATCTAAAAGAGGAAATAGAAAACTAATTGATAATACTAAAAGGTTTATGAAAGCTCTAGAAAAAAATCATGGGCTCTGTGGCATTGGTGCGCTTTTAGCGGTGATAATTCATGTTGTTATAATGTATAGTAATGTGGGTTTTAGCTTTAGTGGATTCCTAGCAGCAATAGCTCTATCATTTGTTATGTTTCTAGGTATAGTAAACAAATTTTCTTATAAAGATAAGAAAAGCAATTTTACTCAATACCATGTAATAGGAGCTATAGCAGCAATAATTTTTATATTGCTACATATTAATCTTAACTGAGCAACTTGTTAATTGATTAGTATATTCAGCTGTTAGGAGAATTATAAGGAGTAGTATAGAAAAACAAAACTAGATTTCTTCCTACTGAATATTAATATAGAGTCAGGGTAAAAAGTTAATTTGTAAATTAACTTACTCTGACTCTCTTAGTTTTGAGCATAATAAATGAATTTAAGTTCTAATTTATAACCCTATATCTTAAGCAATTTAAAGCTTTTACAAATAGATACTTCCAATATTGTTTATGAAGCTATTTAGTATAAAGCTTAGGCATTACAATATAAGCCTCTTCCAGGTGGTGTTGTGTTGCAACTTGGAGTACAAATTGCATTTGGGCTAAGGAGTTCAGGATTATTTCCACCCTTAACAACTAGGTCGCCAGCCACAGGCTGAACATCTGGGGTGATATCAAAGCAAAATACTCCAGTTTGACCCTTATCTACACCATTATCAAATTTAATTCCATAAACTTGTCTGCCAGAACCGTCATCAATTGTATGAAGTTTAATTTCATAGTCTGGAGTTTGAGGCACACCATTGATACTTACTGTAATATTACTAATAACAAAATCACCTAAAGGATTTTCAGTAATTCTATCACAAAGCTCTAGAATAAAGTGGCTTAAGCCAGGGGCTGTAGGTCCAGGTAAACCAGTAACAACTACAGTGTAGCACCATCTAGTTCCAGTTTTATCTAGGGTAAAAGCATAGGTTGATCCTTGATAATTAATTGTTGCTGTGTTTGAACAAGGCATAATTATTTTTTCCTCCAAATTAATTTTAATTTTACCATTAACATATATAAATTACAGTATTCTATGTGGATGGTAATGCATAAAGCAATTCATTAAGAAGATAGTGACGGAGTAAAGCAGAAAATTAATGTAATTTATTTATTACATTGCCTATTGCCTACATAGTAAAATCTAGAAAGCTAAAATATATAGTATTTTAAATTCCTATTAATACATAATATTTAATTGTATAACAATTTGTGTCAAATACTTTCAGTTATATAATAATAATATGAAAAAATAAAATTTGGATGAAGTAGAATGGAGTTTGAAGAAGAAATTGAAGTTAATGGATAAAATAAAAAAAGAGAGCTACAATTGTAACTCTCTTTTGGTCGGGGTGACAGGGATTGAACCTGCGACCTCATGGTCCCAAACCACGCGCGCTCCCATCTGCGCTACACCCCGCTGACAAAAATTATTATAGTATATACAAGCCATAATGTCAACGACTTTTTTCAAAAACATGTTGAATGTATTTAAAAATGTGGTGAAAAGTTTTTCTTATATGTAAAAGAATGAAAAGGCTACAACATACTGGATAGATATATAGAGTATGCTGTAGCCAAATTTAATAACTACTTAAACTTCTCCGGGAATTGTTTTATTATTCCATCTGTAATTATATCAGAAAACTTTAGCATATGAATTTCTCCATCATCATAAGCAGCTATAGACTTTTTCCAATCCTTGTTTAGTTCTGCTATAGCTTGAACGGTCACTAACTGTAGATGCTTATGAAGCATTTCTTTTATTGTATTTTTTGAATAATTGGGGTTTAGGCTAACTAAAAGTTCTGCAATATCATCAGCATTTTTAAACCATAAGGAATTATATTTTTCTAAATCTGATGTATTTCCAGCCTTAGCTGCGTCAACAACTTGCCCAGCTAAGGAAATGTGTTCTCTAAAAAGTTGGGATAACTTTTTCCCGTTATCACTCCCATAAAAGGCTCCAAAGGAATTACCAATAGCGTCTTGATTTTGTAATAGTCGCTGCAAAGTTTCATCCTTGCTTTCTAAATTAGATAAATCACTAATAATATAATTTCTTGTCCAAGTAACATGATCATCCCACAGTTTATAATTAGCTAACTTAAAGTTAGTTACTTTTCTGCAATTTAAATCATTTATTGGGTGGAAGTATTCACTAGCATAAGCAGGAAGTGACGGTATTAATGATATCAGAAAAAACAAAGTTAGTGATAAATTTAGGATAAATTTTTTCATTGTCTTTCACTCCTTTTACTTCGTAGTACTAGTATAGTATTTTCAAAAACAAAATATCTTTATTCATTAATATCAAATAAATTATAGCTTGGAAATATATGTATCTTATTATATAATTTATGATATATTTTAATAATAAAGGTTATATTAATAAATATAAATTTTGAGGTGAAGTTATGAAGGAGTTTAATAAGTATAATTTAAATTTAATCAGTGATTTTCCGGTGAAGATATTTAAGGATAGGGAAGAAGATTTAGATTTAATCATCCCTATAGAAAATAGAACAGTAAATCTTTGTGTGGATAACATGCCACAGGTTATAGCTTCTAGAATACAGTATAGCAATGTTAATAGCTTAATGATAAGAATTTCTAAGGAAGAAAGTAATAATATAGGAACAGTTCACTTTTTAAGTGATGAGGGTGCTCATTCAACTATGAGTAACTTTGAAATAGATTATGGCAAGTGGCACATTAAAGTTTTACTTAAGGAGTATTCTGTGGATATGTTATTTGTAGATACTAACTATCCTTTATCCTATGATAAGATTTAACTATATTATGGAAGGTAAGTTCTACTAGACTTTTTAACTATAAGTTAATTTTCCACTGAAAATCTATGAATTCAATAAACTTATTAAGCATTTAAAATTTTATTTAACCATTAAACATAATATTCTATACAAGAAGTTAAATTTTCTGTTATAATAGCCATTATTGAGAGCAAATTTTGCAGGAGGAATAAATCTTAATATGAAAGAATTCAAGTTTAATACATTAACTAAAAAATACACTAGAAGACAACTGGCTATAAGCTTACTTATGACCATATCTATTATAATAACAGCCATTGGATTATTTGTAAGAGGCAGCATTTTTTATGGAAGATTGTTTGCGGTTTTATCTATAGTAGCTTTATTTATGTCATATACAATGATTAAAAAAGTAAGAATTATAGAGGACATAAATTATCTTATTATACATAAAGATAGATTTGAGCTTAACAATAATTTTTCAACTAAGGGAAAAATGTTCAAGTTTAATGATATAAGTGATGTACGTTTTACAATGAAAGGTATTAAGTTCAGGGTAGGTATTAGGGAGTATAGAGTAGCGTACAATTTTCTAGAAGAACAGGACATTGAAAAGGTTAAAAATGTATTTGGAAGATATTAAAATACATAGAGGGAAATAGAATACTTAAATAAAAAATAGTAAGCTTATTTTTAAGCTTACTATTTTTTATGCTAAGGAATTATAAATTAATTTCTTTTTTATCTAGTATTGTAGCTTTTCCTCCAACTTTAATGATGAAGTCATCCATTTCACCTTGAACCTTAGCAATAACTTCACTAGGATTTCCCATGTAGTATCCTTGCTCACATACTATGGTTGTGTCATCAGTAAAAGGATAAAGCTTATTTTTAATTAAATAAGCAGCTAGAGCTCCATTAGCAGTTCCAGTGGCACTTTCTTCATCTATACCAACTGCAGGACCAAAGTTTCTTGTAGAAACAGTGGAGGCGCTGTTTTCAGTTTTAAAGGTAAAAGCATGAACCCCAATTAAATTTTTATCATTGCTATAATCAGCAAGAGCTTTAAAATCAGGAGTTATACTTTTAAGGGCATCTAAAGTTTTAACTGGAAGAATTAAATCACTAAGACCAGTAGACACAGCCATTGGTCTTGCCGTATATCCGGTAACTCCAACACCTATATCATTTATAGAGATTCCCATAATCTCACAAAGAGGCTCTAAATCTTGCACTGAAAGAGAAAATAAAAATTTTGGAGCAGCTTGAGTCATAAGCACGTTTTGTAGCTTATTGTTTTCAAAAGTTAGTTCTACGTCTAGAATTCCAGCTAAAGTCTTTTGTTTTATTTTAATAATTTCATTAGAACCGTTAATTATGCCTAGTTGACCTAGAGTGCTAAAAGCTGCAATAGTTGCATGACCGCATAAATCCACCTCTGTAGTAGGGGTGAAGAATTTTACTTCAAAATCATAATCCTCATTGCCCTCAGCTTTAGTTATAAAAGCAGTTTCTGAAAGACCAACTTCCTTTGCAATAGCTTGCATCATTTCTGTAGATAGCCCCTTAGCATCAGGTACTACACCAGCACCATTTCCACCTTTGTCGTTATAGGTAAAGGCATTAACTAAATAAACTTCTTTTTTCATCCGTATCTCTCCCATGATTATATTTAATAAAATATTAGCCTAGGCTAGTTAGATATATTATTATTTCAGCTAGATATTTACTTTAGGTACATTTCTCCTACTTTATTTACATCCCCAGCACCAATAGTAAGAAGTAAATCTCCTTCTTTTAGGTTTTCTTTTAAGTAAGAAACTATTTCTTCAAAGCTATGGAAGTTAAGAGCTTTAACCCCGGTAGCTCTAATAGCATCTCCAAGAGTTATAGAACTAACAATTCCAGTATCCTTTTCTCGAGCAGCATATATATCAGCTAGGATTAACTCATCAACACCGTGAAAGCATTCTACAAAATCTTTGAATAAGGTTATAGTTCTAGTATAAGTATGAGGTTGAAATACCCCAAAAATTCTATTATGAGGATAGTTTTGTGCAGCTTTTAGAGTAGCTAGAATTTCAGTTGGGTGATGTGCATAGTCATCAATAACATTAATTCCATTTTTAACCCCTTTAAGCTCAAATCTTCTGTGAGTTCCTTTGAAGTTAGATAATCCTCTAGTAATAGATTCTTTAGAAAAATTCAGGGCAAGGGCGCAGCAAATTGCTGAAAGAGAGTTAAGTACATTGTGCTCTCCAGGAACGTTCAGTTCTACACTAAATAATTTTTCATCACTCTTATAGGCATCAAAGGATGCACAGCCAAGAGTGTTGTAAAATATATTCTTAGCTCTAAATTCACCATTATTTATTCCATAAGTCAGTACATTACACTTAGCATTTTCCACCACATCTAATACATCAGTATCATCTGCATTTGCAACCATATAACCATCTTTAGGGATTATATCTACAAACTGTTTAAAGGTATCTTTAATGTGGGCTAAGTCTCTATAATAATCCAGGTGGTCTGCATCTATATTAAGAATTATTCCAATATAAGGGTAAAATTTCAAGAAAGATCCCTTATACTCACAAGCCTCAGTAACAAAGTATTCACTGCTACCAGCAAGAACATTTCCATTTATTACATCAAGTTCTCCACCTACAAGAATAGTTGGATCCACATCTTCTTCTAGCACAATATGTGAAACCATGGAAGTAGTAGTGGTTTTACCGTGAGTTCCAGATACAGCTATGCCGTATTTATGGCCAAGCATGATTTTCCCTAAAAATTCTGCTCTATCCATCATAGGAATATTTAGTTGTTCCGCTTTTATAAACTCAACGTTATCAGGATGAACAGCAGCGGTGTAAACTACTAAGTCCACATCCTTTATGTTGTCACTATGATGACCAATGTATATTTCCGCACCTTTATTTCTAAGTTTATCTACTATGGAAGAATCCTTCATGTCCGATCCCGACACTTTATAACCATTCTTAAGTAGTATTTCTGCCAATCCACTCATGCTAATTCCACCAATTCCAATGAAGTGAACTTTTTTATTTGTATCCTTTAAAAAATCGAAAGACATGATAACAGCTCCTTATAATAAAAAATAGCTCATCTTTAAATTATATACAAAAATCTTTAAAAAGGACACTACGAAAATTAAAAATATAAAAATCGAAAAAATTCTAAAAGTTTTATTTATTTTTGTGAAACTTTTCTGTTTAAGCATATATAACTATTGATACTATATGAGGGGGAAGAGAATATGTATTATGAGGAGTTAATCATTAGAGCAAAAGAAGGGGATAAAATGGCCTTAGAGGAATTAATGATGAAATATAAGGGGCTTATTATTAAACATGGTAATAGTGTTTATATTAATGGTTATGACAAGGAAGATTTAATTCAAATTGGGTATATGTCAGTAATGAATGCAGTAAACAAGTATGATTTCCAAAAGGGAAATTTCACAGCTTATGTGAGCTTTGCAATACAAAAAAACTTCAATTATTTAATAAGGGGTAAAGCAAGGGAAAATTATGTTAGCAGTTTAGATTATTATATAGAAGATGAGGTGCAGTTAGTAGATATCATAAAGTCAGAAGAAAATATCGAGGGGGAATATATAAAAAAGGAAATTAAAAAAATAGTTCATCAGTGCATAAATGAGTTACCCGTGGAGTTAAGGGATATTATAGATTATCATTACATCAAAAATGAAGGCACTCTAAAAAAGTATTCAGAGGAAAAAAATATAAACTATAGAATTGTAACAAAAAGAAAAGGACAAGCTATTAGGCTTTTAAAGGAAGCTTTAAACCATAGAAATATAACTTATTAGGATTGAAACTATAGAATAATTTTATACGATATAAGGATAATTAGATGAAAAAGTTCCAATATTGAGAAAATTAACAAAAACCCTTCACTTTTTGAAATAAGTGTGTTAAAATATAAACAAAGAGCAAGTGAAAAATATTTTTTATTAAATATTGATTTTGTTAATAAAATTAATAGTCAAAAGGTTATTATCCTATCAGGAATACTATTTGCTATGAAAAAAATCACTGATGCCATGATTTATGGGCTGTATTCTTAATCATAGGATATTAATCTGTGGGAATTTTTAGCCACAAGTTGTTTTAGGAAATAATCCACTAAAGCTTAGACTTTAGTGGTATAATTATAGAGGAGAGTGTGAAAATGTTAACAAATATTGAATATCAATATGTAACATGGCAATTCAAACTTAAGAAAAGAGATGACAGAAAAGCAATTAATGAATTAGATGAAAGAATAGATGGAATGGATGTTGAATATTTAGGATGGCAATTTGAAGATATTCTAATCTAAGTAAAGAGCAGGCTTGTTTTGATTTATAGTTTTAAAAGGCGATTTAATTACTATTAAAAGAAGATAATTATCTTTTGAAATTTAATTAAACCTTTTGTTAATTAAGTGAAGTCCCTATAATTTATTATATACTCTTAAGGGTAGCTAAGGATGAATAGCTGCTCTTTTTTTGTTTTTTATGATTAATAAAAAACCTATAAAAAATACACCCCAAAATGAAAAGCTATTTTGAGGTGTATTTTTTACTTCATAAATATAGGAGAAACCTTGCAAGGTTTAACATCAACACTTTCCCATACATTTCCTTTGATATAAGGTTCTATGGCAAGCCAGTTGTCTAACTCTTTTCTAGAAGGGAAATCCACCATAAGCACAGAACCAATCATTTGATCCTTTTCATCAACAAGAGCAGCTGCACATAAAAACTTGTTCTCCTTAGCCATTGAAGCTGCAAGGGCTAAATGCTCATCACGATATGCAAGTCTTCTTTCAATAGCTTTTTCATCTTTTCCATCATAACCAGTAACTAAAAATTGCATAAACTCACTTCCTTTCAACATCTCCTATTATATACCTAAAAAGATTTCGTGAAAATCTCAGAAAATATGAATATGAAAACTCCCTGTGGAAATATTAAACATATATTCAATATGAACATATATAAAGTTGGTCTACGGAAGGGGTTTGTTTATGAGGAATTTTGATTTTAGAATTTTTTTCTTTGTTTTGATTGCCACTTCAGTTTATGCCATTGGAAACTACTATATAGGTAGAAGAGTCATGGAGAGAATACAGCATAGATACACACTTAATAATAGAATTTTTTGGATTATATTTTGGGTAGTTGCTTTAGCTTATGTTGTAAACCAAGTTGCGGGAGATTATCTTCCAGGTTTTCTCTCAACGCCAATGTTATATGTGGGGATTTATTATGTAGCAATTTTATCTTATCTAATGTTAGTGTTTCCAATAATTGATATGATAAGGCTTGCGAATAAAAGATACTCCTTTCTACCTAAAGATAGTGCTGCTTATAGCAATTTTAGTTTCTATGTAACTATATTTTTAGCAGTGGCCATTGGTACAATTTTAATTTATGGTACTTGGAGTGGTAGGAGTTCTTACGTTAAAGCCTACGATGTTAAGGTAAACAAAACCTTAAGAGAAGATAATTTGAAAATCGCATTAATATCTGACATACATCTTGGAGATTATATGGATGTAAAAAGATTAAAAAATTTAGTTGGGGAAGTCAATGAGATGAACCCAGACATTGTTCTTATTGCTGGAGACTTAATTGATAGCTCTATAAAGCCTTTCCTAGAAAATCAAATGGCCAAAGAATTAGGAAAACTTAATAGCCAATATGGAACTTATTTTTCCTTTGGTAATCATGATCTAGGTAGCAAAGTGCCACAACTAACGAAGTCCTTAGAGGAGGTAGGAGTTACTGTACTTAAGGACGACTTTAAACTGATCAATGATAGTTTTTATGTGGTTGGAAGGGAAGACGTAGCCATTAAAAGAATGGGTGGGAATAGAAAAAGTCTGAAAGATATTACCAAGGATTTAGATAAAACTAAACCAGTAATAGTAATTGATCATAATCCGATGAATGCTAGTCTTAAAGAAGCTCAAAATGAAAGGATAGATTTACAAGTGTCAGGACATACACACAGGGGGCAGTTTATACCATATAACTTTTTTACTAATAGAGGCTATGATTTGGTTTATGGTTATGATAAAAAGGAAGATTTTAATGTGATAGTATCTTCAGGGTATGGAACTTGGGGACCACCTATAAGAATAGGTAGCAGATCTGAAATTGTTCAAATAAATCTCACTAGCAATATGGAGCTGGTGGATAAAGGGTCTAACTAATAAATGGGATTAATGTTTTTTACAGGTTAATAAAGTATTGAAAGAGATAGGTTATAAGGAGTTTTAAGAGCACAGGAGTTAAATCCTGTGCTTTCCACATTTTACAAGAAAATATTACTAAGATATTTGTTGAATAATCTCTAAATTTTGCATAAAATGTAAACACGGGGTGATATTTATGAATAGTGAGAATTTTTATAGGGATGTTGTAAGAAAATCCTCCTTTGCTTATTTCTATGGCAAAGTGATAAGGGAAGATAATAGGGAAAATATTATAGATTTTATTATATTAGATGCAAATGAAGCCTTTAAAAATACAATGAAGCTGAAGGAAGAAGTTATTGGAAGAACAATAAGGGAAGTTTTTTCAACTTTTATCGGAAATAGTTTTTCTTGGATAGAATTTTTTAGCGAAGTACAAGCGGCTGACAGGGGTAAAACAGTTGAAGTATTTTTAGACAAGCTTAATAGTTGGTTTCAAATCCACATTACCCATTATGAAAATGATAAATTTATAGTTCAGCTTGTAGAAGTTCATAGAGAAGAACCATTTATAAAAGCATTGGTAAATAACTTACCTTTTTCAGCTTGGGCAAAGGATAAAAATGGCCGATATATTCTTGTAAATAATCATTATGAAAAGGATAGTGAGTTCTCACTAAATAAAGTTCGAGGAAGAACAGATTTTGAGCTTTGGGACAGAGAAAGAGCAGTGCAATTCTATAGAGAAGATAATGAGGTAGTAAAAAGTCAAGGAGATCAATGTGTCTATGAATATTATTTTAAGGAAATGTGGTATAAAACCTATAAAACCGCAGTTTACGATGAAAATAAAAACTTTATGGGGACAATTGGGTTTTCCATGAATATTGATGAGGGAAAGAAATTTAAAACTGAAATAAATAACAAGGATAAGTTTTTTAAGACTTTAATTAACTCAATACCTGACTTTGTATTTTATAAAGATATCAATGGAGTTTATTCAGGGTTAAATGAAGCAATTTTAAGAGAGTTTTTTGGTAAACAAGAGAAGGAGTTAGTAGGAAAAACCGATAGAGATTTGATTGAAGACTCTAAGCAAGTTGAAGAGATTTTATCACAAGATAGAGAAGTAATTAAAGCAGGAAAGTCTAAGGTTTATGAAGAAACTTTAACTTTAATAGATGGCAGTGTAAGACAGTACGAAACTATAAAAAGTCCCTTTTATGATGAGAATAATAATATAGTTGGGATACTAGGAATTTCTAGGGATATAACTCAAAGAAATTTATTTGAAAAAAAACTTATGGACAGTGAAGAAAAGTTTAGGCAACTAGCAGAAAATATTGATGGAGTATTCTATATAAGAGAAGGAGAGAAAATTACTTATGTAAGTCCAGGGTATGAAAAGATTTTTGGTAGAAGTTGTAAGGATTTATATAAAGATAGTTGGGATTACTACTCAGTAATTCATCCAGAAGATAGACATATAATTAATGAGGCAAAAGGTGAAAAGGAAATAGATAAGACTTACAGAATAATCAGTGCAGATGGAAAGATAAAATGGATATGGACAAGAACCTTTTGGGTAGAGAGTACCGGTATAGAGGATAAGCCTAGAGTACTAGGGATATCCCAGGATATTACAACTATTAAGGAAGCAGAAAGAGAAATTGAGAGATTAAGAACAGAATTTTTTGCAAACCTATCTCATGAATTTAGAACACCTCTTAACTTAATATTTAGTTCTTTACAAATGCTAGAGTTTAACTTGAGTAATGAAAAAAATGAAAACCTGAGAAGTTTTAAAAACTATATAAAGATTATAAAGCAAAATAGTTTTAGACTGTTAAGACTAATAAGCAATCTTATCGATACCACTAAAATGGATGCAGGTCATGTAGACTATTGTCCTGAAAATTATGATATAGTGAATTACGTTGAGGGGATTTGTGGATCTGTAGCAGGATTTGCTCAGGAGAAAGGCATAGAAGTTATCTTTGATACGGACTGTGAAGAGAAAGTAATTGCTTTTGATTTAGATAAGATGGAAAGGATAATATTAAATCTACTATCTAATGCTATTAAGTTCAATACTCCAGATGGAAAGATTGAAGTTCAAGTGGAAACTTCCAGGGATAAAGTACAAATATCTGTAAAGGATACTGGAATTGGAATACCACAAGATAAGCTCCAAGATGTGTTTGAAAGGTTTAAACAGGTGAATAATAGGCTAACTAAAATCAGTGAAGGTAGTGGTATAGGATTGTCCTTAGTTAAATCTTTTGTAGAATTACATGGTGGAACTATTGAAGTGAAAAGTGAGTTAGAAAAGGGAACAGAATTTATTATAATTCTACCGGATAATGTAGTACCCGAAGATGAAGATGTAGCTTGCAATAGTCAATTAGTATGTAATTCAAGAGTTGAAAGAATAAGAATAGAGTTTTCTGATATTTATGGTATAGATATTAGATGTTAATTTTGGGTCACTATATTAGTATAAACAAAATTTATACTTGAGCATATAATAATGTAAGGATATGCAATTTAAAATGTAAATTTATTTGTGTGTCCAATAAGGAAACCAAGTCTATCAGCTGTTGAAGACTTGGTTTTTGTTTTCTATTAATACGTAATGTGATACTAATAGCATGGGAACTAATATATATCCTATTTGTAATATGCAGGTAAAAAACTCCACAGCCAAGAAAAAGTACTGTAGGGTGAGAAGCATAGTTAAATCAAAGTAGTGTCACTCTTTATATCGGTTTTTAAACTTAATAAATAGTGAACAGAGGAAATAGAAGAATCTACAGTTCTTACCATAACCTTAGCTGTATTAATTTCAGAGGGATTAGCTGAACTAAGGAGTTTAGTCCAATAGTTTTCTTTTGAAAAGCCAAGCTTGCTATAAAATCCAATAAGCCTACCTATTTCATTACAAGTTATATTAATAGAAGAATTTAATCCAAGAAACTTATATTTGGTAGAAATAACAATATCCTGAATTTTTTTATTTATTTCCTCTATATAACTGGTTGAGAGATTATATAAGTTTGAAATTTCATCTAAATTATTAGAAACAGGCTGAAGGTTTTTTACTAGGCTTACAGGGCTAACTTTTATTTTTTTAACTAAATAGGATAAGGCAAAGTCAGAAAAAGTCTTTTTTATAGCGTCCATTTTATCTATATCCAACCTATAAGCAATTATGTCAAAAGGAAGAGTTGCTATAAGATTTTTTATAAATAAAGCTGTACTACTAAAATCGAGATTTTCTTCTAGAAAATTAATTAACTTTTTATAATCTAATCCCTCATAAGGAGCAAAATCAGTGTGGTTTATTAGAAACTTTATAACGTTGCTATATTGTGATACCTCATAAAGAGTTTCAATAGAGTTCATAAAGCACATGTCTAAAATCAAAATATCCACAACTGAATTAGCAGAAATACATGCTAAAGATATAGCTTTAAACATTTCAGGGATCCCCATAATGTATTTTTTATCATTGCTTAAGTCTGTAAGACCGCCTACAAAATTAGTGCCATGTCCTGAAATGATAAGCATATAATGGTCAGCACTATAGTTTTTCATTCCCCAAGTAACAAACTTATAGAGATTATTAGGGTCTGCCATATTTTGCTTACCTAAGTCTTCTATCAAAACTGGAGGTGAGCATAAGGTAATTCCTGAAGGGGGAAAGTCGTCAGTATAATTAGTACTAGGTAAAGAGTGATTTTTTCTAGTTTCTTCTAAAGGAGAAGAAAGAAAATATCTCCTTACACCACACCACTTGTCAGAGCTAGGAGAGTTATTGCTTCCTAAAAGTCCAATTTCCATAACTAAATTTACATTATCTAAGGTGTTTATACTCTTACATTGAAGAAAAGTATTATAGATAACAGTTTCCATTTCATTGTTTCCGTCGACATAAATTAAAATTGTCCATTTCTTTTTAACATTGATATTCATATCATTATCATCCTATACTTATTAATTATATAAATACTTTTAAATTAATCTATGGAAAATAGATAGTAAAACCTAATGCTAATGAAGTAAATTAAATAATGTTTACGGTATTTATAAAAATTATTTGTGTTTACTGCTTAAATTTAGGTTATGGGATTATAAAAAGCCAGGAATATAGATTCCTCTATAATCCTAGCTTAGAGCTAATCACTATCAGGTTAAATATAGATTAAAGGATTTAGCCTACTCCTAATAAGGTACAAGGACTAGTTAAATCAAAGTTTACAGATACTGTTACAACATTTAATAAAACATTACCATTAGGATCTAAAATTGGAGTTACAGCAGTAACTGTTGCAGTAATATCTCCATTAATAAAACCATCTTGATCTGTTGGGCATTGAGTTTCACAGTCATTTGCGCAGGTGTAGCATCTAATTCTGTCGATGAACTCACAGCCGTTGAAACAACTAACTAATTCATTTCCTGTAGGGATATTGCACAAATATCTAATACAACCTACATATCTAAATCTACTTAAGCATACTTGGCACTCAAATGGATCTCCACATGGAGGTGTAACTTCTTCCATTACATAGCAATTTTCTCTAACACATCTTAAGTTATTTTCTACTACTTCTAAGTTAACGGTATCTCCTACCATAGGAGGTGTACCTGTTGTACAAGTTGCAAAATAAAAAGTTACTCCGTTACTGCAATCAGCTGTAGTTTCGCATTCATTGCAGCAACAACCCATTGCTAATTCTTGTTGAGCTTGAAGCTCTCTGATTTTATCATTTAAAACATCTGATAACATTTAAATAATCATCCCTCTTTTATTTTATTTTAACTGCTTTAGACGTTAAAGTTTTATAAAACAATACTATTTTGAAAGTACTCAGATTTTAGCTTTTCACCTTTGATATATGGATATTTTGTTTCTTAAAAGGTTTGTCATAGTTGAGTTGAAAAGCTAATAGTAAAAGTCCCTAATGACGCTAACTAAAGGACTATTACTATATATTATTCTTATAACAATATAATTGTTACAAATTGTATATTTCCTTTATTTTTTATCGAAAGAGTATTTATAGAAATTAAGATTATAGATTTCTTAAGATGTGAATTTGCATTAGTATCTTAAGAGATTCTAATTTTAAGTTAATCATTCTTTTGCAGCTTCATTTGAAGGCGATTTTGGATTTTTAACTAGGGAATTAACATAATCTAAGGATGGAACTGTCTTAGCTAATATAGCTTTATCTATGGTCTCATTAATATTCAAGTTAGAGTTTTCTTTGGTAGTTAAAGGACTCTTGTCCAAAATATAATAGTTTAAATAGCAGTTTAATTCCTTTCCAACTAAGTCAGGAAGATGTTTATAAATTAGCTTATTTGGAAATTTAAAATCTAAAAGGAAAGCCGCTAGTTGCGTAGCATCGCTATTAGTTGAGTTGCTGAAATCAATTGGTATCATGGTTATTTTAATATTGTCATCAGCTTCTTCAAACTTACTAACTTTGCCCTTGAGAGAAGTTTTTATAATTTGGTTTTTATCTAGTAATTCTATGGTGCAGTCTTCTTTTGTATCATTTAGTTGAAGTGAAAATAATAAGTTTTTAGAAACAGCATCATTTACAGTAATTCCCCAAATTTTATTTTCAGCTATAACCGAATTAAAACTCATAAGAGGATAATTTAGCTTTATTCTAAAGGCAATATCTTCATCATCAATGTGATAGAATATTTTTTCAGGTTGAATCATAAAGTCCTTGTAGGAGTTTAACATATTGTTTTTTTCACTAGGACTTATGAATTCTTCAATCCAGTCAGCATCTGACTTTGGAAACATAACAACACTTCCTTATATACGTTTTTAAATGTAGATCCAATTTAAAAAAAAATGTAATATCATAGCATAATTTTAAAGCGGTTATGCAGGCAGTAAGCGCAAATATGCTAGGGTATTAGGGGTGTATAGAACATGCGTAATACTAATACACCTTACTATAATAGTATATGTACTAGCTTTCAAAAGGTTAAAGAATGAATTAGTTCAGGGTATCTAATGGTTTATATAATTATTTTTCTAAGGGATGCTATTTTTATTTATAGTAATCGAAAGTAAAGTGTAAAGTTATTAAATAGGATAAAAGTTAAGTAGCAATTCTATAATTTACTACATAGAATATATAGTGGTGTTAAAAGTACCACTGTATATTTTGCATTCTAAGGAGTGAACACAATGGCACGACCAATGGCCATACTAAGAATATTTAATGTGTCACATTTAAACTGGCAATACCATCTAACATTTAGAGTTTATCGTAGAGTTAAACCTAAGGGATTTAAAGGGTAATTTAAATAGTATTTATAGTAAACTGCACCATACCTAAACTTTCACTTAGAGCTTTTTAGGTTGAAATATAAAGTACCTCTAATGGAGAAGCGGTATAGTCATGTAAAGGCAAAAGGAAACTGATATTAAGCATATGCTAACATCAGTTTCCTTGTTTTGGGTTTTAGGCAAATTTTAATAAAGATTAGGGCTTATTTACTATAAAAAATATTCTTATATAGGAGGATATCTAGCTACAAGTAAATAATGGGCTGTAGATTTAGAACCCTCATGTATATATAGAAAAGGAGAAGTGGGTTAGCTGAATAGGTTTAAACATTTATCTTAGAAGCCTATACAACTTCTAGTTGTATAGATCTCCAGCTAATTCCTCCAGTGCAGCTCTATTTATAATTTTTAAAGCATTTTTCTCCTTTTTAATAATTTCTTTATCACAAAGTTTGTTAATAACTCTAATTAGATGTCTGTAACTAGTTCCAAGAAGCTCAGCAATCTCAGTGAGTTTTTGTGTTAGCAACTGCTCAGCAGGTGAAACTTTACCCTGGGGCACAATAGCTAAGATATAGCTAGCAAGTCTATTTTCTAAAGGATAAAGGAGGTTAATGGAACTTAAAATGGAGTTGTTTGTAAGCTTTTCTCCTAAACTTTTACACATATGCCTCAAGAAAGTCGAGTCATTGGAAGCATATTTTCTTATGTCTTCAAGGGATATACCAATACATAAGCACTCTGTTAAGGCCTGAAGATTGCAAGTAGCAATATCAGAATATAAAAATTCTACATCTCCCACTATTCTTAATGGATTACAAAACATTAAAAGCAGAGATTTCCCGTTAGCTAGAAGAATATAAACCTTAGATTTGCCTTCCACGAAGAAATAAAAATAATCCATTTTGCAGCCGGCTTTATAAATATGTTCATCTTTATTAAATAGATATAAATCCATATAAGAAGTCATATCAACACTAAACATATTATTTATATTGTATTTTTCTATATAAAAGTTTAATTTGTTTTTATTATTAATTTTTTTCATAGGCACCTCTTTTACGCTAAGAGAATATAGTTGTTCTCAAATTAAATAAATTTATTTATACACAATAGTATATGACATATGTCATACATTTAATAGCTTAATATTTGATATGCTAATAGTATGAGGTTGAGGAAAAAGTCAAATCTTATTTAAATTTATTTGAGGGCTTATTTCAAATGCCTAGAAATAATTAATCTGGAGGATTTTATGTACGAAATTTATGCAGTACTTATAGGGTTTTTAATTACTATAATGGTAACTTTCAATGGGGTGCTAGATAGTTATTTAAGCAGTTACTTTTCATTGTTGATAATTCATGTAGTTGGGCTTGTTACTTTAATAATTATTTTAGCGTTAAAAAGAGAGAAGCTAAATATTAAAAAAAATATACCTATATATTTATTTAGTGGAGGAGCCATAGGGGTTATCATGGTGTTTTTAAATAATTTATGCTTTGCTAAACTTGGAGCTTCTTTAACCCTAGCTTTAGGAGTTTTTGGTCAGCTACTTCTTGCAGCTTTTATTGATCACTTTGGATTATTTAGCATGAAGATTTATAGATTCCAAAAGAAAAAGGTTATTGGGTTTGGAATAATCTTAGTAGGAATAATTGTAATGACCATTTATTAAGGAGGAATAAAATGATTTATATAGTTTTAGCTATTATATGTGGTGGACTCACCATAGTTTCTATTATTATTAATGCTAATTTAGGTCAGAAGCTAGGAGTCTTTCAGGGAGGTTTTGTAAACTATGTTATGGGGCTATCTGTAACTTTAATTATAATAGCTTTATTAAGGCTAACGGGTAACTTTCAAATAGATAACTTTACGGGAATACCTTTTTATGCTTACTTAGGTGGATTTGTAGGAGTAATGGTAGTGGTAGCCTCTAATATAGTAATACCTAAAATACCAGCTGTGTACTCCACTGTACTAATTTTTATAGGGCAAATTTTTACAGGGCTTTTTATAGATTATATAAGGATAGGTAATATATCTATTGGTAAAATAGTTGGAGGGCTTATTATCATAGGTGGTATTATGTATAATTCCTATGTAGACAAGAGTATTTTAATAGAATAAAGCATGTTTTTAAGATGAAATAGTTTATTAAGCTAGAGTAAGGCCACATTAGGGTCTTTACTCTAGCTTTTTACATTAAGCCCAGTAAAGCAATGCTAGTAATTTATTTTTTTATGAGGATCAATTAAATTGCAATACTATTTAAGAGCCTCTACTATAACTCCACGGCCAGAGACCTGAACATATTGGTTTATACTAGTATCAATTGGATTATATTTGTTATCAAAGTACCATAGTAGAATACGGTGTTCTTCGCTTTGAGCCCCAGTGGCTCCTGTAAAACCAATAAAGCCACTATTTCTACCTAATAATGTTGGCAAATCAAAGTTAGCTAAATTCAATATTAAGGTTGAATTAGCACGTTGATTAGTAGTGCCTATTCTTACTTGTAAATTGCCATTATAATCTATCCATACATGATATTCTGTGCCATTAGCTACGTCAATTCCTACATTGTTCAAATTAGCTACGGAAATAGAAATCACGCTTCCATTAACATCAATTCCTGCATGGTTATTATTTATATCAAAAAGTGTAGGGTTTTCAAAAGTATCAAATTCAACGGCGAAGCTATTAGCTATACCAGAAATTTCATTGCTTTCACCATAACCTAAAAAAGCACCGTCAGCACCAAGGGCTGTATTTGAATTGGGTTGTATAACAAAGGTAAAACCATCTGCCCTAGAGGTGCTACCTATAATTCTAAATATAAAATAGGTGCTGAAGAACCCGTTATTTGGAAGTGGGATTATATTTCTATAATAGGCACTACCCCTTCTACTTGGTTCATCAGGAGTCAAAAGTAGATAGTTGTTCTCAATCACAGCATCTCCATTTGTTTTAATTGGTAAACTATTATTAAAGGTATCATATTTTAAAAATATTGGTATACTCAATTTTAAAATCTCCTTTTATTTATTTTTAGGGTTTCTATTTTGGGGATTATATCTAAAGGTCTCCCCTAATACATTATATGAAATGGACAAGAGTGGGTGCATTAGTAAAGAATAAGCTGGGAAACAACTTCTTTAATTAGCTATGATAAAGAAGTTGTTTTTTATGCAACTAAAATAAATTATAACTTTGATTAAACCTAGAGCTTTGACAAATACTATATAATGATTTAAGGAATGGAATAAAGTTCTAATTTAAGATAATATTCATCATAAAATTTAACATTTAGACATAAATACCCTATAAAAATCGAATATTATTTCGAATTATATAAGTAGTCTTAAAATTGGAGGTTGTAAATATGGCATATAATGTAATTGACTTAATAGACAAATCCATTGATATGGAGGAAAGAAGAAAAAAGTTATATGAAAATATAGGAAATCAGCAGAAGGAACACTCTTCTATAAATATAATGTCAAGGGTTTTGATAAAAAATATAGATAAGACTATTAACTATTATAAAGATTTAAATAGGGAGCTTAAAAACACAGAACTTGAGGAATTTGATTTTTGGACTTATGATAAAATCTCTTTTTTAATAAATGAATATAATAAAAAACAGCATTCAGTAACCTTTAGTAATGTGAAGGATTATATAAAGTTTTCTTTGAACTTAGAGAAGGATATGTATTCCTTGCTTATAGATATCCAAGGAAGATTTATAAAATCCACAGAAGACACCCATACAAAGACTTATAAGATATTATCTGATATAATAAGTAGTAGGGCTAATCATATCGAAACCTTAGAAAAGATACTAAAAGCTAGGAGTTAACTCTGAAGAGGATTTGGCCTTAAAATGGTTGGAAAGAAACTATTTTAAAGGATTAAGTAATCTCAGGTAGTAAGAATCTAAATTATAGAAAATTATGTTGATGGGACTTACCCTGCTTTTATTTTCCTTTATAATTGTTATTTACTTTATAGTATTCTCACAATTTAACTTTGGACTTTCCCTTCAAATTGGAGAAGTCTTTGGAGAAAAGTCTGCAACCATCTTTGGAAGTTTAATGACAGTAAATGCAGTGATGTGCAGCATAATTCCTATGTTCTTAACTGCAATTACAGAAAAGCTTAATTCTTCTTTAAGCATTGCAGTAGGGGGAATCTTCTATGCTATTGGGTTTGGCATGATGTTCTTTATTAATTGGTATCCACTATTTATACTTTCAACAATGATTTGGACTCTAGGAGAAATTTTAATCTCTACTAATACTAATGTGTATATAGCAGATCATACGCCAGCTTCCCATAGAGGAAGATTTAATTCTATTTTTCCAATAATAAGAAAGCTGGGATTTATGGTAGGACCTATTATTGCTGGATTATATGTTAAGTATACAAGTATTAGAAAACTACGGCTATTTGTTGGTGGAATTTCAATTTTAGCAGCAATTTTGATGTACAAGCTTTGCTTAATGGATAGTAAAAAGGAAGAATTAGGTCAAATAGCAATAGAAGAATAGGATTAACACTTGTTTTAGAGAAATTCTAGGAAGTTATAGGGATAGTCGTAGAGATAACGATTAATATAACAAATATGGAGTAAAAATTAGCATTGAGGGGCATAGCCTTAATAAAACGAATTATAATAATTTCAAAGAAATCATATATACAATGAGTTAAAAGGTGGTTAACAAGACTACCTTTTATTTTTTATGTCTTAATAATATGTAGTATAGTTAACAGCGCATTGACAATAAGTTTACTTCTTAACTCATTAGGATGAGATAGGGATATGAACCTATGAATTAAAACTTAGTATGTAAAAGCTCACTAAATGCCGTAGATAAATAGTATGTAGAATATTAACAAAATGTAAATTCTAATAAAGGTAGTTGCCAAAATAAGTCATAGGTCATATACTTAGTTATATAAGTAATTAACCAATGAGGTGATGAAGTGAAAATAGATTTTAATAGTGAAATTCCTATATATTTGCAACTAGCACAATCTGTTGAAGACTCAATATTAAAGGGAATATATGAGGAAGATACTCAGATACCATCTACTACAGAGATTTCTGTAACTTATAAGATTAATCCAGCTACAGTTGGAAAGGGGTATAACTTATTAGTTGATGAAGGTATCATTTACAAAAAAAGGGGTGTAGGTATGTTTGTTACTGTGGGGGCTAAGGAGAAATTAATGGACAAAAGAAGAGAAAGTTTTTATAAGAGCTATGTGGAAACCTTAATTGAAGAAGGTAAAAAGCTAAATATTTCTATTGATGAAATTATTAAAATGTTAGAGAGGAGTAAATAATCATGGGTGTAATAGAAATTAAGAATATGTCAAAGTACTATGGAAATTTTTGTGCCTTAAAGGATATATCACTTAAAATAGAACCTAATAAAATTTATGGACTCCTTGGAAGAAATGGTGCAGGAAAGACCACTCTTTTAAATCTGATTAATAACAGGTTATTCCCAACAGAAGGGGAAATCACCATAGATGGAGAGGGCATTCTTGAAAATGATAAGGCTATAGGAAAAATGTTTTATATGACAGAAAAGGACCTTTATCCTGAAGCAATGAAGGTAGGCAAAGCCTTTGTGTGGACTAAAGAGTTTTATCCTTCTTTTGATATGGAATATGCTATGGCACTAAGTAAAAAGTTTTCCTTAAATACAAATAAGAAGATTAAGGCACTTTCTACAGGTCAAAATTCTATAATGAAGCTTATAATTACTTTAGCTTCTAATGCAGAAGTTTTAATGTTTGATGAGCCAATATTGGGATTAGATGCAAACCATAGAGAGTTATTTTATAAGGAACTTTTACAGAACTTTATTGATAAGCCAAAGACCATAATTTTATCTACTCATATTATAGAAGAAATTTCAGATATCCTTGAAAGAGTAATTATAATAAAAGATAAGGCCATTGCAGTAGATGATAGTGTGGAAAACCTATTAGAAAGAGCTTATTCTGTAGCTGGAGCAGCAAATAAGGTAGATGAATTTATAAAGGACAAAAATCCTATTAATACAGAGGTATTAGGAAGCTTTAAAAGTGCTACAATTCTTGGAGAGCTTACGGCAAAAGATAAAGAAACAATTAATTCTTTTGAATTGGAAATCAATAAGGTGGAACTACAAAAATTATTCATCCACTTGACTAACGAAGGGGGGAATTAACTATGAAAAGTTTAAAAGTAGCAAAGTACCAGTTCTTTGAGGTTTTAAACTCAATAAAAGTATATTATGCTATAGTAATAGCTATATTTTTAGCAATAACCTTATTAGCAACGACTAATGGTGGAGAAGTTAGTTCTTCAGGAATAGAGTTTTCCACTATGATATTTATCTTTATTGCAGGGCTTAATTCTTTTAAAAATAGCTTTAAGTTTACTCAAGGGAATAATATATCAAGAAAAACCTTTTTTCAGGGGTTAATGATAAGCACCTTACCAACGGCAGCTCTTATGGCTGTAGCAGATGTAATATTAAATAGAATTTATAATCTCTTTGTAGTTTGTCCTACCATGTATGACATGTTATATTATAAAGGCTTTGGACAGAATGCTTGGAGTCAAAGTAATAGTTTAGGCACATTGTTTGGAACTGTAATGTTTTTAATATTTTTATATATCATGATCTTTAATCTTGGAATTTTTATAAACCTGATATACTACAGAAGCAACACTGTTTTAAAGGTTATAATCTCAGTAGCCCCTTTTATACTAATAACTTTAATTGGTAATTTTCATGACTTATTTCCACAAGAGTTTTGGAATGGAGTGGGCAATTTCTTAGTAAGTGCTTTTGGACTTAATAATTACAATGCATATGCCGCAATTTCTAGTTTCTTTGTTATGGCTGTAGTACTTTCAGGATTTACATTTCTTTTAGTGAGAAGAGCTGTAGTTAAAGATTAACCTCCTAGAAAGTAAATAAATTAGGAGTATAATTTGCTTAGTCCTTATTACTCCCCAAAAAAATAATAAGATACACCTTTTGAGAAGGTGTATCTTATTTATATAGCTTATATTAACAATTAGCTAATCCATGGGAGGCAAATGTCTGTAGAAGACGGTTTTTCTTAGCTGTTTAGTAATGTAATTTATATAGATTTTGGATCAAGGGAGCAAATTATAAGTAATATTTTTACTTAACTGTTTTGTTGATAAAGTTAATTTCATACTTATTTTCACCGTATTTTTCTGCATTGTCAATAATTGTACCTTCTGTGAGGGTGATACGCAGAACGATCGAATCAGGATTGTCCTCATCACCGACTTCATCAAACCATCCAAAGATTTTTTTAAAATTAGCTCTAATTTCTGCATTCTTCTCGTCTTTAACCCAACCGAGATTTTCAGCCCTGCCCTGGAAGGTATACCAACCTAACCCCGCAACAGAAACCTCATTGTTCTTCTCAATTTGTAACATTTTATTTTTTCTTGCATCTGTAGAAACATAAAACATGCCATTTTCATAATAGGCACAAACCATACGGGCAGCAGGGCGAGGACTGCCGGCAGCATTTGGGGATAATGATATTGTGGCAAGTGCAATAACCTCCTCCTTACCATTTCCGCAAAGTTCCTTCATAAGTTTCATCGCATCTTCGTATTTGCTCATTTTTAAATTTCTCCTTTCAAATTTTTTTGTAGTGTAAATATAATAAGGCTACTTGAAGCATGTCCAAGACTTACAATTACAGCCTTAGCCACAAAGCAGAAACAAGAGGGTGAGGATGAAATTCATCATGAAACCTTACATTGTTAGTATTTTACAATTTTCAAGCTTAATAGATCAAAGATTTATAATTGTTTTTATAGCATTTACTGTGTAATTCACTTCTTCAATAGTATTAAAACTACTAAAACTAAACCTCACTGTTCCATCTGGAAAAGTTCCTAGAGTTTTATGGGCAGAAGGGGCACAATGGAGACCACACCTTGTTGATATTCCGTAGTCCTTGGAAAGTAGGTAAGATATCTCTCCATTATCTTGATGAGTAAAATTTAGTGACACCACCGCAGTTCTATTTTCTATAGTTTTAAGCCCTATTATTTTCACCTGAGGAATTCTACTTACTTCCTTTAAAAATATATTTGTGAGTTCTAATTCTTTAGCTTTTATATTCTTAATACCTTCATTTAAAATATATTTCAAGGAAGCATTGAGTCCGTATATACCTGGAATATTCAGGGTTCCGCTTTCAAATTTATCTGGCATATACTCAGGCTGAACTTCATATTCAGACAGGCTACCAGTTCCCCCTTCAATTAGAGGAGAAATCTTTTCTACAAGGTGCTCTCTAATTAAAAAGCCACCAATACCTTGGGGTCCAAGTAGACTTTTATGACCTGTAAAACAAAGAATATCTATATTCATTTTGTTCATATCAATATCTAAAAAACCTGCTGTTTGGGCTGAATCTACTATAAAGGTAAGATTATTATTTCTGCAAAAGCTTCCTACCTCTTCTAAGGGAAGAACAGTCCCACACACATTTGAGCTGTGAGTCATAATCACTGCTTTAGTATTTGGTTTAACTAGCGGGGTGAGGCAGTTAACATCTAATTCCCCAAGACTATTACATTTAGCAATGGAATAAGTTACTCCTAGTTTTTCTAGAGAACTAAGGGGTCTCATTACGGCATTATGCTCCATAGAAGAAACAATTAGGTGATCCCCTTTCCTTAAATAACCCTTCAATATTACGTTTAAGCTTTCAGTTATGCTTCTAGTAAATATTACATTTTCAACTTTATTAAAATTAAATAACGTGCATAGCAATTCTCTAGTTTCAAAAACTATATTTTCAGCTTCATAGGAAGCATCATAAGCCCCTCTGTTAACATTTCCACCTATATCTACAAGATATTTTGTTATGCTCTCTACAACTCCAGGAGCTTTTGGAAAGGAAGTGGCACCATTGTCCAAATAAATCCTATTCATATTAGCCCTCCTTTATAAATATGACAAAATTATAAGAAATAATAGATAAAAAACTTCTATTATATATTGCAATTTAAGGTTTTGTGAAGTGTATGTTAAAATTTATATGCATAGTTAAATATTAACAAATAATAAAAGGGGAGTAAAGATATGAAAGAAAAAAGAGGCATTATCATTGCCGGAGCAATCATAGGTGTTTTATCTGTTTTGTTAGTTTACTTTGGTAACCCTAGAAACATGGGAGCTTGTGTAGCATGTTTTATAAGGGATACTGCAGGTGCTCTTGGATTACATAGAGCAGAAGTGGTGCAGTATATTAGACCAGAAATTATAGGAATGGTTCTTGGAGCTTTTCTAATTTCTTTAGGCTCAAAGGAGTTTAAGGTAAAGGGCGGTTCTTCACCATTTTTACGATTTATTCTAGGTTTCGTTGTAATGGTAGGAGCTTTAATGTTCCTTGGATGTCCACTTAGAATGGTATTAAGACTTGCAGGGGGAGACTTAAATGCCTTAGTTGGATTACTAGGTTTTGCAGCAGGGATATTCTTAGGAATTCAATTTTTAAATAAGGGCTTCAGCTTAAAAAGAAATTATACGCAAACTACCATTGAAGGTTATGCCTTACCTTTAATTTCCATAGGATTACTAGCTTTAGCTATAATTTCACCAGCTTTTATAATATTAAGTCAAAAGGGACCAGGTTCACAGCATGCGCCAATTTATATAGCATTAGCTGCAGGATTAATTATTGGAGTTGCTGCTCAAAAAACAAGGCTTTGTATGGTTGGCGGAATAAGAGATTTAATCATGTTTAAAGATACTTATTTAATATCAGGATTTATTGCTATTTTTGTATTTACTATAATAGGAAATCTAATATTAGGATATTTTAAATTAGGTTTCGCTGAACAATCAATAGCTCATGCAGATGGCTTATGGAATTTCTTAGGTATGGCTCTTGCAGGTTGGGCTTCTGTACTTTTAGGAGGATGTCCACTAAGACAACTTATTCTAGCAGGAGAAGGCAATGTAGATTCGGCTATAACTATCATGGGAATGGTAGTAGGAGCAGCCTTTGCACACAACTTCAAATTAGCAGCTAGTGCGCAAGGACCAACAGCTAATGGCAAGGCAGCTGTAATTATAGGCTTTATAATACTAGGACTTATTTCCTACTTCAATATAGAAAAAACTATGAATTTTAAGGTTAAAGGTGGTGTTTCTGTTGACTAAGGTAGATGCAAGAGGAATGAGTTGCCCTCAACCAGTAATAATAGCAAAGAAAACTGCTGAGGGTAATCCTAATGGCTTTCAAATTTTAGTAGACAATAATACAGCTAAAGAAAATGTAATGAGATTCTTAAAAAATGCAGGGTTTAGAGTAGAAGTTAAAAATATCAATGAAGATTATTTGTTAAAGGCTTCAAAATAAATGGAATACATTGCAATATTCTTCACTCATTCAGGAGCTATTAAATATCATAGATATCTAAATTCTGTAGGAATTAACAACGAAACCATGCCAGTACCAAGAAAGTTAAGTTCTAATTGTGGAATAGGAGTTAAGTTCTCTAAGAAAGATAGTATAGAAGACATCATTACAGAAGACATTGAGAAAATTTACAGGTTAGAAAATAAAGTTCACACTGTAATTTATAATTGTGATTAGGGAAGAAGCTTAGCTTCTTCTTTTTTTAAGAAACTAAATTTAATGCTAATTTTAAAAATGAATATGCTTTTTATCGAAGAGTTAAGGCTACGGGTTAGTTTTTTACTAAGAATTAAGTGTTTTTACCCTTAAATTTTGAGTATATTTTTCTTCAGGGGATAATGCAATATATGGTATAATTTACACAATATATTTATAATAGGGGGATGTAGAATATGGGTGATAATTATCTTTTAATAATTATAGGGGTAGCGTTTATTACAATATTAGCAAGTATGGTTAGTGGACTAAAAAGTGATATTAATCGTATGAACCTAACTCTAGAGAAAATTGCAAAACAAGTTGGAGTGACTGGAACGGTAATTGAGAATATAGATGAGGAATTGATAAATTTAATTTTACAAGGCAAGAAGATTAAGGCTATTAAAAGATATAGAATGGTTACAGGTATTGGGCTAAAAGAAGCTAAAGACTATATAGATTCTTTAGATGCCCAGCAGTTTAAGAAATAAAAAGCATCTAAATCCATTACAAATAGGAGTTGCAAATTTGCCTAAATAAGTAGAATAAGGGGGATAAAATAAATGTATTGTAATAAGTGTAAATCAGAGTATATAGATGGAATTGAATTATGCCCTGAGTGTGGTAGAAAATTGGTAGAAAATCAACATTCTAGTAAAGAACAGGTAGCTGAATATCAAGAATTAATAACTGTTGCCATTACTACTAATTATTTCTTAGTGCCTTTGGCTAAATCAATTTTAGAGTCTGAAGATATAAACTATTTCGTAAAGGGTGAACATCTTATGAATATGCCACGGTTCATGATACCAATGGAAATACAAGTGACAAAAGAAGATGAGGAAGTGGCAAGGGAGCTTTTAAAGGATTTAGATCTATAGCAGAAGCTGCAACTTATTATTGATAAAGAGATAACTCATTGATTAGTAAAGGGGATAGAAGTAATGATAGGGTTAAAGCGAGGGTTCGTAGAGTTACGAGAATATACATATGAATGGAATAGTTTATATCAAATAGAAGAAGAAACTCTTAAAAATTTAATAAAAGAGTATTTTATAGATATACAACATATAGGTAGTACTTCAGTGGAAGGACTTAAAGCTAAGCCAATTATTGATATTATAATTGGAGTTAAGAATTTTAACGACCTAGAGATAATTATTGAAAAATTACAGCAGGGGGGATACAACTATAGACATAATGCAAGTACTAAGGAAAGAATTTTATTTGTTAAGGGGAATGAGGAAGAAAGAACTCATCACATTCACATAGTTCAATGGATGGATGAAGAGTGGAATAACAATATTATATTTAGAGATTATCTAAGAAAACATAGTGAAGTTACAAAGGAGTATTCTGAACTTAAGGATAGACTTGCTGATATATTTAAAGAGGATAGGTCTTCATATACAAGTGGTAAAAATCAGTTTATTCAAGATATTATTAAAAAAGCAAAGAGAGAGTTTTTATAAAATAGGGTATCGTATAAATCTGCTGTAGGTTATAGAGAGGTGGGTTTATGTGATAAGAAGGGGAAAATATGAGGGGATTATATACAGAAAAAATCACAGATGATAATAAGATAGATATGTTTAAGAGTATCTTAGGAAAGATTAAACCAGAAATTACAGAGAAGTTAGATATAGAACAATTTCATGATGATGGGGAAGGTGAAGATAGGATTTATAATGTCTATAAGATAATAGCAGGAGAGGAAAAATATATTCTGAAGAAGTCAGAGGATAATGAAATAAAAGTATATGAAAAATTCCTTTTATATAAAAATCTTCCTGTGCCAAAATTAGAGGGATGGACATGTGTTGGTAACACCAAGTGGATATTAATAGAATATATTAAGGGACAAGATTTAAGAAACTTTAATGAAGGTATGGCACATGGTTGTGCTGAAAGCCTTGCTAAAATATTCAATACTTACTGGCAAGAAAGTAACTTCGAAGGGAATAAGCTAGATAATAGATTTGAGAGATATTGGACAAGAATTAATAAAAGAGCACAATGTCTTAAAAATGAGCCTAAATTATCTTCGGCTTATAAAGCTTTTTTAGATAGGCAGTTAGTATGTCCAAGAACTTTGTGTAATGGGGATTTTTTGCAGTTTAACGTAATAGAAAGTAAGGAATCTATAGTCTTAATAGACTGGGCTTTTGCAGGAATCATGCCCTACTCTTTAGATATTGCTCGATTGATAAGTCATGGTTCAGAAAAATACTTTCCTTTTCCATTTTATATGACCGATGAATATAGAAAGATTTTTGTAAAAGGTGTTTATGAAAGATTGATATACAAACCAAACTATAAACAGTTTATTTGGGATGTAATACTTTCATGTTTAAATGAGTGCATTGAATTTATTGAAAGAGAATTAAAGGATGACACCATGGAAAGAGATGAAGGCTTTGATTATTATTACAAAAATGCAGAGGCTTTGGCTGATATAATTTTAAAGGGTAAAGAGCATCTGGTAGTTTAGAGCAATACCAGTAAATAAATTAATTTTAGTTGTATAAATTAAAGCATTAAGACTGAAAATCTTAATGCTTTTCTATTAGTTTATAAGTAAGGCTACAGTTATTTTATAAAGGAAATTATCTTAATTTTTTTTATAACTTTTAAAAATCAAGAAAATTAATTTTAGCTTAAAAGTCCTTATTTTATTAGCTTAAGCACTTCATTATAATACTCATCTTTGCTAGTATATCTATTCTCCTTTGATACTTCCAATATATAACCTTCTCCATTTTTAAGTTTCTCTATTACTTTAGCCATATCCTGTTGTACTAGTACTTGAGGTGTGGCTACCACCTTACCAATGAAGGTTCCATTACTGTCCACTACTTTTACATTTTGAGCATTGATAGTAAGGTTAGAGTTTGGAAGAATAACTGAGGTTGATAAAGAAGTATCAGCATAATCTTGCAAATTAAATTTGCCATTTGATATAACAGTACAAGAATTTTGGTCAATTGCAGTTTTAAGTATTTCCTTGGTTAGGTCACCACTAAAGTAGGTGTCATATAGGATGAAAATCTTGCCCTTATATTTACTTAATCCCTTAAGATCAATTGTATTGTTTTTTAAAATATGATACTTGGTTAAAGGATACACCTTTTCTAGTGAGGAAATAGAAGAGGTAACCTCAGTGTTAAAGGGATGGCTACTTATTCTATAATGTTCAATGTAGGCATCATTGATTTCATTTTTTTCCATTACATAATAATTAGAATAGCTTAAGTTCATAGGCAATACAGAAGTTAAGATATCCCTAAATAAGGCATCGTTAGTACTACCTCTAAGATCTAGTATAAGATAATCACTTTTATCTATTATATTAAATAACTTCTCTCTTTCTTGGTCATTATTCATATGCGTATCATCTTCACTAAAGGCAGAGAAATTTAAAGTAACTACTTTGTTTTCCTCAAAGATATTTAAGAAATTACCCTGGTTATTGCCAGTTGTACCTGGTACAAAATTAGTTTCAAAAGCCTTAAACCCATTTTCTAGTATGGGTTTTGTTTTGTCATAGGAAGTAACATTAACCTTTTTTTCTTCGCCCATATAGTTTTTAATAACCATATTTTTTGGAATATAATCTTTAAAGGAAAATAAATGTTGAACTACATATTTCTCATGAGTGTAATCATAGAATGCAAAATACTTATCACTTTGAATAGTTTTAGAATATTCATCAACAGACATGTCATTGACACGGATTACTTCATCACCAACATGTACTTCAGGATTTTGGCTCATAGTTATATAATAACTACCATTAATATACATTGCATTTATATTGCAAATATATTTAAAGGAATCAGAGAAATTCTTTGAATATTCTTTTTCAATAGGCTCCCACTTTAGTTTTGCTTCCTTGAGTTTTTCAAAGTAACCTTTTCCTTGAGTTTCACTTTTATCTAAATGCAGGTAGGCATTACTCATACTATCTGTACCAACATTAATTTGCCCATAGGTAAACTTTCTTAGCATCTGTCGTATTTGGAAATAAAACTCCTTATCTGAAGGGGTTTTTGAAATTGAAGCTATTATTTTCTTTTTTTCTTTAAGAAGGTCTTGCTCTGTAGTAGCTTTTACCTCATCAAAATAGGGATAGGTTTTCTCGAGAAAGTTCATCAAATACTCTGCATCTGCTTTCTTTTCATCATAGGAAAGCCCGTCTTTATTTGAGTATTTAATATCACCAAGAGAATATAGACCTAATAGCAAGGCCACTAATAAAGCTCCCGAAAGAATAAAGACCTTCAATTTTTTATTATCCATTAACTTAACCACCTTTCAAGTAATAAAAAAGAAATTACAAATATACAGTATATGGTATATATATATTATAAAACAATAAGTTTAGTTCATGGCGAAGTTCTGTAAAAAAAAATTCGGTTAAATATTTTTACAATACCGCGGAGGTATGGCATAAAAGCAATGCAAATTAGTTATTATAACCAGGCTATATTATGGTGAAAATAGTGGTTATTAATATAATTGAAATAATACTTAAGGTAAGTTCAAAGTTGGTTTTACAAAATAATCTCATAGATAAAAGAGGAGAAGGTGTATACATAGTCCTTTATAAAGTAAACTTTTATAGTGGCTAAAAATCATTATTAACAACTCTTAAATTCATACAGAAAGCTTGTTTATGTAGAATATTAAGTAAAAACATCCATATAACTATAAGGTGTGGAAAATTAATCATACTTTGGAGTATAATCCGACCCTTATTATAGAAAAATAAACTTAAAAATCAAAGGTTGGTTATTGTAGATAAACTTCTTCCAAGGTTATTAATTAAAATGAGCTTATTAAAGCTCATTGACTACTATTAAGTTATAGAGGGTGTTGAGAATGAAAAAAGGCTTAAAAATACTTGTAGCATGTTGTGCAATATCAATAGTTTTTGCAGGTTGTCAAAGTAAAAATGGAGATAGTGGTTCTTCAATACCGGTGAATAATTCCATATCGAGTGTTAACTCTAATGTGCCTGAGGGGTATAAGGTCATAGGCGAGATTAGAGAGAAAAATATATACTTGTTTGGAAAAGAAGGAGAAAAAGCTGGTTATGAAAAGATTATTGTTCAAGGCAATAGAAGTAAGAAAGAATTTGACTGGAAGAGTGTGATGAACACACCAACTATTTCACTTTCTGATCTGAATAATGATGGTAAGGAAGAATTAATCATAGTACTTACAACTGGATATGGTACAGGATTTCTTGAGCAAAAAATACATGTGGTAAACTTAGAAAATATGGGTGAGTATGAGGTTCAGAGTCCAGTAGATATAGCAAGGAGTAATATCAAAGTAAGCCTGTGTTCTGAGAAGGTTATATTTTCCTTAAATGAAAAAGAGGTTAGTTATTCAATAAAGGATAAGATTAAAACCACTGCTGAGGAAGAATTTAAAAATCTAACTTACGGTACTTTTATAACGTATTACTTAGAAGATAATAAAATTAAAGCAAAAATAGATGCAGCCATAAGCCCCGATTTTTCTTTAGCAGAATTTGAAATTAGCTACAAGTTTTCAGAAGAAGGATTTGTTTTAGATGAATTAAAAGTTTACAAAAACAAAGAATAGATAATTTGTAAAATAGCTGCTAAGCATTTAGTAATTTTATTTTATATTTGCAAAGGTCTCCAAAATTTAAATAAAACTCCTCATAAGTAAATGTACCTATGAGGAGTTGTTTTATGTGTAATTTTTAGTATATATTTTAAAAATAAGTTTTACATTATTATAATTAGCTTACTTAGCTAAAACCTAATTAGCTATATTTTTAGCATTGTCCTCTAGGATTTCTTTAGGGATTTTGCTTCCAATATAGTTAGTTCCAAAGACTCCTATAAGGATTAACGCAGAGCCTATTAGGTGGAAGAATCTAAAGTCTTCCTTTAGGAACACAACTCCAGCAATTATAGAAACTATAGTAGAAAAGTTTCCAAGAATAGCTGATTTAGAAGCTTCTAGTTTTGATAAAGAATAGTTAATAAATAAGAAAGCAACTATAGAGGATAATATTCCAAGATATAACAGAGCCATAAGAAAGCCTTTGTTTCCAAGAGGCTGAAAAAACTGTGCTAAGGTACCTTTTGTTATATGTTGAATAATGGACATTAAAGTAAAGGTTATAGCCCCCAAGCCCATCATATAATAGGTGATTTCTATAGGAGTAAACTCTTTAGAAAGCTTTCTTGATATAAGATTGAATACAGTAGCAGAGATTACTGCTATAAGTAAGCATAGAAAACCTATTATATTTACAGAACCGGAAGAATTTCCACTCATCAGTATGATGAAAATTACTCCCACAACTGAAGTTATGATAAATATCCATTGAAGTGGGGTTGGTTTTTCCTTAAGAAAGTAAGCAGAAAATACAGCTACAGTGATGGGAATTAGGGCAATTACTACTCCAGCTATAGAACTAGAGGAATTTTTAATTCCATAGGTTTCAAATATAAAATAAATTATAGGCTGCATTAGTCCAAGAATAAAAAGGGACTTTAAGTTTTTGTTCTTATAATCTACTTTTATAAGTTTAGTTAGTACTAAAACAGACATAATTGTAAAAGCTAATAAGAATCTAAAGGAAAGCAAGGTAAAAGTATCTACTATCTTTAAGGCAACACTAGAGAACATGAAACTAAGACCAAAGATAGAAGATGCAGTAATACCTGCGAGTATAGGTAATGCTGAACGTTTTGTGCTCATGAAAATCCTCCTCAATTTTTAGCGATTCATTTTAAAATATAGAATATCATTCACTATTGTGATTATTACTGAAAAAAATTTATTTTTAGTAATATTTTTTATGCCTAAAACATACATATTGTATTGTAAGACAAGCTAATAAAATTAACAATACTAAAATAAAATTTTATGATTTCTATTGACAGACGAACAACTGTTCGATATACTGTAAATAGTTAATTGTGGAACCAAACTAGGGGGAATAGAAAATGGGTAACGTAGATTTTTTAATAGAGTTAAAGTATAAAGCAGATGGAAAAGGACTTGAAGGAATGTCTTTTATAGAAAATAAAATGAAGGAAGCTTCTAAATACTTTCTTTGTGGAGGCATCTTAAATAAAAATGGTGGAAAGCTTATTTTTAAAGCAAGAAATATAGAAGAGGTTAACGAATTTGCAAAAAGTAATCCTATGGCTAAATTGGTTATATGTAATTAAGATAAAAAAAGTATGCTAGATACGAACTGACCCTATTTAAGTAACAGGGAGAAGTTTGATAAAACTTAGCATACTTTTTTATTTTAATCGGCTAAACAGCTACTATTAAGACAAACCTTATTACGACCGCTATGCTTTGCATTATAAAGAGCTACATCAGCTTGTTCTTTTAAGTAATTTAAATTTGATAAAGTGTCTGGATAGGAAGAAACTCCTACAGATACAGTGACATTTATATATTTATCTTCTCCAATGTGGATGTTATAGCCTTCAATAGCATTTTTAATTCTTAAAGCAACTTCCACAGAATGGTCTTTTGGGCAGTCAACAAGTAGAGCACAAAATTCCTCACCACCAACTCTTCCTATAATATCAAAGCTCCTGGCGGTATTACCTATAACCTTTGCAACTTCCTTTAATACTATATCACCTATAGAGTGACCATAGGTATCATTTACCTTCTTAAAATGATCAATATCTATCATAAGACAAGATAGTTTCTCTTCATTTTTCAAGGCCCTTTCCGTAGCTGCATTTAGCATACTGTCAAATTGTCTAGTATTATAGAGACCAGTAAGAAAGTCTTTTGTAGAATCCTTCTTGTACCGCTTATATAATTCATTGGAACTACGAACATATTCTAGCAAATAATATTCTAGTGTAGCAGCAAATATTATGACTAAGGAAAACTGAAGAAGTATTAAATGAACCTTTTCTACATCTATCAAGAGATAGTAGAAAGCTGATACTAGAATAATTAGAGAAGTTAAAGTTTTATAGACCCATCTTTTCCAGTCTTTTTTTATTCTTTTATCAATGATATAAAAGGATATTATATATAATATTATTTGAAACAAGGAAACTGTAGAGGATATATTTAAACCAAAATAAGTTCCCCGAAATATCCATATAATAATTCCTGAAATTATAGTAGAAACAGTACCTCCTAAATAGGAAACCATCATGATTGCAAAAATTCTCAAATCTAATAAGGTGGTAGTACCGCTAATTTTAATGGTATATATCATCATCAGAATACCTAAGAGTCCACCTGAAATCCCCAGTACAATTTTTCCGTATATAGAGTTTAATGTATCGTCAGATATGTCTTTTAAAATGTGACCTGCAACAAAGGTTGCGGACACAAGTATTAATAAGTTAATAAATAAATCATTCATGAATTTCACCTCTCCATTAATTTCTTCTTAGTTATATAAAGCAATAATTATAATTTTTTAAAACTTTAAAAGTAATTTCTGAAGCATAGATTTAAGTAGGTGTAAAACCTAAGGAAGTGAGATTTTAGAAATTACAAATATAGAGATAAATTTCTTACTACCGTTAATAAGTTTCTATTGAGCTAAAGTTTATTCATAAAAAGACTTTTGTAATTTTAAAAAAGTATTTATTTAATTATACTTTATCTATATAAGTAAATAAAAGTAAATTTTGAGGTTTTATACCAAAAGCATGTTGGAGTTTGAATTTCGAAGTAAGTGGTTAATCTTTTTTATGGGAAAGATTATTATAAGTATTCTTCAACCTTATGATGAATTTATTCTAATATAGTTTTACTCTGCAATAAGCAGAGAATATAGATAAAATCAAATAAATAAAAGGTATTCATATCATAAATAGTAAGAATAACTTTAAATAACATTCTGAATGTTTATGTAATTAAGTGATTTATGAAAGTATTTTATGTATAATAATATGTAGAAAATAACTGGAGAGAAAAAGGTCTTGAGATTTTTAATTCCATTACAAGGGGAAGATTCAGACCTAAATTATAGATAACTATTTTGTCCCCTTAAGATTTTCAGGGACGATTAAATAATGAACAAGTTCATTTTGTAGAGTGGCTTTGAAATAAGTAAGAAACACTTAAATGGTAAATATAAAAATAATTTAAGAAGGAGAATAAATATGAACTTTGATAAAAGAGCGTTAACTTGGGATGATGAATATAGGGCTAGTAGAGCAAAAATTATTGCACAGGAAATAAAAAAAATGATTCCTATGAAGGAAGACTATAAGGCATTAGAATTTGGGTGCGGAACAGGCCTTATAAGCTTTAATCTTTATGATAAGTTTAAACATATTACTCTTGTAGACACGTCTAGGGGAATGATTGAAGTTGTTAACTCAAAAATACAACAATATGAAGCTAATAATATGATAGCTTATGAAAAGGATATAAACAGTAAGTCGTTTATGGGAAAGTATGATGTGGTTTATACTTCCATGGTACTTCATCATATTGATGATTTAAAAAAAACTATAGAAAATTTAGCAGCTAGGGTAAATAAGGATGGATATTTATGTATTGTAGATTTAACCAAAGATGATGGAAGCTTTCATAAATTAGAAAAGGATTTTAGGGGACATGATGGGTTTGAAGAAGAAGAACTAAAAAGTCTACTAAGTAAGGCAGGACTAAGTGATATAACCTATAAGGTTTTCTTTAATGGGAAGAAGAATGTTGAAGGAGAAGAAGTGGATTACTCCTTATTTATAATGGTGGCAAGTAAAAGATAGAGGATATATTTTAATAGCATAGGAAAGCATAAAAATAGTATAGGAGCTTATATTAAGAAAAGTAAATCTAATTCAAAGCAACTATAAAATATGTAAAAAGCTATTAAGGATTAATTTTAAAAGGATATTGTATAATATAAAAGTTATTAAATATTTAAGTAAATTTTGCCCTATGGGAAACACTATACTAGTGATAGAATTTGGTGTAACGGAGGATAAAGTTTATGGAAAACTTAGAAGCTGCAATAGAAAGAATTAAAATAATGGAGTGTCCTACAGGAGAAGTGGAAAAGAAAATTGCCAATATACTAGAGGAATATGAAGTAGGAAGTAAAAGCAGTATTGAAGTAGTAAGGAATGAGTCTTCTGATGAAAATGAAGCGCAGGGCTATGTTGCTAAGATTAATGGAAGTAAAGCATTAACAGTGCTTGCAACTTCAGGCATGGATGATTATGTAGCCAAAGTTGTAGATGTACATGAGTGCTAAAGCTATGTCAAAAGAACAGTAACTAAATTTACAGTTTAGTTACTGTTTTTCACTTTAAATATATAATATGGAAGGGTATGAAGAGAAGGTTTATATAAATGAGTAGTAATAGAATATGAAAACTAAAAGGAAAGTATAAAATAGTATAAAATGAAGCTATAAGAAAAAATGCAAAAATATATTGACTTATCTGTAAAAAAATAGTATATTTATACTATTGTAAATTTTCTTAAAAAAGGAGGTTGTGACTAATGAGTACTTTAAATTTTAATAAGAAGAATTTTAGTGGATTACTTAATAATATACACGGCCTTCATGAATGGTTTTTGTAATTAATTTGTTTTTTTAGTCATGGGGTTGTTGTAGCCCTATGACTTTTTTAATTTCTATAAAACCCCAAGGCACAGTGTGCTTATGGGGTGGCAAAATGAGCTTATAAAGTAAACCTAAAGGGTTTATTAAAATTCTGCTTATTAAATTGTTAATTAGAAAGTCATAAAATATTTCCATGGTAAAGGGACCAGGAAAGTTTTATGACTTTTTTATTTTATAAAAACTAGTATTACACATTATCTATGTCCATAGAGATACAGGAAGCTAAAGTAGGTTTATAAATCAGATGTAGTTTTACCTTAAGTATTAATATAGCTTAATATGATCAACTTAGAAGTTTATGACTTTATAACGGATAATGGTGAACTTAAAAGGAGTGATGAAAATATGACAGGATTAAAAAAAGCTTTGAGAAGATTATTAAAACCTTACATGGGTCTACCTAAGGAGGTTTACATAATATTTCTTTCAAAGGTTGTAAATGCCTTAGGGTGTTTTGTTATGCCCTTGCTCACAATTATATTAAAAGATAGCATAGGACTTTCAGATGAGATGACAGGAGCTTATATTAGTGCTTCTGGACTTTTATATCTACCAGCTTCCGTAATTGGAGGGAAGCTTGCAGATACCATTGGAAGAAAAAAAGTTATAGTAGTGTTTGATTTTCTTGCTACAGTACTTTATATTTCTTGCAGCTTCATGGAGCCTAGTATGACTATGGTTTACACTATAATGCTAGCGGGAGCTTGTATGGTAGCAGCTGGACCTGCTCATGATTCTCTACTGGCAGATATAACTACTAGTGAAAATAGAGAAGGAGCATATTCATTAGTTTATATGGGGTGGAATTTAGGCTTTGCAGTAGGCCCTGTTATTGGTGGGATTCTTTATGAAAACAACTTGCATTTAGTTTTTATAGGAGATGCTATTACAGCATTAATATCTCTTGGAATAATCACATTTTTTATAAAAGAAACTATTCATACAACTAAAGAAGAAATTAAAGATGAAAGTCGAGCTTTAGAAAGAAGAGAAGAGGGTTCAATTTTTTCTGTACTTAGAAAAAGACCAATACTTATATATTTTGCTCTTATAGTATTTTGGTTTAACTTTTCCTACTCTCAATGGTCATTTTTAATGCCTCTTCATGTTTTAGAATTATACCCTTCAGGTAAGGCAAAGTTCTTTGGATTACTTTCTGGACTTAATGGGGTAGTGGTAATTATATGTACACCTCTAGTGACCTTTTTACTACAAAATGCAAAAAGTATTAGAAAAACTGTGTATGGAGGTCTATTGTATGCCATAGGTTTTGGTATGTTAGGCTTTTTTAATGCCTTGCCACACTTTTTCCTAAGTGTAGTTATCTTCACTCTAGGGGAAATTGTCCTTGCAATTAGTACCTCTCCTTTTATAGCAAACCATACTCCGGCATCTCATAGGGGAAGAATGAGTGCGGTGCTTCCAATAATCTTTGGCGCAGGTCACACCCTAGGACCTATTGGAATGGGAAAAATTTTAAATCTAACCAGCATAGAAGGTGGGTGGAAGCTTGTTGGGGTCATATGTATAATTGCTTCAGCTATAATGCTTAGCTTAGAAGCTTGGGAAAGAAAAGCTCATTACACAGTTGTGGAAGAGGCAAAGTAAAAATGAAGGGTTATCTGAACAGAGTTTCAGGTAGCCTTTTTTATTTGTACGAAAGTTTAGTGTTACTTCATCAATTTCATATAATTATATAATATTTCTCAATATAAAGAATAAAATTCACAATAAAAAGACTTATATTGAGTTTTATGAAAATTCTTTCAGCTAAAATTATCGATTTTTTTATTCTAAATCGGCATATATAAATCCTCCTACATGCCGAAAACTAGTTTAATGTAAATTATTAACATGAATGTCATAAAAATTTTGGAATTAAGGGAAGAAAATTGAATATATTTATAAAAATGCTTTAAAGCAATTTTTTACAAATTTAAAAATGCTCACCTCTGGTAGAAATTTTTTTCTATCAACTAAACTAAATGTATGTTGAAGGAGGATTTTAAATGAAAAGTAAAAAGGTACTTACTCTACTTACTGCCACATTAATAGCAGTTTCTACGGTTTTATCAGGCTGTGGGAAAGATAAGCCAAAGGAGGCTCAAGGGGGAATTGATAAGGATCAAACTTTAAATTACTGTTTCATATCAGATGTAAGAAGTCTTGACCCATCTATCAACGATGATACCTATGGAGGAATGGTTTTAACTGATACTATGGAAGCTCTAACTAGAGTGGAGCAGGATGAAAAGGGAAATGATGTGATTAAACCAGCAGGGGCTACAAAATGGGATGTGTCACCAGATGGACTTACTTATACTTTCCACTTAAGAGATTTTAATTGGGAAGATGGCAAAAAAGTTACATCAAAGGACTATGCTTATTCTTTAATGAGAACTTTAGAACCAGCTACAGGAGCTACTTATGTTCAATTAATAGATATGATTAAGGGAGCTTCAGCTTATAATGGCGGTACAGGGAAAAAAGAAGATGTTGGTATTACAACGCCAGATGACAATACCTTAGTAATCACTTTAGAAAAACCTACTCCTTATTTTATGAATTTAACTTACTTCACACTATTTATGCCACAAAGACAAGACATGGTTGAAAAGAATGCAAAGAATTATGGAGCAGATGCAGGTACATTACTTTCCTGTGGACCATTCAAATTAAAAGAATGGGTCCATGATAGCAAGATAGTACTTGAAAAAAATGAAGCCTATTATGATAAAGATAAAGTTAAATTAAATACAGTTAATATTAAAGTTATAAAAGAAGAAGAAGCTGAAATGCAAGAGTTGTACAACGGCGGACTTGATATGGCTAACGTAACTAAACAAGACTGGAAGGAAAAGTTTAATTCCACAGGGAAAATGGACCTTCTTGAAAACATTGAGCCTAGTACATCCTATTTCCACTTCAATCAAACTGCAACTATAAATGGAGTAAAGCTTTTCAGTAATGCAAAGGTTAGAAGAGCCTTCTCTGTTGCTTTAGATAGGCAACAAATCGTTGATATGATTAATGACGGAGCAGCAGTACCAGCAACAGGTTGGGTTCCGTTAAGATTACAATTAAATGGAGAAGAGTTTAGAAAAATTTCTGGCTTTGACCCTGTTACTGAATTACAAAAAGAAGTTAAAGATCCTAAAGCTTATCTAATTGAAGGATTAAAAGAGCTTGGAGCAGATCCAGATCCATCTAAATACACTGTTCACTATATTGTTGGAAACACTTCAGCATTAGGTAAGAAAAATGCAGAGGTTTATCAACAAATGCTTCAAAAGGCATTAGGTGTAAACATTGCTATTGATACAGTTGAAAGTAAGGTTAAGAGAGATAGAATTAAGGCTTTAGATTATGAATTATCTAACCTTGCATGGATTGGGGATTACAATGACCCATCAACTTTCATGAACATGTGGTATACAACTAGACCAAACTATAATACTGGTTGGGCAAATAAGAAATATGATGAGTTAATGGATAAAGCTAGTTCAACTTCAGACCAAAAACAAAGATTACAATATTTCAAGGATGCTGAAAAAATATTAGTTTATGAAGATGCAACTATTGCCCCTACAGTATTTAATAAGCATAGTGAATTCCAATATAAATATGTTAAAGGTGTTATGAGACCTACATTCGGAAGTATCTGCGAGTTAAAATACGCATATATTGAAGGCAAATCTAAATAGAGTTTGTTGTATTGCAGCAGAAAATCTCTGCTGCAATATCTTCATATAGAATAGGGGGAGGATGTGCTTGTTAAAGTATATATTTAAAAGATTGATATATATGATTTTCACACTCTGGGTTATTATAACAATTACCTTCGTACTTATGCATGCCATACCTGGAGATCCATTAGGGGATAAGGTTGAAAAGTTAAATGAACAGGTTAAACAAAATTACTATGAAAAATATGGCTTAAATAAATCACTGCCAGAACAATATGTTTACTACTTAAAAGGAATTGTAACTCACTTTGATTTAGGGGAATCCTTTGATCATCCAGGAAGAACTGTTAAAGATATTATAGTTAATAATGCACCTATTTCAGCAAAGATTGGAGCCGAGGGCTTAGTGCTTGGAGTAACCTTAGGAATAGCTTTAGGAGTAATTGCTGCTTTTAACAGAGGAAGATATCCAGATTATATTGTTATGGTTATAGCACTTTTAGGGGTTGCCATACCTGGATTTGTATTTGCAGCACTACTTCAATTTTTCTTTGGATTTAAGCTTAAGTTGCTACCAATACAAGGATATGAGGGTTTCAAATATACAATTTTACCAGCTATAGCCTTAGGATTACGTTCAGTGGCTGTTTATGCAAGATATATGAGATCTAGTACTCTTGATGTAGTAAATCAGGACTATATATTAACTGCAAAGGCAAAAGGTGTTTCAGATATTTCATTAGTTTGGAAGCATATCATAAGAAATGCCATTCTTCCAGCCATAACTATATTAGGACCACAAATTGCAATGATATTTACAGGGGCCTTTGTAATTGAAACTATTTTCTCTATTCCAGGTTTTGGACAATATTACGTTACTTCTGTAACATCAAAGGATTATATGATGATAATGGGTCAAACCATTTTAATATCAGCTCTGTATATATTCTCTCTTTTAATAGTTGATATTATCTATGGGTTAGTGGATCCAAGAATCAGAGTTCAAGGTAATAAAGATAGGGGGTAATGGTATGTCTGAAATGAGTTCAGAAAAACTGGCTATTATAGGCTGTAATAATTTAAATAGTGAAAAGATTAATCGTCCTAGCATGAGCTATTGGCAGGATGCAAGAAGAAGATTAAAGCAAAATAAAGTAGCTATGATAGCATTAGTTTTATTAATCATAATTGCAATCATGACAGTTATAGGACCTTATATGGCTAAATTTGACTTTGCAGCAATTGATGCTAAGGCAAGAAATGTAAGACCCAATGCAGAGCATTGGTTTGGAACGGACAGTGTTGGAAGAGATTTGTTTGCTCGTATTTGGGTCGGAGGTAGAGTTTCAATCATTATTGGAATCGTTGGGGCAGTCATAGATATATTAATTGGGTTAGTATATGGAGGAGTAGCAGGGTACTTTGGTGGAGTTGTTGACAATATAATGATGAGAATTATAGAAATTATAGGCTGTATACCAGATATGGTAGTTATAATTCTTATCTCACTTTTACTAAAGCCAGGGCTAGTATCACTAATTATTGCCATAACCATAACAGGTTGGATAGGAACTGCCAGAATGGTTAGAGGGCAGGTGCTTCAAATAAAGGAACTTGAATATGTAGCAGCTGCTAAGGCTTTGGGGGCAAAACCCTTTAGAATTATTGCAAAACATGTAGTTCCCAATATCATGAGCATTGTTATAGTTGTACTTACTATGGAAATTCCAGGACTGATCTTTACTGAAGCTTTCCTAAGTTTTGTAGGACTTGGAATTCAACCACCTAGTACCAGTTGGGGTGCCTTAGCTGCAGATGCTAGGACAACATTCTTATTCCATCCCTATCAGTTATTATTCCCAGCAATATTAATAAGCTTAACAATGTTATGCTTCAACTTGCTTGGTGATGGGTTAAGAGATGCTCTAGATCCAAAGCTTCGTCAATAAGGGGGTACACATATGGAAAAGTTATTAGAAGTTAATAATTTAAAGGTTTCTTATCATACCTATGCTGGAGAGGTTCAATCTGTAAGAGGGATAAGCTTTCATTTAGATAAGGCTGAAACTCTAGCTATAGTTGGAGAGTCAGGCTGCGGAAAAACAGTTACTTCAAAGGCTATATTAAGATTAATACAAACTCCACCAGGGGAAATAAAAAAGGAATCAGAGATTAATTTTTGTGGAAAAGACATACTTAAAATGAGTAAAAGAGAGCTCATTGACTTAAGAGGTGGGGAAATAAGCATGATATTTCAAGATCCTATGACCTCTTTAAATCCTACAACTAAGATTGGACATCAAATTGCAGAGAGCTTAATAATTCATAGAGGTCTAAATAAAAATGAGGCCTTAAAAGAAGCAGTAAAAATTCTCGAGCTAGTTAGAATCCCTAATGCTGAAAAAAGAGCAAACCAATATCCTCATCAATTTTCAGGGGGAATGAGACAAAGGGTATCCATAGCTATAGCTCTTGCTTGTAATCCTAAGATATTAATTGCAGATGAGCCCACTACAGCACTAGACGTTACTATACAGGCTCAAATAATGGGACTTATGAAGGATCTTCAAACTAAGTTTGGAACCTCAATAATAATGATTACTCATGATTTAGGTTTAGTGGCTACAGTGGCTGATAGGGTACAGGTTATGTATTCGGGTCTCATAGTTGAGAGGGGCACAACTGAAGAAATATTCTATAATTCTAAGCACCCTTATACTTGGGCACTTATAAAATCTGCACCACAGTTAAATTCAAAGAATAAAGCTTCATTATATTCAATTAGCGGAACTCCGCCAGACCTATTAAAGCCACCAGTAGGATGCCCATTTGCAGCAAGGTGTGATTACTGTATGCAGGCATGTCTTGAAGAAATGCCTGGCTCAACAAAGATCAGTGATACTCATTCAGTGTCTTGTTGGCTTATGCATCCTAAGGCACCAAGAGTGGAATCTCCACTTAGAGCAGGAGGTATTGAGTAATGGAAGAAAAAAAGCCTAATGATATATTATTAGAAGTTAAAAATCTAAAGAAATATTTTAAGGTTGGAAGAAAAGCTACACTAAATGCAGTAGATGATGTAAGCTTTTATATAAGAAAAGGTGAAACCTTAGGACTGGTAGGGGAGTCCGGTTGTGGGAAGACCACCTGTGGAAAGACTATCTTAGGATTATATTCTGCCACTGGTGGAGAGGTTATCTATGAGGGAAGAGATATTCATTCCCTTAATCCTAAGGAACTTAGAAGTTTCTCCAAAAAAGCTCAAATAATATTCCAAGACCCTTATGCTTCCTTAAATCCTAGAATGACAGTTGGCGATATCATAGCTGAAGGAATTGATATTCACGGACTTTACAAGGGTAAAGAAAGAATAGATAAAATACAAGAAATGCTAGATAAGGTTGGATTAAATTCTGAGCATGCTCAAAGATTTCCTCATGAGTTTTCAGGAGGGCAAAGACAAAGAATAGGTATAGCTAGAGCACTTGCTATAAACCCAGAATTTATAGTATGTGATGAGCCTATCTCAGCTCTTGATGTTTCTATTCAAGCACAAGTAGTAAATCTATTAATTGAGCTTCAAAAGGAAATGGGGCTAACATACCTGTTTATCGCTCATGACTTATCCATGGTAAGGCATATATCTGATAGGGTAGGAGTTATGTACCTTGGAACTCTAGTTGAACTTGGAGGAAGTAATGATCTATATGAGAGGCCGCTTCATCCTTATACTCAAGCTTTACTATCAGCCATTCCAATTGCAGACCCAATAGTAGGTAAGTCTAAGGTTCAAATACCTTTAGAAGGTGAAGTAACAAGCCCTATTAATCCAAAACCAGGCTGCAGATTTGCACCAAGATGTAAATACGCAAAAAAGATTTGCAGTGAAGAACTTCCTAAACTTAGGGAAATAGAAAAGAACCACTTTGTAGCTTGTCATATATTATAATTAATGAATATATAACAGATAAGGAACAGACTTAAGAGGTAAGTCTGTTCCTTTAAATAATGAACAAGTTCATTTTGTAGAGAGACTTTGAAAGGAAATTTAGCTCCCACCAAAGTTAAATTTTTATGCAAAGAAGCACACATAAAAAGGATGGGGGGAATTATACTTCTAAAACATGGGTAAAATCTATGCTGAAAATCCTATAGGTTTATATATCCGAACTTAAGTAAATAATAAATTAAAAATATACTTTGCGAAAATAATTGTAATATGAAGGAAAAAACTATAAAATAATAAAAGTATAATAATAAAGATTCGGAAAGGTTTGTATAGCCATGGGAAAAGGTAATGATAAGTTTAGTAGAAATGAAAGGGTAGTTGGAATTACTAAAATTTTGACTGAAAACCCTAATACAGTGATAAATTTAAGTACTTTTACAGAACTATTTAATGCAGCTAAGTCTACTGTTAGTGAAGATATAGTTATTGTGAGAGAAATATTAGAAGAGCTATCAATGGGAAAGGTTGAAACCGTTGCAGGAGCTGCAGGTGGAGTTAAGTTTATAAATAATATATCAGATAGTGAGAAAGATAGGTTTTTACAGGAACTTTGTAAAGCACTAAGAGAAAGTTCCAGAGTAATTCCAGGAAATTTTTTATATATTACTGATATTGCTTATAATCCAGCTCTAATACACAATGCAGCAGTAGCGCTAGCATCCAGGTTTTCTCATCTAGAGGTGGACTATGTCGTAACTATAGAAACCAAAGGTATTCCACTTGCTTATGAGGTAGCAAAGCAACTAGGAATTCAGCTGGTTACAGTAAGACATGATACCAAATTCACAGAAGGGACCACTGTGAGCATTAATTATGCATCGGGTTCAAGCAATCGACTTCAAACCATGTCTCTTTCAAGAAAATCAATGAATAAAAATAGCAAATGTATTTTCATTGACGATTTTATGAGAGCAGGAGGAACTGCTAAGGGCATAAAGGAGCTACTTAATGAATTCGACAGCGAACTTTTAGGTTGTGGCTTCTTAATTGACAACATAGAGATGAAAGATAAGCTTGTAAAAGATTATGTTTCCTTAGTGGAATTTTCAGGCATAGATGAAGAAGGAGTAGCTATAGTTAGCCCTTCTAAAAACATGTAAATTTTCATGTTATATAAGCTTCCAGGCTATAGTTTTAATATTGTATATAAAAATCTTTGAAAAAGCCTAAATGAATTCACATAAAAGTGAAATTCTCAAATTTGCTTTATATGAGAGAAAAATATATACATTATACAAAAGAAGGAACTGATGAAAAGTAGATTTAGTAATAATTTTCCATAAATGTCGATAAATTTATGTGTTAAATTGACTTAAAATATTAAATTTTTCAGAATATTAGAAGGATTTTCGATGGAAATGGAGAATAACTAATTCAACAACATCTTGGAGGTGGAATACATGCAAATTACTGATGTGAGAATAAGAAAGATAGCTAGTGAAGGAAAAATGAAAGCTATCGTATCTATAACTTTAGATAATGAATTCGTTGTTCATGATATAAAAGTTATAGAAGGACAAAACGGAAACTTTATCGCTATGCCAAGTAGAAAAACTCCAGATGGAGAATTTAAGGACATAGCACATCCAATCAATACAGAAACTAGAGAAAAAATACAAAAGGCAATTCTTGATGAATACGAAAAAGTTAAGAATGAAGAGCCTTTAGTAGATGAAATAAGTAACTAAGAAAAAAGGAGTAATTATCTCCTTTTTTTTATTTTGAAATAAATACCCTTACTGGAAGTTACTGTTACAATCAGTTTTAGTTGTTAACAATAAAAATTCATAACAATTAAAGTTATAAGCAACTAAGATTAACTACAATTCCCATGGTTAATAAGGATATTTACCACAATGAGGTTCTGACAACTTTAATTTTACACAATAAGTATTTCGCAAGAATGTAATATAATACGAACATAATAAAAATATGTGAATGTTAATTGAATTTTCTAATAAAGCCTTCGGTTATTGAAAAAGTTTGTCACATAAAATATAATAAAGAGGAATGTTATATATGGGTATCACTAATGATTTTTCTACAAGAGTATATATTATTCGTTAAATGGTGAATAAGGTTACTTTATTCGGTAATTTTAGAAGGAGTGGAAGCTCTTAATAAATATTCATTCATATAGAGGTTATGCTTTGAAGAAGATGAAGGGAATAGCCTTGAAAAATGTTATTAAAGAGGTGTTGAGAGTGTATAAATGTGCTATTATTTTAGCCGCTGGTGAAGGAAAGAGAATGAATTCAGATACGCCAAAGGTACTACATCAAGTGTGTGGCAAGGAAATGATAAACCATGTAATAGATAACATAAGAAGTTGCAATATAGAAGATGTAAATGTAGTTATTGGAAAAGGTGCTGAAAAAGTTAGAAAAGGTACCGAAAGCAGAAATATTTACTACTCAGTTCAAGAGGAGCAATTAGGTACTGGCCATGCAGTAATGTGTGCAGAGGAATTCTTAAAAGGTAAAACTGGATCAGTTGCAATTTTTGTAGGAGATGGTCCTCTTATTACAGAAGGTACTGTTAATAACTTAGTTAATTATCATGAAGAAGGAAATTATAATGCAACAATCCTAACTTCCATAATGGCGGAACCAGCAAAATACGGTAGAATTATAAGAAATTCTAAAGGTGAAGTAGAAAAAATAGTAGAGTTTAAAGATTGTACTCCATCAGAAATAGAGGTTAAGGAAATTAACTCAGGAATGTATTGCTTTGATATCGAAGATCTTTTAAATACCTTATCAAAACTTAATAACAATAATAATCAAGGGGAATACTATTTAACTGATGTAATTGAAATTTTAAAAAAAGAAGGAAAAAAAGTTGGAGCTGTTGACGTAACTGTAGAGGAAATTACCGCAGTAAATTCCAAGGTAGAACTAGCAGCAGCTGAATCTATCATGAGAGAAAGAATTAATAAGAAACATATGGAGAATGGAGCAATAATCATTGATCCAAAATCTACTTATATAGACTGGAATGTTAAAATTGGAAAAGATACTGTGATTTATCCAGGAAATATGCTTCAAGGAAATACAGTAATTAAAGATAATTGTATTCTGTACCCAAACAATAGAATTAGTAATTCTGTTATTGAAAATAATGTTACAGTGCAAAATTCAGTAGTTCTAGACAGTAATGTTGGAGAAAATACTACAGTAGGTCCTTTTGCATATATAAGACCAGACACTAATATTGGTAAGAATGCAAGAATAGGTGACTTTGTAGAAATTAAAAAATCAACTATTGGTGATGGAACAAAGGTATCTCACTTAACTTACATAGGAGATGCAGAAGTAGGCCGTGATTGTAACTTTGGTTGTGGAACAGTAATTGTAAATTATGATGGTAGAAGTAAGAATAAAACTGTTATAGAAGATAATGTGTTTATTGGATGTAACTCAAATCTTATTTCTCCTGTAGTTGTAGAAAAGGACACTTATATTGCAGCGGGGTCTACAATTACACATAGGGTGCCAAAAGGTTCACTAGCAATTGCTAGAGCAAAACAAGTAAACAAAGAAAACTGGGTTTATGAAAAATACAACAAAAAATAAATAATAACACAAATAAAACAAAATAGGAGGACTATACATAATGATAACTCATGGAAAAAACATTAAAATCTTCACAGGTAATTCTTATCCAAAACTAGCTCAAGACATCGCAGATAGACTAGGACTTAAAATTGGTGAGTCTCAAGTAGGGACTTTTAGCGATGGAGAAATATCTGTAAACATTGCAGAAACTGTTAGAGGACTTGATGTGTTTGTAATTCAACCAACAAGTGCCCCAGTTAATGATAACTTAATGGAGTTATTAATAATGATTGATGCCTTTAAGAGAGCATCAGTAGGAAGAGTTACAGCAGTTATGCCTTATTACGGATATGCAAGACAAGACAGAAAAGCTAAGGCAAGAGATCCAATCACAGCAAAACTAGTTGCAGATTTAATTACTGCTGCAGGAGCTGATAGAGTTTTAACTATGGACTTACACGCAGCTCAAATTCAAGGCTACTTCAATATTCCAGTAGATAACTTAATGGGAGCACCTATACTAAGTAACTACTTTGTTGAAAATGGCTTTGCAGACCAAGAAGATGTAGTTGTTGTTTCTCCAGACCTTGGAAGCGTGTCAAGAGCTAGAAAATTTGCTGATAGATTAAATGCACCAATAGCAATTATAGATAAGAGAAGACCAAAGGCAAATGTGGCTGAAGTTATGAATGTTATAGGAGATATTAAAGGTAAAAGAGTTATCTTAATTGACGATATGATTGATACAGCAGGAACTATTTGTAACGGAGCTAATGCTTTAGTAAAAATGGGAGCTAAAGAAGTTTATGCTTGCTGTACTCATGCAGTATTATCAGGTCCTGCTATTGAAAGAATTCAGGATTCGGTTATTAAGCAATTAATAATGTTAGATACAATTCATTTACCAGAAGAAAAAGCAATAGATAAGATTAAAATTTTATCTGTAGCGCCAATTTTTGCAGAAGCTATTAAGAGAATTTATGAAGATGTTTCTGTAAGTAAATTATTTGACTAAGAATAATTAATAGAATATAATTTATAAAAAACATGCGTTACTTTAGCTGTAACGCATGTTTTTTATAAATATTTTGTTAATTATATTAATTTTACAGAAAATTTCTCAAATTTATTGGGTATTATTATATAATACAAAGTAAAAATGGTGTAAAATAGAAGACACGGGCTTCTAAGGCAAAAGTTAAATGTAGGTATGTCTGAAAGGTTCTAAGAAATCAATATAAGATTATGTATAAGCATAATATTATATTGATTTAAAAGAGTGTAGAATTTATATAGAAATTTTTTTAGAGTGGAGGATTTAATATGGAAGGTACAATTGGAAAGGTATTAGTTGTTGATGACGATAAAAATATAAGTGAAGTTTTAAAGATGTATTTAGAAAGTGCAGGGTACACAACAAAGGTTGGAAACGATGGAAGGGAAGCTCAGGAATTGTTTGTGAGCTTTAAACCAGATTTAGTACTCCTTGATGTGATGCTTCCATACATGGATGGAATAGATGTATTAAAATGGATTAGAAAAGAGCATGAAACTCCAGTTATTATGATAACTGCAAAGGGAGAAACTTTTGATAAAGTATTAGGATTAGAACTTGGAGCAGATGACTACATAGTTAAGCCTTTTGAACCAAAAGAGCTTATGGCTAGAGTTAAAGCTGTATTAAGAAGATACACTTCAGAAGTGGACAATAAGGAAACGTTATCCTTTGAGAACTTAGTTATTGATGTTAATTCCTATAACGTAACATATAGGGGTCAGGAAATAAAAATGCCACCTAAGGAATTCGAATTGTTATATTATCTTGCTAGTAACAAAAATAGAGTTTTTACAAGAGAACAATTACTATGTGAGGTTTGGGGATATGATTACCCAGGAGATTCAAGAACAGTAGATGTTCATATAAAAAGATTAAGAGAAAAGATTGCTGGTGGAGATACTTGGCAACTTGAAACTGTTTGGGGTGTAGGCTATAAATTTGAGGTGAAGTAATGGTTAAAAACAGCTTGTTTACTAAAATGGTAATAACCTATACTGTAATAATTTCCATAAGTCTTACCATTATAGCGGCTTTTTTATCCTATTGGATTCAGGATTATTTCATCAAAAATAGAAAAGACCAATTAAACAATCAGGTTTCTATTATTGAAGGACTTGCAAATGAATATTTGCAGGGAGGAATACCCTATGAAGAGCTAAATGGGTCTATAAGATTCATTTCAGGGTATATCAATGATGATATATTGCTAATTGATAAAAGTGGTTATGTTTATGTAGCAACTTCTAATAAATTTAAGCCATTCATAGGTAAGCAACTTTTTGTTCAACAACTAGAAACTTTAAGCCAAGGAAGTTATTTTGAGCTTATTAGTAGCAATTACGACAACTTTTTTCTTCATGAGAAGTTTTATGTTTTAGGAGAACCTATTAAAGGTCAAAATGGGCAATTTAATGGAGCAGCAATTATCAATGTGTCAATGTCAACTCTTAATAAATCTTTAAATAATGTATTTAAAATCATATGGGTTTCAACTGTAATAGCAGTTATTGCATCCAGTATTGTAATTTATTATTCTATTAAAAAAATAATTGTTACCCCAATTTCTGAGATGAATGTGGTGGCTAGAAAAATAGCGGCTGGAGATGTGAATAAGAGGGTTGTGGTTCAATCCCATGATGAAATTGGAGAATTTGCAGAATCCTTTAATGTAATGGCGGATTCATTAGAGAAGGTAGAGCAGAATAGAAAAGAGTTTATTTCTAATGTATCTCATGAATTAAGATCTCCAATAACATCTATAAAAGGTTTTATAGGTGGGATTTTAGATGGAGTTATTCCAAAGGAAAAAGAGGAATATTACTTAAAAATAGCCTACGAAGAAATTCAAAGACTTACAAGACTTATCAATGAACTTTTAGACCTTTCTGCAGTAGAATCAGGAAAGTTTAAGCTTCAAATGAAGGCCTTAGATATAAACGAAGTTGTAAGACTTTGTATACTTAGGAATGAGGCAAGAGTTAAAGATAAGAAACTCAATGTTCAAGTTTTTTTTGAAGAAGATGAGCTTGTAGCAATGGCAGATGAAGATAAAATTATGCAGGTTATAACTAATCTTTTAGATAATGCTATTAAATATGCAGATGAGGGTGGACTTGTAACTATTTCATGCAAGAGCAAGGGTAAAAAAGCTTTCATATCCATATTTAATGAAGGACCAGCTATCCAAGAGGAAGATATCAAGTATATTTGGGATAGGTTTTACAAGGGAGATAAATCGAGAACCCAAAAAGTTAGTACGGGTCTTGGCCTCTCTATTGTAAAGAAAATAATCACATTATTTGATGAGGAAATATGGGTAGAAAATAAGGAAAATGGAGTTATGTTTACATTTACATTAAGTTTGGGTAAAAAGTTATAGAATATATAGTAGTTTTATAAAGGTATTTAGTGAGGTGACACTGTGGATAGCTTTAAAGAATCAAACAATATGGAAGAGGATTATAGTGGAAAGATTAAGTTCAACAAGAAAAAGAAAAACTATAAGAAAAGGTTTATAGCTTTTACTATAGTATATTTAGTGGTAGCTTCTGTGTCAGGAGCATGTACTGCATTCATATTGAACAGCACTACAGTGTCAAAAAATCGCGCAGCAAATGAAGAAGATACAGTATCAAATTTAATCAATGAAGTTAATTATAATGAAATAGGGAGTAAGGTGGCTAAGTCAGTTGTATCCATTGTCAAGGTTATAGGAGACTCAGAAAGAGTAATGGAGATAGACAGTGGCTCTGGAGTAGTCTTCAAGGAAGGTGGATATATAGTTACTAATTACCATGTAATAGATGATGCAAAGGCTATAAAGGTTAAGCTTTATAATGACTTAGTCTATGAAGCAAGTATTATTGGGGTTAATACTACCTATGATTTAGCTGTAATAAAAATTGAAACTGAATTAGTGCCAGCTATAAAATTAGGCAGTGCTGTGGGATTAGAACATGGAAACCAGGTTTTGAGTATAGGAAATCCAGTGGGAAGAGCCTTTAATGAAAACGTAAAGAATGGAAGTGTAATAAGCGTTAGTGAACCTTTGATAACTGTGGATAAAAATACTGGAGTTCATTCTGCATTAAATATTATTCAAACTAATATTGCTCCAAGTTCCATTAATAGTGGTGGCGCTTTGTGTAATACTAAGGGAGAGCTTATTGGTATAAATAGTATTGCTATGAATCATGCTAAAGGTACTATAAAGAGTAGCTTCTATATGACTATAGAAGATGCAAAACAATTTATAAATGAAATACTAAATGGAGAAAACTTGCTAAGAACAGTTATAGGAATTCATGCAGAGGAAGCAATTCCTGAAAGTAAAGAAGGGGTTCAGGGCGTTTATGTAAAAGAAGTAATAAGAAATAGTGAGGCCTATATATCGGGATTACAACCTACAGATATAATAATGGAGTTTAATGGAGAAAAAATTAAGTATATAAAAGATATGAATAGAGCTATAAAAAAAGTTACTTCGGAAGAAATAGTAAAGTGCAAAGTATTTAATAACGGACAGTATAAGATTTTAGACATTAAAATAAAAGTTAAACAGAAATAAAAGTAGTATGATATGAACATACTACTTTTATTTCTGATTAATATTTATATGCAAAATTACATTAAGGTTTTATTATTCCATAGATAAACAAAGAATTTTGATTATGTAGATTTTTTAGTATAATATATTATGTGTTCTAAAATTATTGATTTTATGGGACCAGTGAAGTACAGAGTAGAAGTTTGGAGGTAGTATTAGATGTATTTAGTAGTAGGACTAGGGAATCCAGGAGATAAGTACGATAAAACAAGGCATAATGTAGGATTTGATATTATTGATTTATGTAAGGAGAAGTATAATTTTGGACCTAGCAGGACAAAATTTAAAGGTATATATTGGGAAACTATAATAAATGGAGAAAAAGTGTTGTTCTTAAAACCTCAAACCTTTATGAATTTAAGTGGTGAGAGTGTTAGAGAAATATGTGATTTTTATAAAATTCCCAATGATAAAGTAATAGTAATTTATGATGATATAAGTCTTGAACCAGGAAGCCTTAGAATTAGAAGAAAAGGTAGTGCAGGAGGACATAATGGTATAAAAAACATTATCATGCATTTATCTACGGATGTGTTTCCAAGGATTAAAGTAGGAGTTGGACAACCGAAGGAAGACTTAATTCCCTTCGTTCTTGGAAGATTCTCTAAGGAAGATAGGGAGCAAGTAGAAAAAGCATTTAAGGCTTCAATAGAGGCTGTAGAAGTTATAATTAAAGAGGGCATTTCTGAGGCTATGAACAAATTTAATGGGTTTAAAGCAGAGTAGTAGCTATGATTTTATAGGAAGCAGTCTGGTTATTTATATATAAGGAATCAAATTGGAAAAGTAGCTTGAACACGAAGGTGTTTTGATACATTATAGGCTTTTAAGGAGGGCGAAGTTGAAGTCTCATATTAAATATTTTAAGTATAGACGGAATTTTGAGAGGTGGTAAGTTTGAGATTAAAGGGTTTAATGACACCCCTTATTCTAAGTGAACAATTTAAGGATATATCTAAGGCCATAGACAATAGGAAGTATCCTATTGGTGTTTATGGTCTTTCTGAGTCTTCAAAAAGTTATTTATTATATGGGGTTTTAAATGAAATAAATGAAAAAATGTTAGTGGTTACCCATAGTGATGTGGAAGCAAAAAATATCTATGAGGATTTATCTTTTTATCTTAATGATGTTTACTACTTTCCAACTAAAGAAGTTGTTTTTTACAATGCAGATGCAATTTCAGGAGATTTAAGGTGGGAAAGATTAAAGGTTATAAAGAAGATGCTGGAGGAAGGGCAAAAGGTAATTATTACTTCAGCAGAGGCATTGGCTTCAACCTATGCCCCAGTAGAACTCTTCACTAGCCATAGTTTTAATATTACTGTGGAAGATGTAATTGATATAAGAGAATTATCGCAAAGGCTTATTGAAGCAGGCTATGAACGAAGTGAAGTTGTAGATACAAAAGGACAGTTTTCTGTAAGAGGGGGCATTATTGACATCTACCCTCCAACCAGTGGGCTACCCTATAGGATTGAACTATTTGATGATGAGGTAGATTCTATAAGAACTTTTAATACAGACACTCAAAGAAGTATTGAAAAAGTGCAAACTGTAGATATTTTTCCTGCAAAAGAAGTTATCTTAACCAATAGTCACATTGATAGTGCCTACAATAAGATTAAGGAGGACTTTAATGTTACATTAGAAGGTTTTAAAAAGAAAAAGGATAAAGACGCTATAGAGAGATTAACATCTACTATTAATAATAATCTAGAACTCCTAAAAGAAACCTGGTCCTTCGAAACCTTAGATAGTTATATTAGTTATTTTTATGATAAGCCTTCTACTCTTTTTGACTATATGAAAAATTGTTTTATTGTTATAGATGATGTTCAAAGGTGCGTAGGAAAACTTGAAAGTGTAAACTTTGAGTTTAGGGAAAACTACGAAAACTTTTTAAGAAGGGGTAACATACTTCCTAAACAGGGAGAATTATTGTTATCTAAAGAAAGAATTATTGAAGAGTTAGAAGTTAGTAAGGTGATGACCTTAGAAGCTATTACTAAAACAGCTAAGCATTTAGCACCTAGAACCATTGCAGCTTTTTCGCAGATTACTATTCACGATTATCATGGTCAATTAGACATGCTTATTGAAGATATTAAAGAAAAAAAAGAAAGAAAATATAGAACTTTAATTCTTTCAGGTACTAGAACTAGGGGAGAAAGGCTTATTGAGACTCTTAGAGATAGAGGGATTGAAGCTACGTATAGAGATATTGTTTCTAGCATTGAGCAGGGGGAGGTAGTAGTTACCTTTGGAAATGCCTCAAAGGGTTTTGAGTATCCAGAACTTAAGGTTTGCGTAATATCTGATAGTGAGGTCTTTGGACAATCTAAGAGAAAGTCTGTAAGAAGAGGTAACAAAAAAGGTGTAGGAAAGATTAAGAGTTTCACAGAACTTAAACTTGGAGATTATGTAGTTCATGTTAACCATGGAATTGGAGTATATAAGGGGATTAAGCAATTAGAGGTACAAGGACATAAAAAAGACTTTTTAGAGCTTTCCTATAATTCTGGAGATACCTTATATGTGCCTGCTGAACAACTTGATATGGTACAAAAGTACATTGGAAGTGAAGGTAAGGCTCCAAAGGTTAACAAACTAGGCGGTAGCGATTGGATTAAGGCTAAGAATAAGGTTAAAAAGTCCATTGAAGATATTGCAGAGGATTTGGTAAAGCTTTATGCAATCCGCGCCACTTTAAAGGGACACAAGTACTCAGAGGATACTATTTGGCAAAAACAATTTGAAGAGGAGTTTCCGTATGATGAAACACCAGATCAGTTAACTTCTATAGAGGATATAAAAAGGGATATGGAAAGCAATAAACCTATGGATAGACTTCTATGTGGAGATGTGGGATATGGTAAAACTGAGGTTGCTATAAGAGCTGCCTTTAAGTGTGTTATGGATAGTAAACAGGTAGCAATGCTTGTGCCAACTACCATATTAGCGGAACAGCATTATAAGAACATGAAGAAGAGGTTTTTAGATTTTCCAGTAAGAGTAGAGATGATAAGTAGATTTAGAACACCAGCTCAGGTTAAGGCTACCTTAAAGGCATTAAAGGAAGGAAATGTAGATATTCTAATTGGAACTCATAGAATTCTTCAAAAAGACGTATTGTTTAAAGATTTGGGGTTATTAGTAATTGATGAAGAACAAAGATTTGGTGTAACTCACAAAGAAAAAATAAAAGATTTAAGAAAAAATATCGATGTATTAACTCTTTCAGCAACACCAATTCCAAGAACTCTTCATATGTCTTTGACAGGAGTGAGAGACATAAGTGTTATTGAAACTCCGCCAGAAGAAAGATACCCAGTTCAAACCTATGTAGTTGAGTTTAATGACCAATTAACACGTGATGCTATAATGAGAGAGTTAAATAGAGATGGACAGGTGTTCTTTGTTTACAATAGAGTTGAAACCATAAATGATATGGCAAGCTATTTATCAAAGCTTGTTCCTGAAGCTCGAATTGCTGTAGCTCACGGACAAATGACAGAGAGAGAATTAGAAAAGATAATATTAGACTTTATTGACAAAAAATATGATTTATTAGTATGTACAACCATAATTGAAACAGGTATAGATATACAAAATGCTAATACTATGATAATTTATGATGCTGATAAGATGGGACTTTCACAACTTTATCAGCTAAGGGGAAGGGTAGGTAGAACTAATAGAATTGCCTATGCTTATTTTACCTACATGAAGGATAAGGTATTGACAGAAGTAGCTGAAAAAAGGCTTAAGGCTATTAAAGATTTTACAGAGCTAGGGTCAGGTTTTAAAATTGCTATGAGAGATCTTGAAATAAGAGGAGCAGGTAACATTATGGGATCAGCTCAACATGGACATATGTCTACAGTGGGATATGATTTATACTGTAGAATGCTTGAGGATGCAGTAAGGTTTATTAAAGGAGATATTGATAAGGAGCCTATAGAGACTACGGTAGATATTAAGATTGATGCATATATACCAAGTAGCTATATTGTGGATGAAACACAAAAAATTGAGGTTTACAAGAAGATTGCATCTATTGATTCTTATGAATACATGATGGAATTACAAGAGGAAATAGAGGATAGATTCTCGGACATACCGAACACGGTCTACAATCTAATGGATATAGCTTATGTAAGATCGCTTTGTAAGGATCTTGGTATAGTAGAGATAAAAGAAGTGGGAAGTGAAATTCTTATTACTTTCCAAAACAAAAGCTATCTGACACCGGAGTTAGTGAGATTTATCCTAGAAAACTATAGAAAAGAAATAGCTTTTAAGATGGGCGAGGCTCCAGTTCTTGGATGGAAGTTTAAAGGTATAAAGAAGGAAGTAGTAGTAAAGCATTTAATAGAAATTGTTAAAAATATGAGGGCAGTGGTAAAAAAGAAGCCAAATAATGAATAAATTTATTTGGGGCATTCATCTTAGAAACAGACTAAACTGCTGCTTTAGAAGTAGTTAAGAACTAATGAAAACTGAGGAATTATTCTTTTGGAAAATTAGTAAAATGTAATTTGGCTCCTTAACACTTTATTCATAATACTGTCACCTAGTTGTCATAGTGAATTTGTATAATAATACTTATTCTGTATGAAACTATGGAGGAGCATTAGGTGTTAGCAAGTGTATACAATGATACGAGTTTTATGCTACAATATAATAATATAAATAAAGATTAGCCAGAATGGGGGATAATAAATTGAGAAACGTTAAAAAGGTTATTGCTGCAGCGTTAATAACTGCTATGTCTATATCAGTCGTAGGCTGTGGACTTGTTGAAAAGACACCAGAAGGTGTGAATAAAACTGTAGTAGCTAAGGTCTATAATAAGAAAATTACAAGAGGACAGGTTGATGAAGAACTTGCTCCAGTTCTTGAGAGTGTGAAGGCTCAATTCGGAGAAAACTACGAAACTAATGAGCAGGCTAAACAATATTTAGCTGAGCAAAGAACAAGTATTTTAGATACTATGGTAAATGATGTTATTATAAATAAAAAAGCTGAAGAGCTTAAAGTTCTACCTAGTGAAGAAAAGATTAATGAAGAAGTTCAAAAGCAACTTGCAGATATAAAAGCTTCTTTTGAAAGTGATGAAAAATATAAAGAGGCTTTAACACAAGCTAAAATGACTGAAGAAAATCTTTTAAAAGAATTAAGACCTTCTGTTATATCAAATATGGTCTATGAGCATGTTGTTAAAGACGTTGCTGCAACTGATGAGGAAATTAAACAAGATTATGATTCAAATCAAACTAAGTATACAGAGAAACCAAACAGAATTAAGCCAGCACATATCTTAGTTAAAACTGAAGAGGAAGCTAAGGCTATTATAGAAAGATTAAATAAGGGTGAGGATTTTGCTGCCCTTGCAAAGGAAAAGGGAACTGATGGTACAAAGGATAATGGTGGAGACTTAGGTTGGATTGAGTATGAAACTCAACAATATGACAAAACTTTTATGTTAGCAGCTATTAGCGTACCAAAAGGGGAATATACAAAAGCCCCTATAGCAACAAAATTTGGGTTTCATGTTATTAAAGCTCTAGATAAGGAAGAATACCCAGTTAAGAAGTTTGAAGATGTTAAAGAAAGTATTAGAACATCTTTAACTGATCAGAAGAAGTACCAAAATTGGCAAGAGACAATGAAAAAATGGCAGGATGAAGCAAAGATTAAAGTTTATGAAGAAAAGTTAAAATAACAAATTTTAGAGTCGTGAATTTTCATGACTCTTTTATTTTGGAGAATTATCAAATGAATTATTAAATTTCTTTTTAATTAAACTTTTACTAATGTGTATAAAATTTGGAATTAAGAAAGATAATAATACCACTAGTATATAAGTTTAGTGAGTTAAGGAGGAATTAATAAATGAAGGCAACTGGTATAGTAAGACGTATAGATGACCTAGGTCGTGTTGTAATTCCTAAGGAAATAAGAAGAACACTTAGAATAAGAGAAGGAGATCCTCTTGAGATATTCACTGATAGAGAGGGTGGAGTAATTCTTAAGAAGTATTCACCAATAGAAGAATTGAGTGAATTCTCTAAGGAGTATAGTGAGGCTCTTCAACAAACTATAGGACATATAGTAATTATAAGCGATAAGGATAATTTAATTTCCGTAAGCGGAAGTCCTAAAAAAGAATACATTGAGAAAAAAGTAAGTTCTGAACTTGAAAAAATAATGAACAGTCGTAAGGCGATTATACTAGGGGAAGGTTCAGAAAAGGCAATACCACTTTATAACGATGAGGATGAAACAGTATATAATTCACAGGTTATAGCACCTATAATGGCAGGAGGAGATGCTATTGGAGCTGTAGTTATAGTTTCTAAGGAAAAAGATGTGAAGTTTGGAGACTTAGAACTAAAATTAGCTGAAACAGCATCTGCATTCCTAGGAAAACAGATGGAAGAGTAATGGCGTGGCGTAGCTACGCCATTACTCTTAGTTTTATAATTTTCTATTATTAATAGGTATTATAAATACTTTTAATAATAGAAAATGCTACTACTTGTATTTTGAAACCATCATATTTCCATTCCCTTTTCAATACTATCCAATAATATTCATAATAAACATCTTCATACAAAATTCACATATTGGAGGAGTGTAACTTAGTTACTAGAAAGATCTTTTAAGGCATTAATTATTAGTAAATAATGCAAGCACCTATAAGGCCAAGTATAAAAAGAATACATAGTGTTAGAATAGTTTTAAGCGATCTAAACAAAATCACATTCTCATTATTTGTCATATCAGTAATAAACCCCTTGGAAAGTAAATATTTATAGTATAGGCAAGTTTAATATATAGGGTACTAAGTTGAGAATTTGAATTTCAAGCATAGTTCATATATAGACTTTCAAGCTGAAATAAATATGGTTTATTCATCTTGAAAAGCTTTGAAAGAACAAGGGAGGCCTGGTTTATAAGTTAAGTCTTGACGTAGATTCTCTATAATAGAAAATAAGACTTGCTTTTATGGGGGGAGTATATGAAAAGGCAATCTTTAATAAAAGGAACCATGATTTTAGGAGCAGCTACTATATTCGCTAGGTTTCTAGGTTTATTCTTTAGAATACCACTTCAAGCTTTAATTGGAGACCAAGGAATGGGATACTATCAAATGTCTTATCCTCTTTACATGACCTTTGTTGCATTAGCATCAGGAGTTCCAATAGCTATGTCTAAGCTGATTTCTGAATTCAATGCGAAAAATGATGTACATGCTGTGAGACAAATTTTTAGGGAAACTCTTTTAATTATGATTCCTATAGGAGTCATTGCATCATTGGTTATGCTATTCTTTTCAAAAGAAATAATAACAACTTTGAAATGGGATACTAAGTCTTATTATTCATTTATGGTTATTTCTATTGCACCTATATTTGTTTGTATAATGTGTACACTTAGAGGGTTTTTTCAAGGTATGCAAAATATGACTTATACTGGTATTTCTCAAATCGTTGAACAGATTGGGAGAGTAGTATGTGGAGTGCTATTTGCTTATCTGTTAATGCCAAAGGGTATAGAATATGCGGCAGGAGGTGCAGCACTAGGAACTGTGATTGGAGGAGCATTAGGAAGCTTTTACCTAATGTTTAATTATTTTAGAGCGAGTAAAGAATTACCGAAGTTTCAAAGGAAAAGACAGGGTAGTATGGTAAGACTTATAGCTCAAGCAGCACTCCCGGTATCAATTGGAGCAGCGGTAGGCACCGTTATGTCTTTAATAGATTCAGTTGTAGTTCCTCAAAGGTTACTTGTAGCAGGGTACTCTCTTGAAGATAGCGCAATCTTATACGGGCAGCTTACAGGTAAGGCTGTAACCCTTCAGAATATACCCTTAGCAGTGTCTATGGCCCTTTGTGCTGCTTTAGTACCTATAGTTTCTGAGGCTTATGCCACCTTTAGAACTGTGGAACTGAAAAGAAGAGTTGAGATGGTTTATAAACTATCTTTTGTAATAGGAATACCAAGTTTTTTAGGCTTATATTTCTTAGCAAAGCCAATAATGGGATTGGTATTTATGAAGGATGTTGCAGGTTATGAAATATTAAAATTTCTTTCAATTTCAATCCCCTTTATTATAATTACACAGACAACCACTTCACTATTACAAAGTTGTGGAAGGTATATGATTCCAGTTTACAATCTTATTGGGGGATGCTTGGTTAAGGTTGTGTTGTCCTATTTCTTCGTTGCTCAAAGCTCTGTAAATATCTATGGAGCAGTTATAGGCACTATTTTTGGATATACTACTACTGCACTTTTAAATTATATACAGGTCTCAAGGGTATTGAAGGTAAAACTCAGTATAACTGAAGTGCTACTAAAGCCACTGATAGCATCTCTTACGATGATAATTTTTGTTGTATTTAGCTATAATAATGTCTATAATTATACAATGAGTAATGGGATTTCTTGCTTGGTTTCCATAATAGTGGGAGTAGCAATTTTTACAGTATTAGTAATAGTATTAGGTATATTTTCAATGGAAGATATAAGGGGAAAATTTATGAGACATTAAAAGTTTTAAATAATGAACAAGTTTTTTTTCATTAGGAACTTTGAAGGATGTTTATAATACAAAAGGATACAAGGAGAGATACAAATATGATTAAAATAGTAGGTTTGGGCCCAGGGGCAAAGGATGCGTTGACTATAGGGACCTTAGAATTATTAAAGTCTTGTGACAAGGTGCTCTTAAGGACAGAAAAACATCCTAATGTTGAATATCTAAAGTCTTTGGGAGTGGTATTTGACACTTATGACTCTTTTTACGAAAGCTATGATTCTTTTGATGAGGTGTATAGTGCTATTTCAAAGGATATTATAGAAAAGCATAACATTTACAAGGATGTTGTTTACGCAGTTCCAGGCCATCCGCTGGTTGCAGAAAAGTCTGTAACACTTCTTTTAAAGGCGTGCGAAGAAAGGGCTATAGAAACAGAGATACTACCAGCAGTAAGCTTTATCGACGCAGTAATGGAGAGCCTAAAAATAGACCCAATTGAAGGGATAAAAATAGTTGATGCTTTTGATATAGCCAATCAGGTAATGGATAAAAGGGTTGGGCTTATAATAACTCAGGTTTACAACCCTCTAATAGCATCGGAAACAAAACTTGCTCTATTAGAATACTACAAAGATGATACTGACATATATTTTGTTAGAGCAGCAGGGGTTAAGGGGCTTGAAAGTATAAGGAAGATTAAACTATATGATCTTGATAGACAAGAAGATATAGATTATTTAACATCTGTTTATATTCCTAAGGATTTGGAGAATACAAAGGATTTTCATGATCTTTTAAAGGTTATGGAGGTGCTACGTGGAGAAGATGGTTGTCCTTGGGATTTCGAACAAACTCACGAGTCTTTAAAAAGATATTTAATCGAAGAATGTTATGAGGTTTTAGAGGCAATAGATGAAAAAGATGATACAAAATTAGTTGAAGAACTTGGTGATGTACTCCTTCAAGTAGTATTCCATGGACAGATTGGTAAGGAAGAAGGATACTTTAACATTAATGATATTATTAAAGGTATAACAGAAAAGATGATATCTAGACATCCTCATGTGTTTAGTGATGTGCAAGTTAGAGATAGCGATGAAGTTTTAACTAATTGGGAAGAAATAAAAGTAAAAGAAAAGGAATTTAAGAGTTATACTGATACCTTAAAACATGTGCCTAAAAACTTACCAGGACTTTTAAGAGCAGAAAAGGTTCAAAAAAAGGCTGCTAAAGTGGGGTTTGATTGGCCAGATGTAGCACCTGCTATGGATAAAGTTATAGAGGAACTTCAAGAGGTAAAAGATGTATATAAATCCAATAAAAGGGCAAAAATAGAAGAAGAAGTTGGGGATTTGATATTTGCCACAGTAAATATTGCAAGAATTCTTGACATTGACCCCGAGTTTGCAGTAAATTATACTATAGATAAATTTATCAAGCGTTTCCAATATATAGAGGAAACTGCTATAAGAAAAGGGTTAAATATTAAAAATATGACCCTGGACGAAATGGATCAGCTGTGGAATGAAGCAAAAAGTGTTTAATTTAGCAAAAATTTGTTAAAACTATAGCTGATTAGAAGGATTTTTAAAAAAACTGAAGAATATGCTATTAGGTATTCTATGTGTGATGTTTATATTTTAATAGTTAAACATTATTACATAAGCATTACAGTTAAGATTAAGGAGGTACAATAGTGAATAAGTCAGAATTAGTAACAAGCATGGCAGAAAAAGCTGGTCTAACTAAAAAGGAAACTGAGACTTTTTTAAAAGCTTTCATAGACAGCGTTGAGGAAGCTTTATCAAATGGTGAAAAAGTTCAATTAGTTGGATTTGGAACTTTTGAGACTAGAGAAAGAGCTGCTAGAACTGGAAGAAACCCAAGAACTAAAGAAGAAATTCAAATCCCAGCTTCAAAGGTTCCAGTATTCAAAGCAGGAAAAGAATTTAAAGACATAGTTAACAAATAGTCTTAAATCTTTAAAAAGCCTAGATTTCTATCTGGGTTTTTTTCTTTATTGACACATAAGTTTCAATAAGATTATTTTATTAAACTAAGATTATTTAAATTTATGTGTCAATAAGATTATTTTATTAAACTAAGATTATTTAAATTTACTAGGTAACTACTTGTATTCGCTAGATTTAGCTAATAAGGCATGTATGAAAAAGAAAGTGAATTAATTGATTTTTCAATAATATAAATCATATAAAATCATTGAGGTGATATAAATGAGATTAGATAAATATTTAAAAGTTTCAAGAATAATTAAAAGAAGAACTGTAGCTAAAGAAGTTTGTGAAAGTGGAAGAGTTTCTATAAATGGTAAGGCAGCAAAAGCAGGAACTGTAGTTAATGAAGGGGATATAATTGAGATTCAATTTGCTAAGCAAACCCTTAAGGCTAAAATAGTGAATATAGCATCTCATGTAAATAAAGAGGATGCTAAGAGCATGTATGAAATAATTTCAGGAGAAGAAGATACAGAGTAGTCATAAAATCCTCCTCTTTGCATATATTTTTTATTAGAGGAAACCGAACTTAAAACTTAACCTATACCTTAGCTCAACCTGGTTTCCTTCAGGTTTTTGAAGATGAATAAAATGAGTGTTCATCTTGAAAGTTTTCAGAAAGCCTACTATGTTTTTTAGTATGTGATTTTATGAGGAGGATAACATGGAACAGAGTAAAGAAGTGAAGGTTGAAAACAAGAAAAGTTATTTAGCTTTAGAAAATAGAAAAAAAATGAGTCTAGATGGAGTAACAGAGATAATAAGTTTCAATGATGAGCAAATCTTACTTAAAACTGTCTTAGGCAATATGGATATTAGAGGCGAAGAATTAAAGATGAACAAGCTAGATGTTCAAAATGGAGACGTAATAATAAGTGGGAACATTGGGTATATTGTCTATACTACAGAAGAGAAAAAGCATAGAAAACAAAATGGCATAATTGCTAGATTGTTCAGGTAGGGAAGATATGATTTTTTCTATGCCGGAGCAAGTGAACTTATTTGTATTTAGCATAATAGGTGGAATGCTCATAGGAATATTATTTGATATATATAGAATTATTAGAGGTATTGAAAGTTTAAATAAGTTCATTACAGCTGTAGAGGACTTATTATTTTGGATTTTAACAGGAATTTTTATTTTTGTTTTTATGATGTACACAAGCTATGCATATATGAGTTTTAATGTTTTTGTATATATTGCTATAGGTTTATTGATATATTTAAAGCTTATAAGCAAAGGCTTTGTTAAAACTCTTCATAAACTATTGATATTTCTTTTAACAACTTTTAGAATAGTATTTTACATTATAACTTATCCTATAAGGGTATTGTTTTATAAAATACTAAGAAAAAATTAAAAATAATAAGATAAATAGCTTGAACAAATGATAAATTCAAATTAAAATATACTTATGAGTTTAACAATTAGTAATAAGGCATTATAATGTAGTTTATATGCCTAAGTTAACTCATTCATTTGAAAGGATGAGTGGTGAGATGAAAAAGTTTAAGAAAAAAAACTTATTATTACTATTAATTGGTGCATATGTTTGTTATACTCTTATAAACCAACAAATTATTATGCATAAACAAAAAGTTGAACTTAAAAAGTACACTGTGGAGCTTCAAAAAACAAAAGAGGAAAATGAGAAATTACAGGATGAGGTTAAGCTATCTCAAAGCTTGAACTATATTGAAAAGTTAGCAAGGGAAAAGTTAGGGCTGGTAAAAGAAGGAGAGGCTCCTGTAATAGATAGCAGTGGAAATAAATAAAGTTATTTTGATAGGTTAGTAAACTATTTCTAACTATGTCATTATATATAATTATATAATCATCTATATTTAAGGAGGAGTCTTTTTAATATGACCTTAAAGGCTGGAAGTATTGTAGAAGGTAAAGTAGTCAATATAACTAATTTTGGTGCTTTTGTTGAAGTGGAAGGTAAAACAGGTTTAGTTCACATCTCTGAGGTGTCTGATGTTTTTGTTAAAAATGTTAGGGATCATTTAAAAGAAGAGGATGTAGTTAAAGTTAAAATTATATCCGTGGATGACAATGGCAAAATGAGCTTATCCATAAAACAAGCAGGTGTTCCTAAAAAATCCGTGAAGCCAGTAGAAATTGACTGGGACAAGGAAAAAACAAAAGTTTCCTCAACGGGAAGCTTTGAGGATAGGATGTCTAAGTTTTTAAAAGATAGCGAAGAAAGATTCCAAGACCTGAAGAAACATCAAGATGGAAAAGGTCGTGGATATAGTAAAAAAGGTTCAAGTTATTAAAGATAATCTTTATATAAAGAGTGCTAGTATCTAGCACTCTTTTGAACTTTATGCTAGATAAATCAATGGGTTTAGCTGTTAAATTATCAATAAAAATAAAACTATAAAAAAGTGTTGACATATATGTGGCTATGACTTATAATAAGTATTGTCGCTGAGAGGTGACAGAAACATAAAGCCTGCTGAAGTGGCGGAACTGGCAGACGCACAGGACTTAAAATCCTGCGGTGGTTAAACACCGTACCGGTTCGATTCCGGTCTTCAGCACCAAA
>NZ_AMQH01000008.1 GCF_000300195.1 Clostridium tunisiense TJ | reverse complement strand
AAATATCGCGGGGTGGAGCAGCTGGTAGCTCGTCGGGCTCATAACCCGAAGGTCGTAGGTTCAAGTCCTGCCCCCGCAACCATATGGCGGAATAGCTCAGCTGGCTAGAGCATTCGGTTCATACCCGAAGGGTCGTAGGTTCAAGTCCTATTTCCGCTACCATATTTCTAATCAATATATTTGGTTGAAAATTTTATGTTGTCCTACAATGTAGGAGTCTACAGTGATTATTGTTACTGTAAAGAAAGTGCTGGAGTGGCGGAACTGGCAGACGCACAGGACTTAAAATCCTGCGGTGGTTAAACACCGTACCGGTTCGATTCCGGTCTTCAGCACCAAATATCGCGGGGTGGAGCAGCTGGTAGCTCGTCGGGCTCATAACCCGAAGGTCGTAGGTTCAAGTCCTGCCCCCGCAACCATATTTAAAATTGTCTTTAATATGCTGGAGTGGCGGAACTGGCAGACGCACAGGACTTAAAATCCTGCGGTGGTTAAACACCGTACCGGTTCGATTCCGGTCTTCAGCACCAAAATATCGCGGGGTGGAGCAGCTGGTAGCTCGTCGGGCTCATAACCCGAAGGTCGTAGGTTCAAGTCCTGCCCCCGCAACCATAT
>NZ_AMQH01000007.1 GCF_000300195.1 Clostridium tunisiense TJ | reverse complement strand
TGCTGGAGTGGCGGAACTGGCAGACGCACAGGACTTAAAATCCTGCGGTGGTTAAACACCGTACCGGTTCGATTCCGGTCTTCAGCACCAAAATATCGCGGGGTGGAGCAGCTGGTAGCTCGTCGGGCTCATAACCCGAAGGTCGTAGGTTCAAGTCCTGCCCCCGCAACCATATATGGCGGAATAGCTCAGCTGGCTAGAGCATTCGGTTCATACCCGAAGTGTCGTAGGTTCAAGTCCTATTTCCGCTACCAAGTAAAAACTCACAACAATGGTTGTGAGTTTTTTATTTTAGTTTAAAATTACAAAAGACAATCTGCTAACAATGAACAAGTCTATTAAAAATGAAGAAATTGCATCAATTTAATATTATATGCAGGACTCATATATTTTATAAAATAAATTTCCATCAGGAAAGGTTTTAAAGTTTTATATACCGACAGAATTATCCACATAAGTTATCAACATTTTTTTGATAAAATACAAGGAGGTGTGAATAACTAATTCCAAGAAAACCTTTGATAAATTAGGCTTATGTAATAAAATGGAAATAAACGGCATTGAAAGCATTTTCGATTTAATGTAAAAAAATTACATATTATTGTCATACTGTTTTTAATAATCTCTCACATAAAATGACATTTATTACCAAATGCCTTTGTTATAATGAAGTTGTAATTTAAAGGGGTGGGTGATTATTTTATGCAATATGGAGCAGAATTAAGAGCATATGAAAGAATTAAGAAATCAAAGGAAGTTAAAAACAACGGGTCGGAGACTTATAACAAAGTTTTGGTAAAGAGTATTGCGTTTTTAGTTATGTCTATTTTAATCAGTAGAACTATGCTTATTAATAAGTCAGCGCCCTTTGGTGTGGCATTTTTAGTAGTAGTACTTTTGATGGAGGATAACAAAATATCTCTTGTTACTTCTTTAGGAGCTATTTTAGGATACATAACCTTAAAAGGTACTTTGGATAATACCTTAATGTATGTAACCTTGGTACCGACAATAACCTTAGTAGCTATAATTACAAATAATTTTTTAAAGAAGTCTACAGAAAGGATGCTACTAGGCTTTGTGACAATGACACTAATACTGGGGTATAACATTCTTATAAGGGAATATAGCACTCTGATGGCTTTAGGAATAACCTTTATTGAGCTTCTTTGTATAGTTCCAGTATATTTTATTATAGATTATAGTATATCTTGTTTTAAGGAGATTAACACAAAACATTTATTTTCTAATGAAGAGTTAATATCTATGAGTATATTAGTATCGCTAATGGTAGCGGGTATGTGGAATGTAAATATCTTTGGAATATCCTTGTTAAATATTTTTAGCTTATTTATAGTTTTAGGTATAAGTTATATTTGTGGATCTACTGTAGGGGCAGCTTCAGGTATTGCTATGGGGGTAATAGTTGGAATGTCAAACAACACTATATTTGTTTATGCAAGTATGTTAGGTATTTGTGGATTAGTTGGAGGATTATTTAAGGAAGGTGGAAAACTTCTTGCTCTTCTATCATCTTTAGTAGTATTCTCTATAATGAAAATATATACCATAAGTTATAATCTTGAAGGTAGTTCACAGTTTATGATCATAGAGGCAGTTATTACTGCAATTGGTTTCTTGGCAATACCTCAGAGTATTTACCAGGCTGTAATCAATGAAGTTGATAGTGATAAAAAGGGAGAGGCAATTGATCAAAATTATGTAGAGAAAATAAGAGGAATTTTTGTTGATAGACTGGATCAGTTCTCTGAGGTGCTTCTTAATATGTCTAATATATTAACAGACCTAGCTGATAATGATAAATTAGATATGAAGAGCAAAAGTAGTGCGCTAATCGAAAACCTTGCTAATAGAGTTTGTGGAAATTGCAATACTAATTGTATCTGTTGGAACAGAGAAATGCATCATACCTATTCTGCTTTTGGCGAACTTTTAGAGGTAGTCCAAGGAAATGGAGGGGAATTTCCACAGGAGCTTGAACGAAAATGTATTAAGAAGGCTTCTTTAATTAGAAATGCAGAGGATATAGTTAACAAGTATATAATTAGTGAAATGTGGAGAAGTAGGCTTGCAGAAGGAAGAGAATTACTAGCTAATCAATTTAACAATATGGCTAAGTCTGTGGAGGAAATAGTAGATGAATTTGCTAGTGACCTAAAAGAGGACAAGGAATCAGAAAAAAATATAATGAGAATGCTAGACAAACATGGCATAGAGTATAATGATGTGTTTTGTATTAATGATAAAAAGGGGAGACTCACAATACAACTCACCACAAAAAGTTGTGATGGGTTAGGTACCTGTGTTAAGACTATGCTGCCTCTTATAAATGATAGTTTAGGTAAATCAATGATGTTTAAAGAAGATGGGTGCAGAATTGATCCAATAACTAAGATCTGTACAGCAACTTTTGAAGAAGCTACTAAATTTCAGGTTAAAACTTATGCTGCAAGGCAGTGTAAAGATGGACAAACTACCTATGGAGACAGTTTTAGCTTTGGAAGAGCTAAAGATGGGAGTTACATGATGGTTTTGAGTGATGGTATGGGATCAGGACCACAAGCAGGCCGTGAAAGTGAGGCAGCAGTAGAATTAATTGAAAAGTTTACTGGAGCGGGGTTTAGTAAGACTACAGCTATAAACACAGTGAACTCAATAATGACTTTAAAGTTCTCAGAAGAGGAGAAGTTTTCAACTGTAGATTTAAGTAGCATTGATTTATATACAGGAGAAATCGACTTTATGAAGGTTGGAGCAGTGGCTAGTATAATAAAAAGTGATGACACCGTAGATATTATAAAATCTAAAACTTTACCAATTGGGATTTTGGACAAGGCAGATATTGAAGTTCATAAGAAAAAGCTAAAGCATGGAGATGTGGTAATTATGCTTAGTGATGGTGTTCTTGATTATGATGATGAGAGTTGTGGTAAAGTAGATTGGGTTCTAGACTATATTTGCAGAAATGAAGGGTTAACTCCTAGAGATTTAGCGGAAGGAATTGTGGAAGAAGCTAAAAAGTTAAGTGGCAATAAAGTTAAAGATGATATGACAGTAGTGGTTTCAAAGGTTTATAGTGCTGCATCCTAAAGGTAAAAAGCACATTAAGAGTGTAACATTAAAATCACTATCGAAAACTGTAAGGTTTAGATAGTGATTTTGTTTTTTTATTAGTGCTTAAATTTATGCATATTAATGTACATATTGTGAAGGGTTTTGTAGAAATTATAGAAGTAAGGGGTGTACATAGAAAAGTAAGGTGCTAATTTCATTCAAAATATATAATATAAAGTTTAATTTTATATTATGATGTTTAATTTTTATGTTGTTTATGGTATCATGTGTAAAAAAATATAATTAGGAAGTGTTTTAATGCTTAATAAAGTTTTAAATACTATAGAGAAGTATAACATGCTTAGCAAAGGAGATAAGGTTATTGTAGCTTTATCTGGAGGACCAGACTCAATGAGTCTACTATATGCACTTCATGTGTTAAAGGAAGAATATAATTTGACTCTTTATGCAGCTCATATTAATCATATGCTGAGAGGAAAAGATTCTGATAATGATGAGAGGGCAAGTAGAGAGTTTTGTGAAAGATATAATATTGAATTCTTTTCAAAGTCTATAGATATAGATAAGGTTTCTAAAGAAAAAAATATATCACATGAGATGGCAGGACGAGAAGTAAGATATGAATTTTTTCATGAACTGTTAGACAAGTTAGATGGTAACAAGATAGCTCTAGCTCATAATTTAAATGATCAAGCTGAAACTGTATTGATGAGAATTATGAGAGGTAGTGGAGTAGAAGGATTAGTGGGAATAAAACCTGTTAGAGATAATATATTTATAAGACCACTAATACAAACTAGCAGAAGAGACATAGAAGCTTATTGTAGTGAAAATAATCTTCCAGTAAGAATAGATAAGACAAATTTTGAAAATATATATACAAGAAACAAAATAAGGTTAGAGCTGATTCCTTACATAGAAAGTAACTTTAATGATGATATTATTAATACTCTAGGTAGAATGGCTTCCTTACTAAGCATAGATAATGAATATTTAGAAGAAAAATCTTCTAAACTTTTTGAAAAATACTGTGATGTAAGGAAAGAAAAGGTTATAATATATAAAGATGCCTTTACATTGCATCCAGCAATTCTTAATAGAATACTAAGAAAAGCTGTTTTAAAGGTTAAAGGAGATTTATATAATTTAGAAAGTAAGCATATAGAAACTATTATAGGCATACAAAAAACTGAAACGGGAAAGTTTACTAGACTTCCTGGAGGAATACTTTCTTCTAATGTGTATAAGGATATACATTTATGTAAAGAAAGTATCCCAGGAGAAAATCATAACTCGAAAGTTATTGATGCTTCATATGACAGTTTAGTGGTGGGTAAAGAATTTTATAGTACTCTACACCTAGGAGAAAATGAAGTAAGTGAGATAGGTAAGAAGATTATTTTAACAGTAATAAAAAAAGAAGAGTATTTAAACGGTAAAAGGAATGAAACAGTAAAATATTTTGACTATGATAAGATAAAAGAACCGATTACCTTAAGGTTTAGAAAAAAAGGCGATAGGTTCTCGTCTCTGGGGATGAATGGAAGTAAGAAAATTAAAGATATATTTATAGATTTAAAAATTCCTAGAGAAAAAAGGGATTTTATACCTCTTTTATGTTTTAGTAATGAAATAAGTTGGATAATTGGACACAAAGTTAGTGATAAATTTAAGATTGATAAACATACTAATAATATATTAGAAGTAAAATATATTGATATATGTTGGGATATTAATATACCTAAAATAGAAAGGCAGGAAGTTTATGAATAACCAAATCAAGGAGGTTCTTCTAAATGAAGAAACCATAAGAGAAAAAGTTCAGGCTCTAGGAGCTAAAATCAGTGAGGATTATAAGGGAAAAGATTTAATTGTTTTAGGAATTTTAAAAGGATCTGTATTTTTTATGTCCGACTTAATGAAGAAAATTACAATTCCTTGCAAGATGGATTTTATGGCAGTTTCTAGTTATGGGGATGCAACTGAATCTTCAGGAATTGTTAAAATTATAAAGGACTTGGATTTTGAGATAAAGGGAAAAGATGTGCTAATAGTTGAAGATATTATAGACTCAGGAATTACTTTAAAATACTTAATGAAATACTTATCTGCAAGAAACCCTAAGACTTTAGAGATAGCTTGCTTACTTAATAAACCTGAAAGAAGAAAAGAAGAGTTAAGTGTAAAATATTTAGGTTTTGATGTGCCAGATTATTTCCTTGTTGGTTATGGGCTTGATTATGCAGAGCATTATAGAAATCTACCATATGTAGGAATTTTAGATGAAAAAGTTTATAAAAAGTAAACTACATAAAATAATCTGTTAATATTTAATATGTTGTTGTAAACCAAAATTTCCTATGTTAGAATTTTTAAGTAAATAATTACTAGAAAGAGAGGGGGACCTTAAATGAAAAAATTTTCTAGCGCAACAGTATGGTTACTAGTTTTGATATTGGTAATTTTTTCTGCCCTTACCCTGTTTGATGGAGCTGGAAATGTCAAATCCATTGATGTAAAAGAATTTGAAACTTATATGAAAGATAAGAAAGTAACTGAAGTAAAGCTATCAGATACTGAGAGAACCTTAGTTGGTAAACTAGATGATGGAACACAATTTAGTGTAAATATAATTAAAGAAAGATATTTAGATATTGTAAAGCAGTATCCAAATGAAAATTTAAAAATTGAGCAATATACACCACCAACTTCGGTACCAGTGTGGCTAAACTTCTTACCAAGTCTACTTTTAATTCTGGTAGTGGTGGTATTTTGGGCCATGTTTATGAATCAGTCCAGTGGCGGTGGCGGCGGTGGCCGTGGCGTTATGAACTTTGGTAAAAGCAGAGCAAAAATGGCTACACCAGATAAGAAAAAGGTAACCTTCAATGATGTGGCTGGTGCTGATGAAGAAAAGGCTGAGCTTGAAGAAGTAGTGGATTTTTTAAAAACTCCAAAGAAATATATAGAGGTTGGAGCAAGAATTCCAAAGGGAATACTTTTAGTTGGACCTCCAGGAACAGGAAAAACCTTACTTGCAAAAGCTGTAGCAGGTGAAGCGGGAGTACCATTCTTTAGTATTTCAGGTTCAGATTTCGTCGAAATGTTTGTAGGAGTTGGAGCTTCAAGAGTTAGAGACCTATTTGAACAAGCTAAAAAGAATGCACCATGTATCATATTTATAGATGAAATTGATGCTGTAGGAAGACAAAGAGGTGCAGGTCTTGGCGGTGGACATGATGAAAGAGAGCAAACTTTAAACCAACTTTTAGTTGAAATGGATGGTTTCGGAGTAAATGAAGGAATTATCATGGTAGCAGCAACAAATAGACCTGATATTCTTGACCCAGCACTTTTAAGAGCTGGAAGATTTGATAGACAAATTGTAGTAGGTGCACCTGATGTTAAAGGTAGAGAAGAAATATTAAAGGTTCACTCAAGAAATAAACCTTTAAGCTCAGAAGTTAAGCTTGATATATTAGCTAAGAGAACTCCAGGTTTTACAGGAGCAGACCTTGAAAACTTATTGAATGAATCAGCACTTTTAACAGTTAGAAATCGTAAAAAAGTTATTGATATGGTAGAACTTGAAGAAGCTATTACAAGAGTAATTGCAGGACCAGAGAAAAAATCAAGAGTTATAAGTGATAAGGATAAGAGATTAACTGCCTATCATGAAGCTGGTCACGCAGTAGTTTCTAAGTACCTTCCAAACTCCTATGCTGTTCATGAAATAAGCATAATTCCAAGAGGAATGGCTGGAGGTTACACTCTACATTTACCAGATGAAGATACTTCTTACACATCTAGGTCTAAGCTAAAGGATGAAATGGTTGGTCTTTTAGGTGGTAGAGTAGCTGAAGCTATAATATTAAAAGAAATCAGTACTGGAGCTAAAAATGATATTGATAGAACTACATCTATAGCTAAGAAGATGGTTATGGAATATGGTATGAGTGATGTGCTAGGACCAATATCCTTTGGTAAGGATGACAATGAAGTATTCTTAGGAAGAGATATTGGAAGGGCTAGAGACTTCTCAGATGAAGTTGCTTCAACTATTGATAGAGAAATTAGAGGACTAATTACTGAGGCTTACCAAAGAGCAGAAAAAATTCTTAATGAAAATATTGATAAGTTACATGATGTAGCAAAAGCTTTATTAGAAAAAGAAAAGCTTACTGCTGAAGAATTTAATGCTATCATGGAAGGAAAGTCTTTAGATGAAATTGCTGTTGATAAGCTTATTAAAGATAGCACAGAAAAGGCGAGAGAAGATCTAGAGAGTCCAACAGAAAGTATTACAACTACTGAAACCTTGATCAGAGATAATATGAAAGCTGTAGAAGGTGGGTCCTTAGATTATGGTCTAGGAGAAACTTCTTTAGAAACAGATAAAGAAAATAGTGAAAGCAATCAGTAAATAGATATTCAAAACAATAAAAAAAGGTAAACTCCTATGCAACTTGCATAGGAGTTTATTTTCTCAATGAATAAGTTTATTTAGTGGGAAAATTTGAAGATGGAGTATACACGAATAAAAAACAAATATATAAGAAAAACGTTCGTTAAGCGAGGATGATAGAATTACCTGCGAAAAATGTCGGGAAACCTACTTCTTCAAGTATGTACTCAGATTTATAAGTTGTGCTATAATAAAATAGTCAGCTGAGGTATTATGACATTAATATTCAGAAGGTTCATAATATGGGGTTAGGAGCTTGAGGGGATGGAGAATAGATTAAGAGAAGGAATAAGTGCTGTTACAGAAAAAGTGGTTGCTGAAGCTGAAACTGCAAGTAGAGTTGGATCAGGAAGTATAGATGTTTATGCAACACCAGCAATGATTGCACTTATGGAAAATACAGCTAAAAGTGCGGTAGATTTACACCTAACTTATGGCGATACTACTGTAGGAATAGAGATAAATGTAAAACATATTAGGGCTACACCGGTGGGAAGTAGGGTAAGATGTGAGGCAGTAGTTGAAAGAGTGGAAGGAAAAAGGATAACATTTTCTATTAGAACATGGGATGAAAAAGGGCTAATTGGTGAGGGTACTCACATTAGATATATGGTTAATATTAAAAAATTCATGAGTAAGCTATAAAATTTTTTAGGGTTTAGGAGGAATACAGATGTTTAGTGATATCGAGATAGCACAAAAGGCTAAAATGTTACCAATATTGGAAGTGGCGAAGGGGATTGGACTTACGGATGATGATATTGAGCTTTATGGTAAGTACAAAGGAAAAATCTCATTAGATGTACTAAAGAGAAATGAAAACAAACAGGATGGAAAGCTTATTTTAGTTACAGCCATAAATCCTACACCAGCAGGAGAAGGAAAATCTACTGTAACCATAGGACTTGGACAAGCGTTGTGTAGTATTGGAAAGAATGCAGTAATTGCGTTAAGAGAGCCTTCTCTTGGACCTGTGTTTGGTGTAAAAGGGGGAGCAGCTGGAGGTGGATATGCTCAGGTAGTTCCTATGGAAGATATAAATCTTCACTTTACAGGAGATATGCATGCTATAACGGCAGCAAATAACCTTCTTTCAGCAGCTATTGATAATCATATACATCAGGGGAATGAGCTTAAGATAGATTCAAGAAGAATTATCTTTAAAAGAGTATTAGATATGAATGACAGGGCTTTAAGAAATATTGTAGTAGGTCTAGGTGGAACACCTAATGGTTTCTTAAGAGAAGACGGCTTTACAATTACAGTAGCTTCAGAGGTTATGGCTATATTATGTCTTTCAAAGGATTTAATGGATTTAAAAGAGAGATTTGGACGTATATTAGTGGCTTATAATTTAGAGGGAAATCCTGTATATTGTAAGGACTTAAATGTTCAAGGAGCTATGGCTACTTTAATGAAGGATGCAATTAAGCCAAACCTTGTGCAAACTTTAGATAATACTCCAGCTATAATACATGGAGGACCATTTGCTAATATTGCTCATGGCTGTAATAGTATACTTGCTACTAAGATGGCACTAAAACTTGGGGATTATGTAGTTACAGAAGCAGGATTTGGAGCAGATTTAGGTGCTGAAAAGTTCTTTGATATAAAATGTAGGTTTGGAGGATTAAAGCCAAGTTGTGCAGTAATAGTTGCGACCATTAGAGCTATTAAACATCATGGTGGAGTTAAAAAGGATAGCTTAAGCATACCTAGTGTAGAAGCTTTAACTAAGGGAATAGTAAATCTAGAAAAACAAATTGAAAATGTTAAGAAGTATGGAGTTCCTGTAGTTGTAGCTATAAACAAATTTATTTCTGACAGTGATGAAGAGGTTAAATATATTGAAGAATTCTGTAAAGGATTAGGTGCTTCTGTATCACTTACAGAAGTTTGGGAAAAGGGAGCACTTGGTGGACAAGATCTTGCAGAAAAAGTGCTTAAATCTATAGATAGTGAAGAAAATAATTTTAAAGTACTATATGATGAGAATTTAGATATAAAAGAAAAAATTGAAACCATAGCTAAGGAGATATACGGAGCAGATGGAGTAGATTTCACAGCGGCTGCAAAGAAACAAATTAGTGAAATAGAAAAATTAGGACTCCATAGAGTACCTATTTGTGTTGCGAAAACTCAAAACTCTCTTTCAGACAATCCAAGTTTGCTTGGAAGACCAACTGGCTTTAAGATATCAGTTAAAGAGGTTAAATTATCTAATGGTGCAGGCTTTATAGTAGCATTAACTGGAACTATAATGACTATGCCAGGGCTTCCAAAGGTACCATCTGCTTCAAAGATAGATATCGAGGAAGATGGAACTATTCATGGCTTATTCTAGAAACTGTGTTTTCTAAGTAGAAAGTAAAATGAGGATATAATTATAGGGAATGCAGGGCTATTCTTGGAGTTTGATTTTTTATATAGAAAGTAAATTATTTTGTATAATAAATTTAGTATTATAAAAGCTTTTTCTTATAATTATAGAATTATGTGTTTTTTAAAAGGTCTATAAAGTAGTTGAAATACTCTTTATAGGCCTTTTTTATTTTGTGGAAAACTAAAATTTTTATAGCAAAATCTTAGTTTTTTAAATAGGGTTATAAAGGTTTATATTAGGTATAAAAGCTAGAGATAGATAAAGGATTATGAGAAAGTATGGTTTTCATAAGTTTATAAAAGAACTTTCCTTCTGTGATTTAGTTTTAGGTATAAATTATAGGGATATGCAAAAATTAATAATAGGGAAATAAAATAAGTCAGGAGTAGTATGATTTTGAGTCTGAAGGGAAATGAAAATATAAAAGTTAGGTAGCCATAGGTTAAACATGGAAATAAGTAATCAATGAAATTTCCTTTATTAAGACAATAAGAAATTAGCAAATAAATTCCCAGAAAAATGCAGCAAAACTTGCAAACTTTATGTACAAATACCAATTTTTATGTTAATATTATACGGGGAAAAGTAATAAAAGTCAGGAGGCAAGGATATGAACAAACTTGAAGTGTTCCATTCAATTAAGGATAAAGCACACCAAGGTGGTGGAACTGATAAAATCCAAATGCAACACAATTTAAATAAAATGACTGCAAGAGAAAGAATTGCCACGTTGGTAGATGAAGGCACTTTTATAGAATTAGGTGCATTAGTTGCAGGTAATGCTGCGGGAGTAATTACTGGGCATGGAACTATAGGCGGAAGATTAGTGTATGTTTATAGCTTTGATTACACTGTTGAAGGTGGAGCTTTTAATAAAGCTATGGCTAAAAAGATATGCAATTTACTAGATAATGCTGGAAAGATGGGAGCACCAGTAGTTCAAATAGTAGATTCTATTGGAGCTAAGTTAAGTGAAGGAATAGAGCTTTTATCTTCTTATGGAATGATACTAAGAAAGATAGGTAAACTTAGTGGCGTTATTCCCCAAATTTCTGTGATATGTGGACCATGTTATGGTATGGCAGCAATGGGGGCTACAATGGCTGATTTTACTATAGCGGTTAACGGAATAGGGGAATTAGGGATAAACTCTAGTGAAAAAATAAGCAAAATGGAAGAAAAGTATGTAGATGAGTCTATGTTTAGTGATGGAATTTATGCAAGTAAAAATGGAAATGCAAATTTTTCAGCGGAAAATGAAATTTATGCATTTAATCTTGCAAAAAATATAATAAAATATTTACCAGCTAATAATTTAGAAACACCATGGACTACAGAAGAAGATTATAATTTAAACCAATCAAGAGAAGAACTTGAGAGTATGGTGGCAGATGGGAACTACTCTATGGATAGTATCATTGCTAACATTGCAGATAATGGAAGTGTTTTAGAAGTTAACAGAGAATATGTAGAAGGCTTTAAAACTGGGTTAATAAAAATCAACGGGTTAACTGTAGGAGCAATATGGAATAGCTTTGTTAAGTCAAAGATAACTAATGAAGGAATTATGAAGGTTTCTAGCTTTGTTAGATTATGCGATAGCTTTAATATTCCTATTCTATCATTAGTTGATACTAAAGGTTTTGCTATAAGTCTTGAAGAAGAAAAGAAAGGTCTTGGAAGAAATGCTGGAAGACTTCTTTATAGTTTAATAGATGCAACAGTGCCTAAAGTTTCTCTTATAATTGGAGAAGCTAACGGAGCAGGTTATGTAGCTTTAGCTAGCAAGGAGGCTGCTTTTGATGTTACGCTTGCTTGGCCAAGTGCAAGGGTTTCTTTAACAAACCCAGAAGATCTTATTAAGTTTATGCATAGAGCTGAAATAATGTCGTCTTCAGACCCAAAAGTTAAGGAAAAAGAAGTAGTAGAAAGATATATGGAAGAAATGGTTAGTCCATACAAAGCGGCAGAGATAGGATTAGTTGATGATATCATTAATCCAAGTGAAACAAAGCAAAGAATATTTGCAATACTAGATATGTTACAGAGTAAGAGAGAGTTAAGCTACCCTAAAAAACACGGAAGCACATTAGTTTAGGGAGGTATTAATATGAATGAATCAATAGCAAGCAAGCTTGCTTCTTCATTAAATGTTTCCTTTGTTGCTATGGCTATAGTATTTGGAATTCTTATAATACTATGGTTTGTAATTAAATCTCAAAGTTTTCTACTTGGAGGAAAAAGAGGTTCCCAAGTGGAAGAAAGTGTTGATTTAAATGAAGTAAAACAAGAAAACATAGAAGAAGTATTACAGATTATAGATATAAATAAAGACTATGAGATAGTGGCAGCAATAATGGCAGCCTTATCAGCTGAACTAGATACACCTATATCAGGACTAAATATTAAGAGCATAAAGAGGGTAAATACTTTAAGCTCTAACTGGCAAAAGACTTCTATTGATGAGAAGTTAAATAATTAGGGAGGATTGAATTATGAAAAGATATAATGTTACTGTTAATGGAAATACATATCAAGTAGAAGTGGAGGAAGTAAAGGGTGAGTTTACTCAACCGGTAGCTCCTGTAGCAACACCAGCCCCAGCGGCGGTTGCGCCACAGCAACCTGTAGCAACACCACAACCGGTTGCACCAGCACCAACAGAAGCACCAAAGCCTGTAGCTAAATCAAGTAATGCAACTGGGGAAAAGATTGAATGCCCAATGCCGGGTACTATAGTAAAAGTCAATGTTACAGAAGGGGCTTCTGTAAAAAAAGGTGATGTTTTAGTAGTGCTAGAAGCTATGAAAATGGAAAATGAAATCATGTCACCTGTTGATGGAACAATAGCACAAGTAAATGTTGTTAAAGGTGTAGCAGTTAACTCAGGGGACTTATTAGTAGTAATAGCTTAATTTCAAGTTGTTAGTGCTAAGGATTAAAATATCTAAGAAATAAAATTTAAAAAATAACTTGCTTTAAAGATGAAAAGTTAGTTATGGATTTCTAAAATATTAAGGTAACCGAAAAAGTTAATATGAAATATGATTTTGAGACTGGTTTCCTATAATAAAAAAAATTTTTTGGCCAACAATTTTTAAGTGACGATTGATTTAAAGCAAAGCTTTGTTTTGTTGAGAATCCTCATTTATAAAGAATAGAAAATGTATTCTTTGACACGTAGTTGGACTAAGTTAGTTAATATTATTCAACAATTTGGGGCATTAATGGACATTAAGCCCCAAAGGTTTTGTTGAAGAGTAGGAGGCATTTAAATGAATGTTTTTGAAGTTTTAAAAGACTTAATAAGCGAATCGGGCTTTGCTAATATACAAGGAAATGAATTGCTTATGATAGGGATTTCGTTAATATTGGTTTACCTAGCAATAAAAAAGCAATTCGAACCATTATTATTACTTCCTATAGCTTTTGGTATGCTACTTACTAATTTACCAGTGGTAGATATTATGGCAGAGCCATTAAAGGGTGAGCCGGGCGGTTTATTGTATTATCTCTCAAGAGGGGTAAAGTGGGAGATCTTCCCACCGCTTATATTTTTAGGGGTAGGTGCTATGACAGACTTTGGGCCATTATTAGCAAACCCTTCTAGTGTACTTATGGGAGCAGGAGCACAATTTGGAATATTCTTTGCCTACACCTTAGCTATTCTTCTAGGATTCACTCCACAAGAAGCTTCAGCTATTGGTATTATAGGTGGAGCAGATGGGCCGACAGCTATATTTGTAACAAATAAGCTAGCACCACATTTGCTTGGACCAATTGCTGTGGCGGCTTATTCATATATGGCATTAGTGCCAGTTATTCAACCACCTATAATGAGATTAATGACAACTCCAGAAGAGAGAAGAATAAAAATGGGGCAGTTGAGGCAAGTTAAAAAAATAGAGAAAATAGTTTTTCCTATTTTAGTTGCTATCTTAGTTATTTTATTTATTCCTTCTTTAATTTCTCTTATAGGCATGCTAATGCTTGGTAATTTATTTAGAGAATCAGGAGTAGTGGGGCGATTAACTGATACTGCTCAAAATGCATTAATTAACATAATAACTATATTTTTAGGACTTTCAGTAGGTGCAACAGCTAAGGCTGAGATTTTTGTAAGATTGGATACAATCAAAATAATTGGATTAGGAGTTCTTGCCTTTGCTTTTGCTACTTTTGGGGGGCTTGTTATTGGTAAGATTATGTGTAAGATTACCAAAGGTAAGATTAATCCACTCATAGGCTCTGCTGGAGTTTCGGCAGTACCTATGGCTGCAAGGGTTTCCCAGGTAGAAGGGCAGAAAGCGGATCCTACAAACTTTTTATTAATGAATGCTATGGGACCTAATGTAGCAGGAGTTATTGGAAGTGCGATTGCAGCTGGAGTACTATTATCACTTTTTGGTGCAAGATAATAAATAAAGACATTTGCTTAAATATGAATAATTTTTTAAAAGAGTTTATACTACACTTAAGTAAGTATAGACTCTTTTTTTATGGATAGTATATGAGAAAAGGAGGAGATAGAATGATACCAAATAAAACTTCTGTAATTAATAATCTTATAGAAAAGGAGAATCTATTAATCAATCAGTATGAACAGTATCTAAAAACAGTAGAAAACACACCTAAATATGATACCATAAAGGAACTCATTGAAAGGCACAATAATCACATATGGACTTTGCAAAAACTCTTAAGGAGGTAGTTGTAAAATGTATAAAGAAAATCGTAGCCACAAAGAGAAGGTTTTAAGAAGCAATAGAATTACTAATGGTGAAAATAAACTAAGAAACATGTATATGATGCTTATGAACAATGAAAGAGAAGGAACAATAAAAGAAGAGGTTTTCAATATATTTAAAGACCAAAGGGATATTATAGGCATAATAAATTCGGAAAACAAGTGGTTAATAGAATAGACACTTTAATATATACATAATTTTAAATATTCATAGATAAGCAAGATTATAGGTAACTCCAGGATGTATTAAATTACTAATTATCTTAAAAGTAATTAGCATATACTCATATAAGGAGATAGCTGAAGCTCAGAGTAATTTTACTTAGGAAAAAAGATGATATGGTGGAAAATAACATAACTCCAAGGTTTATAGTAAAATACTATATGAGAGAGAAAACTACATTAAAGAAAGTTTAATTCGGTATTAAAGGGTAAAGTGAATAGTATATATAACTTGACAAATAGGATTTACTTGTTACAATTAAATTGTTATTTTAAATGAGGATTTAGTTTTCAAAAGCAGCTATTAAGCTGCTTTTAATTATATAGAGGTGAATTAAAATGATATTAGTACTAGATGTAGGAAATACAAATATTGTATTGGGTATTTACAAAGAAAAGAAGCTGTTAGTTGAATGGAGATTGTCTACGGATTATAAAAGAACTGCTGATGAATATGCAATACAAGTGACACAACTATTTTATCAAAGTGGATTAGATATGGAGGATATAGAAGGAGTAATAATCTCTTCTGTTGTTCCAAATATAATGTACTCTCTTGAGCACATGGTGAGGAAATATTTCAACACTACCCCTATAATTGTTGGCCCTGGAGTTAAGACTGGAATTAATATTAAGTACGATAATCCTAAAGAAGTAGGCGCTGATAGAATTGTTAATGCTGTAGCAGCTTATGAAACTTATAAAAAAGCTATAATAATAATTGATTTCGGAACAGCTACAACATTTTGTGCCATAGCAAGCAACGGGGATTATTTAGGAGGAACTATTTGTCCAGGAATAAAAATCTCCTCAGAGGCATTATTTGAAAGAGCTGCAAAGCTTCCAAGAGTGGAACTAGTTAAGCCAGAAACTGTTATATGTAAAAATACAGTTGCAAGTATGCAAGCGGGTATAATCTATGGATATATTGGTCAAGTAGATTATATAGTTAACAAAATGAAAAAAGAGATACAAGCTAAGGGTGATGAGGAACCAGTAGTTATAGCCACTGGTGGACTTGCTAAATTAATAGCTGAAGATTCTACTACCATTGATAAGGTAGAACCATTTTTAACTTTAGATGGATTAAGAATAATTTATCAGAAGAATAAGGAATAATAAACTTCTAATAATAACTTTAATATAATAGTAATACTATGTAAGTATAGGGACCCAAGGTTGAGGCTGCACTTGTACATGAACTTACCTTGGTTCCCATAAGGATTCTTCAATGAGTTTTATATAACACTGAGGAAGCTTATAGAATCACTAAAAACACTAAAGAATAGGTGAGAAGATGAAAATAGGGAATCTCTATTTTGAAAATCAGGTATCTTTAGCTCCTATGGCTGGTGTAACTGACATAGCCTTTAGAGGGATTTGCAAGGAGATGGGTTGTGGACTAGTTTACACAGAAATGGTTAGTGCTAAAGGATTGTTTTATAATAGTAAGAACACAGAAAGTCTTATGAGAATATCAGAAGAAGAAAGGCCAGTAGCACTTCAAATTTTTGGAAGTGATCCTAAGATTATGGCTCATGCCTGTGAGGTATTTAATACCATGGAAGAGGTATGTATTGTGGATGTTAATATGGGATGCCCTGTGCCAAAGATAGTGAAAAATGGAGAGGGATCAGCCTTAATGAGAAATCCTGAGCTTGCAGCAAGTATAGTAAGGGAAATGAAGAAAGTTTCAAAGAAACCTGTAACTGTTAAGTTCAGAAAGGGTTTTGATGAGAATAATATTAATGCAGTAGAATTTGGTAAAATTCTTGAAGAAGCTGGGGCAGATGCAATTGCTGTACATGGTAGGACTAGAGAGCAAATGTATGAAGGGAAAGCAGATTGGGATATAATAAGGCTAGTTAAGGAAGGCGTGAGCATTCCTGTTATAGGCAATGGAGATGTGTTTTCTGTTGAAGCTGCAATGAGGTTGAAGGAATATACTCATTGTGATGGAATAATGGTTGCGAGAGGAGCTATGGGTAATCCTTGGTTATTTAAACAAATACAACAGGGGTTAAAAGGAGAAGAAATTTTAGAACCATCACCTGTAGATAAGGTGAATATGTGTATATTGCATCTTGATTTATCAATGAAATACTTCGAGGAAATTAAAGCGGTTAGAGAAATGAGAAAACATATAGCCTGGTATATTAAGGGATTAAGATATTGCACAGATATAAAGGATAAAATTAATTCTTTGACTAAATACCAAGATGTATTAAAAGTGTTAGAAGATTATAAGAATTCCTTAATGGAGGTTTAAAGCGAATCACAGGGTTTAGCTTACCTATTATTGACAATGCGATAAGTGTGTTTTATAATAACTTAAAGCATTGAAAAATAGCCATAAATAAATGGTTTGTTACCTATGGTAAATGACAATAAGGTTAAATTGATTAAGTACTTTTAGGCAATGGATGAACAACTTTATAACATATCTTTTTATTAGTAAATCATCATAGTGCCTGTTAAATTACATTAATTAAAAATTAGCTTTATGAATAATTATAATTTTAAATTATTGTTTTTAATAATGAATATTTAAATAGAAAGCATAGCTTTATTATATAATTGAAGGGGAGAGAAAAATGAGCGATTCAAAAAAATATATAATGACTTATGAGGGAATAAAGAAACTTGAGGAAGAATTAGAATATTTAAAAACAGTTAAGAGAAAAGAAATAACTGAAAAGATTAAGGTAGCTTTAGGTTATGGAGATTTAAGTGAAAACTCTGAATACGATGAAGCTAAAAATGAACAGGCTTTTGTCGAGGGAAGAATAATTCAGCTTGAAAATATGCTAAGAAATGCATCTGTAGTAGATGAAAGTGAAATTGAAAAAGATGTTGTTAGCATTGGAGCAGTTGCTAGAGTTAAAGATTATGAATTTGATGAAATAGAAGAATATCATATTGTTGGTTCGGCGGAAGCGGATCCAATGGAAAATAAAATATCTAATGAATCACCAGTGGGTAAAGCGCTTATTGGTAAAAAAGTAGGAGACATAGTTGAAGTTATTGTTCCAGATGGAATAAACAAGTATGAAGTATTAGAAATAAAAAGAGCATAGGAGGAAATTAAATGTCTACAGGAGAAAATAATGTAAATGTGCCAGAGTTGGAAGTGGATAATGAACAAATAGAAAACGGAGAAGCTGAATACAATGAACAAGTAAGGATAAGAAGACAGAAGCTTGCAGAGTTACAGGCTGAAGGAAAAGATCCTTTCGATGTGTATAAGGTTGAAAGAACTCATACATCTCAGCAAGCTAAAGAAGAATTCGAAACTTCAGAAGCTTCAGCAGAAACAGAAGAAAAAGTTGTAACTATAGCAGGAAGACTTATGTCTAAAAGAATTCAAGGTAAAGCAGGATTCTGTGATGTTCATGATAGATATGGAAAAATTCAAGTTTATATAAGACTAGATCAAGTAGGAGAAGAACAGTTTAAAGATGCTAAGACTTTTGACATCGGAGATTTCTTAGCCGTAACAGGAAAAGTTTTTAGAACTAAGACTGGTGAAGTATCTGTTAAAGCTACTAATGTACAGCTTATATCTAAATCTTTAAAACCACTACCAGAAAAATGGCATGGACTTAAAAATCCTGATTTAAAATATAGACAAAGAGAAGTAGATTTAGTTATGAACCAAGAGGTTAGAGATACTTTCATGAAGAGAGTAAAAATAATCAGTGGTATCAGAGAATTCCTTGACAGTAGAGGATATTTAGAAGTTGAAACTCCTATACTTTCACCTATAGCTGGTGGAGCTGCGGCAAGACCATTTACAACTCACCACAATGCATTAGATATAGATATGTACTTAAGAATTGCCACAGAATTATATCTAAAAAGATGTATAGTTGGAGGCTTTGAAAAAGTTTATGATATGGGTAAAAACTTCAGAAATGAAGGAATTGATATAAGACATAACCCAGAATTTACAATGATAGAACTTTATGAAGCTTATGCTGATTATAATGACATGATGAAGATTACAGAAGATTTAATAGCTCATGTATGTATGAAGGTTCATGGTACAACTAAAGTTACATACCAAGGAACAGAGATAGACCTTACTCCACCATGGAGAAGAATTACTATGGTAGATGCAGTTAAGGAATACTCAGGAGTAGACTTCGCACAAGTAAAAACTGATGAGGAAGCTAGAGTTATTGCTAAAGAAAAACACTTAGAATTCAAAAAAGAATTAAAGGATTGCACAAAGGCAGATGTACTAAATGCGCTATTTGAAGAGTATGCAGAAGAGCATTTAATTCAACCAACTTTCCTTTGCGATTATCCAGTAGAAATTTCACCACTTACAAAGAAAAAACGTGGTAATGATGAGTTTACTGAAAGGTTTGAAGGCTTTATCTATGGAAGAGAAATATGTAATGCTTACTCAGAGCTTAATGATCCAATAGTTCAAAGAGATAGATTCATGCAGCAATTAAGAGAAAGAGAGCTTGGGGACGATGAAGCGTATATGATAGATGAGGAATTCATGAATGCTCTAGAAGTTGGTATGCCACCAACTGGCGGTCTTGGAATAGGAATAGATAGAATAGTAATGTTCTTAACAGATTCTTACTCAATAAGAGATGTAATTCTATTCCCAACAATGAAACCAATACAATAAATAAGAGAATCTATAGCTTAGGCTATAGATTTTTTTATTTCAATTTAAATATTGTAAAGGAGTTAGAGGATGTTTATGATTAGAAAAAACGTTATATGGGAGTCTTTAGATAATATAGGTCAAGAATCTTTACTAATTATTGAAAAGGATGACAACCTTATTGTGGAATCAGTTGTACTTGGAGTATCTAAAGAGCTACCTTATCGTATCTGGTACAGCATCACTTGCGATAAGAAGTGGACAGTGAGAGAAGTTACTATTAAGAGTATAGAAATGAACTGTAAGGAAATAAAATTAATATCAGATGGAAACGGCAATTGGAGCATTGATACTACAGTAGCTGAAAACCTAGAGGGATGTGTTGATATTGATATATCAGTAACTCCATTTACAAATACTATACCAATTCGTAGGTTGAACTTAGAAAAAGGTGAGTTACATAAAATAAATGTAATTTATATAGATGCAATAAGTTTTATGATTAAGCCTGTAACTCAATGCTATACCTATTTAAGTGAGAAAAATAATGTGCATAAGTATTTATACGAAAATCTATCAAGTGGCTTTACGTCTGAAATTTATGTTGATGATAGTGGGATCGTTATAGAGTATCCTGAGCTTTATAAAAGAATATTTTAGTATATGCAGATATATTTTTAGGTTCACTTTGTCTCTAAATTATATATAACTTTGATCTGTTTTAAGCTATGGGTTAGAGATGTGAAGAGGTTATATATATCTTTTAGGGAAACCATTTCTCATGAAAATAAAAAAGTAACGAAATGGTTACTCTATATAGTAAGCATAAATAACAAATATAAAAATTCTTATAAAAATTTTAAAAAGGTGTTGTATTTTTTGAAAAAGTTGATATAATATATCTTGTAAGGCATAATATTCCGCGATAGCTCAACGGTGGAGCACTCGGCTGTTAACCGATAGGTTGGAGGTTCGAATCCTCTTCGCGGAGCCATTTTTTTATTTTTGAAAAATATAGAATTAAAATTTTAGGATTGGTACTGTGCCAATCTTTTTTTATTTTAACGAAATCTATAGCTAAATAAGAGCAATATAGAGTAGATAATTAAAGATTATATTATTACTTGTAATTAGTATTTTCTTTAAAGGATATGTATGAACTAGTTAAGTTACAAATATCTAAATTATTCTTGAGGAAAGACATAAAAGTTATCGCTAAGGTTGGTGAGTAAATATAAAATAAGGTATTAATAAAATTTAATAGTATTCAGTGCTTATATATGAAGGCATATAAGCATAGAATTTTACAACAATGGGAATGATTTAAGTAATATAATGAATAGAAAAGTATAAAACTTTAATACCTAATCTTGACAATAAAATAAGTTTTGGTAGAATATAGATTATAATCTTATATAGTTACAGAGAAAGTATATATATAAAACAATATTAATAGTTACACATAATTAGTGTAGCTGATATAATATTATAAATTAGAAAAATAAATACAAATAATATATTAATCGCGATGATAAAGAAGAGTAACAATAAATTCTTTTATAGAGAGATGATGGTTGGTGAAAATCATTAGAGGATTATTGTGAAGGGAGCTTTTGAGTGAGAGTTTTGAAAGATGGGCTATTGCCAATAAGGGTGGAACCGCGGAAAAATTTTCGTCCCTTACTTGGTAATAGCTTTTTTATTTTTTTATATTAAAACCAAAATAATGTGTAGTTTTTTAGAAGGATTAATGACCAATATGAGCTTTTAATCTAAGCTCAATTTATGGTTAATTATAAAATAAAAATAATTTAATGGAGGTATTATATATGGCTGCAGAATTAACAATGGATAAATTAGTTGCATTATGTAAAAATAGAGGGTTTATATTCTCAGGATCAGAGATTTATGGAGGTCTTGCTAACTCTTGGGATTATGGTCCGCTAGGTGTGGAGTTTAAGAATAATGTTAAAAAAGCTTGGTGGAAAAAGTTTGTTCAAGAAAGTCCATATAATGTGGGTCTTGATTGTGCAATACTTATGAATCCTGAAGTTTGGGTAGCATCAGGACACGTAGGTGGATTTTCAGATCCTTTAATGGACTGTAAGGAATGTAAAGCAAGATTTAGAGCTGATAAACTTGTAGAAGACCATATGACAGCTCAAGGAGCAGAAGTTGCTGTTGCGGATGGTTGGACTAATGAGGAATATAAGGAATATATAGATAAGCACGAAATTGTATGTCCAAAATGCGGAAAGAGAAATTTTACAGATATAAGAAAGTTCAATCTTATGTTCAAAACTTTCCAAGGAATAACTGAAGATAGCAAAAATGAAATTTTCTTAAGACCTGAAACAGCACAAGGTATATTTGTAAACTTTAAAAACGCTCAGAGAACATCGAGAAAAAAGGTTCCTTTTGGAATAGCACAAATAGGTAAATCTTTTAGAAATGAAATTACACCAGGAAACTTTATATTTAGAACAAGAGAGTTTGAGCAAATGGAACTTGAATTCTTCTGCAAACCAGGAACAGATTTAGAGTGGTTTGATTACTGGAAGGATTACTGTAAACAGTTCTTGTTCAATTTAGGAATGAAAGAGGGCAACTTAAGATTTAGAGACCATAAGGCAGAAGAATTATCTTTCTATAGTAATGCTACTTGTGATATAGAATTCTTATTTCCATTTGGATGGGGTGAGCTTTGGGGTATAGCTGACAGAACAGACTATGACTTAAAGAAACACATGGAACATTCAGGAGAGGATTTAAGTTACTTAGATCCAGTTACAAACGAAAAATACGTACCTTATTGCATAGAACCTTCTCTTGGAGCTGATAGAGTTGCATTAGCATTCTTATGCAATGCTTATGAAGAAGAAGAACTTGAAGGTGGAGATGTAAGAACGGTAATGCACTTACATCCTGCACTTGCACCATTTAAAGCTGCAGTACTGCCATTAAGCAAGAAATTAAGTGATAAGGCCCTTGAAGTTTATTCTATGCTTTCTAAAAAATTCAATGTAGATTATGATGAGGCAGGAAGTATTGGAAAGAGATACAGAAGAGAAGATGAAATAGGAACACCATTCTGTATCACTGTTGACTTTGATACTTTAGAAGATGATACTGTAACTGTTAGAGACAGGGATACAATGGAGCAAATCAGACTTTCTGTTGAAGAACTTACTAGATATATCGAAGAAAGAGTTGAGTTTTAATTAAATCAAAAATATCTGCAGAAAAATATGAAGTTTTTTACATGTAAGATATTTAACTTTGGATAATGAAGTATATTTTGAGTATAATATTAAAAGAAAAAGATTTGTTTAAAGAGTTGTATATCATTAATTTAAGAAAAGTCCATGGATTAAATCCATGGACTTTTAAAATCGCTAGAGAATAAATTTCATTATAATTACACCTGTTTTTATACGGTTAAAGCTTGTAAACCTACGGCTCAAATGAATTTTGGATAAAAAAATAACCGGATTTTCATCCGGTAAAATAGGGTTTAATCATGGGGATATGTTATGTGTTATGTTAAAACTTTGGGGAATCGTTTTAACATATTTCCTTACGGCACATGAGTTAGTATATCATATCGAAATTTGTAAATCAATATGTCGAAATTAAGTTTTTATATTTGTTTTATTCTTATAATTCAGACAAGAATAAAATTTCCGAATAGAAAAAATGTAAATGTATACAGTGGGTATTTTGAATCTATGTTTTATTAAAAGGCTAAAAGTGATATAATTATTAATGGATTTAAAGTACTATTTTACAATAGACAATATTTAAAACAATGTCCAAATTTTAAGGATACTTTGTAATGGGAAGTTCTCAATTCTTTTCAGGTAGGGTTCCTGTTAGATATTAAAACTTTTACAAGAGTTAACTCTTATTCTTAAGAAGTAGAATGAGATGAACTTATAACAAGATTTTAGATAAAAGTGATTTTACAGTAATATAAAATCAAATTAATACAATTTATATATTAATTATAGCTGGAGGCTTAAGATGAGAAAGAATTTTAATGAGTTTAAAGAGTTTATAAAAAATAAAAATGTAGCTGTAGTAGGTATAGGGGTAAGCAATATACCTTTAATAGAATTTCTTGTGAAATTAGATGCTAAGGTTACAGCCTTTGATAAAAAAAATTCAAATGAATTAGAAGAAGTAGTAAATAAGTTTTCTCCAAAAGGTGTATGTTTTCAATTGGGAGAAGGTTACTTAAGTGGATTAAAAGGATTTGATGTAATATTTAAAACACCATCAATGAGAATAGATAGTGAAGCTTTAGTGGCTGCAAAGGAAGAGGGAACTTATATTACGTCAGAAATGGAAGAGTTCGTTAGATATTGTCCTGCAAAGGTTTATGGAATAACTGGCAGTGATGGTAAGACTACTACTACATCCTTAATTTATAAACTTTTAAAAGAAGAAGGTTTTGATACTTGGGTAGGAGGGAATATTGGGACACCATTATTTACAAAGATTGAAGAGATAAAAACTAGTGATAGAGTTGTTTTAGAATTATCAAGTTTTCAATTGATGACCATGACTGATTCACCAGATGTAGCATTGATAACAAACTTGTCTCCAAACCACTTAGATATGCATAAAGGTATGGAAGAATATGTAGAAGCAAAAAAAAATATATTCAAATATCAAAATAAAGAAAGCTTATTGGTGTTAAACAAAGATAACAATATTACCGCATCTATGATCGGGGAAAACAAAGGTAGTTTATATACCTTTAGTATAAAAGAAACTATAAATCAAGGAGCATACTTTAAAGATAACAATTTATATGCAAAGGGAGTAAAAGTATGTAGTAAAAATGAAGTTAGGTTAAAAGGAATGTATAATATAGAAAACCTTCTAGCGGCATTTGCTTGTACTTGCGATGAGGTTTCAATAGAAACTATGAAAAAGGTAGCTATGACCTTTACAGGCGTAGAGCATAGAAATGAGTTTGTAAGGGAGTTAGACGGAGTAGAATACTATAATAACTCCATTGCATCAAGTCCTACTAGAACAGTAGCTAGTTTGTTGTCTTTTGAAAAACCAGTTATATTATTAGCAGGTGGATATGATAAAAATTTGCCATTTGAGCTCTTAGCATTTGAAGGACATGAAAAAATAAAGATACTAATATTATTAGGAGCTACTAGAAATAAAATAAAGGCTGCTTTTGATTTATTAAAGAGGGAAAAGGGGATAGAAATTCCTATATATATAGTTGATTCCCTAGAAGAAGCAGTTAATAAAGCGAGAGAAGTATCCACAGAAGGGGATATTGTAGCTCTAGCACCAGCGTGTGCAAGTTTCGATATGTTTCCTAACTTTGAGGTTAGAGGAAATAAATTTAAGGAACTTGTAAATTCCTTAAAGTAGCTCTCATAGATTTTTAAAAGAAGATAACTAATTTAATTGTTTATTATAGTAGTAATTCCTATTATTTAGCTACAGGTGTAATAATAAGAAAGTTATCAATAAATACTAGAAAAACATAAAATAAAAAATGTTAAAGTATTTTCAATTAGAATTAATAAGATGAAAGTTAAGGTAATGTAAAAAATATAAAATAAAAAGCAAGTTACTATAATAGGGATAACTTGCTTTTTATTATTTACAGACTTCTATGGCGAAACTCATTCTGTTTATGTCTAAGAGTTTTAGGAAAATAAGGTAAGAACAGATAAGATTTAGTTTTCAGTTTCACTTAGAGAAGTTGTTTCTTTGAATGATAGAAAAACTTCATAAGTACAATAAATCCTTAAATAGGAGGTAAGTAATTTGAAAAATGAAAGAAAATCAGGAAAACGTTACCTAGAGTATCATTATGAGAAAAAGGAAGAAAGAAAGTGATTTTTTTAGAAATATTTACTTATAATTGAATAATAGATATCAGTGATGGGTATGTATATATATAATGTTATATAATACATCTTGTCGCTGAGTTAACCGCAAAGTTAACAAAGAGAGCGATGATAAGAAATCTAAAGCAACTACTTAATACTTAGAAAATTACTTAAAAAGCTTTTCTGAAAAAAGTGTTGACAAGATGGTTTAGAGATGATAAGATATAAAAGTCGCCAGATGGTGACAACGCTACAGTGTAGCGCTAAATTGGTCTTTGAAAATTAAACAGAGAAAAAGGTAAAACCAGTTAATTC
>NZ_AMQH01000006.1 GCF_000300195.1 Clostridium tunisiense TJ | reverse complement strand
TAGATAAACCAGTAAAAGTATATAACTTTGAAGTAGAAGATTGGCACACCTATTTTGTATCAGAGATTGGAGTACTTGTTCATAATAAGTGTACGGCGGATCCTAAGGTGGTGGGTGACCCTGTAAGTAGAGTATATGACCCATCTAAGCCTATGAGTCCATCAAATTATCCTAATCCTGACCCAGATTTTACAGCACCACCAGTAAGATATGAACCTAAAACAATAGAGGAAGTTGAAAGAATGAGAAAAGGTAAAGATCCAACTACTAAAGCTACTGATGGAGATAGAAATATAGAGGTACATCATAAAGGGCAAAAATCAGTAGAGAATAATGGTGGAATATTAGATGATTTAGAAGATTATACTCATAGACGTGATGAAAATCATACTAGACATGTTGAACCGTCAGAACTTACTCCAGCTCAAAGAGCTAAAGAAATAAGGGAGTAGTGGAAGAAACGTGGCAGTGAATATATATTACCAGGAGAAGGTATATAAAATGAGAAATAGAGGTGATAATGGATGGAATATAATGAAATAGAATCTATATTAGAAACTATTCTAGAAAAAGAGACAGATACGTTAGATAAACCAACAGCTGAGGAATGGAAAGAATTAAGTAATAAGTTTAATTGCTCATTTAGTGATGAGTTTAGATACTTTATTGAATTGATGTCATTATGGTCATTTCCAGGGGATATTTACAATGTATCAAAGGAAAATAATAATGGTAATGATACAATAGAAGATGTATATAATTATGAAATGAAAAATGGTAATTGGAATGCAAATATGATACCATTCTATGGAATAGGAAATGGGGATTATTTCTGTATAAGTACATTAGATTCAAAAGTATATTATTACTATGATGATAAAGGGGAAGTTAAAGAATATTGGCATAGTTTTAAAACATGGATAGAAGATTTACCGAATTTTTTAGCATAGTATATATAAAACTAGATGCAAGACATAAAAGAATTAATACAAAAAAAGATAGAATTAGGAAGATGTAATAAAATAAACAAAAGTTAAGGAATATATCGCTGCATAATCTAAATAATGCAGTGAGAAGGAGACAAAATGAACTAGCTGAAAAATAAGTAGGCTAGTTCATTGCATTTTGAAGTGATAAAATAGTGGTGAATGTTGAAAACAATAAACTCTATCACTAAAAAATGATAAGACAGACTCTGCTCCAATGGGGTTACACAAGTTGGATATACTGGCCTAAAAGAATTTGATAAATCATCATATGGAGACTTTAAGAAGTACCCTTATAATGATTTATCAGGACATGAATTATTACAAAATGCTTGGTTAGACTCAAATGGAAAAGCCATAAGAGGAAAGGGTCTTTCATTGGAAAACCCAGCTATGGCACTATATGAAAATCAAATGCACAAATTTATTACTGGACAACAAAAAACTTTAGGTTTAAATAAGAAAAACTTAGCGGGAACATCATGGCGTAAAAATGTATTGGATAATATACAAATTATGAAGGATGCTGGTGTTACAAGAGATATAATTGCAGAGTTAGCAAGGCAAACAAGAAAATTTGCAATAGATAATGGATTTTAAATATTAGGAGTGATGAAACATGATTGATAAAAATTATATAATTCCATCAGTATATCAAAAAATGAATGAAAGAGGATTTTTCAATTTAGAAACATATTTATGGATGAATGATATGGAATGGATGTCTATAGATAAAATTAAAGAATATGAATATGATGATGGGAAAAGTAAATTAATAATTCCATTTGCAATTACAGGTGGTGGCGATAAATGGGTATGGGTTGTTAATGATGAAGATAAAGAGTATTGTATTGGTTTATGTGAAAGAGCGGAATCGGATGGAATTTATTATGCAAAAAATACTGAAGATGCAATTTTTAGACATATAATTGAATATGTTTCAGATAGTAATTTTTATCTAATTAAGGAAGAAGCTAAATCCTATCAAATTAGTGAATGTGAATTAAAAATACAATTAGAGAATTGGAAAAATAGTTTTAAAGGAATCCTTAATAATGACTATCTTAAGATAATTGATAAACTAAAAGAATTAAGCTTAAAGCATATAAGAAGTCAATATGGCGAATGGTATGCACTATTAACTTTAGAAGAACAAGATGAGTTAATAGATAAGTATATTAAATTTGATATGATAGACGATGAATTTGAATGGTATATAGATTAAGACTACTCTCTGCATAATATTATGAATAATAGATGCATAATACTGAAAACTAAAAGTCTATAGAAAATTTAATAAATAGTGAAAGTAATATGAATGCATAATAGTAATAATGCAGTGACAAGATGGAATGGACCAGCTGAAAGATATTAAAAAAATAGGTTTGTTATAGGAATAAATACCTATAACAAGCCTATTTTTATTATGTGAAGTAGTTATGTGAAATTAAAGTCTTAATTTAAAAGTAACTACAGAGTTAAACAAACATTAAAGAAGAATAATTGCTTAATTTATTTATTAAAGCAAAAGCTAAACTAGAGTCTATTGACCTGGTGTGTAAATAGTATATAAGTAAGTACTCTAATATTAAAATAATAAGTAAAGTTATAAATATCTTTTTAAATAATTTCATATACACCACCTCAATGTAGTATATGAGATTAAAAGCTATAAAGTTACAAAAAATACAAGGGATTTTAATTACACTTTTCAATAGTGCAAAACCATGTATTCACGGGAGCTATTAAAGAAACTATATGTATTTGTACTTTTTCACAGGTGCTTTGAAAATAGCTATATCAATGGCGTTTTGGGCTTTCAAACTAAAAAGTAGAATTTCTATATAATAAAAAAAGCAGCAAAGGACAACTTTAAGTGTCTCTTGCTGCTGTTATATTATCTTCTTTTTTTGTTAGAAACTTCGATGTTAACTCTTCTTTTTCCTATTTTATTGCCGCTGCAGTTAGCAATTATTCCATCAACTAAACTTTCAGGAACATCTATGAAAGAAAACTTATCTAAAATATCAATTCTTCCGATATCTTTGCTTTTAACTCCAGCTGACTCATCTAAGAATTTAATAATATCTTTTGGAGTCGCTTTGTCAAGTTTTCCTACAGACATAAATAGTCTTGTCATATCATCTGTAGAAACAGAATCTTCTGTATCACCGTACTCATAGTTTGTTTCTTTGTCAAAGAGTAACTTAACAAGAGAAGCAGTAACGTCTTCTGCACCATATTCATTTATTAATTCCTTAGCCATTGGAAGGAAGTTTTCGTATAGGTTCTCTTCTAAAGTTCCTTTAATATTATCAAGGATACTTCCAGATTTTGCAGAGAAGATATCTGCAAGAGTAGGAATTTCCTTTTTATCAATTTTGCTCTTAGTATCATGTTCTATTTGTCTAATAGCAGAAACTTCTTTTCTTGAAACGAAGCTATAAGCAGTACCTTCTTTATTAGCTCTTCCAGTTCTACCTATTCTATGAACATAGGATTCAGTGTCCTGTGGTAGATCATAGTTTATAACATGAGTAACATCTTCTACATCTATTCCTCTTGCAGCTACATCTGTTGCAATAAGGAAGTTAAGATTTCCACCTTTAAACTTTTTAAGAGTGTTCATTCTTTGAGTCTGTTTCATGTCTCCGTGCATACCTTCAACTACGTATCCCTTACCTTGCATAGCTTCAACTAATTCATCTACACCTTTTTTAGTTTTGCAGAATAATATTCCTGTCTTAGGATTATCTACATCTAAAACTCTACATAAGGATTCAAACTTGTTTGCAGAATTAACTATAAAGTAATACTGTTTTATTTTTGAAACTGTCATAGATTTTTTAGCAATGGTTATGTGTTCTGTTTCGGGTTTCATGTAGTTTTTAGCAAGGTTTTTAATCTGTCTTGGCATAGTTGCAGAGAATAAAAGTGTCTGTCTATCTTCACTCAAGTGGCTAAGTATGCTTTCAATATCTTCAATAAAGCCCATATTAAGCATTTCATCAGCTTCATCTAAAACTAAAAATTTAACATTTTCAAGTTTTAAAGTTCTTCTGTTAATATGGTCAATGATTCTTCCAGGAGTTCCAATTACAATGTCTACTCCTTTTTTTAATGGGCCAAGCTGTTTATCAAAGGATTGACCACCATATATAGGAAGGATTTTATATTTCTCATACTTTGAAATTTTAGCAAGTTCTTCGCTAACTTGAATTGCAAGCTCTCTTGTAGGTGCTAATATAAGTGTTTGTACTTTTCCGCTAGGGGGAGCCATTTGGCTTAAAATAGGAGCTCCAAAGGCTAAGGTTTTACCTGTACCAGTTTGAGCCTGACCTATTAAATCGCATCCTTGTAAGCTTACAGGGATACTTTTTGCTTGTATATCACTTGGATTTTCAAACTTTAAGTCATTTATAGCATTAAGGACTGTGTCTTTAAGTCCTAGTTCTTCGAATTTAATTTTGTTCATTCATATTCCTCTTCTCTAATTTTCTAAAATACATCTAAAATACATCTAATAGTAACACAATATGATAATAATAGCAAACACAATTAAAAATATAATGTGTTTTTTACTATTATTAACATATTTATAACAAAATATTTAATGTCCAAAAAAAATTTTTAAAACTTATTGATATATATGTAATATAATCCAAGAAAGCCCTGTGCTAGGTCACCTTACAAAATAAAAATTAAATGGTATAATGTATTATACTACTTAATTAGGAAGATAAAACTTAGGAGCAATAGGAGAATAGTACTTTAAATAATCAGTAAGTTGATTTTCGTCAGCAACTTTAGAAGAAAATTTAACTCACCCATGAAGAGGATGATAGGAAAAATTCTAAAGGGCAGTGAAAGTACTATTGAGAAATATATTAGTTTTATCTTATAGAGTTAAGTAATATTGTAGAGCATATAGAGTTATAAAGGAGATTATATGAATAAAGCATCATTTGACACATTACAAACAAAACTTCATAATGGATTAACATTAATTTCAATAAAGAAAGATACACAGATTGCATCTTTGCATATAGGGGTAGCCATTGGAGCCTTGTACGAAAGTCCAAAGGAAAGAGGAATTTCACATTTCATTGAGCATATGGTTTTTAAGGGTACTAAAAACAAAGATAATGAAAAACTAAATAGCGAACTTGAGAATTTAGGTGGAGAGTATAATGCTTACACCGATTATTCTTGCACAGTTTTTAATACTACTACCTTAAATGAAGAGCTGGAAAGTAGTGTAGAACTATTAGGAGATTTAGTTCAAAACTCCATATTTCCTGAGGAAGAAATAAAGAAGGAAAGAGGAGTTATTCTAGCAGAAATAAGAGGCAGCAAGGATGATATAGAAGATTTAAGCTTTCAAAGAATTAATGAGATAGCCTTTGATAAAAGTCCACTTAAATGGGATATCATCGGTAAAGAGTCAATTATAAAAAAACTTAACAAAAAGCAATTAGTGGAGTTTTATAAAACATATTATGTTCCTAATAATACTACAGTTACCATTGTATCTAATTATGATCATGAAGATATTTTAACCATAGTAAATAGGTGTTTTGGTAAGTGGGAAGAAAAATCAGTATGTAAGCCAAAGGCTATAACTGAAGAAAATAAAAGAGGGATGAAGACTACCTACAAAAAAGATATTGAGCAAAGTACAGTAGTTTATTTATATTCTCTTTCAGGATTAAGCAAAAAAGAAGAGTTGGCACTTAGAATACTTAATAACAAGTTTGGGGAAAGTTCTAATTCTATTCTTTTTAGGGAACTAAGAGAAGAAAGAGGCTTGGCTTACGATGTATACACTATGCTAGACTTAACAGAAAATATTAAAACCTTGTATATTTACACTTCTGTTGCTAGTGAAAATGTAGATGAAACAATAAATGTTATTGATAATTGCATACAAAACGTAAAAGAGGAAAAAATTGTATTTGATGATAGTACTATAAAATTAATGAAAAAGATTTTTAAAACTGCAGTAGCTTCAACACTAGAAGATTCTACAGACCTTGGAAATTATGTGCTTCATCAAGCTATGGAAGATGAAGATATTTATCAATTTAATGAAGATATGAAAAACATGGATGACATCAACAGTGACGATTTATACCAGGTGGCAAGGAAAGTATTAAATAATCCAACAATTCATGTTTTATTATCACAAAGGGATGAAGATTAATGAAAAATATAATCACATCAATAGAGGTTCAAAAAAGGAATAAAGATAGAGTAAATATCTTTATAAATCAGGAGTTTGCCTTTGCTTGTAGTAATGAATTAATTTATTCCCATGGACTTAGAAAAGGGTTAGAGGTAGATCCTAAAAGGCTAGAACAAGTTGTTAAGGATGATAACTATATAAAGGGAAAAACTTCGGCTTTAAGGTATATTGAAAGAGCTATGAAAACAAAAAAACAGGTAGAAGATATGCTCTTTAAAAAGGAAATGGAAGAGGAAATAGTAGCTAGAGTTATAGAGTTTCTCATTAGTTATAGCTTCATTGATGACAAAAGGTATGCTGAGTGCTATATGAAGCAAAAGTTAAAGGAAAGTGGAAAAAATAAGATAAAGTATGATTTGCTTAAAAAAGGCATAGATGAGGAACTTATTAAAGATTTATTAGCAAGAGTTTCCTATGAGGATGAGAGTAGTGTAGCCTTAGCTTTAGCAGAAAAAAAGGCAAGAATTTTAGGTAAAAGCGAAAGAGATAAAGGAAAGCTTTTAGGGAAGTTAACAAAATACTTGCTATCAAAGGGATATACCTATGATTTAATTAATCAGGTTGTAAACAAGGTAGCTCTAACTATTGCTGAAGATGAAGAAGCCCTTGAAGAGCCAGAAGTGGATTTTGAAGAGTTACTAGCTTTGGCACAAAAGAAATATAATGTGCTGAAAAATAACGAGGATAATAAGTTAAAACTTAAGAAAAAGCTTCAAGATTTTCTTTTAAGAAGAGGCTATAGCTACGATGAAATAAGAAGTGTTTTAAGTCAAGTAATTGAAAATCAGGAGGAGTTTTATTAATTAGAAATTCTCTTAATAATAAGATTATCTTCTTTTATACACTTTTAGTGTTATATTTTCATAAAGTAATTTAGGTGCACAAAAAAGTAAGTGGTTAGTGCATTAGAAAAATTTAGTTTCAAGTGGCTAAATATAAATTTATATTGAAGAAGGTGAGGTTATGAGTACAAATATTCTTAGTTCAATTAACGGTAATATATTTTCTATGTTTGGTGGAGTAAATATAGTTAGCTTAGTGCTCTATGCTGTTTTACTTTATCCTTTAATAGTTGGATTTTTATTTAAATTAAGTAGTGAGGCATTGTTAAATACAATAAAAAGCTTATTTAGTACCTTAGCCTTATTATTTTCTCTTATGATAAGCTCAACTATAGTAAAAGAGGTATTCATTAGTGATAAGTATAAGATTATGGACTATATCAATAGTAAGGTAGGTACATCAATGGCTACGTTGATAGAAACAAGACCTCAGCTATTTATGGGAATAATTCTTGTGATACTTATACTTATAATACATCAATTGTTAAAGCTATTAATTCATATAATTAGTGAAATAGGATTATCTCCTTTACTTCAAGGTTTAGATGATTTAATAAAAAGGGGTGGAGGAATTTTAAGAAGAGTATTTGGAGTGATTTTTCAAATTCCTAGAGCTTTGTGCTACACAATTATCCTTACTTTTTTACTTAACTATATGTCCATGATTAATATAAGTAAAGAGCTGAACTCTACTTTAGAAAGTTCAAAAATATACAATTACTTTTCAGAAAAGGCAGTTATGCCTATAACAAAGTCTGATTTGGCGAAAAGCCTGCCTAATATTATTGGAGATTCCTTTAAAATTTCTAGTAGCGAAAAACAATCTATAGATTTAAATAATATTGGATTAGACAACATAGGAAATAATGAGCTAGTTTATTATAATGGAGTTACCTTAGCTCAAGGGGTTAAGTCCAATGATGAAATTAATGCCACTGGTATTTCAGTAGCTTCAAAGGGAAAAAATACCTATAACAAAGCTAAGGAAATATATAAATGGGTGGGAAGTCAAATAACTTATGATCATGATAAGGCAGTTCAGGTTATGAACAATAATAGAAGTATAGAATCAGGAGCTATTCCAACCTTTTACTCTAAAAAAGGAGTATGTTTTGATTATGCCTGTCTATTTGTAGCCATGGCTAGGGCTAACGGCATGAAGGTTAGGCTTATAGTTGGAGAAGGTTTCAATGGTAAGACATGGATAAGTCATGCTTGGAATGAAGTGTATATTCCTGAAGAGGACAGATGGGTAAATCTAGACCCTACCTTTTATATTGGTGGAAACTACTTTGATAATGAAGGCTTTAACCTAGAGCATAAGAACAGAAAAGTAGCTGGAGAGTGGTAAACAAATTAAAGCAGCTAAGGCTTAAATTCCTTAGCTGCTTTTTTTATAACCTTGAAGTATTAACTTTATAGCTCTATCACATTCATCATCAGAGTTGTCTAAGGCCCAGGCAGTATTGAAGTAGTTAAGAGCTTTACCGTTTTCTTTTAACATTGCATAGCAATAAGCTAAATTAAAATAGTATTTGCTTTCACGTTTGATTTTTAGTGCAGCTTGAATTAAAGGAATAGCACTTTTATATTCTTTTAATTTAATGAAGCAAACAGCAGAGTTGTAAAGAGAAGCAGCTTCATTTTCCTTTATGTCCACTGATTTTTTATATAAATCAATAGCTCTTTTATAATCCTTCAAATTATAAAGTTCATTGGCTTTGTTAAAATAGCTCACCTCAAGAGACCTCCTAGACAGAATAAAATAATTTATCTAAATACTGTCCCAAAAAATATAGATTTATACAAAGAATATATTAACTTTTCATTAATATTATTCATGGTAAATAAAAGTTAATATTATTAATTAATATGAAGAAGATTGTATATAATAACTAATATAAATAGTGTAAAATAACTTAAAAAACAAACGGTTATAAATTCAATTGAGGTGACGCTACTATTGAAAGAAATAGGAAGTGTCAACCTTAGGGGCATATGGTTGGCGTTGAATTTAAAAATCTTGATAAATTGGAGTTTTTAGGAGAAATTTATTTGACATAAATTTAGTTAAAGTATATAATATATTAAAAATTAATATTTATTAAGCAAAGATGAAGAGGAGTAAAGTGGGATAGTATTAAGAGAGGAAGATTCACCGGCTGAAAGGTCTTCCATATGAATACACTTGAAGGTAGCTTCGGAGCTTCTTTATTGAAATTTAGTAAATAAAGACGGGTCAAACCGTTAAAAAAATGAGCCTGTTGCATTGCAGGAAATAAAGGTGGTACCACGAGTCTTTCGTCCTTTTTCGGGATGAAGGCTCTTTTTTATTTGTACAAATAACTTTTTATTTACAGAACAAGGCTGAGAAAAAGAAACTTTATAATAATGCATTATATGTATGTTAAGCAGATTTTCCTATTGTATAGTAGATGCCTTTGATAAATGGTATAAGGCTATATGAATAGTTAGGAAGTAGTGCAATTTAAATTCTTGGCAATAATTTTAACTAAGGCATCTTCAAAAAATAAATAAGTCAGTATGATTGTCTATTTTCAGTTGTTATTTATTTTTAGATGCTTAAGAAAACTATTAATTATGTAATGAATTTATCAAATATAAAGAAGGCAGGAGGAAGAAAAATGGAGGATAACAGAGATTTAGCAAAAACCTATGATCCTAAGGAGTTTGAAGAAAGATTATATAAATGGTGGGAAGAGGAAGGGTTTTTCACACCAGAAGTAGATAAGGATAAAAAGCCTTATACTATTATAATGCCACCGCCAAATATTACAGGACAATTACACTTAGGTCATGCTCTTGATAACACTTTACAAGATATCTTGATTAGAACAAAGAGAATGCAAGGATATAGTGCATTATGGTTACCTGGAGAAGACCATGCAAGTATTGCTACAGAAGTAAGAGTTGAAAAGTCTTTACTTGCTAAGGGATTTAAGAAAAAAGAAATGGGAAGAGAAGCTTTCTTAGAAAAAGTTTGGGAATGGACAGATGAATACAGAGAGAGAATAAGAACTCAGCTTAAAAAGATGGGCTGTTCTGCTGATTTTACAAGAGAAGCTTTCACTATGGATGAAAACTTAAATAAAGCTGTTAGAGAAGTTTTCGTTAAGCTATATAAGGATGGCTTAATTTATCAAGGTAATAGAATTACAAACTGGTGCACAAAATGTATGACGGCAATTTCAGATGCTGAGATTGAGTACGAGGAGCAAGCTGGACACTTCTGGCACATTAACTATCCTGTTATAGGCAGTGAAGAAGTAGTTGAAATTGCAACTACAAGACCAGAAACACTACTTGGAGATACTGCAGTTGCTGTTAACCCTAAGGATGAAAGATATACTCATTTAATAGGAAAGAAAATTAAATTACCACTTGTAGGTAGAGAAATAGAAATTATCGCTGATGATTATGTAGATATGGAATTTGGAACAGGCTGCGTTAAAATAACTCCTGCTCATGACCCAAATGACTATCAAGTAGGTAAGAGACACAACCTAGAGGAAGTAGTTGTACTAGAGGAAAATGGAACTATATCTAAAGGTTATGGAAAATATTCTGGCCTTGATAGATATGAAGCTAGAAAGCTTATGGTTAAAGATTTAGAAGAGCAAGGCTTCTTAGTTAAGATTAAGGACCATAGTCACAATGTAGGAACTCACGATAGATGTGGATGTACTGTTGAGCCAATGCTATCAAAACAATGGTATGTTAAAATGGAAACTCTTGCAAAACCAGCAATTGAGGTTGTAAAAGAAAAGGAAATTAAGTTTATTCCAGAAAGATTTGAAAAAATATACTTCAACTGGATGGAAAATATACAAGATTGGTGTATTTCAAGGCAGTTATGGTGGGGACACAGAATTCCAGTTTGGTACTGCAAAGATTGTGGAGAAATAATAGTTCAAACAGAAGCACCAACTCATTGTACTAAGTGTAAATCAGAGAACTTAGTTCAAGATAGTGACGTATTAGATACTTGGTTTAGTTCTGCACTATGGCCTTTCTCAACTTTAGGTTGGCCAAATAACACTGAGGATTTAAAATACTTCTATCCAACAAGTACCTTAGTTACTGGTGGAGATATAATATTCTTCTGGGTTGCTAGAATGATATTCTCAGGCCTATATAATATGAAGGAAGTGCCTTTTGATACGGTATTTTTCCATGGAATGGTTAGAGATGATCAAGGTAGAAAGATGTCTAAGTCCTTAGATAATGGAGTGGACCCTCTTGAAGTTATAGAAAACTTTGGAGCAGATGCTCTAAGATTCTCCCTAGCAACAGGAAATGCTCCAGGAAGTGATATAAGATTCTACGAATCAAGAGTTGAGGCAGCAAGAAACTTTGCAAATAAGATTTGGAATGCATCTAGATTTGTTATGATGAACTTTGATGAAGCTTTAATGGATAAGTATGCACAGTGTAAAAACTACTCTACTGCAGATAAGTGGATACTATCTAGATTAAATACAGTAGTAAAAGAAGTTACTGATAACTTAGATAAGTTTGAAATAGGAATAGCTCTTCAAAAGGTTTATGACTTTATGTGGACAGAATTCTGTGACTGGTATATAGAACTTGTAAAACCTGTGCTTTATGGAGACAATGAGGAAGCTAAAGGTGTTGTATTAAATGTTTTAAATAAGGTTCTAATAAGCGGCTTAAAACTTCTTCACCCAGTAATGCCATTTATTACAGAAGAAATTTATACTCATTTAAAGGCTGATGCAAAATCTATAACTATAGCTCAGTGGCCACTTTATGAAGAAGAGTTAAAAGATGTTAAAGCAGAAGAGTATATGAACTTCATAATTGATGCTATTAAAAATACAAGAAATGCAAGAAGTGAAATGAATGTACCACCTTCAAGAAAGGCAAAAACCTTTATTTATGCTACAGAAGCTAGAGAAGCCTTTGAGCAAGGTAAAACTTATTTTGAAAAATTAGCATCTGCTAGTGAAGTTGTTTTACTAGATAGCAAAGAACAAGCTCCAGAAAATATTGTTTCAGTTGTATCTATGGGAGCAGAAATTTATATGCCTCTTCTAGAGCTTGTAGATGCTGAAAAAGAGCTTGAGAGATTAAACAAAGAGAAAGAAAAATTAGAAAAAGAAATTTCTAGAGTAGAAAGTAAGCTTAATAATGAGAAGTTTACTGCTAAAGCTCCTAAAGAAGTAGTAGAAGAAGAAAGAGCTAAAGGCGAGAAGTATAAGGAAATGTATAAATCAGTGCTTGAAAGTATTGAAAACTTAAAGTAGTAATACTAAATTCATTGGTTGTAAGGAAAAAATTCTTAAGCTTTCACCATATTTTTGAAGAATAATTCTTATATTTTTAGGTAGGAGTTAAAGTTCTTTCAAAGGTGGCTTATAAAGATGAATTTATCCATTAGTTTAAAATATAAGTATGAAATGTTATTTTATTGTGGATAAGTTAAATGATATAATAATTAAAGGTGGATAATTTATGCTATTATCCACCTTTTAACGACATTTTGGAAGGGAAATTTCCACATTCCTCTTTAGGTAAGAGTTTTTCGCTGAAAAATAAATTTTGGTGAGAGTTGAATCTCCTTACAAAGTCGTTAAACAAAATGAACTTGTTCATTATTTAAAAGTGGGGAGGCAGTGAAATGAATTATCAGGAGGCTATAAATTATATTGAAAACACAGCTCAGTTTGGCATGAAGCTAGGACTTGAAAGAACGGAAAAAATTTTAGAGCTTTTAGGAGATCCTCATAAGAAAGTAAAAATGATACATATAGCAGGAACTAACGGAAAAGGCTCTACTACAGCTATGGTAAGCAGAGTTCTTATGGAGGCTGGCTATAAGGTAGGCACTTACATATCTCCTTATATTGAGGAGTTTGAAGAGCGAATACAAATCAATAATGAAAATATTCCTAAGGAAGATTTAGTTCACATAATTACGGAAGTTTCTAAGGCTATAGATGAAGTCATAGCTCTAGGGTATCCAAATCCAACTCAATTTGAAATAATTACATGTGCAGCATTTTTATATTATCATATGAAGAAAGTAGACTATGCAGTAATAGAGGTAGGGCTTGGAGGAAGATTGGATTCAACTAATGTCATAACGCCAATACTTTCTATTATAACTTCTATAAGCTTAGATCATGTGGCAATTCTAGGAGATACCTTAGATAAAATTGCTTTTGAGAAGGCTGGAATAATCAAGGAAGGAATTCCTACAGTATTATTCCCACAGCAACCTGAAGCAGAGCAGGTTATTGAAAAAGTAGCTACAGAAAGAAAATCTCTACTAATTAAAGTAGATAGTGAAAAATCAAAATTTATTGATAGCTATGAAATTGAAGTTAATGGAGAGAAAAAAGTAGTTCAAAGGGTTGGGATTAAAACTCTTAGTGAAAACTATAATTTAGAACTAGCTCTTTTAGGAAAACATCAAATTTTAAATGCTACAGTAGCTGTGTATGCTTGTGAAAAGCTTATAGATTTAGGCGCAAAAATAAGTAAAGAAAATATTGCTAAGGGAATGAAAACTGTAAAATGGCCAGGTAGATTAGAAATAATGAAAACTAATCCTAGGGTAGTTATTGACGGTGCTCATAATATAGATGGAATATCTAAGCTTACAGAAAGTATAGATATGTATTTTAAATATGACAATTTAATATTAATTCTAGGTATTCTAGCTGATAAGCAGGTTAGAGAAATGATAGAAACTATAGTACCAAAGGCTAGCAGGGTAATTGCAGTAACTCCAAATAGTGAAAGAGCAGAACTAGCTGAAGATTTAAAGGTTGAAATTGAAAACCTTGGAGTAGTTTGTGAAGCTGTTGAAGATTATAGGGAGGCCTATGAAAAAGCTTTAAGCTATTGCACAGAAAAAGATTTACTTTTAATTTCAGGGTCTTTATACATGATAGGGGATATGAGAAAAATCATAAGACTGCATAAGAAAAGCTAGAGTTTTAAATCGAGAGTATACAAATATCTAATACTAGCACACAAAGCCCAACTTCCTCATACTATATGTTGAGGAGGTGATTCCATTGAGGCATTTATATGTGTGTAATACAACTTGCGATTCTATTGATAAAATAGATATTGAAAGTTTTACAGTAGAAAGTACCATACAACTAATTGGTGTTAATAGAGGGAAAATAGGGCCACATGGACTTTGGCTGCATAACCATCTATTATTTACATCTAACTGTTATGATGATTCTATTTCCATAGTAAATTTAGAAAATGGTATGGTGGAATCCTTATATTTAGGAAGTAATTGTAGGGATATCTGTGTCCTAGGAAATCATGCATATATTATTTGCGGTGATTCAAATAACATAGTGTCCTTTGATATTACTAACAGGGAGGTTGTAGAACTAATACCTTGTGGCAACTCACCTCATAGTATCGATTGTTGTAGTAAAAGCAATGAAATAGTTGTAGCAAATATAAATAATGATAGTATTACTTTATTTGATGCTTTATATGGTTCAAATATTTATAATATTGATGTGGGAGCTTATCCAACAAAGGCTCTTATCACATTAGATGGAAATTATATATTAGTTTGTGAAAGCAACATGGGTTATGGAGGAAAAGGTTCAGTTAGCATGATATCTACTAAAACTCATAAAGTTATTCATAGAGTTTCCGTTGGAAGTTGTCCTTTTGATATGTGCTGTGATGAAAAGTATTGTTATGTTTCTAATTATGGAGAAGGCAGTATTAGCATAATAGATATTTACAATCATGAGGAAATTAAAAGGATAAGAATTGGAGGAATGCCAAGAGGGATTTTAAGCAACAGTAAACATATTTTTGTTGGTGACAGCTATAATAACCTTTTGGTAAAGGTAGAAAAGGATACGGAGAATAAAAAAATCATTCCTATAAATGGAGAACCCACAGGAATGATTTTAGCTTAGTCTTGTAATAGCAAATTAATTATATTATTGTACAAGTCAGAGGAATTGCTTTTCCATTTGTGGCAAAGTTCTCTGGCTTGTTTATTTGATGCCACACTAATTTTTAAGTCCATAAGAGTAATATTGCCCTCAGAAGCCACTAAATTCACTACATAACTATTACCATTTTCAATAGTATAATCTGCAGTAACTGTTAACTCATTTTTAATAGATAGAATTTTATTTTCGATATAAACATTTATTTGTGAAAGTTTTTCTTCAGATATTCTGTTTTTAAATAAATGTAGAACATTCCTACCATTTTCAGATATGGTTAACCTATCTTTTCCTTTATCATTAACGCTTTCTAAAAGATTTGATTCCCCTAATTCAGCAATATATTGTTGAAGGGTAAAATAATTCATAAAGTTATTTTCAAGAATAATTTGGGCCAAAAGTATATTAGAAATAGGTAGGTTAACTTTCTCCAATATATACAATAGTATAAGCTTATTTTCTGCTAAATCCATAGAATTATCAAACAATTAACCCTTCCTCCTTTAAATAAGATAATAGTTTAATATCTAGTTTATAATAAATACTTATTAATTATTATAACATAAAATAAATTCTAGGTAATTATCTTTAAATTTAATATAGCATATATTTTATGTGCGTGAATATAGATTTAATGAGATAAATATATAATTTGGGGGGAGTATGGAAACGATTATAAAATTGAAAAGAAAAATGTGGATAATAATAGTTTTATTATTAGGAACAGTAGTTATAATGAGTGGTTTGAATTACTTTACAGAAGGGGCATTTAAGCCAGTGGCAAAAACACTTCCTATATACTCAGTGGATGTGAAAGAAAAAAAGATAGCTTTAACCTTTGATGCAAGCTGGGGGACTGATAAAACAGAGAGTATTTTGAATACCTTAGATAAGTACAATATAAAGGCAACTTTTTTTCTAGTAGGGGGATGGTGTGATGAGTACCCAGAAGTGGTTAAGGAAATTGCAAAAAGAGGTCATGAAATAGGGAACCACTCTAACAAACATCCTAATTTTACTTCAATCTCTAAGGAGAGAATAATAAAAGAATTAGAAGTTACTAATGCAAAAATATTAGAGTTAACAGGTAATATGCCTAAATTGTTTAGGTTTCCAGAAGGAGCATATAATGACTTAGCTGTTGAAACTGTTGAAAAATCAGGAATGAAAACTATTCAGTGGGATGTAGATAGTTTGGATTGGAAGGGCTATGGCATTGAGAAGGAATATAAAAATGTAGTGAAAAATGTGAAGCCAGGTTCAATTGTACTATTTCATATTGATGGAAAATATACACTTGAAACCTTACCTCAAGTGCTAGAAACTTTGAAGAAGGACGGCTATGAATTTGTTAAGGTATCGGACCTTTTACTGAAGGAAGAATGCTATTTAAATCATGAAGGCAGGCAAATGAAGGAATAGAATGAATTTTTAAAAAATTTATCTTGTAATCTGTTCATAAATATTTTATAATTTTAAATATAGGAAATTGGGGAACTTACAAAGATGCAATTATTTTCACTAATTTGGTATATTTACCTTAACTCGGAAATATAAATGTAGTGAAAATGTATTAAAGAACTAAGGGAAAGAGGGGTTACAATGGACAATGTTATGTTAAACAACAAAATTTATTTAGAGGGTAAAGTGATTTCAGAATTACAGTTTAGCCATGAAATGTATGGCGAGGGGTTTTATAACTTTAATTTTGAGGTTCAAAGATTAAGTGATGCTACAGATGTTTTAATCATTACAGTTTCAGAAAGACTTATTACAGGAATGGATGTAAGCATTGGTAGTGAGCTTATAGTAGAAGGACAGTTAAGATCTTACAATAAGTTTGTAGATGGTTCAAACAGACTAATTCTTACGGTGTTTGCAAGAGATGTAAGAGAATTAAAGGAAAGAAGCAAAAATCCAAACCAAATATTCTTAGATGGATTTATATGTAAAGCACCAGTTTATAGGACAACTCCTTTTGGACGTGAAATTGCAGATATGCTTTTAGCAGTTAATAGATTATATAATAAGTCAGACTATATTCCAACTATAGCATGGGGTAGAAACTCAAGATTCTGTAAGAGCTTAGAAGTTGGAGATAATATAAGAATTTGGGGAAGATTACAAAGTAGAGAGTATCAAAAGAAGGTTTCTGATACAGAGGTTGTTAAGAAAATAGCCTATGAAGTATCTATTTCTAAAATGGAAAGAGTTACTGATGAAAATAGGGACAATATAACAGAAATTCAAATAGGCGAAAATTGCACAATTGATTCTTTAGATATTAATATGGAAGATGCAGTTTAAGCAAAATATAAGCTTTTAGGATAAAGTTTTATCTTACTCATCATGAATTCATTATTATTAATAAGTTCAAGATGAATAAATTCATCTTTAAAGCCTTAAGGGGACCAAGGTGGGCTCTGTATAAGTTAAGTATTAATTTTGGTTCAATAATAAAGGATATTTAGATTTTCTAAATATCCTTTAATTTTTATTTTCTTAAATCATCTAAAAGCTCGGTTTTACTTTTAGTTTTGTCATCTACATGTTTTATTATTTTTGCAGGAGAACCAGCAACTACTACATTTTCAGGAACGTCACTGGTAACTATAGCACCTGCTGCAACAACTGAATTAGCACCAATTTTTACACCTTCTAAAATTACAGCATTAGCACCGATTAGTACGTTGTCGCCTATAATGCATGGTTCTTTACTTGGTGGTTCAAGAACTCCAGCAACTACTGCTCCAGCACCAAGATGAACTCTTTTTCCAAGTTTTCCTCTTGCACCTACAACAGCATTCATATCAACCATGGTTTCTTCACCGATTTCAGCACCAATATTTATTACTGCGCCCATCATGATAACTGCATTTTTACCGATGGAAACTCTATCTCTAATTATAGCACCTGGTTCAATTCTTGCCTCTATATTACGTAGATCAAGCATAGGAATTGCAGAGTTTCTTCTATCATGCTCCACTTTAAAGTGATTTATTTTATCCTTGTTATTTTCTAAAAAGGAATTAACCTCTTCGCTATCTCCAAATAATATGTAAAAGCTTCCTTCACCAAAGTATTGAATATCTCCAAAAGCACAATCTTTTAAGTTCCCGTTTATGTACACCTTTACCGGAGTAGACTTTTTAGATTCTTTAATAAATTTTGCTAATTGGTAAGGGTCAGTTAAATTGTATTCCATATAATTCTCTCCTTTCACATTATAAGTATTCTTAAAGAATTCAGGTTTTATACAGATTGAGACATGATATTTATAGGTAATTGACCATATTATCCAGTGATTTACTCTCTATATAATAGAAAGAATTTAAAGTCTCGGATAAGTTAGTTTTACTATAGATATCTAAAAATGGATTTTCTATGGTAGTATATAAGTTGCAACAGTATTCCTATATTGCTTAATAAATTAAAGGCAACTTATAGGAAAGCGAATGCAAAAATAGGTTTATTATTAGTGTAGTTTCTTTATTGCATTCTATATATATTAGATAAAACCATTATATTTTTCTGTATAATTGGAATAATTTATTATAAATGTTATAATTGTATAATGCAATAGATAATCTTATTTTTAAGAAATAATTTACTAAGTTTATCTATTTAAAGGGAGCTGAAATCAGCACTTTATTCATGTGTAAGATCAATGTGGCTCCCATAAGACTTTTTAGGTAAATAACATAAATATTTATCTTTGGAGTCTGTAAATTAATATAATTATTGATTTATTTTAGGAGGTATAAAAACATGGGAAAGTTATCAAAAGGATACATACAAATATACACTGGAGATGGTAAGGGAAAAACTACTGCAGCAGTTGGTCTTGCTACAAGAGCAGCTGGAAATGAGTACATGGTTACAATGGTACAATTTCTTAAAGGTGGTGCTACTGGAGAACTTCACAGTGCTAAGAGGCTTGACCCTTACTTTAACATTTATAGATTCGAGAAACCAAGAGGATTTTTCTGGACTCTTAATGAGGAACAAAAGGCTGAGCTGAAGGAAGAAATCCAGGAAGCGTATAATTTTTGTTTAAAGCAATTAGAAGATAAGAGTTGTGATATTTTAATTATGGATGAGGTTATGGGAGCATTATCTAATAAATTGCTAACAGAAGAGCAAATACTACATCTTATGGATAAAAAGCCTGAAGATATAGAGCTTGTTATGACAGGAAGAAATGTGCCAGAGAGAATTGTAGAAAAAGCAAATCTTGTTACTGAAATGAAGGACATAAAGCATTATTTTAATGAAGGTGTTCCTGCTAGAAAAGGAATTGAATTTTAAGAGGTAAAATAATATGGAGAATATGTTCTCAAAGAATGTAGAAAGTATTGAGATTTCAGGTATAAGGAAGTTTTTTAATAAAGTAGCTAATCATCCAGGTGCCATTTCTCTAACCTTAGGTGAGCCAGATTTTAAGATTCCTAAGGAAATTAAAGAGGCAATGAAAAAAGCAATAGATGAAGATAAGACTACCTATACTCCTAACGCAGGAATTTTACAGTTAAGACAAGGTATTTCAGATTACCTTTTGAAAAATTCTATAAGGTATAATGAGAATGAAATTTGTGTTACTGTGGGAGGAAGCGAGGCTCTTTTATGTGCCTATAAGGCACTTTTAAATGAAGGAGATAAAGTATTAGTTCCAGCTATTGGGTATCCAGCTTATGAAAGCTGTGGCAAACTAGTAGGAGCAGAGGTATTAACCTATAAACTGAAGGAAGATTTTTCTCTAGATATAGACAGTGTAAGGGAAATAATAAACCAGGAACATCCTAAAGTATTAATAGTTTCTTTCCCTTCAAATCCTACAGGGGCAATAATGACAGAGAAAGATAGGGATGAACTTCATGCTTTACTTAAAGATGAAGATATTCTAATCATAAGCGATGAGATATACAGTGCCATATGTTTTGAAGAATATTATTCTATTAGTCAATGTGAAGATATAAAGGAAAAAGTAATATTAGTAAGTGGATTTTCTAAGATGTTTTCCATGACAGGCATTAGAGTAGGATATATTTGTGCTACTGAGAACATTATGAATAGTATTATTAAAGTGCATCAGTATAATGTATCTTGTGCACCATCTATAGGCCAATATGGAGCCTTAGCTGGACTTAAAGATTCTCTTTATCATTGTGAGCTTATAAAAGAACAGTTTGAAAGCAGAAAAGAATACGTTTATCAGCGATTAAAAAGCATGGGATTAAGAGTAGAACTCCCTAAAGGGGCATTTTATATATTTCCATCAATTAATAAGTTTAACCTGAGTAGTGAAGAGTTTTGTGAAAAGTTGTTAGAAAGTAAAAAAGTTGCTATTGTACCTGGCTCTGCTTTTGGAGTAGGGGGAGAGGGATATATTAGGATTTCCTACTGTTATAGCATGGAAAGTTTAAAAATAGCCCTAGATGGTTTAGAAGAGTTTATAAAGGAATTATCAAAGAAATAGAAATTAGTAAAAAAACCACTAAAGATTAACTCCAAGTTAATCTTTAGTGGTTTTTACTATTTAACAACATTTTGGAAGTTTCAAGTCCACCATCATCTATAAAGGGTTGTAAAGCAGCCTTGTAGATGCTCAGCCTAAGCAAATTACTTTGGTGTAATGAATTCCACTTGTTGGGAATAAATTTGCTTCCAAAGTTTTTAGACCTAAGCAGCTTGCTGCGACTTTAACTAGATTTTTACTACATCCTCCATAGAGTAGAGACCTTTTTCTTTACCATATATGAATAGGCAAGCTCTTATAGCACCTACAGCAAAGACTTCTCTAGAAATTGCAGAGTGTTTAATCTCTATTACCTCACCTTGACCAGCGAAAATCACTTCGTGGTCTCCAATGATGTTTCCACCACGGATAGCATGAACGCCAATTTCCTTATGATGTCTTTTAGAAATCCCTTCTCTTCCATGAACTAAAAGAGTTTCTTCTTCAATGGCATTTCTAATTGTATTAGCAAGAAGTAGAGCAGTTCCACTTGGGGAATCTACCTTTTGGTTATGATGTTTTTCAATTATCTCAATATCGAAATCCTTATAAAGTAAATTACTTAAATTTTTTAACAAATTGTTAATTATATTAACTCCAATTGACATGTTAGCAGAATAGAACACAGGAATATATTCTTTTAAAGCTTTAATCATAGCAACTTGTTCTATTGAGTAACCAGTTGTACAAAAGATAACAGCCTTATTATTTTTTATTGCATAACTAGAAATTTCTTCGAAGGCATCTGGACGGGAAAAGTCTAAGATTACATCTATATCTTTAGTACATTCTGAAATAGAGGTGAAAACTGGATATCCAAAAGGGGAATCTGTGTTTTTATCTACTCCAGCAGCAATAATAATATTTTCAAATTTTTTTATTGTTGAAGATATCATAGCACCCATTTTACCGTTACAGCCTACTAAAAGGACTTTTATCATGTTAATCCTCCTTTATGTGGATATTATAATTTTTAAGTTCAGCTTTTAATACTTTTAATGTATCCTCAGCCATATCTACAAGAGGTAGCCTTAATTTACCTGGATTTTTCCCCATTAGATTTAATGCAGTTTTTACAGGGATAGGATTTGTTTCTATAAATAAAGCATTAGTTAGAGGGATAGTTTTTAAAAATAATTCTTGAGATTTTTTTACTTCTCCATTCATGAAAAGTTCACAAATATCGTGGACATCCTTAGGAATTATATTAGCAAGCACTGAGATTATACCAATTCCACCGATAGATAAAGTTGGTAAAATTTCATTATCATTGCCTGAATAAATATCCAACTTATCACCACATAAAGCTTTAATTTCAGCAACTTGACTGATGTTTCCACTGGCTTCTTTTACAGCAGTAATATTTGGAATTTTACATAATTCATAAAGGGCTTTAGGTGTGATGTTCATACCAGTTCTAGATGGCACGTTATAAACTACTATTGGAGTGTTAACACTACCAGCAATTGCTTTAAAATGCTCGATTAATCCTTTTGCAGAAGTTTTATTATAGTAAGGATTGATAACTAATAAACCGTCAGCACCAACACTTTCTGCATATTTACTCATTTCTATAGAAGCAGCAGTGTTATTAGAACCTGTACCAGCAATAACAGGAATACGTTTATTAACTGTATCAATAACAAATTTAATAGTTTCTCTTCTTTCAGACTCACTCATAGTGGAAGCTTCGCCGGTGGTACCACACACTATGATAGCATCAGTTTTATTTTCTATATGCCATTCTACTAATTCTCTTAATTTATCAAAATCAACACCATTTTCCTTAAATGGAGTAACAATAGCAACTCCAGAGCCTTTAAAAATACTCATATATAACCTTCCTTTCAATATTTGTAATATCTGACTTTTAGTCCTTTAGATTTTCAGTATAAAATGTGGTTATTCAACTTTTTTATTCAATATAATCAGAGGGGAATAATGTGTAATTATACCCCAATTATTTTTACGAATTAATAAGCCTACAGTATTTATATTAGGCCAGTTTTGATAAAGGTTTCTGCAATTTGAACAGCATTTAGAGCAGCACCTTTTCTTATATTATCAGCTACTACCCAAAGGTTAATACCGTTATCCAAACTGAAATCTCTTCTTATTCTACCAATATAAACCTCATCTTTCCCTTCTATATGAAGTGGCATAGGATAGACATTGTTCTTAGTGTCATCCATTAATACTATTCCCTGCGAATTATTATACAGGTTCAAAACATCCTCTAAGTTGAATTCCTTTTCTAACTCTACATTAATACTTTCACTATGACCATGAACAACAGGAACTCTCACAGTGGTTGCAGTAACTTTCAACTTGTCATCGTGTAAAATTTTTCTAGTTTCCTCAATCATCTTCATTTCCTCTTTAGTGTATCCATTATCTAGAAATACATCAATTTGAGGAATCACATTATAAGCGATAGGATGCTGAAACTTCTTAGGAGCTTCCCCAGAAATCCCATTTTTTAAATCATTAAAGCCACCAAGTCCTGCACCTGATACAGCTTGATAGGTTGAGTAAATAATTCTTTTAATACCATATTTATCAAGGAGTGGCTTAAGAGCAACCACAGCTTGAATAGTAGAACAATTTGGGTTTGCAACAATACCTTTGTGCCATTTTAAATCCTCAAAGTTTACTTCAGGGACAACTAAAGGTACTTGAGGATCCATTCTCCAAGCACTACTATTATCAATTACAATAGCACCATGCTGAGCAAAAATGGGAGCAAATTTAAGACTAGTATCGCCGCCAGCAGAAAATAGTGCAAAATCTAGCTTTTTATTTACTATATTATCCTCTTTCAATTCTTCTACTAGTACTTCTTCTCCTTTAAAAGTAAGCTTAGTACCCGCAGATCGGCTAGAAGAGAAAAAGTATATATTATCTATTGGAAAGTTTCTTTCTTCTAATATAGATACAAATTGTCTTCCAACCATTCCAGTAGCTCCAATTACAGCAACATTATATTTCAATTTTATCACTCCTTAAAAGTTCTATAATATATTATATAACTTAGAGGAATAAAGTTATATAATATATTATAAAAATTTCTTTAATATTAATGTATGTCTATGTTTATTGGTGTGATATAAGTTTTTGCTTTCAACTTGATTTTGTTAATTTTTAAAGTTCTTAAGAAAATAATCTAGATTTATTTGTGGTTTCTGTGCTTATTTTGTTCATATTTATAGAGGTATATCTTAAAACCTACATTATATAGGTAATAAGAATAAGAGTGCATAAAGTAATATAGGAATTAAAGGAAGTTTAGATACTATTCTGGTGTTAAGGGGTATTTGTAAACAATATTTAAATTCCTAATAAAAGAACAATATATGGAATAATAATATTTATACAAGCAATAAATATATGTATAAATATTGTTATAAAATCTAACCCTATAAGTAAATATAATTAAATTATAAATTGTTCAAAAAAAGTTCATGAAATGGTATACATTACGCACTTATTATACGACAAAATAGTTTGACAACTTACAAGTGTCTATGATAATATTATAAAAAATGAATTTTAGATATTGCATTACTTCAAAATTCATATTGTTCTATAACTTACTAAAGAGATAACAGGAAAATTACTAAGGAAATTTATTAAGGTGTGATTTGGAAATTCAACTATTTTTTTTGAACGATTTTAATAAGATTCAAAATTTCAAGAAAATTATGTAACTTATTTAAAATTGTCAAAATATTTCAAAGTTAATAAGTATTTGAATTTATCTTACATACTTAAGAAAACAACAAACTAAGGGGGAATTTTAATGAAAAGCAAAAGAATTTTAGCAACATTACTAACTTTATCTTTATCAGCTGGACTATTAGTTGGTTGTGGAGAAAAGCCTGCTACTGATGGGGGCGCTGCTACAGCTAATATGGACAAAGAACAATATCTTAATGTTACATTAGGTTCAGAGCCTAAATCACTTGATGCATCAAAATCTTCAGACCTTTACTCTTCACAAGTATTAGTTGAGGTACAAGAAGGCTTAACAAGAATTGAGCAAGAAAATGGTAAAGATGTAATAAAGGCTGCAGGAGCAACTGAATGGACTTCATCAGAAGATAAACTTACTTGGACTTTTAAATTAAGAGATTATAAGTGGAGTGATGGAAAGCCAGTAACTGCTGCAGATTATGTGTATGGAATTCAAAGAACTCTTGATGCTAAGACAGGTTCTCCTTACGCATTCCTACTATTCCCAATAAAAAATGCTCAAAAAGTTAATGGTGGAAAAGCTTCTGTAGAAGAGTTAGGAGTAAAAGCAATTGATGATAAAACTGTACAATTTACATTAGAGTCACCAACTGCATACTTCTTAGACTTAACTTACTTCAAAGTTATGCACCCACAAAGAAAAGATATTGTTGAAGCAGCAGGGGAAAGATATGGTTCTGAAGCTGATACTATGGTGTTCAGTGGACCATTCAAAATTACAGAGTGGGTACATAATAACCAAGTAGTATTAGAAAAAAATGAAAACTATTGGGATAAAGATTCTGTAAAGCTTAACAAAGTAACTATGAAAATCATTAAAGAAGAAACTTCTAGAATGAATGAGCTATATAATGGATCATTAGATATAGCAGCAGTTACTAAGCAAGAATGGATTCAAAAATTCAATGAAACAAATAAGTTTAATGTTTTATCAAGCTATGACGCATCTACTGCATATACATTCTTTAATGCTAAAGATAAGTATTTCAGTAATGCAAAGGTAAGAAAAGCATTTATTGTTGCTCAAGATAGAGCAGGAGCAGCTAAAACTTTATTTAGAGATTTAGCAGATCCAGCACTAGCATGGTGCCCACCAGAAGTTCAAATTGGTGGAGAAGAATACAGAAAGTTAAATACTGAGCAACCAGTTAAAAAATTAGTTGATGAATTTAAAGATCCAAAAGCTCTTTTATCTGAAGGATTAAAAGAATTAGGATTAGATCCAGATCCAGCTAAGCATACCTTCAAATACTTAGAGTCAGGAACAGCAGCAAGAAACAGAGAGTTTGCTGAGTTCTATCAACAAAACTTCAAATCAACATTAGGAGTAAATGTTGAAACAGAGTATGTTGAGTGGCCAGTATTCCAAAAGAGAACAGATGAGTTAGAATTCCAAATAGCTTCAATGGCTTGGACAGGAGACTACAATGACCCAATGACATTCTTTGATATGTTTATGACAGGAGCAGGTGTTGTTCCAACAGGATGGTCAAATGCTGAGTATGATGCATTAATAAAAGAAGCTCAAACTTCAACTGATAATAAGGCAAGACTTGAAGCTTTCAAAAAAGCAGAAGATATCCTAATATACAAAGAAGGTATAGTATCTCCAACTGTATTTAGAAAGAAAAATACTTTTGTTGCTAAATATACAAATAACGTAATGACTCCATTATTCGGAGTAACTGAATACAAATATGCTTATACAAGTGGAAGAAAATAAGATTTAATTTTATTGTTGCAACAGATGGAGAGTCTGTTGCAACAACTTTACGCTAAATGGAGGGATGATGATGTTAAAATTTACTCTTAAGAGGTTTGGGTATATGCTAGTTACGTTATTTATAGCGGCATCTATCACATTTATGCTTATTCATGCTATACCTGGAGACCCATTAGCTAGTTTGGCTAGAAACTTACCACCACAAATTAAAGCAAACTACTATGAAAAGTATGGTTTGAACAAGCCGGTTATTCAACAATATGGATTATTTGTTAAAAACGCAGTTTTACATGGAGATTTAGGACAATCTCTACTTTATCCAGGCAGAGAAGTTACAAAAACAATTTTAAAGTATGCACCAATTTCAGCTAGAGTTGGTTCACAAGCAATTTTAATGGGATTCACAATTGGTATTACTCTCGGAATTATAGCAGCTCTTAATAGGGGAAAATGGCCAGATTACGTAGTTATGTTTATAGCTATATTAGGTATTTCTGTACCAGGTTTCGTTGTTGCGGCATTATTACAATATACATTTACAGTTCAATGGATGATTTTACCATCAACTGGATGGGGGCAATTTAAGCATACAATACTACCATCTATAGCATTAAGCTTTAGTTCTATAGCAACTTATGCTAGATATATGAGAGCTAACTGTCTAGATGTTATTGGACAAGACTATATTTTAACAGCAAAAGCAAAAGGGGTATCAAAGCTTAGCTTAGTATTTAAGCATGTTATAAGAAATGCGATACTTCCAGCTATTACACTGTTAGGACCACAGATTGCAGGTATATTTATAGGATCATTCGTTATAGAAAGTATATTTGCTATACCAGGTCTTGGTCAGTATTTCGTATCTTCAGTTAATGATAGAGACTACCCAATGATTATGGGACAAACTATATTTGTAGCGGTATTATATATTGTTGCATTGTTCATTGTTGATATAGTGTATGGATTAATCGACCCAAGAATCAGAGTAACTGGTAAGAAGAGATAGGAGGAGCAACTATGGCAGAACTATCAAGAGAAAAATTTCAGATTATAGGCTGTGAAAACTTAGACTCAGAAGGAATACTAAGACCTAGTATGACTTATTGGCAAGATGCTTGGAGAAGATTAAAGCAAAATAAAGTAGCTACATTCTCTCTAATACTGCTAATTTTAATTTCGCTAATGACAATCATAGGACCTATGATTGCTAAATATTCATATGAAGTAACAGATAATAACTTACTTAACTTAAAACCAAATGGAGACCATTGGTTTGGAACTGACAACCTAGGTAGAGATTTATTTGCTAGAGTTTGGAAGGGTGGAAGAATTTCTATCGTTATTGGTCTAGTCGGTGCACTTATTGACACAGTTGTAGGTTCTATCTACGGTGGTGTTGCTGGTTTCTTTGGAGGAATAGTAGATGACATCATGATGAGAATAATTGAAATAATAGCGAGTATTCCATACCTTGTAACAGTAATCCTTGTTAGATTAATTGTTGGACCTGGAATACAATCTCTTATAATTGCTATGACAATCGGTGGATGGGTTTATATGGCGAGGCTTGTAAGAGGACAATTATTACAAATAAAAGAACAGGAATATATTTTAGCAGCAAAAGCTCTAGGAGCTAACCCATCAAGAATAATAGCAAGACACTTAATACCAAACACTTTAGGTATTATGATAGTAGCTATTACCTTTGATATACCAGGATATATATTCGCTGAAGCGTTCTTAAGTTTCTTAGGACTTGGAGTTCAATCACCAAACACAAGCTGGGGAGCATTAGCAGCTATTGCACAACCTAACTTAATGTTCTATCCATACCAGTTATTCTGGCCAGCGTTATTTATTTCTTTAACAATGTTATCATTCCAATTACTTGGTGATGGCTTAAGAGACGCCCTAGATCCAAAAATGCGTCAATAGGGGAGGGTTAGCAATGGAAAAAATATTAGATGTACAAGACTTAAGAGTATCATTTCATACTTATGCAGGAGAAGTAAAATCTGTAAGAGGCATAAGCTTCCATTTAAATAAAGGTGAAACCCTAGCGGTAGTTGGAGAATCAGGATGTGGCAAAACAGTTACATCAAAAGCCATTATGAGATTGCTTCCTGAACCAATGCCAGCAGAAATTAAAAAGGGTTCAAAAATAGTTTTCGAAGGTAAAGATATATTAGGAATGGATGATAAGGCTTTAAGAGAGTTAAGGGGATCGGATATATCTATGATATTCCAAGATCCTATGACTTCTTTAAATCCAACCATGACTATAGGAAAGCAAATTGCCGAGAGTTTAATTATACACAGAGGAATGAGCAAAGATGAAGCTATAAAAGAAGCTACAAAAATGCTAAACCTTGTTAATATTCCAAACGCAGATAAAAGGGTTCATCAATATCCACACGAATTTTCAGGTGGTATGAGACAAAGAGCTATGATTGCTATAGCTTTAGCATGTAACCCAAAAATATTAATAGCGGACGAGCCAACAACAGCTCTAGACGTTACTATTCAAGCACAAATTATGGATCTTATAGCAGATCTTCAAGAAAAATTAGGTACAGCAGTTATATTAGTTACTCATGATTTGGGAGTTGTTGCAGACGTTGCTGATAGAATTCAAGTAATGTATGCGGGACAAATCATAGAAAGAGGAACTGTTGATGAGATTTTCGCAAATCCTCAACACCCATATACTTGGGCTCTGTTACAATCTGTACCAAGATTAGATACTAAAAATAAAGATGTATTATATTCTTTACAAGGAACACCTCCAGATCTAATTAAACCACCAGTGGGATGTCCTTTTGCAGCAAGATGTGAATATTGTATGCAAGTATGTTTAGAAGAGATGCCAGAAGCTACTACTATTTCAGATACTCATGAAGTTCTTTGTTGGTTGAAACACCCAATGGCTCCAAAAGTAGAAGTTCCTGAAGCATTGAAGAGAGGTGTATAATATGGCTAATCAAAATGTGAAAGAGAAAAATGGCGTTTTAATTGAAGTTAAAAATCTTAAAAAATATTTCCAAGTTGGAAAAGATGCTACATTAAAAGCAGTTGATGATGTAAGTTTCAATATATATAAGGGTGAAACATTAGGATTAGTTGGAGAATCTGGTTGTGGTAAGACTACTTGTGGTAGAACTGTTATGGGTCTTTATGAAGCTTCCGGCGGACAAATCCTATATGATGGTCATGATGTTAGCAAATTAAATAAAAAGGAAAAGAAAGAGTTCACAAGAAGAGCTCAAATAATATTCCAGGACCCATATGCGTCACTTAACCCAAGAATGACAGTTGGAGATATCATAGGAGAAGGAATTGACGTTCATAATCTTCATACTGGTCAAGAAAGAACTAACAGAATATATGAGTTACTACAATTAGTTGGATTAAACAAAGAGCACGCATCTAGATTTCCACATGAGTTTTCAGGTGGACAAAGACAGAGAATAGGTATAGCTAGAGCACTTGCTATAGAGCCAGACTTTATAGTGTGTGACGAGCCAATATCAGCTCTAGACGTTTCTATCCAAGCTCAAGTAGTTAACTTACTTATAAAGTTACAAAATGAATTAGGATTAACTTATCTGTTTATTGCTCACGACCTTTCAATGGTTAAGCATATTTCAGATAGAGTTGGAGTTATGTACCTTGGTACAATGGTTGAACTGGCTTCAAGTGCTGACTTATATGACAAGCCATTACACCCATATACTCAAGCCTTACTTTCAGCTATTCCTGTACCAGATCCAGAAGTTGAAAGAAATAAAAAGAGAATTCCTCTTGAGGGAGAAGTTCCAAGTCCAATTAACCCTAAACCAGGTTGTAGATTTGCTCCAAGATGCAGATATGCAAAACCTGTATGCAGCGAGAAAACACCTGAGCTTAAGGAAATTGAACCAAATCACTTTGTTGCATGCCATTTATTATAATAAGTTAAGAGATAGGATTTATCCTGTCTCTTTTTGTTTTTTGTTTTAAATTACCAAGTTACCCTATGAAATATATAGGGTGAAATAAAGAGACTACATTAACAATAAACCAACTTTTCATTCTTTCCATGCAAGTTGCTTTTAATTTATTGAGTAATGCAGAAATACTGTTGCAACTTATATGTTTGGACAAAGATGTTAGGGGGGGGATATGTGAAAGGTTGGGAGAATATCTTATAGGTATAAGTGATAAAGTTCAATATAGAACAATAAAATATATAGATATACTTATATAAACCTTTTAAACCTTAGAAAATCATCTATAAGGAATGGGTTTAATAGATACTTGGGGGAAAACTTCTCACATTATGCATAGAAGCAGTGTAGATATGTGCATTTAGATGAATTTTTATAGTGGGTACCAAGGTTAGAATGCAATAAAATGAATGAAATTTATTATATTCATGCATAATTGTGAAATATAACATATATTTACAAAAAATAAATTTAAAAAATATTAACTTTTATAAATGTACAATATATTAATAAAGTAAATACAACTAAAGTTGTAATATACTAGATACATTAAATGTAGTTATATATATGAGCTAGACTAATAACATTAAGTTCATACAATGTTTAATTATTAACTAAATTTAAACAAAAGTCGCTGTTTAAATACAACTAAATTGTTTTGATAAATGTTAATGTCGAAAAAATAAAAATCATTTTTCAGAAAAATGTGTTGATTTATTTATTGTTTTATTATATTATATAAATAAGTTAGACGGGGGAGACACACTAGTATATAACATCACTTAACTTTAAGATATTAAATCCTAAATTTATGAAATTATGTATTAGGAAGATTAATAAATGGAGCATAGGTTAAATGACCGAGCTAAACAAAAAGGGGGATTATCTGTGAAAAGTAAAAAATTATTAGCTGCATTATTGGCTTCATCAATGGTGGCGTCAATTGCATTAGTTGGATGTGGATCAAAAGGAGACGACAAAAAACCAGCTGATGGTGACAAACCAGCAGAAGCATCAAAAATGGACAAAGAGCAATATTTAAATGTTGTGCTAGGACAAGAACCAAAAACTTTGGACCCATCTAAAGCAACAGATTTATATTCTTCACAAGTTCTAGTAAATGTTATGGAAGCGTTAACAAGACTTGAAGTTGACAAGGATGGAAAAGACGTTATAAAACCAGGTGCAGCTAAAGAATGGAAAAAGTCTGATGATGGATTAAAATGGACATTTACTTTAAGAGATGCAAAATGGAGTGATGGTAAACCAATAACAGCAGAACAATTCGTTTATGGTATACAAAGAACTTTAGCTAAAGAAACAGGTTCTCAATATGCATTCCTATTATACCCAATAAAAAATGCTCAAGAATTTAACACTGGAAAGGCTAAAGTTGAAGATGTTGGAGTTAAAGCAGTAGATGAGAAGACATTAGAGTTTACACTTTCTTCTCCATGCGCTTACTTCCTTGATTTAACATATTTCAAAGTTATGGAGCCACAAAGAAAAGATATAATAGAGCAACACGGTGATAAGTATGGTACAGAACCAAATACAATGGTGTTTAGTGGTCCATATACAATTACTGAATGGGTTCATAATAACAAAGTTGAATTAGTTAAAAATAAAGAGTACTGGGATAATTCAAATGTTAAGCTTGAAAAAGCTACAATGAAAATAATAAAAGAAGAAACTTCAAGAATGAATGAATTGCTTAATGGTTCTTTAGATACTGCAGCAGTTACTAAACCTGAGTGGATTCAAAAGTTTGATGATACTAAAAAGTTTGATGTTAAAAAGGGTTATGACTCATCATCAACTTATACATTCTTCAACCAAAAGGATAAGTACTTTGCAAATGCAAAAATTAGAAAAGCCTTTTCAGTAGCTGAGGATAGAGAAGGAAGAGCTAATACTTTATTTAAGAAGTTAGCTGAGCCAGCAACAGCTTGGTGTCCACCAGCTATCCAAATTGATGGAAAAGATTATAGAGAAAAAGTGGCATATAAGCCAATTGAAGATTTAAAGAAAGAAAATCCAGATGCAAAAGCATTACTTGTTGAAGGATTAAAAGAATTAGGCTTAGATCCAGATCCAGCTAAGCATACCTTCAAATATTTACAATCAGGAACAGATGCAAGATCTAAAGAATTTGCTGAGTTTGCTCAACAAAACTATAAAACAGCTCTAGGAGTAAATATTGAGTGTGAGTATGTTGAATGGGCTATATTCCAAAAGAGAACTGATGAATTTGAATATCAAATTGCTTCTCAAGGTTGGAGTGCTGACTACAATGATCCAAATACATTCTTTGATATGTTCATGTCTAATGCTGGTATAGCTCCTACTAACTGGAAGAGCGATAAGTATGACAATTTAATCAAAGAAGCAGCTAATACTATAGATCCTGCTAAGAGAACAGATATATTTAAACAAGCAGAAAAAATTCTTGTTTATGATGATGCAGTAATAAGCCCAGGTGTATGGAGATTTAAGAACACTTATGTTAGAAAGTATGTTAAAAACTACATGTCTCCTACCTTTGGAAACCTTGATTTAAAATACACTTATACTGAAGGCAGAGAGTAATCTTTAGCAATTTAGATGTAAATTAATAGGAAATATTTAAAAGTAGTACAATGAAAATTGTACTACTTTTTTTCGCTGTTTTTCTTGATTATTCAGGTGATAAGAGGTAAAAAATGCAGTAATTTTTCAAAAAAATCATATATTAATAAATATTTAAAAATAAAAATAAAATGTGAACTGGATACACTAAGTTTTCATTTAAACCTTATTGATTTTTAAAAAAATGAAGTATATGATATAAATAACAGAAAATTATAAAAATCTTGAATTTTCATTTATAAAAGCAACAAGGGGACTGCTTAAAGATTTTATAATTTCTAATATTTAGTTTCAATGTGTAAGAAAAACTCAATTTTACAAAAGAGTTTTTATTAGAAAGAAACAATAAGAAGGGGGATTTTTTAATGAAAAGCAGAAAACTTTTATCTGTATTACTAGCGTCATCTATGATTGCATCAGTAGCCTTAACTGGTTGTGGTGGAAAAGATGACAAAAAGGCAGAAGGAGAGAAGTCAGGAGAAAACGCTCAAGCTGTAAAAATGGACAAGGAGCAATATTTAAATGTAGTTTTAGGTGCAGAACCAAAAACTTTAGACCCATCTAAAGCAACAGATTTATATTCTTCTCAAGTTCTTGCAAACACTATGGAGGCGTTAACAAGACTTGAAGTTGGGAAAGATGGCAAGGATGTTATAAAGCCAGGTGCTGCTAAAGAGTGGAAAAAATCTGAAGATGGATTAAAATGGACTTTCACATTAAGAGATATGAAGTGGAGCGATGGTCAAGCTGTAACTGCAGAGCAATTTGTATACGGTATCACAAGAACTCTTGATCAAAAAACTGGTTCTCAGTATGCGTTCTTATTATTCCCAATAAAGAATGCTAATGAATTCAATACAGGAAAAGCAAAAGCAGAAGATTTAGGAGTTAAAGCTATAGATGAAAAAACTATAGAGTTTACTTTGGCTTCACCTTGTGCATATTTCTTAGATTTAACATATTTCAAAGTAATGGAACCACAAAGAAAAGATATAATAGAAAAACATGGTGATAAATATGGTAGTGAAACAGATACTATGGTATTTACAGGTCCTTTCATCATTTCTGAGTGGGTACACAACAATAAAGTAGAATTAGTTAAGAATAAAGAATATTGGGATGCAGAAAATGTAAAGCTTGAAAAAGCTACTATGAAAATCATAAAAGAAGAAACAGCAAGAATGAATGAGTTATACAATGGTTCATTAGATGCTGCTGCAGTAACTAAACAAGAATGGGTTGATAAGTTTAACCAAACTGGTAAGTTCGAGGTTAAAAAAGGATATGATGGATCAGCTACCTATACTTTCTTTAACCAAAAAGATAAGTATTTGGCTAATGCGAAAATAAGAAAAGCATTTATAATTGCTAATGATAGAGCAGGTACAGCATCAACTTTATTCAGAGGACTTGCAGAGCCAGCTAATGCATGGTGTCCTCCAGCAATTCAAATTGATGGAAAAGACTATAGAGAAACAGCAACATATCTACCAGTTGAGGAATTAAAGAAAGCTAATTCAGATCCTAAAGCTTTATTAATTGAAGGATTAAAAGAATTAGGGCTAGACCCAGATCCAGCTAAACATACATTTAAGGTTCTACAATCAGGAACTGATGCTAGAGCTAAAGAGTTTGCTGAGTTTGATCAACAAAACTATAGTAAAGCACTTGGAGTTAATATAGAGTGTGACTATGCTGAGTGGGCAGTTTTCCAAAAGAGAACAGATGAGGGAGATTACCAAATTGCTGGTCAAGCTTGGGGTGCTGACTATAATGACCCTAACACCTTCTTTGATATGTTCATGTCAGAGGCAGGAATCTGCAATACAGGTTGGAAGAGTGAGAAGTATGACAATCTAATCAAAGAAGCAGGTAACTCTATAGACCCAGCTAAGAGATTAGAGAAGTTCAAAGAAGCAGAAAAATTATTAGTATTTGAAGATGGCGTAATCAGTCCAGGAGTTTGGAGATTTAAAAATACTTTCGTAAGAAAATATATTAAAAATTACATGTCACCAACTTTTGGAGCACTTGATTTAAAATACACTTACACTGAAGGAAGAGAATAATTTAATTAAGAGCAGTATAACTCAAGTTATACTGCTTTTATTTTTGTATAGAGGCGTTGCATATTATGCTTTCTGAAACTTAAGTCTTTAATTATTTTATTAATGAATAAAAAACTTCTCCTTGTAGAAAATAGTAATATAAATAAGGAGGGGTACTATGGGAAAAACACCACTAAAAAAGGTGATTAAATCAAAGTTAAAAAGCAATAGAGAATTAACTCCCCAAGAAAAAATGAGAGAAGAAATTAAATATGAAATTGCAGAGGAATTGGGACTTATAGATAAAGTTAGAGAGTTAGGATGGAGTGGACTTACAGCAGAAGAAACAGGAAGAATTGGTGGATTAATGACTAAAAAGAAAAAGATGTTGAATATGCCTAAAAATAAAGATATGTTATAAAAGATTTAGACAAAACTATTATTTTAATGTAAAATATGTTAGTAATATAATTCATGTAAGAGATTAAAATAACTGGGCCTTTTAATTAACATTGATAAAATATTTAGGTATTATACATATTTACTTCAATACTTTTTATGAGAGCTCTATTAAAGATGATTTATAGATTTGTAGAAGGATAAGTTAGGTGATTTTATGGAATGTTACAATGAGTTTGCAGATGTTTATGATGAACTTATACATGGAGATGTAGATTATAAATCTTGGGCTGAGGTTATAACAGGTCTTTGTGATAAAGCTGGATTAACAAAAAGAGACTATTTAGATTTAGCTTGTGGAACTGGAAATTTAACTGTAGAGGTAGGCAAGTTTTTTAAAACTACCACTGCTGTAGACTTATCAGAGGAAATGCTATCAATAGCTGAAGATAAACTTAGAAATAACCATGTAAGAGCTAAGGTGATATGTCAAAATATTTGTGAACTAAACTTAAGAAAGAAATTTGATTTAATAACTTGTGCATTAGATTCCACTAATTATATTTTGGAGAAACAGGATTTAATTAATTACTTTACTTCAGTTTATCAGCATTTAAAAGATGAAGGACTTTTTATCTTTGATATAAACTCTCAGTATAAGTTGTTAGAAGTTTTAGGGGAGAATACTTTCAATTATGATAATGATAAAGTAGTTTATATTTGGGAAAATGAAATTGAAAATGAAACTATAAATATGTATCTCACTTTCTTTATAAAAGAAGGACAAGTTTATAGAAGGTTTGATGAGCATCATAGGGAGAAAATCTATAGTGAAGAGTACTTAGAGGAAGTTTTGCAAAATATAGGTTTTCGAATCATACAAAAATTAGATGATTATAAAAGCAATAATATAAAGAAAAATACAGAAAGAATAGTATATGTTCTAGGAAGAAGGGAATAGCATATGGATAAGTTAGTTAGAGCTACTGCTCAAAATGGAGACATAAGAATTATAGGTGCAACTACTACAAGTTTAGTTCAAGAAGCTATGGAAATTCATAAATGTACGCCAACAGCTGCAGCAGCATTGGGAAGAATGTTAACTGCGGGAAGTTTAATGGGAGCACTTTTAAAAAATGAAAAGGACAGCTTAACAATTCAAATTTCTGGAGGTGGTGAAGCTAAAGGAGTTATTGTTACAGCACATGCAGATGCTAATGTAAAGGGATATATAGGTAATCCAGAGGTTGACTTACCTTTAAATTCTATTGGTAAGTTAGATGTGGGTGGAGCTATTGGTACCAATGGATATTTGAAAGTTATAAGAGATATGGGACTTAAAGAACCCTATATAGGTCAAGTGCCTATTCAAACAGGTGAAATTGGGGATGATTTAGCTTACTACTTTACGGCTTCAGAGCAAACTCCATCTGCGGTAGCCTTAGGAGTGCTAGTGGATACGGATTTAACTATAAAGGCAGCTGGTGGGTTTATAATTCAAATGATGCCGGGAGCATCAGAATTTGTGGCAGATATATTATCCTACAGACTTCAAGAGGTGCCATCTATAACTTCTATGATTTCTGAAGGTATGTCTATGGAAGATATATTGAAATATATTTTTGAAGATATGGATTTAAAAATACATGAGGAATTAACACCGGAGTATAAATGTGATTGTTCAAGAGAAAGAGTAGAAAGAGCACTGATAAGCATAGGGAAAAAAGATCTTCAGGAGTTACATGAAGAAGGCAAGAGTGAAGAGTTGTTGTGCCATTTTTGCAATAAAGCATATTTGTTCACTAATGAAAATATAGGTAACTTATTAAAGGAATTAAATTAAGAAACCTTTAAAATAGTTAACTATTATTTACTTTAAATAATTTTAGCTTAATAAGTTCTATTGGTAGCTGTGGTGTTATCAATAGGGCTTATTTTTATATATAAGTTGGTGAAAATGAGGGGTGGTAGTTCACTAGAGGTGCAAAAAAAGATGCTATTGAGTAAATTTGAGTATTTAGTAGAAAATAAAAGAGATTGCATGATATTTTAGGAAAATAGTTGAAATAATTGTTGACAGAGGAGTGTAAGTTTTGTATATTATATATGTGCCACGGAACAGTTTAAGGTAATAAAAAAACTGTTGACACAATATTAATTAAGTATTATAATAATACATGTTGGAAGAATTGGTCGCATAGCTCAGCTGGGAGAGCATCTGCCTTACAAGCAGAGGGTCACAGGTTCGATCCCTGTTGCGACCACCATATATGGCCCAGTGGCTCAGTTGGTTAGAGTGCCGGCCTGTCACGCCGGAGGTCGAGGGTTCGAGTCCCTTCTGGGTCGCCATTAATTTAATAAAACAAGGCTCGATAGCTCAGTCGGTAGAGCAGAGGACTGAAAATCCTCGTGTCGCTGGTTCGATTCCTGCTCGAGCCACCAACATGTGCGGGAGTGGCTCAGTGGTAGAGCGTCACCTTGCCAAGGTGAACGTCGCGAGTTCGAATCTCGTCTTCCGCTCCATGTGGCGCCATAGCCAAGTGGTAAGGCAGAGGCCTGCAAAGCCTTTATCCCCAGTTCAAATCTGGGTGGCGCCTCCAAAAAAGCATTGCATTAGCAATGTTTTTTTTGTTTTTTGTAGTTTTTAATACAGTGATTCTCACATGATAAGTTGTTAAAAAATTATAATAAGTAGCACTAAATTCTATATTATAAAGAAAACCTTGCTAAAAGAGACTGATCATCTTTTGGCAAGGTTTTTTATAGGAAAAATATACTACCTCTATCTACTAAGGGGCTATCACTTAGATAAAAAGGCTTCACTTTATGCTTATGCAAAAAATCTAATACTAAACTTCCGTATTTATATTTCTCCAAGGTTCCGTAAAAAACTATAGTATCCTTTAACTTTCCACAGGTTCCGCCTATGAAACCATAATTAAGGCCTGGAAGAAGTATATCACCAGGGGGCAATAAAAGAACGTCAATAGGTTCTTTTTCAAGGGCTTTAGCTATGGATAAGTCAGAAGTTATAATAGCATTATCATTTATTATTGCAGTAGAGCATTTGGTATAGCCTTGTTTTACAGTTATAAGTTTTTTTGAGGAAAAATTAGCTAAAAGAGTTTTATCAGTAAAATTCAAGTTGTGAATAAAATAGTCCTTTAAGCTAACGGCATTTAAACATATATCATAAGGATAACTCTTACCTAAAGAGTTAACAGTGTATTCAATGTCTAAATTTATTTTTTTTAATAGTTGTATAAAACTTTCATCAATATCCTTATGAACAAGGATCTTATTATCATTAAGCAAATGTATAAGAATATCTGGATGACCACAAATAGCTGGATATAGCAAAGCTGAAGGAGGGCAAATTATCACAGTGCAACCTAAGGTTTCTAAGCTATGTTTTTCTTGGCGAGAAATTCTATAATCTACAAAGGCATATTTCAATAATTTCACTTCCTTCAGTAATTTTTGCTTCCTTAAGTAATTAATCTAAGTGTATTTTGCGCAAAGTTACCATTATTATCATAAAAAATAATTTTCTACAAATTGCTCCACATATTATTATGGCACTGTCGACAATTGTTTTCAATATAATGAATATACATTTTATTAAAACACATAATAAAATATAAAATAGGTTAAATCATATATTAAAAAATGTTTAAGTAACATTCTTAAAGTTAAATTTGATTATAGCTTGAAAGAAGTTCAAAGGATAAAATCCACTAAGGTGGGTAAAAAGGGGTGAACTACATGCTACTATTGGAATTAATAGATAATAGTAATAGAGATTATATGGTAGAAGATATTAAGGATATGATAACATATTTTAACAAGAAGAATGTAACCTTAGATATGTCAGCAAGTTTTGAACAGGGAAAACAGTTAATAAAGATACAGTGTGATGATAAAAAATATGATAATAAGATAATAAAGTTAATAAATTTACATGTGGGGAATGTGCTATATAAGGTAATAATAGATGAATTCTATAAGAATAACATAGGGAAATTATTAACACAGAGCTTTCCTTTTTTGAAATTTGATGATATAAAAGCCTTAAAGGAAATGGTTTATAGGGCCTTAAGGGATGAAGATGAAAAAGTAGATGAGACAGTAATATATTTTATGAATAGGAAGAACAATGTTATTGAAAAGATTGTGCAGTGCTTGGAAGAAAATAATGAAGTGAATGTGCAAGGTTTATTAACTTTTCGAATGAAAGATTTTAAAGAAGACTTAGAAAGTATCGTTGAAAAAGTGGTAGAAAAATACATGGTTGAAAAGGAGTATAACGAATTTATCAAATTATTAAAGTACTTTGTTGAGGTTCAGGAGAGTAAGCTTCAGGAAGTTCATATAATGATAGATGAAAAAGGAGACTATATTGTTAAGGATGAATTTGGCAATGATATATTAAATAATATAATTGACGAATTGTATGAAACAAAGTATACTGCTAAGGTAACTTCAGAAGATTTGATAATAAGTGGTCTTATAACAACAGCGCCACAAAGAGTTATCATACACTCAGTTCATAACTGTATTAACAAAGAACTAATTGAAACTATAAAAAATGTATTTGAGAATAGGGTGAGTTACTGTAATGATTGCAAACAGTGCGAAGCCTTAAGAAGTAAAGCTAAGATTTAGATTAAAGCACTGTTGACATTGGAGTAATATAGTAGTATAATTACCTTTGTTGAGAAAAAATTAAACATAATATTGAATGATTTAAGTAGGAACTGCCGTTTCTCACCTTACAGTTATGCTAGTAAGGTTAAGGATGAATTTGTTAAAAAGTAACAATTGGACGGCGTTTGTCGTCCTTTTTATTTTATATATTTTTCTAAATACACCTGGAGGTGAATGTTATTAGCAAAAATAAAGACTTCATGATGAATGAAGAAATAAGAGAAAAAGAGATTAGAGTTATCGGTGCTGATGGAGAACCACTTGGAATTCTTCCAACAAAAGAAGCACTTAAGATGGCAGAAGAAAAAGAGCTTGATTTAGTTGCAATATCACCAAATGCAGCTCCACCAGTTTGCAAAATAATGGATTTTGGAAAATTCATTTATGAGCAACAGAAGAAGGATAAGGAAGCTAAGAAAAAGCAAAAGGTTATTACAATTAAAGAAATTAGATTGAGTGCTACAATTGAAGAGCATGATATTGAAATTAAAGCGAATAATGCAAAGAAATTTTTAACAGATGGAGACAAAGTTAAAATTACTGTGAGATTTAGAGGAAGAGAAATTGAAAACTCACATGTGGGACGTAAGATATTAGATCTTTTTGTTGAAAAAATTGGCGATATTTTCATAGTAGAAAAGCCAGCAAGACAAGAAGGTAGAAATATGATAATGATATTAGCTCCAAAAAGAGCATAACTGAGAGGAGGACTTTATTATGCCAAAAATGAAAACTCATAGAGGTGCAGCTAAAAGATTCAAGAAGACAGGAACAGGTAAGTTAAAAAGAGCGAAAGCTTTCAAACGCCATATATTAACTAAGAAAAGCTCAAAAACTAAGAGAAACCTTAGAAAAACAGGATATGTTTCAGCTTCTCAAGAAAAAGTAATGAAAAAATTACTACCATACTTATAATAGGAATTGTCTAGGAGGTAATGATAAATGGCAAGAGTAAAGAGAGCAATCAACGCTCGTAAAAAACATAAAAAAATATTAAAACTTGCAAAAGGATACTACGGTGGAAAAAGCAAGTTATTTAAAACTGCTAATGAGTCAGTTATAAGAGCACTAAGAAATGCTTATGTTGGAAGAAAATTAAAAAAGAGAGACTTCAGAAAACTATGGATAGCTAGAATTAATGCTGGTACTAGACTAAACGGTCTTTCATACTCAAGATTCATGAATGGAATGAAACTTGCTGGAATAGATATCAACAGAAAAATGCTTTCTGAAATAGCTATAAATGATCCAAAAGCATTTGCTGAATTAGTTGAAGTAGCTAAGAAGCAATTACAAGCTTAATATATAATAAAATAATTAGTTATATATACATAAAATGTAGCCTTTGGCTGCATTTTTGCTTTATATAATTTTTTTTTGGAAATACTAATTTTACAATAGGAAAAAAGGCTTAATTAAACTAGTAAATACTAGTTCAATTTAGAAAGTTAAGTAAACAAATTTTAAAATAGATTTACATACATTATAAGTATTGTTAAGTTTGTTAAATTTAATAAAGCCTATGTACAATTGTAAATAACAGGTATATATTAGTTATATACTTTAGACATTAGGAATGATTAGAGGTGTTTTCTTTGGAAATTAAACTAAAAGATAGTCTAAGAAAGTTTAAATTTACTCCTGTTCAGATAGTGGTAATTGGATTTGCCTTAACAATTTTAATTGGAGCAACTATACTAACTTTACCAATATCTGCTGTAAGTGGGGAGTTTACACCCTTTATAGATTGTCTTTTTACTGCTACATCAGCGGTTTGTGTAACAGGATTAGTAACTGTAGATACAGGAACGCATTGGACTTATTTTGGAAAAACAGTAATCATGATGCTAATACAAATTGGGGGATTAGGATTTATGTCCTTTGCCACTTTAGTTTCATTAATTATTGGTAAAAAAATTACATTAAGAGAAAGATTAGTAATGCAGGAATCCCTTAATTTAAATTCCTTGCAAGGTGTGGTTAAACTAGTAAAATATATCTTGGCCTTTACATTTTCTGTAGAGTTAGCAGGTGCTATTTTATTCTCAACCCAATTTATACCTGATTTTGGAATTGCAAAAGGAATATATTATAGTATATTTCATGCGGTTTCATTTTTCTGCAATGCAGGTTTTGATGTAATGGGAGAATTTAAAAGTTTAACTGAGTATTATAACAACTCAGTTGTAATATTAACTACCTCTTCTTTAATTGCAATTGGAGGGCTAGGATTCATTGTTTGGGATGAAATATACCATTATAAAAAGATAAAAAGGTTTTCGCTTCATTCAAAGGTAGTAATATCAATGACAGCTATCTTAATTGTGTCTGGGGCTGTATTATTTTTTATATTTGAATATAGCAATCCTGGAACTATGCAGCCTATGAGTTTGAAAGGAAAAGTGTTATCCTCAATTTTGGCTTCTATAACCCCAAGAACTGCAGGGGTTAACTCGATAAACCTTTCGTCCATGACTTCAGCATCAATTCTTTTAACTATTATACTCATGTTCATAGGTGGTTCACCAGGGTCTACAGCCGGAGGAATTAAGACCTCTACCTTTGGTATTTTATTAATGACAGTGGTATCGGTTATAAGAGGAAGAGAAGATACAGAATACTTTAAAAGAAGAGTAAGCAAAGATATAGTTTATAAGGCACTTGCTGTAACTATTATAGGATTAGGTATTGTATTTGCCGTAACAATGATATTGTCCTTTACAGAAAGAGGAAGTGGCATGCCTTTTGAGTATTACTTATATGAAGCTACTTCAGGGTTTGGTACCGTAGGGTTGAGTTTAGGGCTAACCCAAAAACTTACTACCTTTGGAAAGGTAATAGTTGCATTAACCATGTATGCAGGTAGAGTTGGTCCGCTAACTATAGCAGTAGCTATGACCATACGAAAACATGATAGGGGAAATTCTATTAGATACCCTGAAGATAAAATTTTAGTTGGATAGAAGAGAAGGTGTTAACAGTGAGGAAAAAACAATTTATAGTTATTGGATTAGGAAGATTTGGGACTTCCGTGGCGGAAACCCTATATGGGTTAGGAAATGATGTTCTTGCTGTGGATTCAGATGAAGAAATAGTTCAGAATATATCAGAAAGAGTTACACATGCAGTTCAATTAGATGCAAATGATGAAAATAGCCTAAGAGCACTAGGGATTAGTAACTTTGATGTGGCAATTATAAGTATTGGTTCCGATATTCAAGCAAGTATTTTAGCTACATTGTTAGTAAAGGAAATGGGTGTTAAGCATATAATTACTAAAGCAAATGATGCATTACATGCAAAGGTGCTTTATAAAATAGGTGCTAATAGAGTTATATTCCCTGAAAGAGACATGGGAGTAAGAGTTGCACATAATCTATGTTCTTCAAATATACTGGATTATATAGAGCTTTCACCAGATTTTAGTATTGCTGAAATTGCTGCTCCAAGTGACTGGGAAAACCGCAGCTTAATAGAGTTGAATCTTAGAGCTACCTATGGCATAAATGTAGTGGCGATAAAAAGAAGCAATGAAATAGATGTTTCTCCATCACCAGATGAAGTTGTGCTGTCAGGAGACATTATAGTAGCAATTGGTGGTACTCAGGAATTAAACAATATAGAAACTCTAGTTAGATAAGGAGAGGTTATTTTGCAACTAATAACTAGCAAAGATAATAATCTCATTAAAGAAACTAAAAAGTTAAAGGAAAAAAAGTACAGAAATGAAAAGGGATTATTTATAATAGAAGGGTTTAGATTCTTAGAGGAAGCGTTAAAATCCTCCTTTTCAATTGAAAGTATATTTATAAGTGAAAATTCATTGTCAAAGTTTGAAGAGTACTTCATAGATATCCACATTAAGAAAGAAACAAAGCTAATTCAAGTTACTGAAGGAATTTTTAAAACTATAAGTTGTACAGATAACCCTCAGGGAGTTTTAGCTTTAGTAAAAATGGATTCTAAAAAAGTTCATAAAGATAAAGGAACTTATGTTTTAGTAGATAAAATTCAAGATCCTGGAAACTTGGGAACGATTATAAGAACCGCTCATGCGGCAGAGTGTAGTGGGGTGATCCTAACAAAGGGTACTGTGGATTTGTATAATGAAAAAACCCTAAGATCTACCATGGGGTCAATTTTTAACATTACAATCATAGAAGATTTGGATTTATCCTTTACAAAGGGACTAAAAGATAATGGATACAAATTAGTATGTAGCTCCCTAGATACAGAGTATAACTTTTATGACATTGATTTTAATGAAAACTTAATTATTTCTGTTGGAAATGAAGGTAATGGAATAAGTGAGGAACTCTATAATATCAGTGATATAAAAGTTAAAATACCAATGCCTGGTGGAGCGGAATCCCTAAATGCAGCAGTGGCAGCTTCAATAATGATATATGAAGGAGTAAGGCAAAAATCCATAAATAGTTAATTAAATTGATGATTATAAATAACTTGATATTTATGAGTAAAATATGTATAATATAGAGAAACAATTATGAAGTTTAAAAGCTTTTAAACTTTTAACTGTAGGAGCTAAATTAAGCTTATTGCTTACATAACAATTTAAGTTGTTTTTCTAAGTTTTTAAAGTTTAGGGTAGAAGCCTATGAAACATTATAAATAAATTAAACTATGATAGAGAGAGTAAGTATGTAGAAGCAATCAGGGAGAGAAGGTCATAGACTGCAAGCCTTCTTTTGGGAATATATACTGAAGTTCACTCTTGAGTTCTAACTATGAAATAGTAGTAGTAGTTGGCGGCTAATGGTCGATAAAAAAGCTAAGTGGGTCTTTGTTTAAAGTCCAATTAGGGTGGTACCGCGGATTTTCCGTCCCTTTTCAGGGGCGGTTTTTATTTTTTTGTAAGTTAACTTGAAGTTGATTTATCTATAAGATTTCTTTAATAGTGGAATTCTAAAGATGATATGTTATTTAGGAGTATTTTGAAAGAGAACTTTTCACATACTCAGTGGTATTTAGTGAAGGTTAAAATTAGAAGTTTTAACTAAAAGTCTATTTATGAAAATAATACACAGCCAGGTACTAAATCATTTATATTTGTTAACAATTTAAGTAAAGTGTCTTCAAAAAATAAATAAGCCAGTATGCTTGTTATTTGTTGCAGATACTTAATACATAAAATAATTATTTATGAAGGGAGAAAAGGAAATGAAAGAGCAATTGGAAGCTATAAAAGTTTCTGCTTTACAAGAATTAAGCAAAGTAAATGAAAAAGCAGAATTAGAAAATATTAGAGTTAAGTATTTAGGTAAAAAGGGAGAACTTACTGCAATATTAAGAGGTATGGGTAAGTTATCTGCTGAGGAAAGACCACTAGTAGGAAAAGTAGCAAATGAGGTTAGGGAAGCTTTAGAGAATGAAATAACTGCTAAAATGGAAGATATGAAAAACAAGGAGAAAGAGGAAAGACTTAAGAGCGAAATTATAGATATTTCTATGCCAGGGAAAAAACAGATTATAGGAAAAAGACATCCTATAGATTTAACTCTTGAAAGAATAAATGATATATTTTTATCTATGGGCTTTTCTATAGAGGAAGGACCAGAGGTAGAGTATGATTACTATAACTTTGAGGCTTTAAATATTCCAAAGGATCACCCAGCAAGAGGAGAACAAGACACTTTTTATATTAATGATAACATGGTGTTAAGAACACAGACTTCTCCAATACAAATTAGAACTATGGAAAATCAAAAGCCACCAATAAAAATGATAGCACCAGGAAAAGTGTACCGTTCAGATGCAGTGGATGCAACTCACTCACCAATATTTTATCAAATTGAAGGCTTAGTTATAGATAAGGGCATTACCTTTGCTGACTTAAAGGGCACTTTAGAAATGTTTACACAAAAAATGTTTGGAGATGAGATGAAAACTAAATTCAGACCACATCATTTTCCATTTACGGAGCCTTCAGCAGAACTTGATGCTACTTGTTTTGTATGCATGGGAGAAGGCTGTAAAGTATGTAAAGGTAGCGGTTGGATAGAACTTTTAGGTTGTGGTATGGTGCATCCTAATGTTTTAAGAAATTGTGGAATAGACCCTGAGGTTTACAGTGGTTTTGCTTTTGGATTTGGCTTAGATAGGATTACAATGTTAAAGTATGGAATAGATGATATAAGACTTTTATACGAAAGTGATATGAGATTCTTAGATCAATTTTAGGCATATGAAAATAAATAATAAGTCAAAGAGGTGAAGGATACTTTGAGCTCACAAGCAAGTTTGTGTTCACAAGCAAGCTTGTGCCGACAAGGACACTGGCTTATTTATTTTTAAAGATGTCTTAATTAAAAAATTACTTAAATTAAAGGAGGAAGAAACATGAAGGTTCCAGTTAAATGGCTTAAAGATTATGTTGATATAAAAGTTTCACCAAAGGAATTAGCAGATGCCCTAACTTTATCAGGGTCAAAGGTTGAGGAGTTAATTACTTCAGGAGATGAAATCTCCAACGTAGTTACAGGGAAAATAACAAAAATTGAAAAGCATCCAGATGCAGATGCTTTAGTAGTATGTCAAGTAGATATTAATAAAGAAGAACCTATTCAAATTGTTACTGCTGCGAAAAATATGAAGGAACAAGATATAATTCCTGTGGCATTACATGGCTCAACCTTACACGGTGGATTAAAAATTAAAAAAGGAAAACTAAGAGGAGTAGTGTCTAATGGTATGTTCTGTTCTGAAGAAGAACTAGGCATAGCAGGAGATGAGCCAGTTCACGGCTTAATGATATTACCACAGGATACTCCAATAGGAAAGGATATTAAAGAAGTTTTAAATCTTCAAAGTGCAGTAATTGATTTTGAAATAACTTCTAATAGACCAGATTGCTTAAGTATAGTGGGTATGGCAAGAGAAACAGCAGCAACTCTAGGTACAACTTATAACATGCCAAACACAACCTTTACTGCTGCTTGTAAAGAAGATGTAACGGCTAACTATAAAGTTGAGATTAAAGATGAATTATGCAGAAGATATATGCTTAAAGGGGTTAAGAATATTAAAATAGCTCCATCACCACAATGGATGCAAGAAAGACTTCTTGAAGCGGATATAAGACCAATAAACAACATAGTGGATATAACTAACTTTGTTATGATAGAGCTTGGTCAGCCAATGCATGCCTTTGATGTAAGAGAAATAACTACTAATACTATTGTAGTTGAAAGAGCTGAAGAGGGAGAAAAATTCACTACTTTAGATGAAGTTGAAAGAACTTTAGATAACAATGTATTAAATATAAAAGATGGAGAGAAAACCATAGGCCTTGCAGGTATAATGGGAGGGCTTAACTCTGAGGTTAAGGAAGATACCACTATGGTAGTTCTTGAGTTTGCTAATTTTGATGGAACTAATATTAGAAATTCTTCTAAAAAATTAGGTTTAAGAACTGAAGCTTCCTCTAAATTTGAAAAGGATTTAGATCCGAACCTAGTAGAAGTAGCTATGGAGAGAACTTGTGCTTTAATAGAGGAACTAGGAGCAGGAGAAGTGATGGAAGGTGTTATAGATGTTTATCCTAACCCTAAAAAGTCACATTTCTTAGAAGTTGACTCAGTTTGGGTAAATAAATTTTTAGGAAGCAATATAGCTAAGGAAGATATGAAAAAATACTTAGATAGTTTAGATTTAAACACAACTATATCTGGGGATATGCTTATTGTAGAATGCCCGACTTTTAGAAGTGATTTAAATATAAAAGAGGATATTGCTGAGGAAATAGCAAGAATTTATGGATATAATAACTTTAAATCAACTCTACCAAGCTGTGACACTACAAAGGGTGGAAAATCCTTAAAGCAAAGCCTTGAAGATAAGGTTGTAAACACTCTTGTAAATAGTGGATTAAATCAATCCATCAGCTATTCTTTTGTAAGTACTAAAATATTTGATAAATTACTATTCCCAGAGGATAGCATGTTAAGAAATGCAGTTGAAATTAGGAATCCCCTAGGGGAAGATTTTAAAATCATGAGAACTACAACCCTAGCATCCATGATGGAATCTCTAGGAAGAAATTATGCAAAGAGTAATGAAGAAGCCATGCTTTTTGAAATTGGTAAGGTTTATATAAAAAATCAAGATGAAAACAAATTACCAGAGGAGAGAAATATAGTAACTTTAGGGATGTATGGTAATTTAGATTATTTAGAGCTTAAAGGAGTTGTGGAAAATATACTACATTCCTTAGGAATAAATAATCCATCCTTTAAAAGAGAAAGTAGTAACCCAAGTTTCCATCCTGGAAAAACTGCAGCTCTTTATGTGGGTAAGGATTACATTGGAGTTTTAGGAGAAATGCACCCAGATGTGGCTAATAACTATGGTATGGATGTAAGATGCTTCATTGCAGAGCTAAACTTAGACTTATTAATGAAGAATTCAAAGATGGGCAGAAAATATAAAGCTCTTCCTAAATTCCCAGCTGTTACTAGAGATATAGCACTTCTTGTAGAAGATGAAGTACTAGTGCAAGATATAGAAGATACTATTAAAAAGCAAGGTGGGGGAATTCTTGAAAGCGTTAAGTTGTTTGACGTTTACAAGGGTAAACAAATCCCAGAAGGTAAAAAGAGTATTGCTTACTCAATAGTGTATAGACATAGTGAAAAAACTTTAACAGATGATGAAGTTACTAAGGTTCATGATAAGATATTAAGAAGTCTTGAGCATAAGCTTGGAGCTGAACTTAGACAAGTGTAAATAGTAATTTATATGGAAAGTTATAAATTCTAATATAAATTGATTTAAGTTAATTTAAAGTGTTACATTAAAACCCTAGAAAAATATAAGATGCAAAATAAAAAAGGCATTTTAGATATTCTAGGGTTTTATTATTATATTTTAAATATAATGATTAAAATTAGGGCATATATGAAAGAAATCTTTAATATTCATTAAAAATTATATAAAAATTGAGTAGTTTTTGGAGATTTTACTATAATAATAGTTCAATAAAAATACTTTCTATGTTAGAATATAGTTAACTATATATTTAAGAGGGTGTTTTTGTGAACATTATTACTGTTAGGATAAATGGAATGGAGTATAATCTTAAAGCAGAAGAAAATGATGCTTATTTACATATGGTAGCTCGTTATGTGGATAAAAAAATATCCACTCTAATGGAAAATAATCCAAAAATAAGTCGCCCAGATGCAACAATTCTTGCTGCATTGAATCTTGGGGATGAGTCTTTCAAGAGCAGAGAAGCCTATGAAAGACTCAATGAGAATTATAAAGCTTTACTTAATGAACAAAAGAATTTCATATCAGAAATAGAGAGATTAAAAGCTGCTTTAGAGGGAATTTCTATGCAGAAGGTGGATCTTGAGTCGAAATTAAGTAATTCAGAAAACTTACAGCAGGATTCTCTTAAGGAAGAATTAAAAAGTATGAATGAACAAATGGATATAATGAAAGCCATAGTTAAAGAAGTTCAAGAAGAAAATCAAAAGTTAAAAGAAGAAAACGAAAGAAATTCAACTTATAATAAAATGTTGTTTTCAGAAAAAAGAAGACTCGGTGATGAAGTTTGTGATAAGAACAGAAAGATAAAAGACCTTCTCAAGGAAGTTCAAGTTAAAAATATCGAAATTTTACAAGAAAAGCATAAAAAAGTTCCCTTCTTAAAATAGATGCATGGAAAAACACCTTAAATGGTGTTTTTCTGTGCATTTTGTTTTGTAATTGTGATAATTAAAAACCAACTGGCATAGTTATATCTTAAAGGTAGATTACTAGGGGGATATGGAATGAAGGTATTACTATGTGCAAGAGGGGATTATCTGAAAAATACTGCAGGAGACACAACTATTCTGCTTAAGATATATAATTACTTAAAGGAGTTAGGAATAAGGGTAGATATAGCCTGCAGTGATGATGATTATGATTATAGCAGTTATGATATTGTCCATTTGTTTGATGTAAAAAGCATTTTTGATTCTTATAAACATTTTAAAGGGGCTAGCAACTATAAAAATAAGCTTGTAGTATCTCCTTTTTATTTCAACATGAGTAAATTTTACACTCATATTGAAGATATGGACAGATTTAAACTGTGGAATAATTGCAAAACATATAGAGAAGAATTGCTAAACAGGAGCAAGCTAATAATATGTAATAGCAATTATGAAAAGGATGCTCTATTAAAGGATTTTGATCTAGGTGATAAGTTTAGGGTTATTCATAATGGAGTTGATTTAGAATATGAAGATATACCACTATATAATTTTAAAGAAAGATACAATCTAGATAAGTATGTGGTTTCTGTTGGAAGAATATGTGCCGCTAAAAATCAGCTCACCCTAAGTAAACTATGCCATGAACTAGGAATAACTTTAGTTTTAATTGGACCAGTTGCTGAAAAAGCTTATTTAAGAAAATGTTTACAGTACTCCAATGTAAAGTATTTAGGTTTTATGGATAGTTACAATGTGTATAATGCTTATAAGTTTGCAAAGGTTCATGTGCTTCCAAGCTTTGCAGAGGTAACCAGTCTTTCTTCCTTAGAGGCAGCAGCCAGTAGCACCAATATTGTAGTGACAGAAGAAGGAGCTTCAAGGGAATACTTTAAGGATATGGGCATATATTGCAATCCTTATGATGAAAACAGCATAAAGGAAGCAATTGTTAAGGGGTATGGAAAAAGAAAGAGCAGTAAATTAAAGGAGCATATAGAGAATAATTTCACTTGGAAAAAGGCTATAGAGGAAATATACAAAAGTTATTTGGAGTTATAATTTTTCAAGAGAATGAGATGTTTGGCAAATAGAACGTAGCTGTGTCAAAACAAATTATTTAGTATATACAAATATTTTAAATATACAATGCAGACTATCTAAAGATTTAATTTTAAAATAAATTTTACTATAAATTATATAAGGGACTTCTCCAAGTGCAGTTAATGCATTATGAGACAGTCCCTTTTTTATTCTAGTCATTTTATTAAAAGCAAAGGAATTTATTATGGGGAAGCTTATTTAGTTCTTTCCATAACAATAGTAGCTTCATTTCCATCTACTGAGGAAAATAAAGCTCCGCCACTTCCTTTAACATTTGGCATGATATTAAATAATCTCCAGCCTTCTTTAGCATAATCATTTAAAGCAACCTCAAGTTCTTCTGGGGTATTTAAATCAAATCTCCATCTGAAAACCTTATATTCATACATTGATAAACCTCTCCTTTAAAATAACCTATATGAAACTTTTCAACAATGCAATATAATTATATACAAATTAATGATAAACTAGAAATATATAGAAGTCAAAAAGAAATTATATTAGGTACTAGAGCAAATAGATGATTAAAAATATAAAACAGAGTATAACCTTAAACAAGTACATTAAATAGAAAAGTTGGTTAAAACTAAAGAAGAAAACCAAATTAAACTATAAGATACTGCCTTATTTGGAAGTTTTACTATAATTTGTACAAATACATTACCTTGTTTTATATTCACAGTATTGTATAATTATAGGTATGGCAATAGGAGAGATGAATATGAATAAAATAGAGTTATTAGCACCAGGCGGAAGCTTGGAGAGCATGTATGCAGCAGTGCAATCAGGTTGTGATGCTATTTACATGGGAGGAACAAAATTTTCAGCAAGAGCTTATGCAAGTAATTTTAGTGATGAAGACTTAATTAGAGCAGTGGATTACTGCCATCTTTATGGAATAAAAGTATACATTGCACTAAATACCTTAATAAAAGAAAATGAAATGAAAGAAGCCTTTGAATATGCAAAATATTTATATACCATTGGTGTAGATGCACTAATAATTCAGGATATGGGGTTATTTACTTTAGTGAAAGCCTCTATGATGGATTTTGAAATACATGCCTCAACTCAGATGACAATTCACAATGGAGAAGGTGCATTGTTTTTAAGAGATTTAGGTTTTCAAAGGATAGTACTTTCAAGAGAATTAAGCCTAAAGGAAATTAAGTACATTTCTACAGATTTAGGTGTGGAAACAGAGGTATTTGTTCATGGAGCTTTATGTATAAGTTATTCAGGACAATGTCTTATGAGTAGTGTTATTGGTGGAAGAAGTGGAAATAGAGGAAGATGTGCTCAGCCTTGCAGATTACCTTATACTGTTATTAATAAGGGAAATGAGGAAACTAGAGAAGGGTATTTACTAAGTCCAAAGGATATGTGCACCATTGATGAAATTAAAGATTTAGTAGAAAGTAATACTTCTTCACTAAAAATTGAAGGAAGAATGAAAAAGCCAGAATATGTGGCTGGAGTAGTATCAAGTTATAGAGAAGCCCTTGAAAGTGTTTATAAAGAAAAGGGCTATGATAGTAGTAGACATAGGGAAGTTCTTACCCAATTATTCAATAGAGAAGGGTTTTCTAAAGCATATCTTCGTGGAAATGTGGGCAAGGATATGATGGCTTACAGCTTCCCTAAAAATACAGGAGTATACCTAGGAAAAGCAAATAAGGACTTATCTATTACCCTATCTAAGGACATTTCTCTTGGAGATGGAATTAGAATTAATCAAGGCGGCTTTAATATAACCTCTATAGTAAAGGGTAAAGAAAAAGTGGAGTTTGCTAAAAAAGGAGACATAGTAAAGCTCAAGCCAGAAAAATATAAACCCAATGATGAGCTTTATGTAACTTCAGATACAAAGCTTATGAAGGAGCTTTCTACAGCCTATGAAAATATATACGAAAAGAAGCTTCCAATAGATATAGAAGTAGAATTTAAGGTTAATGAGCCCTTTAAACTAAAGGCTGAATATGAAGGAGAAACCTTTGAAGTAACTGGTGATATTGTTCAGGTAGCTCAAAAAAGGCCTTTGGATAAGGAAAGTATAATTAAAAACTTAAGCAAACTAGGAGATACACCTTTTAACCTGAATAAAGTGGACTTTAAGGAACTTCAGGAAGGATTCTTACCCGTAGCAGGGATTAACTTAGTTCGTAGAGAATTAATAGATAAAATTATTAACTTCATAACCTTAAGGTATAAGAGAAGTGAAGAAAATATATTAAGGGTAGAGGAGAACTATAGAGGAAAATCCCACAAAGAAATTCCAGACTTATTAATCTGCGTTTCTTCATCAGAGCAATATAACACAGTAATTAACTTTATTGAAGAAGAAAAATTAAATAGTAAATATAATAATATTGCTTTAGCCTTAGATTTATTTTCTATGGGCAATGATATAAAAATTAATGAGCTAAATTATAATAACATTTATATTAAGGTGCCAAATATAATTAAAGAAGAGTTTGAGGGAATTGCAAGGGTAGTGGAAGAAAACTTAAATAATGTTAAGGGAATTGTCACTGCAAATCTTGGAATTATTAATAGATTTAAAGATAGGACTTCAATAATTGGAGACTATAAATTAAATATATTTAATCATAACAGCTATGACTTTTACAGTGGCTATGCGGATATTTCAGCCCTAAGTGTAGAGCTAAATGGAAGAGAACTTAGGGAATTATCAGAAAAAACGAAAAAGCCAATGCAAATTATTCTTTATGGAAAATATGAACTTATGATAAGTGAGTACTGCGTTATTGGCAGCACCTTTGGAGAAAAAAGTAGTAATAAGAGCTGCAGAGCTAATTGCGCAAGAGACATTTTTACTTTAAGGGATAGAATGGGTGAAGAATTCATTTTAAAAACTGATAAGTATTGTAGAAGTCATATTTATAACCATGTGCCTGTAAACTTAGTGCCTCATATGAAGGAACTTAAAAAGAATGGATATAATTTCTTTAGAGTGGACTTTATAGATGAGGATGAAAATAAAATAAAAGAAGTACTAAAGATGATTATGGACGAGAAGTATGAAGGTGACTATAAGGAATACACAAGAGGACATTATAAAAGAGGAGTAGAATAAAGAGAGCAGGTGAAAGAATGAACGAGAAGACCTTAAAGGTATTAGAATACGGAAAAATTAAAGAAAGTATAAAAAAGTACGCCAAAACCTCTGCGGGAAAAGATATTGTTGATAATTTAATGCCTTATAAAAATCTTTATGAAATGAAAGAGCACCTAGAAGAAACTAAGGAGGCTCTAGAAATTTCAAGCTTAAAAGGAGCGCCACCCTTTGATGGAATTCATGATGTAAGAGAAGGAATTTCAAGGGCAGCTAAGGGTTCAGCCTTAATGCCAGGAGAACTTTTAAGGATTGGTTCCATGCTAAGATGTGCAAGATTATTTAAGGATTACATTGCTCACAAGGAAGAGGAGCAAGGCTATAGAGTTCTTGAGGATATTATAATAGGACTTGTACCACTTAAAAAGCTTGAGGATGAAATTTTTAATGCAATTGTAAGTGAAGAAGAAATTTCAGATAGAGCAAGTGCTGCGCTATATAGTATTAGAAGAACTTTAAGAGATAAAAGCTCTTCAGTTAAAGATAAAGTAGGGTCACTAGTTAGAGCTAACTCAAAATATTTACAGGAAAACCTATATACCGTTAGAGGAGATAGATATGTTATTCCTGTTAGAGCAGAATATAAGGATCAAGTACCGGGATTAGTACATGACCAAAGTGGTTCTGGAGCAACCTTATTTATTGAGCCAATGAGCTTAGTTCAACTTAATAATGAAATTAGAGAATTAATGCTTAAGGAAAAGGCAGAAATAGAAAGAATCCTAAGGGAACTTTCATCAAAGGTTACTGCCAATGTAGATATTGTTGAAAACAATGGAAATATAATTTGGGAACTAGACTTTATCTTTGCAAAAGCAAAGTATGCTGGTGAACTTAACTGTATATGCCCTGAGGTTAATGATAAGGGAATCATTGATTTAATTGAGGCAAGGCACCCATTAATAGATCAAAAGGTAGTGGTACCAAGTAACATTTATTTAGGTAGAGAATTTACTTCTCTAGTGATTACGGGACCAAACACTGGAGGAAAAACTGTAACCTTAAAAACCGTTGGACTTATTCACTTAATGGCTATGAGTGGAATTTTAATTCCAGCAAGAGCCGGTTCAGTGGTAAGCTTCTTTGATAAAGTATTTGCAGACATTGGAGATGAGCAAAGCATAGAGCAAAGCCTATCTACCTTCTCTTCTCATATGACTAATATTGTAGGAATTATTGAAGGTGCAGATGAAAATACTCTAGCTCTATTCGATGAGTTAGGTTCAGGAACTGATCCAACAGAGGGAGCAGCCCTTGCGGTGTCTATTCTCGAAAACCTAAGAGGAAGAAGCACAAAAATTGTAGCAACCACTCACTATAGTGAGTTAAAAGGTTATGCACTTAAAACTGTGGGAGTTGAAAATGCTTCTGTGGAATTTAACGTGGAGACCTTAAGACCAACTTATAATCTCTTAATTGGAGTTCCAGGTAAATCTAATGCCTTTGAAATTTCAAGAAGACTAGGGCTACCAGAATATATTATAAGCTCTGCAAGAGAAAATATATCAAGTGAAAGTCTTAAATTTGAAGATTTAATTCAAAGTCTTCAGCAAAAGAGTATTAAAGCAGAAAATGATGCTCGTGCTGCTGAAATATTAAAGAAGGATGCAGAGAAGCTTAAGGAAAGATTTGAAGAGAAATTATATAAGTTTGAGAAAAATAGAGAAAATGCCCTTTATGAGGCTCAAAGGGAAGCAAAACAGCTTATTAAAATTGCTAAAGATGAGGCAGATAATATTCTTAAAAATATTAGAGATCTTGAAAAATTAGGATATTCTTCAGAAGCTAGAAATATGTTAGAAACTGAAAGAAAAAAAATAAAGGATAGGCTTGAAAACATGGAAGATTCCATGAAAAAGTCAGAAGAGTATACAGGAGAACAACTAAAAACAGTTCGAGAGGGAGATGACGTTTATCTTCCATCCTTAAATCAAAATGTAATAGTACTTTCAAAACCTGACAACAAAGGTGAAGTTCAAGTTCAAGCTGGTATAATGAAAATTTCTGTAAAACTTTCTGATTTAAGAAAGTCAAAGGTAAACCAAGAAGATAAGAAAAAAGCTAAAATGCAAAAAAGAGAAGCTAGACTAAATCTTAAAAATGTAGCAACTTCTGTGGATTTAAGAGGTATGGATGCAGAAGAAGCAATTTACACTGTAGATAAGTACTTAGATGAAGTTTATCTTGGTGGACTAAATGAAGTTACCATAATTCACGGAAAAGGAACAGGAGTACTAAAAAGTGCAATTACTGACCTGTTAAGAAGACACCCTCATGTAAAAGGTTCTAGACTAGGAAACTATGGTGAAGGTGGAACAGGAGTTACAGTAGTGCAAATAAAGTAGAGGGATTTTTGAGGTGATAAAGTGATCTTAGTAAGTGGATGTCTTTGTGGTATTAACTGCAAATATGATGGTGGCAATAACTTAAATGAAAAAGTACTTAAGTTGTTACAAGAAGGCAAGGCTATTCCTGTATGCCCAGAACAGCTTGGAGGGCAAGAAACTCCTAGAGTTGCTCATGAAATCATTGAAGGGGATGGAGCTTTAGTATTAGATGGAAAAGCTAGAGTTAAAGGAACCGATGAAAATGATGATGTAACAGGGGAGTTTATAAAAGGAGCCATAGAAACCTTTAAAATTGCAAAGGCTGTAGAGGCAAAAGTTGCTATTTTAAAAGCAAGAAGCCCTTCTTGTGGAAAAGGAATTATTTATGATGGAACCTTCAGTGGTAATAAAAAGCCTGGCAATGGAGTTGCTGCGGAACTCCTCCTAAGAAATGGCATTAAGGTTTATACAGAAGAGGAACTAGAAAAATGCTTTGAGGAAAATAGTTTTTAGTTGTATTTATTTTTACATGCCTTAAGCTACTATAAGTGTTATATAAAATAATTATAAAAAATAGATTAAATTATAACTTATGATGGAGGGATTTTTCATGAATATTAAAGAAGTAAGAAAAGCTGCTAGAGAAAACCTTAACAATAGTTGCAAAGTTTGTCCAGTTTGTAATGGAGTTGCTTGTGCTGGACAAGTGCCTGGAATGGGTGGTAAAGGCTCAGGAGATGCCTTTAAGGTAAATATTGATGCTTTAAATAAATATAAGCTAAACATGAGAGTAATTCATGATGCTAAAAATCCTGATACCTCAATTGAACTATTTGGTAAAAAGCTAGATATTCCAGTGTTTGCAGCACCTGTTTCAGGAACTACTTTAAACATGGGTGGAAAATTTACTGAGGAAGAGTATATATCCTGGGTAATTGATGGATGCTTAAATGCAGGCATATATCCAATGGTAGGGGATACAGCAGTGGACTCCTTCCTGATTACTAATCTTCAAGCTTTAAAGAAAGCTGAGGGACAAGGGATTGTATTTATTAAACCTTGGGAAAATGAAAATGTAATTAAAAAGATAAAAATGGCTGAAGAAGCTGGAGCCTTCGCAGTAGGAATGGACATAGATGCTTGTGGGCTTATAACCCTAGCTCTTCACGGAAAACCAGTAATGCCTAAAACTGTTGAAGACATAAAAGAATTAGTAAAAAGTACTAAACTTCCATTTATCCTTAAAGGAATCATGACAGTAGACGAAGCTCTACTAGCAGTGGAGGCAGGAGTAGATGCTATAGTAGTATCAAATCATGGAGGAAGAGTATTAGATCAAACTCCAGGAGTAGCTGAGGTTTTAGAGGATATTGCTAATGCTGTAAAAGGAAAAGTAACTATCCTAGCAGATGGAGGAGTAAGAACTGGAGTAGATGTACTTAAGTTTATTGCTCTAGGTGCTGACGCAGTACTTATTGGAAGACCTTTCGTTACAGCTTCCTTTGGAGGACAGACTGAAGGAGTTAAGACTTATGTAGAAGAATTAAAGGGAGAACTAAAATCAGCTATGGTTTTAACAGGCTGTAAGGATGTTAAAAATATAGATGGTAGAGTTATATTTAGAAAATAAATAGAATATCAATTAAAAGAGAGTAGGCTTCTTAAAAGAAGATCTACTCTTGATTTTTTGCTTATAGTAAAAAGGGCTACTCTAAAACAAAGTAGGAGATAACACTATTTTTGTATTAGTTAAATTTGCTAAATGTATCCACGTGCTTTTGGATATCTAAATCATCACTTATTAGAACATCACCGTATACTGGTAGTACAGTGTAAATGTTAGTTTCTTTGTCAAACTTGCCTATAAGTAAATATTTCTCACCAGGAATCAGCAACTTATCTCCTTCTGCTATTGTCAATGTATAATTCTTTATACCACCTTCTTGGTTTACAATGATAGTATTTTTTATATTCCCTTTAATAACCTGATGAACCTTTACAGAAAATTGAGTTTCTGGGAAGTTGCCATAAGTTATTGTTCCAACCTGTTTTTCTACTGTTCCAATAAAAATAAAATCTGAATTATCATATACCTGCGTTGGGTCCTTTACATCTATTGCCCATGAGTGAGCAATTTTATAAGTTCGCAAACTTATTTTGTTTGAAAAATATAAAGCAGACATAACTATTAGTAGGAAGACCACAAAGCTTATTATCAATGTTTTTTTATGTAGCAAATTTTCCACTAAATCATCCCCTTTGATTAAATACTTATCTATATAAAATAACATTATGTATAAAAGGCATTGTTGTTCACTAAACTAATGTAAAGAAAAATAAGTATTTTATTATAGTATATTACACAGTTTGGTAAAGAGGTGTAAAAAGAAGAAGGATTTTGAAATAATATTAAAAACTTAAAGAAAAAGTTATTCTTTATGATAAAATATACACAAAGATATAAAAGGAAGGATTCATATGAAGAGTGTGGTTAAGGTTAGAAATGTTGCAATTGGAGAAGGTATTCCAAAAATTTGTGCACCCTTGGTAGGAAAGAGTCTTGAAGAACTTATGGAAGAGGCAAGTTACTTAAAGGAATTACCTTTGGATTTAGTAGAGTGGCGAGTTGATTTTTATGATGACTTTTTAAATATAGATAAAATTAAGACTGTACTGCAAGAAATCAGGAAGCTATTAACTGATATACCTATTATCTTTACCTTTCGTAGCCTTAAAGAGGGTGGAGAAAAAGAAGTTACTAGAGAATATTATTTAAAGTTAAATAAAGAAATAATAAGAACAAAATTAATTGATATAGTTGATATTGAGCTATTCAATGATGAGAAGCATATTGAAGAAATAATTTCAACTGCTGAAGAAAATGGAGTTGCTGTTATTTTATCTGCTCATGACTTTGAAAAAACTCCTTCTAAAGATGAAATTCTAGATAGATATCAAAGAGCTGTTAGTTTAGGGGCGCACATTTTTAAGGTTGCAGTGATGCCCAATTCCACTGAAGATGTGATTAACTTACTAGATGCCTCTAGAATTATGAAAGAGGGTTACGGGAATATACCTATTATTACAATGGCTATGGGAAATATGGGGCTAATTAGCAGAATTTCTGGTGAAATTTTTGGTTCGGATATAACCTTTGGGTCAGGAAAGGAAATGTCTGCTCCTGGGCAAGTTCCAGTAGAGGAGTTAAGAAAGATTATTGATACAATTCATCAGTATAATTATTAATGAGTGTAATAAAATATTAAAAGCTATGATAACCTAAATTATTACAGTGTATTCTTTTAAGAACATACTTTAATTTTAGAATATCATAGCTTTTTTCTATGCTTTGATGAATTTTTTCAAAATGAATTCTTTCAAAACCAACCCCTTCGTTATTTAAATTATTTATTTTATAATTCCTTCTTGAAAAGAATTAGGAGATTTTAGTAGGCATTTTAAAAGGAAGAAACAAAGGTTAAGTTCACAAAAAGATATGAAACTATATGTTTTTATAAATATTTAAAGATAATAATAAATTAGTAAATATGATGTATAATGTTAGTTAATGGAAATGTATTAATTATTATGAAATATTTTGAAGTATATCAAGATAAAAAGTTTATGATGGAGAACTTTATGGAGATTTATGTTGTAAAAATTTTTGATATTAGTGAAGAAGAACTGGATAAGCTATGTTTACTAATTGATTCAGAAAAAAGTTATAAAATTAAAAAGTTGATTAATAAAAAAGATAAGATTAGAACGCTGATTGGGGAAATATTAATAAGAAAAATAGTTATTGAAAACCTAAAGATTAATAATAAACATATAAGATTCAATAAAAATCAATATGGCAAGCCATATCTGAAAGGCTATCCAAATTTTAATTTTAATATATCTCATTCGGGGGAGTATGTATTATGTGCAATTGATGATAAACCTATAGGAGTAGATATTGAAGAGATAAAACACCTGGAGTTTGAAGAGATAGCTAAAAACTTTTTTACAGAAAAGGAATTTCAGTATATTGCCAATAAAGATTCGAAATCTAAATTAGATAGATTTTATGAAATATGGACCTTAAAAGAGAGCTATATCAAATTTTGTGGACAAGGGTTATCAATGCCTTTAAAGTCATTTTCAATTGAAATAGATCAATATGAAAATATTAAAGTGATTAGTAACAGTGAAAATAAGGAATATACTTTTAAATTGTTTGATATAGATTTGGGTTATAAAGTAGCTGTATGTTCATTAAATAAAAAAATTTCAAATAACATAATAAGATTAGAGCAAAATTGTTTAATTGAAAATATATTGGATTTAATATTGAATAGGTAGGAGAGCAAAAGATGGGTTGGTCAATTTTTCAATATGAAAATAATTTCATTTCAATTACAAGAGAGGAAGCAAACGGTATTCCATTTTTAAAATTTAGACCAAATGGGTATGGAGGAGTATTACCAACAGTAATATTTTATCATGGATGGCATTCAAGTAAAGAATTTATAAGATTTAATGCAATGACAATTGCTGCTTACGGATATCAGATTGTTGTCCCAGATGCTTTACATCACGGGGAAAGAGATGCTATAGATCATGATAATATTGAAAATTGTGATAGATATTTGTGGAAAATAATAATTCAAAGCATTAAGGAGTCTAAGCAGTTTATAGATACAATTATAAGAGAGCATGATGCTGATGCTAAAAGGATTGGAATTATGGGAAGTTCTATGGGGGCAATTACTGCGGGGGGAGTTATGGTCGAAAACCTGAATGTGAAATGCCTTATCGGACTTAATGGAACATTTGCTTGGCAAGAAGCTATTAAAAGAAATCATATGCCACCACCTAGTGACGAAGATAATCGAATTGTAAAATCATATGACCCAGCAAACAATGGCGACAGAATAAAAGAAAAAGCCATTTTAATATTGCATGGAGTACAAGATACTTCAGTACCAATTGAAACTCAAAGGTTATTTTATGATAAAGTAAGCCCACTATATACAAAAAATCCAAGTAATCTTCGATTAATTGAGGTTGCAAATATAAATCATAAGATAACAATGGGAATGATAGAAGACGCAGTTACATGGTTAAAAGAACATCTGTAAGAGGAGGCATTCATAGATTTGTGCATATCAAATCTATGGGTGTTTTTTATTATATCGAAAATCCAAATTGGATAAGTTTATTATAAAACAAATTATTAACAGGGAGATAACCCTGTTTTTTTCTTGCTTAAAAACAGATTGGAGTAAATAAGTATTCTTGATTTAAAAAGAATTTTTATGATCACCGAATAGTAATGTAATTTAAATAAACTATAGTAAAAGAAATTTATTAAATACAATTTAAACTCTATGTATTTATGAATAAATAAAAAAAACTTGCTTACAGGCATTTTACTTTAGCAGGTAAAATTGACGAAAAATAGCAAAAAGTTTATACTAAAATTGTGAATATAAGAAATTTTTAGAAATATACATCTTTTATGTGTCCATAGTTACATAGCAATAAATTGCTATGTAACTTTATTGGTTTGCATAACAACTTGTATTTAATTTTTTATTTATAATCAAGGGGTGAAACTATGATAAGAAAGTTAGAAGAACTCATTAGCTTAGCTAAGGAAAGACAAAAGAAAACTATAGCCATTGCTGCAGCCCAAGATAAGGTTGTTTTAGAAGCAGTGGTACAAGCTGTAAAGGATAACATAGTTGATGCTATATTAGTTGGGGATAAGACAAAAATATTATCTCTAGGAGAAGAATTAAACTTAGATTTATCTAATATGAGAATTGAGGACGAGTGTGATATTAATAAAGCTGCTGCAAAAGCAGTGGACCTTGTAAGTAGGGGAGAAGCACAGTTTTTAATGAAGGGGATTTTAGGAACTGCTGATTTACTAAAGGCTGTACTAAATAAAGAAGCTGGACTTAAAACAAACAATCTTTTATCTCATGTGATGATCTATGAAGTACCAACTTATCACAAGTTATTATTTTTAACTGATGGAGGTATGGTACCTTATCCAGAGTTAAAGGACAAGATTGGAATAATTAATAATGCAGTAAAGGTTGCTCATTCACTACAAATAGAGAAGCCAATGGTTGCACCAATTTGTGCTGTAGAAGTAGTTAATCCTTCAATGCAAGCAACTTTAGATGCAGCAGCTTTAGCTACTATGAATAAAAGAGGACAAATTAAAGGTTGCATTATAGATGGACCATTAGCACTAGATAATGCTATTTCTAAGGAAGCTGCACATCATAAAGGAATTGTAAGTGAGGTTGCAGGGGAAACAGATATATTATTAGTTCCAAATATTGAAGCTGGTAATTTCTTAGGGAAATCTTTAACTTACTTTGCTCAAGCAGAAAGTGCTGGAGTTATTGTTGGTGCTAAGTGTCCAGTAGTTTTAGTTTCAAGAGCAGATAGTGCTAAGTCTAAGCTTTATTCAATAGCACTTGGAGCTGTATTAGTTTAATTTGATTCCAGGTAATATGAACTTGGGAGGGATAATTCCTTTATTTTTCAGGTTTAAAGGTTGTAAGATAAATCAAAACAAAGCAAAATTAGTAATTTATGCAGGAAATTATTCTTCTAAAGTAATTAAATATAAAAAGTTTCATATTATTTTATGTATGTAAAAACACTTATGGGGATGGATTGGATTGTTGTTTTATAGCAGCTAATCCATTCCAAAGAATAAATAAATGGGGGTAAAAAAATGAAGAAAGTTATAATGACTGGTAATGAAGCCATTGCAAGAGGTGCCTATGAAGCAGGATGCCATGTTGCCTCAGCTTATCCAGGAACACCAAGTACAGAAATTTTAGAAAACTTTGCTACATACGAAGGAGTTTATGCAGAATGGGCTCCTAACGAAAAGGTTGGTTTTGAAGTAGCATCAGGAGCATCAATTGGTGGAGCAAGATCTATGACTACCATGAAACACGTTGGATTAAACGTAGCTGCAGATCCACTATTCACTATGGCATATGAAGGAGTAAATGGGGGCTTTGTAGTTGTAAATGCCGATGATCCAGGAATGCACTCTTCTCAAAATGAGCAAGATAACAGACTTTATGCACCACATGCTAAAGTTGCTATGATTGAGCCTTCAGATTCTCAAGAATGTCTTGATTACATGAGGGAAGCTTTTGAGGTAAGTGAAAAATATGATACAGTAGTTCTATTTAGAGTTACTACAAGGATTTCTCACTCTAAAACTGTAGTAGAACTTGGGGAAAGAAAAGAAGTAAAGGTTAAACCTTATGAAAAAAATATAAAAAAATATGTTATGACTCCAAACCATTCAAAAATAAAACATTATGAAGTAGAAGAAAGATTAGAAGCACTAAGAAAATACTCTAACAACTGTAGCTTAAACAGAATTGAAATGGGAGATACAAAGATTGGTATCATAACTAGTGGAATATCTTATCAATATTGTAAAGAAGTTTTTGGGGATAATGCTTCTTACTTAAAGATTGGTTTTAGCTATCCGCTACCAGATGAAATGATAAAAGAATTTGCTTCTAAGGTAGAAAAGCTTTATGTAGTAGAGGAAAATGATCCTTATATTGAAAAAGAAGTTAAGGCTCTAGGTATTAAATGCTTAGGAAAAGAAATAATTCCAATTTGTGAAGAATTAAATCCAGATATAATAAGAAGAGCTATTTTAGGAGAAGAAAGTAAGGGAAATTATGGTTCTGAACTAAAAGCTCCATCAAGGCCACCTGTATTATGTCCAGGATGTCCACACAGAGGAATTTTCCATGTGGTATCAAAATATAAAGATGTAGTAGCTGCTGGGGATATAGGCTGCTATACTTTAGGAATGAATGCTCCATTAAATGTTACTGACACAGTAATTTGTATGGGTGCTTCAATTTCTGGTGGAGTAGGGTTACAAAAAGCGGATATGGCAGATGGAAGACAAGATAAAAAAGTTTTTGCTTTCATTGGGGATTCAACCTTCTATCATTCAGGGGTTACTGGCTTAATTGAAGTTGTATATAACAACAGCCCAATAGTAACTGTAATCTTAGATAACAGCATTACTGGTATGACTGGACACCAAGAGAACCCAGGAACAGGTAAAACTCTTCAAAATAGAGTGGCACCAGTAATTGATATAGAAACGCTAGTTATTGGTTGTGGAATTAAGAAAGAAAACATTAGAGTAGTTGACCCTTATAAGCTTGAAGAAACTAAGAAGGCTGTTAAAGAAGCTCATGACAGCACAGAGCCTTTTGTTATTATCACAAAACAACCATGTGCTCTAATAAAAGAAGTAATGAAGAGAAGAGTAAACTTAAAGTGCAAAGTTAATGAGGAAGTTTGTAGAAAGTGCAAAATGTGCTTAAAAACAGGATGTCCAGCACTTAAATTCCAAAATGGTGTAGTTAGTATTGATGAATCTATGTGTAATGGTTGTGAAGTTTGTAAGCAAGTTTGCCCATTTACTGCAATAGAGAAGGTTGGTGAATAATATGAAGGAAGTTAAAAGTATACTATTTATAGGAGTAGGAGGACAAGGTACTATCCTTGCTTCAAAAATATTATCTGAAGGACTTTTAAGACATGGATATGATGTTAAGATGTCAGAAGTTCATGGTATGGCTCAAAGAGGTGGAAGTGTTACTACTCAAGTAAGATTTGGGGAGAAGGTTTACTCACCATTAATTGAAAAAGGAAAGGCTGATGTAATAGTTGCCTTTGAGAAAAGTGAAGCTTTAAGAGCACTTCCTTATTTAAAGGATGGGGGACACTTAGTTGTTAACGACTATGAAATCCATCCAGTACCAGTTTTAATTGGAGAAGAAAAATATCCAGAGGGAGTTAGTGAAGAATTAAAAAGTAGAATTCCTAATACCCTAATAATTAATGCAGCTAAAATTGCTAAAGAATTAGGAAATATTAAAGCGCAAAACGTAGTACTTCTTGGAGCATTACTTAAGGCTTTAAACCTAGAAGAAATCAACTGGGAAGATGTAGTTGCATCATTAGTACCAGAAAAGGCAATTGAGCTTAATAAAAAAGCATTAAAAGCTGGAATGGAAGCATAATAGATAAATAAAAATGTAACCCTAAGGGATGTCACCGAAAAGCAAGGGATTTTTCTGTGACCTCACCCTGGGGTTATGTTTTTTTACGGGAAATGAAATGCTAATATAAGGTTAGTGTTTTTTTATATTGCTTTGGAAGAATAATTTTCTTAAAATAAACATTTTATATTTATAGGCTTTGTTTATAGCTATGGATTGTAAAGTTCTGAAAGGATTTATAAAATAATAACTTAATAACTTTAAAATTTGTCAAAATATTTGATATAATATATACTATTAATAATATTGATAATAATAGATATATATTTAATAAATTATAGAAGAAAATTGAAGGAAAGCAATTAAGGGGGAACTAATATGTCCATATATACAGTACCATCACCAGAGGTTATGAAGGTTGCAAGTAGTTATAAGAAAACATTTGAAAGTGTTATGGTATCACAGCCAGCAATGCTTCATGACAAATTATACAAAGAAGTAGTATTTAATAAAAAGGTTTTTGGAAAGTTCAGAGAAAATCCAAAGGAATATTTATATTTAGATGAGAATAATGAGGTAGTTAATAATAAGAATACTATTGAAAGATTAGGTAGGATATTCTTTTACATGGACGCCTTTTTTAGTCAAGATAGTGACAGCATAATTAAAGCCTTGCAAAGAGATGGGGATTTAGAAAAGACTAGCAATGACTTTGAAAATGCCATTGAAGCTTTACAAATGATAAATAAAAGGGAAAAAAGTAAAAAAGACAATAAGATAGATAAAAACAAAAAAGAAGTTAAAAACCGCAAGGAAGAGGAACCCGCAGTTAAAGGAGTAAAAGAAGTTGAAAACACTCTAACAAAGCTTAGTGCTTTAAGAATTAAGAATAATGAAAAGTTAAAGGTTCTTCTAGATAAGATTGAGGAAGAGAAAGCAAAACATGAATACTTTAATGAGCAAATGATAGAGGTTTTGATGCCTTACTATAGGGATGCTATGGTTTGCAACTATGAAAAGATTCAATTAATTGCTAGTAACTCAGCTTACTATAATGACATAAAAAAAAGAGCAGAGAAGACAAGAAAAAGCTATACTATAAGATTTAATACTCGTAGCACAGAGCCTTTAATGAAGCTTCACTACACTATGGGATACTTTGAAAATCTTTTAAGATCCTATGGAACTATTGCTACAATGAATTATAATCAATATTTAAAGCTTGTAACCAACTCAGGAAAGACTAATGCAGAATATAAATTACTTGTGTTAAAAAATAAAGTTCAATAAGTAAAAGTTGTGTTTAAAGCTAGAATTGCTAAAATAAGCTAATAAGGAAAACTAAAATACTGCAAATAAAATAATAGTAATAAGAAATAAAAAAGCTATCAAGAAAATACTTGATAGCTTTTAATATTATTCTACATTGATATAAACAGCATCTTCCGCTTTAACTACTCTGATGTACTCAACCTCTGGGTCTTCTGTTCCTTGAACATATAATCCAGTGTCTTTTAATCTTTGAACATAATCTACTATGTCGGAGCTGATTTTTTCACCAGGGCATAGTATTGGAATTCCAGGAGGATAAGCCATTAGGAACTCTCCACTAATCATACCAACACTGTCCTTAATTCTAACAGGAGTTTTAACGCTGTTAAAGGCCTCACTAGGTATTTGGATTTGTTCTGGAATTTCTGGGATATCTATAAAGTCTGCCTTAGCACTTCCTTTTCCGTAGTACTCATTACTAATTTCTCTTAAAGAACTAAGTAATTTTTCCATACCTTCAGGAGTATCACCAAAAGAGCCTACAATAAGTACATTGTAAAGGTCAGAAAGCTCCATTTGAATATGATATTTGTTAGATAATATCATATCTAAATCATAGCCTGTAATTCCTAAGTCTCTGCAAGTTATAGTTATTTTTGTTGGGTCAAAGGCATAAGCACCTGGTCTTCCTAATATTTCTTCACCAAAACAATAGAAACCAGGGATTTTATTTACTTCATCTCTAACATAGTTAGAAAGCTCTATAGTTTTATCAAGTAGCTCTTTTCCTTCAAGGGCAATTTGTCTTCTTGCAGTATCTAAGGATGCCATAAGAATATATGAAGGAGAAGTAGTGTGCATTAAGTTAAGTACTTGTTTTACTCTTGGTATGCTAATACGTTTTGAACGAACTTGAAGCAGTGAACCTTGAGTTAATGCACCAATAATTTTATGAGTACTTTGTGCACATATATCTGCACCAGCTTCCATAGCTGAAACTGGTAATTTTTCATTAAAGTTAAGGTGAGGACCGTGTGCCTCATCTACTATTAAAGGAATATCATAGTCATGAACTATATCAGCAATCTTACTGATATCTGTAGACACTCCATAATAAGTAGGGTTAATTATAAGTACTGCTTTTGCATCAGGGTGCTCTTCTAAAGTTGCTTTAACTGTTTCTGGAGTTACACCATGAGCTACACCAATTTGTTTATCAAGCTCAGGTTGCATGTATACTGGAATTGCTCCAGCTAGAATAATTCCGCCAGTAATAGATTTGTGTACATTTCTTGGAATTATTATTTTATCTCCTGCACCAACTACAGAAAGAATCATAGCTTGTATAGCTCCAGAAGTACCGTGTACAGAAAAAAAGCAAGCATCAGAGCCATAGGCGTCTGCAGCCAATTCTTGTGCTTTTTTTATTGGACCTGTTGGATGATGGTAGCTATCCACAAGCTTAAAAACTGTCACATCAATTTTGAATGGGTTTTCTCCCATAAAATCTTTAAATTCTTTATCTACTCCTACTCCTTTTTTATGTCCAGGAACATGAAAAGGAAGAGTTTCTCTATTTACATATTCCATTAAGGCATCAAAAAGTGGCGTTTCGTTTTGGTTTAGCTTATACAATTCCATACCCTCTTTCTATATTCTTTCAATTGGTGTAATATAATTATTATAGTTAAATTATGAAATAATCATTAGTTTTATGTATATAGATTTTCAGTTCAAATAAAATACATTAATTGAATAAATAATTTTACATAAATAAAATAAATAATTGAATAAATAAAACATCAAACACAGGATTTTATTTAAATACTATTTATATATATACACATAAAACAAATTAATTATAAATTAATATCTTTGGGATTGCAATAAAATTTTCACTTTGTTTATAATATTAAATATACTGTATATTTCTAGTATAATAATCAATTCTATGGTAATATAGAAAGTCAGAGAAAAATTAGTTTATATATGAGTAATAAAGGTTATTTTTTTATTATTTGTATAAAAATATTCAAACATATAGGATGGTGGAATATGAGTATTGAAAGTTATTTATTGGAGAAACTATCAAAAGTATTATTCTTGGAAATAAAAAAGGAAAGTAAGATAAATGATTTTAAATTTGTTGAAAATACATTTCTTCCAGTAAGAGGAGATGAAATTGTTGATAAGGCAAAAGCAGGAGAAAATCTAGAGCATATACCTGTAAATATGTTTATCGAGGGAATGTTTTATGTTTTAGGTGCTGATAAAGAATTTAAATTTAATGAAACTTATAAAAAGCTAATACAACATGTACCAAATAGCGATAGATTCATTAAGGGAATAATTTTTAAATATATTAAAGAAGAAAAATATGAAGATGCTTACATATTGCTAAGAGGGCTATTAGAGATGGATGAAAGCAAGGAAGTTTTCGACAAAGCCTTGCTACTTGTAGATGCTCTTAGAAATAAAAATAATAATTTTAAAGATGAAGAATTAAACTTAATACAAAGGGGAAAAGGAATAAGTAATTATACAAAACCTTATTACTACGAAGCTTTAATTAAAAGAGATGATAAGGATTTTCAGGGAGCTTTATATGCAGTTAATCAATATATATCTCTAGGAGGTCAGGTTACAGAAGAGGTTTCAGAACTAAAAACTTCCTTAAATACTATTACTGAGTATGATAAAGGTAAAGAAATGGTGTACGAAGCCCCTAAAGAAGCACTTAAAATTTTACTTCCTCTTGTAGATACCTTAGGAGATAGTGCAGAAATTTACTATTTTATAGCTGTAGCTTATAGAGTTTTGGAAAACTTTGAGAAAGCTGTATACTATTTAAATGAAGCTTTAGCAATAAGTAGTGATTACATAGAAGTAGTCAATGAACTTGGAATTAATCATGCTTGCTTAGGAAATTATGATTTTGCAATTCAGTATTTTAGAAAAGCTTTTGAAGTTACTAAATCAATAGAAATTTGTACAAATTTAATTATGTGTTATATTAATATTAATGATAAAACACAAGCAAAGCTTCACTTAGAAATAGCCAAAAAGTTAGACTCAAAAGATGAAATAGTATTAGAACTTGAGGAAATTTTAAGTAAAAGCTAAAATGTCATAAGTTTTATAAATTTATGAGGAAAACTTGGGGGTTTTAATGAGTACTAAATTACTTAATTACAATATTTATTCAGATACAAAATCAAATCTTATAAATGAAATCTTTAAACATGAAAAGGTTCATATTGTTTCAGGGAATCCAGAGGTTTTGTTTCAAGGGTTAAATAATGAAAGTTTATTTCGAAATTTCGCCTCGGACAAGGCAATAATAATACCTGATGGAGTTGGAACGGTTATTGCTTCTAGAATAGTAAAACAACCAGTAAAAGAGAAAATTGCGGGAATAGAAGTAATGGATGAGATTGTAAGACGTTGCGCTGAAACCAACAAAGGAATTTATTTAGTGGGAGCATCTCAGGAAACAATAGAACAGTGCGTATTAAATTTAAAGAAAAAATATCCAGAACTTAATATATTAGGGTATCATAATGGATTTTTTGATCAGGAAAATTGTAATGATATAATTGAGGATATAAAAGAAAAGAGCCCTTATGCGTTATTTGTAGCTATGGGAGCACCAAGACAGGAAAACTTTATCATTAAATATATGGATGAATTACCATGTAAGGTATTTATGGGTGTAGGAGGAAGCTTTGATGGAATTGCAGGCAAAGTGAAGAGAGCACCTAAGTGGATGATTAATATTGGGTTAGAGTGGTTTTATAGGGTTGCAAAAGAACCTTGGAGAGCTAAAAGGTTATCCTCTATACCTAAGTTTTTAATTCAAGTTATAAAAGAAAAGTAGTAAGTAAACCCATTAAAGTATAGGTGTAACCTATACTTTATTTTATAAGTAAGTTATATATTTTATAGAGGTGGATGTTATGAAGATTTTACATGTAATAGCTGGGGATGATAATGGTGGAGCAGGAAATCATGTTCTTAATATATGCAATGAAAAAAACCAGGCTTTTTATAATGAAATAGCCTTTCTAGGAAAAGGAATTTTATATGATAAGGCAATAAGTAAGGGTATAAAAAATGAAGTATTTAAAAAAGCTACAAAGAATTTACCACTAATAGATTATATAAATAAAAGTGATTGCCATTTAGTTGTTTTTCATGGAGCAAGAACTTCTTTGATACATTTAATTTATAGGTCAAGGATAAATAAAAAAACTGTAGCTACTATACACAGTGATTTTAGATATGATTTTTTGAATAGCAAAATAAAATTATTATTATTTACGCCCATAAGTATATTAGGGTTAAAGACTTTTAAAAACTATATTACTATTTCTAATAATTTAAAACTTTTACTAGAAGAAAAAAGTTTTAAAGGGGGAAAGTTTGTAGTAAATAATGCTATTGATATTGAAGGAATTAAGCGAAAAGAAACAGAAGAAAGCATAAGAAATAGATATCATATTTCTAAAGAGGATTTTGTCTTTGGAATGGTGGGAAGATTTCATCCCATAAAAAATCACATAAACGTCCTTGAAGCCTTTTCAAGATTTATTAAGGAAGGCAATAAGGGTAAACTGCTTTTAATTGGTGATGGCGATTTAAGAGCGGAAATTGAAGAGAAAATAAAAGGTAGTGGATTAGAAAAAAGTATATTCATTACAGGCTTTGTGGATAATCCTATAGATTATTTAAAGCTTTGTGATTGTTCTATAATAGCTTCCTTCAGTGAAGGTGGAGCACCTCCATTAGTAATGTTAGAATCAGCCTATGTAAAAGTGCCAGTAATGGCAACTAAAGTAGGGGATTTGGAGAGTATTCTTGAAAAGCAGTGTGGCTATATAATAAAAGATCAAAATAGTGAAGCTATATATGAAACAATGAAAAAGGCTTATGAGGATCAAGAAATTAAAGTAAAAGGGGTAAATGGTGAAAGGTTACTCTATGAAAGATTTACCCTAGAAAATTTTTGGGCAACATATGAAGCTATATATAAAAACATAATTGATGGCTAGGAAAATTAATGGAATCACTATAAGAATTCTAAATTATTATAGTGATTTTTCTTTTGAATATTTTGCATTCTCTAGATTTATAATGTAATGATATAGATAATAATGTATAATAAGGTAGGAGAAAGCTACTTTAACAAACACATTAAAAGTCTATAATAAAAGAATTTATTGGAGGACAAAATGGGGAAAAACGACAAACTAAATGGGGTATTATATATAATTTTATCTGCAGTTTCTTTTGGTATTATGCCTATATTAGCAAAGTTAGCATATAACGGAGGCGCTAATACTATAACTACGCTATTTTTGAGATTTTTATTTGCTTCTTTAATGATATTTTACTATTTAAAGACTAATAAAATATCAATGAAGTTAAATAAAAGTCAAGTTAAGATAGTAATTATACTTGGTATTGCAGGGTACTCATTAACTTCAGCCACTTTGTTCATGGCTTATAACTATATATCAGTAGGTATGGCTACTATGCTTCTTTATACTTACCCAGCTATAGTTACTTTATTTTCAACTATAATTTTTAAAGAAAAAGTACAATTAAAGAAAATAGTATGCCTGCTTTTATCAATAGGTGGTATCTTTACTATGATAGAAGTAGGAGGAACTACATATAATCCTATGGGAATACTCTTAGGACTACTTTCTTCCTTATGTTATTCACTATATGTTTTAGGTGCCTCTCACAAAGAAATTAAAGCCATAAATAGTTATGTGATGACCTTTTATGTATCACTTCTTGCGGCAGGTTCTGAACTTATATTTGGAGTAGCTACTAATACCCTTAATTTTAATATAGAGTTTTATAGCTTTATTGCTATATTACTGCTAGCCTTTATATCTACGGTAGTTGCGTTAATGGCATTCTTACAAGGGGTAAAAATCATTGGGTCCTCTAATGCAGCTATATTTAGCACCTTAGAACCTATAGTAAGCCTTATTCTAGGTGTATTGATACTTAAAGAAGCTTTAACCTTAAGAGTAGTTTTCGGAAGTATATTAATAATTGTTTCAATGATTATCTTGGCTAAGGAATAAGAATTTTATAATAAAAAGTCTAGGTTTTTGAACTAGACTTTTTATTTTGTAAGTCATATATATATAGATTTACTACTTGAAACCTTAAAGTATTTTGCTATCCAAGTATAGAAAAATTTAATTTTATTTAAAGCTAAGACGTGGTATATCTATATAGATAAAAAGCAGTATGAGAAGTTTAACAAAGTAAAGTGATGTTATGTTAAAAATATTCGCAATATTCTTGATATATTTTTAGGAGGTTATTTGAGTTTTATAAAGAATAGAGTAGATATAGAAATCTATAAATATTGGGGGTTATTAAATGAAAAAAGTGGTGATTGATGGAAATAGTTTAACTCTAGAAGAAATTATCAAAGTAGCTAGAGAAAATTATGAGGTAGAGCTTAGTGAAGAAGCAAAGAAAAGAGTAATTAAATCAAGAAGTATAGTAGATAACATTGTAGAAAATGACCAGGTTGTTTATGGAATTACTACAGGGTTTGGAAAATTTTCTGATGTAACTATATCAGGAGAGGATTGTAAAACTCTTCAAAGAAATCTTATTATATCTCATTCTTGTGGCTTCGGAAATAGCCTAGCAAAAGATGAGGTTAGAACTGCTATGCTACTAAGAGCCAATGCTTTATCAAAAGGGTATTCTGGCATTAGATTAGAAACTTTAAGTACTCTCATTGAAATGTTAAACAAAGGAGTTCATCCTATAATTCCAGAGAAGGGTTCTTTAGGGGCTTCAGGAGACTTAGCACCACTTTCTCATATGGTGCTTCCTATGCTTGGGGAAGGGGAAGCTGAATATAGAGGAGAGATATTAACTGGCCAGGAGGCAATGAAAAGAGCAGAAATTCCTGTAGTAGAATTAGTTGCTAAGGAAGGTCTAGCCCTTATTAATGGAACTCAAATAATGACAGCAGTAGGTGCTCTTGCACTTTATGATGGAATTAACCTTGTAAAAACCTCAGACATAGCTTCAGCTTTAACTTTAGAGGCACTAAGAGGTATAAGAGATGCCTTTGACCCAAGAACGCATAATATTAGGCCTCATAGAGGACAAATCAAAACAGCAGAGAATGTTTTAAATTTAGTAGAAGGAAGTAGTCTTATCACAAATCAAGGAGAGATAAGAGTTCAAGATGCATACACCTTAAGATGTATTCCACAAATCCATGGTGCTAGCAAGGATGCCTTAAACTATGTAAAGGAAAAAGTTGAAATTGAAATTAATTCAGTAACAGACAATCCAATAGTTACTGAAGAAGGCCAAGTAATTTCAGGAGGAAACTTCCATGGTCAGCCAATGGCTTTAGCTTTTGATTTTCTAGGTATTGCTATGGCAGAACTTGCAAATGTATCCGAGAGAAGACTTGAAAGATTGATAAACTATCAACTAAATGATTTACCTGCTTTTTTAGTTAAGCATGGGGGATTAAACTCAGGGTTTATGATTACCCAATATGCAGCAGCGGCTTTAGTGTCAGAAAATAAAATTTTAGCTCATCCAGCTAGTGTGGATTCTATACCATCTTCTGCAAATCAAGAAGATCATGTAAGTATGGGAACTATAGCAGCAAGAAAGGGAAGGGACATAATCAGAAACTGTGAAAGAGTTTTAGCTACTGAGATTTTAGCAGCTTGTCAAGGCATAGATTTTAGAGAAAATGTCACTTTAGGAAAAGGAACTAAAATAGCCTATGATACAGTAAGAAATGCTGTGAATTTTATAGATAAAGATGTAGTTATGTATAAAGAGCTAGATAAAGTACTAGAACTTATAGTTAAGGAAGCAATTGTTAATAATGTAGAGGAAGTAGTAAAAGTAACTTATTAATAAAAGAAATAAATTAATTTTATAAAAATATAAGGAGGACTTTAAAATGGGGAGAATTATTGAATGTATACCTAACTTTAGTGAGGGAAGAGATAAGGATAAAGTAGAAAGTATAGTAGAGGTTTTAAGAAAGGCTGAAGGGGTAAAGCTTTTAGACTACTCAAGTGATGCAGACCATAACAGAACTGTAGTTACAGCAGTTGGAAATCCGGAGGCACTCCAAGCAGCAATAATTAACATGGCAGAGAAGGTTTATGAAGTTATAGACATGAGCACTCATGAAGGCGGTCACCCAAGAATGGGAGCTTTAGATGTAGTACCTTTTGTTCCAATAGAAGGGGTTACTATGGAGGAGTGCGTTGAGATAGCTAATAACGTTGGTAAAGTAATTGGTGAGAGATTCAATGTACCTGTTTACCTTTATGAAAAAGCTGCTACAGCATCACACAGAGAGAACTTAGCTTCAGTAAGAAAAGGACAATATGAAGGCTTCTTTACAAAAATAAAAGAAGGAAATTGGAAACCAGATTATGGTCCAAGTGAAGTGAATGTGAAGGGTGGATGCATTGCTATTGCAGCTAGAGAACCACTTGTAGCTTTTAATGTTAACTTAGGTACAGATAAAGTGGAAATTGCTGATGCCATTGCAAAAACTGTAAGACATTTAGGTGGAGGCTTAAGATTTGTTAAGGCTATGGGAGTAAAATTAGAGGATAGAAATATAGCTCAAGTTTCAATGAACCTAGTAAACTACGAAAAAACAGCTGTTTATAGAGCTTTTGAAATGGTTAAAATGGAAGCAAAACGTTATGGAGTACCAGTTATAGGCAGTGAAGTTATAGGTCTTGTACCAATGGCAGCCTTAGTTAAGAGTGCAGAGTACTATCTTCAAATAGAAAACTTCTCAATGGATCAAATATTAGAAAAAAGAATAAGTGAATAATTTTATTTAGGAGCTGATACTAATGGGCATAATTATTAAGAACATTGACTGTTTAGTTACCTGTGAGGGCAGCTATAGAAAAAAAAGAGAAGAAATGAAGGATGCCAAAATCATTGAAAATGGTTATGTGGTAATAAGAGAAGATAAAATCATAGCTGTAGGCAGTGGAGAAGGATATAAAGACTATATAGCTGAAGCAGATACAATCATAGATGGAAGAGGTAAGACAGTGACACCAGGTCTTGTGGACCCTCATACTCATGTAGTGTATGCTGGAAGCAGGGAAAGAGAGCTACCACTAAAATTAAATAAGGTAGGCTATATAGAAATACTTAAAATGGGTGGAGGTATATTAAGTACAGTAGAAAACACCAGAAAAGCTTCAGTTGAAGAATTAGCAGGAGAAGCTAGAAAAAGATTAGACATTATGCTTAATCATGGAACTACTACTGTAGAGAGTAAATCAGGCTATGGCTTAGATTTAGAAAGCGAAGAAAAAATCCTGAAAGTAAATCAATTACTTAATGAAAGTCATCCTATAGATATAGTTTCAACCTTTATGGGAGCTCATGCAATTCCAAAGGAATATAAGGAAAACAGAAAAGAATTTATAAGAAAAATTAATGAAGAAATGATTCCTTATATAGGTGAACATAAACTAGCTGAGTTTGTTGACTGTTTTTGTGAAGAGGGAGTTTTTACAACAGAGGAATGCAAGAACATTTTAGAAGTAGGAAGAAAACATGGGTTGAAGCTTAAAATTCATGCTGATGAGGTAGAGTCAGTAAAGGGAGCAGAATTGGCAGGAGAATTAAAGGCAACCACTGCAGAGCATTTAATCGCCGCTTCTGATGAGGGAATAAAGGCTTTAGCTGATAATGATGTAGTTGCAGTACTTTTACCATCTACAGCCTTTTATTTAATGCTTGGTAAATATGCAAGGGCAAGGGAAATGATTAATAATGGAGTTGCTGTAGCACTAGCAACAGATTGCAATCCAGGAACTTCACCTACGGAGTCACTACAAAATGTAATGACCTTCGCCTGCTTTGGAATGAGAATGTTCCCAGAAGAAATCATTAATGCAATGACTATTAATGCAGCTTGTGCAATAAATAGAGAAGACAGTATTGGTTCCATAGAAGTGGGCAAAAAGGCTGACATTGCAATTTTTAGCAGCAAAAATTTAAATTATTTAATTTATCATTTTGGTATAAATTCTATAGATAAAGTTATAAAAAATGGTAAAATCGTAGTGGAACATTAAAAGGAGTGAGTAAATATGTTAGACAATAAAACTGTAAGAGAATTCGTAGAAGAGCTTGGATCAAACTCACCAGCTCCAGGTGGAGGAAGTGTAGCAGCTTTAGCTTCATCCTTAGCTAGTGCATTAAGTGCTATGGTATTCAACTTGACTGTGGGAAAAAAAGCTTATGCAAGCTTAAATGATGAGGAAAAAGCATTAGTAGATAAGCACTTAGAAATTACAGATAAGTCAAAAGATGAATTTTTAGACTTAATGAATAAGGATGTAGAAGCTTTTAACTCTGTAATGGCTGCCTTTAAACTTCCAAAGGAAACAGAAGAAGAAAAGGCAATTAGAAGTGAGAAGATACAAGAAGGCTATAAAGGGGCAATTGCAATTCCTCTAGAGGTGGCAAGAAAAACCTTTAACCTTTATGACAGCATTTTAGTTTCAGTTAAATATGGAAATAAAAATGCAATTTCTGATGGTGGGGTTGCAGCCTTAATGACTCAAAGTGCTATTGAAGGAGCTATACTAAATGTAAAAATAAATCTTTCAAGCATTAAAGATGAAGAGTATAAAACTGCCATGGAAAAGGAAATAGAAAGACTTTCTAATGAAGGATTAAAAAGAAAAGAAGAAATCTTAACTATAGTAAAAGAAAATATGTAACATTATGTCCCATACTTTAATTTCTTAGAGTATGGGACATTTTTCTTTTAATTTTTACATTATTACAAAAATTGTTCAGTTATGTTATACTGATTTTAATGTGAACAAGAAAGCAAAGTTTCGTTAAATAGCAGTTATGTAAGGAAGTGATAGCCATGGGACAAATATTTGTTGATAATATCAAAGAAGTCATTGAAGTATTAAATTCTCCTATAGATTTTATGTTTAAGGAGATTGCAATTGGAAGTTTTAAAAAGAAAATTAATATTCCCAATGAACAAACTGTTGCAGAATATTACTATGAAATAATAAAAAATAACAAAGAAAAAGGAACGGTTTATACTCCATTTGCTATGGCAAGATACCTTATAGAAAACACAATAGAAGAAGAGGATATAATTAAAAATCCATATATAAAAATATTAGATCCCGCTTGTGGTACGGGAAATTTATTAATACATTGTTTTACCTATATTAAAGACATATACCTAAGAAATATAAGTAGGATAAACAAAGAAAATAAAATGAAACTAAACGAAAACAATATCAATAGTCATATAGTGACACACAACTTATATGGGTTTGATATAGATGGTGTGGCTCTGGATATACTCAAACTAGACCTGTTTTCAATAAGTGGAGAAGTTACAAAGAATCTTATTAATGGAGACTTTTTAACTTGCGAAGAACTTGATAAATTCAACATAATAATTGGAAATCCACCTTATGTTGGACCCAAATCTATAGATAAGGAATACTCATTAAAATTAAAAACTATATACAGTGAAGTTTTTAAAGATAAAAGTGATATTTCCTACTGCTTTTTTAAAAAGTCTATTGATACTCTTAGAGAACAGGGGAAACTGTCTTTTATTACTTCAAGATATTTTCTAGAGTCTTCAAGTGGAAAGAATTTAAGAAGAATTATAAATGAATCCATGTCTATTTATAAACTTATTGATTTTTACGGAGTTAGACCCTTCAAAGGGATAGGTATTGATCCTGTAATCATATTTATGGAAAAGAGTAAGAATACTTATAAGGATATAGAAATAATAAAACCACTTTCTGATAAGGGAAAAAAAGATAATAGGTTTTTTAATTCCTTATTTTTAAATGAAGGAAATGATTATAAAAGATTTTTTATACCTCAAGAATCACTAAAGGGCGATGAATGGATTCTTAGGAATAATGAAATTAAGGAAATAGTTAGAAAGATAGAAAGTAAGTGTGAATATTTATTATCGGATATTTGTACAAGCCACCAAGGGATTATTACTGGATGTGATAGAGCTTTTGTGGTTAAAGGTCAAACAGCAGAGCAAAAGCATCTAGAAAAAGATATACTTAAACCCTGGATCAAGGGAAGCTATATAAGAAAAAATGAAGTAAACAGGCAAAATAGTTATCTTATATATTCAGATTTGATAAAGGAAGAAAGTCAGTATCCAAACTCAATAAAGTATATTGGGGACTATAAAGAAAAGTTATCAATGAGAAGAGAGTGCGTAAAAGGTGTAAGAAAATGGTACGCTCTTCAATGGGGAAGAACTCAAAATATTTTTGAAGATAAAAAAATAATATTTCCTTTTAAAGCTGCTAGCAGCAAATTTGCTTTAGATGAGGGGAGTTATTTTAGTGCAGATGTTTATGCTTTAAGGTTAAAAGAGAAAATAGATTTTTCCTATGAATTTTTATTATTTATATTAAATAGTAACTTATATGAATTTTATTTTAAAACCTTTGCTAAAAAGTTAGGTGAAGATTTATATGAGTATTATCCTAACAATGTTATGAAGCTTAGAATACCTGATTTTAATGGGTTTAACACCTTAACAGAAGAAGAGCTATACAATTATTTTAATATAAATCATGAGGAAATAAAAATAATAGAAGGTTCTTTATAAGGTTGTAATGAAGTGTTTTAAATTTTAAAGGCTAGTGAAAAGTTCACTAGCCTTGTGTTATAACTTGAGTTTAATTATTAAACTGATGCTATATTATAGTTATTAAATTTGTAACATATAAAGTATCTATTTAATTAAATCTTCAACATACTTAGGAAGGGTAAAACAAGCTTTGTGTAGTTTTTTAGTATAGTATTTTGAATCTATGTCTAAAGCATTAGTTAGGTCAGCATTTTCAGGATCATGCTTTTTAGAACCTACTGTAAAGCTCCAGTATCCGCTTGGATAAGTAGGGATAGCTGCCATAAATAACTTAGTTACAGGGAAGACAGCTTTTGCGTCATTAAATACACTCTTAACTACTTCTGGAAGATAGAAAGGAGTTTCTGTTTGAGCTATAAATATACCTTCCTCAGTTAAGCATTCAGAGATTTCTTTATAGAAGCTTCCGCCGAATAATCCCTCTGCAGCTCCGAAAGGATCAGTAGAATCTACAATTATTATATCAAATTCATTTTTATGTTCATGAACATATTTAATTCCGTCACCTATAAAAACCTCACATCTTGGGTCATCTAATGCACAAGAGATTTCAGGCAAATACTTTTTGCATTCCTCTACAACAGCACCATCGATTTCACATAATACAGCTTTTTCTACTGAAGGATGCTTTAGTACCTCTCTGATAGCGCCGCCATCTCCACCACCAACAACTAAAACTTTCTTAGGATTTGGATGAGTAAATAGAGGTATATGAGCTATCATTTCATGATAAACATATTCATCATTAATAGTTGTTTGTACTATCCCATCAAGGACAAGCATTCTTCCTAAAGCTTCTGTATCTAATATAGCTAAATCTTGAAAGTCAGTTTTCCTTCTAACTAAAGTTTCTTTTATCTTATAAGTCATAGCTGCACTTTCTATTTGTTCTTCTTTTAACCACATTTCCATATTAAATTCCTCCAAGTTGTAATTTCTACTATTATATATAGTTGTAAAAAATAAACAACACCATTATAACAATATAAAATATTTTCTGCAATATATAGTATCTTGCCCAATATACAGTATAATGTGCAGGAAAACCAAGCTTTTTTACGAGAATTTTACTTAAAAAAAATAAATTTTAAAAATAAATATAAAAATATTGTTAAAAAGAAGGAAAAAACTGTAATTTATAGAATAATTAGTGTATAATTAATAATCATAAATGGAAAGGTTTTGCATATATATAAAATTTTTGGAGGGATACGCATGTTACTAAGATTTGAGCCAGTTACGGATAAGCTTGTGGTTTACTTGCAAGGGGAACTAGACCACCATAGTGCTGAAGAAGTTAGAAATAGAGTAGATGATATGTTGGACAAAGAAGGGTACACAAAGTTGATATTAGACTTTTCAGGGGTAAACTTTATGGATAGTTCGGGAATTGGTGCTGTTATTGGCCGATATAAAAAGGTAGCTATGAGAAATGGAAAGGTTTGTATTACTAATCCAAGAGCTTCAGTAAAGAGAGTATTTGAGTTATCAGGTATGTTTAAAATAATTTCAGTTTTTGATGATGTTGAACAAGCGGTCAACAACATTTAATGGAGGGATTGTAATGAAGCAAAATAGAATGAAAGTAGAATTTAAAAGTATTTCTGAAAATGAGAGTTTTGCAAGGGTAGTAGTGTCTGCATTTGCTGCTCAATTAGATCCCACTTTAGATGAAATTAGCGATATAAAAACAGCTATTTCAGAAGCGGTAACCAATGCAATAATTCATGGATATGGTAGTGAAAACGAAGACAAAACTGTCACTGTAGAAGCTGCAATAAATGGAAATGAACTAACTGTTAGTGTCACTGATGAGGGCGAGGGAATTGATAATTTAGAGCTTGCTATGCAACCATTATATACCTCAAGGCCAGATTTAGAGAGATCTGGTATGGGATTTACTGTTATGGAAACATTTATGGATTCCTTAGAAGTTAAATCAGAAAAAGGTAGGGGAACAACTATTACAATGAAGAAGATCTTTAACTCAGTAAGATAGGTGAAGAGTATGAGTGATAAGGGGCTTAAAAATAATAATTACAATTATGATGACAACATGCAGTTAATAAAGCTTGCGAAAGATGGAGATAAGGTTGCTCTAGATTATCTTATTGAAATGAATTTACCTTTAGTGTCTTCTATAAGTAAAAAGTTTTTGAATAGAGGATATGAGTATGATGATATATTTCAAATTGGATGTATTGGACTTGTAAAGGCAGTAAATAACTTTGATGATAAATTTAATGTGAAATTCTCTACATATGCTGTTCCCATGATAATAGGAGAGATAAAGAGATTTTTAAGAGATGATGGAATTATTAAAGTTAGTAGAAGTGTAAAAAATACAGCAAGAAAACTTCATTACGATAAGGATTCCTTAACAAAAAAGTTGGGAAGAGAACCCACAATTGAAGAGCTTTCACAGTTTTCAGGCATTGATAAGGAAGAAATTATCACTGCATTAGAATCTTCTAGTAGTATGCAATATCTATATGATACTATACATCAAGATGATGGAGCGCCAGTATTACTAATTGATAAACTAAGTGAGGATTATGAAGAAGATAATGAAGTTATTGATAAGTTAGCACTGAAAGAAGCTTTGACAAAACTGGATATGAAATCAAGACAAATTATACTTTTAAGATACTTTAAGGATAAGACCCAAATTCAAGTAGCTAAAATGATGGGGATTAGTCAGGTTCAAGTATCAAGAATTGAAAAAAAGGTCTTAAAGATAATGAAAGAAAAGTTAAGTGGATAAGACACCGCTGAATAAGATACTATTGGGTAATACTCAATAGTATCTTATTTTTGAGTAAAAATAAGATATTTGCAGATAATATATTTATTGCCAGAGCAAAAAATAATTTACTAGAAAAAATCATTATTACAATAGTGAAACTTTCCTAGGTAAAAGGAAAATAAATAAGCTAATCATCTAATTAATCTAACAACAAAGATTGTAAGGAGTTGTTCACTATGAAAGTTAAGGAAAAAAACATAAGACAAAAGTTTCAGCAACTTTACGAACAGTCTAAACCTAAGCCTAATTTGGTGAGAAATAGTTTTAGAGCCTTTTGGACTGGTGGGTTAATATGTATAGTTGGAGAGATAATATATGATGTTCTCATTAACTTAGGAATATCAAAAGTAGAAGCATCAGCTTTTGAATCAATAATAATGATTTTTATAGGAGCATTACTTACAGGTGTTGGTATATATGATAAGATTGGAGATTATGCAGGGGCAGGTTCAGTAGTACCTATTACTGGATTCGCTAACTCAATAGTTTCACCCGCTATAGAGTTTAAGAAAGAGGGCTTTGTATTTGGTGTAGCGGCAAAAATGTTTACTGTGGCTGGACCAGTACTTGTCTATGGAATAACATCTTCTTTTATTTTAGGAATATTATATTACTTTTTTAGGTGGTGATGTTTGTGGCAAGAAAAGTTGGACTTCAAACTGTAGAGTTAGAAAGTAAACCTAAAATCATTGAAGCTTATACAATAGTAGGGCCCAAGGAGGGTGAAGGACCCTTAAAAGAATATTTTCACGAAATACTCAGTGATGATATGTGTGAGTGTAAAAGCTTTGAACTAGCAGAGAGCAAAATTCACTATAACACCGTGACTTCCTGTATTAAAAAAGCAGGAATGAAGGAATCAGACATTGATTATATTTTTGCAGGGGACCTATTAAACCAAATAATGTCATCTACCTTTATGGCAAGAGACTTAGAAATTCCCTTTATTGGACTTTATGGAGCCTGCTCCACTTTTACTGAAGCTATAACTATGGCAGCCATGGCAATTGAAGCTGAATTTGCGGCTTATGCTATTGCATCAACCTCATCCCATTTTTCTTCTGCTGAACGTCAGTTTAGATTACCCTTAGAAATGGGAAGTCAAAGAGCCCCTTCATCCCAATGGACAGTAACTGGTGCAGGAGCATTACTCCTTGGAAAAAAGGGAGCGTATCCCTACATTACACATGTTACTACAGGAAAGGTTAAGGACTATGGTATAAAGGATCCCAATGAAATGGGCGCAGCTATGGCACCAGCTGCTGTTGATACCTTAAAACAACACTTTCAGGATACTAATAGAACTGATAAGGATTATGACTTGATAGTAAGTGGAGACTTAGGGAAAGTAGGAAAAACTATTACCATAGAGCTACTAAAGGAATATGACTACAACATAGAAAGCAATTATATTGACTGTGGAGATGAGATTTTTCATGGGGAAAATCAAGGAACTAACTGTGGTGGAAGTGGAGCAGGTTGTTCTGCCACTGTAATGTCTAGCATGATATATAAAGGTTTATTAAGTAAAAAGTATAAAAGAGTACTATTAATTGCTACAGGAGCCCTTCTAAGTTCAACATCTGCCCTTCAAGGGGAAAGTATTCCAGGAATAGCTCATGCTGTTGTAGTGGAATGTGGAGGTGATTAACATAGGGGAGTATTTAAGAGTTTTTCTTGTGGGAGGAATAATTTGTGTTATAGCACAAGTATTAATGGACACCACAAAGCTTACGCCAGCAAGAATACTAGTTATTTTTGTAACAGCTGGAGTTATACTTCAAGGATTTGGCATATATGAAAAAATAGTTGAAGTTGGGAGATCCGGTGCTACAGTTCCACTGCCAGGGTTTGGATACTCACTTGCTAAGGGAGTAATGAAAGAAGTTGATGAAAGAGGAATTATAGGTGTTTTTACTGGTGGAGTTAAGGGTACTGCAGGAGGAATTACGGTAGCTATTGTATTTGGATACATCATGTCACTTTGTTTTAACTCTAAGACAAAATAATTTTCAGTTTTAAAATAAATTTTAAGGTTAAATTAAAGTATAAAAAATCCTATAAATAAAATAAATTTTAAAATTCAAAATAAACTATACCCCCAATGCTATTAAAAGCATTGGGGGTATTTTAAAATTAGTTAAATTTAATTTTAAGGATTTGGTTTTACTGGAGGAATAGTTGGCTCTCCAGGCTTATTAGGAGGCTTAGTTGGATCAGTTGATGTGCCTGGTTTATTAGGATCGGTGCCAGTACCACCAGGAGTAGTTCCAGGTGTAGTTGTACCTGGGTTTTCAGGTGTTACTGGAGGCTTATCCTCAGGCTTTGTTGGATCCTTTTCAGTAGGAGCTAAGTAAGCATCATCCTCAAGTTTAACACTATATTTATTTTCCCTCTTAATAAACACTCTCTTTTCTACTTTATCCTTTGGTGTAAATTCAGTAGCTAGATAGTATTTACCATCTGCTCCTTTTGTTACTTCTAATTCAACATGAACATCATCAAGAGTAGTAGGTTGAGTTCCTTCTATAAACATTTCAGAATAAGCTCTATTACCTCTTGGATCACGTTTTGTAAGTTCAGTAGGAATTTTCCCTGAATCTTTAGATACATAAGCGTTAACAATTCCTTCGGGCTTTTGGATATCTTTTGACTGTAAGCCTTCATGAATAGGCTTCATAATTTTCCCCCATAGAGTAGCAGAGTTATTACTACCTCTAACATCACTATCAAGTTTTTTGTAATCATCGTAACCAATCCATACAGCAGCAGAGTAGTAAGGTGTAAGTCCTGCAAAGGATATATCCTTAAAGTCAGAAGAAGTTCCTGTTTTACCCCTAACTGGCATATCCCCAAATTTAGCTCCAGGACCAGTTCCAGCAATTGGCTCTTTTAGTAAGTCATACATTATATAAGCTGTCTGAGGTGAAATTACTTGAGTGGACTCAAATTTTGGCTCTAAAAGAACCTTTCCACTCTTATCAGTTACCTTAGTATACATTCTTGCCTTAGACATCATCCCTTGATTTCCAAAAGCACCATAAGCCTGTGCTAGTGCAAGTGGGTTAGTTCCCTTTAAATCCCCACCATCTAGCTGTCCTAAAGCAAGAGCAGAAATACTTGTTTTGTCTGTATTATCTAAGTGAATTCCAAACTTTTCGCCATACTTTACTGCAGTTTGAAGTCCAATTTCATCATCTATTTTAACAGAAATAGTATTTTTAGAATATCTTACTGCATCCCTTAAAGTAATATATCCAGCATATTTGTTTGGAAGGTTAGTAGGACTATAAGGTTCTGCACCAGGTGCAGCATATTTAGAACCTACATTTTTAGGGATAGGTGCATCTTCAAACACTGAACCAGCAGTTATCTTCTTTGAATCTATGGCTGGTGCATAAACTGTTAAAGGCTTTATGCTTGAACCAGGTGATCTTAAGAAGTTATCAGAAGCTGCTCTATTATAAGATAAAGCAGGTTGTTCTCCACGACCACCTACAATAGCCTTGACTTCACCTTTTAAATAATCAACTACTACTGCAGAAGCTTGTAAATCCTTGTAATTAGGAAAAGATTCATTTATAACCTTTTGAGTAGAGTCTTGAATGTTCTTATCCATTGTAGTGTATATTTGTAATCCACCAGAATTAAGATGTTCATAGGCTTCAGCCTCAGTGTATCCATAAACTTTCATTAAATCTTTTTTTACTTGTTCAACCACAGGGCGAGAAAACCATTCATAGTTCATCTTATCTATTGACACTTCAGAGAAAGTGAAGGTTAAATTCTCAGCCATAGCTGTATCATATTCTCCTTGAGTAATAGCACCAGTTTCCAACATTTTTCCTAAAACAGCTTTTGTTCTAGGAGAGTCAAAAGGCTGCTTAGTCTCAGAGGCAGTACGAGCCATAGTAAAGGATAATGAAGGGTTTTGAGCAGCGCCTGCTAGAAAGGCTGCCTGCTTTAAGGTTAAGTCTGAAACAGATTTATTGAAGTACATATTAGCAGCAGCTTCTACTCCATGGGAGTCTCCTCCTAAGAATATAGTATTCATATATGCTTCTAAAATTTGATCCTTACTTAATTTTTTTTCAATTTCTGTAGCTAGATACATTTCTTGAATTTTTCTTTTAAAGGATAATCTGTTATCTAAAGATTCTTGTAAAAAGAATTTGTATTTAACTAGCTGTTGGGTAATAGTGGAAGCACCCTCATAGCTTCCTCGAGCCATGCCAACTAGTACTTTTACATTATTTAAAGTGGAACCAGCTAGCCTTCTGTAGTCTATGCCATGATGAGATTTAAATCTTTCATCTTCAATACTAACAAAAGCATCTTTCAAATCTTCTGGTGCCTTATCCAAGGTTATAGCGATTCTTCGTTGCTCAGAAATATATTCATCCATTTTTTGTCCTGCATTATCATAAAGTATCGAAGTTTCTCTAACCTTTAAAAAATTATTTACTTCAAGCTTTGGTGCAGTTTTTATAACTGCTAGAAAAATTCCTCCACCAACTGCTATGGAAGTTAAAATAACTAATAAAAGAAGTATATATAGAATTTTAAAGAATTTTTTCTTCTTTTTTTTCATGGGTTTTTTGTTTTTTCCTTCGGTTTGTCTATTTTCCCCCATAAGGTATCCTCCTTAAGATTTTCTTTCATTTTTAGTTATTATACCATAATTTTAAAAATTTAAAAACAAAGTTATTCTTTGCCCTTCCTAGCATACATATAAATATATACATAGGTATAATTATTTCCACTATATTACAATTATAAAGGGGTTTATCCATGAAAGCTATAACAAAATTTAAATTATTAATTATAGTATTTTTTCTAATATCATTATCCTTTACTGCTATTTATGCACTAGATGCAGTTATTATGCCTACAGTTATGGTAACCTGTGATGCAGAGATGAAAGCTAAGGCAACAGAAATCATTAATAAAGCCATATTTGAGGAGTATTCTAATAACTTTAACTATGGAGAAATAATCAATGTAGAAAAGGACGGGGAAGGTAATATATCAATGATAAGAACGGATACTCTTAAAATGAATAAAATTGCCACTGGTGTAGCTCTTAATGCACAAGAGGAAATACGAAGGATAGGAGAGGTGGGAATTAGATTACCTTTTGGGTATTTAGCAAAAAATAATATACTTGCTTATTATGGTCCTAAGGTTACGGTGAGAATGCAACCCATAGGGCATATAGAAACTAAGTACATTTCAAAATTTGAAACTGCAGGAATAAACCAAACTAGACACAAAATATATTTAGAAGCTAAAACTAAAATTAAGGTTATAATTCCTATGGCAAGTAGTGATATGGAAATAGTAAATCAGGTTCCAATAGCTGAAACTATTATTGTAGGAAAAGTTCCTCAAACCTCTTTGCAAATGGATTTAAATAGAGGTCTTTCCCAAAATGAAACTATTGGTCAGTAGGTTCTTCTTAATTTGGAATTTCATTGAAATATTTCTAATAGATTTATAAGGACAAACTATTAAAGCTGTGTTAAAATTAAATCAATAAGTGATTAGTTCAGCAATTATATAGTCTTAATAATTATTATTGTTTTATTAATTATAGCGAATTTATTAATTCTAATTTAAATGGAGGAAACATATGAAAAAAATATATATTATGCTTTCATATACAGGAACAGCTCCTTCTAAGGTAATTAAACTTTTCTCCAGAGAAAAATATTCTCATGTTTCTATTGGTTTGGATTCTGAACTAAAGGAACTATATAGTTTTGCAAGGAAGAAAGTAAATAATCCTTTTATTGGTGGTTTTATAAAAGAAGATATAAAAGATGGGATTTATAAAAAGTTTGAAAATACAAAGTGTTGTATTTATGCTATAGAGGTAACTGATGAACAGTACGAAGCTATTAGAAATATAATAAAGGGCTTTGAAATAAAAAAACATAACCTTCATTATAATATGATAGGATTGTTAGGGGTACTGGTTAACGTCCCTATAGAAAGAACAAATCATTATTTTTGCTCACAATTTGTATCTGAGGTATTATTAAAGAGTGGAGTTTTGGATTTTAATATTCCACCAGCATTAGTGCAGCCTACACACTTTTATAACATGGAAAACAAAGATGTTATATATACTGGACTTTTACGTGATTATAAGAGACAAGACAATTTCAATTTTACAACAGCAGCTATTTAAAGAGGTGTGGAATCAACGGTTTAACATTACTGTTGGTTTTATTTTTTTATTGCTTTATAAAAAAATCTATAAAAATACCACCATAGATATTTCTAGGTGGTGTTTTTATGTACAAAATTATTCTTCAGGTGTTTCCCAATTAAATACGTATGGTATGTTTCTGTAGTAGTCACCATAATTTAGTCCATAACCTACTACAAATAGGTCAGGAATCTCGAAACAACAATAATCAGGTTTCATTTCAATTTTTCTTCTTTCAGGCTTATCTAATAGTGTGCAGCACTTAACACTGTTAGCACCAAGGTTTTTAACGTGATTCATTACAAAATCCATAGTTATCCCACTATCTATTATGTCATCCACCACTAGAACATCATAACCTTCTATATTATCTGGAACATCATTAACAACTTTACAAACCCCAGAGGTTTCCTCGCCATGTCCATAGCTTGAAGTTGTCATAAATCCAATTTTAGTTGGAACTCCGATTTCTCTAACTAAATCTGCAGTAAAAATGAAGCTTCCTCTTAAAAGTGAAAGAACATATAACTTTTTATCTGCATAGTCTTTAGAGATTTGTGCACCAACTTTAGTGATTGCTACATCGATTTGTTCCTTAGAAAACAATATATTTCTTTGTTTATTTTCCATAAGATTCACACCCTCTAATCTATATTTACAATAATGCCTTTATAGTATAAAATAATATGAAAGTTGTCAAGGGTATATAAGACTATAAAAATATAAATACTTATTATAAAGAATAAGATAGATAAAATAACTTTTTAGGTTCAAACTATATTATTCTACAATAACTTTATTTTAAACAGGGTGGAGATGATTTTATGGTAAATGGAAATACAGAAGGTGTTAAAAAGTTTATATTAAACAAATTAGATGAAATATATGATATGAAATTCGGAAAAGTTGAAGTACTTACAGAAGAACTAGCAAATCTTTTAAAAGAAGTTACATTAGAATTAGAAAGAGAAGTAAGTGTAGCTATAGATAGAAAAGGTTCTGTAGTAAGTGTAGCTATAGGAGATAGTTCTACTGTAGATATGCCTGAAATTAATATAAAAGAAGGTAAATTATCTTCTGTGAGAGTAATACATACTCATCCTAATGGGAATCCAAAACTATCTGCTTTAGATATTTCAGCACTGCTTAAATTGAAACTGGACTGTATAGTAGCTATTGGAGTATCTAAGGATAATCCCCTTTATTTTAATTTAGGTTTTTGCGATGTAAGAGATAATATTTTAATTGAAGAGGAAATTGGACCTTTAAGTATAGGAAAAATACTAGAATTTAATTTTCTAGATAGAGTAAAACATATTGAAAGTTTGATGAAAGATAATGAGATTATTGAGGATAACAGCGAAAGAGCAATTTTAGTAGCAGTTGAAGATGAAGAAAGCCTTCAAGAGCTAGAAGAATTAACAAAGGCTTGTAATGTGGAACCTGTATATAGCATACTGCAAAAAAGAAATAAAATAGATCCAGCCTTATATATTGGAAGTGGAAAAGTTGAAGAAATAGCCCAACTAAGACAATCCTTAAGAGCTAATGTAGTAGTTTTCGATGAGGAATTATCAGGATCTCAGGTGAGAAATCTCGAGCAAGCTTTAGGTGTTAAGGTAGTTGATAGAACTACTTTAATCTTAGATATATTTGCTAGAAGAGCTAAAACAAAAGAAGCAAAAATTCAAGTAGAGTTATCTCAATTAAAATATAGATTGAGTAGGTTAAGTGGCCTTGGAACTGTTCTTTCAAGAACTGGAGGAGGGATTGGAACTAGAGGACCAGGAGAAAAGAAATTAGAAACAGATAGAAGACATATAAAGGAAACTATTTATGATTTAAATAGAGAGTTAGAAAAAATAAAAACAACCAGAGCTACACAAAGAGAAGGTAGAAATAAAGATAATATTTCAAGAATCTCTCTTGTGGGCTATACCAATGCTGGAAAGTCAACCTTAAGAAATGTTCTTACTGATTTCTCACCTCAAAAGTCAGCGGTGGCAAAGGAAAAGGTATTTGAAGCAGATATGCTATTTGCAACCCTAGACATTACTACAAGAGGTATAGTGCTTCCAGATAATAGAGAAGCAACAGTAACTGACACTGTTGGATTCATAAGAAAACTCCCACATGATTTAGTGGAAGCCTTTAAGTCAACTTTAGAAGAAGTTGTGTATTCAGATATACTTCTTCATGTAGTAGACTCTTCAAGTACTACTGCAGCTCTTCAAATAGAAGTAGTTGAAGAAGTATTAAAAGAATTAGGTGCAGGTGAGAAGCCTACAATTTTAGTATTTAATAAAATTGATAAAACTTCAGAGGTACAATTAACTAGCCTTAAAGAGAAATTTTCAAAATACAACATCATTGAGATTTCAGCTAAAACTGGTGAAAATTTAGATGAGTTACTTCAAGAGTGTACAAAAACATTACCATATAAATTAAAGAGCTTTAAGGTGATAATACCTTATAGTGATTCCTCAACAGTAGCTTATCTTCATAGAAATGCTAAGGTTGAAGGAGAAGAATATTTAGAAGAAGGAACTTTAGTAAAGGTTCAAGGTGATGAAGAAGTTTACAATAAATGTAAAAATTATATTGTAGAATAGAAAAAGCAGAGGATTCTCTGCTTTTTCTATTTGTAAGTTACACTAGCAGAATAGTTTAAAGGTTTTTGTAGAATAATCATATTAAGAAACCAGCAGAAAATAAAAAATCAGTTTTTAGTAGGAGGATCAATTTATGGAGGAAGTAATTTGCCCATTGTGCAATGACTTATATAGTACAGTTTATAAATGCCATCACTGTGAGGGTGTCATGGAGAATAAAGGACGAGAACAAGAATATTTTGATGACTACAGTGCTGATGATCCCATAGATGACAATGGAAATTATTGTGTTCATATATTTAAATGTAATAAATGTGGAGGGTTTGAAAGGAAAAACATTGAGAAAATCCATTTATAGTCGTAAAATTAATATGTGAAATATAAGATATGACTTTTTAATAGTTCATATCTTATATTTTATAGAGAGATTTACTTATAAGTTATTATATAAAGTTCTTATATAATATTTGGCTTGGGGTGAAAATTTAATTTGGTTATTCTGAAATCTTAAGCAAAGTATAGTAAGTTCAGTATATAGGGTTCCGTGATGGGATTTTTACTTATTCATATCCTGAGACCCTTAAGGGAACCAGGGTAGGACTAATGTATAAGTTAAGTGTTAACTCTGGTTTCCTATAAGTAGACACATAATTTTTAATTCTTATAAATAGAGTTTAAGGTGGTAAGAGTTTGAGTAGTGGATTAGTAAAATACAATTGGGATTTCATAGAAAACTATAACGAAGAAGAAATAACCTATTTCCTGCATTTAGAGGGGAAATCTTTAGAGGCCATCAGTAAGATTAGAAACTTAGATAAGGTCACAATACAAAAGCAAATAATTAATGCTAAAATTAAATATAGATATTTAGTTAAAAGTTCCAGCATAGATGAATTATTTAAATCCTTAGCTAAGGCTGATAAATCAGAAAGGATTTATGTTTTAAACAGCTTAGATAAGGTGAACAAAGAAAAACTTAAAGACTTTATAAAAAGAAATTATATGGAATTAACTCTAAAGGACAAAGAGTCAGCAATTTGGATTATAGGAGAATTGAGAATAGAGGAATGTGTAGATATTTTAATTAAGGGAACTGTAAATAATCATGTTAATATAAGAAGATTAGCCGTATCTGCACTAGGAAAGCTTGCTCATGAAAAAGGAGAAATTGCACTAATTAGAGCTTTAAATGATGCTAATTCTCAAGTGGTTTCCTATGCTATAAAATCACTTCAAAAGCTTAAATCCAAGAGAGCGGTCCCAAAAGTTAAGGAAATTTTAGATGCAAGTGATAAGCCATATATTCAAAAGGCTTGTGAAGAGTTTTTAGTAGCTCTAGAGGTAAATTCAAAACTTTAGGAGAGGGGGAGAATTTTGAGTTATTTTACAGTAAAAAATGAAGCTGTTGCTCAGTTTGAGGAGAAAAAGTCCGTGTTTATTGGACATGTTAAAAGAGTCCATACTGAAGAGGAAGCTAAAGAGTTTATTAATAAAGTAAAAGGTCAGCATAAAGAAGCAAGACATAATGTTTATGCTTATGCAATTGGTGTAAATAAAGGAATTCAAAGATATAGTGATGATGGAGAGCCACAGGGAACGGGGGGAATTCCAGTGCTGGAAGTTCTTAAAAAAAGTGACTTAACTGATATAGTTGTGGTAGTAACAAGATACTTTGGAGGAATTCTCCTAGGTACAGGAGGTCTCGCAAGGGCATATTCTAAGGGAGCTTCTTTGGCAATAGGGGAAAGTGGAGTAGTGGAAAAAGTTCTTGGAGTGCCCTTAAGAATTACCATAGATTATGAGTTGCTAGGAAAGATTCAATATGTTTGTAGCACTAATCAGTGGCATATTGAAGATACTATTTACACAGACAAGGTAGAAATTTTAATGTACTGTGAATCAACTATGATAAAAGAAATAAGTGACACCTTAACTGAAAATACCAATGGAAAACTGGTTATTAGTGAAGGGGATGAAGAATATTTCTTTAAACAGGATAATAGGCTTTATGTAGTGAATTAACCAGATTTGAAATTAATATGGTGGGTATGATATAATGTTTAGGTTATTTTGTATAATAAGGAAACTTTAGGCGTTTGAAAATAAATAACAAGTCAAAGATGTGAAGGATATTTTGAGTTCACAAGCAAGCTTGTGCGACCAGGAAATAGGTTCCGCAGATAGTAGAGCTATCTAAGGGTTCTGTTGACGCAGTATAACTCAAAATAGACAAACATACTGACTTATTTATTTTTTGAAAATGTCTTATATATAGTTAGGAGGAAATAATATGTCAGGACATTCAAAGTGGCATAATATACAAGCTAAAAAAAGCAAAGTAGATGCAAAAAGAGGGAAGATTTTCACAAAAATTGGTAAGGAGTTAATGGTAGCTGCTAAAACTGGTGGTTCTAATCCAGAAACTAATAACAAATTAAGAGACGTTATTGCTAAAGCAAAAGCTGCAAACATGCCTCAAGACACAATTACTAGAGCAATTAAAAAGGCAGCAGGAGAGCTTGAAGGTGTAACATATGAAGAAATTACATATGAAGGCTATGGTCCAAATGGAGTGGCAGTTATAGTAGAAACACTAACTGATAACAAAAACAGAACTGCTGGTAACGTAAGATATGCATTTTCTAAACATGGTGGAAACATGGGTTCAAGTGGTTGTGTAGGCTTTATGTTCCAAAAGAAGGGCGAAATAATCATAGAAAAAACTGATAGCATTGACGAAGATGAGTTAATGATGATGGCCCTTGATGCTGGTGCAGAGGATTTCTCATCTGAGGAAGAAGTTTATGTTGTAACAACAACTTCAGAAGATTTCGGCACAGTTAGAGAAAATCTTGAAAGTAATGGAATAGAGTTCTTGGAAGCTGAAGTTAAGCTAGTAGCAGATACAACTACTGCATTAGATATGGAAACATCAGTTAAATTCCAAAAGATGCTTGATGCACTTGAGGATGATGACGATGTGCAAGATGTTTGGCACAACGCAGAGTTCCCAGAGGACTTTGAAGGTTAGTTGAAAAATCATAGGATATAGAAGGGTTTGATTAATAATGAGTAACTATAAACTTCAATATGAAGATAAAGAATTTGAACTTAAGGAAGAGAATTGTGATTATATAAATAATGAGGAAGTGGAAAACTTTAATATTTCAACGGTGTTAGACCTATTAAATAAAGGTGAAGAGGTTGGCTTTACTGCTGAGTATTATGACAGCTGTTGTGAAGAATGTAAGTTCAATAGAAAAGATGATACTAAGTTCTTTGAGTTTTTTGAATATCATTTTTATATGTTTACAAAGGACAATAATTATGTTTTAAGCACAATATCCCCTGAATATAAGGATGTTACTTTAACCTCTTTAGTTAAGGATAAAAAAATAGATAACAGTTATATAGTAAGTATCTTAGTTTGCAAAAACTGTGGTACTTGGGCTATTGAAGTTGAACAATGTGATATGTAATTCCTAATTAAGAAGCTTTATTTAAAGCTTCTTTTTATTTTATAAAAATTTATAAGAAAAGTTTAATATAATTCATTATTATAAAAAAATAAATGTTACTGTGCACTTTAGTTTACAAATGTAAAACTTTTGTGTATGCATATAAAAATATTCAAATTATTAAGAAAAAGTGATAAAATGGGAAATGATAACATTAATTTTTATAGGGGGCGAAGTCAATGAAAGAAAATTGGAGCTTAAAAGAATTATATTCTTCTTTTGATAGTGAAGAATATAATCGTGATATGGCAAAATGTGATGAATATGTTAAAACTTATATAGATTTTGCAAATTCATTAGATACTTATGAGTGCAAAAGGGAACTGTTAGAAAAGTATATTACTCTTAATACAGAGATGATAATAAACTTTAATAAAGTTTTAAGCTTTGCATCTTTAATTTTAAGTGTGGATACTAATAACACAGAAGCACAGAAGAACATGGAAATTGGGGAAGAAAAGTATAGTAAAATTGCAGAACCATCTGCTAAGGTTTACAAATTTATTGGTAGCATAGAAAATCTACAAGAAATTATCCAAAGCTCAGATAAATTAAAGGTATATGAATTCTTCTTAACATCCATAGCAGAAGAAAGTAAATATATGCTAAGTGATAAAGAAGAAGGAATTATTGCCAAGATGAGAACTACAGGTTCAAGTGCTTGGTCGAAGATGAAAAACTTAGTAACCTCTAACTTAAGAGTTGAAATTGAAGAAAATGGAGAAATAAAATCTGTACCACTTACTGTAGCTAGAAATTTAGCTCATCATAAGGATGGTAAAGTAAGAAAAGCTGCTTATGAGGCAGAACTGAAAGCTTATTCAAAGGTTGAAGAGGCAGTGGCTGCAGCTCTTAATGGAATTAAAGGTGAGGTTATAACTGTAGCTAACTTGAGAGGTTTTGAATCTCCACTACATGAGAGTTTATTTAAATCTAGAATGAGTAAAGAAACTCTAGATGCAATGATTACTGCTATGAAGGAAAGTCTTCCAATCTTCAGAAAGTACTTAAGAAGAAAAGGTGAGTTATTAGGGCATAATAACGGACTTCCTTTTTATGAACTATTTGCACCAATGGGAAATGTAGAAATGGAATTTGAATATGGAAAAGGTAAGGCTTTTGTTGAGGAAAACTTTAGAAGCTTTAGCCATAAGTTAGGGGACTTTGCAAAAAGAGCCTTTGATAATAGCTGGATAGATGTGTACCCAAGAGAAGGAAAAGTAGGAGGAGCTTTCTGCAGCAATCTTCAAATGATAGGCGAAAGCCGTATAATGCTTAACTATGGCAATACCTTAAGTGATGTAATAACCATGGCTCATGAACTTGGACATGGTTACCATGGAGAGTGCTTAAAGGATGAGTTATATTTAAATAGTGACTATCCAATGCCAATTGCAGAAACTGCGTCAACCTTCTGTGAAACTATAGTAAAGAAGGCTGCTATAAAAACAGCTACAGAGGAAGAAGCTTTTTCAATCTTAGAAAATGAAATTTCAGATAGCACTCAAATAATTGTAGATATCTTAAGTAGATTTATCTTTGAAAGCAATTTGTTTGAAAATAGAAAAGTAAGCTCATTAAGCAGTGAGGAATTAAAAAACTTAATGATAGAAGCTCAAAAGGAAGCTTACGGAGATGGCTTAGATCAGGAATATTTGCATCCTTACATGTGGGTATGCAAACCACACTACTATGAAGCAGGATATAACTTCTACAACTTCCCATATGCTTTTGGATTATTATTTGCAAAGGGCTTATATGCAGAATACTTAAAAAGAGGAGAATCCTTTGTTGAAGAGTATGATAAGTTACTTAGTGTTACAGGAAAGTTAAAAGTAGCTGAAGTTACTAAAATAATGAACATTGATATTAATTCAGTAGATTTCTGGAGAGGTTCTTTAAGTATCATTGAAGAGGATATTGAGAAGTTCTTAGAGCTAAGCTTGAAGAGATAGAAATTATTAAGGAATAAACAGGTTTGCTAGGGTAAATCACTTTAGAAGGAAATTTAACTCTAACTTAAACAGCAGGGGACATTTACCCTTTTAAGTGTTAGTTAAAATATTGTAGGAATTAATAATTGCCAATAAGGGAACTGTTTTATAATGCACAAGGGTGCATTGTAAACAGTTCCTTTTTATTTATGTAGAGATGAAGTATTTTTGGGTGCAAAAGGGGAAGTTAAGTCCATATAAGTTAAGAAAAATAGTTAAGCCACAGTAAAATGATAAATAAATATAAGAGTTGTGTTTAGTGTTAGTGTAATTTCATGGATACAGTATAAATATGAATATAAGAAGATGTAGTGTTTATGGGGGTCGGCTAATGGAGTAACTTATGATCCTAAATATAGAGGTCCAGGTCAGGTACATTGTGTGTATTTACATCAATGAATAATTAAAGAAATATTTCACAAAATATTAAAAAAATCAATGAATAATTGTATAAAATTCTTTAGAGTGGTGATAATCCCTTATAGGAGGGATATTATGTTAAAAGAATTTAAACAAAATAAGATGTTTTATATAGTTATAACATTCATTGCAATATGTCTTTTTACTGCTAGTTATGCTCTTAGTTTGAGCTTCATAAATAAAGGAACCCATGGTGATAATCCAGATGAGAGTGTATTAGCAGAGACAAAGGAAACTAGTTTTATAAAAGAAAATGGTGTTATTATTACAAAAGATACAAAACTAGAATTTTTAGTAAGATATGCTAATTGTTTGGACTACATTAAAGCTGATAATAAGATTGATGAAAGTATTAAAATTGAAAAGGAAAAACTAATAGGGCTTAATGAAAGTCAATTAGAAGAAATTTTTAAGAAGTTTGGCTATAAACTTCAACAGTTCACCAAAAATGATGCTATTTTCATTAAAGAGGTAGCAGGTTATAATTATTCTCCGGACAGTTATTTTATAGGTATTAAAGATAATAATATGGTTATATATAAGAAGGAAAAGGATGAAAGCATTAGAGTAGTTGAAAGCAAAATTATAAATCCTAAAAGAGAAGACAATTCCAACATAACATTAAAGGACATAGAAGACAAAGGTAATCTTTTAAAATCCTTGTATTATGGGGATAAAGATTATCAGTTTTCAAATATACAAGATGCTGTAGAATATGGTCAGTCACTTTGTAGCACATAACAAAAAACCTTAAGGATGATTATTCCTTAAGGTTTTTTGTTGAATTGTGGTATTATAGATGGTAAAGTAATATATAGTTGTTATAGGCTTCCAATGTAAACATAATTAAGAAATCTAAGTTGGAATACTTCAATATAGTTTAAATTTGAATTTTCATTTTTTATAAAATAAATAAGATAACAGGTGATTATATATGTACGAATACATAAAGGGAACTTTTATAGGATTAGCTAAAGATTATATAGTAGTTGAAAATATGGGAATAGGTTATAAGATATTTACCTCAGGCAGCACCATATCTAGTTTACCTTCTGTAGGTACAGAAATTACTCTGTATCTTCAGCAAGTGGTTAGAGAAGATTTTATTGGATTATATGGATTTTTAACTAAAGATGAAATAGGGATGTTTAATTTACTACTTACTATTAATGGTGTAGGAGCTAAAGCTACTTTATCCTTAATGTCTATTTGTAATGTTACTAATCTTCAATATGCTATACTCAGTGGAGATGAAAAAACTTTGACTAAGGCACCAGGGATTGGCAAAAAAACAGCCCAAAGAATAATATTAGAACTTAAGGATAAGATTAAATTAGAAGATGCAGTTTCTAAAAATACTAGCATCTCAGCTGTTGAAAGCAATGAAGAAAGAATTTCAGAAGTTTTTGGAGCTCTTATTGCTTTGGGGTATTCAGAGAAGGAAGCGGAAAAAGCTTTAAGCAATGTGGATAAATCCAAATCCATAGAAGATATGATAAAAGGATGTTTGCAATTTTTAATGAATTAAACAATGAAGTTGTTCATTATTTAATTCATTAAAAACTCTTTAAAAAGGGGAGGATGCTATGGAGGAAAGAGTTATTTCTTCTGAATTTAAAGAAGAGGATGTAGAAGTAGAATATTCTTTAAGACCCCAAAGGCTTAAGGAATACATAGGACAGGAAAAAGTTAAGGAAAGATTAAGCATATTTTTACAAGCAGCAAAAATCAGAAAAGAGCCTTTGGACCATGTATTATTGTATGGACCACCGGGACTTGGAAAAACTACTTTAGCAAATATTATTGCTAAAGAAATGGGTGGCAACTTAAAAATAACTTCGGGTCCTGCTATTGAGAGAGCAGGAGATTTAGCAGCAATACTTACGGGCTTAAGCAATTTTGATGTGCTTTTTATAGATGAGATTCATAGGCTGAATAGAGCTGTAGAGGAAATTCTTTATCCAGCTATGGAAGATTATTCTTTAGATATTGTTATTGGTAAAGGAGCTTCTGCAAAGTCTATAAGACTTGACTTACCTAAGTTTACCTTAATTGGGGCAACTACGAGAGCGGGACTTTTAACCTCTCCCTTAAGAGATAGGTTTGGGGTAATGTGTCCAATGGAATACTATGATGAAGAGCAGTTAAAAGAAATTGTTATAAGATCTTCAAGTATTTTAAATGTGGGAATGGATGAAGATGCTGCAATTGAAGTTGCAAAGCGTTCAAGGGGTACACCAAGAATTGCAAATAGACTACTTAAAAGAGTCCGAGATTATTGTTTAGTAAAAGGTCATGGACACATAGATTTTAATACTGTAAAATTAGCAGCAGAGCTTTTAGAGATAGATAGTGAAGGTTTTGATAGAGTTGATAATAAGATTTTAGAAGCTATCATTGATAATTTTGGAGGAGGACCTGTGGGACTTGAAACTCTTGCTTACTATATAGGGGAAGAAGTTGGAACCATAGAGGATGTGTATGAACCTTATTTGATTCAAAAAGGGTTTATTATTAGAACTCCTAGAGGAAGGGTTGCTTCTAATAAGGCTTATAATCATTTAAATAGAGCAATTCCAGAAGGGAAATTGTTTTAAAACTAAGAAAAAAAGGGGTGTTAACATTGAAGGTTAAAGATTTTAGTTTTCATCTTCCAGAAGAATTAATAGCACAACATCCTTTAGAAAAAAGAGATGAATCAAGATTAATGGTGTTAGATAAAAGTACTGGACATATTGAACATAAGATTTTCAAAGATATAATTGGTTACCTTGAAGAAGGTGATTGCCTAGTGCTAAATGATACTAGGGTTATGCCAGCAAGACTCTATGGTTCAAAGGAAGGCTCTGGAGGAAAAATGGAGTTTCTTCTTCTAAGAAGATTAGAAAAGGACATATGGGAAACTCTAGTTAAACCAGGAAAACGTGCTAAGGTTGGAGCTATCTTTACTTTTGGAAATGGAGAGCTTAAAGCTGAAGTTATAGAAGTTTTAGATAATGGAAATAGAAAAGTTAGGTTTTTCTATGAAGGGATTTTTGAAGCTGTACTAGATGCTCTAGGAGAAATGCCACTTCCACCTTATATTACAGAAAAGTTGAAAGATAAGGAAAGATATCAAACTGTATATTCTAAAGAAGTAGGATCAGCAGCGGCACCTACAGCAGGGCTTCATTTTACTAAGGAATTATTGGAGGAAATTAAAGCTAAGGGAATTAATATTGCCTTTGTAACTTTACACGTAGGCTTAGGAACTTTTAGACCGGTAAAAGCTGAGAATATAGAAGAACATGAAATGCATGCAGAATACTACTACTTAAATAGTGAAAATGCAGAAATTATAAATAGCACTAAGGAAAAAGGAAAAAGAGTTATCGCGGTAGGAACTACTTCTAACAGAACTTTAGAGAGCATTGCGGATGAAAATGGCAGAGTTAGAGAAGCTTCAGGTTATACTAGTATATTTATTTATCCAGGTTATAAATTTAAAATAGTAGATGCCTTAATAACCAATTTCCATCTTCCAGAATCTACATTAATAATGCTAATTAGTGCTTTTTCAAACAGAGAAATTATTATGAATGCTTATAATGTTGCTGTGGAAAACAAATATAGATTTTTTAGCTTTGGAGATGCTATGTTTATCCACTAATTCCTAAGAAGTATCAGTTGATTTTCAACAAGGCTTTGTAGATATAAGTTTGAGCCACATTAGAAGTACTTACAATTTAACAAGGAATGTTTTGCGAATGATGCTATAAGTGTTTTTTAGGAAATAGAACTAATATTTATGATGAATAAAATATATAAGTAACTAAAAGGACGGGATAACATGTATAAGTTACTAAAAAAATCAGGAAAAGTTAGAAGAGGTGAGTTCCACACTCCTCATGGGGTGATACAAACTCCAGTATTTATGAATGTTGGTACTTTAGCAGCTATTAAGGGTGCTGTATCCTCTATGGATTTAAAGGAAATAGAATGTCAAGTGGAACTATCAAATACATATCACCTACATTTAAGACCAGGAGACAAAGTAGTAAAGCAGATGGGAGGACTTCATCAGTTTATGAATTGGGATAGACCAATTTTAACAGATTCTGGTGGGTTTCAAGTGTTTTCCTTAGCTTCCATGAGAAAGATTAAGGAAGAAGGCGTTTACTTCAGTTCACATATAGATGGAAGAAGGATATTCATGGGACCAGAGGAAAGTATGCAAATACAAAGCAATTTAGCTTCAACAATTGCTATGGCTTTTGATGAATGTATTCCAAATCCTTCAACTAGAGAATATGTAATTAACTCTGTGGCAAGAACTACTAGATGGCTTGAAAGATGCAAAGTTGAAATGGATAGGTTAAACTCATTACCAGACACCATAAACAAAAAGCAAATGCTATTTGGTATAAATCAAGGTGGAACCTATGAGGATATAAGAATAGAACATGCTAAAACCATTACTAAAATGGATTTAGATGGATATGCTATCGGGGGCCTTGCTGTTGGAGAAACCCATGAAGAAATGTATAGAGTTATTGATGCAGTAGTACCTCATCTTCCAGAAGATAAGCCAATATATTTAATGGGAGTAGGACTTCCAAGTAACATATTAGAGGCTGTTTCTAGGGGAGTGGACTTTTTTGATTGTGTGTTACCAGCTAGAAATGGAAGACATGGACATGTATTCACTAAATATGGTAAAATAAATTTAATGAATGCAAAGTTCGAGTTAGACAGCAATCCTATAGATGAAGAATGTCAGTGTCCAGCGTGCAAGCACTACACAAGAGCTTATATAAGACACTTATTTAAGGCTAAGGAAATGTTAGCTATGAGACTTTGTGTATTGCATAATTTATATTTCTATAATAAGCTTATGGAAGATATAAGAAGTGCCATTGATGGAGATTACTTTGAGGCTTTTAAAGAAGAAAAGCTAAATCAATGGAACGGAAGAGCATAAGAGAAGGGAGGAAATATTATGAATCAAATAATGGCTTTTGCACCTATGATAATTGTTCTTGGATTATTTTATCTTATGATTTTCGTACCAGAAAAGAAAAGAAAAAAACAATACAATGATATGTTATCATCATTAAAAGTAAATGATGAGGTTGTGTCAAAGGGTGGTATAATGGGTAAAATTATAAACATCCAAGAAGACTATATCATTTTAGAGACAGGTCCAGACAGAGCTAGAATAAAATTAGCTAAAATGGGTATTGGTCAAGTTACTACTAACGAGACAGAAAAATAATATATTGTGAATAATTCCCCCTATTTACTCATATTTATTATATAGATGGGGGGGATTATATATGTATAAAAAATTAAAATACTCATGTATAGGTCAAGGAGTCCTAAGAGCATCAATCACCACAATGCTTTGTGTACTAATTTATTCTTTAATCACAGCCTTTACACCCTTTAGCCCTAAGGTTACTTCTGCATTTATTGTAGTGTTGACTTTATTAAGTGTATTGTATGGTTCAGTTTATGCAACTTTGCAGTCGGGAAATAAAGGATGGCTTATTGGATTATTAGTAGCAGTTTTCTACATGTTAATACTTTACATAGTATCTGTACTATGTGGAAAAGGTTTTGGTGTTGATGGAGGAGACTTTATAAGATTATTGCTTGCAATGGCAGTAGGATCATTATCAGGAATGTTAGCAGTAAATCTAGGAGATTAAAATAGTAAGGTTAGCAAAAATGCTAACTTTGTTATAAATAATAATCATGCAAGTGGAGGAACAAAAATGAAACACATCAAAACAATCAACAAATCAAACATCAAAGAAAGTTTAAAGAAACCAGGTTGCAAAGAGTGCGCTAACTCTTGTCAATCAGCATGCAAAACTTCATGCACAGTAGCTAATTTAGCTTGTGAAAACTAATTATCTAAAGAGGCAGTAACTAAGGGTTACTGCTTTGTGTTTAGTTGGGAGGAAAAAAATGTCATTAGTTCATAAATTTATACAAGGAAATGATTTTTATATTATAGATGTTAATTCTGGAGCAGTACACCTAGTAGATGAAATAGTTTATGACTTTCTAGATGAAGACAAGCTAAGGTCTAAGGAAGAAATTATTAAAGAATATGGCAATAAATATTCTTTAGAAGAAATAGAGGAAGTATATAATGAGTTAGAGGAATTAGTGAAGGAAGAAGTTCTGTACTCTAAGGATTTATATGAAGATATAGCTATGAAGAGCGGACAAGCAGAGGTGAATATTAAGGCTTTATGCTTAAATATTATTCATGATTGCAACTTAAAATGCAAATATTGCTTTGCTGATGAAGGAGAATATAACAGTGGATGTAGAAAACCTATGTCTGCTGAAATAGGAAAAAGAGCTATAGATTTTGTTATTAAAAACTCAGGACCAAGAAGAAATATTGAGGTAGACCTATTTGGGGGAGAGCCTTTAATGGCCTTTGATACTATAAAAGAAATAGTAGATTATGCAAGAGAGCAAGAGAAGCTTCATAAAAAGGTGATTAGATTTACTATGACTACTAATGCTACTCTTTTAAATGATGAAACCATGGATTATTTAGATAAGAATATGGGAAATATAGTTCTTAGCATTGATGGAAGAAAAGAAATCAACGATAAGGTAAGAATAAGATTTGATGGAACTGGATGCTATGATAGTATACTTCCTAAAATCAAAAAGATGGTAGAAGTTAGAGATAAGTCAAAGTCTTATTATGTTAGAGGTACATTTACAAGAGAAAATACTGATTTCTTTGAAGATGTGAAGCACATGGCAGACTTAGGTTTTGAAGAGATTTCTATTGAACCTGTAGTTCTTCCAGATGAACACCCTCTTTCTTTAAGAAAAGAAGATTTGCCTACTATATTTAATCAATATGATATGCTTTACGACGAAATGTTAAAGCGTCATGAAGAAGGTAAGGATTTTAAATTTTATCATTTCAATATAGACTTACAGGGAGGACCTTGTGTTTATAAGAGAATTTCAGGTTGTGGAGCAGGTCATGAGTATGTAGCTATTACTCCAGATGGAGATATTTACCCTTGCCATCAATTTGTTGGTAAAGATGAATTTTTAATGGGAAATATTTCAGAAGGTGTAAAAAACTTTGATTTAGTCAAGAATTTTAAAGAGGCTCATATATATAATAAGCCAACCTGTAAAACTTGCTGGGCTAGATTCTACTGCAGTGGAGGGTGTCAAGCTAATAACTTTAACTTTAATGGTGATATCCATGTTCCTTATGAGGTAGGCTGTGAAATGCAGAAGAAAAGAATTGAATGTGCTATAGCACTAAAAAGTAAGATAATGGGTAATTAGTGGAAATCTCCACTAATTACCTATGATTGACTATTTTTTTAGGAAGATTTATAATCTACATTATATATATTAATTTTGAATAACGTGAAAGGGGATAAAAATGAAAAAGGGTAACAGTGGATTTTTATTAATTATTAGTGTTTTATTAATTGCCCTATTAGCTTATTCAGGACTTTTCGGATTAAAACTAGGGGACTATAGGGTTAAGTCCTTTGGTCAATCAATAAGTAAAGGTCTTGACTTAGTTGGGGGAACCTCTTTATTAATGGAAATTAAAGCAGATAATGTGGATTCTAATGTTTTAAATAGAACAGTAGAATTAATTTCTAGAAGAGTAAACAAAGAGGGAACAAGTGAAGTTTCAGTAGTTCCAGAGGGAAATAAAAGGATAAGAATTGAAATACCGGGTGAGTCTGACACAAAGAAAGTGTTAAACACTATTGGTAAAACAGGAGAATTAACCTTTGTAGATCCAGATGGAAATGTAATTTTAACAGGAAAAGAAGTTAAGGAAGCTACAGCTTATATTACAAAGGACAACCAAAATGTAGTTAATTTAAAGCTTAATGATGAAGGAAAACAAAAGTTTGCAGAGGCAACAGAAAAATTCATTGGTAAGCAAATTACTATAAAAATGGATGAAGATGTGTTAACTGCACCAACAGTAAATGAAGTAATAAATGCAGGGGAAGCAGTTATTACTGGTATGAAAAATATCGAAGAAGCAAATTCAATAGCAAATATAATACAATCTGGTGCATTACCTGTGCCAGTAGAAGCAGTTTCTGTTAAAACTGTAGGACCAACTATAGGTATTGAAGCAATGGGACTTAGTGTAAAAGCAGGAATGGTTGGATTAATCTGCGTTATGCTATTTATGATGCTTTACTATAGAGCGCCAGGAATAATTGCATCAATTGCAGTATCTCTTTATGTAGTACTAGTACTATATGTTTTCTCAGCTTTTGGAGTTGTATTAACTCTTTCCGGTGCCGCAGCTGTAATCCTAACCATAGGTATGGCTGTTGATGCAAATGTACTTATATTCGAGAGAACTAAAGAGGAATTAAAGATGGGAAAATCTATTAGATCAGCTGTAGACTCAGGGTTTGATAGAGCTTTATCTTCAATTTTAGATTCTAACATAACAACTATAATTGGTGGATTAGTATTATACTTTATGGGAACTGGGGCAGTAAAAGGCTTTGCTGTAACCTTAATGATAGGTATAATAGTAAGTATTTTTACAGCTCTTACTGTTACTAAATTCTTATTAAAACATACAATAAAGGCGGGAATAATAACTAAACCATCACACTTCGGTGTAAAAAGGGGGTAGGATTATGTTACAAATAATTAAAAAGACTAAAGTTTGGTTTACTATTTCAATAATATTAACAATGATTGGAATATCCTTCCTTCTTACTAAGGGATTGAATTATGGTATAGATTTTAAAGGTGGTACTTTAATATCTATGAATATAAATAAAGAATTTAAAAAAGCTGATGTGGATGCTATTGTAGATAAGTATGCAAAGGGAAAATATTCTACAAAGGTTGCCAATGAAGGAAAAGAAATAGAAATTATTGTGCAAGAAGGGGTACTTAATGAAGAAGGGGTTAACAATCTGATTAAAGATGTAAAAACTCAGTATTCCTTAGAAGATAGTGCCGTAATAGGAAGTGAAACTATAGGTGCTAGTGTAGGTAATGAGCTTAAACAAAAGGCAATTTGGGCATTAATTGTGGCTAATGGGGCTATTTTACTTTATGTTACAATGCGTTTTGAATTAAACTTTGCAATAGCGGCTATAATTGCACTTGTTCATGACGTATTCTTAACAGTATCTTTCTATTCTATCTTAGGAATACAAGTTAACACTCCTTTCATTGCAGCTATATTAACTATTGTAGGTTATTCTATAAACGATACTATAGTTGTATTTGACAGAATAAGAGAAAATGTTAAGAAAAACAGAAGAATGTCTCCAGAGGAAGTTGCTAATATTAGTATAAATGAAACTATGGCAAGATCTATTAATACTACTTTAACAACTTTAATTACAATAACTGCTGTTTATATCTTTGTTCCATCTATCAGAGAATTTTCTTTACCACTAATAATTGGTATAGCTTGTGGAGCTTATTCTTCAATATTTATAGCTAGCCCACTTTGGGTTGTATTAAAGAAGAGAAAAGGTAAAAATAAAAAGGCTATAGCAGCGTAAAATTTATATTTAGACAAGTCAGAAACTACTTCTTGTAGATTTCTGGCTTATTTTTTCGAAAAATGTTTGTAATAAGGGGAATTTTAAATTATAATATATGTGTTTTCTATTTATTTGGAGGAGAGCACATGGAAGAGATTTTCAAGGTTAATCAGTATAATCCACTACTTTTAAGAAATATGAAAAGTGCATTGAATAGAATAGTGAAAGCAATAAATGAAAGAGAAAAAATAGTTATCTATGGATATTATGACTTTGATGGAGTAACTGCAGTTTCACTTTTAATGCTAGTTTTAAAGTATTTAAATGCTGATGTTGAATACTTTATTCCAAGTGAAGTGAGAATTGAAAGGATTCTAAGTAAAAATGATGTAAATAGTTATATAAAATATCTAGGAGCTGATTTAATTATTACAGTTGGATGCGGTACAAGTTCTGAAGAAGGTATTCAGTTTTGTGAAAAAAACAATATAGATGTAATAGTTACAGATTATCATAGCTATAATTCATGTTATTCAGAAGGTATAGTGATAAACCCTAATAACCCTATGTGTAACTATCCTTTTAAGGAGCTGGGCTCAGCGGGAGTTGCTTATAAGTTAGCTGAAACCATTTCTTTTTATTATAAAATGACTTGTTTACAAAAATATTTAGATTTAGTGATGATTGGTACAGTAACTAAAAAACTTTCAATTAGGGGAGAGAACAAATTCTTCGTTGAAGAAGGGTTAAAACAGTTAAAATCCACCAATAATTATGGAATAAAAGCACTGTTAGAAGAACATAATACCCATTATAAAGAGGATTTTTTTAACCTTGAAACTATAGCTAGTATTTTTCCGGAAATGATTCCAGAGGAGCGGATAAATAACTCTAGGATTATTGTAGAGCTTTTAACTACTAACGATAGCTATAGGGCAGCGCAAATTTCTAAATATCTTTATAGTGAAATTAAAAGAAGAGCTAAAAATTAAAAGTGCTATGATTGTAGCAGGAACAGCAAATGCACTACTTGTGCTTTGTTGCATAAGTACATAAAAGTAATATATAATAGTAAAGTATAATGAACACTTAAAAACAGAAAATGTTCGTAAAAATCCATGAGGGGGAATAGAAGTGAATTTTAAAGAAAAAATTAGAGTTATAGATGGATTTCCAAAAGAAGGTATTAGTTTTAAAGATGTAACTACGCTTTTACAAGATGGAGAGGCGTTAAAGGTAACAATAGATACTATAGCAGAGTATTTAAAGGATAAAAATATAGACATCGTAGTTGGACCAGAGGCAAGAGGATTTTTATTTGGAGTACCTGTAGCTTATGCTTTAGGTGCAGGCTTTGTACCAGTTAGAAAACCAGGAAAACTTCCTTACGATACAATGAAAGTAGAATATGATTTAGAGTATGGAAGTGATGTTTTAGAAATACACAAAGATGCTATAAAACCAGGTCAAAGAGTTGCTATTGTAGATGATTTATTAGCTACAGGAGGAACTGTAGGTGCTGTTGCTAAGCTTATTGAAGAAGTTGGTGGAGAGTTAGTATCAATAAACTTTGTAATTGAACTTACAGAGTTAAATGGAAGAAGTAAATTAGGTAATCACGACATTATGTCAGTAGTACAATACGATTTATAAAATCTGACAATTAGCTCAACTAAAAATTGCATTAATTTAGGTTGTGGTATATAATATTATGTAGTAAAAATAGTTGGCTGGTTATGTAACCAGCCTTTAGTTTTAGGAGTGAATCCAATGATTGAGAAACTAATTGAGAAAATTAATAATAATTGTCACAATGTAGATGTGGATTTTATACATAAAGCATATACTTTTTCTCTTAATGCCCATAAAAATCAGAAAAGAGAATCCGGAGAACCATACATAATTCATCCTTTAGAGGTGGCGTGCATATTGGCAGAGTTAGGACTTGATACCTCAACTATTGCTGCAGGCCTTTTACATGATGTTATAGAAGATACAGAATATACATATGAGCAAGTTTGTGAATTATTTAGTGTAGAAATTGCAAATTTGGTAGAGGGCGTTTCAAAACTTGGAAAGATTAAATACAAATCTAAAGAAGAACAACAAGCTGACAATGTGAGAAAAATGCTTCTTGCTATGGCAAGGGACATTAGAGTAATTCTTATAAAGCTTGCAGATAGATTACATAATATGAGAACTTTAAAGTATATGCCAGAAAGTAAGCAAAAGGAAAAAGCTAAAGAAGTATTGGATATTTTTGCTCCACTGGCTCATAGACTTGGAATTTCTAAAATTAAATGGGAGCTAGAAGATTTAGCTCTTAGATACTTACAACCAACAAAATATTATGAGCTTGTAAAACTTATTTCTGACAAGAGAGCAGAGAGAGAAGAACAAATAAATCATATTATTTCTCAATTAAAACTACATTTAGCTATGGTAAGCATTAAGGCAGACATAGAAGGTAGACCAAAGCATTTCTATAGTATCTATAGAAAAATGGAGAGTAAAAATAAAAATATAGATCAAATTTTTGATTTAACAGCTATAAGAATTTTAGTTGATGATATTGGTAGTTGCTATGCAGCGCTAGGAATAGTTCATACTATGTATAAACCAATTCCAGGTAGGTTTAAGGATTACATTGCTATGCCAAAACCAAATATGTATCAATCACTCCATTCTACTGTAATTGGTCCTTTTGGAAAGCCTTTTGAAATACAGATTAGAACCTATGATATGCATAGAACGGCAGAATACGGTATTGCTGCCCATTGGAAATATAAAGAAACTAACAATGCAGATGGAGATAGTTCCTTAGACTCAAAGTTATCGTGGTTAAGAGAAATGCTAGAATGGCAAGGAGAAACTTCTGATGCTGAGGAATTTATGGAAGGCTTTAAAATAGACTTGTTTTCGGACGAAGTTTTTGTGTTCACTCCAAAAGGTGATGTTATCAGTCTTCCAAGTGATTCAACACCTATAGATTTTGCTTATGCTATTCATACCGATGTTGGGCATAGGTGTACTGGTGCAAAGATAAATGGAAAAATAGTTACCTTGGAATATTGTTTAAAAACTGGGGAAATAGTTGAGGTGCTAACTTCACCAAATACTAAGGGACCTAGTATTGATTGGCTTAATATTGCAAAGAGTAACCAAGCAAAAAGTAAAATTAAAGCTTGGTTTAAAAAGGCTAATAGAGAAGAAAGTATAGAAAAGGGCAAAGAAGTTGTTGAGAAGGAAGCAAAAAAACAAGGATATTCCTTTGGAGTAATTTCAAAGTCTGCAACTCTTGAAAAAGTTCTTAAAAGATATAATTTAAAGAATTTAGAAGACCTATTTGCTACCGTAGGGGTAGGTGATGTAAATCCTTTTAATTTAGTTACTAAATTAAGGGAAGCTTATGAAGCTAAAGAAAAAGAAGTAGAGAGTAACAGTTCTGTAATAGAACAGTTTAATAAAGAACAACCAAGAAAAACTACTAGTTATAATAACTATTCAGGACTACAAGTAAAGGGGACTTCTAATGTTCACTCTAGGTTTGCAAAATGTTGTAGCCCAGTACCAGGAGATGAGATTATAGGTTATATCACTAAGGGAAAAGGTGTATCTGTTCATAGAAGTGATTGTAAGAATCTTTTATCCCTTCAAGAAACTGAGCCAGATAAGATAATTGAAGTTTCTTGGGGGAATGAAACTGGTGAAAATTATATAACAGATATACAAATAAGAGGGGAAGATAGACTAGGACTTCTCACAGATATAATAGAAATCTTAGGACTAACAAAAACTAATATTTTATCTATAAATGGGAAGACCCTAAAGAGTGGAGAAGCATTAGTTAATATAAAAATAAAAATAATTAATGTAGAGCACTTAAAACAAGTTCAAAGTAAGATTAGAAGATTAAAGGGTGTTAGAGACGTATACAGAATTAAGCATTAAAATATGGGTTTTACATGAGCCTTATATTATAAAATTATCTTAAGATTACTTAAATAATAAAAAAATAGTATAAAGGAGATATGATTATGAGAGCAGTAGTACAAAGAGTTAAAGCTTCTAGAGTTGAAGTTGATAATAAAGTTATCGGAGAAATAGGCTTAGGTTTAAATGTTTTAGTAGGAATAAGCAAAGAAGATACTAAAGAAGATATAGAATACATAGTTCGTAAAATTGTTGGAATGAGAATATTTGAAGATGAAACTGGAAAAATGACTCATTCCCTTGGAGATGTAAATGGAGAGTTATTGATTATTTCTCAATTTACCCTTTATGGAGACTGCCGTAAGGGAAAAAGACCAGATTTTATGAAGGCTCAAGGTGGAGAAGCAGCGGAGCAACTTTACAATGAGTTAGTAGAAGCTTTTAAAAAGGAAGTTAACAAAGTTGAAACTGGAGAGTTTGGAGCAGATATGCAGGTATACATACAAAATGATGGACCAGTGACTCTACTTTTAGAAAGTAAAAAAGATTTTTAGAGGTGAACTCAATGATAGTTAAAAAATTAATGGCAGGAATATATGGAGCTAATTGCTATATTCTAATGGATGAAGAAACTAAGGAAGCTGTGGTTTTAGACCCAGGTGGGGATGTAGATGATATAGAAAAGGCATTAAATATTTTAGGAGCAAAGGTTAAGTATATACTACTTACTCATGGTCACTTTGATCATACTACAGGTGTAGATGGGCTTCAAACCATAACAAAGGCTCAGGTTGCCATAGGAATAGCTGATAACGAAATGATATTAAAGGAGGTTCAGTACTATGGACCTTTTATTGAGGGAGGAGCACATATAACCTTAAATAATGGAGATACTTTAACTTTTGGGAAAAGTAATCTGAAGATACTTCATACTCCAGGTCATACACCAGGGGGGGTATGCTTTCAAACAGAAAACATGGTTTTCTCAGGGGATACCTTATTTAAGGGATCTGTTGGAAGAAGTGACTTAGCTGGCGGAGATGGAGAGGCTTTAATAAGAAGTATTAAGGAAAAGTTGATGGTATTACCAAAGGAAACAATAGTTTATCCAGGGCATGGTCCAAGTACTACCATTGGAGACGAAGAAATTTATAATCCATTTTTATAGTTTTACATATAAACATAAAGGACTTGATATAAAGTGTATAGCACTGATAAAGAATTTAAAATAAAACTTAATAATCCTGAATTTAGATATGATGTATTTCAAATGATTAACCTTTTTTATAGTTTTGCAGATATTAATTTTATTGAACTTAACAGTGATGAACAAGTTGATTTGTTTGTTAAAGTTCATGAAGATACCATTAAGCTTATAAGCAGGAAAAGAATCGAAGAGTTTGTTATAAATAAAGATTATAAGATTAAAGAAGAAGTTAGAAAAGCAGTGTTCAAGTTTCTTTCTAAGGACACGGGAAAAGCACTTCCTTGGGGAACTTTAGTTGGGATTAGGCCATCTAAAAAAGCTTTAGAACTTTTAGAGAAAGGTTGTTCTGAAGAGGAAATTATAAAAAAGTTTAAGGAAATTAATGGAACATCAGAAGAGAAAGCACAGCTTTGCATAGAAGTTGCAAAATATGAAAGAAATATAGTAAATAAGGATGAAAATACCATAAGTGTTTATATAGGTATGCCATTTTGCCCTACACGTTGTGTATATTGTTCTTTTACCTCTAATCCAATCTCAGGGTGCAAGAGTTTGGTTAAACCATATCTAAATGCCTTATCTAAAGAAATTAAGGCCCTAAGTGATTACATAAAATCCCGTAATCTAAATATAGAATCCGTATACTTTGGAGGGGGAACCCCCACGGCTGTAAATAATGATGAATTTGAAATGATTTTAAGGGATATCTATAATTATTTTGTACATAATCATAATGTAAAAGAATTTACAGTGGAGTGTGGACGTCCAGATAGTATCACTGAAGAAAAGCTTAGGACTATGAAAAAATATAAAGTTCATAGAATTAGTATAAATCCCCAAACTATGAATAATAAAACCTTAAAGCTCATTGGAAGAAATCATAGCGCAGAGGATGCTGTAGATAAGTTCAATTTGGCTAGGCAGTTAGGATTTAATAATATAAATATGGATGTTATTGTAGGGCTTCCTGGAGAAGGTATAGAGGAAATTAACTATACCTGTGAAGAACTTTTAAAACTGAAACCAGATAGCTTAACAATCCATGGAATGTCTATAAAGAGGGCATCTAAGCTTTATGAAAATATGGTTAATAATACTCAGTATGAGATACCTAGTCAACAAGAGCTAAATGAAATGTATAAGGCTACAGTGGAATTATCTAAAGACCTTGGAATGATTCCTTACTACATGTATAGGCAAAAAAACATGATTGGCAACATGGAAAATGTGGGTTACTCAGAAAAGGGTAAAGAAGGTATCTATAACATCCAAATGATAGAAGAAAAGCAGACTATTGTTGCTTTGGGTGCAGATGCAGTTTCTAAAGTAATATTTTTAGAAGAAAACCGAATTGAAAGATTTGGCAATGTAAAAGATGTTAGAGAATATGTAAACAGAATTGATGAAATGATAGACAAAAAGGTGAAGTTATTAGATAGCTTATATAAGCCAGAGCAATAAATACAGGTACTAGTAATTTGAAGTAACCTAAGTAATAAGGAGGAATTTAGATGGAATTTAAAGCACCTAAGGGTACAAAGGACATTTTACCAGGTAGTGTGTATAAGTGGAATTTTATTGAAAAGATAATGAGAGAAATTGCTGCAACTTATGGCTGTAGAGAAATAAGAACTCCTATGTTTGAACATACAGAACTGTTTAAAAGAGGAGTAGGAGAAACTACTGATGTGGTTCAAAAGGAAATGTACACCTTTGAAGATAAGGGAGGAAGAAGTATAACCTTAAAGCCAGAGGGAACTGCACCAACAGTTAGGGCTTTTGTAGAAAACACTCTTTATAGCGAAGCTCAACCAACTAAGATGTTTTACTTTACTCCGGCCTTTCGTTATGAAAAAATGCAAAAGGGAAGATTAAGACAACACCATCAGTTTGGCGTAGAGGTCTTTGGTTCAAAGGAACCATCAGTAGATGCCGAAGTTATAAGTATTGTAATGGATGTTTATAAAAGGCTAGGAGTTGAAGGTATAGAGCTTAATATTAATAGTATTGGATGCCCAACTTGTAGGAAAAAATATAATGAAGCATTAACAGAATTTTTATCTAGCAAAAAAGATGAGCTATGTACAACCTGCTTAACAAGGTTAGATAAGAACCCTTTAAGAATATTAGATTGTAAGGTTGATAGCTGTAAAGAAGTGGTTAAGGGAGCTCCAATTATACTAGACTATATTTGTGAGGAGTGCAGTGAGCACTTTGAAAGTTTAAAAACTTATTTATCAGCTATGGGAATAGAATATGTAGTTAATTCTCAAGTAGTTAGAGGTTTAGATTATTATAGCAAAACCATTTTTGAAATCATGGATAAGGGCTTTACTCTTTGTGGTGGTGGAAGATACGATAATTTAATTGAAGAAATTGGTGGACCATCTATGCCAGCTATAGGCTTTGGTATGGGGATGGAAAGATTACTTCTAACCCTAGATGAAAAAGGCGTAGAAATCCCAGAAGAAACTTATATGGATTTATATGTTGGTTCTATGGGAGAAGAGGGTAAGGTTGAGGCTATAAAGGTTATTCATAGCCTAAGAGGTAATGGAGTTAAGTGCGAATGTGATCATATGGCTAGAAGTGTAAAAGCTCAGATGAAATTTGCTAATAAAATTGCTGCAAGATATACTATGGTACTTGGAGAAGATGAAGTTAAAAATAGAGTAGCTAAGCTAAAGAGAATGAGTGATGGAGAAACTACAGAGGTTTCCTTAGATAGTATAGAAGCTATAGCTAAAATCATAAAAGCTTATATTTAAATTATATAAGGCATCTGAAAATAAATAACAAGTCAAAGATGGGAAGGATATTTTGAGTTCACAAGCACGCTTGTGCAGGCAAGGAAACAGGTTCAGCAGATAGTAGCGCTATCTAAGGGTTCTGTTGACGCAGCATAACACAAAATAGCCGAGCATACTGACTTACTTGTTTTTTGAAGATGCCTAAACTTAAAAGCTGTAATGGAAATAAAGAGGCAACTTGCTTCTTGTAACATAAAGGGAGGAAAAATAAATGGGTGAGTCACTTAATGGACTTAAAAGAAACCTAATGTGCGGTGAACTTAGAGAAAGTCAAGTTGGACAAAAAGTTACTGTAATGGGATGGGTTCAAAGAAAAAGAAATTTAGGAGGTTTAGTTTTTATTGACTTAAGAGATAGAACTGGACTTTTACAAGTAGTGTTTGGTGAAGAAATAAATAAGGAGGCTTTTGAAAAAGCAGACTTAGCTAAGTCAGAATACTGTATTGCAGTTACTGGTGAAGTAATAAAGAGAGAAGCACCAAATGCAAATTTACCAACAGGAATGGTAGAGTTAAAGGGTGAAAATATTAAAATACTTTCTGAGTCCGAAACACCTCCAATTTACATAAAAGAGGATTTAGATGCATCAGAAAATATAAGACTTAAATATCGTTATCTTGATCTTAGAAGACCGGATATGCAAAAAATTCTTATGATAAGACATAAAGCAGCTAAGATAGTTAGAGATTATCTAGATGAGAATGGGTTCCTAGAAATGGAGACTCCGATGTTAACTAAAAGTACTCCAGAAGGAGCTAGAGATTACTTAGTTCCAAGTAGAAATTATCCAGGAATGTTTTATGCACTTCCACAATCTCCACAAATATTTAAGCAATTATTAATGGTATCAGGTTTTGATAGATACTTCCAAATTGTTAAGTGCTTTAGAGATGAGGATTTAAGATCAAACAGACAACCAGAGTTCACACAAATAGATTTAGAAATGAGCTTTGTAGAACTTAACGATGTCATTGCTTTAAACGAAGGCTTAATTCAAAGAGTATTCAAAGAAGTAATTGGTGAGGAAGTAAAACTTCCAATTAGAAGAATGCCTTATGCAGAAGCTATGAATAAATACGGTAGTGATAAGCCAGATTTAAGATTTGGCATGGAAATAAAAGATATTACTGAGGCAGTAAGAGGTACAGAGTTTGCTGTATTTAAAAATGCTATAGAAAATGGTGGATCAGTAAGAGCCATAGTTGCTGAGAACTCTGCAGATATGGGAAGAAAGAAACTTGATAAACTTGGAGAGTTTGTGAAAACTTACAAGGCAAAGGGACTTGCTTGGATAGCTTATAAAGAAGATGAAATAAAATCTCCAATATCTAAATTCTTTGATGAAGCTGGAATGCAGGCTATTATAGAAGCTGCTGGTGCAAAAACAGGGGATTTAATACTAATTGTAGCTGATATGGATAATGTAGTATTACAATCACTAGGAGCATTAAGATTAGAACTTGCAAAAGAACTAGGAATTTTAGAAAATAACAAAGAGTTTAACTTTGTATGGATAACAGAATTCCCACTTCTTGAATATGATGAAGAAGAAAATAGATATGTGGCTCTTCACCATCCGTTCACATCACCAATGGATGAGGATTTACAGTACTTAGACACTGATCCAAAGAGAGTTAGAGCAAAGGCTTATGACATTGTATTAAATGGTGAGGAGTTAGGTGGAGGAAGTATAAGAATCCATGATACGAATCTTCAAGAAAAGATGTTCAGTCTTCTTGGCTTTAGTCAAGAAAGTGCTTGGGAAAGATTTGGATTTTTATTGGAAGCCTTCAAATATGGACCACCACCACATGGCGGTTTAGCATATGGATTAGATAGAATGGTAATGTTCTTAGCAGGCACTGATAACATTAAAGATGTTATTGCTTTCCCTAAGAATCAAAATGCATACTGCCCAATGAGTGAGGCGCCAAACGTGGTTGAAGAAAAACAACTTAAAGAACTTGGAATTAATATAGCTAAGAACAATTAATTTTACATTGTAAGTTAATTATATAAGTTGAAAAAGTATTCCTACATTACTTAATAAATCAAAGACAACTTATATGAAATAGAATATAAAAGTAGGTTTATTATTAGTGTAGTTTCTTTATTGCATTCTATATAAAGAAAAATATTAATTATATAATGTATACTTGGTTGGAGCTAGGAGTTATTAGGTTTGAAGAATAGTCCTTTATAGGATGAAAGGTTTTTAAGTTTAAGTTGTTAAATACAAGAAACTTATCCAGATTTTAAAAAGAATAATATCCAGCATAGGGGATATACTATTATTGTAAAATCTTTAGTATGAAATTTTAATTCTATTTGCAATTACACTAAAATTATTATATAATGTAGTTACAAGTTAGAAATGATCTGCTGTGTGCGCGGAACTGGTCTATGTTGAGCCAACAGTGATTTAAAAGGAAGAAGTTCTTTTTATGGAGTGTTGACCTATCCTTTATTATTAATATTAACTGATAGGTACCAGAAGTAAAAAGGCGGAATCCACCCGTAAGAGAACGGGTTCAAATATACCAGCATAAACGGCACAGCGGTTTATATTAAAGATTTTACTTTAAATAATAGAGTTAGCAAGATTATTCTTGCTAACTCTCATTATGAGAATTAAGATACCACTCATTTGAGTGGTATTTTTTATACGCATAATTGGATTTCCAATAATTCTTTATATAAAGTCTATTATCTAAAGGAAGTGTAGTGAAAGGATTTTAAAAAAAGCAACTAAAAAAATTAAGGAATTTATAAGTTAAGTAATAAATTCATAATAATGAATTGAAATTTCTGAAAAAAACTCTTCATAATAAGAAAACCTTCTATAAATATACTTTATTTTTTTATAAAAAATAGTATAATAGAGATATGTTTACTAGTATAATTTTACAGTACAGGTTACTAAATGTAAGTAAATTAAATTACTCTACTGTAAGGTTTTGCAAAAACTTAAATAACTAATTCTATTTCTTACACTAAAGCAGTTGATTAGCAACATTTTGAGGTATTAAATCACCTATCTCTTTACAAGAGGGGCTTTTATGCAAATTAGGTATTGGTGGAGGAAACTTCTAAGAAGGTTGCTAAACAAAATAAAATTCATTAGCTAATTGGTAAAATAAGGGTTAATATGGTGGTTATGTCGGTATTATTTAACACAAAGGTTTTGGATGAGGAGAATAGGTTATGGAAATTTTATCACAAGGAGAAAAAATAAAAAGAATACGAAAAAACTTTAAAATTAGACAACAAGACATTACTGGTGGGGAAATAACAAGAGAACTTATAAGCATAATCGAAAACAATAAAACTAATCTTACACCCAATGTGGCACAAATAATTGCAGATAATATTAATAGAATCTGCAAAGAGAGAGACATTGATTTCTCTGTTGAAGCTAGTTATTTATTAGAGGATATTAAAGAACAATCTAATAAAATTGCAGATAATTATATAGAATTTTTAGTTAAAAATGAGAATAGCTTCTCTGAAAGTTTAGTTAAAGAAATGGATGAAATAGAGGTTTTCTGCATGAAGTACGGGGAACCAGAAAAAAATCTAGCTCTTTATGAAAAAATAGGGGAGATATATGGAAGACAAAAAGATTATGATAAAAGTTATATGTATTATGTCAAAGCTTTGGAGAACGCTACAAGAGTAGAAGATTCTAAAGAATTAGCAATAATTCTTGAAAAAATTGGTGATTTATGTTTAACACTAATGAAATATGAGGAAGCTATACATTTTAACAACTTAGCCCTAAAGTATGGTGGAGCTTTAAATAGGGAGCTGAAATATAAATTAATTTTTAATAATATATTAGCAAATATAAATTTAAAAAAATATAACAAGGCTTTAGAGGAAATCGAAGAAATTTTAAGTGCGTTTCCCAAGTTAACATATGAAGAACTATTTGAAATTCATAGATTTAAGGCTAATTGTCTTAAAGAAATGAAGTTATTTAATGATAGTTTTAAGTTAAGTAAAGCAATATTAGATGAATTTATTAATAATAATGTAGTTAGAAAGATATTAATATTGACTGATATATTAGACATTTGCATAATTTTAAAGGACTACAAAAATATTAAAACTTATTTAAAGAAGCTTAATAATGAATTAAGCAATGGTACTAATACAGATAATGATTGTTGTATTGTTAATGCACATCTTCAAGTGGGGATAGCATCAACTTTATTACAGGACATAGAACAGGCTAAGGTGCATTTTGAAAAGGTAATAAGTATGTGCAAAAGTGGCAAGAGCCTTGAGTTGCTAGGAAAAGCATTAGGAGAGTATTTAAATGCTCTAGTTTTAGAAAAGAATTTAGAGTCCATAAATGATTTTAAAAATAATATTTTAGAGTTATTATCTCTTAAAATTATAGATCATAATGATGTAAATATAATTAAATTAATACAGTTTTATAATAGTATAGAGGATAGAGAAAGCATAGATAATATGTTGTTATTTATCTTAGAAAATAAATAGTATTATCATGGATGCAAATAAACTAGCAAGGAAGCTGAGCTTGCTAGTTTATTTACCTCTAATAAAGATATTAAAGATTATAAATATTATTGAGTACAAGAATCCATTATACTATATGGAAAAATCACTTTAACATTTAATTTATGAATTCCTACTATCTTGATTATTTTAAGGCTTTTAAAAGTGAATAAATTAAATTTTTCACAAAGCAATCCTATGTTGAAGGTGAATTTAAACATCTCCAGAAAGATTTTAGATAGAAAGAAAGCCGTTAGTTATATATTGGAGTCTACATATATTAAGAAGTTTAAAAAGCAAATGTAACATAAGTAAGTTATAAGTTATAAAATTTATTTACACATAAAGTTAAGATTTAGTATCAAAATCAAGATAATAATATAATGCTTATTGGTATAAATATGCAAAAGGAAAATGTTGAAACAAATAACTGAATTGAAACTATGAATAAAAAAATAAGGTTACAATATCAAATGTGATTTTCATATATAAAAAATATTGAAAGTATTTTTTAATATATTAAAATTAAAGTGTTAAAATTATAACCCTTAAGAGACTAATTTAACTAATCAACAATATAATTTTCCTTCAAGTTATAAAATATATGTATAAGTTTAAAAAGTATATGTAGATACCTTAAGTAAATACTAAGGATATTTAGAAAAGTATATAAAGGTTAAAAGCTATAATTAAAAAGTTTCAAAAAAATCTAGCAAGATTTTTAAATCTTACTAGATTTTTATTATTTCTTCAAACTTTCTAATTTATTAAATTTCAATTTATTTATAATTTTACTTATAGTAGAAACTAAAATTATTCCTACAGCAATAGAAGCGGCGTTGAAAAGGGTTTGGATGCCCAGAACAATAGATTTGCTTACGTTACCTTGAACTGCTTCAAAGGTTGTATAGTACATACTGCCTCCAGGAACTAAGGGAATTAGAGCACATATTAAGAATATTGTTACAGGATTTTTCATTATTCTTGCAAAGATTTCTGAAAACACACTTATAACTATAGAAGCAACGAATAAAGCTACAATTTCTGAACCAGTAGAATTCTTAGTTATTAGGTAAAAAAGCCATCCAAGTCCTCCACCAATTGAAGCAATTATCAAGTTTTTACCCCGTACATTAAATAAAATGCCAAAACCTAAGGAACTAATAAAGGCATATAAAACACTTATCATAATTACACTCCCCCAAAGATATATATCCAAGTTTTAAATACTATACCTGTTCCAGCTGCAATTGCGCCTGCAATCATTAGGGCTTCTAAGGAACGAGATAATCCAGATAATAAGTCACCTGCAATGGTATCACGTATACCATTAGTTATAGCAAGACCAGGAACTAAAAGCATTATAGAACCTATAATAATCTTATCTACGTTAAAGCCTGGCAAGAAGGTACTAACCATTAAAGCAATAAGAGCAGCTAAAGCCCCACCTAATACATTAACAAAGAACCCATTCACATCTAATCTATCTAAATAATTACTAAGGAGCTTAATTAAAATTCCTGCAATAAAGGAGATAAAGAAATCTCTAATATTTCCTCCGAATAAAAGGGAGAAAAAGGCAGTAGTAACGCCGGCAGCAATTATTGTGATTTTATTACCATATCTTTGGTGCCTTTCAATTTTTTTTACTTCATCTTTTAAATCTTTCATCAAAAGAGGTTTTGAATACAAAGATCTAGACAAATTATTTATTGCAGATATTTTTTCAAGATCTACTGTTCTTGAAGTAATTCTTCTTATAACAGTGGTAGTTTCCCCCATTTGATTTGTGATAGAAATCATTACTACTGTAGGGGTAACAAAACTTTCAGTAGATTTAATATTATAAGCATTACAAATCATAGAAATAGTTTGTTCTACTCTATAGGTCTCTCCACCATTTTCTAGCATTATTTTCCCAGCTTCAGCAGCTATATGGACAATTTCATCATTATACATTGAAAACACCTCCTATAGTAATATAGGGAACTAAATCAAATGATTAAACTTAATAAACATTTTAATTCCCTTAAGGCCTTCATATAGAAACATATGAAATATTTCCCTTTTAACTCTATATCATTGTTATTATATATCAAAAACTTAATAAAATGTAATCTGTTAGAATATTAAGTTTTAGTCATTATTCAAAGGTGGCAGAGTAGATTTGTTTTGTTAGAATTGATTAATTACAAAGGTATAATTATAATTAAATTATAGTGATGTAAATATAGTAATATAGGGTTATAATTAATTTTACTCAGCTATAAAACACTTGAAAGAAGAACAGGGATTTATGTACAAGTTAAGGACTTTAATTCTTAATTTCTATTGAGATAATATTAATTTAATTACTTAAAAGTTAGCTATAACACAAAATAAGGGATTTAATTAACTTAGTTAATTAATATAAAATGGGGGATATGAATGAATAAGATTGAAAGTATTTTAGAAAATCTTATCAATAACTTAAAAGAAGGAATACATGTAGTCGATAGTAAGGGCAAAACTATTTATTATAATAATGCTATGGCAACAATGGAAGGGTTAAAAAGAGAAGATGTTCTTGGCAAAAAAGTTTATGAATACTTAAAGGGCATGGAAGGCACCTCTACACTGATGAATGCGCTTAATAATAATGAGGAGTTTAAAGATGTGGTTCAGCAATATAGCAATAATCATGGTAAGAATATTACATCAATCAACACCACAGTGCCAGTGGTTATAGGGGAAAAAACTGTAGCTGCCATTGAAATTGCAAGAGATATGACTCAGCTTAAAAAGTTAAATGAAAAGATATGCATGCTAGAGAATGCCATAAAAGAAAAAGAAAATAACTATACCTTTAAAGATATAATTGGTAACAGCCCAAAAATAAGGAATGAAATTAACAAGGCTGTAAAAGCAAGTCTTTCAAACTCCTCTGTGCTAATTTACGGAGAAACAGGATCTGGTAAAGAATTATTTGCTCAAAGCATCCATTATAATGGAATTCGAAAGGATAAGCCTTTTATTCCTATAAACTGTGCAGCAATACCTAGTGCACTTTTAGAAGGAATGCTATTTGGAACTGTGAAAGGTGGCTTTACAGGAGCAGAAAATAAAAAAGGATTATTTGAAGAAGCTCATAGGGGCACTGTGCTATTAGATGAAATTAACTCCATGGAACCTTATCTTCAATCTAAACTTTTAAGGGTACTTCAAGATGGATATATAAGACCTGTTGGAAGTAATAAAATCATTGATATAGATGTAAGAGTTATTGCAACCTTAAATGAAGAGCCAGAAATGCTTATAAGAGAAGGAAAGCTTAGAAAAGATTTTTATTATAGGTTAAGTGTAATGAGAATTGATGTACCGTCTCTTAGAGAAAGAAAAGAAGATATTAAAGAAATTACAGAGAACTTTATAAGTCACTATAACACTCTTCTTTCTAAAAATATAAAGGGTCTTAGTGAAGAGGTTTGGGAAAAGTTTTACGAATATAATTGGCCGGGAAATATCAGGGAGCTTAAAAATACCATTGAATCAGCTATGAACATGGTGGATGATGGTGAAGTGCTAACTAAAGAATTCTTTGAAAATAAAATTACTATGGTGGGAGATTTAAATAACGATAGTAAGTTTACTGGGGATTTATCTTTAAATAATCATCTAGAGGAAGTAGAAAAGGCCATAATAACAAAAATATATAAAAAAAATGGAGAGAATATTACCCGAACAGCAGATGAATTAAAAATTTCTAGGCAGAATTTGCAGTATAAATTAAAAAAATACAATTTATAATGGGAAGAAACCTTTGATTTCTAAATATTATAATTAAATAATAGTGTGAATAATTATAAAAGATATACAAGTGCCGTAAATTCGGCAGGGTAAGTGCAAAAAAATATGCATTTACCCTTTTTTATTTGAAATTTATGTAAGTAAACTTGTTTTGTTTCAAAGAATGAAGAAAAAAATTTTGCGGTAAAAAAATAATTTCATTATAAGATTTAAAATATTTAGAATATTATACAAAATAATTGTTATAACTACAGGAAATTTCTAATCTTTCGCAAAAAATACTTGGCATGGAAATTGCTGTATTAAAAGAGTAAAGTGAAAATTAAATTCTAAGGGGGAATATGAATATGGAAAATGTTAAAGTAGCAATTTGGGGCTTTGGGGCTATGGGAAGCGGAATGGCTCGTATGCTTTTAAAGAAGAAAGGTGTAGATATAGTAGGAGTATGTGACTTACACCCAGAAAGAGCTGGCAGAAGTATTTATGAAGTTTTAGGTGTAGAAAGAGGAGAAAGACCAGAGGTTATAATTAATCCTAACATAGATGAAGTATTAACTGAAAAGTGCTGTGACATATGCCTTTGTGCAACAGACTCTTTCACTAAAAATGCCTTCCCAAGATTAAAGAAAGTATTGGAGAAGAAAATAAATGTAATTTCAACTGCAGAGGAAATGTCTTATCCACAAGCTCAAAATCCAGAACTTGCAGCAGAGCTAGATAAAATTGCTAGAGAAAATGGAGTTTCTATTCTTGGAACAGGAATAAACCCAGGACTCATCATGGATTTATTAGTAGTTTGCTTAACTGGCTGCATGACAGATGTAGACCACATTGAAGCTAAGAGAGTAAACAGTCTATCACCATTTGGACCAGCAGTAATGGAAGAGCAAGGTGTTGGAATGAAGGTAGATGATTTCAATAAAGGGGTTGCTGATGGAAGCTTAGCAGGACACGTTGGTTTCTCTGAGTCTATTAACATGATTGCTGATGCTATTGGCTGGAAGGTTGATAAGTTTGAGCAACAAATGGCTCCAATAGTTACATCAGTAGATAGAAAATCACCATTTGGTTTTGCAGCTGCTGGAGATGTAGCGGGAGTTAACATGACTGGACAAGGTTTTGTAGATGGACAGGTTAAAATTGACATGATCCACCCACAACAAATTGAGCCTGAAATGGAAGGCACCTTTACAGGAGATTATATCACTATAAAAGGTACTCCAGAAGTTAATATGTCTATTAAGCCAGAAGTTGATGGAGGACTTGGAACAATAGCTATGTGTGTTAACATGATTCCTCATGTTATTAATGCAGATCCAGGCTTAAAAACAATGATAGATTTACCAGTACCAAGAGCTATTATGGGAGACTTTAGAACTTTTATAAAGAGATAATATAGAGTGTTAAATTTAAGTTAGTAAATTAGAAGGCTTTATGGTTAAAAGCCAGTAAGATATGTAAAATTAATTTAGAATTTAAATTAAACTTCCTTGGAGTAAATTTGAAAAATAAATGAGAGATTTAATCCAAGGAAGCATATTATAAAGTTACTTTCAGCTATATATAAATTGAGAATTTATGAGAGAAATATGGGTAAATAAAATAAATATTAAAAGAATTTTGGAGGTGGATAACTTGATTAAGGTAGGAACTTTCGTTGAGATAACAAACAAAGTTTTAGATCCAGAGGATAGATCACCTGTTATACCAGAGGAAACAAAAAGTACTCCACTTATGATGTGGGTTAGAGGTTTTACTACAACAGAATGTAACCTAGGAGAAGAAACAGAAGTTGAAACTCCTAGTGGAAGAAAAGTTAGAGGGGTAGTAACCGCAGTAGAGCCAGCTTACACTCATGATTTTGGTAGATATGTAAGTGAAATCGCATATATAGGAAAGCAGGCAAAGGAAATGATTTTCAAATAGTGTAAGGAAGTAGGTGAATAAGGTGAATAAATATGAAGCTCTCATGGAGAGAAAAAATGAAATAATGATAAAGTCAGTAGGAATTGACTTTAGTAAGTATGAAAAAGGGGCATTAGCTTTTGATTATGAAGCTATGATGAGAGACACTGGATATTCCTTAAGTGACATCATGAAAATTCAAAGGGAAGTTGGGGTAGGTAACACTCCTATTCTAGAGTTAAAAAATATCACAGCCCTAGCGAGAAAAGTTTCTAAAACAGGAAAAGCAGCTAGAATTTTTATAAAGGACGAAAGTTGTAACCCCTCAGGAAGCTTTAAGGATAGAAGAGCCTCTGTATCAGTTTATGATGCAAAGCAAAGAGGCTATAAGGGAGTTGCATCTGCAACTTCAGGAAACTATGGAGCAGCGGTTGCATCTCAAGCAGCTATGCAGGGATTAAAATGTATAATAGTGCAAGAATGCTATGACTCTAAAAAAGTAGGTCAACCAGAAATCTTAGAAAAGGGAAGAAAGTGTGAAGGCTTAGGAGCAGAGGTGCTTCAGCTTACTGTAGGTCCAGAGCTTTTCTATACTTACTTAAATGTATTAGAAGAAACAGGCTTCTATAACGCATCTTTATACTCTTCTTATGGTATTGCAGGAGTAGAAACCCTAGGTTATGAAATTGCAACTCAATGTAGAGAAAAATTCGGCAAGGATCCAGAAGTGGTAATTGCAACCCATGCTGGTGGGGGGAACGTAACTGGTACAGCAAGAGGTCTTATAAAGGCTGGAGCTACAAATACAAAAATGGTAGGAGCTTCTGTAAATTTAGAAGGACTTCATATGGCAAGTGATAAGGATTTTAACAGAAAATCCTTCACTACAGGACACACTGGCTTTGGAATACCATTTATGGTTTGGCCAGATAGAAGTGACGTACCAAGAAGTGCAGCAAGACCGCTTAGATATTTAGATAGATATGTAACGGTAGCTCAAGGACAAGTTTTCTATATGACAGAGCTTCTTGCTCAACTTGAAGGCTTAGAAAGAGGACCAGCAGGAAATACTTCTCTTGCAGCAGCTTTTGTAATAGCTCAAGAGATGGATAATGATGAAATTATAGTAATTCAAGAAACAGAATACACTGGAGCAGGAAAACACATTTTACCTCAACTTACCTTTGCAAAGAATAATGGCATAGAAATCCTTAAGGGTGATCCAAAAACAGAGGTTCCAGGGAAGAATATTGTGCTTCCAGAAAGTCCAGTTATGCTTCAAGTGGATGATAAGGATTTAAATGGGTACAGAAAATCACTTATTAAAAACAGTATCAAAAAACTAGAAACCAACACAGTAGATATTCTTGATATAGATTTCCTATGTGAAGAAACAAAATTAAGCAAGGTGGAAGTAATAGATATACTTTCTAGCCATGGTATTTTCGTTAAATAATGAACAAGTTCATTTTGTTCACAACTTTGGAAGCTAATTTGTACTGCTACTAAAGCAGCTTAAATAGCCAGAGCAACTGTCACTAAAAGAAGATGGGAGCCTTAAAGCTTCCAAAATGTTGTTAAATAAATAATTGGGGGGAAAAGCAGTGAAAAGAGAAGATGATTTTGAAAAAAGAAGAGAGCATTTAAAAAACTTAACTGATGAGGAGTTATATGAAAGATTCTGGGCACTAACTGAACAAATAGCTAGCCCAATGGTAGACTTAGCTTATAACAACACATCTTCTTCCATAGAAAGATCTGTGCTTTTAAGAATGGGTTTTTCAAGTATAGAATCTTCAAAAATAGTTCAAGAAGGCATGAAGGCAAAGCTTTTAGGAAAAGGCATGGGAAATGTGGTTTTAAAATATTCTGAGCTTAAAGGAATAAACTACTTAGAAGCAGGCCGTGAACTAGGAGAAGGTAAAGGTTGGGCTGAAGTATCAGGGTTATTTAGGGGGGATAAATAATGCTAGAAGAAAACAAGAAAATAAATGTGGAAGAGATACTTAAGGATTTAGATAAGTATGAGCCAAAAAGAAGAGGTTGGCATTGGAGAGAAGCTCACAATGAGCCAATGGGAGAATTTGAGTACAGAGAAATCACAAAACCACTTAAAAACAGTAAAGCTCTTCCATCAGCAAGAAGCTTTAACAACATAGATCCTCAACCAAAACCAGTAATTACTACTGAGATTGCTTCAGGAAGATTTGAAGATGATATAAGAAGAATGAGAATGGCTGCATGGCATGGAGCTGATCACATCATGGTTATCAGAACTGCTGGACAAAGCCATTATGATGGATTAATTGAAGGTTCACCAGAGGGAATTGGTGGAGTTCCAATCACAAGAAAAGAAGTAAGAGCTACAAGAAAAGCTATTGATTTAATAGAAGAAGAAGTAGGAAGAGAAATTAACTTCCACTCTTACGTATCAGGGGTTGCAGGTCCTGATATAGCAGTTATGTTTGCTGAAGAGGGAGTTAATGGTGCTCACCAAGACCCACAATACAATGTTTTATACAGAAATATTAACATGGTAAGATCCTTCGTAGATGCCGCTGTAGCTAAGCACATGATGGCTTGGGCAGATATGCTTCAAATAGACGGAGCTCACAATGCTAATGCAACAGCAATGAAAGGCTACATGGTAATGCCAGAGCTTATGGTTCAACATGCTATAAACTCTAAATACTCTGAAATGGTTGGAATGAAGCCAAGCAATATTGCTCTTTCAACAGTACCACCAACAGCGCCACCAGCTCCATGCTTAAGATATGACTTACCTTATGCAGTGGCATTAAGAGACTTATTTAGAAACTATAAAATGAGAGCTCAAATGAACACTAAGTACATGGATTCTTGTACAAGAGAGGCTACAGTAACTCACAGCTTAAATCTACTGATTTCTGAGCTTACTTCAGCTGATATTCAAAGTACAATTACTCCTGATGAAGGAAGAAACGTGCCATGGCATTACAATAACATCCATGCAGTAAATACTGCAAAACAAGCCTTAATTGGTATGGATGGATTAATGGATATGGTAGAACTTAAAAAAGAAGGATATCTACCAGAAAAAGTTAGAGAGCTTAAAGAAAGAGCTGTATTATTCCTAGAGGAAATCATTGAAAATGGCGGATACTTCAAAGCAGTTGAAGATGGCTTCTTCGTTGACTCTGGAGAATATCCAGCAAGAAACGGTGATGGTATTGCTCGTAAAATAGATGGAGGACTTGCAGTAGATACTGTAGTTCCAAGAGATAAGGATTACTTTGCACCAGTTTGTGCGCACTTTGGTTACAACAATGTACCAGAAAAATATGAGCATGCTTGTGATGCAATAAAAGGATGTACTTTCTGCGATAGAAGCAAGATTGTTTACATTGATGAGTTAGATGAAGAAGATAATGTTATTAAGAGAATGGAAAAAGTTAAGGAAGATGGAACCATTGTTCCAGAGGTTGAATGGAAAAAAGATGGTTATGTATCTGTAACTCTATTCATTCCAGAAGACCCAAGAATTGCAGAAGCAGCAGCACTTGAAATGGGTAAAAACATGAACTTAACAGATGTGGAAATTATCCATAAGCAAGTTATGCAAGATGCTGAAGGAACTTTAGTTGAGATTAAAGGAAGAGTTAACTTTAAAATTGTTAGAGATGAATTAAAGCTTCCAGAAGTTAAAGAAATTCTTGCAGATGATGTAATGAGAGATTACGTTAAAAATCGTCCAGTTAAAGTCGTAGCAGCTACTGCAGGGGAAGATGAGCACTCTGTTGGTTTAAGAGAAGTAATTGACATTAAGCACGGAGGAATAGAAAAGTACGGTATTGAAGCTGTTTACCTTGGAACTTCTTGCCCAGTAGAAAAGTTAATTGATGCAGCTATTGAAACGAAGGCTGATGCAATTTTAATGAGTACAATCATTACTCATAACGATGTTCATATGAAGAACATGAGAAAATTAAATGATCTTTGTATAGAAAAAGGAGTTAGAGATAAGCTTATATTAGCTTGTGGAGGAACTCAGGTTACTAATGAAATTGCTGTAGCAAATGGAATGGATGCAGGCTTTGGTCGTGGAAGCAAGGGACACCATGTGGCTTCATTTATCATTGAAACTTTAATGAAAGAAGAACAGTAAGGTTTAACTATTCATTAAAAATTTTCATGAGTAAATATAAACACAAATAAGTTAAAAGAAAATGAAATTATTCCTTTAACTAAAATAAACTAAGGGCATACAAAATTACTGTATGCCCTTAATCATAGGAGTGTGCTTATGAAGGTAGAGTATTTAATTGCGGAAATAGGAAGTACTACTACCCTTGTTACGGCCTTTAATTTTAAAAATGGGGTAGAAGTGATTGGACAAGGAAAAGCCTTTACTTCTGTGCTACAAGGGGATGTGACCATTGGACTAAAAAGTGCAGTAAAGGAAATTGAGGATGCTTTAGGAGAAAAGCTAGAGTATGGTAGAATGCTTGCTACTAGCAGTGCTGCTGGGGGGCTAAAAATTACTGTTCATGGCTTAGTCCAAGATATGACAGTAAAGGCTGCCAGAGAAGCTGCCCTTGGTGCGGGTGGAATTATTAAGATGGTTACGGCAGGAAGGCTTAGAAAGTCTGACATAAAAAGGATAAGAGAAATTAGCCCAAACTTAATTATGATTGCAGGGGGAACAGACTACGGTGAAAGAGAAACTGCTCTTTACAATTCAGAGGTTTTAGCAGAAGCAGACCTTGGAATTCCTGTAGTTTACTGTGGTAATTGTGCAAATGTAGATGAAGTGAAGGAAATATTTGAAGGAAAAGAGCTTTATGTTATAGAGAATGTTTATCCTAGAGTGGATGAGTTAAATGTGGAACCAGCAAGAGCTATGATACAAGATGCTTTTGAGAAAAACATTGTAAAGGCTGGGGGCATGGACAAAATCAAAGAAATGGTGGATGGAGCAATAATGCCAACTCCTGGAGCCGTAATGGAAGCTACTAAGCTTTTATATGATGTCCTTGGAGATGTATTAGTTTTTGATGTTGGTGGAGCTACTACAGATGTACATTCAGTTACAGAGGGAAGTTTAGAAGTGTTAGACATCCTTGTAACTCCAGAACCTAAAGCAAAAAGAACTGTTGAAGGGGATCTTGGGGTTTATGTTAATAGATCTAACGTAATAGAACTTTTAACACACCATGAAACTGAAGGAAACTCAAGTGAATATATAGAAAATCAAATTAAGCCAATTCCAGCTACGGAAGAAGAGAGAAAGTGGAGTGGAGTTTTAACTAAAAAAGCTGTGGAAGTAGCAATCAGCAGGCATGTTGGATATATAAAAAGAGTCTATGGGGCAGGAAAGAATTTCTTAGCCTATGGAAAGGATTTATCCATGGTGAAATATATCGTGGGTACTGGTGGAGCTTTAACAAGACTTCCAAAGGGTGAAGAAACTCTTGAAGGAATAAAAGAAATTAAAGAGGATTTAACTATGTATCCAAGAGCGGAAGCCAAGGTGCTTATAGATAATATGTATATTATGGCCTGCGCAGGAGTTTTAAGTAGAGAAAATAAAGAAGCAGCAATTACTTTATTAAAGGAGAGTCTTAAGCTATGAAGAGGAGCTATCCATGTATAGAAGCTAATTTAAATAAGATAAAACACAATACATCAACAATTCTTGAAATATGCCAAAGACTAGGTATAGATGTGGTTGGAGTTACAAAGGTGTTTTGTGCACAAAAACCTATAGTTAACTCCATGATAGAAGGTGGATTAAAGGTTATAGGAGATTCTAGGCTTTCAAACCTAAAGAGAGTGAATGAAGCAAAGTGCGAAAAGCTTCTACTTAGAATTCCAATGGAAAGTGATGCCTCTTCAGTAGTAAAATATGCAGATATATCCTTAAACTCAGAGGTTGAAACAGTAAAAAAGCTATCAAAGGCAGCTAAAAGAGCAAGCAAGATTCATAAGATCATATTAATGATAGACTTAGGAGATTTAAGAGAGGGAGTTTTAGAATACGACGTTTTAGATGCGGCAAAAGAAATAAATAAACTTCCTAATATAGAGCTAGTAGGAGTAGGAACAAACTTAACCTGCTATGGTGGAGTATTGCCTGATGAAGAAAACCTAAGCAAGCTTATTGCAATTAAAGAGAAAATTGAGAGGGTTTTAGAAATAAAACTTCCAATTATATCAGGTGGAAACTCCAGCAGTCTTTATATGGTAATGGATAATACTATGCCAAAGGGAATTAATCAATTAAGACTTGGGGAGTCCATAGTACTAGGAAGAGAAACTGCCTATGGAAAGGAAGTTCCTAATGCCCATAAGGATTGCTTTGTTCTTAAAGGGGAAATCATAGAAATTAAAAATAAACCCTCTGTACCTACAGGGAAAATAGGGTTAGATGCCTTTGGAGAGGTTCCAAAGTTTGAGGATAGAGGAGTTATAAAAAGAGCAATTATTGCCCTTGGAAGACAGGATATTAAAGTAGATGGAATAACTCCTTTAGATAATGGAATTAGAGTCTTAGGTGCTAGCAGCGATCATCTAATTTTAGATGTAACTGAAAGTAAATATGACTATAGAGTTGGAGATGTAGTAGACTTTTATATGGACTATGGCTGCCTACTACAAGCTATGACCTCACCTTATGTAAGTAAATATTATGTAGGCTAACAATGGCTTTGATAAATAGGTAGTAATAAGGCTGTTGACAAGAGTATTTTGTCAGCAGTTTTATTTTTTTGACTGAAACTTTTAGCTTATAGGGCAGTGGTAAAACCATAGAAACTAATATATTATAATAAGTGAGAGAAGGTAAGGATTTTCGAAGAAAAGCTTTTACTTATTTGCTTATAAAATCCTAAGATAACCAAAAGAAGTTAGTGGGTATTTTAAATTTTAGCTTTGGTTATCTAATATTTTGAGTCAGTGTGGAGCTTCTTTCTTGAATAAAGAATTAGGTTATAAATAAAGAAATTTGTCTGTTAGTTAATGGAATATATTTTCCAGGAAATAAATTTCAACATATTTCCATTTATTTACATAGAACTCTATATATTTCCTGGGAAAACTGTGTATGTTAACAGAGAATGCTGCTTAAATTCCATGGTTTTTTAGGTGGGAATTTGTAGTATGCTGGAGTTAAGAATTGAAATCTTAACAGAAATCATGGAAATTACAAGGGTTTTTATGAGAAGTTTTCTATGACAGAAGAAAGTTAATGTTTATTAATGAAAATAAAATTAATGAGCAAAGCGTAATGGGGCAATAAGTAGGGGGGAAGAGAAAGATGAATATTGATGTGATAAATCAAGTAATAATATTGTTTTTAATGATGCTAGTAGGGGTTTATGCAACTAAAAGAGGGTTTATTACTAAGGAAGTGGAAAAAGGGCTAAGCAGTTTACTTCTTAATATAACCTTACCTTTTCTGATTGTCAGTACCTTCAACCTAGAATTTGACAGCAACTTACTAGATAGTGCAAAGAAAATTGTAATTTATTCCATAGTAATACACTTAGGACTATATACTTTAAGTAAACTACTTTTCTTTAAGGCTTCCAAGGAGAAACAGCCAGTATTAAGATTTATAACCACTTTTTCCAATGTGGGTTTTATGGGGTACCCAGTGCTTCAAAGTATCTTTGGAGATGTGGGTGTGTTTTATGGAGCAATCTTTAATATGGTGTTTAATGCTTTTGTGAGGACCTTAGGTGTATCCCTATATAGTGGCAAAAAGTCCTTGAAATCTTTTATACAAGTATTGAAAAATCCAGCTTTTATTGCTGTTTGCCTAGGATTAGTGTTGTTTATTTCTCCAGTTAAGTTACCAACTCCTATATATAAAACTCTTAAACTAATGGGAGATACAACTACACCGATATCAATGTTAATAGTAGGAGCTATGCTGTCGTCCGCCAACTTTAAGGAAGTGCTTTCTGATTGGACTATATATCTAGGTTCTTTTATATGCTTGATAGTTGCTCCCCTTTTAGTTTATTTAGTTATGACTACGTTAGGGTTAGATAGAGAACTTACAAGAGTGTGCGTCACAATAATTGCTATGCCAGGAGCAGTAATGGCACCAATAATCGCCTCAAAGTATGGAGGAAATGCAGAGTATGCATCCCAATGTGTATTTTTGAGCACAATACTTTCAGTAATTACAATACCATTAATAATAGTGACTTTATTATAACTGATGTTAAAAGGTTTATATTTGACCATCAGGGAAACCCAAAGTTATATAACAATTATTTTTAAAGCAAAGGCAAGTATTTATTTTAATGACAGGGATTGTCGTTTGTTATAAAATTTTAATATCAATCTAATAGAGGGTAATTTAATAGGAAAAATCTAAAATTAATTGCGAATTAAATATGAATAAAAGCAACTAAATATAAGCATTAAAATTATTTATAAGTATTGATATAATTCGCTTAACCATTTTATAAGTCATTTTGTAAAGAATTTAATTAGTGTAGAGAAAATCTACATTATAAATATAAGGAGTGAAAAAAATGAGTGCAAAATTTATTGAAAACTTAGAATTAGCAATGGAAAACCTACATAAAGTAGGAGCCTTTCTTACAGTTAAGGAAGGAGACAGAGTTAACACTATGACCATTAGCTGGGGAAACATAGGCTTTGAATGGAGAAGACCAATATTTACAGTACTAGTGAGAGAATCTAGATATACCTTCGACTTAATAGAAAAAGCAGAAAGCTTTACTGTAAGTGTTCCAGTAAACAATAACCTAAGAAAAGAGCTAGGCTTTTTCGGTTCAAAATCAGGAAGAGATATGGATAAGTTTAAAGAATTTAATTTAAAATTAGCACCTTCAAAAGCTGTGGAAACTCCAATAATCGGAGGAGAGGATATGGTTCACTACGAATGTAAGATAGTTTACAAACAAGCTATGGATCCAAGTCTTCTAAGCAAATCTATACAAGAAGAGTGTTATGATGAAGGGGATTACCATACAATTTACTATGGTGAAATAGTAGAGAGTTATAGAAGTTAAAATAAAATAATTATAGTATATTATAAAGTAAAAAGAGAGCTGACTTATTATTAATAAGGAGCTCTTTTATTTTAAATAAAAGTGAGTATTTATACCAATTTTTAATTTGAGAGAGTGATATTTTTGGTGAATTTATTCCTTTTATGTCCAAAAATATCCCTGTTATGTCAAACTGATTGATAAAATCGTTGATAAATGTAGAATAAGAACTAAAGATGCATCTTTTATAAATGTAAAAAAAAATAAAAAAATCGGGGGAGAATAGTAGTGAACAAGAATTTTAAAAAGATTATGGTAGCAACACTTATTTGCGGTAGTGTAATTACAAGTGCAATAGTAAGTAATGCTTATGCAGCAGGAAATGTTGGAGATACAGATTATATTTTTACTTTTCCAGCTAATACTATTGGATACAACTATACTGATATTAGAGAAAAGAAGGATTACACAAGTTCTTATATGAAATTAATGTCTATTTATGATGGCTCACCTAGATATGTAGCAAAAGTAGTTGATTCTGCTAGATATCCGTTTTCTAAATCATGGTATTATTATTTTTCTGATAATTTATATGAGGATGTTTTTCTTACAAACTACGCTGCAGAGGACAGAGGAACACCAGTAAATATAAGAATAGAAGCTAAAAGTGATCCAGTTTTCTATAATGCTTGGAAGGCTTCTGGAGTTTGGAGCCCTGACTCAGTTGGAGGAAACTAATTTTATAAGGATAATTGCTTTGCAGTTATCCTTATCTCTATATTTGAAGGAGAATTAAAATGTTAGGAATTGAATTTAAAAGAGCTTTAAGAAGAAATTCAGTAATGATAGTTTTGATAATTGGAGTTTTAATGGGGCTGTTAGAGGCTTTAAGTAATAATGTAATTAAATTGCCTAAAGATGATTTTTATAATTATCCTTTAGGAGTATATTCACAATGGTTTCTATTTAATATAAATATGTACACTGGTATCTTTAGCATTATATTTCCTTTACTAGGATCTATAGCATACTGTGATGCATATGTAGAGGATATAAAAAGTGGGTTTATAAAAAATATAATTACAAAGTATGATAAGTCTAAATATTTAATAACAAGGTTTTTTGTGAATTTTATTATTGGAGGGATTTGTGTATCACTTCCGCTGGTTGTTAATCTAGTAGCTTATTTACTTTTGATTCCAAGTATAGAACCAAATATATTTTTTGGAACTAACATAGTGTCGGGACATGGATTCTTACCTAATTTGTACTTTACTTATCCAATAGTTTATATTTTTCTAAGAATCGCAATTTTCTTTATGTATGGAGGTGCATTTGCATCTGTTGGATTGGCATTTGGAGTTTTAGTTAAAAACAGATATGTGGTTGTTATTATTCCATTTATTTCCTATATATTACTTGATATATTTTTTTCAACAATAAAAAAGTTTAATTTATCGCCAGTGGTATTTTTATTTCAAGATAAACCTTACAATCATATTATCCCTTCATTAGGACTTGTTATAACAGGTTTAGCATTTATGTTTTTTTTCTTTGGAGGAAGATACAATGAAATTGTATAGTTTAGCTAAAAAACATATAAAGAAATTGAAACTAATTAGATATTCATTATTATGGGTATTAGTATTAATATCAGTAATGATGATGTTCCAAAGTTTTAGTGGTAGAAAAATTCAAAATGTATCAGTGTTAGATTTAATATCAGATTTTGGAGGAGCAACAGGAACTTCAAATATGGCAATGTTTGTTTTCGTATTAACTCCTTTATTTGCTTTTATCATAATGAAAGCTATTGATAACAATGAAATGCCTATAAAAGTTATTAAAAATAAGCTAAAAGTTGGTGTTTGGAATGAAAATGTAATATTGTTATTAATTTTATCACTTATATTAGCAGCTATCATTATTTTTATTGGTTACTTATTTAGTGGTATTGTTTTAGGAAGTTATGAAAATAAATGGACAAGTGATGCAGGTACTTTTTATAAACTGTTAAAGGATAAAGAAAATTTTCTTTTATACTCAGAACATCTTACTACCATAAAAGTTTTAATTTTGTTGTTTATAACAAAATTCTTAGGATTATATGCGATTGGGTTACTAGTTGCACTATTAAAAGCAAAATATAATAGTAATTCAGCTATTTTAATACTTGTAACAATATTCGCGATAATTGATGGATACTATTCTAGAATTCCTTTAATATATCAAAAGACTGTAATTAGTATGGAAAACTGGAAAAAAGTAAGCAGTATTTTTGTTAATCAAACTTATTTATTATCACTATGCATATTAATTTACTTTTTAGGAAGGAAAGTTTACCAGAAAAAAGATTTTATAAATTAAAGGGGTAACAGCAAGTGAATAATACTAAAATATTAAGAAACATAGTTAAAAGAGATTTGCTTTATGGATTTAGCAAAAACAAAGGAAAGTATATAATTTTTGCACTATTGATTGTGTTAATAACTGTTGGAATGTGTAATTCCATTAAGAGCAATGAAGGCAATATAGTTGATTTGATTTTTTTAAATTATAGAGGTATAGGTTACTTAGATAATATTAAAGAATTAAATGCACTTCCTATTATATGGATAACTATAAATGTATTTGTAGCTTTTATTGTAGGTGATTTTGTAAGTGAAGATTTAAAAAGGAACTCAATATATGTTATAACAAGAACTAAAAGATTCAAGGAGTATTGGGTATCTAAGGTCTATTGGGTAGTAATAAATGTATTCTTTATATATTTAATTTTATTTACCACTACGTACTTTATTGGTAGATTATTTATAGAAGATTCAATAGTGTGGAGTAAATTATCTAATGATTTAATAAAAAGTATTTTAGTAAAGGAAGTTGTAGCAAGAAACTTCATTATAACTTTAATTATATTGTACTTTACTACCTCTGTAGCTATATCATTTTTACAGATTTACCTTACTATGTTTACTAAGTCAAATATAAGTTACTTAATAATAGTAATAGTAACATGCTTTTCAATTTTTATAGATAATCAGCTATTACCAGGTATACATTCTATGATATTAAAGCATGATTATTTTGATAATATTCATAATTTAACTTTGCTTAAATCTATACTATACAATATATCATTAACATTAATGTTTAGTTATTTAGGATATAGGAAAATTACTAAAAAAGATATTATTTAAAAGGATAGTGATTAATTATGAATGATAAGACTTATTTAAGTGTAAAAAATCTTACAAAGGAAATTAAAAATAATTTAATTTTGGATGATATAAACTTAGACTTAAATAAAGGAAAGATTTATGGGTTTAAAGGGAAAAATGGTTCAGGTAAAACAATGTTGTTTAGAGCAATTTGTGGATTGATAAATCCAACAAAGGGTGAAATACATATAGGGAATAAAAAACTAGGACAAGATATATCTTTTCCTGAAAGCGTTGGAGTTATAATTGAATATCCAGGCTTTTTACCTGATTTTACAGGAATTCAAAATTTAAAGATGCTAGCAGAACTTACTGGGAAAATAGGCGAAAAAGAAATAAGAGAAATGATTTTGGCTGTAGGGTTAAATCCAGATGATAAAAAGAAATTTAAAAAGTATTCGTTAGGAATGAAACAAAGGTTAGGCATTGCTCAGGCCCTAATGGAGGAACCAGACTTAATAATTTTAGATGAACCTACGAATGCTTTAGATTCAGAAGCAGTTGAACTAGTTAAGAATTTATTAATAAAAATGAAGGAAAAAAATAAATTAATACTTATAGCAAGTCATGATAAAGAGGATTTAGAGTTTCTTTCTGATGAGATATTTGCAATTGAATCAGGTAAAATTGTAGAGCATAGAGTTTTAAAGGAGGCAATAAATGAAAATAAAAACTAAGTATTTTATAATCTTGCTTTGTCTTATAGTTCTTTTTTGCTTTTATAGATACTACAAAGTTAATGAGAATGTTCCATCTAAATTCTCGATAGAATATAGTTCAGCTGAAGAAATAGTGAAGTGTGATAAGATACAATTTAAAATTATATCTTACAAGACCCAAGATGTTATTGTGGAAGAAAATGAGGGTATAGAGGGACAGAAGTCAATGATTAATGTAACAGTTGAAGCTGAAATAAAAAATACTAGCAATAATATCGAAAGTGCAGCAATGTTTATTGAAAGTTCTTTAGGTATTGGATATTATAAATATCAAACTAGTAAATGGGATTTTGATAAAAGTAAAATTAAAAATTTGAACCCAGAAGAAACTATAAATCTAAAAGCAATATATTCCGTTAAAAAAGATATATATGAAAGGAGCAATAAAAAGGCGATTTTATATATACCTACAAAACTTTATGAGAAAGAATTATTGGAAAAATATAAATTAGGTATAAGGTATGGAAAAGCGATAAAATTATAAAAAGTTGGTGATATAATTGAATATCAAAAAGTTAATAATATCAATAGGAATAACTTGTTTATTAGGAGTATTATTATTTTATAAGATTATATTAATAAATAAAGAGGATAATATTTTAGAGAATAGCTCATTAGAATCTCGTAAGGAACAGGCAGAAACAAATTTGAAACATCCTGAAAAGGAAACAATTCATGGTAAAATGCTAAATTCTATTGACTATTTCAAAAATTGTGAAGGAGAGTATGAAGAGGCTATAGGAAGCACGGATAATAAAAATATTGTAAAATATGCAATTGACGTGGAAAATCAAATGGGAATGTCATCAATATCTGAAAATAATTCAAAAGAAAGAACTGTTATATTTGCTAATAATAAAAAGTTAAATTTTGATGATAATAATAACACTTATAGAGAATTTGAGTGGAAGCCAGTTTCTAGAGATGAAAAAACAACGAAATTGAGTACAAGTCAGAGAGTTTCAGGACAATCATCTGGAAATCTTAAGAGACTTGATAGTGAATTTTTAGGGTATAGTTCACAAAGCTTATTAACAGAGTGGTCTACTTTATTAGCAAGATATAAGGATTGGGAGTTTGAAGAAACAAAACTTTTAGATTTAGATTGCTATAAGTTAACAGGTGTTATTGATAAGACTTTATCAGAAAGTCTTCAAGGGAAATTTGAAATGGTGGTTGAAAAGAGTACTGGTATTTTACTTGATTTTAAAAGCTATGATGAAAATGGCAACATAAAGTATTACCTGACCACAAAAAAAATAAATATAGATAAGGGTATAGATGCAAGTGTATTTAAAAAGGATAATTCTAAGTATCAGAAAATAGATAAAGTAAACACAAATAAATAAAGCTTAATAAATCAAAGGTAGCTATTTTAGAAAATGAGAATAGCTACCTTTGATTTATATTATATTAATCTGTCGGGAGAATAGTATTTTTATCTAAAGGGCAATTGATTCATTTCAGTTATATTCATTTCGGTATTGAGAATCCCATTAATAAAAAAAACATAGATTATGAGTGAAGATTTTAGTAGCTATTCTACTAATGAAGCCGCCTAAGGCTATTATTGCATGTAGCTTACATCTATAACATGTTTTTTTATTAAATAGACATCATTCATAAGAAACCTCTGGTTTAAAAGATTATAGAAGTGAGAGCTTCCAAATTTGCATACAGGTATTGGCATCTTATCAATAATTTTTAAGTTTTCATATTGGTAGCATAATGTATTTATTAGTTTAATTTTCTTCAACAACTTTAAATAAAGATTTCTAGCTCTGTAGAATCTAATTATTGAGCAAAATTTAGGAAATAAATTATTAAAATTCTTAGTAAAAAATCCAAGCCATGTTTTTTCGGAATCAATAGTAAGCAACTCATCAACTAATGAAATAGTAATAATCTTAATATCTGATAAGATAGCACTATCAATATTAAATATATGCTGGAGTTACCTTTTGGTAAATGTAACCAATTATAATAAAATGGAAAACAATAAAGTTGTTAAGATTATTTATTGCTATCTAGAATCCATGTTTCCATCTATATTGTTGAACTGGCGTTTTTCAATGATTAGAGTAACATGACAAGCTAGACTTTTCTACTAGCAAATAATTCTAGTTCATTTACTAGCACAGCAAGTTATATTAAGATTTTATTAAATAATTAGCAACATTCTTGCATTGTATGATAAAAGGATATTTCTTTTTTGCGGCGAATATAAAATATAGAACTGACGGACATTAAGAGGGGTAACTAACATGAATATTTTAATAGTAGAGGATGATAAGCTTCAAAGGGAAAATCTAAAAAGAATTTTGCAAGAAATAAGTAGGGATTTAAAGATATATGAAGCTGAAGATAAAGAAGGAGCATTGATAATAGGGGGGAAAGTTTTAATAGACCTTTTCTACATAGATATTCACTTGAAGAATTCTTCTGGAATAACTTTAGCCAAGGAACTTAGAAAAGATTGTAAATACGAATTATCATGGATTATATTCATCACAACTCATATGGGGTATATGATTGATGCCTTCAAGCAACTTCACTGCTACGATTATATTGAGAAACCTTATAATAAAGAAAAAATAATTGAACTCACTAATAAGTTTATTAGAAATAGAAAAGACATTAAGAAAATAAATAAAAAGTATGTAGTTTTTGACATAGAGCAAAGATTATCAATGAAAATTTATATTGAGGAAATTTTCTTCATAGAAATAAGGATTAAAACTTGCACAATTCATACTAAGAATGGAGCTTTTAAGATATCAGGCATGAGATTAAAGGAAATTTTAGAAAAGATCAATTGCGATTATATTATCCAGTGTCATAAGTCTTTTATTGTAAATACAAAAGAAATAAAAAAAATAGAAAAAGTAGGCTCTAAATCCTGGGAGATAGGCTTTCAAGGATATGATAAAAAGGCTTTGATAAGCTATAATTTTAAGGATCAGGTTTTTAAAATATTTAAAGAGAAATACAATAATTTTGTGTATTAGTGGGGTATTTATGGGTGTTATTGAGAGTTTTATAATAACGTTCACAGAGGTAATTTCAATAATGATTTTATGGAGTAATCTTACATCAAAAAAGATAAGTTTATCTAAGAATTTGCTAATACTAATTATCACTTCGTTGATAAATGCTGTAACTCAATTTAATTTTTATGCCAATACAATTTTAAGCTATTTGGCGCTTATATTATTAGTAAGTTACATTTATCATAGAACTATTGTTCAGGCTTTGCTAGAGTTTTTGTTTATTTTACTTATACTTATAGTTTTTCAAATTGTTGTTATATCACTATTTGGAATTTTTATTGTAATAGATATGGATAATTTTAACACTAGTCTAGGTATTAATATGTCAATTATATTTTTATCTTTCACCATTTGCAGGTATGTACCAGTATTCAATAGAAAACTAATAATTAAAATAGATAAAAAAATAATAACTTATTTCATTACTAATTTACTTGGGTATATTTTAGTGACTAAAGTTTTATGGGACTATGATAGTGATATAATCTTAAAAAACTGGATAAGTTTTGTTTTAATTCTTTCAACAATGTTTGTTATAAATACTATAATGTATTTTTATATTGTAAGAGTGGAACATGAAAGAAGAGAAACAGCAGTTAAAGCTAAATATGGAGAGGTTTTGAGAAGTATCACAGAGGAAATAAGAGAAAGACAGCATGATTTTAAGAATCACTTAAATATAATAAGGGGGCTTGTAGAATTAAATATTAGAAATGAGAATTCTTACAATGTTAAAAATTACATTAACAACTTAAGTAATTCTATGCAAAGTCTAGAAAACATGATATATATAGACAACTCGATACTTAGTGCTATAGTATACAGTAAGCTTCACGAAGCTAGCAAAATAAATATTAAATTTACATACATTATACAAAATTCATTGCTTGAAACATCCTTAAGGGATTATGAAGTAGTTGAAATTTTAACAAATATAATTGACAACGGTTTTGAGGCGTTAGAAAAGTATCCAGGTGAAAAATGTTTAACAGTAAAAACTTATTTTGAAGAAAATATGAATATTTTAGAAGTTAGTAATAGCGGTATTATTAAGGCTGAAGATATAAATAATATATTCAAAAGAGGCTTTACAACTAAAGGCAAGGTTGGAAGGGGGCTTGGACTTTACAATGTGAAAAAGATAGTTGAAGGAAATGGAGGAAGGGTTCAACTATCTTTAGAAGATAATAAGACGGTATTTAAGTTATTTATCCAGTAAACTTTTGGGAGGTTTAACTTCACCAATGAGTCCAAGACTCGTTGAGGTGGATATAACTCCTGCTAGTGCAATTAAACAAACACTAAACATATTAATTAGTGATTTAGAAGGTTTTAAAAACTTAAAAAATTTCATATAAAAACACCTTTCTTAACATATAATAATTGAAGTGATTGTAGTAAAATAGTAAAAATACCACAGTTTAAATAACATATATCGTTTGTAAAAAACAATAATACAATTGTCCAAAATATTGCAAAGAAGACGGCGAGTACTTTAAGAACTTGCCTTCTTTTTTTTGATTTTATTGGTCTATAAGGATTCGGGTAGGGTGATTTTGTTATTATAACTGATAGATTAAACAAGCTTATCAAATAATAAATACCTATACTTATCTTTGGTATGATTGGTGCAACAATGGATGTAGCAATAAAAAGTAAGGTTGTCCACAATAGGCAGCCAAGAAAAGTTTTTGAATGAAGTCCTCCAGAGAAAATTCTAATGGAAAGTAAAATAATCATTGAGAAATTAAAGTATCTTAACTTTCCTAAAATCGAAAACAAAGTCAATAGAATTATAATCTTGAAAGCTTCGTTTAAAATAGTTTCAATAGCATAGTTAATTTTTTCTAAGTCATCTGAATTTGTAAAGTCACTATTACTTCTTATATAATTTGTTAAAGTACATGCTAGTCTATTTATCACATTGATCTCCCCTATCCACACTAATATAATAAATATCACATTTAAATTTATAAGTAAACACTATAGATATGAAAGGGAAGAAAATAGACATGAAAGGAATTATAAATTCAATATTCTCTTTAATATTACAATTATTGTTGTTCACATTTTTAGTTTTACACAAATTCCAATGAACATAATTAAAGCTAAAATGAAAAGAATAGAAATAGTTAGGCATGCTCGGATTATCAAACCGTAACTTAAGTTGACCTAGCAATGGATAGGATTTTAAAAAATGTAGGCAAAAAAATGAATATTTTTTTAACAGAACAAGTTTATAAAGTTGATACCTATTTTCAGAGTTATTGTAACTGAAACCCTAGTATTTATGGGAACTACAATTAGTTATAAGTCATAAGTTTAATAAAGGTAAGATTTTTGCAACCTTTATTAGGGCCAAATTTTGCAAAAAGTATTAACTGTTTGTAAAATTCTGAAAATTTACTGAAAATTTATGTAAAATAAGATAGTATATTAATACAGTATACAGGTTGTAGGCTGCATTAATATACTCTTTTCATATTAATTTAAGGTTAAGATACATATAAAAATTTTAGCAACAGATCTTATATAAATCATTTCACTTTTCAATCAATATTTTTAGTAATCTAATACCATGGAAAACTGAATAAAAATTAAACTGGGGGGATATTATGAGGAGTTTTTGGGGGATAATTCCACGATACATTATTAAGAATAAGAAGCGGATTGTATTTATGGGTATTGGTATAGTGCTGTCAGTAGCATTAATAGTTTCTTTAAGTATAATACAAGAATCTGTTAACAAAACATCCTATGAAAGGATGGTTGACGATGCAGGAGGCATCTATGATATTTCATTTTTTACAAGAGATTATGAGAGATTTGAGGAGTTAAAGACTGATTCAGCAGTTGAGAAAATGTCTATAGTTGCTAAACTTGGTGAGTATAGAATTCCGAATTCTAAAGTTACTATGGATATTAAAGCCTATGATGAAAACATTACAGAATTTTTAAATTTTAATCTAACAGAGGGAAGATATCCTGAAAAAGGAAATGAAATTGCTTTAGAGCAGTGGGTATTAGATGCATTTCCTCAAAAATTTAAAATAGGAGATACCATGAAGCTTCCACATACTGTAGAATATAGAACTTTGGATGGAGAGAGGCTTCAAGAGGAGATAGAAAGTAATTTTGTTCTAGTTGGAACTTTTAAGTATACGGCTAACCAGTTGAGTAATAAAAATACAGCAAATGCTTATATAACTAAGAAATTTCTTAATGGAGTTTTAAAGAATGAGAATCTAGAATATGAAGGTTATATAATGATAAATCCTATAAGTTCTGTGACAGATACTGCAATGCAGCTAGCAGCAACAAATAATTATTCTAAAATATTCTTTAATGAAAATAGTGTTAAAACTTCCACTATACAATATGGGAAAGTCTTTGAATTAATTTTTAAGGTGTTGTTTATTATCATTGGAGTTGTAGCAAGTATTATCATTTTCAATGTGTTTAATATATCCATAACTGAAAGAACAAAAGAATTTGGAATGCTAAGAGCTATTGGAGCTTCACCACTTAGAATTAAAGCCATTGTACTAGGAGAAGGCATAACCTTAGGTATGATATTTATTCCAATAGGAATATTTTTAGGAAGCCTAGCAGTTAGAACTGTTATGATGCTTTCTTCAGCATCGAGGGATTTAAATGGGTTATTTCATATCCCTAAGGCCGGTATAACTGCGGCCTTAGTAGTTGGATTTTTATCAATTATTATAGGAGTGTATTTCCCAGCTGTAAAGGCATCAAGAATTTCTCCTATGGAAGCTATAAGTTCTAACAACAATCTAAATTTAAAGGGAAGAAAAATTAAAAGTTCACTTGAAGGCAATGGAATATTAAGAAAAAGATTTAAATTTCCAGCCAATATGGCATACATGAACATAAATAGAAATAAGAAAAGGTTTATAACTACAGTAGCTTCTCTATCTATAACTATAATCATGTTAAGCTGTGTAAATTATTTGATAGGTTCTGCTGATCCTATTGCTAGCTTTAAAAAAGGTTTTCCTGGTGACTTTGTATTATTATCTTCTGGCAGTTCAAAAGATTATGGCTTAACTGAAAAAGATATAGATAAGCTTTCTAAAATTGAAGGAATCGAGAGAATTTCAACTGAGAGAAGTGTTTTTTCAACTGTAGATGTTCCAGCAGAAAGTGTTACTAGCAAAGGTTTAAAATTTGTAGCGGCAAGCAGTAATAGAACCCCTTATTTAAAAGAGTTGTTTAATAAAAAACAATATTTCTTTCAAACCACTACTTTAGGGTACACTCCTCAGGAGCTTGAAAAATTAAAACCAGGATTAATAGAAGGAAATATAGATATAAACCAGATGAAGGAAAAGCAGTTAGCTATAGTGGCTCAAGATTTAAATTATAGAGATTATACTAATATTAAAGTTGGGGACCGAATCAAAATAAGTTATCCAATTTATGATGAAAAAGGAAATCATGTTAGAGACTCAAAGGAAGTATTTGAAGTAGGGGCTGTGGTTAAAGAAGATGTGATAAAACCATTTGATGCCAGTGCAAGTCTTATGTTTGTAGTAAGCGAAGATGTAATGAAAAACAATTTAAACATTGATAATTACCAGCAAGCAAATATTGTCTTAAGCAGGAATGCAAACTATGAACAGGTAGAAAAAGAAATAAGAGATACCATGAAGCTTTCTAGAGATTTAACAATAAAATCTTTTAAAGAAGAACTTAAAACGACTAAAGAGAATAATATTAAGCTATCTATGACACTATATAGTTTTGTTTTTATTGTGGCAATAGTAAGTGTAATCAACTTGATAAATATAATGTACATGAATGTAATAATCAGGAATAAAGAAATAGGAATGATGAGAGCCTTAGGCTTTGGTAGTGATGAGGTTAGAGCTATGATAAAACATGAAGGAATGTTTTATGGCATTGCAGCTAGTATAGTAGGAATAACCTTAGGAATGTTTTTAACCTATGTAATTTATATTAAAGGAAGAGGAGTAATAAAAGCAGATATGGCATGGAGTTTTCCTACCTTAGAGGTAGCAGTAGTATTTGTTATTACTACTTTTATTACAGTTATAGCAGCCATCTTGCCTTCAAGAAAGCTTTTTACATCTAGTGTTATTGACTCCATAAGAGGAATAGAATAAAAGTAGTTTATTTAAAAAAATGAATATTTTGTTTATACATGAGTACAAATATTTTTAGGCTTCAAAGATGAATAGAGTAAATTTTCATCTTTGAAGCCAATAAAATATCTTTAATAAAACAATCTTCGTGGAGAAATAATTAGGGGGAGATTTTATGGAATTATTAAGAACAAAACGACTAACAAAAACCTATGGAATTAAGGAAACGGAAGTTAAGGCACTTAAACCAACAGATATATCTATTGAAAAAGGAGAATTTACAGCAATAGTAGGTCCTAGTGGTTCAGGGAAAAGTACCTTACTACATCTTTTAGCAGGTCTTGATAAGCCTTCTGCTGGACAAGTTTTTATAAATGATACAGATATTTATTCCATGGGGGAAAAAGAATTATCCAGATTTAGAAGAAGAAATATAGGATTTATATTTCAATTTTTCAACCTAATTCCAATATTATCTGTAGAGGAAAATATTAAACTACCACTATTAATGGATGGTAAAAAAGTTGATGAAGCTTATATAAATGAAATCATGGAAACCTTAGATATTAAAAATAGGAAAACTCATTTACCAGGAGAAATTTCAGGAGGGCAACAGCAAAGAACCTCTATTGCAAGAGCTCTTGCTAATAAGCCTTCAATCATATTTGCAGACGAGCCTACAGGAAACTTAGACAGCAAAAATAGTAATGAGGTTTTAGATTTGCTTACTATGTCCATAAAAAAATATAATCAAACCTTGGTTATGATAACCCATGATCCTAATATTGCAGCTCGTGCAGATAGAGTTATAACCATAGCTGACGGCATAATTGTGGATGACAAGAGGACTAAAGCATAAAGAAATATTATTAAAGATGTTTAATTGTAAAGGGGGATAACATGGGTACTGTATTAGAAGTGAAAGATATCCATAAGAGTTTAGGGGGAAGAAAGATTATTAAAGGGGTTACCTTTGAGGTTAAAGAAGGGGAGATATTTGGGTTTTTAGGAGCTAATGGAGCTGGTAAGACCACTACCATAAGAATGCTTGTAGGGCTAATAAAGCCTGATAGTGGAAGCATTACAATTATGGGACATGATATTCAAAAGGATTTAGTAAAAGCTCTTAGACAAGTAGGAGCTATTGTTGAGAACCCAGACTTATATAAGGATTTAACAGGAAGGGAGAACCTTAAGGTTTTTGCTAGAATGTATGGAAAGGTGTCTAAGGAAAAAATAGAAGAAGTTATAGACACAATAGGTTTAAAGGAAAGAATTGATGATAAAGTAAAAAAATATTCCCTGGGAATGAAACAGCGTCTAGGTTTAGGCCAAGCACTTCTTTGTAGCCCTAAGCTTCTCATTTTAGATGAACCAACTAATGGACTAGACCCAGTGGGAATTTATGAATTTAGAAATATAGTTAGAAAATTAGCTCGTGAAAATAATACAGCAGTGTTTATTTCTTCTCATATTTTGGCTGAAATAGAGCAAATTTGTGATAGAGTAGCCTTTGTTCAAAGTGGAACCATAAGTGCTGTGGAGGAGCTAAGCAATCTTACAAAGGAAGATACTTTAGATAGAATCTCCATAGTAACCCATGAAAGAGATAAATGTAAAAAAGAACTTACAAAACTTCCTTTTGTTCATGAAATAGAAGAAAGAGACAGAGATATACTCCTTACTGTAGATAAGGATAGTCTTGCAAATATAATGGAAAAAATTTTAGAAAAAAAGATTTATATAGAGGGAATACAAAAAACTCATGATAATTTAGAGGAAAGATTTATGAAGATGGTTGAAGGAGGTAAGGAAGATGTGGGCCTTGGTAGAAAATGAAGTTCTTAAGTTCCTTCGAGGCAAGAAGTTTTTAATCTTCCTACTATCTTTAATCTTAGTGTTTGTTTATGGAGGATTTTCAGTTTATCATGAGGCTAATGAAAAAAGACCAGAAAACCTTATGGATTCTAATAATAAAACCATAGCAGTTCTAAATGAAAGTATAAGATATGACAACTTTCAAGGGGACAAAAATGAATTATTAAAAAATATAGAGAATCTAGAAAGACAAAATGAAGTTTATCAAAAAGAAATTTCTAATATGTTTAAGGATAAGGAGGAATACATTAAAGGAAAAATTGCTATCCTAGAAAATCAAAAGAAGTATGCAGAAGCTGAAAAAAATACAATTTTAGAAGAAGAAGCTACAGGCAAACTTCAGTACTATAATTATTTTTCTAGTAGTGATTTAACTCCTAAAAGAGATTATGAAGTAAGCGCTTTTGAAGATATTTCAAAAGTCATCAGCAAAGTAAGTATTATACTAATCCCTATATTAATTGTTTTTGCAGCCAGTGATTTAGTTTCTGGAGAATATGATGCCTCAACTATTAAAATGCTGCTAGCAAAGCCCGTATCAAGAGGGAAAATAATTTGTTCTAAGTTTATAAGTTCAATTTTAATCATTATAACAACCTTAACCTTAATAGAGTTAATTACCTTTTTAGTTTTAGGTTTTTCCACAAACTTTAGAAGTTATAATTCGCCTATGTTAATTGGAACAAAGTACGCTATGGTAAATGAAGAAGTTGGTGCAGTACTTGGAAGTACCTACCTTATAGAAGCTTGGAAGGTTATAGGTATAACCTTTATAGTACAAATAGCCTTTATCATATGCTCTGTAGCTTTTGCCTTGCTGTTATCCACTATATTTAAAACTACAGTAACCTCTTTAGGTATTGGCACAATCACGGTTGCAATAATATCACTACTTATATTCTTTATGCCTTTCCCTTTCATGAAGGAGATTTATCCTTTGATATTCATATCCTATAGCAGCACCTTAGAAATTCTAACAGGAGCCTTAAATAGAAATCTTGGAGGAAGTAATATATCAATTTCCTTAGGTTTAATTGTGTTAGCTATTTGGGCAGTTTCTTGCTTTACAGCTTCCTATAAAATCTTTACTAAAGAAGATGTATTAACTTAAGGAGGGGATAGTATGGGTGGATTAGTAATAAATGAGCTGAAAAAGATGGTTAGTAAGAAGCGATTTTTTATAGTGCTTACTATTATGGTTATTGCCACAGCACTTTTTTCAAGTGTTTCATGGAGTGGTTTAAAAGATGATAAATTTCCACTATATCCAGAGGTAAAAAGTATAAAACATCAAATAGCATTCACAAGCAGTAGAAGGGATAAAGCTAAGCTAATTGATAAGAAAAGTAGTAATGAAAAAAATGAAGCTGTAGTAGAAAGTTTAAACAGACAGTTAGAGATTTTAGGAGAACAAAAAGATTTATTATTAGAATTTGAGAAAGTAGGAAGTGACTGGAGAAGTATTTTGAAAAAAGATATTGCCCTTGTGGAAAAGAAGAAGGGCTTTGCAGAAAGTGAAGGAGATAAAAATGTTATAGAAGATATAAACAAGGAACTTATTTATAAGAAGTTTTTATTAGAGAAGGATGTAAAATATACGAGCAAACCTGCAGCCAGTGCTTTTTATAACCTTCCATCAATTTTATATTACAATCAAAGAGTGTTTTTATTACTAATTATATCAATTTTAATATTAGATATAGTTTCTGGGGAACAAGAAGCATCTACAATCAAAGTGCTTTTAACTAAGCCAGTATCAAGAGCAAAGGTTTTGTTATCAAAGTTTATTGCAATTACAATAGCTAGTAATGGGGTAGTTCTTGCTGTACAAGGATTAGCATTTTTATTCTTCGGGATATTTTTTACCTTTGGTAATCATAATACTCCATTTGTTAAAGGCACTAAGTATTGCATAGACTATGCACTAATAAATGAAGGAAGGCGAGGAATTTCGCCAGTGATAGGGAGCAGTACTGTAGTACCAGCTTGGGAAATGATTCTTCAACTGCTTCTCTTACAAATACTAATAATTACGGCTTGTGCTGCATTTTGCTTATTGATTTCAACAATATTTAAGTCAAATGTACCAACGGTAGGGGTTGGAATGCTATTTTTCATAGCAAATTGGTTAGCAGGATTCAACGTTGTGTTTTCACCAAATCAAGGGACAAGAACCACCTTACTTGAAAAAGTAATGCCCTACTTTTTTGGAACTTACTACGATTTGTTTGCACTTTCAACAGGGAAGTCTTCGGAAATGCTATTAAACCCTATAGTTACAACTTCCTTATTTGTATTAGTATGTTTTGCATGGATAGTAGTTTGTTATGGTGTAGCTCACATGATTTTCACAAAAAGAGATGTACTCTAATTTTCGAAATATAGGATTTTTATGGTTCTGTTAAAAACAACCTATGAGGAGAATAATGACCTCTAGCATTATTGAGGACATAAGAACCATTAATTAGTAAAAAAATAAGGTTTCTTTTTAAGATTAGGACTTTAGTTTAATAGTTAATAATGCTTATTATAGTTAAAATAAAAGGCAATATGGAATTGTTACTAAAAGATTAAGGTGATGTGTGCCTTGGTCTTTTTTTTTATTTTCTTAATAAATTCAACATAAAATTCACAAAAAGTAAGCGTGTTTAATTTTAATTTTATTTATATAAATAATTTATCTATAAAATTTTAAAATAATTGTTAGAAAATGTTGAATTATTACTCATTATGTATTAAACTTAGTTAATGTATTAACAAGGTCGTAAAATACGTATAGTGTTATAGAATACGTTTACGATTTTTGTGAATTTTAGGACAAGTTTTAGTTTGACTTCTAAGGAGGATAATCATGAGTAAAAATTTAGAACCCTTAAATAATGAGGGGAAATTAAAAAGGGAGCTTGGGCTTGGGGCTGCTACAGCAATTGTAGTTGGAAACATCATTGGTTCTGGTATTTTTATGTCACCAGCAAGCTTTGCAAGGGTAACAAATCCAAAAGTATCTATGATAGCATGGATAATAACTGCTTTAGGATCTTTATTAATTGCACTTAGCTTTGCAAATCTTGGATCTAAAATGCCTAAAACTGGGGGACCTATTGTTTATACTAGAGCTGCTTTTGGGGATTTTGCAGGATTTTTAATAGGTTGGTCATTTTGGATTGGATCTTGGGTTGGAAACTGCGCAATTATAACTGCTTTTATGAGCTATTTTACATATTTTGTACCAGCAGCTAAATCACCAGGTATTGCATTTTTAGTTTGTACCACAGTAGTGTGGCTTTTCACTGCTATAAATATTTATGGAGTTAAATATGTGGGTAAAATTGGGGTTATTTCTACTGTATTAAAAGTTGGGGTACTTGTTGTTTTCATAGTAATTGCAGCAATAAACTTTGACCCAAGCTATTTAAGCACAGTATCTAGTGAAGAATTAGTTGGAATGAATACGTTACCTTCTGCTATAGCAATAGCTCTTTGGGCCTTTGTAGGACTTGAAAGTGCTACAGTAGCTGGAGGAGAAATTAAGAATCCTGAGAAAAATATTAAAAAGAGTACTGTATACGGGATTTTGATTGTATCAGCAATTTATATTTTTATGAGCTTTGTGGCTATGGGAGCTATGGATCAAGCTACACTAGCTAAGTCAGAAGCACCACTTGCAGATATTATAAATAGTGCTACTGGAGCAAATTGGGGAGGAAACTTCATTGCCTTTGGTGCATTAATATCTACTCTAGGAGCAACCTCAGGATGGTTTTTAACTACTGCTAGAAGTGCAGTTGGTGCAGCAGAGGATGGATTATTCCCGGAAATATTTAAGAAAATTAGTCCTAAGTACAGTACGCCTACGGCAGCGTTAATCATAGGAAGTATTTGTATGAACCTATTACTTGTACTTAACTATGTAAGTACTTTACAAAAGGCTTTTGATTTTATGATATTACTTGCTACACTTTCTTTCCTTCCAGCATACACTTTCTGTGCAGCAGCAGAAATAGTGCTACTATTTAAAGGAGATAAGAACTTTAATTTTCCTAGCTTTTTAAAGAATTCTTTCTTCTCAATCCTTGGATTTGGATATTCTATTTATGCAATCTACGGAACTGGAGCAGAAACAGTTATGTACGGATTTATACTAATGTTAGTAGGAATACCTGTTTATGTGTATATGATGCTTCAAAAAAATAAAACTGATAAATCAGTAGATAAATTAAGAGAATCAGCAGGAATAGATTTATAAAAAATACCCGATGCAATTGCATCGGGTATTTTTATACTAATTTATAGTTAAAAAAATTATATTTATTTAAATAGTAATTCTTATTAATTGCTATTTTGTAAATAACATTGAGGAAACGATCTATTTCGTAAAAGGTGTTATACATTCCAAAGCTAATTCGTACTGTACCAGGCATTTTTTCTTTAGGAGCATTTATATTTTCTTTAATCATTTCAGGAGTGGCATGAAGGAGATTTTGCATGTAGGGTTGTGCACAGAAGCATCCACTTCGAACTGCAATTCCAAATTCGTAAGATAAAATTTTAGCTAGAATAGTATGGTGAATCCCTTCTATATTAAAAGGAATAATACTTACTTTATCTCTGAAGTTCATATAATCGCCATAAAGAATTACAGAAGGTATTCTTATAAGATTTTCTGTAGCATATTTAGTTAAGGCTCTTTCATATCTATCTATATTATCCATACCTAGTTCTTTTAATTTTTCTGCAGCACAGCTTAGAGCGACAGAACCAATTACGTTAGGAGAACCAGCTTCATGTCTATCTGGAGAAGCTGCCCATTTTACTAAGTCATGGGATACAAAGGATATTGTTCCACCACCGACATAGTCGGGTCCGCACTGATTAAACACTTCTTTAGAACCTATTAAGACCCCAGTTCCAAAGGGGGCATACATTTTGTGGCCAGAAAAAGCAACAAAGTCAATATGATCTTCATTGTAGAAGGGTTTCATATCAAAGTGGGCATGAGGAACTAACTGTGCTCCATCCACTAAAATTTTTGCACCATATTTGTGGGCAAGCTTAGCAATCTCATATATAGGATTTTTGTGACCTGTTACATTTGAAGCACCAGTTACAGTAACTAAAGCTACTGAACCATTATACTTTTCCAACTTGTTTTTTAAATCTGTTATGTCAAGTCTCCCTATATCATCCACATCAACATAATCCAGGTTATAGTTATATCTCCAAGGCAAATCATTTGAATGGTGCTCCATGGAGGTGCTTAAAACAACAGCATTGCTTCTTTTTCCACAAGATAAAATGTTAGCTAATTTATTTATTGCTTCAGTGGCATTTTTCACATAAATTACTTCCATATTATTTTCATCATAACCTACGAATCTTCCAATAATTTTTCTACTTTCTTCATACATGGAAGTGGATAATTGGGATTTATAGCCTTCTCCCCTATGAATTGATGAGTACCAGGGGCAGAATTTTATTATATCTTCAACTACACACTTTAGAGGTGGAGTGGTAGCAGCATTATCAAAGTTTATACCAGTAATCAAGTTTTCATCTGCTAATTGAACCTTATTATTTATGCCCATGATTAGATCTCTATATAAGGTACCATCTATAAAGTTACTCATTTTTGTAACCTCCCTAAAAGTTCTTCTATTACATAATATTAATAACTTTAACTATTGGCACAACAAAGATTATTAACCCTAAAATTAGACAAGAAGGAGTATAAATTTCCCTTTACTTCCTCATAATAAAAAAGTAAAATAGAATTGTTGACAACTTTACTCTGATTTGCTAATATGAAAGTGTAGTAAAACAGTCAACATTAAAAACCATTAATGAAACTTAAGGAATGATATATATGAAATTATCAACTAAAGGACGTTATGGCGTTAAGGCAATGGTTGATTTAGCCATTAACTATGGCAAAGAGCCAGTATCCATAAAAAGTATTTCTGAAAGACAAAAAATATCTGAATATTACTTAGAACAGCTTTTCTCATCACTTAGAAAATCAGGACTTATTAAAAGTGTAAGAGGGGCAAGTGGAGGATATATTTTAGATAAGGAACCTAAAGACATAACAGTTTATGAGGTTTTAGAGGTTTTAGAAGGACCAATTGAAATTTCAAATTGTATAGAAGATGGTTCTTGCAACAACATAGATTGTTGTGCAACAAGAATTGTTTGGAAAAAGATAAAAGAAAGTATAGATAGTGTAACCACATCTATTACTTTACAAGATATAGTAGACGATTATTTTAACATCGCCAAGTTAAAAGGAGTGAATTTAAATGAATAAACCTATTTATATGGATTATGCAGCTACAACCTATACAAAACCAGAAGTATTAGAAGAGATGATACCTTATTTTACAGAGTTTTATGGTAATCCATCTTCTGTATATTCAATTTCTAGAGAAACAAAAAAAGCTTTAGATAAGGCTAGAATGAGAGTTGCTAAAGCTATTAATGCTGACCCTGCTGAAATTTACTTTACTGGTGGTGGATCAGAAGCTGATAACTGGGCAATAAAAGGAATTGCTTTTGCTCACCAAAATAAAGGGAATCATATAATTACAACAAAAATAGAACATCATGCAGTGCTACATGCTTGTGAATACTTAGAAAAGCATGGCTTTGAAGTAACTTACCTAGATGTAGATGCTGAAGGTGTAATTAGACTTGAAGATTTAAAAAATGCTATCAAAGAAAATACTATTTTAGTTACAATAATGATGGCAAACAATGAAATTGGTTCTATTCAGCCAGTGAAAGAAATTGGTGAGATTTGCAGAGAAAAGAAAATATTCTTCCATACAGATGCAGTTCAAGCAGTTGGACACATTCCAGTAGATGTAAAGGAAATGAATATGGATTTACTTTCTTTAGCAGCACATAAATTTTATGGACCTAAAGGTGTAGGAGCACTATACGTTAAAAAGGGAATTAAAATTCACAACCTAGTTCATGGCGGCGGACAAGAGAAAAATAGAAGAGCTGGAACAGAAAATGTGGCAGGTATTGTAGGACTTGGAAAAGCTATAGAACTTGCTACTGATAATATGAAAGAACATAATAAAACATTAACTTACCTTAGAGATAAATTAATGAATGGACTATTAGAGATACCTCATACTAGACTAAATGGACCAAAGGGAGAAAATAGGCTTCCTGGTAATGTGAATGTATGTTTTAGATTTATTGAGGGAGAATCAGTGCTTTTAATGTTAGATGCTATGGGAATCTGTGCGTCTAGTGGAAGTGCATGTACATCTGGATCACTAGATCCTTCACACGTTCTTTTATCAATTGGATTGCCACATGAGATAGCTCATGGTTCTTTAAGATTAAGTCTAGGCGATGGAACAACAGAAGAAGAAGTTGATTATGTTTTAAAAACAGTACCATCAATAGTGCAAAGATTAAGAGATATGTCACCATTATATGATGATTATATGAATAAGGGGGAGAATTAATATGTATAGCGATAAAGTTATGGATCACTTTACTAATCCAAGAAATGTTGGAGAAATTAAAGATGCCAGCGGTGTTGGAGAAGTTGGAAATGCTAAATGTGGAGATATAATGAAAGTTTATTTAAAAATAGAAGACAATGTAGTTATAGATGCTAAATTTAAAACTTTTGGTTGTGGTTCAGCTATAGCGTCTTCAAGCATGGCTACAGAACTTATAAAAGGAAAAACTGTAGATGAAGCCTGGACTCTAACAAACAAAGCAGTAGCTGAAGCTTTAGATGGACTTCCACCAGTGAAAATGCACTGTTCAGTTCTTGCAGAGGAAGCTATCCATAAAGCAATAAATGACTACAGAAAAAATCAAGGGTTAGACCTTTGGGACTTTAAAGAGCATGATGATATTCATGATCATGTACACGGAGAATAGGTGATAATTAATGAAAAAAAAAGTTATAGTTGGTATGAGTGGAGGAGTTGATAGCTCCGTAGCTGCATACTTACTTAAGGAAGCAGGTTATGAAGTAATTGGAATCATGATGAAGCTTTCTGATAATCCTGATTATGAGGAAACAGAAGGTGGTTGTTGCTCTTTAGCTGCTGCAAATGATGCTAGAAGAGTAGCAGATGTTTTAGATATTCCCTTCTACGTGCTAAACTTTAAGAAGCCTTTTAAGGAAAATGTTATAGATTACTTTGTAGATGAATATTTCCAAGGAAGAACTCCAAATCCTTGTGTTATGTGTAATAGAACTGTTAGATTTAGTGAGCTTTTAAGAAAAGCTAAGCAGCTAGGAGCAGATTATATAGCTACTGGTCATTATGCAACTATTACTAAAGAAGAAGATAGGTATGTGCTTAGAAAGTCAGAGGACGATAAAAAAGATCAAACCTATATGCTTTATGGGTTAACACAAGAGCATCTTGCCCATACTTTAATGCCTTGTGGAACTTATTCTAAACCTGAAATTAGAGCCATAGCTGAGAAAATAGGCTTAGATGTGTTTAGAAAAAGAGATTCTCAGGAAATATGTTTTATTCCGGATAATGATCATGGAAAGTATATAGAGAAATATGGCGGAAGAGAAGTTAAACCAGGTAACTTTGTGGATAGGCAAGGAAAGATTTTAGGAAAACATAAGGGAATCATCCACTATACTATTGGACAAAGAAAAGGTCTTGGTATAGCCCTTGGAAAGCCTATGTTTGTTACAGATATTATTCCTTGGAGAAATGAAGTAGTTCTTGGTGAGGAAGAGCATATTTTTAAAACTGAGCTTATCGCAAAGAATATTAATTTAATACCTTTTGATAAGATTCAGGGAGAGCTTAGAGTAACTGCAAAAGTAAGGTATTCTACAAAAGCAGCTCCAGCTATAGTTACTCAATTGGATGATAATAGAATTAAAGTTGTATTCGATGAAAAGCAAAGGGCTATAACTAAAGGACAATCGGTAGTATGTTATATTGATGATTTAGTGGTAGGTGGCGGAATTATAGAAGAAATTCTATAACAACAGCATACTATGAAGTTTATATTTAGGATATTTGGCATATGGCTGAATATCCTAAAAATATTATAGGGGAATTTGGTCTTAACTTAAATTAACTATAAGTTTTTAATTAGGAGATGTTATTTAATGGATTATAGTGATAAAGTGTTAGAACATTTTTATAGCCCAAGAAATGTGGGAACCTTGCCAGATGCAAATGGTATAGGGGAAGCAGGAGATGCAAACTGTGGAGATATAATGAAGATTTATCTTAAGGTAGAAGACAACATTATTAAGGATGTAAGGTTTATGACTTTTGGATGTGGTTCTGCGATAGCATCCTCTAGTATTGCAACAGAGCTAATAAAGAACAAAACCTTAGAAGAAGCCTGGGGACTTACTAATAAGTCTGTAATAGAGGCTTTAGATGGTCTTCCAGCAGCAAAAATTCATTGTTCAGTACTTGCGGAACAAACCATTCATAAGGCCATTAACAATTATAGGGAAACTATAGGCCTTGATAAGTGGAAGGATAAATACGAAAATACTAATTCGCACCAACATGAAATAGAAGAATTATAAGATATTTTTAAGGATAGCCCTCCAGTTTTTATGAAACTTTAGTGCTATCCTTTTTTAAAAAGTATATACTTGAATAATTTGGATATAATAACATAATAATTACATGCTTTGGAGTGGTAACAATTATGTTGAAAAGTAGAGATTTTATATATATGGATGTAATAGACATCAATGGTAAGAATTTAGGATATGTTAAGGATATTTTAATTAACTTTAATAAAAAAGAAGTAACAGGCTTTAAGGTTAATCCTTATAAGTTTATAAGCAAAGGTTTTAATATATTAAAAGAGGATATTATTTATTATAATACCAAAATTTTAGTAACCAAAACTACTAAGGAAAATCAAATTTCTTTTTCAGAACTTAGAAATATGTATGTTTTAGACAAACATTCAAATATATTAGGGATGGTTAATGACATTATATTTTGTGAAAAAACCTTCGAACTAAAAGGTATATCAATAAAATGTGGCACTATAGCTGGAATTTTTAGAGAGAGAAAAATACTTCTTATTAAGGAGTTAATTTTAGGTGAAGATAATTTACTCTTTTTTGGAAATGAAGATAAGTTTAAACTTGTGGTAACTCCTCATAAATCCCTTTCAAAGGTTGTGGTAAATTATGAAGAACATTAAGATAAAGTATAAAAGTATCCTGCTTACTATTGCTTTTATAGCTTTAGTAGTGATTCTCATTTGGAAGGTTCCTATTTTTTTAGATATATTTGGAGTTATTTTAATTTCCTTTATTATTGCATATAGCTTAAGACCATTTTACAAAATATTTCTACGTAAAGGATTAAATAAGAAGTTATCAGCTATTATAGTTATTAGCATAATTTTATTAGCTATAGCTTTAATTTTTATATTATTAATACCTTCTATATATAAAGAAGGTGCAAATTTTGCTAATACAGTTAACCAAGTTAAAAACTATTTCAGTAAATTTTCTTTAGATAAGTATGAGTTTGCAAAAAATGAGTTTGTTAGAGAAACTTTAAATAATATTTATATAAAGGTAAAGGAAAGTGCTCAAGGCTTCGTTACAGAAACTATAAATACAACTATCAGTATTGGAGAGAATATACTGCTTATATTCATCATTCCAACTTTAGTATACTTTTTCTTGTGTGATGATGAAAAAATACTTAATGGGGTAATAAGATATGTACCTATGGAGAGTAGGAATGTTGTAAAAAGAGCATTAGTTCACATTGACAAGGTTTTAGAGAGATATATAATAACTCAGTTTGAACTATGTGGTATTGTTGGAGTTCTTACATATATTATACTAATATTCACAGGAGTTAAATTTGCCTTTGCTTTATCTTTGATTAATGCAGTGTTCAATATTATACCTTACTTTGGACCTTTAATTGGAGCAATACCTATTGTTATATTAGCAAGTTTCACTTCTGTTCAAAAGGCTATATGGTTAGCAATTTGGCTTAATTTGATTCAGCAAATAGAAGGAAATGTAGTTGGACCCAAAATGATGGGAGATAGTGTAAGTTCTCATCCTTTAACTATATTACTTTTATTACTCATAGGTGGAAGTTTAGGTGGTATAATTGGAATGATTATAGTGGTTCCACTTTGGGTTATGGTTAAAATTCTTTATGAGGATTTAGATTATTATTTATTCTAGAAAGATAAACCGAGGCTTCTCTTTAATACTTAATATAGTAATATATAGACTATTAAGACAACTAAGAGAAAATTATTAGAACGAAAAGGTTAACTTCATTTCTCTATATTGACAATAAGCATTATTTTACTTATAATTCACAATATACAGGCTTAAGAATAAAGATATGTGGAGAGCTTAATACAAGCCTTGGTATAGCATAAAATAGTCATAAATGGACTATACTTTTGTGTAATATAAGAGTTTATGTTACTTAATTTGTAGTTAACAATGTTTAAAATAGAAATAAATGAATATTAAGCTATGATAAAAAGGAGTAAATGTACGGAACATTCAGAGAGGAAGTGGCTGGTGAAAACTTCTTGGAAAGTATATTGAAGCTGTTTTGGAGCTATATTTTAATTAAGAGATATCGATGGTTCATTGATATAATTAGGGTGGTAACGCGGAAAACCTTCGTCCCTTTGGTTGGGAAGAGGTTTTTTTTGTGCATAAATTTATTAATTTTAGATGAAAATGAATAATAATTTGGAGGTTGATATATAATGAAGAACATGTCGCTAAATGAAATTAGAGAATCTTTTTTAAAGTTTTTTGAAAGTAAAGACCATTTGAGAATGGCGAGTTTTCCGCTAGTTCCTAAGAATGATAATAGTTTATTGTTAATTAATGCAGGGATGGCACCACTTAAGCCTTATTTTACAGGGCTTCAAACACCACCTAGCAAAAGAGTGACAAATTGTCAAAAATGCATAAGAACTGGTGATATTGACAATGTAGGTAAAACTTCAAGGCATGGTACTTTTTTTGAAATGCTTGGAAACTTCTCTTTCGGAGATTACTTTAAGGAACAGATAATTCCATGGGCTTGGGAATATATTACGGAAACACTTGAAATACCAAAGGAAAAGCTTTATGTAACTATCTACCATGAAGATGATGAGGCTTTTGAAATTTGGAGCAGAACCACAGATGTAGACCCAAAAAGAATATTTAGGCTTGGAAAAGAAGATAACTTTTGGGAAGTTGGAGTAGGACCTGGACCATGTGGACCATGTTCAGAAATTCACTACGATAGAAATAGTGAACTTGGGACTATAACAAATGAAGCTGATTTTGTTAAAGCTGGAGAAGAAGATAGAGTAGTTGAGTTTTGGAACTTAGTATTTACTCAGTTTGATAAAGATGAAAATGGCAATTATATAAGATTTAAGAATCCAAATATAGATACAGGGATGGGTCTTGAGAGAATTGCAACCATTATGCAAGATGTAAATAGTATTTTTGAAGTAGATACTATAAGATCAATTTTAGATGAGGTTTGTAATATAACTAAAGTAACTTATGGAAAAGATAGAAAAACTGATATTTCTATAAGAGTAATTACTGACCACGTAAGAAGTACTACTTTCTTAATTTCTGATGGAGTTCTACCATCTAACGAAGGAAGAGGCTATGTTTTAAGAAGAATATTAAGAAGAGCTGCAAGACATGGTAGACTTCTAGGAATTAAAAATATTTTCTTGCATGAACTTTGTGATAAGGTTATAGAAAACAGTAAAGGTGCTTATCCAGAGCTAGAAGAAAAGAAAGATTATATTAAGAAGGTTATTAAGCTTGAAGAAGAAAGATTTACAGAAACTATAGATTCAGGAATGGACATATTAAAGGGTTATATTGAAGAGTTAGAAAGTAAGAATGAGAAAACTTTAAGTGGTGAAAAGGCATTTAAGCTTTATGATACTTATGGATTCCCTCTAGAACTTACACAAGAAATTGTAGAGGAAAAAGGTCTAACTATAGATATAGACGGTTTTAATGCTGAGATGGATAATCAAAGAAAAACAGCAAGAGCAGCTAGGGGAGATTCTAGCTACATGGGTAGTGACGATGGAGTCTTAAATAAAATTCCATTAGAAGTTACAACTGAATTTAAGGGATATGAAACTTTAAACTGTGAAGGTAAGGTTTTAGTTTTGATAAAAGAAGATAACTTTACAAATTCCTTAGAAAAAGGTGAAAAGGGAATTGTTGTTACTGACAATACACCATTTTATGCTGAAATGGGAGGACAAATTGGAGATAGTGGATTAATTTATTCTCCTAGTTTTAAGGCTAATGTTTATAACTGTAAGAAAAATATTAGTGGAAAAACCCTTCACTTTGTTGAAGTTCTTGAAGGAAGATTAAAAGAAAATGAAGTTGTTACCTTAGAAGTAGATAATAGAAAAAGAGAGAACATTTGTAAAAACCATACTGCAACTCATATGCTTCATGAGGCATTAAAGGAAGTATTAGGAGAACATGTTAATCAGGCTGGCTCCTATGTGGATGATGAAAGATTGAGATTTGACTTTACTCATTTTGCAGCACTTAGTGAAGAAGAAGTTATAAAAGTTGAAAATATACTAAATAGAGAAATAATGAAGGTTTACAATGTAGATACAAATGTTATGTCTATAGATGAAGCTAAGGCAAGTGGAGCAGTGGCATTATTTGATGATAAGTATAAGGAAGATGTAAGGGTAGTTTCAGTAGGAGACTATAGCAAAGAGCTTTGCGGAGGAACTCATGTTAAGAATTCTGGTGAAATAGGATTGTTTAAAATTCTAAGTGAGACAGGAGTAGCAGCAGGAATAAGAAGAATAGAAGCTATAACAGGAGAAAAATCGGTTAAGTATCTTGAAGAAAAAAATAACTTCTTAAAGGAAATTTCTTCGGTGTTAAAATGTGGAGAAAAGGATATCCTAAATAAGCTAACCTCTGTAGTAACAACTTTAAAAGAGAAGGAAAAAGAGATTCAAGTCCTTAAAGAAAAATTAACTAGTGGTGCAGAGGATGAACTTCTAAATAGCGTTAAAGAAATAAAAGGAGTTAAGTCTGTAGTTGGGATAGTTAAGGATGTTGAGGGAGATGCACTGAGAAATCTTGGAGATAAATTAAGAGATAGACTTGGGGATGGAGTAGTAGTTCTTGGAAGTAACTCTAATGGTAAAGTTCAATTTGTAGCTATGGCATCTAAGGAAGCAGTATCGAAAGGTGTGCATTGTGGTAAGATAATCAAGGAAGTTGCAACAATTGCTGGCGGCGGAGGCGGCGGAAGACCTGACATGGCACAGGCTGGCGGAAAGCTTCCAGAGAAACTGCAAGAGGCTATGGATAAGGCTCTCCTAATTATAGAAACTTTGGTAAAATAGTATACTTTTTGGAGATAATGTTTTATAATATATCTAAGATATACCTGTATCATATAAAATAAGAAGGTGATTATGGTGGATAAACAACACACAGTTCAGTTTGATGTAATTAAGGATAAAAAGGATATGACTAAAATGATACTAACTGACGTGTATAATGCTTTAAAAGAAAAAGGGTATAATCCAGTAAATCAATTAGTTGGATATTTAATATCTGGTGACCCTACTTATATAACCAACTATAACGGAGCAAGAGCATTAGTTAGTAAGCTAGAGAGAGACGATATATTAGAAGAAGTTTTAAAAGCTTATCTAGAAATAAAATAAAAAAATGCCCGTCATCGGGCATTTTTATTTGTAATTCACAAATACTAAGGCTATAAAGGTTAAGTTGTTATACTTTTAAATAATAGGCAGCTCTAAAGAGGTGCTAAATATACTAAGGAGTAGCATATGAGAGTACTTGGATTAGACGTTGGAGATAGAACTATTGGAGTGGCAATAAGTGATCCTCTAGGATTTACAGCACAAGGAATAACCACCATTAAACGCAAGAAGATAGAATATGATATTGAAGAAGTTTTAAAGATTTGTAGAGAATATAATGTTGACACCATAATTTCTGGAATGCCTAAAAATATGAATGGAACCATAGGAATGCAAGGCGAAAAGGTTATGGAGTTTTGTGATAAGCTAAAAGAAAATACAGAAGTACCAATTAAGTATTGGGATGAAAGGCTTACTACAGTAGCAGCACATAAGGCTATGTTAGAAGCAGATATGTCCCGAAGCAAAAGAAAAAAAATAGTGGATAAAATTGCAGCAACTTATATATTACAAGGATATTTGGACAGTATATATTAATAAAATACAAATACATATTAGGAGGCAACAAATGGATAATTTTTTAGAAAAAGTTATATTAACTGATGAAGAAGGAAATGATATAGAATTTGAAGTAATAACAAAATTAGACATAGAAGAAAATGAATATTTTATAGTAGTTCCAGCTGGATCTGAAGATTTAGATGCAGTAGCACTTAAAGTTATTGAAGATGAAGATGGCAATGAGGTTTTAGTTTCTGTAGATGATGAAGATGAATTTAATATGATTGCTGAAGCTTATGAAACACTTTCAGAAGAAGGTTTATTAGATTAATCTGAGTTTTACATAAGAGGTAACTTCATGGTAATTAGAAAAGAGAGGGTGTATTAATTCAAAAATGGCAAAGGATAAGATTGAAAATTTAAAAGAATTCCTTAAGGAAAAAGGATACAAACTGACACCTCAAAGAAGAGCCATACTTAGTGAAATTATCAATAGTGAAGGTAGCCATCTTACAGCAGAGGAATTATATGATTTAGTAAAAGTAGATTGTCCAGAGATTGGATTAGCTACAGTTTACAGAACAGTGCAATTACTTGAGGAAATGGGAGTAGTTTGCAAACTTGATTTAGATGATGGGCGTAGTAGATATGAACTTTGTCACCAAGATGATAGTCATCAACACCATCATTTAATATGTAATGGCTGTGGGAAAGTAATTGAGGTTCAAGGTGATTTGTTGGATGAAATTGAAGAAGTTATTGAAAAAAAGTATAAGTTTAATATAGAGAATCATACGTTGAAATTTTACGGCCTTTGTAGCGAATGCTCTTAAATGATATATAAGCAACAAAAGGTATCTTAAAGGTAACTAGTTAAATGCTGATATATTTAACAGCTTTTTCTTGTTATTTATTTCAGATACCTATTTTTAAATGAAGGAGGGAAGAATATTTGAAAAAGGAAAAAGAAAAAATTAAGATTATTCCTTTAGGGGGATTAAATGAAATTGGCAAGAACCTTACTGTTATTGAATACAAAAATGATATAATAGTAATAGATTGTGGTTTAAAATTTCCAGATGATGAAATGCTAGGAATTGATGTAGTAATTCCAGAAATAAATTATCTTTTGAAAAATAAAGATAAGGTTAAGGGCATTTTTCTAACTCATGGTCACGAGGATCATATAGGGGCTCTGCCATATGTACTAAAACAAATTAATATTCCTGTTTATGGAACTAAGCTTACTCTAGGAATTGTTGAGACTAAGCTAAAAGAACATGGATTATTAAGTACAGTAGAACTTATAACTGTTAAACCAAAAGATATCATTAAGCTGGAGAACTCATCTGTAGAATTTATTAGAACAAGTCATAGTATCGCAGATTCTGTAGCTTTGGCAATTCACACCCCTGCAGGAGTATTACTTCACACAGGAGATTTTAAAATAGATTTTACCCCAATAGATGGGGGAGTAGCGGACCTAACCAGATTCGCAGAACTTGGTAAAAAAGGTGTTACTGTTATGATGGCGGATAGCACAAATGTTGAAAGACCAGGCTATACCATGTCAGAAAGCACTGTAGGAGAAACCTTTGAAAACATATTTCATTCTGCAAAGGGAAGGATAATTGTAGCGACATTTGCTTCAAACATTCATAGAGTACAGCAAGTAATAACTGCTGCAAGAAAATATGGAAGAAAAGTTGCCCTTTCTGGAAGAAGTATGGAGAATATAATTGCAGTTGCAATAGAACTTGGATATATAAACATTGATGAGGGTGCACTAATTAATGTGGATTCTATTGGTAAGTATCCAGAGAATGAAATTGTGATAATAACTACAGGAAGCCAGGGAGAGCCTATGTCAGCTTTATCAAGAATGGCAGCTTCTGAACATAAAAAAGTAAATATTATTCCAGGTGATATGGTTATTATTTCAGCAACTCCTATTCCAGGAAATGAAAAACTTGTGTCTAAGGTTATAAATCAACTATTTAAACAAGGGGCAGAAGTTATTTATGAAGCTTTGGCAGATGTGCACGTATCAGGTCATGCTTGCCAAGAAGAATTAAAACTAATTCATACCCTAGTAAGGCCTAAATTTTTTATTCCAGTTCATGGTGAGTACAGACATTTAAAACAACATGGTGAACTTGCTGTAAAACTTGGAATGAAAGAAAAGAATGTTTACTTAGGGGAAAATGGAGATGTTATCGAAATCACTAGAGACTCTATAAGAAAATCTGGTTCAGTTATTTCTGGACAGGTGTTTGTAGATGGTCTAGGTGTTGGTGATGTAGGGAATATTGTTTTAAGAGACAGAAAGCATCTATCACAGGATGGTATATTAACTGTAGTTGTTACAATAGATAAGGAAAGTGGCTCTGTAATAGCAGGTCCAGATATAATATCTAGGGGATTTGTATATGTAAGGGAATCAGAAGATCTAATGGAACAAGCTAGAGAACGTGTAAGAGAAGCTCTTAAAGAATGTGAAGAAAAAAATATTACCGAGTGGCCAACTATAAAAGCTAACATTAGAGAAGTATTAAGAGTATATTTATATGAAAAAACTAAGAGAAGACCAATGATTTTACCTATAATTATGGAAGTATAAATTGATTTTTCATAGTATAAAACCTATATGTGGAAAAATTTATTAATATTAACAAATAACTAATATTGTTATAACATTGACTTTTATGGAGCATAATATTAGAATAAGTATAGTGAATTTTAAAATTGGGTACAAACTAAAGTATCCAATTTTATTTTGCACGGAATACTCTAATAAGTGAAGCTATGCATTATCATATTAAAATATATGAGATTAATGTTATATTAAGCTAGATACTTTAACTAGTTTCTATTATTAAAAACTAGTAAGGAATTCCTTACTAGTTTGATTTTGCAATTAATTCTAAAAAATTTGATGAACATTGGAGGAAAATGATGAATTTATATACAAGAGAAGACATAAGAAACGTGGCTATAATTGCCCACGTTGACCACGGTAAGACTACTTTAGTAGATGCACTTTTAAAACAAAGTAAGGTGTTTAGAGAAAATGAAAAGGTTCAAGAAAGAGTAATGGACTCTAACGATTTAGAAAGAGAAAGAGGAATTACAATACTTTCTAAGAATACTGCAGTAATGTATAATGATGTTAAGATTAATATCATCGATACTCCTGGACACGCTGACTTCGGTGGAGAAGTGGAAAGGGTGCTTAAGATGGTTGATAGTGTTCTCTTAGTAGTTGATGCTTATGAAGGGGCTATGCCTCAAACTAAGTTTGTTCTTAAGAAGGCACTAGAACTTAAGTTAAAGCCTATGGTTGTTATCAATAAGATTGATAGGAAAGATGCAAGAGCTGAAGAAGTTATAAATGAAGTTTTTGACTTATTCGTAGAACTTGGAGCTAATGATGAACAGTTAGACTTTAAGGTTATATATGCTTCAGCAAGAGAAGGAATAGCGAAAAACGAATTAGAAGATGATTCACAAGGTATGGGACCACTTTTCGAAGCTATTATCAACACTGTAAATCCACCAGTTGGATATATAGATCAACCACTACAATTACTTATTACATCTATTGATTACAATGAGTATGTAGGTAAAATTGGTATAGGTAAAATTGAAAGAGGAACTGTAAAGAGAAACCAAAACGTTGCTCAAATAAGAAGAGATGGAAGCACAAAAAATGTAAAAATTTCAAGCTTATTTGTGTATAATGGATTAAAAAGAGAAGATACTGAAGAAGCTAAGCTTGGAGATATTGTAGCTATTTCTGGAATATCTGATATTAATATTGGTGAAACTATAGCAGATGCAGCATCACCTGAAGCACTTCCATTTGTTGATATTGACGAGCCCACTCTTAGTATGAACTTTATAGTTAATAACTCACCTTTTGCAGGACTAGATGGAGAGTTTGTTACTTCAAGACATTTAAGAGATAGACTTATGAAGGAGCTTGAAACAAATGTAAGTTTAAAAGTAGAAGAAACAGATTCAGCAGACTCCTTTAAAGTAAGTGGTAGAGGCGAGCTACATCTTTCTATATTAATTGAGACTATGAGAAGAGAAGGCTATGAGTTCCAAGTTTCAAAACCAACGGTTATCTATAAGGAAAAAGACGGACAATTACTAGAGCCAGTTGAAAATTTAACTATAGATGTACCTGAAGAATTTATGGGCGTAGTTATGGAAAAATTAGGACCTAGAAAAGCAGAAATGATTAACATGACTAGTGCTATAAATGGATACACAAGATTAGAGTTTAAAATACCTTCTAGAGGATTAATTGGATTCAGAAATGAGTTCATGACAGATACAAGAGGAAATGGAATAATGAATCATGTATTAGAAGGTTATGAGAAGTTCAGAGGAGATATTCCAGAGAGAAGTAGAGGATCGCTTGTAGTATTCGAGAGTGGTGAATCTATAACTTACGGATTATTTAACGCACAAGAAAGAGGGAACTTATTCATAGGACCAGGAGTACCTGTATATCAAGGAATGATATGTGGAGAATGTTCTAGAGGAGACGATATTGAAGTTAATGTTTGCAAGAAAAAGCATCTTTCAAACACAAGATCTTCTGGAGCAGATGACGCATTAAAGCTTGTTCCAGTAAATGATATGTCCCTAGAGCAATGTTTGGAGTTTGTTGCTTCAGATGAGCTTGTTGAGGTTACACCTAAGACTATTAGAATGAGAAAGAAAATACTAGACCCAACACTAAGAAAAAGAGCTTCTTTAAAGAAAATAAAGTAGTTAAAAAACAGAAAGCTTTAGCTCATGCTGCGCATTGAGTTAAAGCCTTCTTAGAAAGAAGTTAAATAATTAAATTCTTGTTAATTATTAAATAATATGGGGTGATTTTGTGAAGAAACCAATAATTATAGTTTTAATTGCATTTTTAATTATTGGCTTAGGGGGTATGTTTTATTACAAAAATGTTACTTCTCATCCATTTAAGGGGAAAGAAGACATTGTAATAGAAATTAAAGAAGGATATACCTTCTATAATGTACTAGGGGAGCTAAATAATAAAAAAGTTATTAAAAATCCAATATTAACTAAACTTTATGTGAAATTTAATAAGATAAATCCTCAAATTATACCAGGTGAGTTTAGTATTTCACCGACTTTAACTATGGATGAGTTTATAAAGGCATTAGAAGATCCTAATTTAAATCAACAAAATGCTAATGTAACTATTCCAGAAGGTTATACTATAGAGCAAATAGGTTCAACATTAGAAGAAAAGGGGATTTTAAAGAAAGAGGAGTTTATAAAGGCCTGTAAGGAATATAAGCTACCAGATTATATAGCTACAAATACTGAAAAAAGATATAGCTTAGAAGGCTTTCTATTCCCTGATACCTATAGATTCAAGAAAAATATTACTGGTAATGAAGTAATACAATTAATGCATAAAAGATTTCTAGAGGTTATTAATACCATAGAAAAAGAAAAAAATATAGATATAAGTAATGATACCTTAGAGAATTTGATTACAAAAGCTTCTTTAATTGAACGTGAAGTTACTGCTAAAGAAGAAAAACTATTAGTTTCATCAGTAATTGATAACAGAATAAAAATAGGGATGAAACTTCAAATAGATGCTACAGTTTTATATGCTCTAGGTGAACATAAAGAGGCTTTGCTCTATAAGGATTTAGAAATTCAATCACCTTATAACACTTATTATGTTCAGGGGATGCCAATAGGTGCTATCTGTAATCCAGGTAAGGATTCTATAGAAGCGGCATTATTTCCTACTAGCAGCGAATATCTTTTTTACATAACAAAGGATAACTTAAATCATAAGTTTTTTAAGACTTATGAAGAGTTTTTAAACTATAAAGATGAACAGTAATATAATATGGTGTATTAGGTTTTGCTTAATAAAATTTTATATACAGATTATATAAACATATAATAATTAAATAGAATTTTTTTGATTTATAATGGAGGAAAATAAATGAGTGGAATTACACATGATTATATGGAAGATTATTTAAGAAGCTTAATTCCAGATAATGTAGGAATTTTGAAAGAGCTTGAGGATTTTGCTAAGGAAAATGCTGTACCAATTGTACAAAAAGAAACAGCAAAATTTCTTCAGTTTATGATTACACTAAAAAAGCCTAAAAAGATTTTAGAGTTGGGTACGGCAATAGGCTATTCCTCCATATTAATGAATTTAGCCTCAGGTGGTAGCAATAAAATTACTACCATTGAGAGAGATGAAAAAATTATAGAAATTGCTAAGATGAACTTAGAAAAATACAACTTGCGTAGCAATATAGAAATTCTTCAAGGTGATTGTCTAGAAATTCTAGAAGGATTAGAAGGCAGCTATGATATGATATTTATGGATGCAGGTAAGGGACATTACAATCACTTTTTACCACACTGCCTAAGACTTTTAGGCCCTGATGGAGTTATTGTTGCTGATAATGTATTATTTAGGGGAATGGTAGCATCTAAAGAGTTAGTAAAAAGAAGAAAAATTACCATAGTTAAAAGAATGAAAAATTATTTAGATTTAGTATCTAAGGATGAAAACTTAGTAACTACCATATTGCCTATGGGAGATGGTATTGCATTAACAGTAAGGAGGGACCATGATGATAAAACCAGAATTGTTAGCACCAGCAGGTAATTTAGAAAAACTTAAGGCTGCTATAAACTTTGGAGCTGATGCTGTTTATTTAGGTGGAAATAAGTTAAACTTAAGAGCTTTTGCAAATAATTTTACTAATGAAGAGCTTAAGGAAGGAATTGAGTTTGCTCATTCAAGAGGGAAAAAGGTTTATGTTACTTTAAATGTTTTCCCGCATAACGAAGATTTAGAGGGATTAGAGGAATATCTTGTGGACCTTTATGAGATTGGAGCAGATGCAATTATAGTTTCTGACCCAGGAATAATAATGACTGCTAAAGAGGTAGTTCCTAATCTTGAATTGCATTTAAGCACTCAATCTAACAACGTAAACTGGAAGTCTTGTACCTTCTGGCATAAGATGGGCGTAAAAAGAATTGTTTTAGCAAGAGAATTATCCTTAGAAGAAATAAAGGAAATTAGGGAAAAAACACCTGAGACTTTAGAGCTTGAAGTATTTATTCATGGTTCTATGTGTATGTCTTATTCTGGACGTTGCCTTCTTTCAAACTATATGACTGGAAGAGATGCAAATAGAGGTGAGTGCGCTCAACCTTGCAGATATAAATATCATTTAGTTGAAGAAAAGCGTGAAGGAGAGTACTATCCTATAATTGAAGATGAAAAAGGCACATATATAATGAACTCTAAGGATTTGTGTATGATAGAATATATTCCTGAACTAATGAGTACAGGTGTGGTTTCCTTTAAAATAGAAGGAAGAATGAAGAGTTCATATTATGTAGCAACTGTATCTAAAGCTTACAGAGAAGCTATTGATGAGTATATGAAAAATCCTTCAGAATATAAGTTTAAAGAAAAGTGGTTAGAAGATTTAGATAAGCCAAGCCATAGAAAGTACTATACAGGTTTTTATTTTAATGATCCTAATAAACAAATCCATGAATCTTCTGCTTATATAAGAAAATATGACATAGTTGGAGTGGTAAAGAATTTTGATTCTGCTACTAATACTGCAACTATTGAACAGAGAAATAAAGTCTTTGATGGAGATAGTGTTGAAGTACTACGACCTGTAGGAGATAACTTACAAGTAGTATTGAAAGATATGAAAGATTCCAAAGGAAATAAAATAGATTCTGCACCAAGTGCCCAAATGTTATTTACTGTAACTATAGAAGAAGAGTTGCAGGAAAACGATATTGTAATTAAATCCAAGGAGGATAAGTAATGAAACGCCCAGTTTTAATAGGAATTACAGGTGGTACTGGTTCGGGAAAAAGCACCATTGCCAGAGAAATATACAAGAGTTTTACTGAAGAATGTATTGCTATGATTGAGCAGGATTCTTATTATAAGGATCAAAGTTATTTAACCCCTGAAGAAAGAACAAAAACAAATTATGATCATCCAGATGCTTTTGATACTCAGCTTCTTGTAAAGCAATTAAATGACCTAATTCAAGGTAAATCTATACATAAGCCAATCTATGACTTTGAAATTCACAACAGAAAAACTGAAACAATTCCTGTGGAGTCAAGAGATATAATTATTGTAGAGGGAATTTTAGTGCTTCAAGAAAAAGAATTAAGAGATATGCTTGATATTAAAATTTATGTAGATACTGATGCAGATGTAAGGTTTATTAGAAGGCTGGTTAGAGATATTAATGAAAGAGGAAGAACTATTGATTCAGTTATAACACAATATTTAACTGTGGTTAAGCAAATGCATGAACAATTTACTGAAAACACAAAAAGATATGCAGATATTATTATACCTGAAGGTGGACATAATAAAGTTGCCATTGATATTATAACAGCAAACATTAGACAAATACTTCAAAACTAATATAAATATATTGGAATATAATACCTCACTTTAGTCAATGATTACACTAGAGTGAGGTGTTTTTATGAGCTTTAATATTAGAGGTAATAAGCAAAAAATATTAGGTAGAACCTATGCTTTAACAAGCATTATGATAGTTTTATTTATAGTTTTAAGTTTAAGGCTTGCCTATATTCAGTTATTTGATAATAGTAGTCTTCAAACCATGGCCAATAGGCAATACTACTATGAAGAAAATATAAAAAATATGCCTTATAAGCTATTGGATAGAGAAAGTGAAGAGTTATTTAACTACGAAAAAAAATATTATGCTGTAATAGATATAAACAATTTTATTACCATGAATAGCAAGGAAAACTTAGCAGAAATTCAATCCTTAACTTATACCCTTCGAAATTATAATAAGGATTATGATTTGACCTTGATAAAATACTCAAATCAAGGTAAGCAATATTATAATATAGATAAGACCACTTATGAAAAACTAAAAGATGTGAAAACTGTAAAAGGTTTTTATGTGTATGAGAGTAATGAAACAGAAACCCAGATTAATTCGAATATAAGAAATGTAATAACTCGAGGGACAAAAGTTTCAGATAGTACTAAGTTAAAAGATGAAGGAACTCTTGAGAGAGAAGTATATGAATATGTTAAAGATAATAAATATACTAAGATTAGATTTGAAAAAGATGTTAGTGGAAATATAATTGATGAAAAGATAGTAGAAAATAAGGGAAACGTGAATGTAAAATTGACCTTAGATAAAAATGTTCAGGAGCTATCAGAAAAAGTACTCAGGGATGATAAATATAAAAGCTATGGACAAATTGGGGTAGTGATGATGGAGGCTGACAGTGGGAAAATATTATCTATGGCACTTAAAGATGACTATGGCAATAATGTGAATATAGGAACTCCAAGCGAAAATGGATTTTATGTAGGTTCAATCTTTAAAACTATTGTATATGAAGCTGCTCTTGATGAAGAAATAGTGGGTACTAAGGAGACCTTTAATTTAATAAATGGCTTATTTCCTAAAAGTAAGGAAAAGAAATATAGTTATAATATGAAGGAAGCATTTATTAGCTCCTCAAATAATACTTTTGCTCAAATTGGGTGGAGAGTGGGAATTGAAAATTTATATAATTATTCTAAGAAGCAGGGACTGTTTTCAAATATACTAAACTTACAGGATGAAAAAGTAGGGGAAATAGAGGGATATCCGTCTAAAAACTCAGAGGAAATTATAACAAATACATCCATTGGACAGACTGTGAGAGCTACCCCTCTTGCTGCATTAACTATTCCCAATACTGTTGTTAACAATGGAGTATATGTCAAACCAATAATCATTGATAGCCTTATAAAGGAAGATGGAACTGTAGTTAAGAAGTATAATACTGAAAGTGAGAGAGTAATTAATAAAGCTACGGCACAAACTTTGAAAAATAGCATGATAGAAGTAGTAAATAATGATTTAGGTACAGGAAAAAAAGCAATGATTCCAGGAATGGAAGTGGGGGGCAAAACAGGAACTACAGAATACTTTGTAAAGGATAAAGATAATCAGAATATAGAATGTTCTGATGGATGGTTTGCTGGATTTTTTAAATACAATAACAAGTATTATTCCATGGTAGTATTTGTTCCACAAATACTGGGCAATGATGCAGGTGGAGGAACAGCCTCTTATGTGTTCAAAGATATAGTGCAAGGAATAGTAGAAAATAAATACCTAAAATAATAATTTCAAATAAATAATTAAGTGTACATGCACTTTTTTATTTTCCAATCATACTATATTAATAAGCACTTTTAGGGGGAGCATCTATGGTTTTCTTGAGTTGGTTATTAAATGTGATTGGACAATTCACTTTACTAACAGGGTATGTATCTGGCAACAGTTCATTTCCACAACCATTGACGGAGGAAGAGGAAAAACTATACTTAAACAAGTTTAAGGATGGAGACTTACACGCAAAGAATACACTAGTAGAACGGAACTTAAGATTAGTAGCACATATTGTAAAAAAATATTCTTTCCCAGGTAAGGAAGTTGATGACTTAATTTCCATTGGCACTGTAGGTTTAATTAAGGCAATTGATTCCTTTGATTGTTCTAAAGGTACTCGACTTGCAACTTATGCAGCAAGATGTATAGAAAATGAGATATTGATGTTAATCAGGAATAACAAAAAAACTAAGGGTGAGGTATACCTACAAGATCCTATTGGAGTGGATAAGGAAGGTAATGAAATATCTCTTATGGATATTTTAAGTAGCGATAAGGATTCCGTAGTAGAGATAGTGGAAAATAAAATCCAAGTTAAGAAGCTCTATGGGAAAATAAATACAGTGCTACAAGAACGGGAAAAAGTTATTATTGAAATGAGGTATGGGCTACTTGATGGCAATGCAAGAACACAGAGAGAAATTGCTAAAATACTTGGTATATCAAGATCCTATGTATCAAGAATTGAAAAAAGAGCTTTGAAAAAACTTTTCAAGGAATTGGGGAGTTATGGAAATTTTCCCTATTAAACTTTAATTCACTCTTTACAAGTAGTGGGGAAATAGATAATAATTTAATAGTAAGGATTAAAGGAGGTGATGTAGTGAGATATAGTGGATTACTTGGAAGGTCCATAAAATATTCTATGTCACCTCTTATTCATAACCAATATTACAGGGAGAACAACATAGGGTTAGAATATAAAATTTTTGATATAGAAAAGGGTGCTATTGAGAACTTTCTTAGTGATATGGGGAAAAATGAGATAATTGGATTTAATGTTACCATTCCCTATAAAGAATATATAATTAGTTTCTTGGACGAAGTTGTATATCCAGCAAAATATATAGGGGCAGTTAATACAGTGGCTGTAAACAATGGGAAGTTAATGGGATACAACACAGATTACTATGGCTTCATTAAAACTCTTGAAGATATTAAATTTAACATTAAGGAATGCAAGGCTCTGATTATAGGTAGTGGAGGGGCAGCTAAGGCAGTTTTATATGCGCTTCATGATAATGGAGCTAAAACCATTGAGGTGATTGCAAGAAAAGAAGAAACTTTAGTGGAACACAGTAGAATAATAACAAAGATATGGAACTTTAATAGGAGCTTTTCTTTGAAAGATTATCACATAGTAGTTAACTGCACTCCTCTTGGTGGAGCAAATCATGCAAATGAAAATCCTATTACAATTATAGCTGCAAGTGAAGATACTTTGTTTTATGACCTTAATTATGTACCAGAAAAGTCATTGTTTTTAAAAAAAGGAGAAGAGCTTGGCTGTAGAATTATGAATGGAAAAAAAATGCTTTTTAATCAAGCATATAAAGCTATAGAAATTTGGAACGAAAACAATGGTGAGGATTTATAAAGGAGATTTTAATATGTTATTACACGAATTACTAGAAGTAACCATGAATAAAAATGCATCAGATTTGCATTTAACTGTGGGAGCACCTCCTACTTTGAGAATTAACGGTCATTTAGTTCCAATCAATAATGACAAGCTTTTGCCAGCCCATACTGCTAACTATGCAAAGGAAATTTTAGGTAAGGATTATGAGGCATACAACACTATGGGTGAGATAGATACATCTTATTCTATTTCTGGTCTGGGAAGATTTAGAGTAAATGTATATAAGCAAAGAGGGGGAGATGCCATAGCACTTAGGGTGGTGGCTTTAAAAATTCCAACATTAAAAGAATTAAAATTCCCATCCTCAGTTAAGGAACTAACTGAAAGACAAAGAGGTTTAGTTCTTGTTACAGGGCCTACAGGGAGCGGAAAAAGTACTACATTAGCTGCTATGATTAATGAAATAAATAGCAATAGGAGTTCACATATTATTACCCTAGAAGATCCTATTGAGTATTTACATAAACATAACAAGTCTATTGTTAACCAAAGAGAAATAGGGAGGGATAGCAAGACTTACCAAAATGCGTTAAGAGCAATATTAAGAGAAGACCCAGATGTTATCCTAGTAGGGGAGATGAGAGACTTAGAAACCATTTCAATAGCTATTACAGCAGCTGAAACAGGCCACTTAGTTTTATCTACTTTACATACTATAGGTGCTGCAAAAACTATTGATAGAATAGTTGATGTTTTTCCACCTTTCCAACAGCAACAAATTAAAATACAGTTGGCAGCAGTTCTTCAAGGAATTGTTTCACAACAGTTGCTTCCTAAAATTGATGAAAATGGGAGAGTAGCAGCTTTAGAAATTATGACTATAACACCTGCTATTCAAAATCTTATAAGAGAGGGAAAAACTCATCAAATTGAGTCAGCCGTGCAAACAGGAGGCAAGTATGGAATGAAAACCATGGATATGGCAATTTCAGAACTATACAGGAATAGAGAGATTTCAAAAGATGTTGCAATGACATATGCTGTAGATAAAGAAATTTTAAGCAGAATGATGTTGATGTAATTATAAGAAGGTGCATTGATTTTGCACCTTTTTTAGGCATAACTGTACATAAATGTAAAAATATGCCCACAAAAGGCATTTATTATTGCATTTTATTTATCAAGGTTTTATACTAAGATTGAGGATAAACACCAAGTTAGCATTACATAATCAAAGATATCATAATATTTTATAAATTTTTCTTTTAAAGTTATGATTTTTTGGAGGAAATTTGAAGTTTATGTTGAATATATTCCTTTGAGACTTCTATCAAAGGAGGAACAGTTTAAATGAGTAACCATATTGTTGGAATAGATATTAGCTCATCTAAGGTATGTGGTGTTGTTGGAAAGATAGATAATGATAACAGAATTCAAGTTTTAGGCATTACTACTTCTAAATGTAGTGGTATTAGGAACGGTATGGTAGTGGACACAAATTCAATATCTTATGCAGTTACTAGTGTCGTTAAAGCATTAGAAAATATAGTAAACATGCCTGTTAAAGAGGCTTATTTGTCTATACCAATATCACTGTGTGAGTTAACGAAAAATAGAGGAGCTGTTTCTGTATCTTCACCAAGTAAAGAAATTCAAATTTCAGATTTAAGAAATGTGTTAGAAGCCGTAAAGCAAGTGCCAATGGAAAAAAACACAGAAGTAGTTGCTGTGGAACCTGAGATGTTCACTGTAGATGAAATGAGCAACATAGGTAACCCAGTTGGTATGACAGGGGAGGAGCTTGCAGTAGAAGCTCAAGTGGTAACAGCTCCATCAGCTATGCTAGAGGGATACAAAAAAGCTTTAAGCAGAGCAGGGATTGGAGTTAATGGTATTGTAGTTAATTCATTAGGTATATATAAAGATATTATTGAAGAAGATGAGATTGATAACGGAGTTGCACTTATTGATATAGGTGCAGAGGTAATTGAAACTTCAGTGTATAGAAATAATAGGATTTTGAATGTATTTTCTGTAGGCTTAGGCGGAGAAACCATAACTAATGACATCTCTATTTGTCTTAAGGTACCTCATGAAGATGCGGAAAACTTAAAAATAAAGTGTAGTAATTTAATAAAGGACAAAACTTTACAAAATTATAGAGTTAAGATTAACTCTATAACTGGTAATGGTTCTATAGATATTAATTATGATACTTTAGTTGAGATTATAGGCGAGAGAGTAAAAGAATTATTAAATATCGTAAAAAAGAAACTTATAGAAGATGGCAACTATAAAGATATAAACTCCTTTGTAATTGTAGGAGGCGGAGTATCTTTATTTAGAGACATAACAGTAGTTGCTACAGAAGTTTTTAAAAAGCAAACAAGAGTGGGATCGCCTTCTTATGTAGGGGCTGCAAATCCTATTTACTCTACTGCCGTAGGAATAATTAGGGAAATAGTTTTAAGAAATAAAATCAGCAATGAATTATCAAGGGGTACAGAGTTTAGTAATTTAGAAGTTAATAAGAGAGATGAATCCAAGGAAAAAGTTACATTTTCAAGTAAAATAAAAGAATTTTTGGCAGAATTTTTCTAATGAGGAGGTAGTACTGTGATTGATTTTGATGTACAAGACAAGGACTTATGTAAAATTAAAGTTATTGGATGTGGTGGCGGTGGTAACAACGCTGTAAATAGAATGATTGAAGAAGGCTTAAAGAATGTTGAGTTTATTGGTATAAATACTGATAAACAAGCATTAGCTTTATCTAAAGCTGAATTAAAAATCCAATTAGGAGACAAGCTTACTAGGGGCTTAGGTGCCGGAGCTAATCCTGAGATTGGAAGAAAAGCAGCAGAAGAAAGCAAGGAAGAAATTGTTCAAGCTTTAAAGGGCGCAGACATGGTATTTATCACTGCTGGTATGGGTGGTGGTACTGGTACAGGAGCAGCTCCAGTAGTTGCTGAGATAGCTAAGTCAATGGGAATATTAACAGTAGGGGTTGTAACTAAGCCTTTCCCATTTGAAGGAAGAAAGAGAATGATTCATGCAGAGTCAGGAATTAAATCTCTAAAGGAATCAGTAGATACACTAGTAACAATACCTAATGAAAGATTATTAAATTTAGTTGATAAGAAAACTACTTTAGTTGAATCCTTCAAAAAAGCTGATGACGTTTTAAGACAAGGTGTTCAGGGTATTTCAGACCTTATAACTATTCCAGGATTAATTAACCTTGACTTTGCTGATATAAGTACAATTATGTTAGATAAAGGATTAGCACATATGGGTGTAGGTTCTGGAAAAGGTGACAATAGAGCACAAGAAGCTGCGAAACAAGCAATTTCAAGCCCATTACTTGAAACTTCAATTATTGGTGCTACAGGAGTACTACTAAATGTAACTGGAGGAGCTGATTTATCATTACTTGAAATCAGTGAAGCAGCACAAATTGTTCAAGAAGCAGCAGATCCAGATGCAAATATAATTTTTGGTGCAGTTATTGATGAGAATCTTAAAGATGAAATCAGAATTACTGTAATAGCTACTGGTTTTGAGTGTGATAAAGTAATTCAACCTGCAAGTAAAATTGAATTACCAAAAAAAGAAGTTACTCATAGTGAAGTAGCTGCAACTAAGGAAACAGAACAACCTAAGTCGCAAGAAGAAGATTTTTCTGTACCAACATGGCTTAGAAAAAATATGAGATAATTTAATTAAGGGTGTATAAAACTTAATTAAATGCTTCTATGACTTTTAATAAACTTTAATATTAAAAACAGTTGTAAATTAAACAAAATTTGCAACTGTTTTTTATTTTTTGAAAAATTAATCGTAAAATGACGTAAAATTTAATGAATAAAATCTATTTTAGGATTAGAATTTTACAAATTTTACAGTTATTACAAGTTATAATATAGTAAAGGAGGAGTAAGCATGGTTATATATCTGGATGTGCTATTGTTTCAAAATTTTATTGTGAATGTTTTCCTCATTACAGTAACGATGCAAACCATTAAAAGAAAGTCAAGTATCTTTAGGGTGATTACCGCAGCTTTTATAGGAAGCCTTTATGTTATTCCTATGTTAGTACCTAGGTATCAGTATCTAGCTAAGATGCCTTTTCAAATTTTCATGGCACTATTAATGATATTTATTGCAGTGAAGGAGAAAAATTTACTGTTTATTGCTAAATCTACAATAATATTTTATTTTTACTCCTTTTTATTATGTGGACTAGCCTTCTACAGTGCACTGAGTGAAAATCCTAATATTACTCCAAATACAAGGGTGATTAACTTTTCATCAAAAAATATTTACATAGGAATTATGATAATTTATACGGTTATCAACAGATTAGTGATTTATGTTAAAGATCGTAGGAAGCTAGACAAGTTCGTTTACAATATTGAAATTTATACTAAGGAAGTAAAGACTTCCTTAAAGGCTTTTTTAGATACAGGTAATGAACTAAGAGAGCCAGCAACCAACCTACCAGTAATAATTATTGAAAAAGAATATTTTGATAAAATAAATTTAGAGGGGTATTCTATATACCACATTCCATATTCAGTGGTGAATGGGCAACATGGAAAATTAATAGGAATAAAACCAGATAGTATTAAAATAACTATGGATGATGAAACCCGAGAAGAAAAGGCTATAGTAGCATTTTGTGATAAAAAATTAAGTAAATATAACGATTATAACGGACTCTTACCAAGAGGAATTTTATAAAGTGGGGGATTGTGATTATGATGAATAAGATAAGAGAAAAAATAATGATGTTAATAAAGGCCATTCCAAGTTATATAAGTAGATTTATAAGCAAGTTCAAAGCATTTGCTGGGCATGTTTATTATATTGGTGGAAATGATGCGTTACCCCCACCGCTATCAAAGGAAGAAGAGGATAAATTAGTACAAGATTTAGTGTCTGGTGATGAGAGCATCAGGGCCACATTAATTGAAAGAAACTTAAGATTAGTTGTGTATATTGCTCGCAAATTTGAGAATACAGGGGTAAATGTAGAAGATTTGATTTCAGTGGGAACAATAGGGCTTATTAAGGCAGTAAATACCTTTGATCCTGAAAAGAAGATAAAACTTGCCACCTACGCTTCTAGGTGTATCGAGAATGAAATTTTAATGTATTTAAGAAGAAATAGTAAAACTAAAACAGAAATCTCCTTTTATGAACCCTTAAACATAGATTGGGATGGGAATGAGTTATTATTATCAGATATATTAGGAACTGATAGTGATGTTGTATATAACTGTATAGAAGATGAGGTGGATAAGCAATTACTAGTAATTGCTATGGGAAAATTAAATCATAGAGAAAAAGAAATAGTAGAGCTTAGATTTGGATTAAATGGATTCCAAGAAAAAACTCAAAAGGAAGTGGCTGATATGCTTGGTATATCTCAATCCTACATTTCAAGACTGGAAAAAAGAATAATAAAAAGATTAAAGAAAGAAATTAATAAAATGTTATAAGGTTGTCTTTAGTATAAAAGTTTTTACATCAGGAGATAATTTAAATGCAATTACTCTGAAGGGAATGAAGACCTTATGATGATCAACAAAGTAGAAATCTGTGGTGTAAATACATCTAAGCTACCAGTTTTAAAAGAAAAAGAAATGAGAGAGCTGCTACTTAAAATGAAAGAAGGGGATTATACCTGTAGGGAACAATTCATAAGGGGTAATCTTAGACTAGTATTGAGTGTAATTCAAAGATTCAATAATAGAGGAGAAAACGTAGATGACTTATTTCAAGTTGGTTGCATTGGGCTCATTAAGGCCATTGATAACTTTGACTTAGGTCAGAATGTTAAGTTTTCCACTTATGCGGTACCAATGATTATAGGAGAAATAAGAAGATACTTAAGAGATAATAACTCAATTAGAGTTAGTAGATCCTTAAGGGATATTGCATATAAGGCCTTACAAGTAAGAGATAGATTAGTAAATAAGGATAACAAGGAACCCACTGTTTCACAAATTGCTAATGAACTTCAAATATCTCGTGAGGAAGTAGTATTTGCTTTAGATGCAATCCAAGATCCAGTATCTTTATTTGAACCTATCTATCATGATGGTGGAGATGCAATTTATGTTATGGATCAAATAAGTGATAATAAAAATTTAGATGATAGTTGGCTTGAAAATATATCTATTAAAGAAGCAATGAAGAAGTTAAGTGATAGAGAGAAACTTATATTAAACTTAAGATTCTTTGATGGAAGAACTCAAATGGAAGTAGCAGATGAAATTGGAATATCTCAAGCACAAGTTTCAAGATTAGAAAAAACAGCATTAAAACATATGAGAAAGTATGTTTAAAGAGCCTATGGGCTCTTTTTCTTTTGGTGTAGTAAATAGGAATTAATGAAATCACTTTAAAAAGATATGTGAATACAAGGTTTTGTTCTAACTAAGAAGAACTTTAAGTTCTACTATTTTAAGTGATAGCATATAAGTTGAATAGATTGTTATAAGTTTTTATGAATTTTCCAGTGATGATTAATTCAGGTATTTTAAAGAGGCTAAAGGATAAAGTTAAATTTATACTAAATTAGCTTTTGGGCTATGAGAATTAATATTTTATTATTTTAAGTGAGGGGATAAAAATGGAGAGTACAATGTTTGCAATTAATAGTTTAAAAGTGATGGAAATAATTGATATCAACACAGGGAGTAAGCTTGGATATATTAAAGATTTCAAGATAAATTGTGAGAGCCATAAAATAGAATCAATAATTATACCTACAGAAAAAGCAGGGTGGTTTGGGAAGAGTCAAGATACAGAAATACCTTGGGAAAAAATAAAAAAAATTGGAGTAGATGTTATATTAATTGATGGTGATGGCATTGTAGAGTTTCAACAACGTTAATAGAGAAAGGTATATATACATTAGGAAGTATTGATTTTAATCTTAGTTACTTATATACTAATGTTATAAAATATGTGTATAATAAAATTATATAAGTTATGATATTGGAGTTATATTTTAAATGTACTTTAAAGTAGCTTGTGTTAAGGAGCGTGCAAAAAGGAAGAAAATGCATATTTTTGCCTTGTTGCATTCTATATAATAGAAAAAGGACGTGAAAATCATTGAAGTGTCCATATTGTAATGGAGAAGAAAGTAAGGTTGTTGACTCAAGATCAACAGAAGATAATGTGGCTATTAGAAGAAGAAGAGAATGCTTGAATTGTAATAGAAGATATACCACCTATGAAAAGGTTGAAGACATATCTATTTTTGTTATTAAAAGAGATTTGACAAGGGAACTTTTTAATAGAGATAAGATAATAAATGGTATTATGAGAGCCTGTGAAAAGAGACCTGTAACTCGTAGTAATATTGAATCAATAGTAGATAATATTGAGAAAACATTAAATAATAACATGACTACAGAAATCAGTTCAGAGGGAATTGGGGAAATGATTCTTGATATGTTGAAAAATGTGGATGAAGTAGCTTATGTAAGGTTTGCCTCTGTGTATAGGAAGTTTGATGATATTAATAGTTTTATGGAAGAAATAAAAAGATTAATCAAAGAAAAGTAAAATGTTTTTGCATTTTACTTGTTTTTTTATATAGATTTCTAAGGTTCAGGTTTACTTTATTTGTTGTGTTTAGGCATGAGGAGAGTAACATAGGACTAAATACAATTTTAGGGTTAACTTTAGTTTGTTATATGTTAAATAAAGGTTAAAATTAGTATAAATAGTAGATTATAAAAAAAGGCTATTGTATTATTAAATTGATATGTGGAGGATAGTTATGAAAAAAGATTGTATTGAGGGCTTTGAATATTTAACTTATAGCTGTGGAGAAAATATCGAAGTAGTATTCTTTACAGCTAGAAATGGGTTAACCTTTAATAGAAGGACAGAAGAAGGACAGAACAACTTAAATAGTATTAAGCGTTGGTTCAATGTTAAAGAAGTGGTATATTTAAATCAAATTCATAGTGATATTATTCATATTTTTAGTAATAATGCTGACATAATAAATAGTGAGGGTGACGGCATAATCACAAGTAATAGAGAAACAGCTATAGGTGTGTTTACAGCTGATTGCGTTCCAGTAATTATAGTTGATAAAACAAAAAAGGTTATAGGCGCTGTCCACAGTGGTTGGAAGGGAACTTATGCTAATATTGCTGGTAAAGCAGTAGAGAAAATGAAGGAAGTTTTTGGATGCAATCCAGAGGATTTAAACATATATATAGGGCCACACAACAGGAGTTGTTGCTATGAGGTTAGTGAGGAACTTATTCATAAGTTTCATAACAACCCTATATTTAAAGATAAGGTAAAATCAAAAGAATTTAAAATAAATGAAGGAAGAAAACTAAACTTAGAGGCTTGTATTAAGATTCAGCTCCTAAGCTATGGAATTAAAGAAGAAAATGTTAATAGCACAGAAGAATGTACATTTTGTAGCAAAAATTTTAAGCTATTTTCCTATAGGAGAGAAGAAGAAAAAGAGGGAAGAATGTATTCCTTCGTGTATATAAGATAAGTGGAGGAATTAATATGGCAGATAAAAAGATTTTGGTAGTTGATGATGAAGAACATATTTTAGAACTTATAAAATTTAATCTTGAAAAGAATGGTTATGGAGTTATTACCGCTGACAACGGAAAAGATGCTTTTTTAATTGCAAAGGAGCAACAGCCAGATTTGATGCTTTTAGATTTAATGTTGCCTGGAATGGATGGATTAGATGTTTGCAAGGAAGTTAGAAAAGAAGCGTCTATTTCAAATATGCCTATTATTATGATCACTGCAAAGGGTGAAGAGTTAGATAAAATTTTGGGTCTAGAACTAGGAGCTGATGATTATATTACTAAACCTTTTTCAGTAAGGGAGCTTATTGCAAGGGTAAAAGCTATTCTTAGAAGAACTGCAGTGAAGTATGAGGAAAGCAATTTCAAATTTGGAGACATTACCATTGATTTTCAAAAGCATGAAGTTAAAAGAGAAGGAGAAAAAATTGAACTCACTCTTAAGGAATTTGAACTTCTTGAAATACTTATAAAGAATAAGGGACGAGTAATGACAAGGGATTTCCTATTAGATAAAATCTGGGGTTATGAATACGTAGGAGAAACAAGGACTGTGGATGTGCATGTAAGACACTTGAGACAGAAGATTGAAAAGGATGATAAAAATCCAATTTACATTCAAACTATAAGAGGTATTGGATATAAGTTTAACTACGGAGATGAATATGAGGAATAAGTTAAAAGTTAGTATGAAAAGAAAGTTAATGCTCTTTATATTAGGAGCATTAATTTTCATATTTTTATTTATAACACTGTTATTCTATGGAATATTTAGCTATCAAAATGAAACGAATGCTAAAACAAACTTAAAAGTTTATAATGAGCTATTAAAGAATACTTTGGAAAAGAGTAAGGAGCAAGAAGAAAATGTAACTAGAATCCTGCAAGAATCAGATGTAAGAGTTACTGTGATTAATAGCCAGGGACAGGTAATATTGGATACAAGCTTTTCTAAGGATGAGCTAGATAATCATAATGATAGAGAAGAGGTAATTTCAGCAAGAAACCATGGAGAAGGTTATAGCATCAGATACAGTAAGGATACTGATTCTAATACAATTTATTATGCTAGTGAACTAGAAGATGGGAGTATTATTAGAACTTCAAAAGCGTTAAAAGATGTACATAGATTAGGAAGTTCCTATATCATATACTACGTAGTTGCAATAATTGCTATACTTTTGATTTCTCTGTGGCTATCTATTAAACTTTCCTATGTTATTGTTAAGCCTATTAGAGATTTAGATTTTATTACTTCAATGATTGCAAAAGGTGAATTAAATAGAAGAGTAAATGTAAACTCAGAAGATGAACTTGGACAATTAGGAAGAAACTTTAATCATATGGCAGATAAACTTCAAAATACTCTAAATGAAGTTAAGGAAAAACAAAATAGATTAGCAGCTATACTTGAAAGCATGGATAGTGGAGTTATAGCTATTGATAATACAAATAAAATCATTATGATTAACAACTATGCTAAAAATATCTTTGATATGGAAGAAGATATTGTAGGGAAAAATATCTGTGAAGTATCCAAAGAGTTTGATATGACTAACATATTTTTAGATGGAGACACAAACTTTAGAGAAATAAGAATTACTAGGCCACAATTAAGGGAATTAAGAGTAAGAACAGCGGACATTATAAATAGAAATCAGCATATTGGTGCTGTAGCAGTGGTTCATGACATTACAGAAGTAAAAAGGCTAGAAAATATGAGAACTGAATTTGTTGCAAATGTATCTCATGAACTTAAAACTCCATTAACGTCTATAAAAGGCTTTGCTGAAACTCTAAGGTATGTAGATGATATAGAAACGAGAGATAAATTTTTAAATATTATCAATGACGAAGCAGAAAGACTTACAAGATTAATATCCGATATATTGTTACTATCAGATATTGAGCAACAAAGGGAAGGAAAGAAAGAAAGAGTAAATGTTAATAAGGCTATTGGAGATGTTTACAACTTAATTAAAAATACAGCAGATAAAAAGAATATTATACTTTCTATAGAGGGTGAGGATGTCCCTGATTTAATTGGTGATGGTGATAGGTTTAAGCAAATGTTAATAAATCTGGTGGATAACGGCGTGAAGTACTGTGAATCAGGGGATAAAGTGATTATTTCTAGAAGAAATGAAAAAAGGTACTGTGTAATTACAGTGGAAGATACAGGAAATGGAATTCCCAGGGAATATATACCTAGACTCTTTGAAAGGTTTTACAGAGTGGATAAAGCAAGATCTAGAGCAAAAGGTGGAACAGGCTTAGGGTTAGCTATTGTTAAACATATTGTATTAAGCTTTAAGGGGAATATTGCAGTGGAAAGCAAGGTAGGGGTTGGCACAAAGTTCATTATTAAAATTCCATATGCATAATGAAATTACTTATATAACCTTAATAGCTTGATAACAGGGTAGAAATAAAGGAAGCTAGTCATTAACTAAAAGAAAATCAATTAGAACTATAAGTATTAACTGAATACTTATAGTTCTTTTTTCTTGCAAGGAATTTTTGTATTTCTAGTATGTTTAGGAGTTACAAGAATTTGTACCTTATTGAGAAGGTATAAATTGTTAAATATGCTTAACAAGAACTTTCCATTACTTAACTAATACATAATAATGCCTTAATTAAGAAACACTATAATAAATATTGTAAGGAAGAAATAAAACTAAATAAATTTTATATAAATGGAGGGTATTTTTAATGAAAAAGACAAGCTTAAGACTTATGGTAGCCACATTAGCAGTTACAATGATGACAGGAGTGCTAGCTGGATGCGGAAACAAAGATGGTGGAGAAGTTAAGAATAATACAGATAATAATGCAGCCCAAACACAAAAATTATCAGGTACTATACAAGCAGATGGATCCTCCACAGTAGGACCAATAACAGAAGCTATGGCAGAAGAATTTAACAAAAAGTATACTGATGTTCAAATACCAGTAGCTATATCAGGAACAGGTGGAGGCTTTAAAAGATTTGTAGTTGGAGAAACAGATATACAAAATGCTTCAAGACCTGTAAAGGAAGAAGAGAAGAAAAAGGCAGCTGAAAATGGTGTTGAGATGACAGAGTTTATAGTAGCCTATGATGGAATTACAGTTTGTGTAAGTAAGGAAAATAACTTTGTAGATACATTAACAGTGGATGAACTAAAAAAGATGTGGTCACCAGATAGTACTGTTAAAACTTGGAAAGATGTAAGGGCAGATTGGCCAGCAGAACCTATTAAATTTTATACTCCAGGTCCAGACTCTGGAACCTTTGAATTCTTTACAGAAGCTATAAATAAAAAAGCAAAAGCTATGAGACCAGATGTGAATCCTAGTGAAGATGACAATACTTTAGTTCAGGGGATAGGTGGAGATAAGAATGCCATAGGGTTCTTTGGATTCTCATACTATGAAGCAAATAGTGATAAATTAAAGGCTGTTAAAATAGATACTGGCACAGGAGCAGTTGAACCTTCACTAAATACAATTAAAGATGGTAGCTATAAGCCATTATCTAGACCTATCTTTGTATATGTAAACAACAAGTCCTTTGGAAAGCCAGAAGTAAAAGAATTTGTTAAATTTTACTTAGAAAATGCAAAGGATATAGTGCCAGAGATTGGTGAAGTTGCATTGCCAGAAGCTGAATACAAAGAGCAGCTAAATAAAATTAAATAGTTAAAAGAATAATTAGTTATCTCTAAAAGGCACTGTGGATATATGATCCCAGTGCTTTTTAAATTAAGTTTATTCCAATCATAACCTCCACTTAACTTTCACTTAACATAGTACATAATAGAGTTAACAAAGAGGGAATAATATATAGATATAGAGTTTGTTCAAAACGCATACAGGTTAGTTATATAGGAGGATTTTTATGGAACTTAAAAAGAAGGTTAAAGGAAGCAAAAAGGAATTCTTTATTGAAAAGTCTTTATCATTGTTTGCAATTTTATCAATTATAACTACTATTACTATAATATTTATTTTAATAAGAGAAAGTATTGTGTTTTTTAGCCAAGTTAGTATTAGTGAATTTTTTACTGGCACTAAATGGTCACCACTTATGAAACCACAGAACTTTGGAATACTGCCACTACTAAATGGTACTTTGCTAATTGCAGCAGGGGCTAGTGTTATTGCTATTCCCGTTGGATTAGGCGCAGCTATATACTTAAGTGAGTATGCATCTAAAAAAGTTAGAAATATATTAAAACCTATATTAGAAATACTAGCAGGAATTCCATCCATAGTATATGGATACTTTGCACTTACAGTAATAACTCCATTTTTAAAAAATTTTGCACCTAACATACAAATTTTTAATGCTCTAAGCGCTAGTATTGCAGTGGGAATTATGGTAATTCCTCTAGTTTCTTCTTTGAGTGAAGATGCTATGAGTGCTATACCTAATTCAGTTAGAAATGGGGCTTACGCACTTGGAGCAACGAAATTCGAAGTAGTAACAAAGATTGTTATTCCGGGATCATTATCTGGTATTGTCTCCTCTTTTATATTAGCTATATCAAGAGCAGTAGGGGAAACTATGATCGTTGCAATTGCAGCAGGAGCAAAGCCACAACTTACATTAAATCCACTGAATTCCATTCAAACCATGACTGGATATATGGTATCTGTGGCTATGGGAGATGTTAGCCATGGATCAGTAGAATATCAAACTATTTTTGCGGTAGGAGCACTATTGTTTTTAATAACCTTTGGATTAAATCTCATAGCTAAAAGAATTGTGAAAAAAGGTCAGGTGAAAATGTAATGAGTAAAAACTTATTTAAGAATAATGCAAAGGACAATTTTAAAAGTAGACAAAGAATAAATAATATATTTAAAACTACATTTTTTCTTTGTACTACCTTCGGAATCATAATACTTATAGTATTAATAGGTTCTGTATTAAAGGATGGATTAGAATACTTAAGTTTAGATTTTTTAACAGGGTTACCTTCTCGTATAGCATCCAAAGCAGGAGTATTGCCAGCAATAGTCGGTAGTGCTTATGTCATTGGGCTTACAGCTTTAATTGCATTTCCAATAGGCATTGGTTCGGCAATTTATATAGAAGAGTATATGACTAAAAATAAATTTAGAGAGTTTTTAGAACTTAACATATCAAACCTAGCAGGAGTACCTTCTATAGTTTATGGAATACTTGGTCTTGCAATATTTGTTCAAACCTTTATGTTTGGAAGAGGAATTGTATCAGCTGCCTTGACCTTATCACTTTTGATATTACCCACAATTATAATTACCTCTCAAGAAGCTATAAGAAATGTACCTAAGTCTTTAAGAGAAGGATCTTATGCACTTGGAGTTTCTAAGTGGCAAAGTATCACAGGAGTAGTGCTACCCTTTGCTATGCCAGGAATTCTCACAGGAACTATTCTTTCAATTTCTAGAGCTCTTGGAGAATCAGCACCACTTATTATGGTGGGAGCTGCTAGTTATGTAGCATTTTTACCAAAGGACTTATTTTCTGCCTATACAGCACTACCTCTTCAAATATACAATTGGACCTCCAGACCTCAAGCAGAGTTTCAGAAGCTTGCGGCAACAGGAATAATAGTACTATTGGTATTTTTACTAGGTGCTAATACTCTAGCTATAATATTAAGAAATAAGTATCAAAAGAGACTAGATTAGTAAGGGGGGAAATTATTATGGAGTTAGGAATAAAAGTTCATGATTTAAATTTTTATTATGGAGAAAATCAAGCTTTAAAGAATATAAATATGGAAATACTATCAAAAAAGGTTACAGCTTTAATTGGACCATCCGGTTGTGGTAAGTCTACATTTTTAAGAACTTTAAATAGAATGAATGACATTATTGACAATACAAGATATGAAGGAAATATACTAATCGATAACCAGAATATTTTAGATAAAGATATAAATCTAATAGAACTTAGAAAAAAGGTTGGAATGGTTTTTCAAAAGGCAAATCCTTTTCCAAAGTCTATATATGAAAATGTAATTTATGGACCAAAAAGATATGGAATAAAAAACAAAAAAGTTTTAGATGAATTAGTAGAGAAAAGTTTAAGAGGAGCTGCTCTATGGGATGAGGTAAAAGATAAGCTAAACAAATCTGCTTTTGATTTATCAGGAGGACAGCAACAAAGATTATGTATTGCAAGAACTCTAGCTGCAAAGCCAGATATTATTTTGATGGATGAGCCAACTTCTGCCCTTGACCCAATTTCAACCTTAAAAGTAGAGGACTTAATTCACGAGTTGAAAGAAAATTATACAGTGGTTATAGTAACTCACAATATGGAGCAGGCAGGAAGAGTATCAGATTACACAGGTTTCTTCTTGAATGGTGAGCTAATAGAGTTTAGTAATACAGAAGATATTTTCTATAACCCTAAGAGTAAGAAAACAGAGGATTATATTTCAGGTAGATTTGGTTAATAGATATAAAGACAAAATAACTGATGAAATAGATTTAAATATAAAATGTATCATTGGAGGATTTAATATGGATATAATAAAGGTTAAGGATCTTAACCTGCACTATGGTACTGTGAAGGCATTAAGAAATGTAAATATAAATATAAAAAAGAATAAGGTTACAGCGCTTATAGGACCATCAGGTTGTGGAAAGTCAACCTTTTTAAGAACTTTGAATAGAATGAATGACTTAATTGAAGGGGTTAAAATTGATGGTAATTTATCATATAATGATATAGATATATATAAGGGCTACGATGTAATGGAGCTGAGAAAGCATGTTGGTATGGTATTTCAAAAACCAAATCCCTTTCCTATGTCCATATATGAAAACATTGCCTATGGACCAAGAATTCATGGAGTTAAAAATAAAAAGGTCTTGGACCAAATAGTAGAGAGTAGTTTAAAAGCAGTAGCACTTTGGGATGAGGTTAAAGATAGACTAAATAAAAGTGCTCTAGCCCTATCAGGAGGACAACAACAGAGATTATGTATTGCAAGAACTATTGCCATTGAACCAGAGGTAATTCTCATGGATGAACCAACTTCAGCTTTAGATCCAATATCTACTTTAAAAATTGAAGAATTAATGGATACTTTAAGAGAAAACTATACAGTAATAATTGTAACCCATAACATGCAACAGGCTGCCCGAATTTCAGATTATACTGCTTTTTTCTTTAACGGAGAAATAATTGAATTTGGGGATACGGAGCAAATATTCTATAGACCGGAAGACAACAGAACTCAGGATTATATTACAGGAAGAATAAGTTAAGGTGGTGTAGCTATGTCAAGAAAAAACTTCGATACAGAATTAGTTAATTTGCATGAGGAACTTAAAAAAATGGGGGATATAGTAAAAGCTCAGATTAGCCATTCTATTAATGCTTTAGTTTCACAAGATATAAACCTAGCCAATGAAGTAATTAAAAAGGATGATTTAGTTGATGACTTAGAAAAAGAAATTGAAGACAAGTGTATTAAGCTCATAGCAACTCGTCAGCCTCTAGCCATTGACTTAAGAAGTATCTTCACTATGAGTAAAATTGTTACTGATTTAGAAAGAATTGCAGACCATGCAGTTGATATTGCTAAAATAACTAAGCAGCTTGAAGGGCAAAAATATATTAAGGAATTAATTGATATCCCAAGAATATCTGCTATTGTAGAAGAAATGATAGATGGGTGTTTACAAGCTTATATGGATAGAGATGTGGATTTGGCATATGTTGTTTGTAAAAAAGATGATTCTGTAGATGCTATCTATAAGCAAATATTTAGCGAACTTTTAGTAATAATGTTAGAAAATCCAAAAGTTGTTCAGCAAGCTACAAGATTTTTATTCGTCGCAAAGTTTCTTGAGAGAATGGCAGACCATACCACTAATATTTGTGAGTGGACAATTTACTTAATTACTGGAAAACAAGTAGACTTAAACGATTAAACTTACCTCCTTTGGAGGTTTTTTCCATTTGTAAAGGATATATTTGTTTATAAAGGATCAAAATTAGAGAGAATAAACTTAGGAGTTTTGGTAGGGTTAAGGGGGAATAATAAACGTGGGAATGAGTTGTTAAACATTGACTATTCCTAGTAATTGATATAATATATCATAATAGCGGACATAATCATAGTAAGATGTTATAGTTGCGGTGTAGGCTTTTAAAATGAAAGGTAATTTATTCATTCCAAAAGCCTTAAGGGGATCAATAATCATAAAAAAATAGTGATTTTGATTTCTACGTACATAAAGGAGATAGGAATATGAAAAATGAGATTGCTAAAGTTATGCCTGGTAGTATAGCAGAAGAAGTAGGTATAGAAGTCGGAGATAAACTTATAAGTATAAATAGTAATGAAGTGAAGGACATAATTGATTATAAATTTCTTGTTACCGATGAAGAATTACTTATAGAAGTAGAGAAAAAAGATGGTGAGATTTGGGAGATTGAAATAGAGAAGGATTATGATGAGGATTTAGGTATAATATTTAGAGAAGCCATACTAGATAAGCCTAGAAGTTGTCATAATAAATGTGTATTTTGTTTTATTGACCAATTACCTCCAGGTATGAGGGAAACTCTTTATTTTAAAGATGATGATTCTAGATTATCCTTCCTACAAGGAAATTTTTTAACTTTAACTAATATGAGTGAGGATGATATTAATAGGATAATTAAATATAGAATAAGTCCTATTAATGTTTCAGTACATACTACTAATCCGCAGCTTAGGATTAGAATGCTTAATAATAGGTTTGCTGGAAATATATACGAAATACTAAAAAGATTGTCAGAAGCAGGGATTAAGATAAATACTCAAATTGTATGTTGTCCTGGGCTAAACGATAATGAAGAACTTGTTAAAACCGTAGAGGACCTAGAGAAGCTTTACCCTAATGTGGAAAATGTAGCAATTGTTCCTCTAGGAGTTACAAAGCATAGGGAAAACTTACCACAACTTCAATTGTTTAATAAGGATACTGCAAGAAAGCAAATAGAACTTATAACAGAGCTTCAACAGAAGTATGAAAAGGAAATTGGAACGCCTTTTGCTAGATTGTCAGATGAGTTTTATATGGTGTCAGGAGTTAGTATACCAGAGGAAGAGCATTATTGTGGCTACGAACAATTAGAAGATGGTATAGGTATGATAAGATTATTACAATCTACTATAGAAAATGATCTTTCCTATTTACAGAATAATAAGGGATCTTTTACAATGGTAACTGGAACTTCAGCTTATGAAGTTATATATGAAATCGCTTCGCAAATTAAAGAAGTAAATCCTAAAATTCAGCTAGATGTGGTTAGAGTTGAAAATGAATTTTTCGGAAAAACCATTACAGTAGCAGGACTTTTAACAGGAAAAGATATAATTGAAGCACTAAAAAATAGGGATTTAGGAAAATATATAATTATACCTAGCAATGTGCTAAGAAGGGGTTATGAACTCGGAAGTACAGAGGAATTAATTTTACTAGATGATTATACAGTGGCAGACTTAGAAAGATTATTAAATAAAAAAATAATTGTATGTGATTATACAGGAGAAGACTTAATTGACCTTATAAATCAATACACAGAGGAGGATTAGAATGGGAAAACCAATAGTTGCAATCGTTGGAAGACCTAATGTGGGTAAATCAACACTTTTTAATAAACTAGCAGGAAAGAGAATTGCTATAGTTGAAGATACACCAGGAGTTACAAGGGACAGAATTTATGCAGAGGCTGAATGGCTTCGTCATAATTTCACTATAATTGATACAGGTGGAATTGAGCCAGAAAATGAAGACATAATAATGGCACAGATGAGAAGACAAGCAAACATTGCTATTGAAACAGCAGATGTTATTGTATTTATTGTTGATGGAAAACAGGGACTTCATCCATCAGACTTTGAAGTAGCTCAAATGCTTAGAAAATCAAAAAAACCTATTATATTAGTAGTTAATAAAATAGATAGAATTGAATTAGAAGATAATGCCTTTGAATTTTACAACTTAGGAATAGGAACTCCAATTGCCATATCAGCAGCACAAGGCCTAGGACTTGGAGATATGCTAGATGAAGTGGTTAGCCACTTTGGAACTAATGGAGAAAATGACGAGGACGAAGAATATATTAAAATTGCTATGGTTGGAAAGCCTAACGTAGGAAAATCTTCTTTAATCAATAAAATCTTAGGTGAAGATAGAAATATAGTAAGTGATATCCCAGGTACTACTAGAGATGCTATTGATAGTAGGATAGAAACTGAAGAGGGTAAGTTTATCTTAATAGATACAGCAGGCTTAAGAAGAAAGAGCAAAGTTAAGGAAGAAATAGAAAGATATAGTGTAATTAGAACTCTTGCTGCCATTGAAAGAGCGGATGTGTGTATTCTTATGCTTGATGCCACTGAGACGCTAAGTGATCAGGATGAGAAAATCATTGGATATGCTCACGAGTTAAGCAAAGCAATAATGATCATTGTAAATAAGTGGGATCTAATTGAAAAAGATGATAAGACCATGACTAAGTTTACTAATGAAATATCCAAAGGATTATCCTTTATGCCTTATGCACCGTACCTTTATATATCTGCACTAACTGGTCAAAGGGTAAACAAAGTACTTACAATGGCAAGAGATTGCTTTAATAACTATAATAAGCGTATTGCTACTGGAGTTTTAAATGACGTAATAAGTAGAGCAGTGCTTATGAAAGAGCCACCAATAGTAGCATTAAAGAGATTAAAAATATTCTATGTTACTCAGGTAGACACAAAACCACCAACATTTATATTCTTTGTAAATGATCCAAACTTGTTACACTTCTCATATCAGAGATATTTAGAAAACCAACTTAGAGAAAGCTTTGACTTTAAGGGAACAGGTATAAAGCTAATTTTCAGAGAAAGAAAAGAATAATAAGATATAGGGAAGGAAGGGAAATTATGTTAAAGGTTGCATTTTTAGGAGGAGGAAGCTTCGGTACAGCTTTAGCGGTAATGCTTTCTAAAAAAGGAATTGAAACAGCTATTTGGACAATTGATGAACATGGTGTTGAGGATATTAATATAAAAAGAGAAAATAGCAAGTTTCTCCCAGGTGTTACTATACCAGGTAATGTAACTGCTTATGGAGAATTGGATAAAGCTATAGAAAACAGTAAGGTTATAGTTTTAGCCGTGCCTTCTCAAGTAATTAGAACAGTTTCAAGGCAGGTTGCGTCGCTACTAAATAAGAGCCAAATCCTTGTTACTGTAGCAAAGGGCATAGAAAAAGGTACCCTTAAGACCATGTCAGAAATTATGGAAGAGGAAATATTAAGTAATCCAATTGTCATCTTATCAGGCCCAAGTCATGCTGAAGAAGTATCAAGAGGAATTCCTACCACAGTAACTGTTTCCTCAAGAGATATGGAAGCCGCTAAGGAAATTCAGCAGATTTTTAGCACTAGCAGCTTTAGAATTTACACTAATGATGATTTAATTGGGGTTCAAATAGGCGGAGCATGTAAAAACATAATTGCCCTTGCCGCTGGAATAACTGACGGCATAGGTTATGGAGACAATGCAAAAGCAGCTCTAATGACCCGTGGTATGCACGAAATTGTGAGAATAGGAACAAAGCTTGGCGGAAGGCAAGAAACCTTCTATGGCTTAACTGGTATGGGAGATTTAATTGTTACTTGTACTAGTATGCATAGCAGAAATAGGAGAGCTGGAATTCTTATAGGACAAGGAAAGACCATGGAAGAGGCTTCTAAAGAAGTAGGCATGGTTGTTGAAGGAATTGAGGCTACAAAGGCTTTTTATGCACTGAAAGAAAGAGAAGGAATAAGTATGCCTATTACTGATGAGCTTTATAAGGTTTTATTTCTAAATAAAAATGCCCATGATGCAGTACAAGAACTTATGTCTAGAGAAATGAAGGATGAGCACTCTTTTATTGAAGTATAAGGCATAAAAATATAAATATTGTAATATATATAGACAGTAAGGAAAAGAAAATTTCTTACTGTCTTTTCTTATAAATTAGTAATATTTTATTTTTTTATACAATATATATATATTGTTAATATGTAGTTATGGGAGGGTGGACCTTGGAAAACTTTGATATATACAAAGATATTGCAGAAAGAACTCAAGGGGACATATACGTAGGGGTTGTAGGTCCTGTAAGGACAGGTAAATCTACATTCATAAAGAGATTTATGGAACTTATGGTGATTCCTAATATTGAAAATCCGCATAAAAAGGAAAGAGCAAAGGATGAGCTTCCACAAAGTGGTTCTGGGAAATCAATTCATACCACTGAGCCAAAATTTGTTCCAAACGAAGCTGTGGAAATACGCTTTGAGGGTGGTACAAAATTTAAAGTAAGAATGGTAGATTGTGTTGGTTATGTAGTAAAAAGTTCATTAGGATATAATGAAGAAAATGCTCCTAAAATGGTAACAACACCATGGTTTGATTATGAAATACCATTTGAGCAAGCAGCTGAGATTGGCACAAGAAAGGTTATTACTGATCATTCAACTATCGGAATAGTTGTTACTACAGATGGTTCTATAACAGGGTTAAATAGAGCTGATTATGTAGAGGCTGAAGAAAGAGTTGTAAATGAACTAAAAGCTATAAATAAACCATTTATTATTCTTCTTAATAGCTTAAGTCCTAAAGGACAAGAAACTGTAGAGCTTCAAAGAGAGTTAGAAGAAAAATATGATGTTCCAGTTACAATCATGGATATAATGAACATGGATGAAGATGATATAGCTGACATATTTGGAAATGTTCTAAAAGAGTTCCCTGTAAAGGAAATAAGCATAGACATGCCTCAATGGATGGAAAGCTTAAATTCTAAGCATTGGTTAAAGGTTAATGTTATGACCATACTTAAAGCAATGTGCAAAGACATATTTAAGGTTAGAGACATAAAGAGATGCCTAGATGCATTTAAGGGAATAGAGTTCTTATCAAACATAAACGTAAAAGAAATGAATATGGGAGATGGAACTTCTTGTGTAGATATTAATCCTAAACAGGAGTTATTCTATAAAATTCTTGGGGAAGTATGTGATACAGATATTAAGAATGAAAATGACTTATTAAGCTTAATGGGTACTTATCATAAGGCGAAAAAAGAATATGATAAGATTGCACAAGCCTTAAAAGATGTTAACGAGACAGGTTATGGACTAGTGGCTCCACAGTTAAGTGAAATTAAATTCGAAGAGCCAAATATTGATAAGAAAAATGGAGTTGTAAAACTTAAAGCTTCTGCTCCTTCATTACACATTATAAAGGCAGACATTGAAACTGAGGTTACTCCAATTACTGGTGACAAAAAGCAAAGTCAAGAATTCTATAATGCTATTATAGAGCAGTTTGATAATGATCCAGCACAAATTTGGCAAAGTAATATGTTCGGAAAATCACTAGAAGAACTTGTTAAAGAAGGACTTCAAAATAAGCTTTATAAAATGCCAGAGGATATTCAAGTTAAACTTCAAAAAACTCTTCAAAGAATTATCAATGAAGGTAATGGTGGACTAATCTGTATAATCTTATAATTAAGGCATCTTCAAAAAATAAATAAGTCAGTATGTTTGTCTATTTTGTCTTATACTGCGTCAATAGAATCATCTACTATCTAAGGAACCTGTTTCCTTGTCTGCACAAGCTTGCTTGTGAATACAAAATATCCTTCACATCTTTGACTTGTTATTTATTTTCAGATACCTAACAATAAACCTAGTTTTGAGTTATAGAAGAAGTTCTATAACTCAAAACTATATACAAAATAAAATTTTAGCAACAAAAGTTAGCTTAATAAGGAATTTTATATTTTACAAAGTAAAATCAATAAAATTTCACATGAAAGTATTTGAAAAACTTTTAAACTTTGATATAATAAAGTTCTAAAAGTAATGGTAATAATAATTCTATTATGGAGTGTAATATATCTGGGTGTAGCGCAGATGGTAGCGCACAAGTCTGGGGGGCTTGGGGTCGCAGGTTCAAGTCCTGTCACTCAGACCAAAGCAAAATAAACCTTATGGAACCTTTATAGATTCCTAAGGTTTATTTTTATGTTTTTATTTAAGGTTTTCTCATAAGTAAGAGAGTGTAGTCTTTAGGACATATCTTATTAGAATAATATAAAGTTCAGAAGGAAAGTAGGTCAATTTTAGGGTTATAGTTCTCTTGTACTAATTTTTAGTATTTAATAAAAAAATGAATAATTAGGTTAAATTGTAAATTAACTGTAAAAACTCAATTATTCTTGGAGTTTTCAGAATAATTAAAAATTTATAAGCAAAAATAGTAATATGGAGAAATTAATAGGTTTTTTATAAATTTAAGTGATTATATTTAATTTTATTACGTAAATATTCTTGAATCTAGTGGTCAAATAATAGAAATACAGAAAAGTACTAACTTAATTATATAAAATGTCATAGGATATGTTCATTTAAATAGCAGATAATAATATTATAAAATAAAAATAATTCTTATCTAAGGAGGAGTTAAAATGAAAAAAATAAGGGATTATATTGATGAAGGGTATACTATTAACAAGTTTGAAAGAGACAAAGACTTATTAAGTGGGGATCAAGTGTGTAAGATAGAGATGAGAGCCTTAGATGGATTTATTAAGACGGTTACATTAGATGACAACTGTACAGATGAAATAGAAAAAGAAATATTTCATTACTTAGAAAAAAAGGAAATAAGCATATAATTTAAACTTATATATTCTGAATTAAATTTCGGCTAAGTATATATAAGAAATAAAAGCCAAAAATTAACTTATAGGTGAAACCTACATGATTCACTTAAGGTGTTTTCATTAGGAATAAAATACTTTTTATCCGGAAAGTCTTATGAGATTACTATTTTTTAGAGTTTTATAAAACCTGAAAGTTCGCTGAAAACCTGTGAATCAAAAAAATGAAGATTAGACAAAAGTGAGTGCTGAATAAAAGCACTCACTTTTATTTTGACAACATTTTGTAAGCTTCAAGTCTGCAATCTTCTTTAAGGGCTGTTGATCAGCCAGGTAATTACTTAGCCTAGGTAAGTTACTTCGGTGTAACAAAGGCAGTTTGTTCACAAAGATACCTTTATTTAGTCTAAATCTAATTCCAAAACAACTCCACAAGATGAACTTATTCATTATTTAACAAGTATCTCATATAAAGTTTTTGTTAAAGATTACAAAGAAGCCCAAGTGCACATTAAGAGTTCTGTAACTAAGCATAAATTTTTGTAGAATAATTAGTTCATACAAAAGAAAAATTCAAAAATAGAGTTGGGTTAATGTGATTATTTTATTAACCATATATAAAATATTTAATAATATTCAACATTTTGATGTAAATCTTAAAAGGTTGGTGTAAAATATAAATGAATTAATTATAGTAGTTTTTATTCTTGGGAGGTTACAAAAGTGAATAAAGTAGTAGTAATATTTAATGGTGGAACTATATCAATGAAAGTTGATCCAAAAATTCAAGCAGCAGTACCTACACTAACTGGAGAAGAGATTATGTCAATGGTAACAGGGATAGAAGCTCATGCAGAGGTGGAATCCTATACTTTCTCTAGTTTACCAGGACCACATATGACTCCAGAGTTAATGATGCAGTTATCTGATTATGTTAAGAGTTTTTTAAATAGAGAAGATGTAGATGGAGTAGTTGTTACTCATGGAACTGATAGTTTAGAAGAAACAGCTTATCTTTTAGATTTAACTATAAAAAGTGAAAAACCAGTGGTGGTTACAGGTTCAATGAGAAATAGCTCGGAGCTAGGATATGATGGTCCAGCTAATTTAGCAGCGGCTATTTGTACTGCTACTTCAAAAGATGCAAGAAATAGAGGGGTTTTAGTTTGTTTAAATGATGAGCTGAATTGTGCTAGTGAAGTTACAAAAACGCATTCAATGCACTTAAATACTTTTCAAAGCCCTGAATTTGGACCAATTGGAATTGTAGATAACAACCAAGCTATTTTCTATAGAGATAGTTTAAATAAAAGTCATATTGACACAAATAAAGTAGAGACTAATGTAGAATTAATAAAAGCTTGTGCTGGTATGGATGGTAAGCTAATAGATTTCTGCGTACAAGAAGGGGCAAAAGGATTAATTATTGAAGCTATGGGAAGAGGAAACATTCCACCTAAAATGGCTGAAGCTGTAGAAAGAGCAATAGAAAAACAAGTTGCTGTGGTAATAGTTTCAAGATGCTATAAGGGAAGGGTTTTAGATAGCTATGGATATCCAGGTGGAGGAAAAGGATTGAGAAATGCTGGCGCTATTTTTGGTGAAAGCCTTCCAGGTCAAAAGGCTAGAATAAAGTTGATGTTAGCTCTTGGAAAAACTAATGACTTAAGAGAAATAAGAGAAACTTTTGAAAATGGTCATTATTAAAGGTAGGAACTTGATTTAGAACCTAGTAGTAAGCTGTAACAATTTTAGCACACTCTGAATAACATATTTTATAACATTTATTCAGGGTGATGATATGAAAATAAACAACAGATTAGATTCTATAGGTGTATATCATTTTAAAACTATTGACGGCATAAAAGAAAAAAGAAGAAAAGAAGGCAAGAAAATTATTGATTTAAGCATAGGTGATCCAGATTTAGCAGTAGAGCCTTCCATTCTTAATGCTTTAATTCAAGGGTTCGATGAGGTGGGGTTTAATAAATATCCTCCTTATGATGGAATTAATTTTCTGAAAAATCAAGTTATAGATTACTATAAAAACAGATTTGGAGTTCACTTAGAATTAGAAGAGGTAGCTATTTTAATCGGCTCAAAAGAAGGTATTAGCAATGTAATTCCAGCAGTTTGTGATATTAAAGATGCAGTTATAGTTCCAGAACCAGGTTATCCAGTTTATTCATCAGCTTCAAAACTTTGGGGCTGTATACCTTACACTGTACCTATAAAAGAGAGCAATAATTATTTGGTGGATTTTACTGAAATTCCTAAGGAAGTTTGTACAAAAGCAAAGTTAATGTTCATTAACTATCCAAATAACCCTACGGGTGCTAAAGGAAGTGGGGAGTTTTTTAGTGAAGTAGTTAAGTTTTGTGAGGAAAGTAATATAGTCCTATGCAATGATGCTGCTTATAGCGAAATAATAAGCCCAGAAGAAAGTCCACTTAGTATATTGCAATTTGATAAGAATAAGCACTCAGTTGAATTTGGAACCCTTTCTAAACTATATAATATGACAGGATTTAGAATAGGTTATGCAGTTGGGAATAAAGAGGTTATAAGTGCTCTTGTTAAGGTTAAGAGCAATCTAGACTCAGGTCAATTTATTCCCATACAAAAAGCGGCTGTTACAGCATTAAACCTAGATAAGACTTATGGTGATGAAATAAGAAAAATATACTTTAAAAGAAGGACAGTAGCTGAAAAGGTACTTAAAGAAAAAAATATTCAATTTTTCACTACTGAAAGCACTTTTTATATTTGGTGTAAAACTCCAAAAGGATATACAACTCATGAGTTTTGTTCGGAAATTTTGGATAGGTATGGCTTGGTAGTAACACCAGGATCTTGCTTTGGAACTTTAGGGTATGATTACTTTAGAATTGCATTAACCTGTTCTTGGCAGATAATAGAAGAAGGATTAGCATCCTTACCAAGATATGATAATTAATATTGGAAAAACTATAGACTAAAAGCTTAATAAGGATTAATATTAATTAAGGCTATATTACTAAAAATGATTTAGTAATATAGCCTTAAGTTTTTAAAACATACAAATAAAAACTTTTAAAATCTTAATTATCAGTAGATTTCTTAAGTTTTCTTATAAATCTTTCATTTTTCTTTTATATTCTTGTATTTTTAACTTGAAATTAAGGATATAATTTATGTATAATAGACTTTGAATTTAGGAAATGTTCGGAAGGAAGCGTTGTTATGATAAAAAGCATGACGGGGTTTGGCAGAGGTACTAGTGAACAAAAGGATTCAAACTATGTTGTTGAGATGAAATCTGTTAATCATAGATACTTTGAATTTAATGTGAGAATGCCAAGAGCCTTAATTTCATTAGAAGATAATATTAGAAAGATTCTTAATGAAAAAGTAAAAAGAGGAAAAGTCGATGTGTTTATAACTCAAAATACTTTTAATAGAGACGACATTGAAGCAGTATTAAATGAGAATTTAATGGATAGCTATATGAAGTGTTTAAAGACTATTGCGGGTAAGTATGAGTTAAGGGATGACATTTCAGTAACAAATTTAGCTAGATTTCCAGAGGTAGTTACATTAAAGCAAAGAGAAGAAGATGTAGATGCAGTTTGGAACATTTTATTAAATCCAATAAATGAAGCAGTAGATAACTTAATCAGAATGAGAGAAGAAGAAGGTCAAAAGCTTTTTAAGGATATTAATGATAAATGTGAATTGATTTTACAATTTGTTGAAAGAATAAGTGATAGAGTTCCAGAGGTATCAAAAGAATACAGAGAAAAGCTTACAAAGAAGGTTAAGGAACTTATTGAAGAGTCACAGTTTGATGAAAATAGAATTGCTATGGAAGTTGTTCTTCAGGCAGATAAAACAGGAGTAGATGAAGAAATTGTAAGACTAAAGAGCCATATTCATCAAATGCAACAAACTTTAACTTTGAGCGAGCCCATAGGGAGAAAATTAGATTTTATTGTACAGGAAATGAATAGAGAGACTAATACAATAGCATCTAAAGTAAATGATTTGGAGCTAACAAATTTAGCCTTGGATATAAAAAGTGAGATTGAAAAAATTAGAGAACAAGTTCAGAACATAGAATAACAGGAGGCGACTAATGAGTATAAAGCTTATAAACATAGGATTTGGAAACATTGTTTCAGCAAATAGAATAGTAGCTATAGTAAGCCCAGAATCAGCACCAATAAAAAGAATAATTCAAGAGGCAAGAGATAGGGGAATGCTTATTGATGCCACTTACGGAAGAAGAACAAGAGCAGTAGTTATTACAGATAGTGACCATGTAATCTTATCTGCAGTACAGCCAGAGACTGTAGCTCATAGACTTTCTTCTAAGGATGAAGAACAGCATGTAGAAGAGGTTGAAGATTAAAATGTCAGCTAAGGGACAATTACTAGTAATATCTGGTCCGTCTGGTGCTGGTAAAGGTACAGTTTGTAAGGCTTTGCTACAACAAAATGATATTTGGATATCTGTTTCTGCTACAACCCGATCTCCTAGAGTGGGAGAAGTAGAAGGTATAAACTACTTCTTTGTCAATAGAGAGGAATTTTTACAAAAAATAGACAGCAACGACTTTTTAGAGTATGCAGAAGTCTATGGAAATTTTTATGGAACTCCTAAATCAAAGGTTTTTGAGGTGCTAGAGCAAGGAAGAGATGTAATTCTTGAAATTGATATTCAGGGTGCGTTAAAAATTAAGTCTGCTTATCCAGAAGGAATATTTATATTTATTTTGCCACCATCAATGGAAGAATTAAAAAGCAGGATTACAAATAGGGGAAGTGAAACTCCAGAATCGTTAAAAACTAGATTAGAAGCTGCCTATGATGAAATAAGTTTTGCATCAAAGTATGACTATGCTGTAGTTAATGATGAGGTTGAAGAGGCAGTGAAGAAAATTGAAAGTATTATTACTGCAGAAAAATGTAGAGTTTTTAAAATTAAAGATGAATTATTAGGGAGGTTTTAGTGATGAGCAATTCAATGATTAATCCATCTATAGTAGATCTATTAGAGAAAGTTGATAATAGATATTCTCTTGTTGTTGCCACTTCAAAAAGAGCAAGACAAATAATTGAAGGTGAAAAACCATTTATTACTGTTAAGTCTAATAAGCCTTTGACTATTGCTATTAATGAAATTTATGAGGGAGCAATTGAAGCAGAGACTACGAAAGAAGGCATAAAGTAAAATGGAGCAGCAAAAAACTGTTGTTATTGGAGTGAGCGGTGGGGTAGCAGTTTATAAGGCTTTAGACGTAATCAGTAGATTAAGAAAAGCAAATATAAATGTTCATGTAATAATGACAAAAGCTGCTACAGAATTTGTTACACCTCTTAGCTTTCAATCCCTAAGTCAAAATATGGTTATACACAACATGTTTGAAGAACCTAGAGCATGGGAAATACAGCATATATCCTTAGCTAAAAAAGCTGATTTAATGCTTATTGCACCAGCAACAGCTAATATTATGGGGAAAGTAGCAAATGGTATAGCTGATGATATGCTATCAACTACTATTATGGCTACTAAAGCTCCTGTGATGTTTGCACCAGCTATGAATACAAACATGTATAACAATCCTATAGTTCAAGAAAATATGAGAAAGCTTAAAGCTTATGGTTATGATTTTATTGAACCTGCTAGTGGAAGATTAGCCTGCGGAGATGTAGGAGATGGAAAGCTTGCAGATACAGAATTAATTGCTGAAAGAGTAATTTCTGCATTGTATGAACCTAAGGATTTAAAGGGATTAAAAGTATTAGTAACAGCAGGACCAACAATTTCTGCTATTGATCCAGTAAGATTTATAACAAATAGATCTACTGGTAAAATGGGATATGCCATTGCAGAAGAAGCAAGAGACAGAGGTGCTGAGGTAGTTTTAGTAACGGGTCCTTCAAGCTTAAAGCCTCCATTTGGTGTTAAGGTTGTACCTGTAAATACCAATGAGGAAATGTTGAATGCGGTTTTACAAGAATATGATAGTTGCGATATAGTTATAAAATCTGCAGCTGTAGCTGATTATAAAGCAAAGAATTATTCTGAAGAAAAGATTAAAAAAGGTTCAGGAGATTTAGTTTTAGAATTTACAAGGGATAGTGATATACTAAAAACCCTTGGAGATAGGAAGAAAAATCAAGTGCTAATCGGTTTTGCAGCAGAAAGTAATGAAGTTTTACAAAATGCAAAAGGAAAGCTAAGCAAAAAAAACTTAGATTATATAGTAGCTAATGATATTACTAGTAAGGATGCTGGATTTGCTAGTGACAGTAACAAGGTAACGATAATTAGTAATAAAGGTGAAATTACATCGTTAGATTCTATGTCTAAGAGATTAGTAGGACAGAAAATTTTTGACCTAGTATTAAAACATAACAATGATTAGTCAAAAGCGACAATGTCGCTTTTTTTCTTACTCTTATTTAAAGAATCTAAAAAATAACTATAGGTTATATAATAGAAAATGTAGTTATTGGAAAAAATAAATACACTCTTGTGAAGGGAGATAAACCTATGTATAACTATGCTGGAGTGATTGTAAATAATGATTCTGTAAAGGTTGATAAGATATTTACATACAAAATTCCTGAGGGGTTAAAAAATAAAATTGATCTTGGCCAAAGGGTTAAGGTACCCTTTGGGATGGGAAATAAAAATATTGACGGTTTTATTGTTCAGTTATATGAATATGTAGAACTGGATGCTAAAAGCCTTAGTAAATTAAAGGCTATAATTGAAATAAGTGATGATTTTCAGGTTATAAGGGAGAAGGATATTTCCCTTATTGGAATTATGAGGGGTAAATATCTATGTACTTATTTAGAATGTATTAAGGTATTTATTCCAAGTGGAATTACTAAAGGGATGAAGTTCAAAACTAAAAATGTGGTTGTTTTAGGGGAACCTATAACAGCAAAGTATGAAAAAGAAAGCTACAAGAAAATATTAGAGTTTATAAAAGAAAACAATGGAAACTACAGTAAACAACAACTTTCAAATGAGTTTGGTTTTTCTGTATCATCGATAAACACTTTAATTAAACATGGCTTCCTAGTATTAGAAGAAGCTGTTATAAATAGATATAACGATAAACAATATAATAATTATGAGGAAAGAACCTTAAATTCCTTGCAGCAACAAGCTGTCAACACTATTATGAATTCTAAAGGGAAAAAGTTTCTAATTCATGGGGTAACAGGTAGTGGAAAAACAGAAATTTATATGAACTTAGTAAAAAAAGCAATGGAAGATGGAAAAGACTCAATTATTTTAATTCCAGAGATTTCTCTTACTCCACAAATGGTAGAGAGATTTAAAGGTCGTTTTGGAAAGAATGTAGCAATATTCCACAGTAAGCTTAGTGATGGTGAAAGATTTGATGAGTGGATGAGGGTAAAGATGGGCAAGGTTAAGGTGGCCATTGGAGCTAGATCAGCGATTTTTTTACCTTTTTCAAATTTAGGGCTTATTGTCATTGATGAGGAACATGAGGGTAGTTATAAATCGGATAGTGATCCAAAGTATAATGCTAGAGATATAGCTGAACTTAAAAGTGACATAGAGGGCTGCAAAGTTGTATTAGGCTCTGCTACGCCAGCCATTGAAAGCTATTATAAGGCAACCACAGGAGAATACACTCTTATAACTTTAAGTGAAAGAGCTGATGGTGCAGTGTTGCCACAAGTAAAAATAGTTGATATGAGAGAAGAGCTTATGAATGATAATAAATCTATTTTTAGTGCAAGTCTTTTTTCAGGATTAAAACATACATTAGCTAACAAGGAACAAGCAATATTATTTTTAAATAGAAGAGGGTTTTCAACCTTTGTTTCCTGTAGAAAGTGTGGTTATGTATTTAAGTGCAGCAATTGTGATATAGCATTAACATATCATAATTATTCTTCAAATTTGACTTGCCACTATTGTGGAGCTAAGAGGCAGATAGTAAACACCTGTCCAAGATGTAAAAGTAAATATGTAAAATACTTTGGTATTGGTACAGAGCAATTAGAGGACCAAGTAAAAAAGGTATTTCCAGAGGCAAGAACTCTTAGGATGGATTTTGATACTACTAGAGGGAAAAATTCCTATGAAAAAATCTATAATAGCTTTAGGAATGAGGAACATAATGTTTTGATTGGAACACAAATGGTGGCTAAGGGGTTAGATTTTCCTAATGTAACCTTAGTGGGAGTTATAGCAGCAGATTTATCTTTAAATCTTCCAGATTATAGAGCCAATGAAAGAACTTTTCAGTTAATAACTCAGGTTTCTGGAAGAGCAGGAAGAGGAAAGAAACCTGGAAGAGTGGTGGTTCAAACTTATACACCAGAAAGTTTTAGTATAAAATATGCTGTGGAAAATGACTACATAAGTTTTTATAAGGAAGAAGTAGAAATTAGGAGAGCTATGAATTATCCACCTTTTGCTAAAATATTAGCTATAAACCTAAGTAGTGAGGATGAAAAATTATTAATAAAAAGTATACAAGATTTAGGTGACAAACTACACATAAAACTAGATAATAATGATAAAATTGAAGTATTAGGACCATGTCCCTGTGGGGTTTCTAAAATTAAGAGTGCCTATAGATGGCAGATACTTATTAAGGGAGACTTTACCACAGAATTAGCTGAGGAGATAAAGGACATTACCTACAATGAGTTAAACTCAGTTCATAATTATATTAAGGTGGGTTTAGATGTTAACCCCAATAATTTATTGTAGATAGGCAGGAGGAATATATAACAATGGCACTAAGAAAAATTAGAACTAAAGAAGAGGAAGTATTAAGAAAAAAAAGTAAGGTAGTTAAAAATATTGATGATAGAACTAAGGTTTTAATTAAAGATATGTTAGAAACTATGTATGATGCAAATGGTGTAGGACTTGCAGCTCCACAAGTAGGAATCCTTAAGAGGATTGTGGTTATAGATGTAGGACAGGGACCTATAGTATTAATTAATCCAGAGATAATAAAGCAAAGAGGCTCAATAGAAGCTTTAGAAGGATGCTTAAGTATTCCTGGTGAGCAGGGAAAGGTAATACGTCCTGAATATGTTAAGGTTAAAGGATTAAATGAGAATGGACAACAGATAGAACTTGAAGGAGAAGATTTTCTAGCAAGGGCATTTTGTCATGAAATAGACCATTTAGATGGGATACTTTACACGGACAAGGTAAAAAAGTAACCAATGCTAAATACGAGAATATAAGAATACAAGAGTATAAAAATAGAAGAAGATAGGAAGATAAGAAGATAGGAAGATATAGTGTTTTTGCGGCTTCAGCATAATATTTGGGTTAATAACTCTTATAGCTGCAATTATACATAACTATATAAAATCCTTCAGTATAATAATTGGTTTGTTAATAAATCATTAAAGAAAGGAAGTAAATAAATGAATATAGTTTTTATGGGAACACCAGAATTTGCAGTACCCTCCTTTGAAGCTATTGTGAAAGAATTTGGAGTTAAAGCAGTATTAACTCAACCAGATAGGCCAAAAGGAAGAGGAAAGGCTTTGGCCATGTCTTCTGTTAAAGAGGCAGCACTAAAATATGATATTCCAGTGTATCAACCAGAAAAATTAAAAAAGGATAAAGAACTAATAGATAAGCTTAAAGCTATGGAGTTAGACTTTATAATTGTAGTTGCCTTTGGACAAATTCTTTCTAAAGAAGTTTTAGATATACCTAAGTATGGGTGTATTAACTTACATGCATCGCTTCTTCCAAAGTATAGAGGCGCAGCACCAATAAATTTTGCGGTGATGGAAGGTGAAAAGACCAGTGGAAATACTACTATGCTTATGGATGTAGGCCTTGACACTGGAGATATGCTTTTAAAAAGCGAATTTGATATTACAGAAAGCATGACGGCTGGAGAACTTCATGATTTACTAATGGAAGATGGTGCAAAATTATTAATAGATACAATTAATGGTGTATACAACAATGAAATAGTGCCAATAAAACAAGGAGATACTATAACGTCCTATGCAAGTATGCTAAATAAAGAAATGGCAAATATTAATTGGCAAAGAAGTGCAGAAGAAATTCATAACTTTGTGAGAGGGTTAAACCCCTTCCCTATGGCCTATACTTTCTATAAGGATAAGTCTATGAAGTTAATAAGCACTAAAGTATTACATGAGGAATCAAAAGAATTACCAGGAACAATTCTAAAGGTGAATGGTGAGGGAATAAGAGTTTCAACTAAGGATAAGGTTTTGCTTATTACAGAAGTACAGTTTCCAAATAAAAAACCCCTTAAAGTATCAGAGTATATTAAAGGAAACAGTATAGAGGAAAAAGAAGTATTACACAAATAAAGTTTAAGGAGAGATTAATATGTTTTATTTTGATTCAACTATGCTGATCTTATTACCAGCGCTAATAATTGCTACCTGGGCTCAATTTAACATACAAGCTAGTTATTCAAGATATTCAAAGGTTTATAGTAGAAATGGTTACACAGGAAGCCAAGTGGCAAGAATGATATTAGATGGCTATGGATTATTTCATGTACCAGTAGTTCCTATTGGAGGGAAATTAACAGACCACTTCGACCCAAAAGAAAATGTAGTAAGGTTATCCCAGGACGTATTTTATGGGGCTTCTATTGCATCTATTGGGGTTGCAGCTCATGAAGTGGGTCATGCAATTCAGCACAGGGATGGGTATGTACCTATCAAAATTAGAATGGCTATGGTTCCTATTGCAAATCTTGGATCTAGTGCATCTTGGATGCTTTTTATTCTAGGGTTTATTTTATCCATGCCAGCTTTAGTTAATTTAGGGATTTTACTTTTTACTGCAGTGGTTTTATTTCAAATAGTCACATTACCAGTGGAATTTAATGCCTCAAATAGGGCTGTAACAATATTAAAAGATAGAAATATACTTCATGAGGATGAATTAACTGGAACAAAAAAGGTGTTAAGAGCGGCGGGATTTACCTATGTGGCAGCAGCACTTACTGCTATTGCACAATTACTAAGGTTAATTGCACTAAGTGACAGAGAAAGATAAGTTGAGGGAAGATAATGGATAATGCTAGAAAAATAGCTGTAGATGTATTAAATGAAGTATTTTATAATAAAGCATATTCAAGTATTGTACTTGGAAATATGCTTAATAGTAGCAGTTTAGAGCAAAAGGATAAAGGCTTAGTAACGGAAATAGTTTATGGCACAATAAAATATAAATATACCATAGACAAGATTTTAAAAGGATTTTTAAAGAATAACTTTGATAAAACAGATAGATTTTTACTAAATGTTTTAAGAATAACTATCTATCAAATTAGGTATTTAGATAAGGTACCAGAATTTGCTGCTGTTAACGAAGCAGTAAACTTAGTAAAAAAGTATGTATCTTTAGGGGCTTCTAAGGTAGCTAATGGAGTGCTAAGAAATTATTTAAGAAATAAAGAAGAGGAAGTCTATTGGAAGGAGGGGAATATTTTTGAAGAATTAGCTTTTAAATATTCCTTTCCTCAATGGATGGTAAAGTTATTCAATGAGCAGTATGGAATAGAAGTTTGCGAGAAGATTTTATCAGGACTAAACCAAAGACCAGATATTACTGTAAGAGTAAACTCTACTAAGGGAGATTATGAGGAAGTATTTAGTAAGTTAGAAGAACATGGTTATCAGATAGAGGAAGGGTATGTTTGCCCTGAAGCAATAAAGATAATTAGAGGAAGAAATATTGAAGAAAATCCTCTATTTAAAGATGGATATATTACTGTACAGGATGAAAGTGCTATGCTGGTAGCTCCAACCATGGATGTAGGGGAAAATAATACCATTTTAGATTTGTGTAGTGCTCCTGGAGGAAAAACTACCCATATTGGAGAACTAATGAATAATACAGGGAAGGTATTAGCTTTTGACATATACGAACATAAACTTAGATTGATAGAGGAGAATACTGAAAGACTTGGGCTAAGCAATATTAGTTTATCTATATTAGATGCTACAAAGTATGAAGAAAGCCTTAGTGAAAAAGCTGATAGTGTCCTTATTGATGTACCTTGTTCCGGTCTTGGAATTATAAGAAAAAAGCCAGAAATTAAGTATAATAAAAATGCCAAGGAGTTACAGGAAATTGTAAAAATCCAAAGGAAGATAATGACTAATGCAGCTAAGTATGTTAAGGAACAAGGAGTGATTTTATATTCTACTTGTACTTTGAATAAAGAAGAAAATGAAGAAAATATAAAGTGGTTTATAAGTAAGAATCCAGAGTTTACTGTGGAAAAGGTTTATTTTGGAAAATCAGATAATATTATTTACCATGAAGAAGGTTTTGCAACCATACTCCCTAATTCGTATATGGATGGATTTTTTATAGCTAAAATTCGTAGAAATAAGTAGGTGAGAAGATGAAAAATATTTTAGATTTAGATTTGCAAGAGTTGAAACAATGGATGAAAGATAATAAGGAAAAGGATTTTAGAGCAAAGCAAGTAATGGATTGGATATACAAAGAAGTCTGGTGTTTTAGTGAAATGACTAATATTCCTAAAGCTACTCTTGAAAAATTAGAGGAGAGTTTTTACGTAGGCATCCCAGAGATTATAGAAACCTACAGTTCTAAAAGAGAAGACACGAAAAAACATTTATTTCTTTTAAGAGATGGAAATGTTATTGAGTCTGTAGTTATGAAATATAAACATGGTAACTCTATTTGTGTTTCTACTCAAATAGGTTGCAAAATGGGATGTAAGTTTTGTGCTTCAACTATTGGGGGAGTAGTGAGAAATTTAACTAGTGGTGAAATATTGGGCCAGATAATAAGAGCTCAAAGTGAACTAAAGGAAAGAATTTCTAATGTTGTACTTATGGGCAGTGGAGAACCTTTAGATAATTTTGAAAATGTGTTAAAATTTATATATAATGTAAATGCTGAGTATGGATTAAATATTGGTCAAAGGCATATTACTCTTTCAACCTGTGGAATAGTACCAAAGATAAAAACACTTGCTGATTTGGACTTGCAAATTACCTTAGCAATTTCGCTCCATGCACCAAGTGATGAAATTAGAAAGCAAACAATGCCTATTGCAAATGCCTATACAATAGAGGAACTCTTAGAAGCTTGTAAGTATTACATAGGCAAAACGAATCGAAGAATTACTTTTGAGTATGCGTTAGTTAAGGGGTTTAATGATACAAAGGACAATGCTGAGGAACTTTCAAAAATTTTAAAGGGGATGCTTTGTCATGTTAATTTAATTCCTATTAATGAAATAAGTGAAAGTACACTTAAAAAGTCCAATATGGAGGCAATTAACAAGTTCAAGGATGTTTTAGCAAAAAACGGTATTGAAACAACCATAAGAAGAGAAATGGGACTTGATATAAATGCTGCATGTGGACAACTTAGAAGAAGTTATTTAAAAAAGAAGGAGTCATAACTATATGGGGAGATTAATAGGTATAGAAACTGATTTAGGGAATAAAAGGACCCTCAATGAAGATACCGTAGGATTTTATGAACATAGTGAGTATAGTATATTTGTAATTGCTGATGGCATGGGAGGCCATAATGCTGGTGAGGTGGCAAGTAAAATTGCAGTGGATAGTGTATTAGAATACATTAAAACTCATTGTAATGACTATGACATGGAGCAAGCATTAGAAGGTGCAATAGATGAGGCAAATAAAAATGTTTATAAATATGCAGTACTAAATGAAAATTGCAGTGGTATGGGAACTACTCTTACAGTAGCTTATGTGAAGGGAAATAAGCTCATTGTAGCTAATGTAGGGGATAGTCGTTGTTATGTGGTTTCAAAAGGGGAATTAATAAAAGTTACTAAGGACCACTCTTTAGTACAAGAACTTTTAGATAATGGCACCATTACAGCTGAAGAAGCAATAAACCATCCAAACAAAAATGTTATTACTAGGGCTGTAGGAACAAAAATCTCTATTAAGGGAGATTATTATCCTTTAGATTTACAAAACATAAGTACAGTAATGTTATGTTCAGATGGATTAACTAATGAAGTAACTGAGGAAGAAATCCTAAGTATTATAAATAATGATATCAGTAATAGCAGCATAAGATTAATAGAGCGTAGTAAAGAAAAAGGCGGAAAAGATAATATTTCTGTTATCATTTTTAAAGGAGAGTGTACACATGATTGGAACCATATTAGGTAGTAGATACCAACTGCTCCAGAAGATAGGGGAAGGTGGAATGGCTGTAGTTTATAAAGCTAAGTGCCTTCTGTTAAATAGATATGTAGCTGTAAAGATTCTTAAAGAAGAGTATTCTAATAACTTAGAATTCATGAATAAGTTTAGAAAAGAAGCAGCAGCTGCTGCAAGCTTTTCAGCAAATAACATAGTAAATATTTATGATGTAGGTAGTGATAATAATATTAACTATATTGTTATGGAACTTGTTAATGGAAAAACTTTAAAGGAAGTAATTCAAGAAAGAGGAAGACTTAGTGTAGATGATACTTTAAGTATTGGAATTCAGATTGCAAAGGCCTTAGAATGTGCACACAAAAATAATATTATTCATAGAGATATAAAACCTCATAATATTTTAGTAACGGAAGATGGCACAGTAAAGGTAACTGATTTTGGTATAGCAAAGGCTGCTTCTTCAGATACCATAACTCATACCAGTAAGGTCATAGGGTCTGCACATTATTTCTCTCCTGAGCAAGCAAAAGGAAAGATAGTAGACTATAGAACGGATATTTATTCTTTAGGTATAGTACTATATGAGATGATAACAGGAAAGGTTCCTTTTGATGGAGAGAGTGCTGTTTCAGTAGCTTTAAAACACATTCAAGAGCCAGTGATATCGCCAAGACTACTTATTGGAAGTATTCCCGAGAGTTTAAATAACTTAATTTTAAAGGCTACTGAGAAGGAGACTGCTAGACGATATCAAACTGTAACAGATATATTAAATGATTTAAAGAAAATACAAAGCAATCAAGCTTACACAATAATAAACTCAAAAAATGAAAATGAATTTACTAGGGTTATGGATCCTATTGATGTTAAAGCTACTGTAGATTCTTATGAAGCGGATGAATATGAAGAGGATAATGAGGATGAAAGAGGTAAAAAAAGAAGTCCTAAGGTGAATAATAAGAATAAGAAATGGATTATTGCTTCAGTAGCTGTAATTCTTGCAATAGTATTAGGACTATTTGCAGGTAAGTTTTTCATTTCCTTAAGCTCAGGTGGTGGAGCTAAGAATGAAATAAAAGTTCCAACAATAACAGGTCAACCTAAAGAACAGGGCCAAAAGATTGTAGAGGATTTAGGTTTAAAATTTGTAGTTTTAAGTGAAGAAAAGAGTGATAAACCTAAAGGAACAATACTACAGGTTTTTCCAAATGAAGGCACTGTAGTGAAAAAGGAAAGCGAAGTTAGAGTTAGGGTAAGCGTTGGACCAGAGGAAGAGGAACTTCCTGACCTTAAGTTATTAGACAAGAGTGTGGCACAAGACTACATTGTTAACTTAGGCTTTAAGGTAGGCAAGATAACTGAGGAAAATTCTGAGGAAGTTGCTCAAGGTCTAGTAATTAGCAGTGATCCAGGTCCTAAGGCAAAGCTTAAAAAGGGCGATATAGTAAATTTAGTTATAAGTAAGGGCTCTAAAATTAAATACCAAAAGGTTAAAGATTTATCAAATATGACACTAGATGAAGCTAAGAATGTTCTAGCTGTTTCAAATTTAAAACTAGGAGAAGCTACTGCGGTATTGACAGATGATAAGTCTAAGGACGGAAAAATATTTAATCAAAGTATTGCGCCAAATACAATGGTTAAGGAACAAGAGACTATCTCGGTAAATTACTACAAGTACCAAGATCCAGATGCAGGTAAGATTACTGTACCAAATTTTATTGGTAAATCAGTGAAGGATGCACAGGATATAGCAAAAGAACTGGGATTAAATTTACAAGTTAACGGAGACACTAAAAATGTAATTGAAAAACAAGATAAGGCTCCAAATAGCAAGGTAGAGAAGGGAACTACAATAACATTAACTACAGCTGCTAGAAAAGATGATAATAAGGATGATTAAAAAATAAAGGATTAAGAAAAATAATTGGAGGTAACATGGAAGGCGTAATTGTTAAAGGAATTGGTGGACTATATTACGTAGATGTAGATAAAGAAATATATGAATGTAAAGCTAGAGGTAAGTTCAGACACAGTGGACTTACCCCTATGATTGGCGATTATGTGGTAATAGAAGTTGAAAAAGATAAAACAGGAGTTATAAATGAAATTCTACCAAGACACACTGAGCTAATTAGACCTGTAGTGGCCAATGTTACTCAAGCTTTTGTTGTGTTTGCCTTTAAAGAGCCGGATTTAAACTTAGAGCTATTATATAAGTTTTTGGTGCTTTGTGAATATAATGATTTAAAGGCAGTGGTATGCTTTAATAAAATGGATTTAGCAGCAGAAGAGCACAAAGAAATAGGAGAAGTATTAAAAAATGTAGGCTATGAGGTTTTATACTTAGAAGCAAAACATGGTATTGGTGTCCAAGGATTAAAGGAAAAGATAAAGGACAACATAAGTGTGTTCTGTGGACCATCTGGAGTTGGCAAATCTACTCTTTTAAACAGCTTCATGGGAAGAGAAAAGATGAAAACTGGAGAAATTAGTGAAAAAGCTAAAAGAGGTAAGCATACCACAAGACATAGTGAGTTAATCCAAGTGGAAGAGGGTTTCCTGGTGGATACTCCAGGATTTTCTTCCTTAGAGCTAGACTTCATTGATAAGGAAGATTTACAGCACTGTTTTCCGGAGTTTAAACAGTATAGGGACCAATGTAAGTTTAATAATTGTTTTCACCATAAGGAACCAGGTTGTGCTGTAAAAGCTGCTTTGGAACTAGGAGAAATAAATGAAAATAGATATAAATTTTATGTAAAAACATTAGAAGAAGCAATAAGTAGGGGGAACTGGAAATGATAAAAATTTCACCGTCAATATTATCAGCAAATTTTTCGAAACTTGGAGAAGATATTGTAAGCCTAGAGAAGTATGGTGCAGATATGATTCATATAGATGTTATGGATGGAATGTTTGTGCCTAATATATCTTTTGGAGTGCCTATAATAAAATCAATTAGAAGCTTAACAAAACTTACCTTTGATGTACATTTAATGATTGAAGAACCTTCAAGATATATTAAGGATTTTGTAGATGCAGGAGCAGACATTATAACTGTGCATTACGAGGCTGATAGACATTTAGATAGAACTGTAAGTTATATCAAGAGCTTTGGAGTAAAGGCGGGGGTTTCATTAAATCCTGCAACACCAGTTAATTCTATTAAACATTTAATTCCTAACTTAGACATGGTTTTAATAATGTCTGTGAATCCTGGATTTGGAGGACAAAAATACATAACATATTGTGGAGATAAAATTAAAGAAGTTAAAGAGTTAGCAGAAAAATATAATAAGAACTTACTTATAGAAGTAGATGGTGGTATTGATAGCACCAATATAGGCACAGTGGTAAACAGTGGTGCAAATGTTATAGTAGCTGGCTCAGCAGTGTTTAAGAATAACAATATTAAAGAAAATATAAAGGCTTTAAAAGAAGGGGTTTAGCATGAAGGCTATCATAATAGGTGGAGGAGATGCTCCAAGTGAGGAATTAATACATAGATACTTAGATGAAAATTCTATTATTATTGCGGCTGATGGTGGAGCAAATGTGCTGTACAATTATGGCATTAATCCTGATTATTTATTAGGAGATTTTGATTCTATAGCCCCCCACATATTAGAGGAAATGAAAACTTCCTGTCCAATTATAAATTTTCCAGTAGATAAGGATTACACGGATAGTGATTTGGCTTTAGATAAAGCTAAGGAGATAGGTGCTTCAGAAGTGATTTTTCTTGGGTGTACAGGAAAGAGATTAGATCATTTTCTAGGAAATATCTATGTACTATACAGAGCACTAAAAATGGGTATAAAAGCTTATATTATAGATCAGTATAACGTGATATATCTAACAGATAAGTCTCTTACGTTAGAAGGGATAGAAGGGGAAGGATTTTCACTTCTTAGTTACTTTGAAAATGTTAAGGGACTCACTATAAAAGGAGCGAAATATCCACTAGAAAACTTTGATTTAAGTATAAGTAATAACTTAACCTTATCTAATAAGTTTAAGAATAAGGAAGTAGAGATAGAATTTAGTAGTGGAATACTTATGATAATTATAGCAAAAGATAAAGTGTAGCCAATGTGCTACACTTTATCTTTTGCGAAAAAAGTACTCTAGAAAGAAGGTTATGGTATTTTTAAAGCTAAATAAATAATCATTAGTGTCTTAAAGAAATCTAAAAAATAAAGTTTATAACAATAACTTACTACTTGTAGCAAAAATGAAGGTTTATCATATATTGGTAATAAAAGTATTCGTGGGGGAATAAGAGATGTCAAGATTTTGTGGGAGGAGAACCAAAAAAAAGATTGGAGCAGCAGCAATAGCAGTTGGTGCTGGAGTTGTGTTATCTATGCTTATTCCATTTTGGGGATGGATAATGGCAATGGGTGGTGTAATTATTATAGTTGGATGGAAGATAATGGAGGGTAATTAAATTAACTTATTTTTATTTTAACATAAATACAAATGTGTGAGGAGGAATTAGATGACAATAAAAGTTATTAAACTGCCTAAATTCTTATCCAAAATAATAAGATTATTTATTAGAAAACAACATAGGTAACTAAAACTAGCAGGGAAGTTTCCTTGCTAGTTTTAGTTAAGTTTATAAAATTTGAGAAAATAAAAAAATGCAACGTCTTAAAGTTGCATTTTTTTATGCTTAAACTGCACGTTGTACCTTACCAGAACGTAAGCATCTTGTACAAACGTGGATAGTTTTAGGTGAACCTTTAACGATCGCTTTAACTCTTTTTAGGTTTGGAGCGAATGTTCTTTTTGATTGACGGTGTGAGTGGCTGAACTGTGCTCCTGCAACTACACCTTTATCACATATATCACATCTTCTTGACATTTAATACACCTCCTTAAAGTCACCAAGAATATTGTTCTAAATCAAACATAAACTATTTTAACATAATTGTTATAATACTTGCAAGTATTAAGTAAAATAATTAATATATATATGGGTGGGGAACTAAATTGGAGATTTAAATTACCTAGGTAACTTACATTGGTTTTCATAAGTCTCTAAAAGCTGAATAAATTAAGCTTTTACTAAGGAAACCCTGTATGAATATAAATTTCACTAAGGAAAGTCCAATCTATTCACACAAAAGGGTTAAAGGTCCTAAGTTATATGCCTATATACTCTTAGTTTTAACTTAGGTTCCTTACATATACATATTTTGTTGAATTAATTGGCAATTTAATATAAAATAAGGTTAAGGTCTAATTAAGGAGGAATTTTTATATGAAAGCTAGCATAACCACTGAAATAGGTAATGTACATTATTCTGAAGAAGTTTTAGCTAATATAGCTGGAATATCAACCATGGAATGCTATGGTGTTGTTGGTATGGCTTCAAAGAATGCAAAAGATGGATTATGGGAGTTATTAAAAGCTGAAAACCTTGGTAAAGGTGTTAAGATTATTTCTAAAGGCGAAGTTATAACTATTGAATTATATATAATAGTAGAATATGGAACAAAAATCTCTGTAATTGCAAATAACATTATACAAAAGGTTAGATACAATGTTGAAAACTTTACAGGCATTAAAGTTTCACAAGTTACAGTAAATGTTCAAGGTGTGAGAGTTTAGGAGGTAACAACATTGAAATACTTAAAAATAAGCGGACATGATTTTTGCAACATGGTAAGAAATGCCTCTAATAAATTAGAAGAGCAAAAAGAGTATGTAAACTCGTTAAATGTTTTCCCAGTACCGGATGGAGATACTGGAACAAACATGTCATTAACTTTTAAAGCTGCAGTAACGGACCTTGAGGGGTTAGATAATAAAACTTTAGGAGAAGTTTCCAAAAGACTAGCTAAAGGAGCTTTAATGGGAGCAAGAGGTAACTCAGGGGTTATTCTTTCTCAAATTTTCAGAGGAATAGCAAAAGGGTTAGAAGGAAAATCAGAAGCTACCATTGAAGATATAAAGGCTAGTATGGTAGAAGGGGCTAATTTTGCTTATAAAGCAGTAATGCGTCCAACAGAGGGTACAATCCTTACTATAATAAAAGCGGCGGGAGAAGCTGCAATGAGTAGCAATAGTGAGGACATAACTTCATTGTTCCAAGATATATGCAATCACAGTAAGATTATGCTAGATAAAACTCCTGAGATGCTTCCACAATTAAAACAAGCAAAGGTTGTAGATGCAGGAGGAATGGGACTTTTAATACTTTTACAAGGAATGTTAGAATCCTTAGACAAAGATTTAAAAGTTGAATTGTTTGTAGAAGGACATGTGAAAGATAGTGGCTTCCAACCACAAGCACTTGAGGCTAACATTAATCCTGCTGATATTAAATTTGGATACTGCACAGAGTTCATAATTTTAAGTGAAAGTGTAAATATTCCTAAATTTAAAGTAGAGTTAGAAAAGCGTGGAGATTCAATAGTTTTAGTTGGGTTAGAAGACATTGTAAAAGTTCATATCCACACTAATGATCCAGGTGAAGTTTTATCTATGGCTGTTAAGATGGGAGAATTATCAAAAATAAAAATTGATAATATGAGAGAACAACATAGATCCTTACTAGAAACTGATATGGAACCAGGAAAAGCCGTAGATGAAACAGCAAGTGAAGGCTTTGATGAGCCTAATAAACCTTATGGCTTTGTTACTGTAGCAAGAGGTGAAGGAATAAAGGCTATATTTGAGGATTTAGGAGTTGATCAAGTAATTGAAGGCGGTCAAACTATGAATCCTAGTACTCAAGATATAGTTGATAGCATAAATAAAATTAATGCTGATACGGTATTTGTATTGCCAAACAATAAGAATATAATCATGACAGCTAGTCAAGCTGTAGACTTAATCGAGGACAAGAAGGTAGTTGTTATACCAACTAAAACAATTCCTCAAGGAGTTACAGCTATAACCATGTTTAATGGAGAAACAGACACTGAAGAGAATGAAAATTTAATGACTGAAAGTTTATCTAATGTAGTTTCAGGTGAAGTAACTTATGCAGTTAAAGATACTGAAGACAATGGAAGAGCTATTAAAGAAGGCAATATTTTAGGTATTTTAGAAGGTAAAATTAATGAAATAGGCACAGATATCTATGAAGTGTGTAAAAAACTTATAGAAAACATGGTAACTGAAGAAAGCGAACTTATTACAATATTCTATGGTGAAGATTGTGAAGAGGAAAAAGTTGAAGAATTAGTTGCTGATTTAGAAGAAAAATATCCTCATATGGATGTGCAATATTTTGAAGGAAAGCAACCTCTATATTATTTTATTACATCTGTAGAATAAAAGCCTTCGGGCTTTTTTTCTATATTTACGAAATCAACGTCAACTTATATTATTAATTAATATAAGTTGATTTGGTGGCAGTAAAAATCTGCTTCCAAAGTTGTTAAACAAAATGAATTTGTTTATTATTTAATTTGGAGTGATATTGTGAATATTTATGATGATGTAGGCTATTTAAAAGGAGTAGGCCCTAAAATGGCTGAAAAACTTAACAAATGTGGAATATACACAATATTGGACTTGTTGTTGTATTTTCCAAGGGATTATGAGTTTATCTCTATAGCTAACAATGTAGAAGAATTCAATGACAAGGATAAAATTATAACAGAAGCAACAGTGGAGGGAATACTTAAAGATATAAGAACTAAAACTGGAAAAGTTTTATCAACTGTATTATTTAAAAGTGGAAACACTAAATTCAAGGGGATTTGGTTTAATCAACCCTACGCAAAAAATAGCTTTAGAGTAAATGGCAAATATATTTTAAGTGGAAAAATTGAAAAACATAATAAGGAAATTCATTTAAGTAATCCTAAAATTATGCGAAATATTACTTTAGATGATAATAAAATACTGGCGAAATATTCTTTAAGGGATGATTTGAGCAATAATTTTTTAAATAAGATTATCACAGAGGCATTAGTACAAATTAATATTATCGAAAATTTGCCACGTAGTATCCTTGACAAATATAAGTTCATATCTTTAGATGAAGCTATAAAAAGCATACATAGTCCAATGGATAGCAAAATTTTAAATGAAGCCAAGAGAAGGTTGAAATTTCAGGAACTATTTACCTACTCTTTGAAGATTCTTCTTTTAAAAGAAATTAACAGTAGTGTAAAAGGGATAGGTTTTAAGATTTCAGATGAATTGAAGGAATTAAAAGAAAAACTTCCATTTCAGCTAACGCAGGCTCAAGCAAGGGTAGTAAGAGAAGTGCTTTTAGATCAAAAGAAACCAGTGCCTATGAACCGATTAGTGCAAGGGGATGTGGGTAGTGGGAAAACTATAATAGCACTAATAACCATGTTTAACGTAATAAAGAATGGATATCAAGTAGCTATGATGGCACCCACAGAGATTCTTGCTAAACAACATTATGCAGAAGCGGAAAAAATTTATAAGAACTTTGGAATAAAAGTAAAATTACTTACTGGAAGTACTACTGGCAAGAACAAAGAGATAATTAAAGAAGAAATAGCACAAGGTAAGATTGATTTGCTAATCGGTACTCATGCTTTAATAGAAGAAAATGTAGTATTTGATAATTTAGGAATGATAGTTACTGATGAGCAGCATAGGTTTGGAGTAGGTCAAAGAAGTAAGCTTAGTAACAAGGGTGAAAATATAGATGTTCTAGTTATGAGTGCTACACCAATACCAAGAACTTTGTATTTGTATCTCTATGGTGATTTAGATGTGTCTATAGTGGATACACTACCACCTGGAAGAAAGCCTATAGATACTTACTATGTAAATAAAAATGAAAGTAACAGAGTTTATAATTTTGCTCTTAAGGAAATTGAGGAAGGAAGACAAGTTTATGTGGTTTGTCCTCTAGTAGAAGAAAATGAAGATATAAAACTAACTTCAGTAACAAATTTATATGATGAATTAAAAGAGAAGTATTTTAGAAATATAAATATAAGCATTCTTCATGGTAAAATGTCAAATAAAGATAAGAATGAAATTATGGATAGATTTAAGAGTGGAGAAATTAAAGTATTAATTTCAACCACAGTGATCGAGGTTGGTGTAAATGTACCAAATGCCACTGTAATGATTATTGAGAATGCAGAAAGGTTTGGGTTATCTCAGCTACATCAATTAAGAGGAAGAGTTGGAAGAGGGAGCCATAAGTCCTACTGTATACTAGTTGCTGAAATTAAAAGTGAAACTACAAGACGTAGAATGGAAATAATGAAAAGTAGTAATGACGGATTTTACATTGCTGAAGAGGATTTAAGGATAAGAGGCAGTGGTGAGGTCTTTGGAATGAGGCAATCTGGTGAAAGTGGGTTGTTATTAGCAGACCTGTCTACAGATTTTCAATTATTTAAAGTAGCTAATCTTGAAGCTAAAGCTTTATTAGCAAATCAAGAAGAGGAAGAACAAAGAGTTGTTAAAGAAATAATAAACAGTATAGAGAGAAGCTCAAAATATATTTGTTTTAATTAGGAGAGCATAGGAGGAAACCAAATGAGAATAATAGCCGGAATAGCAAGGGGAAAGAAAATATTATCGCCAGAAGGCATGGGAACAAGACCTACTTTAGATAGAATTAAAGAATCTATCTTCAGTATAATTCAAAACAGAATTATGGATGCGGTGGTCCTTGATCAATTTGCAGGTACAGGAAGTTTAGGTTTAGAGGCAGCAAGTAGAGGAGCTAAGGAATGCCACTTAATTGATAAAGGAGATACTACCTTTGGATTCTTAAAACAAAACGTAGTTAATTTAAAATTTGAAGATAGATGTAAATGCTATAAAGGAGATTGTTATAGATATCTTGAGGAATTTGGAAAAGCTGGAAAGGTATTCGATTTAATTTTTATAGATCCTCCTTATGCAAAGGAAATGATACCACCATCTATTGAACTTATAACAAAATATAACTTATTAAATAGACAAGGACTTATTGTAACTAAGATTGATTCAGGAGAAGAAATATACGAAGGTGATGGAAATATTATTCTAATAGACAAAAGAAAATATGGAAATACAACAGTGTGTTTCTACGAGCATAAGGAGATATAAAATGACAAGAGCAGTTTATCCAGGAAGTTTTGATCCAATAACAAATGGACACTTAGATATTATAAAAAGGTCATCACATGTATTTGATGAGGTTGTTGTAGCTGTATCAATTAATCCTAATAAAAGAGGGTGGTTTGATATGGATGAAAGAGTGGAACATATTCAGAGGGTAGTTAAAGAGCTAAAAAATGTTAAAGTGAAAAGTCTTAGTGGATTACTTGTGGATTTTATGAATAAGGAAGACATTGGTGTTATTGTTAAAGGATTAAGATCTATGTCAGACTTTGATTATGAATTTCAGATGGCTCTTATGAATAAAAAACTTGATCATAAAAAGGAAACAGTGTTTATGATGACTAACACTAAGTATTCTTATTTAAGTTCTACAGCTATTAAGCAAGTAGCTTTGTTCAAAGGATGCTTAGAGGGTTTAGTGCCAAAGGAGTTAGAAAGTGAAATAAGACAAAGAGCAAAACAATTCGAGGGGGAGTTATAACATGGAGGTATTAGAGTTATTAGATTTTCTTGAACAAAATATTCAAATGGCATCAAAGAATTTAGTGGGGAAGGTCTCTATAAATAAAAAAGAGGTATTACAAACTATATCAGAGATTAGAAGTTATTTACCAGATGAATTTACAGAAGCTAAAAACATTGTGGATAAAAGAGAAAGAATATTAAATGAGGCTAAGAGAGAAGCTGAAGAAATTATAGAAAGATCTAGAAGAAGAGCTCAGGATGAGTACGAGAACTCAGATATATTAACTGCAGCTAAGGCATCAGCCAATGAAATTGTTGAGCTAGCTAAGAAGGAAGCAAAGGAAATTAAAACTGAGGCTACTATGCATGCTAAGGAAATAAAATATGGTGTGATGAACTATGCAGATGGTACCTTAAGCAATTTACAGAAGGAAATAGATTTAGTAGGAGAACAGTCTTTAATAAACATAAAAAAAGAAATGGAAACTATGCTTATAAATATTCATAAGCAAATAGCTAACACCACTTCTACAGTAAGAGAAAATATTAAAGACTTAGGAAACTCTAATTAAGGATTTTAGCTTGTATACTATTACTGGCATAGTTATTAAGAAAATAATTCCTAGTAAGAATGGAGAAAAGGAATATACTTTTGGATAACTATCTAAAAATACATCTTGAGCTATATGAACAAAACTCATATTACATATAAATAGAGTTATTAGGGCGGCTACGATTCCCTGAATTACTTTTAAAAGTATATATTTATTTATAGAAATTTTGTGTTTGTATACTAGAGAGTATACCTGGGAAGTGATTGAAAGACCGCTAAAAGCAATTAGAAAACTGCTAATAGTAAGCTTCAAATCATAAGAAATAGCTGAACTAGCAATTAAATTACAACCATTGGTTACTTCCAATATTCCAAGAGTAAAACTTTGGAATATCTCAATAGGTAAATTTGTATATTTTGATACATAGGTTAGAGCAATGTTAAAAGAAGCATTGCTCTTTATTATGTTTATAATTACTGAAAAGATTATGACGAAACTGCCTATGGATATGCAGGTTTTAACTGCATCTTCTAAAGCATTCTTAAGGGCAATTCCTAAATTTATGCTTTGGGTTGATACTTTCTTATTAGTGGTTTTGTAATTTTTCCACTTATATCTTCCAGGCAGTAATAAACCCATTATAATACAAGAAAGTATATTTGATATTATTAGAATATAGCCTAAGGATGGATGACCCAGCATAGCGGTGCCTACAGACCCAATAATAAACAAGGGACTTCCGTTGGTTGCAATATTTAGAAGTCTCTCTAAGGTTTGATGGTCTATTAGATTCTGTTCATATAATTCGGCTGCATACCTTGCGCCTAAAGGGTAACCACAAAACACACTTACTAATAGCACTAAGCTACATTCTTTTGGAAGTCCTAGAGGGCGACATAGAAGTGTTCCTAAGAGTCTAGAATAAATCTCAATGCCACCAAAGGAAATGATTAAGTTTACTATAACCAAAAAAGGGAACAGTGAAGGAAACACTGCATTAAAAAATAGCTTGGCTCCATCTATGGTAAATCCAATACATTGCTTGGGGTTTAACACTATATAAACTACAATTATAGAGCAAATAAAGGTGAGCAAAGCATTTTTATCATGATTTTTTAAAAGTAAATATATAAGAGAAAATATGACTATTAAAGTCAGGATTAATATTACCTTCATGGCATGCCTTCTTTCTTACAGTGATAATTTAACAACACTTCAAAACTTCAAGTCTGAGATTTTCTTTAAGTGGCAGTTGCAAAGCATAGATTATATTTAAATATATTGTTGTTTCAAGATAGTTATGATAAGTATAAGTTTGAAAATCTAAATTAGTAGTGCTTTTTAGGAAAGAAGTTTTTAATTTTGGTATAGAAATATGAACAGGGAGAAAGAGTTTTGTTAAACAAAATGAATTTGTTCACTGCTTAAAGATTTTCATAGTGGGATAAATTAATAAAAAAAGCCCTTAACTTAATTATACTTCATTTAAGTTAAGGGCTTAGTTTTTTATTTTAGGATTAAAGGACTTATTAAATAATCATCATTATAGTTTACTTTATTGTTGATTAAACTATATGCTTTTGTAGATTGAATATCTAATTTCATGGTGTCATTAAGGTCTTTTGGGAGTTTTGTATAGAGAGGAATACTACTATTATTCTTTATGGATTTTAAGATGGACTTCCCCTTATCATTAAAGCCTAAAACCCTTGCATAGGGACACGGTAAGGTTCTTAAGACCCCTGTATTATAATTATCAAAGCCAACAAAATACTGGCACAGGGCTCTACTAATTCTAGTATAGGTATAGCGCTTGCTTTTAATTAAGTCAATGGCAGCTTCATAGGAAATCCCTTCTAAAACACCTTTAGCAATTTTAAAATCTAAACCTTCAGAAACATCAGGAATTTTTAATAAGTTTCCATTATTAGTAAGGATTCTATGTTTTATATATGGAAACATAGAGTCATAAAAGGGAAATGGATACTTTGAAAGGCCTAAGGTTTTTAATAATTCATAAACCTGCACAGGAAGGTGAGAACTAAGACTTTCAATGGAATCTCCTGATTTCAAAAATTTTCTTATAGAGGTGGCACTAGAGAAAATAGAATTTAGTTCATCGCTGTTATAGGCTGCGCCTTCTCTTTTAAGGGTATATGTTTCTATGTCACTGTTTAATTTCTTTAAGCTTCTTATGTATTCTATACCTAAAATATTATTTGAAGAATTTAAAATATCTTCTAGTTTACTATAGTCATTAAGGCTCATGTTATTTGCCATTGAATTATTATTTAAATAGGCAGATATACCATGAGTTCTGGCTTTAGGGTAAACTAACCCTTCTTTTAATTTAGCCTTTAAAACAGATTTAAATTCCTGTGGCTCTGTATTTAAAATTTCAGCTATATGACTTAGTAAGGTTACATCCCCATGTTCGCTACCAAAACAAATTGAATCTACTACCCCTAGGCTGTTTAATAAGCTAATTGCCCCGAAGGAAAAGAACTCAGCTGAAGATAAACTATATAGTGCTGGAAGCTCAATAACTAAATCTACACCATTATGAAGAGCAGTTAAAGTTTTGTTCCATTTATCTATTACAGAGGGGATGCCTCTTTGATTAAAGCTTCCACTCATTACTGCAATTAGTACATCACAATTAGTTAATTCTTTTGTTTTATTTATATGATACACATGACCATTATGTAGGGGATTATATTCTACAACAATTCCTGAAATTTTCATTTTATTCACTCCAATATGAAAAAAGATATATAAGTTAAAAATAGTAAAGAAGAAAAAACAATACTTATACTCTATTAGTTTATAATATATAATATTGTCAAATTTGTACATATTAATTAATAATATTCCACGAGTTGAAATAATTTCGCATTTAAGGTTGAAAATTATGTGTAAAAAGGGGTATATTAATAAGGGATATTTATTAATCATGTTTTAATACAATATGCAGGTTAAAACATGACTAAAAGTGTAATAATAATTGCCTACAATTAAGACAATTATCTTAAAAGGCAATAATCATTTGCCAAATTATACATAAGTGTATTAAAATATCATATTGAGATGAAGGTATTCTGAAAAGTAACTAGCCATTATGCTACTCTATTTTTTATTATGCTAGGTTAATAGGATTTATTTATAGTAAAACTATGAATAAATGATGTTTACTACAGTGTAAGTTTTGTGAAGAGAATTATCTGTAGTAGCTTTGTTTTGCTATTGTAGTTCAGAGAGACCTTGAAATTTCAATATAATATTTAAAAATAAATTTTAGTAACTTTTTAGAGGAGGAAATACAATGAAGGTATTAGTAATTAACTGTGGAAGTTCATCATTAAAATATCAGTTAATCAACATGGAAAATGAAGATTCACTAGCACAAGGATTAGTAGAAAGAATTGGGATTGAAGGATCAATTTTAACTCAAAAGGTTCCAGGAAAAGATAAATACATAATCCAACAGCCAATGAAGGATCATACAGATGCTATAAAATTAGTTTTAGGTGCATTAATTGATGATACTCATGGAGTTATTAAATCAATGGACGAAATTTCTGCAGTAGGACACAGAGTTGTTCATGGTGGAGAAAAATATGCAACTTCTGTAGTAATCAATGATGATGTTATGGCTAGCTTAGAAGAGTGTGTTAAACTTGCACCACTTCATAACCCAGCAAACATAATAGGAATAAATGCTTGTAAGAGCTTAATGCCAAATACACCAATGGTAGCTGTATTTGATACTGCTTTCCATCAGACAATGCCTCAAGAAGCATATATGTATGCTCTACCATATGAGCTATACACTAAACATGGAATAAGAAAATATGGTTTCCATGGAACATCACACAGATTCGTATCAGCACAATGCGCTGAAATGATGGGCAAAAACATAGAAGATTTAAAAATAATTACTTGTCATTTAGGAAATGGTGCAAGTTTATCTGCAGTTAAAAATGGAAAATCTGTAGAAACAAGCATGGGTTTCACACCACTTGAAGGTATAGCAATGGGAACAAGATGCGGAAATATCGATCCAGCTATAGTTACTTTCTTAATGAAAGAAGAAAACATGTCAGCTGATGATGTTAATAACTTAATGAATAAACAATCAGGTGTTTTAGGACTTTCAGGAGTAAGCAGTGACTTCAGAGATATTGAAGATGCAGTTAAAGAGGGAAATGAAAGAGCTAAACTTTCATTAGACGTTTATAACTACAAAGTAAGACAAATGATAGGTGCTTATGCAGCAGCTATGGGCGGAGTAGATGCAGTTGTATTTACAGCAGGTCTTGGTGAGAATGCTCCAGAAACAAGAAAAGATATCTGTGCTGGTTTAGAGTTCTTAGGAATAAAAATTGATGCAGAGAAAAACAACGTTAGAGGAAAAGCTGTAGATGTAAGTGCTGCAGATGCTAGCGTTAAAGTGTTTGTAATTCCAACAAACGAAGAATTAGTTATAGCTAGAGACACTCAAGAATTAACTACAAAATAAATAATGCAAGAAACTAATGCAGAAGATAATTATTTTGTAAAAGAAGATAATTTAAATTGCATGCTCTAACAATACTTCCAATAGCTTTAATATAAACTTTTAAAGTTAGTTTTAAATAAATGTATATATAAAGAGAATTAGGGAACCAAGGTAGATTCATGGGTGATTAAGGAGTTTAATTTGGTTCCCTATATATAAATAAACCTTGACTTTTAGGTGTAGACTTTATATAATAGTTTGTGTTTGAAATAGTAGATATTCTTATATTGAAATTAAGGAGGGACGTTGGAGCTTTGCTCAAGCTATGCAGTGTTTACGCTATTAAATTAGTAAATTGCATAATATATAACTTTTTAGTTATATGAGAAAAAGCATAGTTTTAATGTTTTTTCAGAGCATTTATTATGAACATAGATGTTTCAGAATTAAAAGGTAAAAAAAATTCCAAAAGAAATATCAACGTTGTAATTGAGAAAGAAAGTTTTTATGACGGTACTGAAACTGTAATGGTTTCAAGCCCAATTAAATTTGATGGAGTTATACGCTTTGTTGGTGATATCTTCCAACTAAAGGGTAAAGTAACTGCAGAATTATTACTTACATGCTCAAGATGTCTTAAAAAATTTCCATATACCATAGAAATGGACATAGAAGAAAAATTATCTACTAGTGCAAGTAATGAAGAGAGTGAAATTATCTCAATTAAAAATGATAAGATAGACATGGATGAAATCGTTGAAAGCAATCTTATTATACAGCTGCCTGTTAAGAGATTATGCAGCGAAAGTTGTAAAGGATTATGCCAACAGTGTGGAACGGACTTAAATCATAAGGAATGTTCTTGTGATGACGTAGATGTGGATCCAAGGTTGGCAAAATTAAAAGACTTGTTTTCTAAAGCATAAGGAGGTGTAATTATGGGAAATCCTGCTAGAAGATTTTCAAAAGCTAGAAGAGACTCAAGAAGAGCTCAAACATTCAAACTAGGTTTACCAGGAATAGTTGAATGCCCTCAGTGCCATGAAATGAAACTTGCTCACAGAGTTTGCAAAAACTGTGGTTACTACAAGAATAGAGAAGTTGTTTCAACTGAGAAATAGAAAGAAAGTCATATGACTTTCTTTTATTTTTTTTGCATAAATTTAAGGGATTTTAGGAATTAATTAAGTCTTTGCTTGGTTCTTTATAAAATTATTGATAGTTTAATATTTTAGTGGAAATTAAGTTGATTTTTAATATATAATATATAATATATTTATACAGGACTTCAAAATTTAAAAAACATTATAGAGATTGGTAAGAAATACGAAGGAGATAAATATAAAGAGTGTAGAATAATAAACTTATTATTTAATCTCCAAAAATACATTATGTAAACATGAGAGGATTGGATATGAAAGTTGTAGTAGATGGAATGGGTGGAGATAACTCTCCTCAAGCAGTTGTTGAAGGGTGTGTTTTAGCACAACGTGAGTATAACGTAGAAATAGCAATTACAGGCCCTAAGGAATTAATTTTAAAAGAACTAGAGAAGTATGAATACAACAAAGATAAGATTACTGTAGTAGATGCTAGAGAAGTTATAAGTCCTAACGAGACCCCTGTAAAGGCTTTAAAAACTAAGAAAGATTCTTCTATGGTTAGAGCTCTTCAAATGGTAAAAGACGGGGAAGCAGATGCTATAATTTCTGCAGGAAGCACAGGGGCATTTTTAGCTGGATGTACCTTAATTGTAAAGAGGATTAAAGGAATAGATAGGCCAACTCTAGCACCAATAATGCCAGGAAGAAAAGGGGCATTTATGATTGCAGATGCTGGTGCCAATGCTGACTGCAAACCACATTATTTGGTTCAATTTGCTCAAATGGGGAAAGTATATTTTGAAAGTGTTTTGGGCATAAATAATCCAAGTATAGGATTAATAAATATTGGAGCTGAAGAAGAAAAGGGAAATGAACTTACAAAGGAAGCACATAAGCTTTTAAAGATACAAAACTTAAACTTCGTAGGAAATGTGGAGCCACGCGATATTCCTACAGGGGAAGTAAATGTATTAGTATGTGATGGTTTTGTTGGAAATACAGCTTTAAAGATGTATGAAGGTGTAGCGGCAACTATACTGGATGAGTTAAAGGATAGAATAATGAGCACCACTAGAACTAAAATAGGAGGCTTATTGTTAAAGCCAGTATTTAAAGCTTTTAAAAAGCAATATGATTACAAAGAATATGGTGGAGCTGCATTTTTAGGGGTAAATGGTATTTGTATAAAGGCTCATGGAAGTTCTGATGGAAAAGCCTTTAAGAATGCTATAAGACAGGCAAAAATTTTTCATGACAATAAGGCTTTAGACAAAATGAAGGAAATATTTGAAAATCTAGAGTCAAATAATGAATAAAATATAATAAAATTAGTATATTATATTAAAGTATTAATAAAAAGTAGTTGATAACTTATTAATAAGCTATTATATTTAAAGAGTAATGTAATAAATTAGGAGGATGAGCAACATGTTTGAAAAAATTAGAAAAAGAATAGCAGACCAATTAAGTATAGATGAAGAGGAGATTAAGATGGATTCATCTTTTGCAGATGATCTAGGAGCTGATTCGCTAGATATAGTTGAATTAATAATGGCTTTAGAAGAAGAGTTTGATATGGAAATACCAGACGAAGATGCTGAAAAAATATCTACAGTTGGTGATGTAGTAGAATACATAAAAGCACGTGTAGAAGACTAATTATAGGTTCCGTATTTTTGCGGAACCTTATTTTTAAGTTTATTCTTGAAGTTATTAAGCATAGGAAATTTTAGAATATGCTCTAAAATCATAGTGCATGAAAAAGTTCTTTAGAAAACCTATTATTAATAAAAGTAATTTTTTTAGGTTAAAATTTCTAGGATTTCATAAGGGTATAAGTGAAGTCATATAACTGTGCTAAGAAGGAATTGAGTCTTATTATCCTAGATGAGGTTAAAATTTTGAAAATTTACAGGAATTATTAGTTTTAGTAACTTGAAGAATAAACTTCTGGAAGGAAGTTGAGAAGAAATGAACCTTAGAAAAAATACTTTAGAATTACAAAAAAAATTAATGGTTGAATTTAAAGATATAAAAACTTTAGAAACTGCTATTACTCATAGCTCTTATGCAAATGAGAGGAAGTTAAGCTTTAATGAAAGGCTAGAGTTTTTAGGGGACTCAGTATTGCAGCTAGTAATATCTGAGTATTTATATTCAAATACCGAAAATGAAACAGAAGGATATTTAACTAAAATAAGATCTCTAATAGTTTGTGAGAATTCTTTATTTCAGATTGCAAAGGGATGGAATTTAGGGATTTATATAAACATGAGTAAGGGGGAAGAACTTACTGGAGGAAGAACAAGAGTATCTATCTTAGCAGATGCTGTAGAAGCTATAATTGCCGCAATATATCTAGATAGAGGCTATGAAGTAGCAAAAACCTTCATACTTAACAATTTTAATAACATTATTGAGAAAGCTTTTAAAAATGAAATTATAATTGATTATAAAACTAAACTTCAAGAAAATCTTCAAAGTCATGGAGAAGTATCCATAGTTTATAATTTAATAAAGTTTGAAGGTCCACCACATAGAAGAGAATTTTTTGTTGAAGTAGTAGTAAATGGTGTTTCAAGTGGAAAAGGGGTAGGGTATAGTAAAAAAGAAGCAGAACAAAATGCTGCAAAGGAATTGTTAATAACTAGAGGTGAAATATATGAATAAAATCCATTATATTATACCAATCTTTGTTCCCCATGAAGGATGTCCACATACCTGTGTATTTTGTAATCAAGATAGCATAACAGGAAGTTGCTTCAAGATAGATGGAGATTTTGTGAGAGGTACTATTGAGGAGTACCTAGAAACTATTAAAAGGGAAAACTCTATAGTTGAGGTATCCTTCTTTGGAGGAACTTTTACTGCTATTAATATAAACAAGCAAAGGGAATTATTAGCTGTTGCAATGGAATATAAACAATGTGGTAAAATTGATTATATAAGATTATCTACAAGGCCAGATTATATCGATGAAGCCATATTAGACAACTTAAAACAATATAAAGTTGATATAATAGAATTAGGGGTTCAGTCCTTAGATGATGAGGTTTTAATAAAATCTGGCAGGGGACACAACTCCGAGGATGTAACAAGAGCCTCAAAGCTTATAAAGAGTTATGGGTTTACCTTAGGTCATCAAATAATGTTAGGGTTACCTGGAGATACAAGAGAAAAGGATATTGAAACAACTAAAAAGATTATAAGCTTAGGACCAGATATAAGTAGGATATATCCTTCCTTGGTAATTAAGGATACTCCTATGGAGCAGATGCTTAAAACGGGAATATACAAGCCTTATGATCTAGAAGAGGCTGTGGAGATTTCAAAAGTAGTTTATGGGATGCTTACTGCTAATGATATTAATGTAATAAGAATAGGACTTCAACCAACAGAAGAAATAAACTATGGTGGAGATATAATTGAAGGACCCTTTCATCCTGCCTTTAGAGAGTTAGTAGAAGGAAGTATCTATTGTGATATAATTCGTGAGCATCATAGTCTTTATGGATTATGTGAAGAGATATGGGTTAATCCTAAGGATATTTCAAAACTTTATGCTAATAAAAAACAGTACTTTAATGAACTTTTAGGAGAATTAGAAGTTAAGAAGTTAAAGGCAACTCAAAGTAATGAAATTAAAAGAGGTGGGTTAGGATTTAAACATAAAGAGAATTTACATCAGGTTAGTGTAGAGGAGTACTTGAAGAACAAGTATGGTAAGTTATAGGTCTGAAAGCTAAACCTGAGTGAGTTTAAATTAATGAAAGCTCTTTGATGGGTTAAATCATACTTTAGCATAGAAAAATGGGTTACCTCTATAGGATTTGAAAAAAATAAGTTAATAATATAAACTATGTATATTATAAGCTTTAAAGGTGAGAATGAACAAGTTAAGCCTTGACTTTGGTTCTATATACAGGGAACCAGAGTTTAAACTTAACTTATACACGAGTCCTACCTGGTTCCCTTAATGGGTTAAGGAGCTGAATAAGTTAAAATTCTATCATGGAACCATATAAATAAGGAGAAGGTGATATTATGAAAGATAAGAAGAGATTAAAGATAGCTAAGATATTAGCTGCTACTGTATGTTTATTTATGGTTTTAGGTATTTTACTGCCAGTAATAATTGGAGCTTAGGAGAGATAATAAATGTTCTTAAAATCTATTGAAATAAGAGGGTTTAAGTCATTTGCTGATAAGACTGAATTGAACTTTAAACAAGGGGTTACTGCTGTGGTAGGACCTAATGGTAGTGGAAAGAGTAATATTTCTGATGCAGTTAGATGGGTTCTTGGAGAGCAAAGTGTAAAAAGTCTAAGAGGAGATAAGATGGAGGATGTTATCTTTGCAGGAACACAGTATAGAAAAGCAGTGGGCCTTGCGCAGGTATCTCTTACCTTAGATAATTCTGACTCAGATCTTCAAATAGAGTATTCAGATGTAACCATTTCAAGAAGATTATATCGTTCTGGAGAAAGTGAATACTTAATAAATAACACTACCTGTAGGTTAAAAGATGTACAAGCATTATTCATGGATACAGGTATAGGTAAAGAAGGATATTCAATTATTGGACAAGGTAAAATTGATGCCATATTGAGTGGAAAGCCTGAAGAACGAAGAAAACTTCTAGAAGAGGCCGCTGGAATAGTTAAGTATAAAACTCGTAAGGAAGAAGCAGAAAAGAAGCTTCAAAATACAGAAGATAACCTTGTAAGAATAAATGACATAATTCATACCTATGAAGAAAGAGTTGAACCTTTGGAAAAAGAAAGTGAAAAGGCAAAAACTTTTTTAAAGCTGTCTGAAGAATTAAAAGTAAATGAAATAAATATAATAATAGACTTCATCGAAAAAACTAAAAGCAATATAAGTGATTTAAATATAAAAATAAAAAATGCTACTATTGCCTTAGAAAGTGGTTTAAGGGAAAAAGAAACCCTAAAAAAAGAACTACATAAATGGAATACGGAACTTGAAGAGTTTGATAATAAGGTTTCACAGGATAAACAACTTTATTATGATAATAAGGGAAAGCATCAAAATATATTGTCAGAGATTAATCTTATGAGTGAAAGAATTCAAGGCATAGATAACAATATATTAAGAGTGCAAAATGAGATTGAAGATTTTTCAAATAGAATAGAAAAAGAAAATGAAAAGATAGATGAATTAGAATTACAACTTTATACCTTGAAAGAGCAACAAAAGAACATTAACGATGAAATTTTTATGAAAGAAGAAGAAATAAGTAAGATAAACCAATCTATTTCTACTGAGTCATCAAATTTGAAAGGTCTAGAAGAGAAAAAAGTGAAGTTGTTGGAGGGGAAAAACGCCCAAAGCAATAATATTAATGTTGCTAACAATAATATGGAGTTAGCAAAAGAGACCTTAGAAAATTTGAAAATTAATGTGGAAAGCTACAATAGTTCTATCATAATAAATAATGGAACTAAGACCTCATTAATTGATGAGGTTGAAAGATCTCAAGAAAAGATTTCAGCTTTTGAGGAAGAAGTAAAAGAAAATAAAAAAAATATTGGCAGATTGAAATATAGTTTAACCTTAAGTGAAAAGAAGTTAAAAGAAATAACTATGCAAACCAATAAACATGAAGCAAACTTAAATGCATTAATAAGTCTTGAAAATCAATATGAGGGATATAATAAGTCCGTAAAGAATTTAATGCAACATCTAAGTAATGGAACAGTGAAAAATATAAAAGGGAACTGTTATGTTTTAGGTGAAATCATTAAGGTTAATCAAAAATTTGAGACTGCAATAGAGATTGCCATAGGTGGAGCAATTTCAAATGTAATTACAGAAGAAGAAGAAAGTGCAAAAGAATTAATTAATTATCTTAAGAGTCGTAACCTTGGTAGAGCTACTTTTCTCCCAATGAATATTGTAAGAGGAAGAGTTCTTCAAGTAGAACAGAGTATAAAGAATAAAGATGGATACATAGGGATTGCTAGTGAACTTATAGAATTTGAAGATAAGTTTAAAGGGGTAATGGATTATGTATTAGGGAAGACCATTATTTGTAATAACATGGATCAGGCACTGCAAATTGCAAAGGCTACAGGATATAAGCATAAAATTGTAACCTTAGATGGAGAAATAATTAATCCTGGAGGAGCATTGACTGGAGGAAGCATATACTCTAAAACAGCTAGCATCATAGGAAGAAAAAGAGAAATTGAAGAATTAACAGTAAAGGTAAAGGGAAATAATCAGGAAATAGTAGTATTAAGCGAGGAAGTTAGAACTTATAACGAAGGGATAAAAACCCTTGATGAAAGAAACTTAAATCTAAGAGATGAGATACATTTTGAAAGTATCGAGGTTACCAAAATTCAAGGGAAAATTAATTCTATAACTGAAGATACCTTAAAGCTTACTAAAAGTTTAGAAAGGTCCACAGTAGAATTAAATAGCATTATGGAGAAGTTAGTAGCCTTGGAGTTAAGCGTAGATGACTATTGTAAAGAATTAATTGAAATAGAAGATGAATTAATAACCATAGAAAGCAACTACGAGCTGCTAAATAAGGAAGTAAAGCAAGGTTTAGATATTATAGATAGTATAAAAAATAATTTAACTGATCTTAAGATAAAAAGAGCACAAATTGATGAAAGTATAAATAATAAGTTTTTAGAGATTCAAAGACTAAAAATGGATATAGTAGGATATAATCAAAAGATTGAAGAATTAAGAAGTGAAGTTAAAAACTATGATAAAACCAAAGAAATTTATTTTAAAAGTTTAGAAGAGAACAATGAAAAAGTAAAAGTTCTTATGGAGGAATTAGAGTCTTTAGAACTTAAGTTTAAAGATAATGAAATTGAAAGAATAAAGTTTAAGGACCAGATAAACTTAGTTAATTCTCAAATTGAAACTTTGACCTTAGAGTTTGAAAAGATTGAAAAAGAATATCATAGACATCAAGTGTCCTTAGTTAAAATTGAAACTGAAGAACAAGGATTATTAGAAAAATTAAATGAAGAGTATGAACTTACTTATGCAGAGGCTTTAAAGTATAAGGAACATGTTGTTAACATATCTATGCTTAAGGAAAAAGTATTAAATTTAAAAAGAGAAATTTCAAGCCTAGGAGTAGTAAATGTAGGGGCTATTGAGGAATTTAAGGAAGTAAAAGAAAAGTTTATATTTATGAGTAATCAAAGAGAAGATTTAGTAAATGCTAAGGAAGAACTTACAAAGGTTATTTGTGAAATGACTGAGAAGATGAAAGTGGTATTTAGGGATAACTTTGAAAAGCTAAGAGTTAACTTTGAACAAACCTTCAGAGAACTATTTAAAGGCGGTAGAGCTGATTTAATCCTCCAGGATGGAGACGAATTGACCTCGAAAATTGAAATAAACGTGGAACCTCCAGGGAAAAAACTTCAAAACATTAACTTAATGTCTGGGGGAGAAAAGGTATTGTCCGCTATAGCTTTATTATTTGCTATACTTAAAATGAAACCAACTCCATTTTGTATATTAGATGAAATTGAAGCTGCCCTTGATGATGCCAATGTAATAAGATATGCTGAGTTTTTAAGAAAGTTTTCTAAGAATATACAGTTTATTGTTATAACCCATAGAAAGGGAACCATGGAAGCTAGTGATATGCTTTATGGGGTTACTATGGAGGAGAAGGGTGTATCCAAGGTAGTTTCTGTAAATTTAACTAGATAAGAAGTTTTATTATTTTACTATAAAGGAGTGAAGTGTATGTTTGGAGGTTTTTTTGAAAAACTTAAAGCAGGACTTTCAAAAACTAGAGACAGTATTAATGATGCAGTAACTCAGGTTCTAAAGCTAGCAGTAAATATTGATGAGGACTTATATGAGGAGCTGGAAGAGATTTTAATTACTAGCGACATAGGGGTGGAAACTTCTGTAGAAATTATTGAAAGACTTAGAGCCAAGGTTAAGGCTGAAAGAATAAAGGACCCTGAGGAAATTCTTCCTGCTATGAAAGAGGTAATTATTGAAATTCTGGGGGATTACGAAAACTCTATAATTCCAGAAAAAATCCCTGAAGTTAAGTTAATAATTGGGGTAAATGGAGTAGGAAAAACTACTTCTATTGGAAAAATTGCAGCTCGAATAAAAAATAATAACTATAAGGTATTACTTGCAGCAGCAGACACTTTTAGAGCTGCTGCTATAGATCAGCTAGAGGTGTGGAGTAACAGAGCTGGGGTAGACCTAGTGAAGCATCAAGAAGGATCTGATCCAGCAGCTGTGGTATACGATGCCGTTCAGGCTGCAAAAGCTAGAAAAGTAGATGTTTTAATATGTGATACAGCAGGAAGACTTCATAATAAAAAGAATCTTATGGATGAACTAGGTAAAATAAATAGGGTTATTGATAGAGAATTTCAAGATGCTAAAAAAGAAACTTTGTTAGTTTTAGACGCTACCACAGGTCAAAATGCAGTTATTCAAGCTAAACAGTTTATGGAAGTTTGCCCTATAGATGGTATAATTTTAACTAAATTAGATGGAACTGCGAAGGGTGGAGTGGTTATTTCTATAAAAAATACTTTAAATATACCAGTGAAATTTATTGGTGTAGGAGAAGGAATTGATGATTTACAAGAATTTAGAGCAAGAGAATTTGTAGAAGCTTTATTTTAATTAAAAATATATGTGGGTGTTAAGTAAAAGTACTTGACACCATATATTCAATCTGATAATATATCATTTGTGAGTTAGGTGATAATATGGAAAAAAGATTAGAGATATCATTACTATTAGATTTTTATGGGCCGTTACTTACTGAAAAGCAAAGAGACATTATGGATTTATATTTTAATAATGACTTATCGCTTTCAGAAATAGCAGAAATTACAAAGGCTAGCAGACAGGCAATTCATGATTTAATAAAAAGATGTGATAATCTTTTAATGGAATACGAAGAAAAACTTCACTTAATGGAAAGAGCCATAACTATAGAAAACTCCAAAGATAGGATTATTCACAGATTGAAAGATTTAGAAAAAATGTTGAGTAAAGAAGAAAATAAAGAAATAATCAACGATGTTGTAAAAGATATCGTGGAGAATATATAGGAGGTTTATCATGGCTTTTGAAGGATTATCTTCTAAGTTACAGGAAACCATAAAAAAATTAAAGGGCAAAGGAAAACTTTCTGAAAAAGACATTAAAGAAGCTATGAGAGAAGTTAAGCTTGCACTGTTAGAAGCAGATGTTAATTATAGAGTTGTTAAAGACTTTGTAAAAATCGTTAGCGAGAAGTGTCTAGGCAATGAGGTAATGGAGAGTTTAACTCCAGGACAACAGGTAATAAAAATTGTTAATGATGAATTAACAACTTTAATGGGAACCACAGAAAGTAAGTTAGAATTTGCTAATCATGGTATAACTGTAATTATGCTTGTAGGATTACAAGGTGCAGGTAAAACCACAATGGCGGGGAAACTTGCATTAAACCTTAGAAAAAATAATAAAAAACCTCTTTTAGTAGCAGGGGATATCTATAGACCAGCAGCTATAAAGCAGTTACAAGTAGTAGGAAAATCTATAGATGTACCAGTGTTTGCTATGGGAGATAAGATAAGCCCTGTAGATATTGCAAAAGCAGGGATAGAAAATGCAAAAGATAATAATTGTAATGTAGTTATTATAGATACAGCAGGAAGACTTCATATCGATGAAGTTCTTATGGAGGAGTTAAAACAAATTAAAGGATCTGTAAATCCAAATGAGATTTTATTAGTTGTAGATGCCATGACAGGACAAGATGCTGTAAACGTGGCAGAGACATTTAATAGTACTTTGGATGTGACAGGTGTTATTTTAACTAAGCTTGATGGGGACACAAGAGGTGGAGCAGCTCTCTCAATTAAATCTATTACTGGCAAGCCAATAAAATATGCTGGTATGGGAGAAAAGATGACGGACCTTGAAGTATTCCATCCAGAAAGAATGGCTTCTAGGATACTAGGAATGGGAGATGTACTTTCTCTTATTGAAAAAGCTCAAGCAGCTATAGATGAAAAGAAAGCTCAAGAGTTAGGAAGCAAAATGCTTAACCAAGAGTTCAATTTTGAGGACTTCCTTGAGACCATGAATCAAATGAAGAATCTAGGGCCTCTAGGAAAAATTGTAGAAATGATTCCAGGGTTTAATGCTAAAGAACTTAAAGGTGTAGACCTTTCTCAGAGTGAAAAAGAGATGGCAAAGGTTGAAGCTATAATAAAGTCAATGACAACAGCTGAGAGAAAAAACCCAAACTTAATTTCATCTTCACCCTCAAGAAAGAAAAGAATTGCTAATGGTTCAGGTACCACAATTCAAGCAGTTAATAAGATACTAAAAGATTTCGAGAGTATGAAGAAGATGATGAAGCAAATGAAAGGTATGGCTAAGCCAGGTAAGAAAGGTTTATTTGGAAAACTACCTTTTTAATATAAAATTCATAACCCTTTGAAGGAGGTGAAAAAACATGGCAGTTAAAATTAGATTAAGAAGAATGGGTGCTAAAAAAGCTCCTTTCTACAGAATTATCGTAGCTGATTCTAGATCTCCAAGAGATGGAAGATTTGTAGAGGAAATTGGATATTACAACCCAACTACAGAGCCAGTTACTGTAAAAATCGATGAAGAAAAAGCAAACAAATGGATCAAAAATGGTGCACAACCAACAGATACAGTTAAAAGACTTTTCAACAATGCAGGAATAAAATAGAAAAGTTCAATTGATTGGAGGCGCATTCCATGAAAGAATTACTTGAAATTATTGCTAAATCTTTAGTTGATAATCCCGATTCTGTTCAAGTGAATGAAATCGCTGGTGAGCATTCAATAATTTTAGAATTAAAGGTTGCTCAAGAGGATATGGGTAAAGTAATCGGAAAACAGGGAAGAATAGCTAAGGCTATTAGAACTGTTGTTAAAGCAGCGGCTATTAAAGAAAATAAAAGAGTTGTTGTGGAGATAATATAAGAGTTAGGGATACCTAACTCTTATTTTGATATATTGAAGTTTTAGGATAAGTAAATTGGGCTATACTATATACAAGCCTATATTTGCAAGTAAAAAGGAGAAATTTATTATGAAAGAGTTTATGAGCGTAGGACAAATTTCTAAGCCTCATGGAGTTAGAGGAGAAGTAAAGGTTATTTCACTTATGGATAACTTAGAGGATTTTAGGGATTTAGGGAAAGTTCTTATAGATGGAGAGGAAAGAGAAATTACCTCTGTTAAGTTGCAAAAGGATAGAGTAATTCTTAAAATAGCGGGAATAGATACAATGGAGATGGCAGAGAGGTATAGAAACAAATACCTTATGATCAAAAGAGAAGCTGCAAAAGCACTTGAAGCAGATACTTATTATATTGCAGACTTAATTGGTTGTACTGTTGTAGATACTGAGAATAAGGAATTAGGAAAGATTTACGATGTAATTGAAACTGGAAGCAATGATGTATACTGGGTTAAGGGTAGTGGGAAAGAGGAAGTATTAATTCCTGCCTTAAAAGATATAGTGGTTAATGTGGATATAGAAAATAGTAAAATTACAATAAAACCAGTTCATGTTTGGTCAGAATGAAGATAGATGTTTTAACATTATTTCCAGATATGTTTGAGATTTTTAACCACAGTATCATAGGAAGAGCTCAAGAGAGTAACATAATTAATATCAAGGCTACAAACATAAGAGATTTTTCATTGAATAAGCACAAAAAAGTGGATGATTACCCTTATGGTGGTGGTGCAGGTATGGTGATGATGGCACAACCTATTGTAGATAGTATATTAGAAATAAAAAAACATAATAATGGGAAAGTTATTTTCTTAGGGCCAAGAGGGCAGACTTTTAATCAGGAAATGGCTAAAGAACTTAGTAAAGAACAGGAATTAGTTTTTTTATGTGGGCATTATGAGGGCATAGATGAAAGAGTATATAAGTACATAGATATGGAAATTTCCTTGGGAGATTTTGTTCTTACTGGAGGAGAAATGGCGTGCATTCCTATAGTGGATAGCATATGTAGATTAATACCCGGAGTATTATCTAGTGAAGAAAGTTTTAGTGAAGAATCTTTTTACAATGGATTACTTGAATATCCTCAGTATACCAGACCAGTTGAATATCAGGGGGAGCAGGTTCCAGAAATTTTACTATCCGGTCATCATGAAAACATAAGAAAATGGAGAAGAATGCAATCTTTAGTTATTACAAAAGAAAGAAGAAAAGATTTATTTTGTAGTTTTCAGTTAACTAAAGAGGATAAAAAATTATTAGAGAACTATTATAGTAGAAAAAAATAATATTGCATAAGAAAAAATATTGTGATAGAATGTACTTTGTGCTAGTACGGGCGGTCCTCTGTCATAAAGTATGATTAAGAACGTCAAAAAAATTTTAGGAGGGAATGCACATGTTAGATATAATAAGAGCTATAGAAGCAGAACAGTTAAGAAATGACTTACCAAAATTCAATGTTGGAGATTCTGTAAAAGTACATATCAGAATCAAAGAAGGAACAAAAGAAAGAATCCAGATTTTCGAAGGAACTGTTCTTAAGAAGCAAAACGGTGGAGCTAGAGAAACTTTCACTGTAAGAAGAGTTGCTTATAATGTTGGAACAGAGAAGACTTTCCCAATAAACTCACCTGTTATCGAGAAAATCGAAGTTGTGAGAAGAGGTAAAGTAAGAAGAGCTAAGTTATTCTACCTAAGAAACAGAGTAGGTAAGGCAGCTAAAGTTAAAGAATTAATCTAAGAAAAATGGGACTCTTGAGTCCCTTTTTTTATTAGTTATAATTATAAAAACTATACATAGATATTCACCGTAAAATATTAGCTTATTAATAAATTACAAGTCCGTATATATTTAAAGCATTAAGCCAATATTTTTACTAACAGTTTTATTAAATAGCTTAAGGCTTAAATATGATTTCTACAGATTATAATATAAAAAATCATATCTAAGTAAAATATAGTAAATAATATAAAAAAGTATAAAACACCTAGGAGTGATGAAATAAATGAGTATAAATTGGTTTCCTGGACATATGGCCAAAACCCGTAGAGAAATAAAAGAAAACTTGAAGCTTGTGGATGCAGTAATTGAAATTAGAGATGCAAGGATAGCATATTCTAGTTCTAATCCAGACATACAAGAAGTTTGTAAAGATAAACCGAGGATAATACTTTTAAACAAAAGTGATTTAAGTGAGGAAAGTGTAACTAACTTATGGGTAAGAAAGCTATCTAACAGTTATACTAAGGTTTTATCTGTTAATTGCTTAACTGGAGCAGGGTTAAATAAAATTAAGCCAGCTCTTGAGGAAATCCTTAAAGAAAAGCATGATAGAATGAGAAGCAAAGGAATAGTAAATATAATTACTAGAGTAATGGTAGTAGGAATTCCTAATGTAGGCAAGTCTACATTTATAAATAAGATGGCGAAAAACAATATAGCTAAAACTGGAGATAGACCTGGGGTTACTAAAAGTAAACAATGGATTAAAACAAAAATTGGAATTGAACTTATGGACACTCCAGGAGTTTTATGGCCAAAGTTTGAAGATGAAAAAGTTGGTTTAAACTTAGCTTTTACGGGAGCTATAAAAGATGAAATAATGGATGTAGAGGAATTAGCATTAAAGTTAATAGAAAAATTACAGGTTACTCATCCGAAAAGATTAGTGGAAAGATATAAGCTTAACTCTCTTGAAGAAGCTGCTATAGATAATATGGATAACATAGGAAGAAAAAGAGGAGCAGTAATTTCAGGGGGGAACATTGATTACAATAGAGTTGCTGTAATGCTATTAGATGAATTTAGAGGGGGAAAGCTAGGGCCGATATCCTTGGAGGGACCTGATTTTGGTGAAGAAATAAAAGAGGAACAACCCGATGAAGTTAAATAGCATAGAAGGAATGAAATTTAATGATATAAAAACTTTAACAAAAGAATTCATAGCTAATACTTCAGTGGAAACTCAGGAAGATTCTTATTTAAGGTTAATAGAAGAATTAAATAGTGATAAAAGAAAAAATGTAAATGGTGTTGGTAAATCATTACAAAGGCATGTGGAAAATTATAAAAATGAACTTTTAAGAGTTAAAAACCTTTATGAATTTGATAAGAGATATGGTGCTAATGTGGTTGCGGGAGTAGATGAAGTGGGAAGAGGTCCTCTTGCAGGGCCTATTGTTTCAGCCGCAGTCATATTAGATTTGAATACTACAGAGCTTATACTACATATTAATGACTCTAAAAAACTTTCTGCTAAGGTTAGAGAGGAACTCAGTGAAATCATTAAAGAAAAAGCAGTTGCTTACAGCATTGAAGTTCTTGATAATAAGGTCATTGATACAAGAGGAATAGGTTTTTGCAATAATGAAATATTTAAAATGTCAATTGGGAACCTTGAAGTTAAGCCAGAGCTAGTATTATCTGATGGATATCCCATAAAGAATTTTAATATTAAAAATGAATTTGTAATAAAGGGAGATACTAAAAGTGCATCTATTGCTTGTGCTTCAATCCTAGCCAAGGTTTATAGGGATAATCTTATGAAGGAATATGGCAAGAGCTATCCTCAATATGGTTTTGAAAGTAACGTGGGCTATGGAAGTAAAGATCATATAGAAGCTATTAAAACCTATGGAATTACTGAAATACATAGGAAGTCTTTCTTAACAAATATTATGAGAGAGTAAATAATTTCACTTAAAAGTTAAATTATAATTAAATTTCTGTGAAAAAAATTAATCTTTAACGTGAAAATTTATTTCAATGATTATTTTAAGTTTTAACAACGTTTTAGAAGCTTCAAGTCTGCCTATTCTATAAGAGGTTAGTGAACAGCCTTGCAGCACCTAGGACTAGGGAAATTGCTTTGGTGTAACAAACGCAGTTTGTTCACAAAGGTATCTTTGTTTAGTGAAAATCTACTTCTAAAGCAGCACCACAAAATTAAATTGTTCATTATTTAATAGAACTAGGGTAGCCTAATTACAAGCTACCCTTAACTTGGGTTCTAAATAATAAAAGTTAGCTACTTATTATAGCTAACTTTTATTATTTAGAACCTGTATATCATTAAAAGATATTTATGAAATTTGAAAAGCATCCTTAATCAACTTAATTGAATAATTATCATCTTCATTATTTAATATAACCTCTATCACATCAAATCTAAAATTAAATTTATAGAGTTTCTTCTTTAAAATATAAAACTGAGCAGGCAAACGCAGTTTGTTCACAAAGGTATCTTTGTTTAGTGAAAATCTACTTCTAAAGCAGCACCACAAAATTAAATTGTTCATTATTTAATAGAACTAGGGTAGCCTAATTACAAGCTACCCTTAACTTGGGTTCTAAATAATAAAAGTTAGCTACTTATTATAGCTAACTTTTATTATTTAGAACCTGTATATCATTAAAAGATATTTATGAAATTTGAAAAGCATCCTTAATCAACTTAATTGAATAATTATCATCTTCATTATTTAATATAACCTCTATCACATCAAATCTAAAATTAAATTTATAGAGTTTCTTCTTTAAAATATAAAACTGAGCAGTTTTATGAATTTTATACTGCTTTAAATTAGTTACACTCTCTCCTGGGCTTCCATATAGGGAGCCATAACGAGTCTTTACTTCAACAAAGCAAATATATTTATTGTCCTTAGCAATTATATCAATTTCTCCTAGCTTACACTTGAAATTTCTTTCAAGAATTGTATATCCCATCTCCTTTAAATAACTTTCAGCAATACTTTCACCGTATGAACCTATACTTTTATTTAATACGCCCATTGAACCATCCTTTCTTATGGTTACAAATTTGTTAATCCAGGATTTGAAAATTAATTTTTAATATGTGAATGCCTGAAAATTTTTAAGAAAACCTATTTAGTCTTATCTACAATTCACCAATTGAAATTAGTTTCCTATAATCTAATATTAAACCAATGTGGTGTAAGTTTCAAGAATTATTTCCATTAATTGTATTGGTGCTTACAGAAATAATTGCTTGCTTTTAATATAAAGATTTACGCAAAAAAACTATAATAAAAACAAAAAAATCTCATCAGGGCTTTCAAGATTCTTAATGGGTCAGAGTATAGAGTAGCTATATAAATTTTAAGCAAAAGTAAAGATTTCAAAGATTAATAAAAAAGTTCATTAAAATTATTATACCCTTACTAAGGGAATTAATTTATAGCCTTCCTACATTAATTACTTAGGTTTTAGCCAAATACAATATCTTAAAAGTGGCTGAAGCCGCATAAATACTTCATATCCATATATTCTTAAAAAGATATAAATATAAATTTATTTACATACTGAGGTATTTGTGGGTTTACAGAATATATATTTGGCAATAATTACGTTATAAATATGAGAAGGTGAAATTATTATGGCGATACAAATATTATGTGCCACTTTTTTTGGCGTTGAAGGAGTAATAGTTAATGTAGAAATAGATATTTCTTATGGATTACCAACCTTTAATATAGTTGGGTTAGGAGATATAGCTGTAAAGGAGTCTAAGGAGAGAGTAAGAGCTGCTATAATTAATTCTGGATTTGAGTTTCCAGTAGGTAGAATAACAATAAATCTGGCCCCGGCTGATTTGAAAAAGGAAGGTTCACACTTTGATTTACCAATTGCTATAGGAATTTTAATAGCTACTAATCAAATAGCTGTAGAAGATGTAGGCAAATATTTATTCATGGGAGAATTATCTCTAAGCGGAGATTTGAAAAGGGTTAAAGGTGCCTTGCCCATTATAATTCAAGGGGTTAATAGTGGTATTTATGAATACATTATTCCAGGAGAAAACCGTGAAGAATGTAGTATTATTAGGAATGCTCACATATACCCTTTAGAAACGCTAAGCCAAGTGGTAGAGTATCTAAGATATAAGGATATGATGCCCTACAAAAATCATAAAGAGTTTAAAAACGCTAGCAATGGACTAGATTTTAATGAAGTGATAGGACAACAAGCCTCAAAAAGAGCAATGGAGGTAGCTGCAGCTGGAAACCATAATATTCTTTTACATGGAGCGCCAGGTTCGGGGAAAACCATGTTAGCTCAAAGAATTATTTCTATTCTTCCAGAATTAACCTATGATGAAGCTCTGGAGGTTACAAAAATTTATAGTGTAAGCGGAGGCTTTAATAAGGAAGGCTTAATAAATAGTAGGCCTTTCCGAAATCCTCACCATACTATAACATCTATTGCACTAGTTGGGGGAGGGAGAAATCCAAGCCCAGGAGAGGTTTCCTTAGCACACAATGGAGTTTTATTTTTGGATGAAATATTGGAGTTCAATAAAAGTTGTTTACAAGTTTTGAGGCAACCCTTGGAAGAAAGAGAGGTTAAACTTTCTAGAGTAAGCGGAACCATAAAATACCCTGCTAATTTCATGTTGGTGGGGGCGTTAAATCCTTGTCCCTGCGGATATTACGGCACTAATGTGAAGAAGTGTAAGTGCTCCGACTATGAGGTAAAAAGATATATTTCAAGGCTTTCAGGACCTATACTTGATAGGATAGATATTTTCTCTCCAGTTAATCCTATATCTTACAAAGAGATAAATGAAAATTTACACACTGAGACTTCAGAACACATAAAGCAAAGGGTGAAAAGAGCTAGGGAATTACAAGAAGAAAGATTTAAAGAAGAAGGTATAATTTGTAATTCACAGATGAGAGAGAAGCATTTAAAAAAGTATTGTAAGCTGAATGAAAAATCCCATAAAGTATTAGAGTTAGCTTTCAATAAATTTTCCCTAAGTACAAGAGCTTATAGCAGAATACTTAAGGTGGCTAGAACAATTGCAGATTTAAGTGAAAAGGTAAATATAGATGAAAAGGATATAATAGAGGCCCTTCAATATAGGAAGTTTATTGATGAAAATATTATATAAATTAAAATTACTAACTCTAAATTTAAAGTATTATTTTACCAAGATATATTGTTTTGTAAAGAGGTATAATGTATGGATATATTAAAACTATGGTTTTCTGTGACAGAGCTTTCTAGTAATATAAAGTTGAAACTTTTATCAGAATTTGAAACTTTAGAAAATATAAGAGACTATGTAGTTGCACATAAAAGTTATATATCTGAAGATAATAAAGTATTAAACAGACTAATTAAGTCCTTTGATTTACCAAGGTTGTATGATATTATGGAAAAAGTTAGGACGGAAAATATAAATATTGTTACAATAGGAGAAAAAGATTATCCTGAAAATTTAGAGCTTGTGGATGATAGTCCTTTTGCACTTTTTTATAAAGGGGATATTTCAAAGCTTAGCACTAGGAGAAATGTATCTATTGTTGGTTCTAGAAGATGTACGGTCTATGGGAGAGATATAACTAAGATAATAACAAAAGTATTGTTTGAAAATGAACTTAATATTGTAAGTGGCATGGCTAAAGGAATCGATACTGTGGCTCACCAAACTGCTCTAGAGGGATGCGGATATACTGCTGCCATATTAGGTAGTGGAGTAGATGTGATATATCCAAAGGAAAATTCAAAGCTTTATCATCAAATAATTTCTAGTGGAGGATGTGTAATTAGTGAATTTCCTCCTGGAACTCAGCCACGACCAATGAATTTTCCAGTGAGAAACAGAATAATTAGTGGATTAAGCAATTTGGTTATTGTGTCAGAGGCAGGAGAAAGAAGTGGTTCCCTAATAACAGCAACTAGAGCATTAGAACAAGGTAAAGATGTTCTAGTAGTACCCGGATCCATATTTTCCGAGGAAAGTAAAGGGACAAATAAACTAATTAAAGAGGGTGCTCATGTACTTACAGAAACGCAGGATATTTTAAATTTGTTAGGTATAGTTAAAAGTAAAGGTAATAAAATTACTAGTAATAAGGGAAGCAATAATAAAAGTAATATTTCTGATGAAGTATACAAAGTAATAAACAGTAATCCCATACATATAGACGATATAATAAGATTAACTAATATTGACATAAAACGATTATATGAGGTATTATTTGAAATGCAACTAAAAGATGAAATACTATGCTTAAATGGCAACTTTTATGTAAGGGTCAATAATACTATATAAAAGCATAGACATAAATATAAATACCCACATTGGACATAGTAAGGGTATATATAATAACCTATAAGTTTAAACTTAAGCTCAGCTAGTAGTGAAATTTAATGTGTTAATAAGTTATGAATATTCTTTAAATTTTTCTTGAAAGTCATCCATATAAAAGGTAATCTAAGATATAGTAGTATTTTGGACTTTGTTGTAAATAAAAATGAGCATAGAATTTAAATAAAATAAATAGTTATATAGCATAACATGCTGGAGGGGATAAGATGGGTCAGAAACTAGTGATAGTTGAATCACCAGCTAAAGCAAAAACAATAAAAAAGTATTTAGGTAAAAATTACATTGTTGAAGCATCCATGGGACATGTAAGGGATTTACCTAAAAGTCAGCTTGGTGTTGATGTGGAAAATAATTATGAACCTAAGTACATTACTATTAGGGGAAAAGGTGATTTATTAGATAAATTAAAAAGAGAAGCTAAAAAAAGTGAAAAAGTTTATTTAGCAACGGACCCTGATAGAGAAGGAGAAGCTATATCTTGGCATCTAGCCAAGGTGCTAAAAATTGATGAAACAGAAAAATGCAGAATTGAATTTAATGAAATAACTAAAAATGCAGTGAAAAATGCCATAAAAAATCCAAGATCAATTAATGAGAATGTATACAATGCCCAGCAAGCTAGAAGGGTATTAGATAGATTAGTAGGATATAAGATCAGCCCTATACTATGGAGAAAAATAAAATGGGGGTTAAGTGCTGGAAGAGTTCAATCTGTAGCCCTTAGAATAATTTGTGATAGAGAAAAGGAAATAAACGAATTTATACCTAAAGAGTATTGGACAGTAGAAGGAAAGGTACAAAAAAAGGGAGAAACCAATAGTTTTATTATTAAACTACATGGTAAAGATGGAAAAAAGATTGAGGTAAAAACTGAGAAGGAAAGTAATGCAATAATAAAGGATTTGGAAAACAATAACTTTATAGTTAAGAGCATTAAAACTACAGAAAAAACTAAAAATCCTTTGCCACCTTTTACTACAAGTACCTTGCAACAGGATGCCTACAGAAAGATAAACTTTTCAACTAAAAAAACTATGTCCACTGCACAACAACTTTATGAAGGAATTGAAATTAAGGGTTTTGGAACCGTGGGATTAATTACTTATATGAGAACAGATTCGGTGAGAGTATCAGATGAAGCTCAACAGATAGTTTCAGAATTCGTAAAAGATACTTTTGGTGAAGCTTATTTACCAAAAACTAAAAGAGTATATAAAGGGAAAAAGAATGCCCAAGATGCTCACGAAGCAGTAAGACCTACTCATTTTGAAATTACACCTGAAATAGCTAAAGGAAGTTTAAATAATGATCAATATAAGCTTTATACACTAATATGGAATAGATTTGTAGCTAGCCAAATGGCATCCTCTATAATAGACTCTACTTCTATAAATATTGATAATGGGCCATATACTTTTAAAGCTTCAGGCTATAAGGTGAAATTTGATGGATTTACTAAAGTTTATGCTGGAGAGAACGAGGATGAAGATGAAGGCGTTAAGATTCCTAAGTTAGAAGAACAGGAAATATTAATTAAAAAATCTGTTGAAGGTAAACAACACTTTACCCAGCCACCTGCAAAGTTTTCAGAAGCATCCTTAGTAAAAACTTTAGAAGAAAATGGTATAGGACGTCCTAGTACGTATTCTCCTACTATTTCAACTTTATTAGATAGAAAATATGTGGAGAGAAATAAGAAGGTTTTAGACCCAACAGAATTAGGATTTATAGTTAATAACTTGATGAGTGAATACTTTAAGCAAATTGTAGATGTAGAGTTTACAGCTGCTATGGAGGATAAGTTGGATAGAGTTGAAGAAGGTACAGAGCAGTGGAAAACTATTGTTGACAACTTTTTCACACCTTTAAAGGCTGCCATAGAAGTTGCAGAAAAAGAAATAGCTAAAATTACTATTGAAGATAAAGTATCAGAGGTTAAGTGTGACAAGTGCGGAAAGTTTATGGTGATTAAGCAAGGAAGATTTGGAGATTTTCTTGCATGTCCTGGTTATCCAGAGTGTCAAAATACAAAACCTTTAGCTCGTGAGGTTGAAGCACCATGTCCTAAGTGTCAAGGAACAGTTTTAGAGAAAAGAAGTAAGAAGGGGAAAACCTTTTTTGGTTGCTCTAATTATCCAAATTGTGACTTTGTAAGCTGGCATGAACCTAGCGGAGAAAAATGTCCAGAATGTGGAGAAATTATGTTAAAGAGGTATTCTAAGGCTAAAGGTGATTATTTAGAATGCAGTAATAAAAGTTGCAAGTATAAAAAATTAATAAATGGTTAATAAATAATTACAAAACTAAAAAAACTTAGCACAGACAAGAAAATGTGACAAAATGTGTCGAAAAATAATATAATTTTGTTGAAATGATAAAAGTACTGTGTTATTATAGTTTGAGGGAAATACAATTCTAAAAATTTTCAATTACACAAATGTTTTGAATTGTTTCAAAAGCACTAAAGATTATTTGGAATTACAATTAATTGAAATAAGAATTACCCTAATAAAGAATAGGAGGAATTAAATTGTCACTATTAGAAAAAACTAGGAAATTAAATAAGATATTACAAAAATCTGGTACTGAACCAGTAGTGTTTGATGATATTTGCAAATTGTTAAGTGACGTGCTAGAGTGTAACGTTTATATAATAAGCAGAAGAGGAAAAGTTTTAGGGTTTAACTTATCAGGCGGATTTGAATGCGATGAGGTTAAAAATGAAGTGCTATCTGGTATGAGATTTCCAGAGAGCTACAATGCTAAATTATTAAATGCAGACGAAACTAAATCAAATTTACCAAGCAAAGGTATTTGTGTTTTTGAGAATGGTAAGGAATGTGGACTTGACAATAAGTTAACTACTATTGTTCCTATCAATGGAAACAGAGAAAGATTAGGTACTTTATTATTAGCTAGATTTGGAAGTCCCTTTACTGAAGAAGATTTAGTACTAGCAGAGTATAGTGCAACTATAGTAGGACTTGAAATATTAAGATCTAAAAATGATCTAATTGAAGAAGAAGCTAGAAAGAAAGCTATAGTTCAATTAGCAATTGGAACTCTTTCTTATTCTGAACTTGAAGCAGTAGAGCATATATTTAATGAATTAGATGGAAGCGAAGGTCTTTTAGTTGCTTCTAAAATAGCTGATAAAGTTGGAATCACAAGATCAGTTATTGTTAATGCTTTAAGAAAGTTTGAAAGTGCTGGAGTTATTGAGTCAAGATCTCTTGGAATGAAGGGAACACATATAAAAATACTTAATGACAAATTAATGGATGAATTAAATAAATTAAAATAAGTGGGGTTACCTCACTTATTTTTTTTGTATAATTTTTATGGTTGTAAGTATAAAAAAAAGAAATATGTGTAAATTAATAGGTGTAAATGAAAAATACATAAGGTTATAAAATTTTTATTGAATAGTAAGTATAATTATGTTATACTACACAAGGTAAGAAAATACACACATTGCTCTATTTATTGAAAGGTGCCTTAATAAGGTTTTCAATGGAAATGAAAGCAATGGAGGTAAAACCGAGGAGGTATATTAAAAATGGCAGTAATATCAATGAAACAATTATTAGAAGCTGGTGTTCATTTTGGACATCAAACAAGAAGATGGAACCCTAAAATGGCTCCATACATATTCACAGAGAGAAACGGAATCTATATCATAGATTTACAAAAAACTGTGAAGAAAATAGATGAAGCTTATGATTTCATAAAATCAGTAGCTGAAGAAGGAAAAGATATTCTATTTGTAGGAACAAAGAAACAAGCTCAAGAAGCTATTCAAGAAGAAGCTGTAAGATCAAGCATGCACTTTGTTAACAACAGATGGTTAGGTGGAATGTTAACTAACTTCAGAACTATTAAAACTAGAATCGGAAGATTAGAAGAATTAGATAAAATGGAAGAGGATGGAATATTTGAAGTTCTTCCAAAGAAAGAAGTTACTCAACTTAAAAATGAGAGAGAAAAATTAGAGAAGAACCTTGGTGGAATCAGAAACATGGATGCTAAGAAAATCGGAGCATTATTTGTTGTTGATCCAAGAAAAGAGAAAAACGCTATATCAGAAGCTAAGATATTAGGAATACCTGTTATTGCAATAGTTGACACTAACTGTGATCCAGATGAAGTTGATTATGTAATTCCAGGAAACGATGATGCTATCAGAGCAGTAAAATTAATTACTGAAAGATTAGCTGATGCTATAATCGAAGCAAGACAAGGCGAGCAAATAGCTGAGTAATAGAAATTAAAGAATTAATAAAAACAGCCTCATCTATGGTTGTAAACAGAAAATAAATTTATAAGGTAGGTGAGAGAAGGATTTCTTTCATTTACCTTTTAAATTAGTTATAAAGAGGAGGAATAATGATGATAACTGCAGGAATGGTTAAAGAGCTTAGAGAAAGAACTGGAGCAGGAATGATGGACTGCAAAAAAGCTCTTAATGAAACTAATGGGGATATGGAAAAAGCAATTGAAGTATTAAGAGAAAAGGGATTAGCAGCAGCGGCTAAGAAAGCTGGTAGAATTGCGGCTGAAGGTATAGTAACTACATACATTTCAGAAGATATGAAACTAGGTTCAGTAGTAGAAGTTAACTGCGAAACTGACTTCGTTGCAGCAAATGAGGAATTTAAAGTACTAGTAGAAAATGTAGCAAAAATGGTTGCATTATCAAATGTTAGCACAGTAGAAGAATTAGTAGCTCAAAAATACATAGCAGATGAAAGTGTTACAGTACAAGAAGTTGTTACAGCATTAATCGCTAAAATTGGTGAAAATATGTCTGTAAGAAGATTTGAAAGATTTGCTATTGAAAATGGAATAGTTCAAAGCTATGTTCATGGAAATGGAAAAATAGGAGTTCTTGTTGAATTAGCTTGTGAAAAACAAGATCCAGCTTTAGCTGTAATTGGCAAGGATATTGCAATGCAAGTTGCAGCAGCAAATCCATTATTCTTAAATAAAGATGCTGTTGATAATGATGCTTTAGAAAAAGAAAAAGAAATCTACAGAGTTCAAGCTCTAAATGAAGGCAAACCAGAAAATATTGTTGAAAAAATGGTTATGGGAAGAGTAAACAAATATTATAAAGAAGTTTGTTTAATAGAGCAAGTTTGGGTTAAGAATGGTGACTACACTATTACTAAATATCTTCAAGAAGAATCAAAGAAAATCGGTGCTGAAATAACAGTTACAAGATTTGCTAGATTCGAAAGAGGAGAAGGAATCGAAAAGAAAGAAGATAACTTTGCAGAAGAAGTACAAAAAATGCAAGGAAAATAATTAAAAGAAGAGAACTCTGTGTTCTCTTTTTTTAAAATAACATAAATTTCAAGGTAAATGATGTAAAAAGAAAGATTTGGAGGTATAATATATATGGAAGCTGCAAAATACAAAAGAGTTATGCTTAAACTTTCAGGTGAGGCTTTAGCTGCAGAAAAAGGGTATGGAATTGACTTTGATGTAGCTAATTCAATTGCTGTACAAATTAAGAACCTAGTGGAAATGGGAGTTGAAGTTGGAGCAGTTGTTGGTGGCGGAAACATTTGGCGTGGTAGAAGTGGTGAAGGAATGGATAGAACTACTGCAGATTACATGGGAATGTTAGCTACTTGCATAAATGCACTAGCACTACAAGATTCATTAGAAGCTATTGGAGTTAACACGAGAGTTCAGACAGCTATAGAGATGAGAGAAATTGCAGAGCCTTACATAAGAAGACGAGCAATGAGACATCTTGAAAAAGGAAGAGTTGTAATATTTGCAGCGGGAACAGGAAATCCATATTTCTCCACAGACACAACTGCAGCTTTAAGAGCAGCAGAAATTGAGGCAGAAGTAATACTACTTGCCAAAAAAGTAGATGGTGTTTATGATAAAGATCCTCACAAGTATGAAGATGCTGTAAAGTTTGAGAATTTATCTTATATTGAAGTTTTAGAAAAGGGATTACAAGTTATGGATTCCACAGCTACATCTCTTTGTATGGATAACAATATTCCTATACTTGTGTTTGGATTAGATAAACCAGAGAATATTATAAGAGCTATTAAAGGCGAAGATATTGGTACGTTAGTATCATCTAATACAGTTAAATGTAATAAATAGATGGAGGGAATTCTATGGTAAAGGATATTATTAAAAATGCTGACGAAAAAATGACTAAAACAATTTCAGTATTTAAGGCTGAATTAGCAACAATGAAAGCGGGAAGAGCAAACCCAACAATGCTAGATAGAATTCAAGTTGAGTGCTATGGAAGTATGATGCCTCTTAACCAATTAGGTGGAGTTTCAGCACCAGAACCAAGAGTGCTATTAATTCAACCATGGGATAAAAGCTCAATAAAGGATATTGAAAAAGCTATTTTAAAATCAGATTTAGGAATAAATCCTACAAGTGATGGTTCTGTTATCAGACTAATCGTTCCAGAATTAACTGAGGAAACAAGAAAGAACTTAGTTAAAAATGTTAAGAAGACTGGTGAAGAAGCTAAGGTTGCTATAAGATCTATAAGAAGAGATGCTAATGATAAAATAAAAGCATTAAAAAAGGATAATACAATTACTGAAGATGAAGCAAAAAAAGCAGAAGATAGTATTCAAAAGGAAACCGATAAGTTTATAAAAGAATTAGATAAGATGGTTGAAGTTAAAGAGCGTGAAATCTTATCTGTATAAGCATATTAATTAAAACCTGCACTTCTGCAGGTTTTATTAATAAAAAGTTATATATTTCGATATAAGAAATGGAGAGAAAATATTTGGGCTTATTTTTTAATAACAATAAGAGAAAACAAAAGGAGTCTCAAGAAATAATCATTGATGCAAATAATGTTCCAGCTCATATTGCTATTATAATGGATGGCAATGGTAGATGGGCAAAGGAGAGAAGTTTGCCTAGAACCATGGGACATAGGGCAGGGATGGATACTATAAGAAAGATAGTGAAGGAATGTAGTAAGCTAGGGGTTAGATACTTAACTTTGTATGCTTTTTCCACTGAGAACTGGAAGAGGCCACAAGATGAAGTAACAGCCCTCATGAAACTAGTGGTAGAATTTATAGGAAAAGAAATTGATGAATTGCATAAGAATGAAGTGGTATTTAATGTTATTGGAGATGTAAGCAAATTACCAGAGCTATGTCAGCAATCTATAGAGTCTGCTAAGGAAAAAACTAAAAATAATAGAGGATTAACCCTAAATATCGCGCTGAATTATGGCGGTAGAGATGAAATTGTTAGCGGTGTAAGAGAAATTGCACAGGAGCTTTTAAATAAAGAAATAAACCTTGAAGATATAGGTGAGAAATTAATTTCAGAGCATCTTTATACACGGGGTATGCCTGATCCAGATATAGTTATCAGACCTAGTGGAGAACTAAGGTTAAGTAATTATCTTCTGTGGCAAAGTGCTTATTCGGAATTTTGGTTTTCGAACATTAATTGGCCTGATTTCACCGAAGGAGATCTTCGTAAAGCTATTAGTGATTATCAAAATAGAAATAGAAGATTCGGTGGAGTATAGTTTATAAGGGGTGAATTAAATGGATAAAAGGTATATAGGTGCTATAACCTTAGCACCATTGCTGATATTTTTATTTTTAGGTGGATACTATCTAAAGTATTTAGTTCTTGTATTAGCATTGTTTGGAATGTATGAGTTTTACAAAACTTCAAGAGAGTGCGATTTTAATCCTATTTCTATCGTAGGATATATACTTTGTATATTGTATTACTTAGCTATAGGTGATGGTTTTAATATTACCTATCAGAGTTTTCTTTTAATAGGAGCTATCTTTATCTTAATGATAGTACCTGTATTAAATACTAAGTACAATTTTATAGATGTATCCTTAACTATTATGGGATATTTGTATGTAGCTATATTTTTTAGTTTTATTATTTTAGTAAATTTAAAGCAATATGGTAATTATTTAGTTTGGTTAATATTTATATCTTCCTGGGGCTGTGATACTCTAGCTTATTATTTTGGAAGATATTTAGGAAAACATAAAATAAGTCCTAAGGTAAGTCCTAAAAAAACTGTTGAAGGATCAATTGGAGGATTAATAGGAAGTATTGTAGGATGTACTATATTTGGTTATGTAATAGGAGGCTATGGAGTAAATATACCTATATATCATTATGTTATTATAGGGGTACTTGGAGGCATATTTGGCCAATTTGGAGATCTAGTGGCCTCTTCTATTAAGAGATATGCTAAAGTGAAGGATTATTCAAACTTGATACCAGGCCATGGAGGAATATTGGATAGATTTGATAGCATACTTTTTGTATCAGTGATAGTATACTATTATATAACAATTTTTGTGGGGATATAGTGTGCTTGAAAAATATAAAAATATAGTTACGGTTGTAGTGTTATTATTAGTTTTTTTGCTATTAACTAAGATTATTAATAGCTATGTAGAACCAATTTTAGTGATTTTTATTTTAACTTATACTTCAGTTCCTATTTATAGGTTCATGAGAAGAAAGGAAATATTTTCTCCAAGTATAAGTTCTGTTATAGCACTTTTGTTTACTAACGTTGTGTTTATCATTGTTTTAATTTTTATAGGGAGCTTTACTTACAACAAAATATTTTATTTTCTGCAAAATCAATACAATGGTTTTATAGAGTATGTAGTAGATATATGGAATAGTCTATCTTTTACAGAAAAAATATCACCAATGATTTTAAAAGAAAATATACTTAAGATAACATCCCAATCTTTAAATGATATAGATTTTTTAAGAAAAGGAGCAGTATATACTACCGATGGAATTTTAACATATTTTATAGGTAATATAGCTGCTTATTTTTTGTTGAAGGACTCAAAGTCCGTATGGAAAGTTACGGAGAGAATTATCACTAAGGGGAATGCTGAGTTTATTCTTCAAAGGGTAAAGGAAATTAATAAGGTATTTAAAGTTATATTAATGGTAGTGGTTTTAAATACTATAATTACAATTTGTGGATTTTATATATTAAAAGTAGATAATGCTTTAATGTTAGGAATAGTTTGTGGAATATTAGATATAATTCCAGTTATAGGAACTATTTTTGTGTTTGGGCCATTAATATTGTATAATATCACTAAAGGAACCTATGTAATTGCTGTAGGCTTGCTACTGTTATATATATTATTAATTTTTTATGCTCAAATAATCGAAGCTAAATTTATGAGCAATAAACTACAAATTCATCCACTGCCTATGATTTTAGCAATTTATTTTGGAATGAAAGTTTCAGGATTTGTAGGTGTTATAATGGCAGTGATTTATATTATAACTGTAAATGAAATACTGTTCACAGAGACAGACAACGGGTCAGCTTAAAAGTATAAGACCAACATTTTTTTAGAGTTTTAGATAAGTTATTTTGAATTTATCTTTAAAGTTTTAAAATATAATGAAGAAGTTAAGAATTTAAGGATAGGGTTCTTTCAGGAAGGATTAACTATGAAAGAAGCATGTTAGTAAAGAGCTAAGATGAAACTTGAGATTATAACATTATCTGAATTTATAAATTTGTGAATAAGTTAAATTTAGAAATTGGAATCTTAGAAATATAAGCTGTATTAAAGCATTTCGAGAAACTAGTTAGGAGAGATACAAGTGAAGAATATAAGTATATTAGGAGTTACTGGTTCTATCGGTACTCAAACCTTAGATGTGATAAGAAATAGTAATAAGGAAATTAAATTAATAGGCATATCTGCTAATAAAAGCTATAGTATGGTTATAGATATAATTCAGGAATTTAAGCCTAAGTATGTGGCAATGATGGATTATGAGTCCTATTTAAAAGTTAAAAGTTACTGTGAAGAAACCAATAGAGAAATTCAGGTATTAAGTGGAATAGAAGGATTAAATAAAGTTGCTACTTTAGAAGAAATAGATATTGTTGTAACTTCAGTAGTTGGAATGATTGGCTTAATTCCAACTATTAGTGCTATAAGAGCTAAAAAGCATATTGCCCTTGCCAATAAGGAAACCTTGGTGGTGGCTGGAGAAATTGTAATGAGAGAAGCTAAGGAAAATGGGGCCCAAATATTACCTGTTGACTCTGAGCATTGTGCAATTTTTCAAAGCTTACAAGGAAACAATTATAATGAAGTAGATAAAGTAATTTTGACTGCTTCTGGAGGACCTTTCAGAGGTAAAAAGAGGGAAGAACTTAAGGATATAACACCAGAGCAGGCACTAAAACATCCAAAGTGGAATATGGGCAAGAAAATCTCCATTGACTCTTCAACCCTTGTAAATAAGGGGCTAGAAGTTATAGAGGCTCACTTTCTATTCGGGGTTGATTATGATAATATCCAGGTAGTGATTCACCCTCAAAGTATTATTCATTCCATGGTAGAATACATAGATGGAAGTGTAATTGCCCAACTAGGCAGCACTGATATGAGACTACCAATTCAATATGCTTTAAACTATCCTGAAAGAGGTCAGTCTATAGCAGAAAAATTAGATTTTTATTCCCTAAGTTCCTTAACCTTTGAAAAGCCTGACATGGACACTTTTCAGTGCTTAAGCCTTGCATATGATGCAGGAAAGGCTGGGGGGAATATGCCAGCAATTTTTAATGGTGCAAATGAAATAGCCGTAGAGCTATTTTTAAATAATAAGATAAAGTATTTGCAAATTGAAGAGATAATTAGAGAGTGCATGATGAACTTTGAACATATAACAAATCCAACCTTAGAGCAAATTATAGACATAGATAAAAGAACTAGGGAATATGTTTTAAATAAATATAATATATAAAAGGGGAGATAGGCATTGCAAACTATAATATCGAATATACCCTATATAATAATGGCACTGTTAGCTTTTAGCTTACTTATTGTAGGGCATGAGTTTGGACATTTTATTTTAGCTAAAATTAATGGAGTTAAGGTTTTAGAGTTTTCTTTAGGAATGGGACCAAAGGTTTTTGGCGTTAAGGGAAAAGAGACAGAGTATCTTATCAAGCTACTACCAATTGGTGGTTATGTAAAAATGTATGGTGAAGATGAGGATGTAACAGTTAATGATCCTAGAGCCTTTGCATCGAAAACATCTTTTCAAAAGCTTACTATAGTAGCAGCAGGACCAATAATGAATTTTATACTAGCTATTGTTTTATTTGCTATGGCTGGATCAATTCAGGGGCAACGTACAAATATTGTAGGAGAGCTTGTAAAAGATTCTCCAGCAATGATGGCAGGGGTTCAAGTTGGAGATAAAATTACTGAGGTTAATGGTAAGAGCATATCAACTTGGGAAGAATTTTTGAATGAAGTGCTTACTGGGGAAGGAAAACCTTTGAATATGAAGGTTAAAAGAGGTACAGAGAATGTAAGTTTTAATATAGTTCCAGTAATTAATAAGGCTGAAAACAGATATTTAATTGGTATAAATACTAAAGTAGTAAAACCAAGCTTCACTGAGTCTATATATCATGGATTCAACCAAACTGGTAGTATGGTTAAGCAAACCTTTGCTTTCTTTGGTCAATTATTTAAAGGTAAGTTGAATGCAAATGATGTAGGTGGTCCTATTACTATAATTAAAGTGTCAGGTCAAGCTGCTAAAGCAGGAGTTGGAACTTTATTATTTTTCACTGCTTACTTAAGTGTGCAGCTAGCAATATTTAATATAATTCCTTTCCCAGCATTGGATGGTGGTTGGATACTACTATTATTGTTCCAAATTATAACTGGAAAAGAAGTTAATAAAGAGAAAGTTGCCACAATAAATTATTATGGATTCTTAGCACTAATGGCCTTGATGGTATTAGTATTAATAAAGGATATTGTAAATCCTATACAATTCTAGGAGTGATAAAATGATTAGAAAAGAAACAAGAAAGATAAAAGTTGGAAATGTATATATTGGGGGAGACTCTAATATTGCAATTCAATCCATGACTAACACAGATACTAGAGATGTGAAAGCTACTATAAATCAAATTTTAAAATTAGAAGCAGCAGGTTGTGATATTGTAAGATGTGCAGTTCCAGACATGGAAGCTGCTGAAGCAATAAAAGAAATTGTAAAGGAAATAAATATTCCATTAGTTGCAGATATTCATTTTGATTATAGATTAGCACTTAAGGCTATAGAAAATGGGGTTTCTAAATTAAGGATTAACCCAGGAAATATAGGGAGCATTGAACGAGTTAAGATTGTTGCAGAAGCTGCAAAGGCTAAAAACATTCCCATTAGAATAGGGGTTAACTCTGGCTCTCTCGAAAAAGATTTGCTAAAAAAATACGGAAAAGTTTGTGCTGAAGCGCTAGTTGAAAGTGCTTTAAATCATGTTAAAATATTAGAGGATGTAAATTTCAAGGATATAATAATTTCTATAAAATCTTCTGATGTAGGACAAATGATAGAAAGTTATAAGTTAATTTCTGAGAAGGTGGATTACCCTTTACATGTAGGTGTTACAGAAGCGGGTACCATTTGGAGAGGAACTATCAAGTCTAGCGTAGGAATTGGAGCTATTCTTTCTCAAGGAATTGGTGATACCATTAGAGTTTCACTAACTGGAGATGTTGTAGAAGAAGTTAAGGTTGGTAAGGAAATTTTAAAATCTTTAGGATATATTAATGAAGGTGTTAAGTTTATATCTTGTCCAACTTGTGGTAGAACTCAAATTGACCTGATAAAAATAGCTGAAGAAGTAGAAAGTAGATTAGCTGACTTAAATAAAAATATTAAGGTTGCGGTTATGGGCTGTGCAGTAAATGGACCTGGAGAAGCAAGAGAAGCTGATATAGGTATTGCTGGTGGAAATGGTGAAGGGCTAATTTTTAAAAAAGGTGAAATAATTAAAAAAGTTAAGGAAGAAAATTTAGTAGAAGAACTTTTAAATGAAATTAATAAACTTTAAAACTAGGAGGTAATTTAATGAATGCAAGCCTAGTTGACATTCTTAAAACAGATATAGACAATAATGAGGTTTTTACAGATGATAGCATTAAACTGCTTAGGGTGCAGTATCTTAAGAAAAGTGAAAAGCTTAGGGTTATTTTAAAGTTTAAGTGGGATATCGAAGAGTCTAAGAAAAAACTTGTATATGATATCATCAGTAAAAAATTAATTTGCTTTAAAAATATTGAGTTATTATGGTATAGAGATATTGACCAAGTGTCAATAGATGAGGTAGCGGGGCAGTACTGGGTAGATGTGGTTAGCTCCGTAGCCTCATCTTTTCCTTCTGTAAGAACTGTGTTATTAAAATGTAATAAAGAGATAAAAGATGAAGTAATCACATTGTATATGCCTAATGCCTTTATTTATAATCTATTAAAAAGTAAAAACATAGAAATGCAACTTAAAAAGGGAATAAAAGAGATGTTTGGCATAGAGGTTTCTATAAATGCAGTATTTGATGGTACTAACATAAATGACGAATATCTTATGGAAAATAGAGCAGAAGAGACTACTATAATAAAAGAAGTAGTATCTAAAATTAATGGATCTGCAAATAAAGTACAAAGCAAGGATAATGGCAATAAGCCAACTGCAAATAAGGATAAAGCAAAAGATTATACAAAATATAGAAAAGCACAAGAACCTATAGATGAAAATGTGATTTTCGGAAGAAATATTAATGAAGAGAGCACAGCTATTAGTGAATTGGATATTAGCTCAGGAAAAGTTGCAATTGCTGGAGATGTGTTTAAAGTAAATATTTTTGAAAGCAAGAGTGGAAGAATATTTCCATCTATATATGTTACAGACTACACTAGCTCTATTACAGTAAAAATATATCCTAGGGCTAATGATGATTTAGATAAAATTCTTGAAGAACTTAAAGAAGGACTTCATTGTAAGGTTTATGGAGAAGTAGAAATAGATAGGTTTTCTAGAGAATTGGTACTCACTGCAAGAAGTATTGTAAAACTGAAAAAAATAGAAAGAATGGATACTTCAGAAGAAAAAAGAGTAGAGTTACATGCTCATACTACTATGAGTTCTATGGATGGACTAACAAGTGCGTCTAAAATCATTGCTAGAGCAGCAAAGTGGGGACATAGTGCAATTGCAATTACAGACCATGGAGTAGCCCAAGCCTTTCCAGAAGCTATGGATGCGGCGAAAAAGCATAAAATTAAAGCAATTTACGGAATGGAAGGCTATTTAGTGGATGATGGTATTCCTATTGCATCGAATTCAAGAGGAAAGTCTTTTGAAGATAAATTTGTAGTTTTTGATATAGAAACCACAGGTTTCTCAAGTTCTGAGGATAGAATTATTGAAATTGGAGCAGTGAAAATCCAAAAGGGTGAGATAATTGATAGTTTTAATTACTTTGTTAATCCAGAAATATCAATACCTTATAAGATTACAGAACTTACAGGGATAAATAATGATATGGTTAAAGGTGCGGAGACGATTAAAGTCATACTTCCTAAATTTTTAGAATTTATAGAAGATAGCATTTTAGTTGCTCACAATGCAGATTTTGATACTGGATTTATAAAAACCAATTGTAAAAGATTAAATCTTTGCTTTAACAATGGTATATTAGATACCTTGTCATTAGCCAGATTTTTGTTCCCAGAATTAAAGAAACATAAGTTGAATGTTATTTGTAATCATCTTGGAATATCACTTGAAAACCATCATAGAGCTGTAGATGATGCAAAGGCCACAGCTGAGATTCTTCTAAAATCCTTTGATATATTGAGGGAAAGGGAAATTTCAGATATCGATAGTTTAAATAGGGATTACTTAAAAAAAATTGATATTAAGAAAGTCCCAACTTATCACGTAATAATATTAGCTAAAACTCAAGAAGGTATTAAAAATTTATATAAGCTTATATCTTTTTCAAATTTAGATTATTTCCAAAGAAGGCCTAGGATTCCTAAGAGTTTAATTGAAGAGTATAGGCAGGGTCTAATAATAGGTTCAGCCTGTGAAGCAGGACAAATATATAAAGCTGTTTTAAGTGGCAAAACTTTTGATGATTTAGAAGGTTTAGTTAGTTTCTATGATTATTTAGAAATTCAACCTCTAGGAAATAATGAGTTCTTGATAAAAAACAACTCAGTAAAGAATGAGGATAGCTTGAGAGATATAAATAGGAAAATCTGTAAGTTAGGAGAATATTATAATAAACCAGTTGTAGCTACGGGGGATGTACACTTCTTGGATCCTACTGATGAAGCTTTCAGAAGAATACTCATGGCTGGCCAAGGATTTGGTGATGCTGACAATCAAGCGCCACTATATCTGAAGACTACTACAGAGATGTTAAGGGAATTTTCCTATTTAGGAGAAGATAAAGCAAGAGAAGTAGTTATAACTAATCCTAATAAGATTGCAGAATCTATAGAGTTTATTAAGCCTATTCCGGATGAAACTTATCCACCGAAAATTGAAGGTGCAGAAGATGAAATTAGAAATATGACCATGGAAAAGGTTTTTAATATATATGGAGAAGATTTACCAGAAGTAATTCAAAAGAGACTAGATAAGGAGCTAAACTCCATTATAGGAAATGGCTATGCAGTGCTTTATTTAATTGCACATAAGTTGGTGGCTAAATCCTTAGCAGATGGATACTTAGTTGGTTCAAGGGGTTCTGTTGGATCCTCTTTCGTAGCTACCATGACTAATATCACTGAGGTTAATGGGCTACCACCTCACTATGTTTGTCCAAATTGTAAAAACAGTGAGTTTATCATGGATGGTTCTATTGGTTCAGGGGTGGATTTACCAGATAAAAACTGTGAAAAGTGTGGAACACTCTATATAAAAGATGGCCATGATATACCTTTTGAAACCTTCTTAGGTTTTGAGGGAGACAAAGAACCAGATATAGATCTAAACTTCTCTGGAGACAACCAGGGGGATATTCATAGATATACAGAAGTACTTTTCGGAAAAGGATATACCTTTAAAGCGGGAACTATAGGAACTATTGCAGAAAAAACAGCTTATGGTTATGTTAAAAAGTATATGGATGAAAGAAATATTAATGCTAATACTGCAGAGATTGAGAGATTAACTTTAGGATGTACAGGAGTTAAAAGAACTACAGGGCAACATCCAGGTGGTATAATGGTTGTTCCAAGTGATAATGAAATTTTTAACTTTTGTCCAATTCAACATCCAGCAGATGATCCTAATTCAGATATAATTACTACTCACTTTGATTATCATTCAATAAGTGGAAGACTTTTGAAACTTGATATTCTTGGGCACGACGATCCAACAGTACTTAGAATGCTTCAAGATATAACAGGAATAGACCCAAGAACAGTACCTTTATCTGACCCAAAGGTTATTAGTATATTTACTTCTACAGAGGCTCTAGGTTTAACACAAGAGGAGTTAGGCTGTGAAGTTGGAAGCTATGGAATTCCTGAGTTTGGAACTAAGTTTGTAAGACAAATGCTCATTGATACTCAACCTAAGTCTTTTTCAGATTTAGTAAGAATTTCTGGACTTTCTCATGGTACAGATGTATGGCTTAACAATGCACAATATTATATAAAAGAAGGGTTTACTACCCTTAAAGATTGCATATCTACAAGGGACGATATTATGGTGTACCTAATTTACAAGGGGTTACCACCTAAAACTGCCTTCAATATCATGGAAAAGGTTAGAAAAGGAAAGGGTTTATCAGAGGAGCATGAAGTCATAATGAGAGAACATAATGTGCCAGAGTGGTATATTGGTTCTTGTAAGAAGATTAAGTACATGTTCCCTAAGGGTCATGCGGTAGCGTATGTAACCATGGCAGTAAGAATAGCTTATTTTAAAGTGTATTATCCAAAAGCTTATTATGCTACTTACTTTACCGTTAGAGCTGATGATTTTGATGGAGAAATAGTTATAAAGGGTGAAGAAGCTATTAAAGCAAAAATGGATGAACTTAATGCCTTGGGAAATAATATTGCTACTAAAGAAAAAGGATTACTTACAATTTTAGAATTATCTTACGAAATGTATAAAAGAGGTATAAAATTCTTACCAGTGGACATATATAAATCTGAGGCAACAAAATTTACTATTGAAGGTGATTTTATAAGGATTCCTCTAAGTGGACTACAAGGGGTTGGAGTTAATGCAGCAAAGGCTATTGCTGAAGAACGACAAAATGGAGAGTTCATTTCTAAAGAGGACTTACGTAATAGAAGTAAAGTAACTAAAACAGTAATAGAAGCATTAGGTAACCATGGTGCACTGGGAGATTTACCAGAAACTAACCAGCTTTCTTTATTTTAAATATACTAAATATTTCTGGAAAAGTTTTTCCTTGTATTAGGAGCCTCATTGTGCTATAATAATATTTAGTTTAGTAAGTTAACATAATTTTGTTTCAGAGAGTAGGGTATTCCTACTCTCTCTTTATTAGAACGCAACCTAAAAGTTGCGTTTTAATTATAATATAGGAGACTATAGCTAAAACTTATCTTAGATAAGTAATTATATCGGTTTCTTTAGAGCTTTGTTATAAGAATGTATTAAAATTTTTATTTTGAAGTCTTTATAGGTTTAATATTCACATAATGTAGAAAAATACTAAAAAGGAGGTATTAACTATGAAAAATAATGGACTAATAGAGAAACTTAATAAATTAGCCTTACCAATAGTAGAGAGTAACGGATTCGAACTTTATTATCTAGAATATGTGAAAGAAGCAGGACAAAATATTTTTAGAATTTATATAGATAGTGACAATGGTGTTGCCCTAGATAGTTGTGTAAAGGTGAGTAGAGCTATAAGTGATGTCTTGGACGTAGAAGATCCAATATCAGAGGAATATAATCTAGAAGTTTCTTCTCCAGGAGTGTTTAGAACACTATATACTGAAAAACATTTAAGTAGATATATTGATAATCCAGTATTAGTAAATCTAAATAGCTTAGTTGATGGCAAGAAAAAGTATGATGGAATATTAAAGAGTTTTGACGAAGAAAATATAGTGTTATCTGTTGAAAGCAGCGAGGTTGTTTTACCAAGATCAAAGGTTTCTGCAGTGAGTCTAAACCCATCTTTGTAAGGAGGAAGTAATAATGAGAGAGGGATTTAAAGAAGAATTCATTGATGCTATAAGACAGTTAGCAGTTGAGAAAGGTATCAGTGAGGAGTTATTATTCAATACACTAGAAGATGCACTAGTCGCTGCATATAAGAAAAACTTTGCAAAGTCACATGCTAAGGATCAAAATGTGAGAGTTGTAATGAATAGGGAAACAGGGGAAACACATGTTTATTCATTAAAAGAAGTTGTAGAAGAAGTGTATGATGATGTAATTGAAATATCTTTAGAAGATGCTAGGGACATTAGCCCAAGATACTCTTTAGAAGATATTGCTGAAATTGAAGTAACACCTAGGGATTTTGGTAGGGTTGCAGCTCAAGCGGCAAAGCAAGTTGTAATTCAAAGAATTAAAGAAGCAGAAAGAACTATAATATATGATGAGTTCATAACTAAAGAATTTGATATTATAACTGGAACAGTGCTAAGAAAAGATAGAGGCAATGTATTTATTGACTTAGGAAAGCTTGAAGCAGTATTAGGACCAAACGAACAAATGCCAGGTGAGGAATATAAATTTAACGAAAAGTTAAAGCTTTATATTGTAGAAGTAAAGAAAACTCCAAAAGGACCTCAAATTGTAGTATCTAGAACTCATCCAGGTCTAGTAAAAAGACTTTTTGAACTTGAAGTTCCAGAAATATATAGTGGAGTAGTAGAGATAAAAAGCATATCTAGAGAAGCAGGCTCAAGAACTAAAATAGCTGTATATTCAAAAGATGAAGATGTAGATGCTATGGGGGCTTGTGTTGGACCAAAAGGTATAAGAGTTCAAAACATTGTAAATGAGCTTAAAAATGAAAAAATAGATATTATAAAGTGGAGTAAACTTCCAGAAGAATATATTGCTAATGGACTAAGTCCAGCAAAAATAATAGACGTAAGCGTTGATGAAGATAATAAAAGTGCTAAAGTTGTAGTAGATGACAATCAATTATCTTTAGCTATCGGCAAGGAAGGTCAAAATGTTAGACTTGCAGCAAGACTTACAGGATGGAAGATAGATATAAAAAGTAAGTCTCAAGCAGATAAACTTGCTTTAACAAATGCATCTTTAACAAATGAAGATGTTAATGATTCTGAAGAGTAGGTGATATCTTATGAAAATTAAAAAGATACCACAAAGAATGTGCACTGGATGTATGGAGATGAAACCCAAAAAAGAACTTATAAGAGTTGTAAGAAATAAAGAAAATGAGATATCTATAGATCTTCATGGAAAAAAACCAGGCAGAGGAGCTTACATTTGCAAAAGTGCAGAGTGCTTAGAAAAAGCTGTAAAAACCAAACGTTTAGAGCGTAATTTAGAAAGTAAGATTAGCGAAGAAATATATGCTAAGCTGAAAGAAGAGATAGAGAATGCAGAATAAATTTTTTCAATTTTTAGGACTGACTAAAAAATCAGGTAACCTAATAGAAGGATATAATAAGTGCGAAGAGAATATAAAAAAGCATGGAGTTTATTTAACAATTTTATCCTTAGAATGTGCTGAGAACACTAAAAACAAGTTTAGAAAGTATTGTAGTGACAGAAGCATTCCTATTATTGAACATGTTTCTAAGGATGAGTTAGGACATTGTTTAGGAAGGCCAGAAATCAATGTGCTTTGTGTAAAAGATAAAAACATGAGCGAAAGGTTATTACAGTTATGGAATGAAATGAACCAAGCGTAAATTCGGGGGTGAAAGTTTTGTCAAAATTAAGAATATATGAATTAGCTAAAGAATTAGAAGTATCAAGTAAGGAACTTATTACTGTTTTATTAGAGGAATTTGGTATTGAAGCAAAAAACCATATGAGTGTTATTGATGAAGAAGATGGAGAGCTTATAAAGGAACTCTACTCTGAGAAAAAACCTTCAGATGAAGACAAGAAAGAAATTGTTGAAGAATATGAAGAGTTAGTTAATGAAGATATTAAGAAGCAAGAGAGAAAAAACAGTAAGATAAAAAGAGGCCTAAATGATAAGAGAGATGAGGACAAAAAAATAGAAGATTCAGTAGATGAAGTTATAGAATTAGAAGGTACCATTGTAGTTAAGGATTTAGCAGAAAAATTAAAAAAACCAGCGACAGAAGTAATTAAAGCATTAATATTTGAAGGTGTTATGGCTAATATGAATCAAGAAATTGATTTTAATATAGCTGAAAAAGTTATAGAGAAGTTTGGTTCATTTGCAGTACTAAAAGAAGCAGAAGCTGGAAAGCTTGCAGCTGAGGAAGTATATGCTGAAAGCGTAGAAGACAGTGAAGACAATGAAGAAAATGAAGAAAAAAGACCACCAATTGTAACTGTAATGGGACACGTTGACCATGGTAAAACTTCTTTATTAGATGCTATAAAGCATTCAAAAGTAACTTCTACTGAGGCTGGTGGAATAACTCAGCATATAGGTGCTTACACTGTAGATGTTAACGATGAAAAGGTAACTTTCTTAGATACACCAGGACACGAAGCTTTTACAGCTATGAGAGCTAGAGGAGCCCAAATAACAGATATAGTTATATTAGTTGTAGCAGCTGATGATGGAATAATGCCACAAACTGTAGAGGCTATTAATCACTGTAAAGCAGCTAAAGTTCCTATGATTGTAGCTATAAATAAAATGGATAGACCAGCAGCTAATCCAGATAAAGTTAAACAAGAGTTAACAGAACATGGACTTTTATCAGAGGACTGGGGTGGAGATACAATTTGTGTTCCTGTATCTGCACACACTAGAGAGGGATTAGATACATTACTTGAAATGGTAACGTTGACTTCCGAAATGCTAGAGCTTACTGCAAATCCTAAGAGAAATGCAAAAGGAACAGTAGTTGAAGCTAAGCTTGATAAAGGAAGAGGACCTCTTGCAACACTATTAGTTCAAAACGGAACTTTAAGCACTGGTGATTCTATAATCGTTGGAACAACTTATGGAAGAATAAGAGCTATGCTTGATGATAAAGGTAAAAAGATTAAGACAGCAGGACCATCTATTCCAGTTGAGGTGCTAGGACTTTCTGAAGTTCCAGCAGCGGGAGATAGATTTATTGTAGTTAAAGATGAAAAAACAGCTAGAAACATGGCTGAATCAAGAAAAGAAAAGATTAGACAAGAAAACTTCCAATCATCTAATAGAGTTTCTATGGAAAACTTATATAGTCAAATTCAAGAAGGTAAAGTTAAAGAACTAAGTGTTATAGTTAAAGCGGACGTTCAAGGTTCTGTTGAAGCTATAAGACAATCAATTGAAAAACTTTCTACTGACAATGTAAAAGTAAGAGTTATTCATGGTGGAGTAGGTGCTATTACTGAAACAGATGTATCTTTAGCTTATGCTTCAAATGCAATAATAATTGGATTTAACGTAAGACCAGATAATAATGCTATTGCTGTAGGTGAGAGAGATAACGTAGAAATAAAAACTTATAGAATCATATACAATGCTTTAGATGATATTAAAGCTGCTATGATGGGAATGCTTGAACCAGAATATAAAGAAGTAGTTCTTGGTAGAGTTGAAGTTAGAGCAGTATATAAAATTTCTAATGTTGGTACAATTGCGGGATGTTATGTTTTAAATGGTAAAATCACAAGAAACAGTAGCGTAAGAGTGCTTAGAGAAGGCATTGTAATATTTGAATCAACTTTAGCATCTTTAAAAAGATTTAAGGATGATGTTAAAGAAGCAGCAGCAGGATTTGAGTGTGGAATTAGTGTGGAGAAATTTAATGATATTAAAGAAGGCGACATTATAGAAGCCTATACTATGGAAGAAATTAAACCTAAACAAATATAACATAAGGAGTTGAGTTACGTGGCTAATTATAGAGGTGGTAGAATTAATGAGGAAATTAAAAAAGAAGTAAGTAATACAATACAAAACAAACTAAAAGATCCTAGATTAACTGCTATGGTAAGCGTAACTGATGTTGAGGTAACTAAAGATTTAAGCTATGCAAAGGTTTTTGTAAGTATTTTTGGAAGTGAAGAGCAAAAAGCAAATACTTTAGATGCATTAAAAAGTTCAACAGGCTTTATGAGAAAAGAAATAGGGAAAAATGTAAAGCTAAGACATGTACCTCAAGTACTAATTGAACTTGATGCAACTTTAGATAAAGCTCAGCACCTTAACACATTATTCGAAGCTATAAAGGAGAAGAATAGCGATGATAATGAATAATATTCTTAAGGCTATAAAAGAAAGCCAAAACATTGCTATTACCTTTCATACATCCCCAGATGGAGATTCTTTAGGAAGTGCCACAGCCCTTTTACAAGGGCTTAGGGCACTTAATAAAAATGTCCATATTTTATGTAAAGAAGTACTTCCAGAAACTTTTAAATATTTACCTTGTAGCAATGAGATAACTGGAGAAAAATATGTAGTAGATGGAAGCACAGACTTAGTAATAGTATTAGATTGTGGAGATTTTAAAAGAATTAATGCAGATATAATGAAGGAAAATAGAAATTATACCTTGGTTAATATAGATCACCACCTATCAAATGAATTATATGGAGATTATAATTTTGTTGATACTAATGCTGCAGCCGTGGGGGAAATCATATACCAAATGTTACAGCTGTTAGGAGTAAAACTAACTAAGGCTATGGGTATATCTTTGTACACCTCACTACTAACAGATACTGGATCTTTTAGACATTCTAATACAACTTCTGTCACTCATACAATTGCAGGAGATTTAATTAATACAGGAATAGATTTTAGTGAAATTCATAGAACTATTTTTGACAATAAGAAGTTTAATAGAGTAAAGCTTTATGGGAAAGTAATTGATTCAATGACTTTAGAACTCAATGATAATGCAGTGTTTATGTATATAACAAAACATATGTTGGAGGAATTAGGGCTTGAAAAGTCAGATACTTCAGATGTACTTACATACGGATCAATGATTAAAGGTGTAGAAGTAGTTGTATTAATTAAAGAGAGTGATGAAGTGGTTAAGGTTAGCTTAAGATCTAAAAACAAGGTGGATGTAAGAACTATAGCAGAGCAGTTTAATGGTGGTGGACACGTTAGAGCAGCTGGCTTTGCTTTTGAAGGAAGTATTTCAGATATTAAGTTAAAACTCATGGAAATATTAGAAAAAGAGTTGATATAATGACTTTAGATAATATAAAACCTCAGAGTTCTAAAGAACTTTGTGGAATAATTAATGTATATAAGCCTACAGGAATTACATCTTTTGATGTAGTTAGAAAAATAAAAAAAATTGCTAGGCAAAAAAAAGTTGGACACTGTGGAACTCTTGACCCAGAGGCTAGTGGGGTTCTACCTGTATGCCTTGGAAGAGCTACTAAGGCTATTGAGTTTATCATGGATGATTTTAAAATTTATGAAGCGGAACTTAAGTTAGGGGTAGTCACAGATACCTATGATAGAGAAGGCAAAATAATAGAAGAGAAAAATGTAAATCTTCAATCAGAAGAAGTTATAGCTGCTATAAATTCTTTTGTTGGAGAGATAGAACAAATTCCACCTATGTATTCTGCTTTAAAACATAATGGCCAAAAACTTTATGAATTGGCTAGACAAGGTATAGAAATAGAAAGAGAGCCTAGAAAGATAACAATTTACAGCATAGACATAGTAGAAATTAAGATACCTATTGTTAAGATTTTAGTGAAATGCTCTAAGGGTACTTACATCAGGAGTTTGTGCTATGATATAGGAAGTGCTTTAGGTTGTGGAGCTATGATGTGGAGTCTAGAAAGACATGGAACAGGAAGCTTTGTAAAAGAGGATAGCATTAATATTGACCAGTTGAATGAAGAGAATATTAAGGATTTTCTATTGCCAATAGAGAGTACCTTTGAAAATTACCATAGAATAATTGTAGATGAAAAGTTTCAAAAATTATTAGTTAATGGTGTAGCTGTCAAAGACAATAAATTAGTGAAAGATTTAAACAAGTCTGTTTACTATACTATTTTTAATGAGGAAAATACTTTTATAGGTATAGCGTACTATAGCGATATTGGATTAAAACTTTTAAAAGTTTTTGTTTAAGTGAAGACTATGAGAGTAATTAAAGATAATTTTAAGCATGAGATAAAAAATCCTACATTTATAGCCCTAGGAAGCTTTGATGGAATCCACCAAGGTCACAGAGCTCTCATTGAAAAAGCTATAGAAGCTACAAAACTATATAATAAACACTATAATAAAGATGCAAAAACTATGGTATGTACTTTTAACAATCATCCTTTAACTGTTATTAATAAGGATTTGGCACCTAAGCTTATCATGGATAATAAGAACAAAGTAGAGATTCTACAAGGTCTTGGTGTAGATATTGTTAATTTTATGGAATTTGATAGAGATTTAATGAAAATTTCTCCAGAGGAGTTTATTTTTAATCTAAAGCATTTCTATAATGTGACAGGGATTATTGTTGGCTTTAATTATAGATTTGGATATAAGAATCTTGGTGATGTAGAACTACTGAAAACTTTAAGCACATCCCTTGGGTTTACTTTGAATATAGTAGAACCTGTAATAGTTGAAGATGAAGTTGTTAGTAGCTCAGCTATAAGATATCATATTCAAGAGGGGAATATAGAAAGAGCAAATAAGTTCTTACAAAGGCCTTTTATGCTTAGTGGAAAAGTTATTAAAGGAAAGCAAATAGGAAGAACTATAGGATTCCCAACTATAAACTTAGGTTATAGTAAAAAGTTTACAATTCCTAAAGGAGGGGTATATTATACCTATGTAGAGTACAACAATAAATTTTACAAAGGTATAACTAATATTGGATATAATCCTACTGTAGAGGGAAGAAAATTAAGTATTGAAACTCATATTTTAGATTTTGAAAAATCTATTTACAATAAAGAGGTCAATATATATTTTGTAAGCAAAATAAGAGAAGAGAAAAAGTTTAAATCTATAGAGGATTTGAAGATTCAACTTGAGGCTGATAAGAATTTTGCTAAAAGTACAAACTATAATTTAAGTTGGAAATAGAAATTTAGATGAAATTTAAATAAAATTTTGATATTTAATCATAATATACAAAAATAACAATTTACAAGTATGAAATAATTTGATATAATTCTTTAGGAACCTTATGCTATGTTTCCTGAATTGCCGACGGAATACATGGCATCTGGCGATTTACTTTCGGAGGTGTTTACGATGGATAAGGCAACAAAACAAGAAATAATGGTTAAATATGCAAGACATGAAGGAGATACAGGTTCTCCAGAAGTGCAAATAGCATTATTAACTGCAAGAATTAAAGAATTAACTGATCATTTAAGAGTTCACAAAAAAGATCACCATTCTAGAAGAGGTCTTTTAATGATGGTTGGTCAAAGAAAAGGACTTTTAAGCTATGTTAAGAAGCAAGATATAGAGAGATATCGTACTATAATTGCTCAATTAGGAATCAGAAAATAGTAAGAGCGGCAAAGCCGCTCTATTATTTTAACTATTTATAAATTATAAATATTTGACAATAATATTATTAAAGGGCGAAAGGAGGCCAATATATGATAAACACAATTGAGACTAGTATTGCAGGTAGACAGATGAAGGTTGAGTTTGGAAGAGTAGGAATGCTCTCTGACTGTGCTATTTTTGTGAATTATGGAGATACAGTTATACTTGTAAATGTAAATGCTTCAGAAAAACCAAGATCAGGAATCGACTTTTTTCCACTAAGTGTTGAATATGAAGAAAGATTGTATGCAGTTGGTAAGATTCCAGGAGGATTTATAAAAAGAGAGGGTAGACCATCTGAAAAAGCCATACTAAATGGTAGAGCTATAGATAGGCCTATAAGACCGTTATTTCCAAAAGGATATAGAAATGATGTGCAGGTAGTTTGTACAGTAGTATCTGTGGATCAAGATAATGCACCAGATATACTAGCTATGAATGCTGCATCAATGGCATTATATATATCTAGCATTCCATTTGTAGATCCAGTTGGAACTGTATCAATAGGGTTAATAGATGATAAGTTCGTTATTAATCCAACTGCTAAAGAAAGAGAACTAAGTTCCATGTCTTTAACAGTATGTGCTACAAAGGAAAGGGTAATGATGATTGAAGCTGGTGGTGATGAAATACCCGAAGAAACAATGATCAATGCTATTAATTTTGGATTCCAAGAATGTCAAAAGCTTGTAGCCTTCCAAGAAGAAGCAAGAGCTAAATTTGGGAAGGAAAAAATAGTTCCAGAGCTACATAAAGTAGATGAAGAAATCGAAAATGATGTAAGAGCTTTTGCTTATGATATGTTAAAAGAAGCTATGTATACAACTAGTAAAGGTGATAGGAACCTTTTAGTTGATGAAATTAAGGAAAAAATTAACGAAGAATTTGGCGAGAAATATGAAGATAGAATGGCGGACGTGGGAGAAGTTGTTTATAATCTTCAAAAAGAAATAGTAAGACACATGATGCTAGTAGATAAGAAAAGACCAGACGGAAGAGCTTTTGATGAAATAAGACCTATAAGCTGTGAGACATCATTGCTTCCAAGAACTCATGGTACAGGACTTTTCACAAGAGGATTAACTCAGGTAATGACTGTTGCTACTTTAGGAGCATTAGGAGAAGTTCAAATACTAGATGGTCTTGGTGAAGAAGAAACTAAGAGATATATGCATCACTACAACTTCCCAGCTTATAGCGTAGGTGAAGTTAAGCCATTACGTGGACCAGGAAGAAGAGAAATAGGTCATGGTGCTTTAGCTGAAAGAGCTCTTGAACCACTAATTCCTTCAGAAGAGGATTTCCCATATACAATAAGACTTGTATCTGAGGTATTAAGCTCAAATGGATCTACATCACAAGCAAGTGTATGTGGAAGTACTTTAGCATTATTAGATGCTGGTGTTCCAATTAAAAGACCAGCAGCAGGTATTGCAATGGGTTTAATAACCAATGAAGATTTAACAAGTGAAGAGGTTTTAACTGATATTCAAGGAATAGAAGATTTCTTTGGAGATATGGACTTTAAAGTAGCAGGAACAGAAAAAGGAATAACTTCAATTCAAGTTGATACAAAGATTAAAGGTTTATCAGAATACTGTATCAGAACTTCTATTGAAAATGCTAGAAAAGCTAGATTATTTATTTTAGATAAAATTAAGGAATGCATACCAGAGCCAAGAACAGAATTGTCACCTTTTGCTCCAAGAATGTATGTTATTCAAGTTAAGCCAGATAAAATTAGAGATATAATTGGACCTGGTGGAAAAGTTATTAAAAAGATAATAGCTGATACAGGAGTTAAAATAGATACCAATGACGATGGAAAAGTTGTTATCATGTCTAACGATAGTGAAAGTGCAAATCTTGCTCTAAAAATAATAAAAGATATTGTTAAAGAAGTAGAAGTTGGTGAAATTTACTTAGGTAAAGTTACTAAGATTACAACTTTTGGGGCATTTGTAGAAATTATGCCTGGTAAAGAAGGTTTGGTTCATATATCTAAGTTAGATACAGAAAGAGTAAATAAGGTAGAAGATATAGTTTCTGTTGGGGATGAAATCCTAGTTAAAGTTACAGAAATAGACTCACAAGGTAGAGTAAACCTTTCAAGAAAAGATGCTATAAAAGATAGTGAAGAAAATAAACCAGAGCAATAAAAGGGCATTATGCCTTTTTATTTTTTTTATTATATAGGAAATTAAACTTTTTTTGACTTATAATAATGATAACAAAGCCTTGTGATTAGTACTTTTTAGAATGGATGTAAAAAAGTTACAAGTAGTTGCGTTCTTTTAAAATGGCGTGTGAATACACGCTTTTGTTGTATTAAAGTTTAACAACATTTTGGAAGCTTCAAGTCTGCCATCTTCTAAAGTGGCAGTTGCTCAGTCTAGATAAGTTGCTTTGGTAGCAGTCTAAATCTGCTTCCAAAGTTGTTAACAAAATGAACTTGTTCATTATTTAATTATTGAGAAATAAAAGGAAGCTTAATTTTTATATGAACTACTCTGGTTACATTAAGCTGATTAAAAAGAATAAGAGAAGCTTTTAGTTGAAGGAAGCTGTGAAAAGTCATAGTCTATAGCAAATAACTAATAACTATCATAGTATACATAGTATTAGTTAAAGCTACAGATAATAGAAAAGGGCCTTTTTATTCTATTATGTAAAGGGGATTAATATATGTATAATTTATTTAGACTTAACAATGGATTAAGAGTTGTAGTAGAAAATATTGAACAATTTAACTCAGTTTCAGTAGGTCTATGGGTGGAGAATGGATCTAGAAATGAAAATGAGTTTAATAATGGGATATCTCATTTTATAGAACACATGCTTTTTAAGGGAACTAAGAAAAGAACTTCAAAAGAAATAGCTGAAGCTATTGAGGACATTGGAGGGCAAATTAATGCCTTCACTGGTAAAGAAGCCACTTGCTACTATGTGAAAGTTTTAGATAGTTATTTAGAGCTAGGGTTAGATGTGATATCGGATATGCTATTTAATAGCAATTTTAATGAAGAAGAAATTGAAAAGGAAAAAGGTGTAGTTATAGAAGAAATAAATATGAGTGAAGATTCCCCAGAAGATGTGTTAATGGATTTACACTCTATAGCTACTTGGGGGCAAGAATCTATTTCAAGGCCAATATTAGGTTATGAACATACCGTACGAGGTTTTAATAGAAATATGCTCATTGATTATTTACAAAGCTATTACATACCTGAAAATTGTGTTATATCAATCTGTGGTAAAGTAGATATGAAAACCATAAAAGAAGTTGTAGAGAGGTATTTTGGAGCCTGGGACAGTAAAAATAAAAGTATTACAAAATATAATTCACCAGAGATTAAAAAAACTAATTTTTTTAGGAAAAAAGATATAGAGCAATTACATGTAACTTTGGGTATGCCTGGTTTAGAAGTTGGTCATGATGATATTTATACACTTATACTACTTTCTAATATCTTAGGTGGAGGAGCCTCTTCTATACTGTTCCAAAAGATCAGAGAAGAGTTAGGAATATGCTACTCTATCTATTTATTTATCTCTTCTCATATAAATGTGGGAACAGTGAATGTGTATACTGGATTAAATCCACAGTATATAAAGGTAGCCTTAGAAACTATTAATCATGAACTAAAAAGATTTTCAACTGATAGAATTTCTCCAGAAAAACTTATGAAAGCTAAAGAACAATTAAAGGGAAGTTATATTTTAGGGTTGGAAAGCACTAGCAGTAGGATGTTTAGTAATGGTAAATCAGTTCTTTTTAAGGATAAAATAAATACACCTAATGATGTGCTTAGCAAAATAGACAGCATTGATTATAATAAAGTAGATGCTGTGATGGATATGACCTTCAGAAAAGGAATATATAATAGTGCTTTTGTAGGAAAGGATGAAACTTTGCTTAAAGATATTTATAAAGACACCTTGGTTGAATTTAAATTAGATAAGACTAAAATATAGGGAATAAGTATAAATTCATATATTTTCTTTATGCAAGGCCAAGATTAAAAAACTACTCCATAGGGATAAAATTATAAAGTAATAATTTTATCCAGATTTATAGATATGAATTTTTGTACATAAGCAAACAATGTTTATGAGGGTATAACTAAAGTTTATAAGGGTTAAAATGTAAATTATTTAAATTATATATAAAAATAGGTATATATTCACAATAATTCTCATAGTAATTTATGAGAATTATTGTGAGGTGATTTTATGGAAGATAATATAAAATATCTTAGTGAAATGGAAAAATATGAAATTATAAATATTAATGATGGTGACAAATACAGTTTTTTAGGTAATAATGATATAGTAGTAGATGAAAATGGTGAGTTTAAGCTATTATTATTGAATGAATCTAAAGGTGGATTTAGCTTATTCCGCAATGCTGATGTGTTAGAAGTACCTTGGGAGTATGTTAAAAAAATTGGCTCCAGAACAATAATAATAGATATTGATGGTGAAACATTAAAACGATCTCACATTTAAATTTGGAGGTTTGACGATGAAGATTCTTGTTCAGAAATTTGGTGGGACTTCAGTATCTAGTGAAGAAAATAGAAAACTTGTAGTGAAAAAAATTAAAACTGCTCTGGAGCAAGGTTATAGCCCAGTGGTAGTTGTTTCAGCTATGGGAAGAAAAGGTGCTCCATATGCTACGGATACTTTACTTTCTTTAGTTGGAGAAAATTTTAAAAGAAATAATCCTCAGGCAATAGATTTGTTGATGGGTTGTGGAGAAATTCTAAGCACAGTAGTAATTAGTGAGGATCTGTTTAAAGATAATATATTAGCGGTACCATTAACTGGTGGCCAAGCAGGTATAAAAACTAACGATAATTATAATAATGCTGCTATCTTAGAGGTGAAACCAGATAAGCTATTAGAACTGTTGAATCAGGGTAAAGTGCCAGTAGTAGCTGGATTTCAAGGAGTAAGTGAAATGGGTTTTTTAACTACTCTTGGTAGAGGTGGAAGTGATGTTACTGGAGCTATACTAGGAGCGGCTTTAAAAGCTGATGAGGTTCAAATTTATACAGATGTAGATGGTATCATGACTGCTGATCCTAGAATCGTATCTGATGCTACCCTAATACAAAATATAAGCTATGATGAAGTATTCCAATTTGCAGATCAGGGTGCTAAAGTTATACATCCAAGAGCAGTTGAAATATCGAGAAAATATAATATTCCATTAGTTATAAAGAACACTTTGAGTGATTGTGAAGGTACTACTATATCTCATTATGTTGAAGACAGTGATAGCATAATTACAGGAATAACTCACATGAATGATAGAGTTCAAATTAGAGTCAGCGATAATAACCAACAAGCATATGAAAGTTTGTTTGATATACTTGCTGAAGAGAAAATAAGCATAGATTTAATAAATGTTTTTCCAAAAGAAAAAATATTTACTATTGCGAGTTATGACCTTTCTAAGTTTAAGGAAATAGCAAACAGAATTAACTTGAACTGCAATCATATTGAAAGTTGCAGCAAGATTGCTATAATAGGCTCTAAAATGAGAGGAATTCCAGGGGTTATGGCTAAAATTCTAAAGGCGTTAACAAGGGAAAAGATAGAGGTATTACAAACGGCTGACTCCCATATGACTATTTGGTGTTTAGTAGAGTCCAAGAATACTCAAAGGGCTATAAATGCACTTCATAAGGAATTTAACCTTGGATAATCTTCTTGTTAAGAAAATAAACTCCTTCATTATTTAATGCTTTTCTCATAAGTATATAATTTCCTCCTAATGCACACAATATTTGTGAATTAGGAGGAATGATTATGTCAAAAATGGAGAAAAAAAACCCTGAAAAAAAATTGATAAATGATAACAAAGAAGATGCAAAAAAAGAGGAATTAAAAAGTGGGCCTAGCGAAGAAGTATCCAATCTTAAAGAAGTTGGAGTAATGACTGTAGCTCATCCAGATGAAAGAATTCAGATACTTCCTATTATAGGTCAAATAGAAGGTCATAATATATCCAATCCACAAACTAAAACTACAAAATATGAGCATGTAATTCCCCAACTTATTGCAATGGAACGTGATGAAAAAGTAAAGGGAATATTAATTGTGCTAAATACAATTGGTGGAGATGTAGAAGCAGGTCTTGCTATAGCAGAAATGATTGCAAGCTTAAGTAAGCCAACGGTTTCTATTGTAATTGGGGGAGGTCATTCAATCGGAGTTCCACTTGCTACCTCTGCAGATTATTCTTTCATATCTCCTACGGCTACAATGATTGTTCACCCAATTAGAATGAATGGATTTGTCATAGGAGTACATCAAACTTTTGAATATTTTAAGAAGATGCAAGATAGAATTGTTGAATTTGTCATTAGAACTTCTAAAATTAGTGATGAGGATTTTAGAAATTTAATGAGTCAAACTGATGAATTACTTAACGATATTGGTACAATTTTAATAGGAAAACAGGCAGTTGATTGTGGTTTAATTGATGAAGTAGGTGGCATTAGACAGGCCTTAGATAAGTTAAATGAATTAGTTGGAGAAGACTAAAATAGTATGGAGTTAATATGTTATGTAATAAGTAAATTTATAATAATATAGGCTTTTAAGGTAAAAATTTATTTTATTTATCTTCAAAACGCCTTAAGGAAACCAATGTAGGTTCAATTCATAAATTAAGTCTTTACTATGGGTTCCTATAAGTAACACTTATTAGAAATTTAATTATTAAGCAGATAAAACTAGCAAGGTGCAAAATTTCCTTGCTAGTTTTATTTTGTCTAATAAATCATAAGTACAAAAATATAAAATATAATAAATTTGAATTTTATATTTTAAACTTGGGGTTTTAGACTATAATTATAATGTGCCATTAAGTTTCAGGGTTAATGGTGAAATTAAACATAATTTGGAGTAGTGAAAAATATAGTGTTTTTGTGGGGTAAGCATTCATGTGATTTTATATAATATAAACAGACGAGAGGGTATACATTTTGTTTTTAGGGCCTCAGAGAAGTTAAGCGGGGATAGGTGAAGGTAGAACTTGACTTTGATTTCTCATGTGGTATAAATAAAGAAATAAAGGAAATTTAATTGCTAATGTAGAAGTATTTAAGTTGGAGGTGATATTGTGGCTAAAAAATCTAAGGACCATGATAAGAAGCAGGATGCAAGTGGTAAAAAAAGTCGTAGCAATGCCACAAAAATAAATGACAATAAGCATGAAAAAGTTGAAAAAAATTTTGATGTAACAGGAATAATGTTAATTACTTTAGGAGTACTTATATTACTAAGCCTTTTTTCAGCTTTATTCTCAAATCCATCTTCATTGTCAGGAACTATTGGAATTTTTCTTAATAAATTCTTTACAGGTATGTTAGGTATTGGAGCATATATTTTTCCAGTATTCTTTATTTTTATAGGGTTAAACTATATTTCAACTAATGGAAGACTTAGATTTAATAAAAGATTCTATGGAATAATGTTATTCGTAATTTGTACTCTTTTAGTAGTGGAAATGCTTGTGTTATCAAAATATTATAGGGAAGGGTACCTAGCAGATGCTATAGTTAAGCAATTTAATGGAGATAGTACCTTCCATGGGGGAATAGTTTCTCTATTAATAGCGGTACCTTTATATCAGTTATTTGGCAAGGTTGGAAGTTATATTATTTTTCTAGCTTTATACATAATAGCCATAACCTTAATTAGTGAAGTAACTATAAAAGATTTGGTAAAAACAGCCAAACAGTCGTTTGATGATAAAAAACCAGTAAAAAATGAAATAAAAATAGGAAATGAATTGGGGGCAGAACAAATTAAGGAAGCACCCAAAGCTACTGAAGATTTTTCAGGAAAGTTAGATCAAAAAATAAAAATAATTGATTTCATGAAATCTATGGAACAAAGTGATGAAGTAGTAGAAGTTTATGAGAAGCCAAAACTTGAAAAAAGAGAGAATACCGAAGATAGAGCTAACAAAGAAGTAAGTAGTAGTGAGATCGAGGAGGAAATACAAATTAACACTTCCACCTCTAAGGTTCATTATGAGTATCAATACCCTTCTATAGAGTTGTTATCAAAAAATGAAGCATTAAATCTAAGAAAAGGTGATAAGAAAGAACTCCTAAACAGCGCTAATAAATTGCAAGAAACTCTTTTGAGCTTTGGAGTAGAAGCTAAGGTTATTCAAGTAACTAAGGGTCCATCAGTAACTAGGTTTGAACTTCAGCCTAATGTAGGTGTAAAGGTTAGTAAAATAGTTAATTTATCTGATGATATAGCCTTAAACCTGGCATCTTCAGGAGTAAGAATAGAAGCACCTATACCAGGAAAGGCTGCAGTTGGAATAGAGGTGCCTAATAAAGATTTAAGTCCAGTGTTTTTAAGAGAAGTCATAGAAGTTGATGAGTTTAGTAAGTCAAATAAAAATTTAGCCTTTTGTCTTGGAAAGGACATAGGAGGAAATTGTATTGTAGCAGATTTGACTAAGATGCCTCACCTTTTAATAGCAGGAGCTACGGGCTCAGGAAAAAGTGTATGTGTTAATACTCTTTTAATGAGTTTATTATACAAATACTCACCAGAGGATGTAAAACTATTATTAATTGACCCTAAGGTGGTTGAGCTAAACATTTATAATGGCATTCCTCATCTCTTGATTCCAGTAGTAACAGACCCCAAAAAGGCTGCAGGGGCTCTTAACTGGGCAGTAAATGAGATGACAAGAAGATATAAGGTTTTTGCAGATAATAATGTGAGGAATATTGAAGGCTATAATGAACTAGCTAATAAGGGAATAATAGAAGAGAAGCTTCCTTGGATAGTAATAATCATTGATGAGCTTGCAGATTTAATGATGGTATGTCCAAATGATATAGAAGATTATATAGGAAGGCTAGCTCAAATGGCTAGAGCAGCTGGAATGCACTTAGTTATAGCAACACAAAGGCCTTCTGTAGACGTAATTACTGGAGTTATTAAGGCAAATATTCCTTCAAGGATTTCTTTTTCCGTTTCAAGTCAAATTGACTCTAGAACAATTTTAGATTCATCAGGAGCTGAAAAACTACTAGGTAAAGGTGATATGCTTTTCTATCCAGTTGGTGAAGCAAAACCTATTAGAATTCAAGGAGCCTTTGTTTCAGAGGAAGAAGTGGAAAGAGTTGTGGATTATATAAAAAGTGGCGTGGAAGAAATTGAATATAAAAAAGAAATAATTGATCAAATAGAAGTAAATGCTAGTGGTAAGGATGAAGATGGGGATGAACTTTTGGATGAAGCTATAAGTGTAGTGCTAGAAACAGGTCAAGCTTCAACCTCGCTATTGCAACGTAAGTTAAAGATAGGATATAATAGAGCGGCAAGAATTATGGATCAGTTAGAACAAAATGGTGTGATATCAGGAAAGAATGGTAGCAAACCAAGACAGATTCTTATAAGAGAAAATGATTACGAAGGATAATAACAGATAAAATAGGAGGATAACTAGTGAGTAAGTTAAAGGTAGGAGTAGTTAATTTAGGTTGCGATAAAAATAGAATTGACTCAGAAATCATTATAGGAAATTTAAAAGAAACCTATGAAGTAGTTAATGAGCCAGAAAATGCTGATGTGATATTAATTAATACCTGTGGATTTATAGAAACATCTAAACAAGAATCCATAGACACAATATTAGAAATGTCTAGATATAAAGAAAATAACCAATGTAAGGTCTTAGTTGCTACAGGATGTTTGACTCAAAGATATGGAAATGAACTTTTAGAACTTATTCCAGAGTTAGATATAATTCTAGGTGTTAACGACTATGACAAGCTAAATGAAGCCATAGAAAGAGCTTTAGATAAAGGGGAGAAGAGCTGTTACACAAATTACAGTGATTCAAACATAAACTCAGGAAAAAGAATAGTTACTACTGGAGGAACTACTGCCTATATAAGAATTTCTGAGGGTTGTAATTATCAATGTGCTTACTGTGCTATTCCAAAGATAAGAGGAAAATATAGAAGTAGAACTATTGAAGATATCGTAGCAGAAGCGAAAGAGCTTGCAATAAACGGATATAAGGAAGTAATTTTAGTGGCTCAAGATACCACTAATTATGGTATAGATATATATGAAGGACAAAAACTTCATGTACTTCTTCAAGAACTCTCAAAGATAAAGAGTATTAAGTGGATTAGAGTATTATATTGCTATGCAGAAGAGTTAACTGATGAGATTATTGATGAATTTGCTAGCAATGACAAAGTGTGCAAATATGTAGACATACCTGTTCAACATATTAGTGATGATATTTTAAGAGCTATGAAAAGAAGAGGAAGAAAAGCAATTATTTTAGAAAATATAGAAAAGTTAAGAAGAGCAATTCCTAATGTGGTACTTAGAACTTCAATTATTGTAGGTTTTCCAGGAGAAACAGAGGAAAACTTCAATGAACTTTTAGAGTTTGCAAGAACTGTAAAGTTTGATAAACTAGGAGTATTTATGTATTCTCAAGAAGAAGGCACAGCAGCAGCTGAAATGGGAAATCAAATAGATGAAGAAATAAAAGAGGAAAGATACCACAAGCTTATGGCTTTACAACAAGGTATTTCTGCTGAAGTAAACAAGAAAAAGGTTGGAAGAATTTACGAAGTTTTAGTAGAAGAAAAGCAACCAGGAGAGTACATTGGAAGAAATTATGAAATGTCGCCAGAAATAGATGGTGAAATTTTTATAAAATGTGATAAAATTATTAATATGGGAGAATTTATAAATGTTAAGATTGTTGACGCGTTAGAATATGATCTTATTGGAGAGGTTGTTAACAATACTAATAAATAGATAAATAAGTATTAAATTGGAAGTAGGAGATGTGTATAATGAATCTTGCTAACAAACTTACCGTACTAAGAATGCTGTTAGTACCTATATTCTTAATTTTTATTGCATTAAATAGTCCAGCTGGAACTGTAATTGCAACAGTTATATTTATAGCTGCATCTATTACAGATAAATTAGATGGATATATTGCGAGGTCTAGAAATCAAATTACCAATTTTGGTAAATTCATGGACCCTCTAGCAGATAAATTATTAGTGACCTCTGCATTAATAACGTTAGTAGAAAGAGATGTTATTTTTGGATGGGTAGCTATGATAATAATTGCTAGGGAGTTTGCGGTATCTGGATTAAGAACTCTGGCAGCTTCAGAAGGTTTAGTTATAGCTGCTAGTAATTGGGGAAAAGCAAAGACTGTAGTTCAAATATTGGCTATAATAGTAGGATTAGTTTATTTAAGTTATCCTCTAGGATGGTTAAAGTTAATCACAACAATTTCTATAGGGTTATCTGTAGTTATAACTATAGTTTCTGGAGTGGATTATTTCGTTAAAAATAAAAGTGTAATAAGAACAGACAAGTAATGATTAAAATTTAAAAAAGTGTCAAATATAATAAGAGGTTCCTACTGATTTAGTAGGAACTTCTTATTATAATTAAAGTCATTATATAGTTGACCTAAGGACAACTTTATTATATAATTAAATAGAACTAATGTTCGACAATCGGAAGGATGGTGAACCCTTAGGGGAAAGTATATGAATAGTGAAAAATTAAAAGCATTGGAAGCCGCAATGGGTCAAATAGAGAAACAATTTGGTAAAGGTTCTATAATGAAACTTGGAGAAAATAGTGTTATGACTTTAGATGCTATTTCTACAGGGTGTTTAGGACTAGATATAGGATTAGGAATAGGGGGAGTTCCAAAAGGTAGAATCATAGAAATATTTGGACCAGAATCATCAGGTAAAACAACAGTAGCATTGCATATTGTAGCCGAGGCTCAAAAGGCTGGTGGAACTGCAGCTTTTATAGATGCTGAACATGCACTAGACCCTGTATATGCAAAAGCATTGGGAGTTGACATAGATAATTTAATTGTATCTCAACCAGATACAGGAGAGCAAGGACTTGAAATTGCTGAAGCATTGGTGCGCTCAGGTGCAATAGATGTAATAATAGTAGACTCTGTTGCTGCACTAGTTCCAAAAGCAGAAATTGAGGGAGAAATGGGAGATTCTCATATAGGACTTCAAGCTAGATTAATGTCTCAAGCTTTAAGAAAACTTGCAGGTGCAATCAATAAATCTAAGTGTGTTACTGTATTTATCAATCAATTAAGAGAAAAGGTTGGAGTAATGTTTGGAAGTCCAGAGACCACTCCAGGAGGAAGAGCACTTAAATTCTATGCATCAGTAAGAATGGATGTAAGAAAGGTTGATACTATAAAGCAAGGGGAAGAGTTCCTTGGAAACAGAACAAAAGTAAAAATTACAAAAAATAAAGTTGCACCACCATTCAAACAAGCTGAATTCGATATAATGTATGGTCAAGGTATTTCTAGAGAAGGAGATGTTCTTGATATAGCTGTTAAAGAAGAAATTGTTCAAAAAAGTGGTGCGTGGTTCTCTTATGGAGATGTAAGACTAGGACAAGGAAGAGAAAATGCTAAAACCTTCTTTAAAGAAAATCCTGAAATTAGATTAGAAATTGAAAATAAAATAAGAGAAAAGTATAATCTACCTTTATATAAAGAAACTGCAGCTAAAGCAGGGGAAAGCAGTAAAGCTACTGAAGAGTAATTTGATGTAGCTACACTTTACAAGGTTAATTTTCCTACCCTCTTTAAGTGAGAGGTAAGGAATGAAACATAAACTTTAGGGAGAGAAATCTCCTTCAAAAATAGTTTAACAAAATGAACTTGTTCATTATTAAGTATATTAATAAAGTAAACATAAAAAGTTTATAATTTGGTTTAAAAACAGTTGTAAGTATATGGTTTATAGCTGTTTTTTTACTGTTCAGAGAAGTTTTTTTGTGCTTTGTGAAAAGCCGTAAGAATTTATGTTGAAATATATTAAAGAAAATGTGGGTTTTGGTGCTAGTTTTGAAGGCTTTGATAAATATATAAAAGCTCAATTAAATGAGGTAAAGAGTTAATTTAATGAACTACATATTTTTTCATTAAGTGACATTTGATAAAGGGAAAAATAGTTTTAATTATATACAAGTATAATAATTGTAAAATTTGTGCAGAATTAATGTAGAACATCATGTAAGTTTAATGTACTATTTGGCAACTACCTTGACATTAATGAGAAATTAATATAAAATAAATACAAATACTGGTTTAGCATAATATAATTGCTACCAATTGAATAAGTATGACACCTTTTCTAGCTTTCAATTTATTGCAAATAGATATTATGGAATAAGCAAAGGAGGTGTTGATTAAATGGAAATGGGCACGACTATTTTATTAGTAGGAGCAATTTTCGTTGTTATTTTAATTGGAATTTTTGTTGTTATTTATACAAGAAAAAATATATCTCAAGCTAATATAGCTAAATCTGAAGACGAGGCAAAGAGAATTATTGAAGAAGGAAAAAAAGACGCCGAATCAAAAAAGAAAGAGGCAATTCTTGAAGCTAAGGAAGAAGTTCATAGACTAAGGAATGATTTTGAAAAAGAATCAAGAGAGAGAAGAACAGAAATCCAAAGGCTTGAAAGAAGAATAATTCAAAGAGAAGAATCTTTAGATAAAAAAAGTACAGTTCTTGAGAAAAAAGAAGAATCATTAAATAAAAAGCAACAAGAGGTTGAAATATTAGAGGCAGGTATACAAGAATTGTATACTAAACAAAGACAAGAATTAGAGAGACTATCAGGTCTTACATCTGATGAGGCAAAACAAGTTTTATTAGATGAAGTGAAAAAAGAAATTAAACATGAAACTGCAATGATGATTAAGGAATTAGAATCAAAAGCTAAAGAAGAGGCAGATAAAAAGGCTAGAGAGATTATAACATACGCTATCCAAAGATGTGCAGCAGATCATGTTGCAGAATCAACAGTACATGTTGTTTCCCTTCCTAATGATGAAATGAAGGGAAGGATTATTGGAAGAGAGGGTAGAAATATTAGAGCTCTTGAAACCTTAACTGGGGTAGATTTAATAATTGATGATACTCCTGAAGCAGTAATTCTTTCAGGATTTGATCCTATAAGAAGAGAAGTTGCAAGAATCGCTTTAGAGAAGTTAATAGTAGATGGAAGAATACATCCAGCAAGAATCGAAGAAATGGTTGAAAAAGCTAAGAAGGATGTTGAAAATGATATTAGAGAAGAGGGCGAACAAGCCACCTTTGAAACTGGTATACATGGGTTACACATTGAGATAGTTAGATTGTTGGGTAGACTTAAATACAGAACAAGTTACGGTCAAAATGTATTGAAACATTCTATCGAAGTATCTTATTTAGCAGGATTAATGGCTTCAGAGCTTGGAATTGATCCAACTTTAGCAAAAAGAGCAGGACTATTACATGATATAGGTAAGGCTGTTGACCATGAAGTGGAAGGACCACACGCACTAATTGGAGCAGAAATTGCTAAGAAATATCATGAATCGCCAATGGTTGTAAATGCTATAGGAGCTCACCACGGTGATATGGAAATGCAGTCTTTAGAAGCAATACTTGTTCAGGCAGCAGATGCTATATCTGCAGCAAGACCAGGTGCTAGAAGAGAAACTTTAGAAGCTTATATTAAGAGACTAGAGAAACTAGAAGAAATTGCAAACTCATATGAAGGCGTAGAAAAGTCATATGCCATTCAGGCTGGAAGAGAAATTAGAATTATGATTAAACCAGAAGAAATCAATGATGCAGGCGCTGTTGAAGTGGCAAGGGATATTGTGAAGAGAATAGAAAGTGAACTTGAGTATCCGGGTCAAATCAAAGTAAATGTAATTAGAGAAACACGTTCAATAGAATATGCCAAATAGAAAATAATAACTTTGCAAACAACAAATCTTCTTGAATTTTAGTAGCGATACTAAGATTTAGGAAGATTTTTTAATAGGTGAATAAAGTAAAAAAATTCAATTTTCAAAATTAATTAAAATATTTTAAGAGGATTTTCGTGTTTTTTGTAGAATTACTATATTGCAATGATAAAGTTTAACTTAGGAGGTTTATTTATGGAGGTATTAAAAGTTTCAGCAAAATCAAGTCCAAATTCTGTAGCAGGTGCATTAGCAGGGGTTTTAAGAGAAAAAGGCGGAGCGGAAATTCAAGCAATTGGAGCAGGTGCAATTAATCAAGCTATTAAAGCTGTTGCTATTGCAAGGGGATTCGTTGCTCCAAGTGGAGTAGACCTAGTTTGTATACCAGCATTTACTGATATTGAGATTGATGGTGAAGAAAGAACAGCCATTAGATTAATTGTTCAACCTAAATAGTTATTATAGATATATAAAAGTAAAGAACTCTTAAAAGAGTTCTTTACTTTTTGTAAAACTTGTGAAAAATATACTTTAAAGGTTTACACTGTAATTAATAAATGCTATATTATAAATGTGAAGTCAAACTTTCTTTTTATGAAAGGTTGAAGCTTTTTATTCAAATGTTAATTAAATTTAAACTTTAACATATAGTTCAATAGTGTTTATGGTAAAATCTCGTATTATATAGGGATAAATAGTTTGAAACTTATTTCCTTATGGATAAAAGTTTTAACAAAATTAAGCTAGGTGTATTTGCAAACTAAGTCTTGATTTTTATTCCCTACAAATCAAAAAAAACAATTGATTTTAAATTATTAAGAATTATAGTAATAAAAAATAAGGATTAAATAAAAAATAATTATATAGATTTGAAATTTAATATTTCAGTTTTATAAAATATATAAATTTGGGGGTACTAAATATGATGTTATCAAAAAAAGCTATGCAAATATCACCATCTCTAACTTTAGCAATTACAGCAAAAGCTAAAAAAATGAAAGCCGAGGGAATTGATGTTATAGGATTTGGAGCTGGAGAACCAGATTTTAATACTCCAAAAAATATTCAACAAGCAGCTATAAAAGCTATTGAGCAAGGACTTACAAGATATACAGCAGCTTCGGGAATAATAGAATTAAAAGAAGCTATAGTTGAAAAGTTTAAAAAAGATAATAACTTAACTTATAAAACTTCTCAAATCATTATTTCTACTGGCGCAAAGCAATGCTTAGCTAATGTTTTTCAAGCAATTTTAAATCCAGGGGATGAAGTTATTGTTGGAGTTCCTTACTGGGTAAGTTATCCAGAATTAATTCAGCTTGCTGATGGAGTTCCAGTATTTGCTCAATCAGAGGAAAGTAATTCATTTAAATTAACTGTAGAGGAATTAGAGAAAGTTGTTACTGAAAATACAAAAGCTATAATCATTAATAGCCCTAATAATCCAACAGGTACAGTTTATACAAAAAATGAATTAGAGTTATTAGCAAATTTTGCAAAGGAAAAGGACTTATTTATAATTTCAGATGAAATATATGAAGAGTTATTATATGGAAATGAAGGACATATATCAATTGCAAGCTTAAATGAAGATGCATATAATAGAACTATAGTAATTAATGGTGTGTCAAAAGCTTATGCAATGACTGGTTGGAGAATTGGTTATGCTGCTGCAAGCGAAAAAATCACTTCGTTAATGTCTAATATACAAAGTCATACAACTTCAAACCCATGCTCAATTTCTCAATATGCATCAGTAGAAGCATTAAAGGGAGATCAAAGCGAAGTTGAAAACATGAAGAAGGAATTTAAAGAAAGAAGAGATTTTATGGTAGATAGGATTAACTCTATAAACAATCTTTCTTGTGTAAAACCAGAAGGTGCTTTCTATGTAATGGTTAATATTTCCAAGGTTTTAAACAAAGAGATAGAGGGAAAAGTAATTAAAGATTCCTTAACTTTTAGTGATCTATTACTAGAAAAAGAAAAAGTTGCTGTAATTCCAGGAATTGCATTTGGAGTAGATAATTTTATAAGACTATCTTATGCAACTTCAATGGAAAATATCAAAAATGGATTAGATAGAATAGAAAAGTTTGTTAATTTAGTAAAATAAAAATTCACCAAAGAAGATGAGGTGATACATTATGGTATCGAAAGAAATGGAAATAAAAAATACTCAAGGGCTTCATGCTAGACCAGCGACTCTTTTAGTTCAAAAAGCAACACGTTTTAAATGCGACATAAAAATTGAACATAAAGGAAAGAGCGCAAATGCAAAAAGTTTAATTGGTATTCTATCATTAGGCATAAGCAAAGGTGCTAATATAATACTAAGCACTAAAGGTTCAGATGAGAATGCAGCTTTAAAAGAAATTGTAGAGTTAATTGAGAGCTTTGAAGGTTAATCTCAGGTTAGAGTTATCCAAATTAGTTTAATAGAACTCTAAAAGTTTAGGTTATAACACTAAAAAATAATTGGTGTTATAGCCTATTTTGTTTTTCACATAAAATTTAAGCCATTGTTTTGTGTAATGAAATAAAGGTAGCAGTTCATTTAAGGTATAATTTGTATTTAGTTGATGTATATCTTATTGGCGTTAATTTGTTGATTTAATATAAGTGTCTTTTAAATTTTTACTGAAATTCAGTAGTTTTAATTGGTAGCTATTACAGCTTAAGCATGAACCTTCCTAAGAGACATTAAGTCTTTAAAAATAATGACTACTCTTATATTTTTAAAGACTTAGTGTATAATTAAAGGGATGGGTTGCGTAAGGTATTAGGATAGGTAAAAAGTCAAAGTGTTATTTAAATTTGTAATTATAGGAACGAGTTTATTTTAGAGTCTAAAAGCTGCGGGAATTTTAATATAGAGAACCAAGGGCAGCAGTAGATTTATACCTTAACTTACCATGGTCACACTAGGGTTTTTAGAGTTAGTAAAATGAATTTTAATCTTGAGCCTATTTTTAGACAGAATTTATAAAATTTAAGGGTGATATAGTGAATACTGAAATTGTTAATTATGACACATTGAGCAAGGGTTTAGAAGTATTTAGAAATAAACATTTTATTAGATACTTTCTAGAAATTAGAGCATTAAAAAGCAAATACACGAGCCTAAGCTATGAAAGAGATATAAAAGACTTTTTTAAGGTTAATGATATAGAGGACATTACAATTGAAGATATTATTAGAGTGAATATTTTTCATGCTCAAGACTTTATTATGGAATTAGAAGCTAAGGGACTAGCTTCTGCTACTATTAATAGAAAAGTATCTTCTCTTAGTGCATTATACAAGTGGTTGATGAAATATGCAGATAATTATAGTGGGTTTCAAATCATAAAGTTTAACCCTTTTGGCAACTTAAAAGAAGAAAAACCAACTATAAATAACAATGAAACAGAGTTTCTAACAGAAGAAGAATGTAAGATACTGTTAAGCAGTATTAACACCTCTACAATTCTAGGACTAAGGAATAAAGCTTTGTTATCTTTAGCATTAACAACTGCATTAAGAAAATCAGAAATAATTAATATAAAGCTTAAGGATATTATAACTTATGGACAATATGATGTGATAAAAGTTATAAGAAAGGGAAATAAAGCAGATATAGTAAAGATTCAACAAAAGGTAAAGGAGCTTATCCATGAATATGTATTATGTAGTGAGAGAAGTTTTGAAAACAATAAGGAGAGCTATTTGTTTATTGGACATTCTCTTAATGGTCAAAATAAAGAAAAACTTGATCCAAGCACTTTAAATTACATGATAAAAAGAGTATGCAAAGAAGCGAATATAAATAAAAAGTTAAGAGTTCATTCCACTAGACATACAGCAATAACTATAGCAATAACAAAAGGGGTAACCATTGAAAAAGTAAGAGAGTTTGCCGCACACAAGAATATATCTACCACTAATAGATACATACACTCTATAGATAAACTTAAGGAAAATGCTGGGGATGTAATTGAATTACTGTAGATAATCATTGCATTACCTTGAGAATAAACAAAAAAGAATTTATTTAAATCTATATGCATACATTTTATGGAGGAAATAAAATGGAGGTATAATATGGATATTCAAAAGGACAAAGATGAAATTATCTATGAAGAGTATGAATTTGTTCCCATGGCCCCTATGGATAATACAGCTATTCCGGAAGAAATGAAGGAATTTATGTCTATGTGCTGTATGATGGGAATGATGCCAATGAATAATTTAATAAGTCCTATGCAAAGAAGTTTTTCAGTAAGTGGAGCTTCTCCATTTATAGGCAATAGGCTTATTAACATAGAAGATGAATATTATGAGGATAATTATTCTCGAGTAGATTTAATTCTTACAAGGATGGAAAAAAATAATCCAGGAATTTTCAGATTTCTGGAGCGAAATGGAATACCTTATGAGAGGGCCAGAAGACTTGTAAGAAGAATAATAAGATTAACTCTTATGTATTGTGAGTAGGAATGTTAAGTAGAGGAAAACAAACCTCTACTTATTTTTTTAAAAACTATGTCGAAGAGTTTTTATCATAAAATTTTAGCTAGTATAATAAAGATTATTATAGAATTACAATAAATCCTTTGTAATTTGATTAAAAGGTTGGGGTGATAAAATGAAGTACACAAGATATAATATAAAGCAAAAGCGGAAGAGTAAGGGGAGTTTCTTTTTATATTTAGTTATAACTCTTTTAACGGCATTACTTTTAGGGACAGGCTTATCCTTTATGTTTAATAAAGGTTCTGAAGGTAAACTAGATGCAAAGACAGTTGAAAGTAATGAAAAGACAAATAAAGAACAAGGTGAAAATAAAGGAGAGCCAAATCATCAGTTTTATTTATTGCAGTGCGGAGTATTTAAAGTAAAAGAAAATGCAGAAGCTTTAAGAAAGACTGTAGAACCTTTAGGAAGTCCCTTTATCGTGCAAGAGGGAGAGTTATTCAGGGTGTATTTTGGAGTATACTCTAAAGAACAGTGGGAGCCTGTTTATAACATGCTTAAAGAAAAAGGGATTAACACTACTAAATCGGTGATTGATGTATATTATGATGACTTATCTACAGGGGAGCTGTGTCAAATAATTGAAGCAAATTTCAAAATAGTTAATAAAGCCTCTGAACAGAATATAAAGGGAGTTAAGACTAATGAGTTAAAAACTTGGGCAAGTTCTTTACAGGCCATAGAAGAAGATAAAAAACACTATAAGGATGTTGTTGAGTTAAAGGAGTATATTAAAGGGTTGCCAGAAGAAGTAGATAAAACAAAAGTTTCTGAAATCATAAGTATTACTTATGATAAAATAAAACAATTTAAGAAATAATATGAGGAATTAAGAAAGTGTTCAGTTATGAACACTTTTTATATTTTTTCAAAGTAATTTAAAAAACATAAATTAAGTTTAGCGTTATTTTACATATGTTGCTAATAAAAGTATTAATGTAAAATAAATTAATACAAAAATTACTAATAAATAACAAAATAATAAAAAATTTTTAAAAAATAAGTTATAGCCTTGTATATGCAAATGTTAAGTGTTAAACTATATAAGATAAAAATGTATATGTATTTCAATTTTAAAATGGGGGATATGCAATGAGAAATGGAGATATAAAAGCCAAAGAGTATGTTTTTGGTATATTATTGGGAGCCATTTCAGGAAGTTTTATTGGGGAAATTTTAGCAAACAATTTTAGTGGACTGAATTTCTTAGGAAAGGCTTATTCCATAGGGCTTAAAAGTCCTTTACTATTAGATTTAAAAGTTATAGAATTAGCTTTCGGATTTAACTTTAATATTAATTTTATGTCTATTATTGGTATAGTTTTGGCAATAATATTATTTAGAAAACTATAGGAGTGAGACTATGAATATTGTATTGGCATCAGCATCTCCAAGAAGACAACAACTTTTAGGGAAGTTAACTAAAAATTTTCAGGTTTTAGCAAGTAATTTCGATGAAAGTACTGTGAAATTTCATGGAAATCCCTGTGATTATGTTTGTATATTAGCTGAAGAAAAAGTAAATGATGTATTAGAACAAGTAAATGGTGAAGCACTAGTTATTGGGTGTGACACTATTGTATTTTATAATGGCAAAGTGCTAGGAAAGCCCAAAGATGAAAAAGAAGCTTTTTCTATGCTGAGAATGCTGAGCAATAATGTCCATTATGTTTATTCTAGTATTGTTATAATAAATAATATCACTAGGGAAGTGAAAAAAAGCTGTATTTGCACAGAAGTGAAATTTATGGAACTTAACGATGAAATCATTAGTGAATACATAAAATCAGGAGAGCCTTTTGATAAAGCTGGAGCCTATGGCATACAAGATAATGGAGCTATCTTTGTTGAAAGAATAAATGGATGCTATTACAACGTAGTGGGATTGTCTATAAATAAATTATATTTAATGCTTAAGGAGATGGGGGTAAATCTTTAAAGGAGTTTTAAAATGGAAGAAAAAATTAAACTTATGGATTTACCAAAAAATGAAAGACCAAGAGAAAAGATGTTAAGATATGGTGCTGATAGCTTATCAAATGGTGAGCTTTTAGCCATAATATTAAGGACAGGAAGCAAATCTGAGAATATTTTAAATTTAAGCAATCGAATACTTTCTCAATGTGGAGGCATAAATGGATTGTTAAGTTCTAATATACAGGACCTTCAAGATTTAAAAGGTATTGGAGAAGCTAAGGCTACTCAACTCATAGCTCTTTCAGAGCTTTCGAGACGTTTTAAGTCTTTTAAGTCAGGAGAAGATATTAAAATTAAACAACCAAAGGACATTGTAGATTATGTGATGGAAGACATGAGATATTTAAAGAAAGAATATCTAAAGCTTATCATGCTTAACACTAAAAATGTGATAATAAAGTCTGTAGATATATCTGTAGGTAGTTTAAATAGCTCAATAGTTCATCCAAGAGAAGTATTCATTGAAGCAATTAAATGTAGTAGTGCTTCAATCATAGTTTGTCACAATCATCCTTCAGGAGATCCAACTCCTAGTAAGGAAGATATAGGTATTACTAGTAGGCTAAAAGAGTGTGGAAAACTCATTGGAATAGAGGTTTTAGATCACATTATAATTGGGAATGGCATCTATGTTAGTTTAAAAGAAAAAGGTGTCTTATAATAGGAAGGAGAATTTTTTTATGGGATTATTTGCAAAGTCAAGAGATATGGGAATAGATTTAGGAACAGCTAATACATTAGTTTATGTTAAAGGAAAAGGTATAGTGCTTAGAGAACCTTCGGTGGTGGCAATAAATAAAAATACAGGAAAAGTTCTTGCAGTGGGTAATGAAGCTAAACAGATGATTGGTAGAACGCCAGGGAACATCGTAGCCATTAGACCAATGAAAGATGGAGTTATTGCTGATTTTGATGTTACTGAAAAGATGTTAAGACATTTTATAGATAAAGTTGGGGCTAAAAATGCATTTAAAAGTCCTAGAATAGTAGTATGTTTCCCATCAGGAGTAACTGAAGTAGAAAAAAGAGCTATCGAAGAGGCTACAAAAAGTGCAGGTGCAAGAGAGGCATTCTTAATGGAAGAGCCAATGGCAGCAGCTATAGGAGCAGGTCTTCCAGTTAATGAACCTACAGGAAGTATGGTAGTAGATATTGGCGGGGGAACTACAGAAGTTGCAATTATATCTCTTGGAGGAATTGTAACTAGTAAATCTTTAAGAGTAGCAGGTGATGAACTTGATACTTCTATTATTGCATATATTAAAAAACAATATAACCTAATGATTGGTGAAAGAACATCAGAAGCTATAAAAATAGAGTTGGGTTCAGCTTTTGACTTAGGTGAACCAGATAATACAATGGAAATTAGGGGAAGAGATTTAGTTACAGGTCTTCCAAAGGTTATAGAAATAACTGAATCAGAAGTAAGAGAAGCACTAAGTGAGCCTATAGCGGCTATTATAGATTCCATTAAAACTACCCTTGAAAAAACACCACCAGAACTAGCAGCAGATATTATGGATAAAGGTATCATGCTAACTGGAGGCGGAGCTCTTCTAAAAGGATTAGATAAATTAATTAACCACGAAACACATATGCCTGTTAACATAGCTGAAATCCCACTTGATTGTGTGGCTATAGGGGCTGGTAAAGCCTTAGACAACGTAGATGTGATGAGTAAGAGAAGATAAAAATGAAGAACATTAAAAACAAACTGGCAGTAATAGTGATTATACTGTCAGTATGCTTTTTATTCTTAATTGGCTATTCTGTTCAAAAGGAAAATGTGTCTTTAGTGGAAAATGGAGTAGGAGCTACTCTAAATCCTATTCAGGGATTGTTTTATAAAGTAGGAAATAGTGTTAAAAACTCATTAAGCTTTATTTTTAATGTCAATGATATAAAAAAGGAAAATGAAGAACTCAAAAGTAAGAATAGTGAGCTTGAAAATAAATCGACTCAAAATGTGTTGCTTGAACAAGAAAATCAAAGGTTAAGGGGAATGCTTAACTTTACTGATTTAAGAAATGAATATAACTATATTGGTTGTGATATTGTAGGTATAAGTGGATCTAATTTTTTAGACGGTTATGTAATTAACAAAGGGAAAAATGTAGGTATCCAAAAAGGCATGGTTGCAATTACTGGGGAAGGATTAGTTGGGCAGGTCACGTCAGTTGGTGATAATTGGGCCATAGTTCAATCTTTGTGTAATGAAAATATTGCTGTGGCAGGATATGTATTAAGTACTCAAGAAAGTGATGGAATAGTTAAAGGATATAAAGGGAATGAAGACAAATTTTTAGCTCAAATTACTGGATTATCAATTAAGTCACAAGTTTCTAAAGGGGATACTATATTAACCTCAGGTCTTGGAGGGGTTTACCCTAAAGGTATCAAAATTGGAGAAGTTTTAGAAGTTGAAGAAGACAAAGCAGCTGTAGTTAAAAATGCTATAATTAAGCCTAGTGTTGATTTCAATAAGTTAGAACAACTCATAATTGTGGTACCTAAAGAAACTCGTGATGTTAAGTATTAGGGGTATAATATGAAAAAAGTAATATATTTATTTCTAATAATTTTACTATTAGCGGTTTTAGATAATACAGTAATAACTTTTCTTTCCATAAGATATATTTACCCAAGTACTTTGCTTGTATTTGTGATTGCCTATGCTATTATAAATGGTCCCATAGAAGGAATTGTGGTAGGAATTGTAGCAGGAGCCTTTCAAGATTTATACTTTTCTAGTGGGATGGGAATAAACATGCTCGGTAATATGATTATTTGTTTGATAGCCGCAGAAATTGGAAAGAGTATATTTAAAGATAAATCAATTGTGCCAATAGTTTCAACTTTCTTTTTAAGTTTCTTAAAAGGGCTATTTGTGATAGGAATTTTATTTTTGCTAAGGATTAAAACTACTGGTATAACAATAGTCCTATATAAGGCTTTATATGATATGATAGTATCGGTGTTCTTGTATAGACTTGTTTTTAAGCTTAGTGAAACAAAAATTATAAAGAAAGAGTGGAGATTCTAGAGATAATATGGTGAATAAAAAAGTTGGAAATAATAAAAAGAATAAAACTAAATTTTCTAGGTTTAATATATTTTTTATTGCCATGAGCCTGATTTTTACCACTATAATTGGTAGATTGCTTTACCTACAAGTAATCATGGTAGAAGAATATAGAGAAGAAGCTAATAAAAAAGCTAGCAAAAGCGTTCCTAAAGTTGCAGCAAGAGGAGACATAATTGATGCTAAGGGGGAAGTGCTAGCCACAAGTAAACAGAGCTACTCTTTGACGTTTACGCAAACTGAAGAGAGTAAAGATAAGTTTTTTGAAACCATGGCTGAGGTTTTTAAAATTCTTGATAACAATAAAATTTACATGGTTGATGAATTTCCAATTGTAATTGAAAATAATAATTTAGTTTTTAAGTTTAAAGCTACTGATGAAGAAAGCAAAAGATGGATGGAAATTAGATTCAAAAAGGATAGAGGCATTGAGGATGATCTAATTGGAAAACATTTTGAAGATAAGAAAAAAGAAGAATTAACTAAAGAAGAACAACAATTTATAGATGAGGAACTTTTAAAAGTTTCAGCTCAACAGGTTTTTGATAAGCTATTAGAAGAATATAAAATAGATAAAAGCTATGCACTTCAAGAACAAAGAAAATATATGATAGTTAAAGATAGCATAAAAATGCAAAGTTTTTCAGGTTACAAACCTGTAATTATTGCTAATGACCTTAGCCAAGAAGCAGCCTTTGAATTTGAACAGCGTAAAGCTAGTCTTCCAGGGATAGCTGTTGAAACACAACCTATGAGAACTTATCCAAATAAAGAATTAGGTTCAGCGTTTTTAGGATATATTTCTAAAATCAATCCTTGGGAAAAGGAGAAATTTGAAGAAAAAGGTTATGATATAAGTACTGACAATGTTGGTAAGTCAGGATTAGAGGCAGCTCTTGAACCTTACCTTAAGGGAACTAAGGGACAGGAGATTATAGAAGTAAACAAATCCGGAAGGAAAGTAAAAACTATTGTAGAAGCAGATTCTTATCCAGGAAAAACTGTTCAGTTAAATATAGATAAAAATATACAAAAAGCAGCAGAAGATGCCTTGGATGATACCATGAAGGATATGCAAAAAAAAGGTACTATGGGAACAAGTAATGTAAGTAATGCTACTAGAGGTGCGGCTGTTGTATTAAATGCAAAAACTGGTCAAGTTTTAGCACTTGTAAGCAGACCAGGTTATGATCCTAATACCTTTACTGTGCCAGGACTTTTAACTCCTGAGCTATCCGAAAAGTATTTTAATCCTAATTTAGAACAAATGGGTAAGGAATACATTGCGAAAAAGGGGCTTATAAATAAAAAGGGAGTATTAGTAGATAAGGAAATGGGACTTCCAGCAGCTGAGAGAGCTAAGATACTCTTAGATAGAATGTTTCCTATAGATACTTCCATTGAAGGAAATACTACCATAAGACAAGACATTTATGATATATTTCCAAAGCCATTTTATAACTATGCTTCTCTATCGCTAATTCCACCAGGATCAATTTTTAAACCTGTTACCGCCTTAGCTGGGCTCACAGAGGAAGTAATAACTCCAAGTGAAAAAATATTAGATAATGGCTATTATAATAAAAGGTATAAGGATTATAAAGGAGCTTGTTGGAAATTTAATCAGAGCCATGGTTCACACGGAGCTATAGATGTAGCCAAAGCCTTAGAGGTTTCCTGCAATTACTATTTCTATGAGGTAGCAGATAGGTTATATGATAAGTATGGCGAAAATCCTGCAGCATTAGATATGATTGCTAAATATGCATGGAAATTTGGTTTAGGAGTGCCACCTAATAGTGGTTTAGAGCCAACTACAGGTATTGAAATTGCAGAAAACTTTGGGCAAGTTTACAACTATGAGTCAAGTAAAAGAAGTCAATCAAGTGTTTATATAAATCAATTGGTAGATTTTTTAAATAAGGGTTCCAACTCATTAAATGCACAATCAAATCAATACAAGCCTTTTAATATAGTTAAGGAAAAGGAATATGGAACACCTAAAGAAATTGCAGAAATTAAAAAAATAAATGAGAAAAAAAACAATTTAATCGAAGCAATTAAAGCCGAAATGACTAAGGAAAACAAAAGTAGCGACAAAGAAATTGGGCAAATTATGGAGCCACTAATTAAAGAGGTTATAAATGCTTCACCACAAGCTAAGGCAATAGGGTATACAAAAGATGATATAGAGGGAATAATATTAGCCATAATTTTCTCCACTAATGATGCAAGAACATTTATTAGCTCTGCAGCAAATGCTTATAATGCATCCATAGGGCAAGGAATGAATTTCTTTACCCCCCTTCAGTTGGCAAGTTATATGGCAACTCTAGTAAATGGTGGCAATAGATATGAGTTGCAGCTCGTTAATAAGGTAATAGACCCTGTTACTGGAGAAACTACAGAGTTTAAACCTAAACTTATGGAGCATGTGGATATAGAAGAGAAATATCTTGCTACTATTAAAAAAGGTATGAAAGACGTTACATCGGGAGATAATGGTACTGCTGTAAATGCTTTCAGAGGATTTCCAATAGAAAATGGAGGTAAGACTGGTTCTGCCAACGTAAATGTTGTAGTTGAAGAAGCTATTGATAGAACTGCTTATGGAACCTATTTAGGATTTGCTCCTTATGATAATCCAGAGATTGTTACTTGTGTTGTAATTTTCGATGGAGGCAGTGGAGGATACGGAGCACCAGTAGCAAGAGCCGTATTTGAAGAATATTTTAGAGATAAAATAAAAGCACAAAATCCTGCCTATAAGTTTATGTACAACAGGGATGAAACAGTTGATAATGCTGGAAATGTAATAGATCAAAGCAAAAAAGGTGAAAGTACAAACGGTGAAAGCACAACAAATAACACTACAGGTAATACACCAAATAATACTTCAAATAATCCAGCAAACAACACAACAAACAATTCCCGGGGAAACTAGAGTAACACACTTTTAATAACAAGTTTAATTTTCTACTTAGAATAATTAAACTTGTTATTTTTCTATTTCCATAAAAAGAAAATTACTCTATAAAAATTAATTCAGTGTAATTAGAAAAAAAGCTAATTATTTAATGATTTACTACGAGAATTATAGTAATAGTATGATATTTTTAAATAATATTGATTTTTCTGTAATAATTAGAAGGATTTTAATAACGTGCGTTGAAATAGTAAAAGTATCTCAGTATGTGGAGGTTACATATGCAAGATAATAAAATAGTGTTTAAAGGAAATAAGGAAGGTTTAAATATAGTAATTGATGCTAATAGATTTAAGAATACTGAGGAAGTAATTAATGCTCTTGTAAAAAAGTTGTCTCCTGCAAAAAGGTTTTATAAAGGAGCTACTCTAAATATTACTACGGATATGAAGCAAATTGATGAACGAGATCAGATTAGGATTAAGGAAATTCTTTTTGATGATTTTGGAATAAAAGATTGCATATATCAAGATTCTGGAGAGAGAATAAATAAATTTTTCAATGGAGTAAGCGAAGGTAGAACAAAATTTGTAAGGAAGACTATTAGAAGTGGACAGAGATACGAGTACTCAGGGAATTTAGTTGTAATAGGAGATATAAATCCTGGTGCAGAAGTTTATGCCGCAGGAAATATTATTGTTTTAGGAAGTATTAAGGGTGCTATTCATGCAGGGAGTAATGGTAATGAAAAGGCTTTCGTTGCAGGTTTTTCTTTACAACCTCAGATTCTTCAAATAGCTAACATAATAACAAGATCGCCTGAGGATAATACTAGACCGCAATATCCTGAACTTGCAAGAATTAAGAATGGAAATATAATTGTTGAACCTTATTTAGTTAATAAATATATTTAATGGAGGAGTATTAAATGGGAGAAGCTATAGTTATAACATCTGGAAAAGGTGGAGTTGGAAAAACTACTACTACTGCAAATATTGGAACTGCGCTTGCAGCAATGGATAAGAAGGTAGTTGTTATAGATGGAGATACAGGATTAAGAAATTTAGACGTACTCATGGGACTAGAGAATAGAGTGGTATTTACTCTTTTAGATGTAATAGAAGGAAGATGTAGATTAAAACAAGCACTAATTAAGGATAAGAGGTTTAATAACTTATTCTTATTACCAACAGCTCAAACAAGAGATAAAAATGATGTAGATATTAATGGTATGTTAAAGATAGTAAATGAACTGAAAAGTGACTTTGATTATGTAATTATTGACTGTCCTGCGGGGATAGAGCAAGGCTTTGAAAACGCTGTAATTGGAGCTGACTGGTCTATAGTTGTAGTTAACCCAGAAATAACATCAGTGAGGGATGCAGATAGAGTAATTGGAAAATTGGATGCCAAGGGAGTAGATAGGCAAGAGTTAATTGTAAATAGAATTAATTTTGAAATGACGAAAAATGGTGATATGCTTAACATAGAAGATATTAGAGAATGCTTAGCAATTAAAGTTATAGGTGTAGTCCCTGATGATAGAAAAGTAACTGTATCTACTAATAGAGGAGAGCCAATTGTATTAGATACTAGTGCATTAGCTGGACAGGCATTTAAGAATATTGCTAAAAGAATAGTAGGTGAAGAGGTACCATTTCTTAACTTAGATACAACAAATTCACAGAATGGTTTTTTTGCGGCTATTAAAAAATTATTTGGGGGAAAATAGGAGGTTATCATGGATATTTTTAAGCTTTTTTCAAATAAAATAGCATCTAAGGACATTGCAACGGATAGATTAAAATTAATACTTATACATGACAGAGCAGACTTTTCACCTGATTTTTTAGAGATGATTAAGGGAGACTTGTTAAAAGTTATTTCCAATTATGCAGAAATAGATGATGGGGAAGTTGAAGTTAGACTAACAAGAGCAGAGGAAATGGAAGGTCATTCTCCTGCATTAATTGCCAGTATTCCAATAAAAAAAGTAAAAGGAAGATAAAATGGTAAAGCTATGGGTAAACATAGCTTTATTTTTTTTCTTATTGTGATATAATCATACTTATGTTGGAGGGATTGAGATGATAAAATATTTTAAGATAAATGATAAATTAATTAAGCATATAGATTTCAGTATCATTGGCATAATATGTGCCATAGTATTATTTAGCATAGTTAACATATACAGCTCGGGGGGCTTCAGTTATGCAAGGCTTCAGTTTTTCTGGCTTATTATAGGCCTTGTTGCAACTTACTTTATTATCTATGTAGATTACATTCAGATATTGAATTATGCCCCAATAATTTATTGGTTTGCAGTAGGATTATTGCTATTTAATGATATTTTTAGTAAATCTGTTAATGGTGCAAGTGCTTGGATTCAAATAGGTAAAAGGGCTATACAACCAGGAGAATTTGCTAAAATAGCTATGATATTAATGCTTGCTAAGATAATTCAAGATATGGAAGGTAATATTAATAATATTAAAAATCTTGCTAAGGTATTGATGTATGCAGCCATACCAATGATTTTAATTGTAATACAACCGGATATGGGATTAACTATGGTATCCTTTTTTATCGTACTAGGAATTGTAATTGTAGCTAATCTTGATTGGAAAATAATTATGGGGGGACTATCAGCAGTTTTTGTTGTCATAGTGGGTCTTTGGAATTCTCCCCTTATGCCACCGTATTGGAAGGGTAGATTACTATCCTTTATGACTCCAGAAAAATTTGAGTTAACCTACGGTTTTCAGTTGCTACAATCAAGAATTGCTATTGGTTCTGGAGGGATTTTTGGATTAGGTTATTCTAATGGAAGACAGTATAAATTTATTCCAGAAAATCATACTGATTTTATTTTTGCAGTTATAAATGAAGAGTGGGGATTTATTGGTGCAATAATTCTTTTGACACTTTATGGAATATTGCTTTATAAACTTATAAGTATTGCAAAAACTTCTAAGGATTTAAGTGGAAGTATTATATGTACTGGTGTTGCAGCATCTTTGTTATTTTCTATTATTCAAAACATGGGAATGACCATTGGAATAATGCCAATTACAGGGATTACACTACCTTTTGTAAGTTATGGAGGAAGTTCTATGCTTACTAACTTTATTTCCTTAGCTCTGGCATTAAATGTAGGAATGAGAAGAAATAAGATTAACTTTTAATGATATTTTAGTAGGGTAATACTGCTGTCCTCTTTAGGCAGGGGTATTTTCTAGAAAATAAATACTGGAGGGAGTTAAGGCTCCTTTCAAATCCATTGAACTAAACGAAGTTTTTTATTATTTAAGGAGGATTATTATGAGAATAGCATTAATTGCTCATGACAAAAAGAAGGATGATATGATTGACTTTGCTAAAAGATATAGAGATGTTTTAGTGGAGCATGAATTATATGCTACAGGTACTACTGGAAAACTTATCAGTGAATTTGTAGGTTTAACTGTAAGTAGATTTTTATCAGGTCCATTAGGTGGTGACCAACAAATTGGAGCGAGGCTTGCGCAGGGAGAAATGGATCTTATAGTATTCTTAAGAGATCCTCTAACTGCACAACCACATGAGCCAGATGTCACAGCATTAATAAGACTCTGTGATGTTCACTGCATACCTCTAGCTACTAATTTAGGTACTGCAGAAGTTTTAATGAAAGCATTAAAAAGTAGATAAGAACTTTTTTAATACTCTATACATAGGTTACTAATAAAAATAAGCTAGTAAGAATAATTGTTCTTGCTAGCTTATTTTTTTAAGTTTTTATAGGTTTCAATCATAAATCTCATCCTATGTAATATATTTATTAATGAAAATCTAATTAATGTAGGTGAAAAACATGGGTAACTATAATGATTATTATCAAAGATACTATGCATCTGTAGGGAAGAAGGGTTCAAAACAACTTATGAAGAGAAAAACAGGTCCAAGCAATACATCCTCATATAAATATAGTGGTGGAAATTACAAGCAAGTGGGCTCAACAGGGTATTTTAAAAATTTTACTAATAAGTTTATCATGCAGTTAGGAGTGGTATTAGTTTTTATGATTGTTTTTTTAGGGTGCAAAGCTTTTGAAAACTCCTATACTAAACAATTTTATGATGTGAGTAAGAAAATCATAAGTGAAAATTACAATTATGCTTTGATTTTAGACAAGATCAAAGGATTTAACCTAGGAGAAATTGAAGGAAAAAGTATTATGTTAATTGAAAAAATAAAGAGCTCAATAACTGGTGGGCTAACATTACAGGATGAGGTTAAAAATGATTACGCACTGCCAGTAACTATGAGTAATATGAAGACTAATAATGAGACTTCTCTTTTAGCTAAGGGAATTAATAAGGACAACATGATGTGGGTGAAGTTAGACAAGGAAAGCACAATTAATTCATGTCAGAATGGGAAGATAAAGAAAATAGGTAAGGACGATTCTTTAGGAAATTACATTACTATCGATCACGGAAAAGGTATAGAAACAAAGTATAATAATCTCAGTGAAATAACTGTTAAGGTAGGGGAAGAAGTTAGTAAGGGAGATACTATTGGAATGATAAAACCCCAAGTTCCAAACTTTGAAACCTTCTATTTTGAATTATTATACATGGGTGAGAGACAAAATGTTATGGATTATTTTGAAGTGTAACAATTATGGCAGTGAAGTTATTTACTATACAGTACTAAATTAGGAGGAAATAATTGCTTAGAATTAGTAAATACTTAATACCTTATATAGCCCTTATCTTAGTTATTGGATTTAAGTCAGAAATGATAGTAGGGTTTATTATAATTTTAATTCACGAGATTATACATCTAGTTACAGCACGAGTTCTAGGATTTTCAGGATTTTCAGTGGAGATTTTACCTATAGGAGCAGTACTTAAATTACGAGACTTAGAAGAAGCTACACCTAAGGAAGACTTAATAATATCCATAAGTGGACCACTAGGCAATTTTTGTATTGCGTTAATAGGCGGTATAATAAATTATTTTTATAATAGTAACCTCTTAGTTCAGATAATTAATTACAACTTAGTTTTAGCAGTATTTAATTTAATTCCTGCATACCCACTGGATGGGGGAAGAATTCTAAAGGATATATTTGCTACTAGATTAATATATAAAAAGGCAAACGAAATAGCGTTAAGGATAAGTATAGGCATAGGGTATATTTTTCTTCTTGGTTTCTTTACATCTTTGTTCATGGGTATACCTAATTTAAACTTACTCTTGATAGCTATTTTTATTTTAGTTATTTCTTATAGGGAAAAAAGGAGGATAGCATATATAATTATGGGCTATATTATTAAAAAAAAGGAAAAGCTTACCAAGCGTGGATATATAGAAAACAAAAGTGTTTCTGTATACTATAAGTTATCATTATTAAAGGTTTTAGAGCTAGTAGATAAAAATAAGTATAATGTTTTTACTATCCTTGATGAAGATATGAATGTAATGGATATACTATATGAAGAAGAAGTTTTAAATGCCATAAAATTTCTAGGTAATATAACCCTAGAAGAATTGGTCAATGAGAGAGAGTCCAGGTAATCTTAGGCATAAAAGGCTTGTATTTGGTTCTCTATGTGATAAAATAAGTAATTGAATTAACTTAAGGAGGAATTTGAATGAACAAAATTTCCGATGATATTCTTTATAAAGTTGAAAAACCAGCTAGATATATTGGTGGTGAATTTAACTCTTATAGTAAAGATAAAGAAAAAGTAGATATAAGATATGCGTTTTGCTTTCCAGATGTGTATGAAGTAGGTATGTCTCATCTTGGAACTAAAATATTATATTACACTCTAAATGAAAGAGAAGATACCTTCTGTGAAAGAAGCTTTGCACCATGGCCAGATATGGAAAAACTTTTAAGAGAAAATAATACTCCATTGTATACACTTGAAAGTAAAGATTCACTAAAGGACTTTGATTTCTTAGGATTTACCCTTCAATATGAAATGAGCTATACAAACATATTAAACATGCTAGATATGTCAGGGGTTCCACTTAGAGCCTCTCAAAGAGGAGAGGAAGAGCCTATAGTAATGCTTGGAGGTCCTTGTGGTTACAACCCAGAGCCACTATATGATATTGCTGATATAGTGGTAATTGGAGAAGCAGAAGAAGTTATCCATGAAATTCTTGATAAATACAAGGAGTTAAAAGGTAAACCTAAAGCAGAATTCTTAAGAGCCATTGCAAAAATACAAGGGGTTTATGTACCGAGTTTATATGAGGTTACTTATAAAGAAGATGGCACAATAAAAGAATTTAAACCTAAATTTCAAGATGTGCCAGCTAAGGTTAAAAAGAGAATAATAAATAACTTTAATGAAAATATATTTCCAGAAAAATTAATAGTTCCATATACAGAAATAGTTCATGATAGAGTTGTGCTTGAAACCTTTAGAGGATGCACAAGAGGCTGTAGATTCTGTCAAGCGGGTATGATATACAGACCGGTTAGGGAAAAGAAAACAGACAAACTTTTAAGCCAAGTAGAAAGTTTAATAAGCAAAACTGGATACGAAGAGGTATCTTTATCTTCCTTAAGTATTTGTGACTATTCAGATATACAAAATCTTATTTTTTCCTTAGTTGAAAAATATGAGGGGGAGAAGGTTGGAGTATCCTTACCTTCAATAAGAATTGACTCTTTCTCAGTTGATTTAATTAAAGAAATCCAAAAGGTAAGAAAAACAGGACTAACTTTTGCACCTGAAGCAGGAAGTCAAAGAATGAGAGATATTATAAATAAAGGGGTTACAGAGGAAGATATGCTTAAGTCAAGCAAAAGTGCCTTTGAAGCTGGTTGGTCTACTCTTAAGCTTTACTTCATGATAGGACTTCCTTATGAAACTATGGAGGATGTACTAGGCATTGGTGAACTTGCTGAGAAGGTTGTGGACCAATACTTTATGGTACCTAAAAATGTGAGACAAAGAGGCCTTAGAGTAACGGTAAGTACTTCAATCTTTGTTCCAAAGCCATTCACACCTTTCCAATGGGCACCAATGGATAAAATGCCTGATGTTAAAGAAAAAATATATAGCCTAAGAAATTCTATAAAAAGTAGGGCTATAGTATACAATTGGCATGAATCTCCACTAAGCTATATGGAAGCTATATTTGCAAGAGGGGATAGAAGACTTTGTGATGTACTAATTAAAGCTTTTGAAAAGGGAGCTCGTTTTGATGGTTGGGCAGAGTACTTTAATTTTGAATTATGGCAGGAAGCTCTAAAAGAGTGTAATGTGGATGGAGATTTCTATGCGTACAGAGAAAGAACCTACGAAGAAATACTTCCTTGGGACTTTATAGATATTGGCGTAAATAAGCAGTTCTTAATTGATGAAAATGAAAGAGCTAAAAATGCTGTAGTTACTCCAGATTGTAGAGGAAACTGTACAAATTGTGGAATAAATAAAAACTTTAAAGAAGGGAAGTGCTTTGAAGGTGCGTTATTTAGTTAAATATACTAAAGCTAGTGAGATAAAGTTCATATCTCACCTAGATTTAATGAGAACTATACAAAGGATTATTAGAAGAGCGGGTCTTCCAATTGAATACTCAAAAGGCTTTAATCCTCACATGACCATATCCATTGCACAGCCTCTTTCAGTAGGTGTTTATTCTAAAGGGGAATACATGGATGTAGTTTTTACAGAAGAAGTAGATACAAAGCTTATACTAGATAAGTTAAATGAAAACGCACCTAATGGGGTTAAGTTTCTTGATGTGGTTAAGGTTGAAAAGAGTGAGACGGGAAAGGCACCTCAGGCTATGGCTATTATTGATGCAGCTGAATATGTGATGAGACTCAAGTCTACCGACATAAAAGAGACCATGAAAGTTTTAGAAAAAGTTAAAAATACGCCACAATGGAATATTGTGAAAAAGACTAAGAGTGGAGAAAAAGAAGTAGATATTAAACCTCTAGTTAAAGAATTAAAAATAACAGAGAGTGAAAGTCTACTAGTATTAGAAGTAATCATAGCATGTGGTAGCAGGGAAAACTTATCACCAAGTCTTTTAGCTGATTATATAAAAGAACATGTAGAATACATAGATAAGGAAGCCTTTGTGGATATTGAAAGACTAGATATGTATGCCTATAAGAATAATAAGTTAGTTCCTCTTAATAAGTTTTTTTAGGGGAAGTGTAGCTAAGTGAAGGAGATTTTTATTGAGAGAAATCAAAAGTTACTAAGAATAGCTATAAGAGAGTGTGGAATATTAAAGGAGTGTTATGTTGAAGAGGAAGATAACACTCCTAAAGTTGGAGAAATTTATAAGGGCACAGTAAAAACCATTGTTGCGTCAATGAAGAGTGCTTTTATAGATATTGGGTATAGTAAAAACTGTTATATGAATTTGAAGGATAGTTCTAACACTTTAAAAAAGGGTGATGAAGTATTAATAGAAATATTAAAAGAGGAAATAGATAAAAAAGGCCCTAAGGTGACTAACAAAATATCCTTACCTGGAACCTATGTAGTTTTAACTAATGGCAATAACCAGGTAAGTATTTCTCCTAAAATAAACAACAAAGAATTTAAAACTTTGATTAAAGAAAAGTTGGTTAAACCTGAAGATATAGGTGTAGTCATTAGAACTAAAGCAGAAAATGTAGATATTGAACTGCTTAATAGTGAAATTCAGTGGATATACAAAAACTACCTAGACATTACAAAGCGATTTAAATATTCTGCAAAACTAGGTAAACTTTATACTGATGAAGGAGCCTTGAGTAGAATTTTAAGAAACTACTTAGGACAAGAAAATGTAAAAATAACCTTTAATAATAATGAAGACTACTTATACTGCAGAGAATACATAGAGAGCAAAGGGATAAGCAACTGTACCTTAGAAGTATATAAAGAGTTCTTAACATTATTTGATTATTATGGACTGGAAACTGAAATACTGGCTTTAAGAAATAGTAAAATTATGCTTCCAAATGGAGGCAATATTGTAATAGAAAAAACTGAAGCTATGCACGTTATTGATGTAAACTCAGCTAAAAATACTAAGACAGCTCATTTTAAAGATGCATTAGTGACTACCAACCTAGAGGCAGCTAAGGCTATAGCAGAGCAGTTAAGGCTTAGAAATATTGGGGGAATAATTCTAGTAGATTTTATAGATATGAAAGAAGCTAAAGATAGAGAAAAAGTATTAAGGGTTCTTAAAGAGGGATTCAGAGAAGATAAGAACAATCCTACAGTGTACCCCTTTACTGAGTTGAACTTAGTTCAAATATCAAGAAAAAGATATGGGAAATCCATATATGATTATATATTAGAACCTTGTAACAGCTGTAGAGGGCGAGGAAATAAAATAAGATTATCCTACCTAAGTAATATTATAAGAAGTAAGATTAGTAGAATCAAAGCAGAGCAAAATGTGAAAGATATCTTTATAGAATTAGATGTAATGTATGAAAAGGAAATTAAAACTAATATTATAAGTTTTATAACTTCTATTGAAGCTATAGATAGAAATGTTTATGTGAGTTTTCTTCCTCATTTAGAGGGCTTTAAGGTGGAACCACTTATATTTTTAAATCAAATAAAAAATTTGGAAAAACTAAGAATTTTTCAGTGCGATGATGTTTCTAAAATTTAATTTTTAAAGAATACTTTAGAAGGAGCCAGTCTTATCCTCAGCAGAATATAATATTTTGTAAAGTTAAAAGAGAATTTTGGAAGACAAAAACTCCTTTTTAGGTTATTAAACAAGTTAAGGAGTACAATATTTAGAGAAAAAAAGCAATAAATTCCTTTACAAGTATAAATGAATATGTTAAAATGGCTTTTGTAGACCGCACACATAAGGTTTTTTATGAACAGTTTTATGTAAATAAAATTGTACCTGAGATGGCGAGACTGGATTGAGGAGGTGTATTTAATGTACGCAGTATTACTTACTGGAGGAAAACAATACAGAGTTCAAGAGGGAGACGTTTTATTCGTTGAAAAACTTGAAGCTGAGGTTGATACAACTGTAGAATTCGATAAGGTTTTAGCAGTTGGTAAAGAAGAAGGTTTAGTGATCGGAAAGCCTGTAGTTGAAGGCGCTAAAGTTGTTGCTAAAGTTGTAGCACAAGGAAAAGCTAAGAAAATTATAGTTTTCAAATATAAGCCAAAGAAAGACTACAGAAAGAAACAAGGACACAGACAACCATTCACTAAAATCGTAATTGAGAAGATTGAAGCTTAATTATGACTAATGTTAAATTTTATAAGAAGTCTGATAAGCTTATAGGTTTTAATATGTATGGTCATGCCGCTCCTAGGGAGTTGGATTTGGACGTAGATTTAACTTGTGCTGCTATTTCTGCTATTTCTCAAACTACCTTAATTGGGATTTTGGAAGTATTAAAAATAGAAGTAACCTATAAAATAGAAGATGGATTTCTAAGTTTAACTTTGAACAATCAAAGTAATGAAGATGTGGATAGATGTCAGGTTCTTCTTGAAACTATGTTACTTGGATTGAAAAGTATTGAATTTACTTATGGTGATTATATAAAAGTAGAATTAGAGGAGGTGTAATATTATGCTAATTATGAACCTTCAGTTATTTGCTCACAAAAAAGGGGTAGGTAGCTCAAAGAACGGAAGAGATAGTGAGTCTAAGAGACTTGGTGTTAAACGTGCAGATGGACAATTTGTACTTGCAGGAAACATCCTTGTTAGACAAAGAGGAACAAAAATCCATCCAGGAAACAACGTAGGAATTGGTGGAGATGACACTCTTTTTGCTAAGGTAGATGGAGTTGTTAAATTCGAAAGAATGGGTAGAGACAAGAAAAAAGCTAGTGTTTATCCAATCGATGTAGAAGTTGCAATAGCTGAATAGTTTAAAGGCACCCTGCAAGGGGTGCTTTTTTATACCATAGATTTCATTTGATTAAACTAACATCAAAATAAGTAATTAACAGTTATCTAATTTAAGTTAGATAATATTTATAGCTTAAGGCTATGGCATAAAAAAGTACGCTCTTTAACTAGGTGCTTTTTTATAAGTAACTTTTTAAGTTATCTCATAAAATTCAATTATACACAGAGTTGTGTAAAAGATTCTAAGATTAAATTTTATTTTAGTCATATTTAAAAGTATTAAGCAGACAAAGCTGAGTTCTTGTGGAGTATACTTATAACTTTGATTTCTTATAGTTTAAAATATGGTGATGTAATTTTTTATTTTGGTTAATAATATTACTATAAATTATATTCATATATTTAATTTTACACAAAGAAGAACTAACCATTAATTTTTTCTTAGAAAGTAAGCGATTTAATGGGAGTTTCCAATATTAAATATGATATGTTTGATAAAAACACGATAAGGTAGGGTGATGAAATGTTTATAGATACAGCCAAAGTATACGTAAGATCAGGTGATGGTGGAAATGGAGCCATATCCTTTAGAAGAGAGAAATACATACCACTAGGAGGACCAGATGGTGGAGATGGAGGAAATGGTGGAAGTGTTATTTTAGAAGCGGATAGCAACATGACTACTCTTTTAGACTTCGCTTACAATAAAAAGTTTATTGCAGACAATGGAGGAAAAGGAGAAGGTTCTAAGTGCTATGGTAGGAGTGGAGAAGATCTTATAATTAAAATTCCTATGGGAACAGTAATTAGAGATGTGGAAACAGACAAAATTATGTGTGATTTATCTCATGTTGGAGATAAATATACAATATGTAGAGGTGGAAAAGGCGGAAAAGGAAATGTTAAATTTTGCACGCCTACAAGACAGGCACCAGATTTTGCTGAACCAGGAATGCCAGGAGAAGAAAGATGGATAAAGCTTGAATTGAAGCTTTTAGCTGACGTTGGTCTTTTAGGCTTCCCTAATGTAGGAAAATCCACGTTACTATCAGTAGTTTCTAAAGCTAGGCCAAAGATAGCTAACTATCATTTTACAACCTTAAAACCAAACCTTGGGGTAGTTTCCGTAAAAGGAATCCAACCATTTGTAATTGCAGATATACCAGGAATAATTGAAGGAGCTGCAGAAGGAGTTGGTTTAGGTTTAGATTTCTTAAGACATATAGAAAGAACTAGAATTCTTATACATGTAATAGATATATCTGGTGTTGAAGGAAGAGATCCTATTGAAGATTTTAACAAGATAAATGAAGAACTTAAAAAGTACAGTGTTAAACTTTGGGATAGACCTCAAATAATTGCAGCAAATAAGGCGGATATGCTCTTTGATGAAGAAGTCTTCGAAAACTTTAAGAAGCAGCTAGAAGAAATGGGATATAATAGAATATTTAAAATTTCAGCAGCAACAAACCAAGGATTAGAAGAGTTAATGAAGGAAGCTGCACAACTTTTAAGCACCATTCCTGTTCAAGAATTAGAAATTAAGGATGAGGATAGATATATACCAGAAGAGAAACGATTTACTTTTGAAATTAATGAAGTAGAAGAAGGAATTTTTGAGGTTTCAGGAAGCTTTGTAGACAGACTACTAAATAGTGTAAATGTAAATGATCCAGACTCTTTAAGATACTTCCATAAAGTGTTAAGAAATAAAGGAGTTATGGATGAGTTAAAAGAAAAAGGAATTCAAGATGGCGATACAGTAAGACTTAATGACTTTGAATTTGAATTCTTATTATAGGAGGAAAGTATGATAACAACTAAACAAAGAAGTTACTTAAGATCATTAGCAAATAATATAGAACCAATTTTCCAAGTGGGAAAAGGTGGAATAGAAGAGAATTTTTTAAAGCAGGTAGATCAGGCATTAGAGGCTAGAGAGCTTATTAAAATAAAAACTTTAAACAATAGTGGTATTACATCAAGGGAAGCATCAGATATAATTTGTGAAGAATTAGGGTGCTATGGAATACAAGCAATTGGAAGTAAACTAGTATTATACAGAAAGTCTTCTAAAAACCCTAAGATTGAGTTACCTAGGTAATTTAATCTTAGATAATTTGTAAGAGATTTTTAAATTTTTAAATTGCCGTTATAGGGTTTAAATTTAAAAAACATAAATTAATACTAGATATTTAAATAGTTTTTAGTGTATACTAAATGGATTAATGGAAGAGTACTTTATAGTGCTTTTACTGCAACATCTTAAAAAAGATTTAAAAAACTAGTAGGGCAAACATTGCTTTACTAGTTTGATTTTTATCATCTCTAAAATTAAGTATTGAAATTTTACAGTAATGTTTTATAATAAAGGAATACTAGTGTTAAAAAATATACTATAAATTTGGTAATACCATATTTATATGGTATTATAATACGAAGAGGTTTTGAAATGAGAAAAGCTATCTTTGGCGGCACCTTTGATCCAATTCACGTGGGGCACTTGCATATAGCATATGAAGCATTATATAATTTAAAATTAGATAAGGTTATTTTTATGCCAAGTGGTAATCCACCACATAAGGTAAATAGAGTTGTAACAGCAGCAGAAATAAGGTATGAAATGGTTGAAGCTGCAATTAGCAAAGAACCATTATTTGAAATCGATGACTATGAAATAAATAATTCTAATCTTAGTTATACATATAAAACTATGGAATATTTTAATAATCTGGAGTCGCAAACTGATTGGTACTTTTTAACTGGTGTAGATAGCTTGATGGACTTAAAGAAGTGGAGGAATGTTGATATTCTTCTAGAGAATTGCAATCTTGCTGTTTTTTCTAGACCAGGATATACTCATGAAGATATAGTCCAAATGAAAAATTATATCGAAAAAACATATAAAAAAGAAATTATGTATTTAGAAATACCAGTTTTAGATATATCATCTACAGTAATAAAGGAAAAGATTAAGCTGAGTAGACAAATAGATTATCTTCTTCCTTGCGGAGTACAAGAGGTTATAGAGAGATACCATATATACAAATAAAGGTTGTGATCATATGTGGAAGGAAGATCAAATAAAAAAATATATAAAAGAACATTTAAATGAATCCAGATTTGTACATAGTATTGGGGTTATGGAAACCAGTGAGAAGTTAGCACTTCATTATAATGAGGATCCTTATAAAGCTAGACTAGCAGGATTATGTCATGATTGTGCTAAAAATTTATCAAGAGAGGAGTTAATATCTATAGCCAGGGAAAGTGGCGAAGAAATATCAGAAATTTACCTATATGCACCTCAATTGTTACATGGACTGGTAGGAGCATATATAAGTAAAGATATATTTGGGATACAGGATGAAGATATTTTAAACTCAATAAGATATCATACTACAGGAAGAAAAAATATGAGTATTCTTGAGAAGATTATATATATTTCAGATTATATTGAGCCATCAAGAAATTTTAAGGGAATTAGCGAACTAAGAAGACTTTCATACGTAGATATAAATAAAGTATTGTTAAAATCTTTTGATGATACTATAACTTATACAGTTTCAAGGGGGAGTTTATTGCATATAGACACTATTGAAGCTAGAAACTTTATTTTATATAAAAAATAGTAGGTGATTTTATGAAGGATAAGGAAAATAGGTTAACGGGAAATAATAAAGAAGAAGAAAAAGATGTTAAAGCCAGTAAAAAGAAAAAAGGAAAAAAGAAATCAAAGTTTCCAATAGTAGTTTTAGTTTTATTTTTCACTATAGTTTTAGTTACAGCGGGGGCTTATTTATATTTAGATAGCTTTAGCAACAATGCTGTAAATATTAATGAGCCAAAAGATAATAATAGCAATGCTTCTAAAGAAGAACCTCAAGAAGAGATAAGTGACTCAACCAATATTTTAGTAGTTGGTGTAGACTTAGGTGAAGGTGATGAGAATAACAAGAAGGACCCTAAGAGGACAGACACTATGATGGTAGTACATTATAATTCTAAAACAAAAAAATATGATGTAATATCTATTCCAAGAGATACCAAAATAGAAACAACTCGTAGGGATAAAAAAATTAACTCTGCTCATGCATCAGGAGGCATTCCATTAGCAGTAAAAGAAGTTGAAAAGCTTTTAAGCATTAAAATTGATCATTATGTAAAAATAGATACAGTTGCTTTTAGGGAGTTTATAGATGCTCTTGGAGGCATAGAAGTTGTAGTTGAAAGAGATATGAATTATGATGACCCAACACAAAATCTTCATATACATTTAAATAAAAGCAGCCAGCCACAAAAATTAGATGGTAAAAAGGCGGAAGGCTTTATAAGATGGAGAAAAAATAATGATATGAGTGGATACCTAGAAGGTGATATGGGTAGAATTAGAAATATGCAAAAGTTCTTTGATACTGTTTTAGCAAAGGTTCAAAGTCCGGCAATTATACCAAAGATTCCAAGTATATTAGGAATATTTCCTAAGTACATCGAAACAGATTTAAATGCTAACGATATAATTAAATATGCAATGAGTGTAGCGAAAACGAAAAGAGAAGAAATAGGATATCATATAATTGGAGGAGAAGATAAGTATATTGATGATATTTCCTATTTTATATTTGATAAAACTAAAAATGTAGATATAGATGCTATTTTAAAGGAAAAAACTTCTGTACAAGGAAATATTGATACAGATAAAATTCGTATTAAGATACTAAATGGTAGTGGAAAAGATGGATTAGCATCGGATTTTGGTGAGTACATTAATAAGTTAGGATTTACTAGATATGAATTGGGAGATACTAATATTAACTCAAAATCTAAAATTGTAATATACGGTTTAGATAAAGAAACCGGTGAATACATTAAAAAGCAGTTTGGTATACAAAATCTTGAATATTCAACTAAGTATAATGATCTTTACGAGGTAGAAGTTATACTTGGAGAAGACAGAGATTTTATAAAACCTAAACAATAAAATATAAAACATTGAAATTTTAGGAGGCATAATAATGGAAAAACAAGTAATAAGCACAGCTAAAGCTCCAGCAGCATTAGGACCATACTCTCAAGCGATAAAGGTGGGAAATTTATTATATACTTCTGGACAACTAGCAATAAATTCTGCTACAGGAGAGTTTATCAATGATGATATTCAAAAGGCTACAGCGCAAGCTTTAGAAAATGTAAAGGCTATATTAGAAGAAGCAGGTACTTCTTTAGATAAAGTTGTTAAGACATTAGTATTTCTAAAAGATATGAATGATTTTGTACCAATGAATGAAGTATATGCAAAATACTTTTCAGTTAATCCACCAGCAAGATCTTGCGTGCAAGCAGGAAGATTACCTAAGGATGCATTAGTGGAAATAGAAGTTATAGCAATAGTAGAATAATAATTAAAAACCTCCAGGGCTCTGGAGGTTTTTTAAAATCAACTAATTTTAAATTAAGAGGTGCTATATGGGTAAAAGCTTGACTTATGAAGTTACCAAGGAGGGTGACGGAGTAAAAATAAGAGATTATATGACTGAAGTCTTAAGTTTTTCAGGTAGATTTACAAGAAATGCTGGAATGGAAAAAAGAATAAAAGTAAATAGAAGCATAGTAAAGTTAAATCACAAGCTTCATTGTGGGGATACTGTGACTATTGAAATTGAAAAAGAAGAAAGTCAAAACATCATTCCAGAGGATTTAAATATAGAAATTATATATGAGGATGCTGACCTACTGGTAGCTAATAAAAGACCATTTATGGTAGTTCATCCAACAAAAAGCCACCCTACAGGAACTTTATCAAACGGGGTATTATATCACTTTAAGGAAAATAATGAAAAGTGCATAGTTAGATTAGTTAGTAGGTTAGATATGGATACCTCTGGGTTGATTATGATAGCTAAAAGTCAATTTGCACATATGAATTTAGCAAAGGCTATGGATGAAAATAAGATTATAAAATCTTATTTAGCTGTAGTACAGGGAGAAATTCAACCTAAAAGTGGAACTATAGATTTACCCATAGGAAGACCAGATGAAAGTACTATTAAAAGGATTGTTTGTGAGGAAGGGCAAAAAAGTATAACTCACTATAAAACCATTGATACATACAATCGAGGTTCTTTAATAGATTTAACCTTGGAAACTGGGAGAACTCATCAGATTAGAGTACACTTGAGTCATATAGGAAATCCTATATATGGAGATACCTTATATGGAACAGAAGAGGGGAATAGTTTAATAAATAGGCAAGCGCTACATGCTTATAAGTTAGTTATTCCGCATCCAAGGACAGGTGAAACACTTACAGTCCACAGTGATTTACCTAAGGATATGAAGAGTTTGATAGAAGCAATAAAATAAAAAAATATATGTTATTAAAGAAATATTAATTAATACAAGTGCATTGATAGTAAAGAATAGATAATAAAAAAGAAGATAATTTTATTAAAAATTATCTTCTTTTTTTATAAAAATAAATTTCAACTTATTTTTTATAAGTATTTTTTCTAGGGTTTGATGAGTTTTTCTTCTTAATATTTCTAACTAGAGCAAAAAGCAGCAATAAGAAAAAAAGAACAATTACAAGGATCAAAAGTCCTAAATAAGTATAATTAATTGTATTAGTTTCTGTAGTTAGTAAATCACCGACTACAGGAAGTATTTTTTTCTCATAATCTACACCACTAACTAGAGGCACAGTATAAGACTGGTTATTATAAGTTACATTACCTTGTGCTATAGGTTGTCCTTTAAGAAAAAACTTATCTTTTAAGGTATTAGCATCAAATTTAAATTCAGGTTCAGATTCTAGGGTTAGCTCTTTAGTATAATAAATATCCTCTCCTGCGAGAAGGGGAATTACCGTTCCATTAGATGAGGTATATTTTGTAACTTCTTGTCCCTTAGAAAATAATTTAGTTGTTTGGAAGTTATTAAAGGCCCACTCAAAATAATTTTTACTATCAGCAAAATAAGTTTTTACTGGATCGTAAAGCATAGCAATAATAAATGTATTATTGTTTTTAGTAGCAGAAGCTACAAAGGAGTGTCTAGATTCATCAGTATAGCCTGTCTTGCCAGCAATTGCATATTCATAGTAATACTTCTCATAGTTATGTAATAATCTATTATCATTCCATAAAGGTCTTTGTTCAGGGTAAACATTTGTTGCTGGAAGCATATAAGTCTTAGTTTTTGAGATTTCTAAATACTCAGGATGCTTTAATAATTCCTTTTCAATTGTAGCTAAATCATAAGCTGTAGTTCTATGTTCATCATCATATAGTCCATGAGGATTTTTAAAAGTGGAGTTTTTGCAACCTAGTTCTTTAGCTCTCTGAGTCATCAGTTTTGCAAACTCTTCTTCGCTACCTGAAATATGTTCAGCTAAAGCTTCTGCACAATCGTTTGCAGAAACCATAATAACTGCATAAAGCATTTCTTTTACTGTCATTTCCTCATTAGTATCTATGTAAATTTTCGAACCCTCAATAGTTGGAGGAATAGTTCCAACCTTAACTTTTTCATCTAATTTACACTTTTCCAAAGTTAGTAGAACAGTCATCAGTTTTGTTGGGGATGCAGGTGGATATTTTGTATCCTCATTGTTTCCATAAATTACGGCACCGGTAACTGCATCCATAACAACTACACCATTTGCGTTTGCAGAAGGTGCCTGAGATGCTGCAAATGCATTGCTTATATTTAAAGTCATAATAGAAACTGCCAAAGTAAGGCTTAAAAGTATCTTTTTCATAGAATCCTCCCCAAAATAGTAATAAATAGATTATATCAAATAAAATTCAGTATTTCGATAGAATTTTATAAAGTTGGTAATAATTAAGAAGAAATAGGAGGAGAAAACATGAAATTAAAGGAAAAAATAGTAGGTTCTATTGGCATATTAGTATTAAGCTTAGTATTTTTAATTAGTGGACACCTAATAAGTAAAAGGGAAGCAGAAGTTAAAAATCAAATTTTCACAGAAAATGAAAAGGAATCAATCTTTGTGGATAGCAATAACACAGATAAAGTCGCTATAGATTACAAAGCTAATAAAACAGACAAGGTTTCACAGAGGGATATAGGAGAGAAAAAGGATATAATCGTTGATATTAAGGGAGCCATAGCAAATCCTAAAGAATATAAATTAGCAGAAGGAGCAAGGGTAAGAGATTTAATTCAGGCTGCAGGTGGAATTACAGAGGAAGCAGATGAAAATACCATATACTTCTCTAAAGTTTTAAGAGATGAAGAATGCATTATCATTTATAAAAAGGGAGAGGCAGTAAATAATGATTTTGATTTAAATAAATCCATTGGATTCCCTAATAGTGATAAAGAGGAAAAAATAAATATAAATAAAGCAACGCAAGAACAGTTATCAACTCTTTATGGTATAGGTGAGGTTAAAGCAAAAGCAATAATAGAATACAGAGAGAAAAATGGAGGATTTAAGTCCATTGACGATTTAGGCAATGTTGATGGTATTGGTGGTAAAACAGTTGACAAATTAAGAGATAAGGTAGACATAAAATGAGTATTAGTATAAAATTATTAAAGAATTATGGAAATAAGAAAATACAAAAAGTTGACTAAGTTTCAAGAAGAGTTAATAAATAATTACTTAATAGATGGAGGTGCTTTAGATGGAAAAAAGATTAACAGAGCTTTCAAAAACATCTGGATGAGCAGCAAAAATAGGGCCGGAGACCCTTTCAAAGATATTAGATAAATTACCTAAAATGGAAGATAAAAACCTAATAGTTGGAATAGAAACTTCTGATGATGCGGCAGTTTATAAATTAACAGAGGATATTGCAGTAATTCAAACTTTAGACTTTTTTACTCCAGTGGTAGATGATCCATATACCTATGGAGCTATTGCAGCTGCAAATTCTCTTAGTGATGTGTATGCTATGGGTGGAAAGCCAACAGTAGCACTTAATATTGTTTGTTTTCCAAACTGCTTAAATATCGAAGTACTAGGAGAAATACTTAAGGGAGGAGCAGACAAGGTAATAGAAGCCGGAGCTGTGGTTATAGGCGGACATACAGTGGAAGATGATGAACCAAAGTATGGTTTATCTGTAATGGGGATGGTTCATCCACAAAAAGTGTTAAAAAACTATGGTTCAGTTGTTGGTGATGTGCTTATATTAACGAAGCCCATTGGAACAGGAATTATTACCACGGCAATAAAGGCAGAAATGGCATCAAAGGATGTATATAATGAAGCAGTTAAGGTGATGAGTACCTTAAATAAGTATTCAGGAGAAATAATAGCTGAGCATAATGTTACTGCATGTACAGATATTACAGGTTTCGGAATTATGGGACATGGCTTTGAAATGGCATCTGCTTCAGAGGTTACCTTTAAATTATATAAGGATAAGCTACCGTTAATTAATGGAGTGAAGGAATATGCCCAGATGGGATTAATTCCAGCAGGGTGTTACAATAATAAAAAATATCTTCAGGGTAAATATGAACTTAAAAATATAGAACCTTGGTTAGAAGATGTATTATTTGATCCTCAAACCTCAGGAGGACTGCTAATTTCAATACCATCTAGTGAAGGTAAAATACTGATGGAAAAACTATCAAAGCTAGAAATTCCAAGTCAGATTATTGGAGAAGTAATTCCAAAAGGAGAAAAATATATTATAGTTGAATAATAGGAGATATGTATGAATAACGAGTTGTTAAGAAAATTACCTAAAATAGATGAACTACTAAAAGAAAAAGAAGTCCAAAATGCTATAGACTATAATCCAAGGGTTTTAGTTGTCGAGGCTTTAAGGGAGTCTATAGATATGTTTAGAAAAGAAATTTTAAGTGATAAAATACAAAGTTTAGAAAAAAATCAGGTTTTAAATTATGCTCTTAACCTATTAAGTAAAAAAAATAGAGCTAACTTAAGAAAAGTTATAAATGCAACGGGCACTGTAATTCATACAAATTTAGGACGTTCCTTGCTTGGGGAAAAGGCTATAGAAAATGTAGTAACTGTGGCAGGCAGTTATAATAACTTAGAGTATGATATAGATAGCGGAAAAAGAGGCTCTAGATACTCTCATATAGAGGACTTGATTAAGAAGATTACAGGTGCTGAAGCTGCTATGGTAGTTAATAATAATGCAGCTGCAATAATGTTAGTATTGGACACCTTGTCAAAAGATAAAGAGGCAATTGTATCAAGAGGACAGCTTGTTGAAATTGGAGGGTCTTTTAGAGTGCCAGAGGTTATGAAGTTTAGTGGAGCTAAGCTTGTAGAGGTTGGTACTACTAATAGAACCCATGTATATGATTATGAAAATAATATAACGGACAGTACAGGGGTACTAATGAAAATTCACACTTCAAACTTTAAAATCTATGGATTTACTGAGGAAGTATCACTAGAAGAGCTTGTATCCTTAGGAAATAAAAAAAATATTCCCGTAGTTGAAGATATAGGAAGTGGAGTTTTAATAGATTTTTCTAAATATGGTTTTACCTATGAGCCTACAGTTCAAGAAAGTATAAAAAAAGGCGTGGATGTAGTTACCTTTAGTGGAGATAAAATGTTAGGAGGTCCTCAAGCCGGAATTATTGCTGGTAAAAAAAAGTACATAGATCTAATGAAAAAGAATCAACTTACAAGAGCACTAAGAATAGATAAAATGACTTTGGCAGCACTAGAAGGAACTTTTAGATATTATCTTGATGAAGCTGAGGCTATAAAGAATATACCTTCATTGAATATGATTTTGTGTTCAAAGGAAGATGTAAAGAAAAAGTGCGTAAAGTTGAAAAAAAAGTTGCAGAATAAGATTCATTGGTTAGAGTTAACAATTGATAGTGACTACTCTATGGTAGGTGGAGGTTCAATGCCTACTGAAAAGATACCAACCTATGTAATTAAAGTTAAAAGTGACAAGTTGTCTCCGCAAGAAATGGAGAAGGAACTGAGAATGGGCGAAGTTTCTATAATCTGCAGAATTTTCAACAATGAACTTATCTTGGATGGAAGAACCTTGTTTGAGAAGGATTTTGATACTATTGTTCAATGTTTCTCGAACATAAAGTTGGTATAAATTTTAGGCTTCTCATAAATAGCCATGGGATTACTATGGCTTGCAAACTATAATTGAAGGGGTGTAAGCACTATATGAAGCATATAATTATAGGAACAGCTGGACATATAGATCATGGAAAAACTACATTAATTAAAGCTTTAACAGGCCGAGAAACAGATACTTTGAAAGAAGAGCAAGATAGAGGAATATCTATTAATTTAGGGTTTACTTATTTCGATCTTCCATCGGGGAGAAGAGCAGGAATTATTGATGTTCCTGGTCATGAAAAGTTCGTTAAAAATATGCTTGCTGGTATTAGTAGCATAGATGTAGTTTTGTTGGTTATAGCAGCAGATGAAGGAATTATGCCTCAAACAAGAGAGCACTTTGAAATTTTACAATTATTAAATATTAAAAAGGGTATAGTTGTTTTAACTAAGGCAGATTTGGTAGATAGTGATTGGATAGAAATGATTACAGAAGATATTAAAGAAGAGTTTAAAGGAACTTTTCTCCAAAATGCTCCTATACATGCGGTATCTTCAAAAAATAAACAAGGTTTCGAAGAACTCATAAAAGATATTGATAAAATTACCGAAGAAATAGAACCTAAGGATACAGAGGGGCATTTTAGGCTTCCGGTGGATAGAGCTTTTAGTATAAGTGGATTTGGTACAGTAGTTACAGGTACTATTATAAGTGGAAGAGTAAATGTGGGAGATAATGTAGAAGTATATCCATCAAAAACACTTTCTAAAGTTAGAGGAATAAGAATTCATGGAGTGGCCTCAGAATTTGGGGAAGCAGGTCAAAGATGTGCAATAAATTTAGCTAACACAAAGCTATCAGAAGTGCAAAGAGGAGATGTATTAGCTAGAGAAGGAATAATGGAACCTTCCTATACTGTTGATTGCAACCTATACTATTTAAAGACCATGGAAAAGCCTCTAGAAAATAGACAAAGAGTAAGACTTTATCACGGAACAGAAGAGATTTTATGTAGGGTAGTAATATTGGATAGAGAAGAAATCAAACCAGGTGAAAATGCCTATGTTCAATTAAGATTGGAAAAACCTATTACTGCTCAAAGAAATGATAGATATGTAATAAGAAATTATTCTCCAATGTTTACTATCGCTGGTGGAACAGTTATAGAGCCAGTGGCTAAAAAGGCCAGAAGGTTTGATTCAGAGCATTTGGAAGAATTAAAAATTAAAGAAAGTGGGAAAAGTGAAAATATATTAGAAAACACTGTAAAAAATTTAAGCCATCAGTATCCTGATAAGGAGCAGATTCTAAAAAACTTGGGAAAAAATATGGAGGATATTGAAGAAAATCTTCAACTATTAGTTGAAGATAGGAAAATAGTACAAGTGCAAGTACTAGATAACTCTATATTTATTCATAATAAATATTTAAAAGATAGAACTGCTGAATTAGAAGTACTACTAGAGGAATTCCATAAGAAAAATCCTTTGAAATTTGGAATGTCGAAAGAAGAGATTAAAACAAAAATTTTTGGAAAGAATATTAAACAAAAGATATATGATGAAATATTAAATATTTTAGTTCAACGAAAAAAGATAAATCTTAGCGAGAAGTTTATAGCTAATTATGAATTTAAGATTAAGTTTACTAAAGAGCAGGAGAAAATGAAGGAAGAGATAATCAAGGAGTTTAAAAACTTAAAATTTTCTCCGCCTAAATATACAGATATGGTTGCTAAACAAAAGGATAAAGCTGGCTTCAAAATGGTTTATGATTCATTGATAGATCAAAGTATAATAATAAGACTTAATGAGGAATGTACTTTGCTTAATGAAGATTATAATAGTTGTAAAGAATTGATTAAAAAGTATATTATGGAAAATGGTAGCATAGCAGCGGGCTCTGCTAGAGAACTTTTAAATACAAATAGAAAGTATGCTGTAGCTATATTAGAGCATTTAGATAGTATTAAGTTCACTAAACGTATAGACAACGACAGAGTGTTGTTTTAAATTGTAGTTTTTAACTTTAGGGTAGGATGCGGTAGAAGTTTCTATTCTTCTGCCATAATCCTATTATGAGCTTAATAGTGGGAACATAAATTATAAAATATAGATTATAATTTAGGAAAAAGGTACAATTAAGAAAAAACTAAGAAATTAGTAAGACATTTAGCTAAAGACTTTATATAATATAAATTCAGCACAATTTTAAGTAGAAAAAAAGTACAATTTATATATGAAGAATTTTATTATAGCTAAAAGTTAATATAAAAACAATTCTACAATCTATAAAATATGAGTCAAATATAGTCAAAATTTGTATAAAGAAATAGTATTAAAAAAAATAATACTTGATTTTTTATCTATTATGTACTAAAATACATATTGTGCTTAAAACCTATGGGAGTAGATAGGTGCTGGTGTGCCTGCCAGTCTTCAAAACTGTGTTGCCGTGCTAAGACCACGACGGGTGAGTTCGATTCTCACATACTCCCGCCAAATATAAGCATATGAAATGGGTTTGACTGTGCTAATATGGATTAGTGTCAAGCCCATTTGTTTTGAAGTTTTATAAATATGTTAATTATGTATATAAATAATCATACTTTAAAGGTTATTTTATAAACAATATGTTAATAGTAAAAGTTTTTGTTGAAGTTTTATTAATATTTATTTATTATTAGAAGATATGAATAATGAAAAGGAGGGGGTTTATTATAATTGCCTTTATACTACTCATAGTTATTTCCCCTTATACCGCAATTTTACCTATGATTTATGCAACGTATATAACTTTACTTAAAGGAATAAATTCACATAAGAATTATTGGAATATGGGATTATTTTCTTTATTCATATGGTCAATGATAGTAGGTATTATTAATCGTAATATGATGTCATTTTTGGCATCCTTCGCATTTCTAGTATATTTTTGCTTTAGTGTTTTTTTGAACAACTATTGTACAAGTGAAAGCATAGTAGAAAAAATATATAGAACATTAGTGCATATCTCAATATTTTCATCATTATTGGGTCTTTTTGAGAAAATTTTATATTTAGGGTGGGGCTTTAGTCTGTGGAGATGGATTTTGGAGCTAACTTCACAGCCCGTATTTGAAAATAGAATTTATAGCACTTTTGGAAATCCAAATGTAGCGGGAAATTGGTTTGGAATAATGATTATTCTGTCAGTGTACTTTACTGATATTAGTGTAAAAAGAAAGAAAACACTTTATTCAATAGTAACAATTTTGTTTGTTATTTCAGTGTTTCTTACAGGCTCGCGTGGTGCTTATATAGGTATATTATGTGGGTTAAGTGTATTTTGGTTCTTAAAGAAAAATAAAAAAGATATACTAACTGTTTCTTTAATTTGTTTGTTTGCAGCCACATTAATTATTATACCAACAAATCTTTTGGACTTTAATGATACTATGGAAAAGCAAACAAATAATCAAGTTACTAGTGGGGAAAATCTAGATAGTGGTGAAGAAGACCATGAGGTTGATGCATCTGTAAATAGTCGTCTAGGTATATGGCTAGGCGCCATAAGAATGATAGAAGATAAACCAGTTACTGGGTGGGGAATGATGACTTTTTTAAATCCTCATTACGGATATATAGATGATTATTATTATACAACCTTATATCATGCACATAATATTTGGCTTACCTTTACTGCAACTATTGGAGGCGTAGGATTATTTATTTACTTATATATGAAGTTTAATTTGTATAAAAGTATAAAGCTTCTTTACCATAAGAACTGTAGAATGGCTCCCATGTTAGCTGGGATTCAGGTGTTAATAATAGGACATGGTCTTGTGGATTTTACAATAATGGCACCCCAAACAGGAATAATGTTTATTGGATGCTCAGCTATAATAAGCACTTTATCTATGCAATACAGCAAATCTTCAATAGAAACACCAGTACTTGTTAAAAAGTATAGATCCTTATCTAATGAATTAATTAAAAATCAAAATATAAAATAGGAGGTAACTGTGTAATGCAGTACCTCCTATTTAATTATACAAGCTACTGTGAAGAGAAATAATTCTTAGTTCCAAAAGGTTATAGGGAAACAACTTAAATACTTAAGTATTTGCACCAAAATGTTTCTCTCAAAATACATAGGAAAATTAAATAATCAAAGAGACTTTCTGTTATTTTGTCTTTAAATATATTTTAGTACATAAGCAGATTAAACATTTATGCTGATATTATACAGAAAAATAGAGAATTGTCTATAAGTGCCCCAACAGAGATTAAAATACATTTTCTTGGGTATTATTTTATCTGAGGTGAAATATTAGTGGACAGACCGTTTGTATATTTGTTTTGTGGATTATTTATGGGGATAGCAAGTTGTATACTCTATGTTTATCATAATATAATAACTTCTGTGATTTCAAGCCTACTATTTTTTTGTATACTCATTAAAACCTTAGATAAAAGAGTTACTTATGTTATTTTATGCTATTTTGCACTGGGAGTAATTTCTTTTAACTTATATTTTAACTTTAGCGCACCTGATAAAACTATTCAGGCTAGAATTGTGGAGGATAAGGGCTATTATTTTATAGGAGATTTTAATGGAAGAAAGATAAAAGTTCTAAATACGAAAGATAAATTTCAGCTAGGAAGAAGATATGTTCTGTACGGCGACTTTGAAGAAATAGCTGATTATAGACGAGGAATTATAGGTGATTTTAAAGTAAAGGGCTTTGAAGAAATGGATGTAGACTTTATTAGCAATACCTATAAATTGAAAAGGGAGTTATTTAAAAAATACAGTGAAAAATTAGGTAAGTATAATACCTCTGTACTTATGGGAGTTTGTTATGGAGATAGCAGTTACTTATCCTATGATGAAATGGAAGCTTTTAATGTACTGGGGATTTCTCACGTAATTAGTGTGTCGGGATTACATACTTCGTTGATTTACGGAGCAATAAGTGTAATTTTAGGTTATAAGCTATCAATTGTAATATTGTTTTTATATGTGGTTTTTACTGGGGCAAAGTCTGCTACTATGAGAGCTTTTATTATGATTGTAACGCTAGTGCTCTCAAAAAAGTTAAAAAGGAATTATGATAGCATTTCTGCCCTTTCCTTTGCAGCCTTCCTCTTATTGCTGATTAAACCCTATTATATATTAGATGCAGGATACTCCTTAAGTTTTCTAGGGATGTTAGGTTTATATCTATTATATAAACCTATGAGAAGAAAGTTTTATAAATTGACAAGGGTTTTAAATGAGTCTATAAGTTTAACTTTAGCTGCGACTTTTTTTACTATGCCCTATATAATATTTATCTTTAAGACCTTTAGTTTAGGTGGATTAATAGCAAATTTAATAATTATTCCTTTTTATACTTTTGTTGTTATAATTGGAAACATGGCTTTGGTTATACATAAAGTTCAACCCCTATTCAATATTTGCACTAATATGTTAGTATCTATTTTTAGTATAATAAACACTAGCCAAAAGTTCCTCATAGATATATTACCTGTTCCTTTAAAACTGACCTATATGGAAGGGTTAGCTGTAATCATGCTATATCCTACCTATATGCTTGTAAAGAGGGGGCATAGAGCCTTGCTATATATGCCTATAGCTTTATGTGTATTAATAGGAATTAATCAGTATAAGTTTACTCCAGAGGTTAGCTACATTAATGGTGGGACCTTTAATATTATAAGTGTTCATTATAAAAATAAGAGAATCTTGCTTTCATCTCAAAGAGTTAAGTTAAGCAAAGTTTATGAGCCTATAACAGTTCATGAGATTTATGATGACTTTGAAAAAGAAGTTGAAATTCAACTGGATGATAAATATAAGATAAAGGGTATAAAAGAAAATAAAGATATAGTGTTAAAGGTATTTAATAAAAATCATTATATTAGTTTTATGGTTTATAATAAAGAAGACAAAATTAAAGAAGATTTAGTTAAGGAAAGTAAGGCCATAGAAGTGATGATGAGGGAAGAAACTTCACAGCTTCAAAAAGAGGAAAAACAGGGAGATAAGAAACCTTTCTATAGTGAATATAACCTGCCTTATGATATAATAAGGGTTGTCAAAGATAAAGAATTAAATCCTAAGGGTCGATATTTCAAAAGTTTTAAAATAATTAATGGAAAAGCTTTTGAGACCTATATACATTAAAAATAATTAAAGAAAAAGTTTAGGATTTTTTTACTAGGGGGAGGGTGTTGAATTTGATTCAGCTATCAGATTTTGAGAAGAATTTAAAAGGCAATAAGATAGACAATTGTTATATTTTTTGTGGAACAGACGAAAATCTTATAAGGGAATCCATAGATAATATAGTAAGTAAGTTAATAGACCCTTCTTTTAAGGATTTAAATTATGTAAGATATGATGGAGCTAAGGTAAACAATGATTTGCTTTTAAACTCTTGTGAAACCTTACCTTTTATGTCAGACAAGAAGATTGTGGAAGTATACAGAGCTAAGTTTTTAGAGGATGGGAATGTAAAGGGTTCAGGGGATGGAAAAGCCATGGACTTTAATGAATTATCTAAATATATCACAACACTACCGTCTTATACTGTGCTTGTCATGTATTATATATTTGAAAGTGAGAGAGACAAGGTAAGTGGGAGAGTAAAAAAGTTAGAGGGAAAAGCTACCGTAGTAAAAGTAGATAAGCTAAAAGGTGCATCTCTTCAAAATAAGGTAAAGGAAATATTTCAAAGTAGGGGTAAGAAAATTGACAAAGCAGAATTGAGCTTTTTTTGCAGCATAATAGATAACAATATGAATATTGTAAGCAATGAAATAGATAAGCTTATTTGTTATACAGAAGGAAGAGATATAGCTAGAGAAGATATTATTACCCTAATGCCTCCTAAAAGTGAAAATGACATATTTAATCTAGTAGATTACTTATCTCAAAGAAATATAAAAAAATCAATAGACATTCTAAATGAATTAATTTATAAGGGTGACAAACCTTCAATAATTTTATATATGATTGAGAGACAATTTAAGTTGCTATTAGCTTTAAGAGTTGGAAATGAAGGTGGAAAGGGATATGAAGTCCTAGCTAAAAACTTAAAACTTCATCCTTTTATTGCGGAAAAAATGGTTAAACAGAGCCAAAAGTTCACTCTGGAAGCTTTAAGAAAGAATTTAAAGCTTTGTGTAGAAGTGGAAAGTCTAATTAAATCTACTTCAATAGATGATAAAACAGCTTTAGAAATGCTTATAATAAATAGTATGATAAACAAATAAAACAAATTATTAATGATTAGTCCTTAGCTTAAAATGCCATGGGCCAATTTACTTATCAATAATTTCTTCAAATAGAATAATTATATATGGAAAAATAAATAAAAAGAATAAAAGAACAAAATAAATAACCGGTGAAATTTCACCGGTTTATTTATTAAGCTGATAAGCTGTTTAATTTAGTTGCTAATCTAGATTTTTTTCTAGCTGCTTTATTTTTATGTATTATTCCTTTTGATGCAGCCATATCTAAAGCTTTAACTACAACTTTAAAGCTTTCTTTAGCAAGTTCAAGGTCTTGGCTTGCTATAGCAGCTTCATACTTCTTTATCTTTGTTTTTAAAGCAGATTTTAACATTGTATTTCTCATAGTTTTAGCTTGAGTAACTTTAATTCTTTTCTTAGCTGATTTAATGTTTGCCATTATCAATTCACCCCCTTGTATTTTTATCACGTCACAGCAGCTTTGGGGAAGTCTGCGTATGAGTTCTACATAACAAAAGCTATTATAACATTATTTCTTAACCACTTCAAGTAGATTTTTACATATAAATTAAACCTAATTTATTAAAAACTGTAGCTGTGAGCAGTGATGAAGGCTTTATTAATAAGTATTTGACTAAAAGCTATAGAATTATACCTCTAAAAATATATTACCAATTTATATTTTATAACTCCTAAAAATACTAAGATATATAACTAAATATACAACTTTAATAACATTTTGGAAGCTTCAAGTCTGCAATCTTCATTAAGGGTCAGCTGACCAACCTTGAAGTTTCTAGGCCTAGGTAAACTGCTTTAGTGTAACAAACACAGTTTATTCACAAAAATATCTTTGTTTAGTTTAAATCATCCTCCAAAGCAGCTTCAAATAATGAACTTGTTCATTAATTAATAGTTAAATTTATGAATATAGGATACTTTTTAATTATCAATGACTTTTGCTATGGATAAGCAAAGAATAGTAATAGAGTAATTTGGTAAACATAAATACAAAATTACGAACTTTTGAATGAGGTGAAAGAATGAGTGATAAATTTGTTAGCGTAAGAACAGATTTAGCATTAGAAGCTAGGGAGTATTATACAGAGAAAAATAATACTGATGTGCCAGGAATAAAAGTCAATGAATTTTCAGAGGGAAAAGTAAGAATCTCAAGGGTAGAAGTGGTAAATGACGAAGGGGAAAGAATTATTGGTAAACCAAAAGGAACCTATGTAACTTTAGAATTCCCAGAGTTTGTGCATTATGATGGAGAAAGTATTGATGAAGTAAGCAGATCCGTTGCAAAGGAGTTATCTCCATTAGTTAAACTTCAAGATAGCATGACAGCTTTAGTGGTTGGTCTTGGAAACTGGAACATTACTCCAGATGCAGTTGGACCAAAGGTTGTATCAAAAATAATGGTTACAAGACATTTGAAGGAGTACGTGCCAGATAGTATAGATGAAGGTGTAAGACCAGTATGTGCTATAGCACCAGGAGTTTTAGGAATTACAGGCATGGAAACAGGAGAGATCATAAGAGGCATAGTTGAGAAAATTAAACCTAATTTAGTAATTTGTATAGATGCCCTAGCTTCAAGAAAAACTCAAAGAGTTAACAGAACTATTCAAATTGGTAACACTGGAATTTCACCAGGAGCAGGGATTGGAAATAAAAGAATGGAATTAAGTGAAAAAACCTTGGGTATACCAGTGCTTGCCATAGGGATTCCTACAGTAGTTGATGCAGGCACTTTAGCTAATGATACTATTGATTTAGTTATAGATGAACTTTCACAGCAAGCAACCACAGGAGGACCATTCTATAAAATGCTAAGGGAGCTAGATAGAAATGAAAAACAAAGGCTAATTCAAGAAGTCCTCGATCCTGATTTAGGCAGCTTAGTGGTGACCCCAAAGGATATTGATAAAGTAATAGAATCTGTATCTAGGATTATAGCAAATGGAATAAACATAGCTCTACAACCTGCATTAACACTAGATGATATAAATAAATATTTAAACTAATACAATGTTATTTGGTAATAACCTTACTAAAATAAAGAAGATTGTATAGATAAAATTTAAAGCATATAATGGTTATAAAATTGCTTAGGAAGAAATTGCAATAGAAGTTTGTAATTCCTTCCTAAGTTTTTTTGTAATAAATTTCAAAGCCATCTCATATATATGGAATAGATTTAGAGAAGTAATTTCATTACTCATGTACAAACAGGAGGTGTAAAATGAAATACCAAAGTAAAAAAAATATAAAGTTAACCAGAGTCAGGACTAAATTAGCAACAATTTTATTTGTTGGGGTGCTTTCCTTGTCAATGCTTATACCTAAAGAAACTAAGGCTTATGATGGAGATACAGACCAAGGACAGGCCACTTTATTGGGTAAGGTTATAGATAATGCAGTATCTGTATTTAAATCTGTAGGCAGGAATGATGACACTAGTCTTTCAGGTATGTTTTCTTTTAATCCTTTAAGTGTAGTAAAAAATGAAGTTAGCTATTTAGATAATAAAAATTTTAAAGAAGAATTTGTAAAAGAGGAAGTAATAGAAAAGTCTAAGGTTGTAGAGCAAATAGTAATAAATCCCTTCAATCTAAGTGAAGGGGAAATAACTAAGCAAGAACCAAAGGTTGAAACAGTTGGTAATCCTGCAGATAATTCTAAGAAAAAAATACTTATATATCATTCTCATACCAGTGAAGCCTACTCCACAGCAGAAACGAGAACCACTGATCCAAATAGAAATATAGTATCTGTAGGGGAAGCCTTAACAAAGGAACTAGAAAAACAAGGCTTTACTGTAATCCACGATAAAACAATTCATGACATCGATTATAATAAGTCTTATTATAAATCAAGAGAAACAGTTAGTAAGTACTATAGCAAATATGGGGAGTTTGATTTTGTAATAGATATGCATAGAGATGCAGGTCCAGATAAAAAGCATGTAACAGCAAATGTAGAGGGTCAAAACATTGCAAGACTTATGTTTGTAACCACAACAAAAAATCCAAAATACAAGTCACATATAAATAATATTAAGTCTATCTTTGAAATTTCCAAAGATGTTTGTCCAGGTCTTTTTAGAGAGAGAAACTTATACGAAAATCCAACAGGAGTAAAATATTATAATCAAGATTTGAGCAATAATGCAGTTTTGATAGAGGTAGGAGCTACCACAAACACCTTACAGGAAGCAATAAATAGTATGAAATATTTTAGTAGAGTACTTAGCGAACATTTAAATAAGACTTCGAAGAATTAGAAAAAACCTTTATATGGTTTTAAAATCATGGTTTGTATAAAAACATATAAAAGAGTACATCCTTTTAAAAAGGAGGTGCTCTTTTTATTATGGAATATAAATTGGATGATAATAGTGATAAAAGCAATAAAAATAAATTTAAATATAAGGTACTTATAATTTTATCTATAATATTTTTAGTTTATGGAATAACCTTAGTAAATGTAAATTTAGCAGAGGTTATAAGAGAAAAGTCAAGTTTTTTAGTAAGCTTTAATAATAATCCCCCAGAGGTTGTAGTTGATTTAGGAGAAAACCACGTAATTTTTAGCACTAAAGTTTTTAAGGAATTTAAAGATGGCATAGCAGTAATTTATGATGCTATAAAAGACACTGTTGTGTCATTAAAAAGGTAAGAATTTTAAAATTATAAGTTCTTTGTGCTTAAATATTGACAAAAATCCTTAAATCTATGATATAATTTACAATGGTTTACTCTAAGAATATAACCGAAGCATGTAATCAATAGGAATTCAAAGAATATGGATACTAATTGATTAACTATAGAATAGATAATACATTTACGGGGGTAATTTTCATGCAAAGTGATAGACAAAAATACATAAGAAACTTTTCCATTGTTGCACATATAGACCACGGTAAGTCTACTCTTGCAGATAGGTTACTTGAAAAAACTGGTACCCTAACAGAAAGAGAAATGGAAGCCCAAATACTAGACAATATGGAACTGGAAAAAGAAAGAGGAATAACAATAAAAGCTCAAGCAGCTAGACTGGTATACAAAAGAAATAATGGAGAGGAATACATATTAAATCTTATAGATACTCCAGGTCATGTAGACTTCAATTATGAGGTTTCTAGAAGCTTAGCAGCTTGTGAAGGAGCAATTCTTGTAGTTGATGCAACGCAAGGAATACAAGCACAAACCTTGGCAAATTGCTATTTAGCCCTTGATCATGATTTAGAAATTGCACCAGTAATTAATAAAGTTGATTTACCTAGTGCAAGACCTGAGGAAGTAAAAAAAGAAATAGAAGATGTTATTGGCATTGAGGCAGAAGATGCACCACTTATTTCGGCAAAAACAGGTTTAAACATAGGAGATGTCCTTGAATCTGTAGTTAAGAAGATACCAGCACCAACTGGTGACGAAGAAGCACCCCTTAAAGCCTTAATATTTGACTCATATTATGATAGTTATAAAGGCGTAGTTACTTATATAAGAGTTTTTGATGGTGTTGTTAGACCAGGCACTAAAATTAAGCTTATGGCTTCAAATAAAGTATATGATGTAACAGAGGTTGGAGTATTCACACCTTCACCACTTCCAATTGGAGAACTTAGGGCAGGAGATGTTGGATACCTAAGCGCATCAATTAAGAATGTAAAAGATGCAAGAGCTGGAGATACAATCACAGAAGCAAATAGACCAGCAGAGCAAGCACTAGAAGGATATAGACCAGCAATTCCTATGGTGTTTAGTGGTATCTATCCTGTAGATGGAGCAAAATATGAAGCTTTAAAAGAAGCTTTGGAAAAGCTTCAATTAAATGATGCAGCCTTAGCTTTTGAACCAGAAACTTCAATAGCCTTAGGATTTGGTTTTAGATGTGGATTCTTAGGATTACTTCATATGGAAATCATTCAAGAGAGAATTGAAAGAGAATTTAATTTAGATATTATTACTACAGCTCCTTCAGTTATTTACAAAGTAATGAAAACTGACGGTGAGTTATTAGAAATAACAAATCCAACAAACCTTCCAGAACCAACAGAAATCACTCATATGGAAGAGCCTTTGGTAAAAGCATCTATCATAGCACCATCAGAATATGTAGGAGCAGTAATGGAGCTATGCCAAGAGAAGAGAGGAATATTTATTGATATGCAATATCTTGAAGAAACAAGAGTTGTTATCAACTATGATATGCCACTAAACGAGATAGTGTATGATTTCTTCGATGCATTAAAATCAAGAACTCGTGGATATGCATCCTTTGATTATGATCTAAAGGGTTACAAAGAAACAAAACTTGTTAAACTTGATATTCTTTTAAATGGAGATGTAGTTGATGCGTTATCAATGATAGTTCCTTCAGAAAGAGCATATCATAGAGGAAGAGTTATGGTTGAAAAACTTAAGGAAATAATCCCAAGACAAATGTTTGAAATTCCAATTCAAGCAGCTGTAGGTTCAAAAATCATTGCAAGAGAAACAGTTAAAGCAATGAGAAAAGACGTTCTTGCAAAATGTTACGGTGGAGATATTTCAAGAAAGAAGAAACTTCTTGAGAAACAAAAAGAAGGTAAGAAGAGAATGAGACAAGTGGGAAGTGTAGAAGTTCCACAAGAAGCCTTCATGGCAGTATTAAAAGTAGATTAATAAAATATGATGGATGGAGAAGAGAAACAATGCAAGATGCAGGATTATATATTCATATTCCATTTTGTAAGATGAAATGTTACTATTGTGATTTTCCTTCCTTTAGTGGAAAAGAAGATAATATGACTTCCTATGCTAAAGCTCTCTCTAAAGAAATCCGTATAAAGTGTAAAGAAAAGAATATAAAAACTATATTTATAGGTGGGGGAACTCCCACCTATTTATCTTTACATGGGTGGAGGATTATAAAAGAGGCTATAGATGAAATTAAGAAGGAGCACATAGAATTTACTATAGAAGGAAATCCTAAAACCTTTACAGAAGAAAAATTGAAACTTTTTAAGGATATGGGGGTAAATAGAATATCTGTAGGACTTCAGGCTTGGCAAGAAGAGCATTTAAAGTCCTTAGGAAGAATACATACCTTAGAGGATTTTAGAAATACTTTTAATTTGTTAAGAAGGTATGGGTTTAAAAATATAAATGTAGATATAATGTTTGGAATTCCTAGCCAAACCTTAACACAATGGAAAGAAACACTAGAACAGGTTATAAGTTTAAATCCAGAACATATATCTGCTTATAGCTTAATAATCGAAGAAGGTACCCATTTTTATAATCTTTACCAAAAGAATCAGTTGAAACTTCCAGAGGAAGACACGGAAAGACAAATGTATGAGGATACGGTAAATATTTTAAAAGAAAATGGCTATACTCAATATGAAATTTCAAACTTTGCAAAAGAAGGCAAGGAGTGCAGACACAATTTAATTTATTGGAGTTTAGATAACTATATAGGTTGTGGTAGTGCAGCTCATTCTTATTTAAATGGAATTAGGTATAGAAATGAAGAAAATATAGAAAAATATACTTGTAAAATTGAAGATGAAAATAATGCCATCATTGAGGAGCATTTAAACTCAAAAAAAGAAAACATGGAAGAATTTATGTTTTTAGGATTAAGAAAAACCCAGGGTATAAGCACTTTAGAATTTAAAGAAAGATTTGATGTAGAAATAGAAAGTGTTTATGGAAGTATTATTGAGAAATATGTAAAACTAGGATTGTTAAATAGTAAAAATCAAAGAATATATCTTACTCATAGGGGCATTGAAGTATCCAATATTGTAATGTCAGATTTTTTGTTGTAAAAAAATATTAAAAACTATTGACAATTAATTTCCTTAGTAATATATTAAAAATATAGTAGTTAGCACTCACAAGTGATGAGTGCTAATAATGAGGTGATAGTATGGAGATGGATGAAAGAAAGATCAAAATACTTCAGGCTATAATAAATGATTATATCAATTATGGTGAGCCTGTGGGATCCAGAACCATTGCTAAAAAATACGACTTAGGCATAAGTTCGGCTACTATCAGGAATGAAATGGCAGACCTAGAAGAGATGGGGTTTATTGAACAATTACACACATCTTCTGGAAGAAAGCCCTCAGATAAGGGATATAGACTTTATGTGGATAGGTTGATGAAAATATCAAATCTTACCTTTGAGGAAGAAGAAGCCATTAAGAACTACTTAGTAGACATTGCTTTTTATGAAGTTGATAAGATAGTCAGAGTTGCAACAAATATCCTTTCAGAATTAACTAAACTAACATCTATAGTGAAGTCACCTTCTGTTAGAAAAAGTTCCATTAAGCTTATACAGCTCATGAGCTTGGAGAAAGGCAACATACTATCTACAATAATTACAGATAGCGGTATTATAAAGCACAACTTGATCAAAATAAGCAATACAATTGATACTAATAAGCTTTTAACTCTTAATAATATTCTTAATAGGTCTTTAGCAGGGATCACAATACAGCAAATATCACTTGATTTTTTATTCAATCTTAAACAACAATTAAGTGGATATGAAGAGATTTTTGATGCTATTATTCCAGTATTGTATGAAAGTCTTGTGAATAATGAATATGACCAGGTTTATACCCAAGGTTCAACTAATATATTCAATTATCCAGAGTACAACAATATTGATAAAGCTAAAGAGTTTTTAGGATTAGTTAATAACGAGGAAAGTCTTAAAAACTTACTAGATCAAGGTAATATACAAGGTAAGTTGTCTGTAAAGATTGGTGAGGAAAACTTTATAGAATGTGCTAAAGAGTGTAGTATTATAACAGCTACCTATAGCTACAATGGAAACACATTAGGAACTATAGGGGTTATTGGACCTACTAGAATCCACTATGCTAAAGTAATATCCGTTCTTGATAGTGTAGTAAATGTTATAAATAATAATATATCAAAAATATATGACAATTCACCATAACCTATTATATTAAGACCGGATTGGAGGAATAAGGTTTGAATAATAATTTGGATGAAAAAAATGTAAATAGTTCTGAAGTTAACATGGATAATGTTACTGAAGAAACTCTAAATGCATCAGAAGAACTTAAAGAGGATTCTACTGAAACGGTAGAAGAGGCTGAAATAAATGAGGATTTAGAGTTTGAAAATCTATCCGAGGAGGATAATGAGTTGATTAAGTTTAAATCATTAAAAGAAGAAAATAAAAAACTTCAAGAGGAATTAGACTCTTTAAAGGATAGATTACTTAGAACTGTAGCTGAATATGACAACTACAGAAAAAGAAGTATTAAAGAAAAAGAAAACATTTATACAGATGCCTGTGAAGATGTTTTAAAGGATATGCTACCAGTACTTGATAATCTTGAAAGAGCTTTAGTGGTAGATGGAAGTGCTGAAGATCTTAAAAAAGGAATAGAAATGACAGTAAAGCAATTCAACAACTCCCTTGAAAAACTTGGGGTAGAAGAAGTTGATGCAAGTGGTGAATTTGACCCAAATCTTCATAATGCAGTAATGCATGCTGAAGATGAAAATCTAGGTAAAAACCAAATTGCTGAAGTATTCCAAAAGGGATACAAAAAAGGAAGCAAAGTTTTAAGATATAGTATGGTAAAGGTTGTAAATTAACTTTAGGAGGTAAATTAATATGGGAAAAGTAATAGGAATTGACTTAGGAACAACTAACTCTTGTGTTGCTGTAATGGAAGGTGGAGATGTAGTAATCATACCTAACGCTGAAGGCGCTAGAACTACTCCATCAGTAGTATCTTTCTTAGCAAATGGTGAAAGACTAGTAGGTCAAGTAGCAAAAAGACAAGCAATTACAAATCCTGAAAAAACTATAATGTCAATAAAAAGACACATGGGAACAAACCACAAGGTAAATATAGATGGGAAAGAATATGGCCCACAAGAAATATCAGCAATGGTACTTCAAAAAATTAAAGCAGATGCAGAAGCATACCTTGGAGAAACAGTTACAGAAGCTGTTATCACAGTTCCTGCATACTTTAACGATAGCCAAAGACAAGCAACTAAAGACGCAGGAAGAATAGCCGGTCTTGAGGTTAAGAGAATAATCAACGAGCCAACAGCAGCATCACTTGCTTATGGTCTTGATAAAATGGATACAAACCAAAAAATATTTGTTTATGACTTAGGTGGAGGTACTTTTGACGTATCTATCCTAGAACTTGGTGATGGAGTATTCGAGGTTAAATCTACTAATGGAGATACAAAACTTGGTGGAGATGACTTTGACCAAAAAGTAATGGATTATATTGCTGATACTTTCAAAGCAGAAAATGGTATAGATTTAAGAAATGATAAAATGGCACTTCAAAGATTAAAAGAAGCTGCTGAAAAAGCTAAGATTGAATTATCATCTTCAATGCAAACAAACATTAACTTACCATTCATCACTGCTGATGCAACTGGTCCAAAACACATTGATTTAAACTTAACTAGAGCTAAATTTAATGAGTTAACTCATGATTTAGTACAAAGAACAATAGAGCCAATGAGAAAGGCACTACAAGATGCTGGTTACTCCATTGGTGAAATAGATAAAATTGTTTTAGTTGGAGGTTCTACAAGAATTCCAGCAGTACAAGAAGCAGTTAAAAACTTCACTGGAAAAGAACCATCAAAAGGAGTTAATCCAGACGAGTGCGTTGCAGCAGGAGCAGCAATCCAAGCTGGAGTATTAACTGGAGATGTTAAAGACGTATTATTATTAGACGTTACTCCATTAACTTTAGGTATTGAAACTATGGGAGGAATTGCAACTCCATTAATAGAAAGAAATACAACTATTCCAACTAAGAAAAGCCAAATCTTCTCAACAGCAGCAGATGGTCAAACTTCTGTTGAAATCAATGTTGTTCAAGGGGAAAGACAAATGGCTGCTGATAACAAAACTCTTGGAAGATTTACTCTTTCAGGAATTGCACCAGCTCCAAGAGGAATTCCACAAATTGAAGTTACTTTTGACATCGATGCTAACGGTATAGTAAAAGTTTCTGCTAAAGATAAAGGAACAGGAAAAGAAGCAAACATCACTATTACTGCTTCAACTAACCTAAGTGAAGATGAAATTCAAAAGGCTGTTAACGAGGCAGAGAGATTTGCTGATGAAGATAAGAAGAGAAAAGAATCTATAGAAACTAAAAACAATGCGGATCAACTTGTTTATCAAACAGAAAAAACTTTAACTGAACTTGGAGAAAAAGTTTCTGCTGAAGATAAAGCTAAGATAAATGATAAAGTTGAAGCGTTAAAGAAAATAAAAGATGGCGAAGATTTAGAAGCTATTAAAAAGGCTACTGAAGAATTAACTCAAGAATTCTATGCAGTATCTTCTAAGATATATCAAACTGAGGGTGCACAAGGTGGAGCAGAAGGTTTCGATCCAAACAATATGGGCGGAGCACAAGGCGCTACAAACAACGGACCTCAAGATGACAACGTAGTAGATGCTGATTTCAAAGTAGACTAATACAATCACAGCTTTGACGGTATGTGACTAGTAAACTTTTATCAGCACTAATAAGAAGGCTAAAGTCCCTAGAAACCTTAATTTTTAAGGAATAAACCTTGCTTATAACCTGATAAAGAAAATCTTGTGATTCATTAATTAACTAAACTAGTAAGGGTTAATCCCTTACTAGTTTAATTTGAGTATGGAGGCAGTTTTTGCCGAAACCATGAAAGTGTGATATAAACAGTTGAATTTATACCCAATATGTCTTATCATATAAAACAGAGAAAAATAGGTGGTGAGGAACAAATATGGCTAATAAAGATTACTATGAAGTGCTTGGGTTAGATAAAAATGCTAGTGAAGAGGACATAAAAAGGGCCTTTAAAAAGGCAGCCCTAAAATATCATCCAGATAGAAACCCAGATAATAAAGAAGCAGAAGAAAAATTTAAGGAAATTAATGAAGCGTATCAAGTTCTATCAGACTCTGAAAAAAGACAAAGATATGACCAGTACGGAACAGCAGACTTCAATGGGCAAGGTTTTGATGGTTTTGACTTTGGAGGAGGCTTCGGAGGCTTTGGAGGCTTTGGTGATATATTTAGCGATTTATTTGGTGGTGGAGGTTCAAGAAGCAAGAACGCTCCAAGAAAAGGTGCTGATTTAGAATATAACCTAAATTTAACCTTTGAAGAAGCAGTATTTGGCTGTGAGAGAGAAATATCTGTAACAAGAAGAGAAAAATGCGAAACTTGTTCTGGTACTGGAGCAAAACCAGGAACTTCAGCAAATACGTGTTCAAAATGTGGTGGAACTGGACAAATTAGAGTTACTAGAAGTACTCCATTAGGCACTATCGCTACACAAACAACCTGTGATGTGTGTGGAGGAAAAGGTAAAACTATAGATAGTCCATGCCAAACTTGTCGTGGTACAGGAAAAGAAAGAAAAACAAGAAAAGTAAGCATTAACATTCCAGCAGGAGTTGACACAGGAAATGTAATGCCTCTTAGAGGACAAGGAGAGGCAGGAGAAAATGGTGGACCTCCAGGAGATTTATATATAAATATAAGAGTGGCTCCACACAAGACCTTTAAACGTCAGGGTTTTGATATTCATATGGAAACACATGTAAGCTTTGCTAAGGCTACCCTTGGAACGGAAATTAAAGTTCCAACTGTAGATGGAGATGTAACTTATAAGGTTCCAGCAGGAACTCAGCCAGGAACTGTATTTAGATTAAAAGGCAAAGGGGTACCAAGAGTTAATTCTGCCGGTAGAGGAGACCATTATGTGAAAGTAATAGTGGATGTTCCTAAAGCAATAAATGATAAACAAAAAGAAGCTTTAAGAATGTTTATGGAAGCAAGTGGTGAACAGTTCGAAGGTTCTGAAGATCATAAAAAATCTTTTAAGGATTTGTTTAAAAAGTAAAACTTGTTGAGTTTAAAGTTAAGGCATTTTCAAATGCCTAAATAATAATGTTAGTTATAATAATATTAAATATTATTAAAGTTAGATAGTGCCTTAAACTTAGGGCACTATCTTTATTTATATATAGGTTGATTTAATTATTAATTAAATCTATAATAATAACTTGAATGAAAGTTACTAAAATACTTACATTATAGGGTGCAACTTAAGGAGACTTAATGGAAATTTAATTACCTATATAGGTTTCTACGATGAAATTTTAGCTTATTCACCTTTAAAAAACCTTAAGAAAACCAAGGTAGGAGTAATTTGCAAGTTAAGTCTTAATTTTGGTTCTATCTATATAGAAATTTTCTAATTGGAAAGGATAATAATATTATATAGATATTGAAATTAAGTTTACGCTTTGCAATTTAGATTTTAAGATTATCTAATGATTATTAAAATGTATTTTCATTACTGGAAGATATATATTGTAAATAAAACTTTAATATAAATGGAGGCAAATAAATGGATAAAAATTGGGTAGAGGTAACTGTAGTTACAAGTAGTGAAGCAACAGAAGCGGTGTCGGGATTCTTTTATAACACAGGAGTAAAAGGGGTTTCTATAGAAGATTCAGAAGATGTAGAATTTAAAAAGAGAAATCCTGGTGATTGGGATTACTTTGATGAAACTATTCTTAACATAAAAGAGGGCGCAGTAGTTAAGGGGTATTTTAAGGAAGATGAGAATTTCCCTGAGTATTTTCAGTATATAAAGGATAGTGTAGAGAAGTTACCTGAATTCGGATTTGCTAAAGGTGAAGGTATTGTTACGGTAACAAAGGTTAACGAGGAGCAATGGGAAAACAACTGGAAGAAATATTATAAACCAACTAAGGTTGGGGAGAAAATTGTTGTTAAGCCAATCTGGGAAACCTATGATGTGAAAGAAGAGGAACTAATTGTAGAATTAGATCCTGGTATGGCTTTTGGAACAGGTACTCATGAAACTACAAGAATGTGCATACAGGCCCTAGAAAAGCATGTTAAGCCAAATTCTACGGTATTTGATATAGGAACAGGGTCAGGAATTCTAGCTATTTCTGCTGCAAAGCTTGGAGCAGAGAAAGTAATAGGAGTAGACTTAGATCCAGTAGCTGTGGATTCTGCAAAGAATAACATATCCTTTAACAACTTAAACAATATTGAAATTCTTTATGGAGACTTAATGGAAGTAGTTGAAGGAAAAGCTGATATTGTAGTTGCTAACATCATTGCTGATGTAATAATGTTCTTAGCTGAGGGCGTAAAGGACTTTATAAAAGAAGGTGGATACTTTATAGCCTCAGGAATTATTTTAGAGAAGAGAAAAGCTGTAGTTGAAAAGCTAGAGAAGTGTGGCTTTGAAGTTATGGATGTAATGGAAGATGGGGAATGGGTTTGCATAATTTCTAGACTTTAATTACATTTTGGAAGAATAATTTAAATGCATTTCCAAATTCTCTATTTTAAATGGGTATGTTTATTATTTAAGATGTTTTTAGAGAGCTAACCTAATAAGAAGTATATAATAATCTTAATTTTAGCTCTTTAAAATTACAATAATCAATGAAAGAAGTTTCTGATATAATTGATACTTTATAAGGATAGGAGTATTACATCTATGCATAAGTTTTTTATATTAAAGGAAAATATCCATGGTGATAACTGCATCATTGAAGGGGAAGACGTTAAGCATATTTACAAGGTTTTGAGACTTGAAAGTGGAGATAAAATTAACATAAATGATGGAGAAGGTACTGAGTATCTAGGGGAAGTTCAGGACGTTAATAAAAAAGAAGTTAAGGTGAAGCTTTTAGAGAAGGTTGAACTTAACAATGAAAGCAATTTAAAGGTGCATCTTTACCAGGGAATGCCAAAGTCTGCAAAGATGGATTTAATTGTTCAAAAATGTACTGAACTTGGAATTTCTAAAATTACCCCAATAATCACTGAAAGAGTGGTTGTGAAAAGTGAGCTTTCAGAATTCAAAAAGGTGGATAGGTGGAATAGGATAGCTTTAGAAGCCTGCAAACAAAGCAAAAGGAGCTTGATTCCAATTATCAACACACCTATTGAGTTTGAGGAGTTACTTCAAGATTTAAAGGAATATGATTTAATTATAGTTCCTTATGAAAATGCACAGGGACAAGGGATAAGATACGTAGTTAATGAAGTTAGGAATAAGGAAATTAAAGATGTAGCTATAATAATAGGACCTGAGGGAGGCTTTGAGGAAAGTGAAATCCAAAGTTTTAAGGACCTAGGAGCTTATATAGTAACCTTAGGGCCAAGAATACTAAGAACAGAAACAGCGGGATTCACTGCACTAAGCCTTCTAATGTATGAATTAGGAGATTTAGGAGGAAATATATAATGAAAGTTGCTTTTGCTACATTAGGATGTAGAGTGAACGTATATGAATCAGAAGCTATGACTGAGAAATTTATAAAGGAAGGCTATGAAGTTGCAGCCTTTGATGAATTTTCAGATGTTTATGTAATAAATACTTGTACAGTTACTAACATGGGAGATAAAAAATCTCGTCAAATGATTAGTAGAGCAAGACGAAAAAATCCCGAGGCTATTGTAGCTGTAGTAGGATGTTATTCTCAAATTGCATCAGAGGAAATTTCGCAAATTCCGGGAGTAGATGTAGTTTTAGGAAGTAGAAACAAAGGGGACATAGTATACTGGGTTAATAGAGCAAGAGAAGAAAGAAAGCAAGTAGTAGAAGTTAGCGATGTGCTTAAAAATAAAGAGTTTGAAGAGTTATCTATTGAAGAGTATCAAGATAAGACAAGAGCCTTCTTAAAAATACAAGATGGCTGCAATAGATTTTGCTCTTATTGCTTAATTCCCTTTGCAAGAGGTGCAGTGTGTAGTAAGGACCCTGAGAAAATAATTGGTGAAGTAAAAGAACTTGCTAAGAATGGATTCAAGGAAATTATCTTATCAGGAGTACATACAGCTTCCTATGGAGTGGATTTAGAAGGAAATTGGTCCTTAGTTAAAGTTTTAGAAGAAATCCATGAAGTGGAAGGCATCGAGAGAATTAGAATAGGTTCTATAGATCCTACCTTCTTTTCTGAAGGGGTAATAGAAAAAATTGTAGGGCTTAAAAAGATGTGTCCACATTTCCATTTATCATTACAAAGTGGATGTGATGCTACGTTAAAAAGAATGAATAGGCACTATACTGCTGAGGATTATAAAGTTGTGGTTGAAAACCTAAGAAAACATATGCCAGATGTATCTATTACTACAGATATAATTGTAGGTTTTCCTGGAGAAACGGAAAAAGAATTTAATGAAACTTATAACTTCTTAAGTGATATTAAGTTATCTAAAATGCACGTTTTTAAGTATAGTCCAAGAAGTGGAACTAAAGCTGCAGAAATGGAGTTTCAGGTAGATGGAAATATTAAAGAACAAAGAAGCAATAAGCTTATAGAACTTAACAGCAAAAATGAAAAAGAGTATATGGAAAAGTTTTTAAATAGAAAATTGGATGTACTTTACGAGGAACAGGCAAAGGGAAGAGAAAATTATTATATTGGGTACACTCCAAACTATATTAAGGTTATGACTCCTAGTGCTGAAGTAGATTTGAAAGGCAAAATAATACCTACAAAGCTTATAGCTGTAGAAAGTGAAAATATGATTGGTGAAATTTAAAATACATTTTTACCTTGGAAGTATATCTCTAAAGTTTATTTGTTCAAGCAGCAGGAAAAAATTTCTTTTTGTAGAATAATATTGTAAATTATTGAAAAAATAAGTAGGATGGAGGTGAATGATGAATATGTGCATTTTTTGTAAGATAATTAACAACGAAATACCCTGCACAAAAGTTTATGAAGATGATAAAATATTAGCTTTTAGGGATATTAATCCAGCAGCACCAGTGCATGTGCTTATAATTCCTAAAAAACATATCACCTCTGTTAATGAGATTAATGAAGATAACGCAGAAGTGGTAGGTCATATATTTGCTATAGCAGCAAAACTAGCTAAAGAATTAGGTGTAGATAGCAATGGTTATAGGGTTGTTACAAATGTCGGCACCCAGGGAGGGCAAACCGTAGAACACTTACATTTCCACCTATTAGGTGGAAGAAATTTAGGGTGGCCACCAGGTTAAGAAATTCTTGACAATATGATATACCGACTGTATAATTGATACTGTGCTATTTAGGCCCCGCATTGGCTACTTTTAATTTAAATTAGAATTGAGCTAGCGGAGGGAGGGATATAAATGTCAGAAATTAAGGTTGGAGAAAACGAATCACTAGAGAACGCATTAAGAAGATTTAAGAAGAAATGTGCTAGAGCTGGTGTTCTTTCAGAAGTAAGAAAGAGAGAACATTACGAGAAACCAAGTGTTAAGAGAAAGAAAAAATCAGAAGCTGCAAGAAAGAGAAAATTCAAATAGAATTTTTGAAAGAAGGTTGAATAATGTCATCCCTTAAGGAGAGATTACAACAGGACTGGAAAGATGCTCTTAAGCAAAAAGAAAAGTTTAAGGCAAGTGTAATTAGTATGGCTAAAGCTGCTATTCTAATGGCTGAAAAAGCCGACGGTTCAAGTCTTAATGATGATCAAATTATTGAGGTTTTAGCTAAGGAAGTCAAGCAAAGGCGAGATGCCATGCAAGAGTTTGAAAAAGGAAATAGGCAAGATTTAGTTGATAGTGCTGTTGCAGAAATTGAAATCTTGTTAGAATACCTTCCTAAGCAGTTAACTGAAGATGAAGTTCGACAAATTGTTGTTGAGTCAGCGGAAAAACTGGGCGCTAATAGCATGAAAGATATGGGAAAAATTATGTCTGACATTAGACCGAAAGTAAATGGTCGTGCAGATGGAAAAATAGTAAGCCAAATAGTTAAAGAATATTTGAATAAATAAGGAACTCAGAGTATCTGAGTTCCTTTGTTTTTGTTTTTAAATTTAGTAACCTAAGTATATCTTTGTAATACTTAGATAAATATACTTTTTAAATCTTATTAGTAGCTTTTACATAATTGAAGACTATTTTTGCAGGCTAGAGTTAGGTCCTTAGTTTTAGAATACCTTTGAAAGAAATTAATTTAACTTCTACTTTTATTTCAGTAATTTATCTTATAACCTTATCATAAAATTTAAGAGAGTAATTATAGTGTTACAGTATTAGGATGAGGTGATAAGTTTGAGTGATAAATTGAGAAAAGTAAAGGAAACAGTGATAGGCAAGCTAGATCTTCCTAGAGAGATGGTTTTGGACTTGCCTAAGGTTACCATAATATCAAATAGTGAAATTTCCATAGAGAATCACAAAGGCGTTATATTTTTTGGGGAAAGTCAAATTAAAATTAGGACTTCAATAGGAATAGTTAATATTTCAGGGGAGAATTTTGAAATCATCTTTGTAGGAGGAAGTACAATAGCTTTAAGCGGTAGATTTAAGTCTGTTGTATTTGATGATAATGAGTAGTTTAACTAGATACAGAAAAAGTTATATAACAGTAGAAGTTCAAACCTTAAACCCTGAAAAAATATTAAATTATTTATGGAAGCATGAAGTTCAAATAAAGAACATAAAAAAGAATAATGTGGCATCAATGACGCTAGAAATAAGACTTTGTGATTATAAAATATTAGAAGAGATAGTGAGAAAGACCCATAGTAAAATTAAAATAGAGAAAAGAAGGGGAGTTACATTTTTATTATTAAAACTAAGGGGAAGAAAAGTCCTTCTAGGGGGAGTACTAGTATTCTTTGGTATATTATATTATTTAAGTAGTTTTATATGGAAAATAGAAATAGTAACAAAACATCACTTAACACCTTTAGAACTTAGAATGTTAGTTAAGAACTATGGTATAACTCCAGGAATTAAAAAATCAACCTTGAATGTTGAGGACCTTGAAGATAATATTGTTAAAGATACAGATGAAGTTATGTGGGTTAAAGCAAGAATTGAAGGGTCAAAGCTATCTATAGAAGTTGTAGAAAGACAGGCACCTCCTAAGATAAAGGAGCAACAGTTAACAGGGAATATAGTTGCTAAGATGGATGGAGTTATAGAGAGGGTATATACCACATCAGGGACCGCAGTTACAGAACCAGGTAAGATAGTTAAAAAAGGGGATTTGTTAGTAAAGGGAGAACAAGGGAAAGAAGGCAAGGTTTATACAATAAAGGCGGAAGGTAAGGTCTATGCTAGAACTTTTTATGAGGAAACTGCTGAATTGCCCATGACCACTGTTGAAGAGGTGAGAACAGGTAAGATTTTAAAAAATTACTATGTGACCTTTAAGGATAAAAAATATTATCTTAAAAATTCATTAAATAACTTTGAATTTTATGATAAAATAGAAAACAATAGGGGAATAATTAACAGTGATGTTTATTATGAGGTAAATCAAAATGAGAAACCAACAGATCCTGAGGTTTTAGCAAAGGAATTAGAAAACAAAATAAGATTAAACCTAGATAAATCAGTAAAGATTATTGAAGTAACCCCTAAAATTGAAAAGTTACAAGATAAGTATTTGATTAAAGTATTAATCATTGCTGAAGAAGATATTGGAGTGGATGAAGTGGTGTCCAATCAGTAATTATCCAAAAAGAAAAGGTGATAATAATGGGTTACACAAATTTAAGAAAAATAAATCTTCCGAAAACCAAACCGTATATGATATTTCTTGTTACTATACTTTTAGTCTATTTTACTTTAAGTTCTTCTCTCATAATCACAAGATATGATTTAGCTGTAGGAGATATTGCTAAGGTAGACATTAGAGCACCCAAGGATATAGAAGACGAAATAACTACTCAAAAGAATATAGAACAGGCTTTGAAGCATGTTCAAGATATGTATAGCTATGATGCCAATGTAAAAAAGAATGCCATACAAAATATAGAGGGTTTATTTAACACGGTTAAAAAGGTTAACAAAGAAATACAGCCAAATGCTGCAAATGGTGAGGAAGGTTCTTCAGAAAAGCTTCAAGAAGAAAGAAGTAAGAGTTTGAGAGAACAAAGCCCTATTGGAAATCTTTCTCTAGAAAACTATAACATATTAGTTAGCTTAGAGGATAAACAACTAGATAGCTTAAGTAAATTTCTCACAGAAACTATAGGTAAGCTCTTTGACACTACTGTAATTTATGAAAATAAACCACAAGATATGGCGGTGGCACAAGGGGTGATAACCACAACCTTTAATAATTCAGCCTATTCTAAAAGTATTAAAGATTTGGGTATGGCTATTGGATATACTCAGGTAAAGCCTAATTACTTTATCGATCATGAAAAGACTGAGGAGCTAAGACAAGAAGCTAGTAAAGGGGTTAAGCCAGTAGTGATTAAAAAGGATCAGACTATTGTAAGTGAAGGAGAGCCAATTACACAGGCCCAAGTTGATATACTAAAAAAGCTAGGACTGTTAAACCAAGACAGAACCTTCAGTTTTTCTCTTCATATAAGTTTAATTGCAATGGTTGTAGGCGTAGTAGGACTTCAATGGATATATCTTAAAGGGAAAAATAAAAGTGTTTATGTAGACCAAAGCAAGTTAATCTTAATCAATTTTTTAACTTTATTAACTGTGGTTTTTGGGAGAACCTTAGGGATAATCTCTCCCTATATAATTCCGTTTTCATGTATGCCAATATTATTGAGTGTTCTTATAGAAGATAAAGTATCAATAGTTATAAGTACATTAAATGTAATATTCATAGCCTTTTTAGGTAAATTTTCTATAGATATTACTTTAATTGCTTTAATAAATGTGATAACAGTGCCAATAATTTTGAAAAAAGTCCAACAAAGAAATGATATAATATACTCTGCCCTTTTTATGGCAATTGTAAATATAGTATTCACGGCAATAATAGGATATTTTCTAAGTAGCAATATGCTAGATATAGCAAAGAAATCTTTAACAACAGGGATATCAGCTCTTGTTTCAGGGATCTTAGCTATTGGAATTTTACCTTTTTTAGAAAATATATTTGATTTAGTAACAAACATAAAACTTTTAGAGTTATCAAACCCTAACCATCCCCTAATGAAGAGATTACTGCTTGAGGCTCCAGGAACCTACCATCACTCAGTTTTAGTAGCTAATCTTGCAGAAATGGCGGCGGAGAGCATTGGAGCAAATGCTGTGTTAGCAAGGGTTTCAGCCTATTATCATGATGTAGGGAAGCTAGAGAGACCTTATTACTTTAAAGAAAATCAAGTAGGCATAGATAACCCTCATGATAAAATTGAACCAGCTTTAAGCTCATCTATAATCCTTTCTCATGTGGTGGATGGGGTTAGGTTAGGAAAAAAATATGGATTGCCACAAGCTATAGTTGATATAGTTGGACAACACCATGGAGATTCTTTAGTAAAGTATTTTTATATTACAATGAAAAATAATAGTGAAAATCCAGAGGAAGTTAGGGAAGAAGATTATAAGTATAAAGGACCAGCTCCCACAACTAGAGAGGGAGCCATTGTGATGCTTGCTGATAGTGTTGAAGCAGCAGTTAGGTCTATTCAAGGACCAACTAAAGAAAAAATTGAAACTATGGTTGATAACATAATAAAGGGAAGACTAGAAGAAAATCAACTTTCAAACTCAGAGTTGACCTTTAGAGATATTAAAAATATTAGAGAAGCTTTTTTAAAGGTTTTATCTGGAATATACCATGAAAGAATTGAATACCCAAAGGAAAAGGGCATAGAGCAAAAGAAGGAGTAGGAAAATGATCTATTTAGATAACAGACAAGATAAAATAGAGGTAAATAAGGAACTAGAAGAAACTATTATGGAGATTGTCCAGTATACTTTAAAGGAAGAAGAAGTTCATATTCCTTGTGAAATTAGTGTTATCTTTGTTGATAATGATGAAATAAGAGAAATAAATAATGATATGAGACATATAGACAAGGTGACAGATGTGTTGTCCTTTCCTATGCTAGAATATGAAGAACATAAGGTTTTCAAGGATTTGTATCTAGACTACAACTTTAGTCCTGCTGACTTAAATGAAGGAAACTTAGTTCTAGGAGATATGGCTCTTTCTTTAGAGAGGGCATTAGAACAAAGCGTTGACTATGGACATTCTTTTTTTAGAGAAGTTTGCTATCTTGTAGTTCATTCTATTCTTCATCTTTTAGGTTATGACCACATGGAAGAAGAAGATAAAGTGGTTATGAGAAAAAGAGAAGAGGAAATATTGAATAGATTTAATATTAATAGATAAAATAATCATAAGTGTTTGACATGGTGAAAAGCACCATGTCAACTTTGTTTAAGGTGGTTTTGTAATGAAGGTCAAAAAGCTTGTTGATAGTTTTAACTATGCTATCGAGGGAATAATATATTCTATTAGAACTCAAAGAAATATGAGAATTCACATGGCAGTAGCACTTTTGGTACTTACTGCATGCTTCTTTTACGATTTAAGTAAGATAGAATTACTAATAATAACTATAACTATTACCATGGTAATTATGGCCGAGATGATAAATACAGCAGTAGAATGTGCTATTGACGCCACTACAAACTATTATCACCCTTTAGCTAAAATTGCAAAAAATGTGGCGGCGGGTGCAGTATTAATTACAGCAATAAATGCAGTATTAGTAGCATACATCATATTTTATGATAGAGTACTACCCTTTTCTATCATAATGATGTCTAAGATTAAAAACTCTAGCCCCCATATGATATTCCTTATGCTAGTGGTGGTAAGTATTGTTACTGTAGTAGTTAAAGCCATATACGATGAAGGAACACCTCTAAAGGGTGGGATGCCAAGTGGTCATAGTGCTATAGCATTTTCTGTAGCAACTACAATAACTTTGTTAACCAATGAACCTCTAGTGATGATTCTTTCCTATCTGCTAGCAGCTATCGTAGCACAAAGTAGGGTAGATTCAGAAGTGCACTCTATTTTAGAGGTTATATTTGGAGCAGCCTTTGGATCACTGCTTACCCTATTACTTTATCAGTTTTTAGGTTAGTTTAGGAGTCTATGGTTATAACTTATTTTGTATAGGGCTAAAAGTCTTAAAGGAACCAGATACATTTATATAAAAGTTAGATTTTAATTTAGTTTTCTATAGGTTTGCAGCATGAAAAATTTATATTTTTAAAGAAAATTAAACATTGAATTTATTGCCTGTAGTGGTATAATTTATGTACCATAAGCTTGTAAAATGGGAATTAAATAAAATATATGTAAGATTGTTAAAAAACAAGAAGAATAATGATGCAGAAGTATTAGCGAAACTCATAGATTGATTGTTGGAGGGAATTATTGTGGAGGAAAGAAATTTAGTGAAATTAGCTATAGAGGCAAGAGAAAAAGCCTATGTACCATATTCAAAGTTTCCAGTAGGAGCTGCTGTTGAAATGGAAGATGGAACAGTATTTACTGGCTGTAACATTGAAAATGCATCCTTTGGTGCTACAAATTGTGGAGAAAGAACAGCTATTTTTAAAGCTGTATCAGAAGGTCATAGAGTTATAAAAAGAATTGCAGTGGTAGGAGATATGACTACTTTTACTACACCTTGTGGCATATGCAGACAAGTAATTGCAGAATTTGCAAGCAAGGATATAGAAATAATACTAATTAAAAATGAAGAAGAATATGTAAAGAAAACTTTAGAAGAAATATTGCCAGGTGCATTTACTAAAGAAGACTTATTTAAATAAGGAGGAATTATGTTCAAATCAGGATTCGTAACAATTATTGGAAGACCAAATGTAGGAAAATCTACCTTGATAAATCATATAATGGGGGAGAAATTATCTATAGTTTCAAGTAGACCACAAACCACAAGAAACAACATACAAACTATCCATACTACTAAAGAACATCAGATAGTGTTTGTGGACACTCCAGGAATGCATAAACCTAGACATAAGCTAGGAGAATACATGGTTAAGGTTGCAAAGGATTCAGTTAATGAAGTAGATGTAGTACTATTTTTAACTACTCCTGAGGAAGAGGTTAATGCTGGAGATATGCATATATTAGAACAATTAAAAGAGTGTAATGTACCAGTGTTTTTATTAGTTAATAAAATTGATGAGAACCCAGAGAATAGAATTGCAAAAACTTTGGTGAATTATTCAGAGGTATTTAGCTTTAAAGAGATAATACCTATGGCTGCAATTAATGGTAAAAATGTAGATAAAGTAACTGATCTTATAGAAAAATACTTACCTGAGGGACCAATGTATTATCCAGAAGATATGATTACTGATCAACAGGAGAGATTTATAATTACAGAAACCATAAGAGAAAAGGCTTTAAGACTTTTATCCCAAGAAGTACCTCATGGTATTGCTGTGGAAATAATTCATATGAAAAAAGATGAAAAAGGCAGATATAATATAGAAGCAAACCTATTATGTGAAAAAGATTCTCATAAGGGAATAATAATAGGAAAAAATGGTGCTATGATGAAGAAAATTTCCACCTATGCACGTCAGGACTTAGAAAAATTCTTAAATACTCCTGTAACCCTAAAACTTTGGGTGAAAGTTAAAAAGGACTGGAGAGACAGCCAATTTATGCTTAAAGAGCTTGGATATAAATAATCCTAAACAACGTAGGGGTTGATTAATTGAGTACTATAAAAACAAGAGCAGTAGTTATAAAAACTCAAGATTACAAAGAACATGATAGATTAGTTTGGCTCTTTAGTGAGGACTTAGGAAAAATCTCTGTACTTGCAAAAGGAGCTAAAAAGAGCAAGAATAAAGGGTTTTCTATAACTTTACCCTTTTGTTTTGGTGAATATGTGGTTTATAAGGGCAGGAGTCTTTACACTTTAAATGAAGGAAGAATTATTGAATCCTTTCAGGATATATTAAATGATTATGAAACCTTAACATATGGTTCCTACTTTAACGAGCTTATAGACATAGCTTGTGGAGAGGAAAATTATTTAAGTCTTTTTAAGGATCTTGTAAGTTCTTTTTACCTATTGAAAAGTAAAGCTGTAGATTTAGAATTACTAGCTAGAACCTTTGAACTGAAGCTTTTAAAGGCTACAGGGTATGGACTCCATCTAGAAAATTGTGCTATTTGTGATAAAAAAATTAGTTGCTCTGATTTTATATCCTTGCAATTTTATGGTGCAGTTTGTGGGGAGTGTGAAAAAGTTCATGGAACACATGTGTCAAAGGGCACATATAATGTGTTAAAGTTTTTAAATTCCGTGGATACAGATAAAATATCTAGACTTTCTGTTAATGAGGCTACAAAAAAGGACATATATAAAATTATTACAAACTTTATATTTTTAAATTATCCAAGAAAACCTAAGAGCTTAGCTATGCTAGATTATTTTAACATAATACCTGAAGTCAGTGCGGATAAAGAATAAAGGAGGAATTGTTATGAGTGAAATTACCTTAGAGAAAATTGATATCATAAGAAGTAGAACTAACTTAAGTTACAGCGAAGCAAAAGAAATCCTTGAAAAATGCAATGGTGATGTGGTGGATGCATTGGTTTATCATGAAAAGATGAAAGAGGAAACCAAAGAAGAAAAATCCTTCATGAATGATGTATCAATGACAGTGGATGAATTTATTGCTTACATGAAAGACTTAGTTAAAAAAGGGAATGTTACAAGAATTAAAATTAAAAAAGAAGATAAAACTCTTGTAGATATTCCAGTTAATGCAGGTATTGCAATAGGTCTTGTGGCACTATTACAACCAATACTATTAATGGTTGGAGCAGCTGCAGCTATAATCACTAAGATTCAAGTTGAAATAACAAAAGAAGATGGTACAGTTGAAGTAGTAAACAAAATCATAAAGTCAGTATTTAATGAAACTAAGGAAAAGGCTAATGAAGCTGCCCAAGATATTAAGGATAAGTTTAATAGTCATAATAGTGAAAAGGAAAAGAATGCTGATGATGAAGTAAATTCTTTTACCTACACTGTAAAATTTGAAGAAGATATTGCAAAACCTGAAGAAAATACTGAGCATAAAGAAAGTTAGCAGAAATGCTAACTTTTTATTATGAAGAATAAAGTTATAGAAAGTTAAATTTTGTATTATAACCAATTGCAGATTTTAACATAAGCAATACAACCTTACATAGGTCTTTTATGGCTTTTATATAGGCTTATAAGGTGAATATCTGTTTTACTCATGATGAACTTCATTCATCACCAAAAACCTTAAGGGTACCAAGATAGTAATAATGTGCAAGTTAAGTATTGACTTTAGTTTGCTACATAACTAAACAATTGAATAAACTAATTTAGTTATGTAGCAAATATATAAGTTGAGCAGTAGTTCTATATTACTTAATAAATTAAAAGCAACTTATACGAAAGAAAATGTAAAAGTAGGTTTATTATTAGTGAAGTTTCTTTATTGTATTCTATATATAAGTTTAATAAAAATTATTTTATTACGTACAAAAAAATACATTAAAAAACTCCATTGATACCTTCATTTCTATGAAAATGTTTTCATTTAGTGAGGTTTTGCAAGATAAAATGTATAAAATTTATATTATTTAACAAAAATAAGAGATAGCTAAGATTTTTCATTAAAAAATCTTAATATTTCATGGTTAATTTAAGAAAAACATTGAAAAATTGTATTACTTGTTATAATATCATGGTATAATAGAAACTATGGAAAATATGTCAACTTATCTATCTTCATATAACTTATGTAAATCTGCTTTAGTTCATATTGAAAGGCGGCGAAATATATTAAACTCTCAGCAAGACAAGAAGAAATAATTAAATTAGTAAAAGAAAATCAACCTATAACTAGTGAAGCATTAGCGGCAAAGTTAGGGTTAACTCGTTCCGCCCTAAGACCTGATCTTGCAATACTGACAATGAGTGGATACCTAGAAGCAAGACCAAAGGTTGGATACATATTTGGGAAAAAACCATCAGAACAAATAAGTAAGTCTTGTTTCACAAACATAAAAGTTAAAGATGTTATGTCGAAACCTACTGTAGTATCAGAAGAAACTACAGTTTATCAGTCAATTTTAAATCTTTTCTTAAATGATGCTGGTACACTGTTTGTAGAAAACAATGGCAATCTAGTGGGGGCAGTTTCAAGAAAAGATTTTATTAAGATGGTAATGGGAACAGTTGATATACACAGGGTACCAGTTGGCATAATAATGACTAGAATGCCAAATATAGTTTATGTATATGAAGATGAATCAGTTTTAGATGCGGCAAAAAAGATAATAGAGCGACAAGTTGATAGTTTGCCAGTAGTACAAAAGGTAGTAGAACAAAATAAAGAAGTGTTTAAAATAGTAGGAAAAGTTTCAAAGACTACAATAACACAATTATTCGTTACGATGGGTGAAGATGAGTAGGAGTTTATAACTCTCTATTTATTAAACTATAGATATTAAATTTAAGGGGTGTATACCATGGAAAACAAAAAGTACGTTTACCTTTTTAGTGAAGGTGACGCTTCAATGAAGAATTTACTTGGTGGTAAGGGTGCAAACCTTGCTGACATGACAAGCATAGGAATTCCAGTTCCACAGGGATTCACAGTAACTACAGAAGCTTGTAACAAATATTATGATGATAACAGAACAATAGCTCCAGAAATCGTTGAGCAAATTCATGCTAAAATGGCTGAATTAGAAAACATTTCAGGAAAGAAATTTGGAAGTTTAGAAAATCCATTACTAGTATCAGTTAGATCTGGAGCAAGAGCTTCAATGCCTGGTATGATGGATACAATATTAAACCTTGGATTAAATGATAATACTGTAGAAGTTATGGCTAATAAAACTGGAAACCCAAGATTTGCTTATGACTCTTACAGAAGATTTATTCAAATGTTTGCTGACGTTGTTATGGAAGTTGAGAAAAAACACTTTGAAGAAATCATGGATGAAATGAAAGAAGCTAAAGGTGTTAAACTTGACACTGAATTAGATGCTAACGACTTAAAAGAGTTAGTTAAAAAATTCAAAGCTTTCTACAAAAATGCTAAGGGAGAAGAATTCCCAAGCGATCCAAAAGAGCAATTAATAGCTTCTATAACTGCTGTATTCAGATCTTGGAACAACCCAAGAGCTATCGTTTATAGAAGAATGAATGATATTCCAGGAAGCTGGGGAACAGCTGTTAACGTTCAAGAGATGGTATTCGGAAACAAAGGAGAAACTTCTGGTACAGGAGTTGCATTCTCAAGAAACCCATCTACTGGAGAAAAGAAAATATTTGCTGAGTACTTAATGAATGCTCAAGGTGAGGACGTTGTTGCAGGTATCAGAACTCCACAACCAATAGAGCAATTAGAAAAAGAAAATGCAGAAGTTTACAAACAATTCATGGATATAGTAAATACATTAGAAAATCACTACAGAGACATGCAAGACATGGAGTTCACTATAGAAGAAGGAAAACTTTACTTCCTACAAACTAGAAATGGTAAGAGAACTGCTCAAGCTGCTCTTAAAATAGCTGTTGATCTAGTTGAAGAAGGAATGTTAACTAAAGAAGAAGCAATTCTTAAAGTTGAACCAAAACAATTAGATACATTATTACATCCTAACTTTGATGCTACAGACATGAAAAATGCTGCAGTAATAGCAAAGGGTCTTCCAGCATCTCCAGGAGCTGCTTGTGGTAAAGTTTACTTTACAGCTGAAGAGTCAAAAGTTGCTCATGAAAAAGGAGAAAAAGTTGTTTTAGTAAGACTTGAAACTTCACCAGAAGACATCGAGGGTATGATTGCATCTGAAGGTATATTAACAGTTAGAGGTGGAATGACTTCTCACGCAGCTGTTGTTGCTAGGGGAATGGGAACTTGCTGTGTAGCTGGTTGCGGAGATATTAAAGTTAACGAAGAAGCTAAAACTTTTGAAGTTGGCGGAGTTGTTTACCATGAGGGAGATTACATATCTATCGATGGAAGCACAGGAAACGTATATGCAGGACAAATTAAAACAGTTGAGCCAGAAATAAGCGGATACTTTGGAACATTCATGGCTTGGGCTGATGAAATAAGAAGCTTAAAAGTTAGAACAAATGCTGATACTCCAAGAGATACAGCTCAAGCTGTTAAATACGGAGCTGAAGGTATAGGTCTTTGCAGAACAGAGCATATGTTCTTTGAAGCTGATAGAATTATGGCAATCAGACAAATGATCGTTGCTAAAGATGAGACTTCAAGAAGAACAGCATTAGAAAAATTATTACCAATGCAAAGACAAGACTTCATAGGAATCTATGAAGAGTTAGTTGATAGACCAGCTACTATAAGATTCTTAGATCCACCACTACATGAGTTCTTACCACATGTAGATGAGGAAATCAAAGAATTAGCTGTAGAATTAGGAATAACTTTTGAAGAGTTAAAAGCTACAGTTGACTCATTACATGAGTTCAACCCAATGATGGGACATAGAGGATGTAGATTAGCTGTTTCTTACCCAGAAATTGCTGAAATGCAAACAAGAGCAGTTATAGAAGCTGCTATAGATGTTAAAACAAGAAAAGGTTATGACATAGTTCCAGAAATAATGATTCCATTAGTTGGAGAAGTTAAAGAGCTTAAGTATGTTAAAGATATAGTAACAAGAACTGCTGATGCTATAATAGCTGAAAGAGGAATAGAGCTTAAGTACATGGTTGGTACAATGATAGAAATCCCAAGAGCTGCATTAACAGCTGATGAGATTGCTAAAGAAGCAGAATTCTTCTCATTTGGTACTAATGACTTAACTCAAATGACTTTCGGATTCTCAAGAGATGATGCTGGTAACTTCTTAAAGCATTACTATGACAAAGGAATCTACGAGTCAGATCCATTCCAAAGATTAGACCAAACTGGTGTAGGTAAACTTGTTGAAATGTCTGTAAAACTTGGAAAGCAAACTAGAGAAGATATTAAACTTGGAATATGTGGAGAGCACGGTGGAGACCCATCATCAGTTGAGTTCTGCCATAACATAGGATTAAACTATGTATCATGCTCACCATTCAGAGTTCCAGTTGCAAGACTTGCTGCTGCTCAAGCAGAAGTTAAAAACCCAAGAAAATAGTAACATTCATATAATAGATGTTGTTAATTTCTAAGTTTATTCACAAGGTGAGTTTAAATTCACTTATTGAAGACTTAAGGTTTTAAGCACAAGAATAAGGAGTTGGCTTTAAATAGTCAACTCCTATATTTTTATATGCTATTTATAGAGTTTCACCAAATTTAAACTCGATGTACTCTGTAAACTTGCGAACAAAATTAAGTTGGTCTTCATGTTGAGCTACAACTTTTTCAATTAAAGATATAAAGGCTTTTTTATTACATTTTGAAATATTTGCAAAGTAATCTCTAGAGATTTTCCAGTATTTCTGAGGAAAGGCTAAATAAGATAAAATATACTTGTAATCGTCTATGGTTAGCTGATTGTGTTTTTCATATTCATTTAAGAAAGTTATAGTTAATTCCACATTCCACTTTGTTCCATCACGTCTTAGAAGTCTTCTTAAACAATAGGAAATATCAAGAGCACAGAAGTCGTATTTACATTTATCAAAATCTATAACCCAAATGTCATTTTTATCTACAATAATATTTTTACTAACATAATCATTATGACATAGAGATTTTGATAAGTTATCAAGGTTTATAGAGCTAGAAATATTATTAGAAGTTTTAGCTAATAAAAGACTTGTTTCAATGTTGTCCAAAAAAATTCTAGAAAATTTGTCGTTATGTTTAAAAGCTAAATTTGAATAGGTCATTAAATTATTATAATGTTTATTTAAAGAATTATGAGGGTTAGTGCAACCAATTTTCTCTGAACTACCTAGGATTGGTTTGAAATTTTGAGACACTTTATGAATTTTACCAAGGTTGCCGCTAGTTAGAAGTACATGTTTTATAGAATCAAAATCGCATTTGTCACCATCAATCCAAGGAGTTAAAATGAAAAGCATATTTTCATAATTAACATATCTACTGTGATTTAAGGTGGATAAAATTCTAGGGACTTTTACTCCATACCTATATAACCATTCTACAGCTGAGTAGACAAATAAAAGTTCTTCTAGGGGGAAATAAACTTTTTTAAGGCAGTATTCTTTATCCTTATAAGATACCCTATATACTGCTCTTTGCTTGTCAGTATCCTTTAATTTCACTTGAGAAACCTCAGCATTATGTAAACCATAATAGGGTAACACGTATTTTTTTACATTTTTTTCAGATAATAATTCTATATTGTTTTTATTTTTAGCAATACTAGTCATAACAACACCCCTTAAAAAATATTTTCAGTACTAGAATATTATTTCTACATTAAAAAAAGCACCCTAAAGATAAATAAGGAACATTCATTCATAAATTCACTAGGATAACTATTATAAATTAATAAAAGATATGCTTAATAAAATCACTAGAATATTAAGCTTAATCATATTAAGTTATGAATAAGTTCATTTTGTGGAGCTACTTTGAAAGTAGATCTGAACCGCCACAAAAGTAGTTTACCTAGACTGAGCAACTGCTACTTAGAGAAGATGACAAACTTGAAGCTTCCAAAATGGTGTTAAAGAGCTAACTCAGAATGATAAAAATTAAGCTTAAATTTTTTAAAAACTAGTTAATCATAATAATATTATTTATAATACAAGTATATTATTAAAGTAGTAACAAATATTACATATTTAAGTAAGAATATATATAAGTTCCAATATTATTTATATATAAGGTCTAATTAACTTTCTACATCCAAGAAGTTGTCAAATATAGATGACTCTAAAGGTTATAATGTAGTTTATTTATTAGAACATATATACACTGTAAGATAATTTTGATCAACTTATATAAAAGAGAATGCTGAATAGAATTAGATATATTTAAGTAGTATCTTTATTGCATTTTGTATATATTAAAAAAATATATATAGTTTTATGGAGGAGTTTTTGTGAATATTAGAGAAAGAATAGAAAGTGTTGAGAAAAACACATTAATACCAGAGGCAGCATATTCATTTTATTCAAAAGGAAGAAAAGTCGAAGAAAATAAAGATGATATAAGAACTTGTTATATGGTAGATAGAGATAGAATAATACATTGCAAATCCTTTAGAAGACTTAAGATGAAAACTCAAGTTTATATTAAAACTTGGAATGATCATTATAGAACAAGACTTACCCATACTCTAGAGGTTGCTCAAATTGCAAGAACTATAGGTAGAGGCATAGGTCTTAATGAAGATTTAATAGAAGCTATTGCCCTAGGACATGACATTGGACATGTAGCTTTTGCACATAATGGAGAAGAGGTTTTAAATGAATTGTTACCACAAGGCTTCAAGCACAATGAACATAGTGTTAGAGTATTAACTAGAATTGAGAAAAACGGTAAAGGGTTGAATCTCACTGGGGAAGTATTAGATGGCATTTTATATCATAGTGGATTTTCAACCACAGCTAAAAGATCCTACACTTTAGAAGGGCAGATAGTAAAGTATAGTGATAAGATTGCTTATGTTAACCACGATATAGATGATTCTATAAGAGCTGGACTTTTAAGTGAAAGGGAAATACCAGCAGAATATATAAGTTCTCTTGGAAAAACTCATGGAGATAGAATTGATACTCTAGTGAAAGACTGTATATATAACACAATTGCCAATATAAAAAACTATAACCCTTCAGTTTCCTTATCTAGTGAAGTAGAAAAGTCATTAAGTGGTCTTAGGAATTTTATGTTTAAAAATGTATATAACGGGGATATTTTAAAAGTGGAAAGAGATAAGGCGAAATTTGTTCTAACTCATGTGTATAAGTATTTTTATAATCACCCAGAGAAACTTCCAAAGTTTTATGGAGAAATTGCAAAGGAAGAAGGATTATCCCAAGGTGTTGGAGATTACATTGCTGGAATGAGTGATGAATTTTGCTTAAGTTTATTTGATGATATATATTTACCAAGATAAATAATGGCCATTAGTAAGGCTCATTTGTATAGATTTTGATTATAAGGTTTTGAAAAAAATGTTATCTTATAGATGGTTTAAGGGAATATTAATAGAAAAGTTGTTGCATTGTAAGCTTATTAGTAACTAAAGGCATGCATATTTATTAAAAAACATATATTATTTATTAAAAATTTAATTTTTTGAAGGAAAACGACACTTTGTACAGAATATAATAATAGCAATTACTACAAAAAAATAAAAAAAGTTCAAACAAAAGAAGGAATATAAGACTTTTTGTCGAAATTGAAAAGGTATGGACTTTATAGGCAGGTGAAATCGTTAAGTGTTTTCAGAAGAAGTCATACAAAAGGTAAAAGAACAAAATGACATAATAGATGTGGTTTCAGATGTAGTGAGATTAAAACATACAGGAAGAAACTATATCGGCGTGTGTCCTTTTCATCATGAAAAAACACCTTCCTTTACTGTATCAAGAGATAAACAAATTTACAAATGTTTTGGATGCGGAGAGGCTGGAAATGTCATAAGTTTTGTTATGAAAACAAAGAATGTAACCTTCCCAGAAGCTGTAAAAGTTCTTGCTGAAAGAATAGGAATTGACATTGAGGAAAATAACGACAAAAAAATAGAGCGAGCTAAATTTGACAAAATGTACAATATAAATGTAGAAGCAGCAAGGTTCTTTTATAATAACTTAAGGAAAGATGAAAAGGCCTATTCATATTTTAAAAATAGAGGTATTAATGATTCAACTTTAAAGAAGTTCGGAATTGGCTTTGCCTTTGATGGTTGGCATAACCTTAGAAATTATTTAAAAGCCAAGGGTGTTAAAGAGGAAGAATTGCTTAATTTAGGACTTGTGGTAAAAAGTCCTAAGGGGTCAATATACGATAGATTCAGGAATAGGGTGATTTTCCCTGTTTTTGATTATAACGGTAAGGTTATTGGTTTTGGAGGGAGAGTCTTAGATGACTCTAAACCTAAATATTTAAATTCACCAGAAACCCCGTTATTTAGAAAAGGAATACACCTCTATGGATTAAATTTTGCAATTAAGACTAATATGGATAGAACAGTAATAATAGTAGAAGGCTATATGGACTGTATATCCCTTCATCAACACGGAATAACTAATGTGGTAGCAACCTTAGGAACTGCTTTAACAGAATATCAAGCTAAGCTTTTAAAAAGATATGTGGATAAGGTAATAATTTCCTTTGATGCAGACGTTGCAGGGCAAAATGCAACTTTAAGAGGACTTGAAATCTTGAAAAAGGAGAACTTTGATATAAAGGTATTACAAGTGCCACAAGGTAAGGATCCTGATGAGTATATTAAAGCTAATGGAAAAGAAGCTTTTTTAAAGCTTGTAAATAATGCACTACCTCTTATTGATTATAGACTAAAAAAAGCAGAAGATGGAATAAATTTCTTGAATAAAGAAATGATAATAAAATACGTGAACAACGTAGCAAATATACTTGCAACACTTCAACCTATTGAAAGAGAAGTGTATGTAAAACAAGTTGCTCAAAAAGCTGGAGTAAGTGAAGAGTCTATTTTGGAGACAATAAGAGAGATTAACAAAAAAACTTCAAAAAACGAAGAAAAAACTAATATTAATGTAGATTTTGGGCAAAAATTATATTTAGAGCCTGCTTATGTGAAAGGTGAAAGAACCCTTTTGAAGCTTATGCTCAAGGATAAGGAATTTTTAAAGATTATTACAAACTTAATAAATAGAGAAGACTTTATTGTAGAAAGTCATAGAACGATTTATGACTTAATAGTAAATTATCATCACTTGCCTGATGATGAAAGAAATTCTAAAATCGATACAAAATGTGCAGAGAATAGTGAATGCACAAAAGAATGGATAAATATACAAGAACTCCAAGTTAAATTAGGCGAATACGATGTGGAGAGAATGATTCATGATTGTATCAGAGAGATTAAAAAATTTAAGTTAGAGGAGTCGAAGAAAGAGATTATGAGCAAAATTAGGATATGTGAGTCCAAAGGGTTAGTAGAGGAATCTATGGATTTGGCGCAACAACTGATAACTATACAAAAGGAAATAAGTAACGTATAAACCTTAGAAAGGAGGTAATGTGATGAAAGACGGAAAAGACATAAAAGACATAAAAGACATAAAGGAAACAAAAGAAACAAAAGAAACAAAAGATATGAAAGATAAAAATACAAAAGTAACAATTGTAAAAACCCTAATTGAAAAGGGAAAGAAAAAAGGCTCTCTAACATATAAAGAAATAATGGATGAACTAGAGGATGTAGATTTAAGCCCAGAGCAAATAGAGAAAATCTACGAAGTTCTTGAATCAATGGATATTGATGTAGTAGGCGATGTTCAAGAAGAAGAAGAAATAGACATTTCAATACCAGAAGGTATAGCTATAGATGACCCTGTAAGAATGTATTTAAAGGAAATAGGAAAAGTACCTCTACTTTCCTCTGAGGAAGAGATGGAGTTAGCTCAGAGGATTGAAGAAGGAGATGCATATGCTAAGAAAAAATTAGCAGAGGCAAACTTGAGACTTGTTGTAAGTATAGCTAAAAGATATGTAGGAAGAGGAATGTTATTCCTTGACTTAATCCAAGAAGGAAACTTAGGTCTTATAAAAGCTGTAGAAAAATTTGATTACAGAAAAGGCTTTAAATTCAGTACCTATGCTACTTGGTGGATAAGACAGGCGATAACTAGAGCTATTGCAGATCAAGCAAGGACTATAAGAATACCTGTACACATGGTAGAAACCATAAACAAATTAATTAGAGTTTCAAGACAGTTACTTCAAGAACTAGGACGTGAACCATTACCAGAAGAAGTAGCAAAACACATGGATATGTCTGTAGATAAAGTTCGAGAAATAATGAAAATTGCTCAAGAACCAGTATCTCTAGAAACTCCAATAGGTGAAGAGGAAGATAGCCATTTAGGTGATTTTATTCCAGATGATGACGCTCCAGCACCAGCTGAAGCAGCAGCCTTCACTATGTTAAAAGAACAATTAATTAGTCAATTACGCACATTAACTCCAAGGGAAGAAAAAGTGTTAAGACTTAGATTCGGACTTGATGACGGTAGAGCAAGAACTCTTGAAGAAGTAGGTAAAGAGTTCAATGTTACAAGAGAGAGAATAAGACAAATAGAAGCTAAAGCCTTAAGAAAATTAAGACACCCAAGCAGAAGTAAGAAATTAAAGGATTATTTAGATTAATAAAACTTAACTAAATATCAATATAGATGTAAATATAAATAAATTAAACACCCCTATATTAAAAAATATTGGGGTGTTTAATTTTTTATAGGCATTATTAAGCTTAAAATTAAAATTTTAGTTAATAAAGTTAATAAAATTAAGATAAACAAGCTTTATATCAATTTAACAATTTACCCAGAAGAGCTTTTGTGCTATAATTTCCATAAGGTGGTGAAAGCATGAGAGTATTTAAAGGTATAAAAAGCTTTGAAATAGTAAATTCAGCTTTATTAGCAGTAATGTATAATATTTTGCTATTGCTTTTAATGTACAACACAGGGTCTTATACAGTGCTAAACTTACTTAGAGCACTATTAATTGCGTGTAATGTTTTTTACTTATACCACATTTTTTTATGGGCTACTGTTAAATATGTAATTACGGAAGATGAACTACAAATAACAGGAATAGGAAATTTAAAGAAAGTAATAATACCCCTTTCAGATATAAAGGGATACACTATAATATCAGGGAAAATTAAAGGAATTAAACTTTCAGGAATTGCATCAAATAAATTTGCCCTAGGTCGTAGTGTGGTTAAGACTTTAGGTACAACAAGAATGTTTGTAACCAATAACACATCGGTGATTTACTTAAGAACAGAAGAGATAAACTATGCCATATCACCTAAGGAAGCAGAAGTTTTTGAAGAACTATTAAACAAACATAACATTTTTAAAATACAGTGGGAAGTAAAGTTTAATAAACCCAATAAATTATATAAGGATAAAAAGTTTAAAAAGCTATTATTTTTAACAAGTGCAGTGATAATAGTAATGACTTTAAATCCATTAGTTAATTATCTAACTCATAGATTGCCAAATATAATGCCATTAACTTTTGATGCAACCTTTAAACCAATCACAATGGGAACAGATAAACAGTTTGTTTCTATACAAATGATTTATGGAGCATTAAATGCAGCAATATTATTTTGTATGTATTATGCAGCATATTTTTGTGCAAAATATGACAGAAAGACTGCCTATAGGTATCTATACATTGCATTGTTAGTATCGGTGATATTTTTAATTCTACAAATTAAAATTATTACAAGTGCAATTTAAAGTGAAGAAATTAAAAGTAAATTAAATAAAATATTGACCTGCCCTAATTTAACTATTAGGGCTAGTTTAAATTTATAAGGAGTACATAAATAAAGTGAGAGATATGGTTTTAAGCGAAAGATTAAAAGCTATAAGTGAGTTAATAAATAATGTAAATAGTATAGTTGATGTGGGAACAGATCATGGATATATTCCAATATACTTAGTTAAAAACAACATTATAGACTTTGCTGTAGCCAGTGATATAAATAAAGGCCCTGTGGAAAAGGCGAAAAAGAATATTGAAAATTATAATCTGGGAAATAAAATTGTTGCTAGACTAGGGGGAGGGTTAACTACAGTTAAGCCTAAGGAAGTTGAAGCAGCAGTGATTGCAGGTATGGGTGGAAATTTAATTAGGGACATTCTAGAGGACAGTAAGAGAGTTTTTAAAGCCTTAAATTATGTTGTTGTTCAACCAGTACAAAACCCAGAGGTATTAAGAGAATATGTTTATAATAGTGGGTATACTATTATTGATGAAATCATTGTAAAAGATGAAGAAAAGTATTATGAGATAATGAAAATAAAATATGATAATAATAAAAAAGAAATAGACCCTATATATTACGAAGTAAGTGAACTACTTCTCAACAAAAGACAGCCTCTATTTAAGGAGTATCTTCAGTTTAAACTAGGAAAATATATTAGAGTCTATGAAAATTTAACAGAAGAAACAGAACTAGCAAGAAAGCGCAAAGAGGAATTAGAAACATTAATAAGCAGGTTAAAGGAGTTTTTGCAGTGTTTTTAAAGGTAGAGGATGTAATTAAAGTAATGGAAACTATGGCACCACCAATCTTAGCAGAGAGCTATGACAACGTAGGCTTAATGGTGGGAGATAGAAATGCAGAAATAAATAGAATATTAGTGGCACTAGATGTAACCTTTGAAGTCATAGAAGAAGCTATAGAAAAGGGCTGTAATCTTATACTAACTCATCATCCAATATTGTTTATAAAGCCTAAAAATATAACAACAGACACTTTGCTTGGAAGAAAACTTATTAAGCTTATAGAAAATAAAATAAATGTATACTCTAGCCACACTAACTTAGATTCCGCTGATGAAGGGTTAAATCATATAGCAACTGAGCTACTAGGGTACGATAACTTTAGAGTATTAGATGTAAACAAAGCCTTTGATAACAACAATAACGGTGTTGGAAGAATAGTGAAGGTTAACACTCCTATTACTCTTTTAGAACTATGTAATAGAGTTAAAGAAAAATACAATGCTCCTTTTGTAAGATTCGTAGGTGATGGCAACAAGGAAATCAACACAATTGCAGTAGTCAATGGCAGTGGTGAGGATTATTTTAGCCTTGTAAGAAAAAAAGCTTGTGACTGCATTATCACAGGGGATACTAGGTATCATCATGTTAGTGATATGAGAGAAGAGGATATTGCAATTATCGATGCAGGACATTTTATTACAGAATGGCCACCAATGAAGGTCATTGGTAAAAAGTTAAACAATATCTTAAAGGATATGGGGCACAATAATAAGGTAATAATTTCAACAAGTACCTTTGACCCCTATAACTTAGCATAAAATACTATTTGCATTTTAAAAGCATATGTGATAATATAGTTTTTGCGAGTAAGCCAGACAATCGCTGCTGAAGGAAACTTCAGGAGAGGAAAGTCCGAGCTCCATAGGGCAGGGTGCTGGGTAACTCCCAGTGGAGGCGACTCTAAGGAAAGTGCAACAGAGAGATACCGCCAAAGGCATGATTTATCATGTACTGGTAAGGGTGGAAAGGCGAGGTAAGAGCTCACCAGCGCACTGGCGACTTTGCGGCTATGTAAACCCCATCTGGAGCAAGATCAATAGGGAGACATATAGGGGCTGCCCGTCCCGTCTCCGGGTGTATCGCTTGAGCCCACTTGGTAACAATGGGCCTAGATAGATGATTGTCAAATACAGAACTCGGCTTACAGACTTACTCGATCCATTTAATAAAGAAAGTTATATAAAGTGGTGTAAAGCATGTATTTAACTTCTTTGTAGGTGCGAAAAGGTTATACATCTTTTATCAGAAATGATAATGGGTGTATGACCTTTTTTTCATACGCCTAATTCTAAAAGGAGGATTTAACCACAAAAGTAGACGGTAGAAAAATTAGAACACAAAGAAAAAAGAAGATAACAGTAAGTTTAAAGGAAGATATTCAAGAAGCAATGGAAAATTAATGTTGACGATGATGGGAGCAATATATGAATTTGAAAGGGCGAATATCTTAGAGAGACAGCTTGATGGGATAGCTATTGCAAAAGACCGTGGTAAATATAAAGGTCGAAAAAAATAGGGTATCCAGATAATTGGGATGATATTTATGGTAAATGGAAGAATAGAGAAATAAATGGTAATGAAGCAATGCAAAAGTTACATTTAAAAAGGAATACATATCATAAATTAGTCAAGGAATTTGAAAATCAGCAAAGCAATAAAATATGAAAATGCTGAATATTAAGACGTAAATCTTATTTAAAAAATGCAGACTCTCCTACAATAATAGAAAACGCTATAATTTATAATAATTTCATTGGATGAGTATATAGAATACAAAATTTAATATATACAGATAAACTGTAAAAAGCTAGAAAAGTATGAAAGAAGCTCGATATTCTATTTTTTTCATATTATGAAAATTTGTTATAAAAGAGGAAATTATTATATTTTGTGGAATGTTATCATAAAAGATAAAAAAATGGACATTAGGGGGAGTTATTTTGAAACTTAAAAAAGTTGAAATTAAGAATTATAGATTATTGGAGTCTATAGAAGATGAGAATAGTGTTGAAATTAAAGAAGGAACAACAATTTTAGTTGGAAAGAATAATTCTGGAAAAACTTCTTTTTCATATATTTTTGATACTTTTTTTAATAATCACTCATTTTATTTTGAGGACTTTTCTATTGATTGTTATAAGAAATTTGAAGAGATTTTTCAAGAGTATATAGGTTTACCAGCTGATCAAGAGGTTCAAGAAAATTTTTTCGAAGGGCTTAATATTCCTTCAATAGAACTAAGAATAATTGTAGAATATGATGAAAATGATAATTGGAGTAACATAAGGCCATTATTGACTACCTTAGATGAAAATAACATTATAAAAATTAATTTTGAATATTCAGTAGAGAACAAACAGTTATTCCTACAAGATTTAAAACTATATTATGATAGAAAGAAAAGTGCTGAAGGAATAGTTGATTGTATAAAAAAAATATATGAAAAACATTTTAGTGTAAAAATAAAATCATTTTCTCCATATGAAAGTCAGGAATTAATAAGGTTGTCAGATGTAAATAAGATAATTGGCAGTTGCTTTATTTCAGCACAAAGAAGCGTTGATGACAGCAATGGTAAATCAAATTCTAAATTATCTAATATTTTTCAAAAGCAATATAAGGAAGTTGAGAGTAAGAATAAAACACTTATAGTAGAAGAAAAAGAGTTTGAAGAACTAAATGGTGCGTTAGTGATTGCAAATGATAAGGTAGATGAAAAGTTAATGAGTTTTTTTGAGGGTTTTACAAAATCTTTTTCAAAATTTGGATACCCTAATATAGATGGAGCAAATATAATACTTAAGTCTAATGTTACCCCTACAAATATATTTAGCAGTATAAATATGTTTTATAAGGATAAAGAATATTTATTGCCAGAAAAATATAATGGTTTAGGATATAGTAACTTAATATACATTATTTCTGAAATTCTCCACTTTAAGAGTAAGTTACTAGAAAGTCATACGGATTTAAATTTAATATTTATTGAAGAACCTGAAGCTCATATGCACCCTCAATTGCAGAGTACATTTATAACAAAATTGAACGAATTTCTAGAGGAGAATGGTATAAAAGCACAGGTTATTGTAACCACACATTCATCTCATATTGTGGCTAGTGCTGATTTTGAAAGTATAAGGTATTTTAGCAAAGAAGTACATTCTACTAAAGTTAAAGACTTAATGAAGTTTAATCCTATAAATTTAGATGGAACTAAGAATAATGAAATAATAAAGTTTCTAAAACAATATATATCCTTAGTAAAATGTGACATGTTTTTTGCAGATAAAATTATTTTAATCGAAGGGGTTTGTGAAAGACTTTTAATGCCCTTATTCATAAAAAAGGTAGATGATGAATTAAAAAAAATCAATATTGATGAAGAGAATAAAAAAAGGCTTCTATCAGAGCAGTATATTTCAGTAATTGAAATCGGAGGAGCATATATGAATAAGTTTAAAGACTTCTTAGAGTTTTTAAATGTAAAAACTTTGATGATTACTGATATTGATTGTTGTAAAAGAATAGTAAAAGAAAATAAAAATGGAGTTCAATGCACTTATGAGGTAGCAAGCGAAATAGCTATAGATGAAATTAATGATTTGGTAACTACTAATCAATGTATTATTGAGTGGATGCCTAGTGAGAAAAACATAAAAGATTTAGTATATAAAAAATTTGATGAACTTATTTCTGAACCTTTTGCAGTAAGCTATCAAAGAAATAATGATACAAGACAAGATTTTAAATGTGGAAGAACTTTTGAAGAAGAATTTATAATCGAAAATAGTGAGTATATTTTTAGCAATAAAGATAATTTAAGTAGTATTAAGAATCATATTAAAAGTTTTGGACAATCTGCTGGTATTCTAGAAAATTCTTACGGGATTTATAAATATATTGATAATAATAAGAAAAAATCTGAGTTTGCTTTTGACTTGATGTACATAAATAATGAAAGTTGGGTTATTCCAATGTATATTAAGGAGGGATTGTTATGGCTAGCCAAATAGAAGAAAAAGTTTTTAACTGTATAGATAAAAATAGAAGTTTTAAGATAGAAGCTGGAGCAGGAAGTGGGAAAACTTGGACTCTAATACAAAGCCTACTGTATATAATTAAGACAAAAGGAGAGGCGTTCAAGAATAATATGCAGCAAGTTGCGTGTATTACGTATACAAATGTTGCAAAGAATGAAATTTCAAGTAGAATACAATCGAGTAAATTAGTTAAAGTAAGTACAATACATGAGTTTTTATGGGATATAATAAAACCATTCCAGCATGAATTAAGGATAGAATTAAAGAATTATATTTGTGAAAAAATTGAGTTAAAACAGAAAGAACTTAGTAGCATAAAAAATCATAATACAAAAAAATATATTGGGTTACAAGAAACAGTAGAACGGTATGTAATTTCATTAAAATCTTTTGAAGAATATAAAGGTAATATTAACTATTGTGATAAGCCTAAATGGAGAAAGGGAGAAATATCTCATGATGAATTATTGGATATAGCTAATTCAATAATTAAAAAATACCATAACATACATAAGATTATCAATGACGTGTATCCGATAATATTTGTAGATGAATATCAAGATACAAGCCCTAAAGTTAAGGAGATATTGCTGGATTATTTAAAACCTAATACATCTATATTACTTGGATTTTTTGGAGATTATATACAACAAATATATGATAGCAGTATTGGTAGAATTGATGGAGCCCAATACGATTTGGAGCTGATTGTAAAAACAGAAAATTATAGATCTTCTACTGAAGTAATTAATATTTTAAATAAAATAAGATCAGATATAACGCAAAGTCAAAGTGGAATTGAAAAACATGGAAAATGTTTATTCTACTATCTTAATAATGAAGATTTAAATACAGAAGATTTTATACAAAATAGAGTTAAGCTAGACTTAAGCATAGGTGATTCTAATATTAAAAAATTATATTTAACCACAAAATCGATTGCTATTAAAAACGGATATGTGGAATTACATGATTTATATGAAAAAACTGACTTTAAGAACAAGGATCAGTTACTAAAAAATAAGGATAATAGAGATTGCCCTTTTGCCAATTATTTGTTTGATATTGAAGAGATTATTGTTTTATATAATGAAAAGAGAATACAAAGTATGCTTAAAAAAGTACCACGTTCAATTAATAATTTTAACGATAAGACAAAAATGAGAGAAAGTTTAGAACAATTAATTATAAAAATGGAACATGAAACAATAGGAGATGTTTTTAAATTTGTTAATGATAATCAAATACAAGTAATGTCTGATAAATTGATAAGCTATTTTAACAAAAGTGAACTGCAAGATGAATTTTTTAATGAAATAATTAATTTGAAATATAGTCAATTCAGAAGATTATATAATACAGTTAAAGAATCGTCACCCTTTTCAACTAATCACGGAACAAAAGGTGCGGAATATGATAATGTCGTATGCGTTATAAATGATAATGACTGGAATAAATATAATGTAAATAAATATCTTGATAAAAGTGATTTTGAGACCTCAAGATACGATAGAACAGAGCATTTATTTTATGTAATATGTTCAAGAGCAAAATATAATCTCGCAATAGTTTTTTTATCAATTCTTACTGATGAAGCTATAAAAAGAGCGAAATATTTGTTTGGAGAAAGTAATTTTGTTGATTTAAGTAATGGTTAAATAAAAAACATTTATCTTTAGTACGATTAGCTCTCTTAACTGTGCTATAAATTATTACCAATGGATAAGGGAGAGAAGTATTCAATCATTTGTAAGTACTTAATAACCTACTTAAGTATATAGTTTACCCAATCCAACGGCGGACACCCCTATATTTATAGTCCAAACCACTGCACGTATATGATGTGAACAAAAATTAAGTATAGTTAAATAAAATTGACATAGGGAATAAGTCTATATTAAAGATAAAAGACATAATCGAAAAAACACAATAAGACGAGTTCGAACGGCTAAAAGCCTAGATAGATGATTGTCAAATACAGAACTCGGCTTACAGACTTACTCGATCCATTAAAAACACTAGGTTTTAGAACCTGGTGTTTTTTATTTTGCCATTAAACCAGTTCCATATGGTTATATACATATCCTTACTTTCAATACTTGTAGAGAGTGCTAGGTTATTATTAATTTTCATAACTCAGGTTTGGTGGCTTACCTTAGGATTTTAGTTAGCAGTGTTCCGCCTGTGATTATGATATGATTTTTGGTTTTTAGTAGTATAGAATCACGGAGTTATTATGCTTTAATTGCAAAATAACTTTTAAATTTTAAAAGTGGTAAAAGATGTTAAAGCATGCAAAGTACACAAAATCTACAAAGTGAAATTGTTCATTATTTAATAAGGAAATGAATTAAAAAGTGACTAAAGTTTAACTTTTAAAGCAAACTTTTAGAAGGATAAAACCTATGTGCTTAATAGATAATATTAAATAAGGAGGTGTATTATGAAGCTAGAAAGAGCTAAAGAAATATATGATTCTTATGGAGTAATAAATGTAAGCTATAATTCCAAGCCAGTATGGATTGAGCATATTGAAACTGAGGAGAATAGAGCTCAAGTAAAAGTTTTAACAACTGATGAAATCATAGAAGTTCACGTAACAGATTTAAAGGAAGAGTAAAAGTTAATTTATGATGCAGCTATATAATAAACAATAATATTATAAATGTATTTTTAGGAGGTAATAACTATGGCAAAAGGAAAGAAAGGTAATATAAATGGTCGTCAAGTAAATGGGGGAACTAAAATAACTCCAAATGCAGAACATCAAGAAAAGCAAAATCATAGCAAATCTAGAGTTAATGCAAACTAAATTAAAATTACATTCAATGTAAAATTTAATACTTTATAATTTATTTGTAAGTAATAGTAGAAATGTAAAAAAAGGTGAGAAGAAAGGGGAAGATAATATGAATAGAAATAAGAGAGACAAAAATAAAAAACAAAATGAAGCTATAAGTAATATGGGAAATAGTACAAGTTTTCAAAGTCTACACAACGAGGGCAATAATTCTAGTTCTAAAAGTTTGAAAAATGATAATCATGGAGAAGAAGACTTTAAATACTTTTTTAAAGAAACTTATTAGTAGCTATACCTAAATAATTTACAAGACTGAGAGATAATAAAAAATCATACAGAATGTTTAAATAGCTAATGCGCCAAAATATAAGTTCACAATATCAAATTTTTACAAGTCAATCTTTTTCATTACTCCCTCTTATAATCTAAAGTATTAACACAAAAAAGACTTATCTGCAGAACTTTTCTGCAGATAAGTTTCATTATTTAAAACAAAGCCAGATAAAAATTATCAGTATGTTGACTTTATTACACAATATTTCTGTGCTAACTACTCTCTTATTCCACTACAGTTATATAAAAATACGCTTTACTGTCAATGTTATAAATTTCATTAATATTAAGCCCTGAGGCACTTTTTTCAGTAGCTTATTTAATTTTTTTATAAAGTCTAAACTCACTTAATTTGGAGAAAATTTTCAATTAAAGTTTTCAATGTATTAATATACAATAGTTATTTATATGATTTTTTTATGAAAATTTATATAAAAAGTTTTGACAAATATAAGCAAGTAGCATATACTGAATATATAAACATATGAACAAGTAAACATATATACATATATTCAGTTGAGGTGATAGTGGATGGAAAATAATAAAGAAATAATTGATACCTGTAATTGTAATGTTATTCACGAAGACGTTGTAAAAAGGGTTAAAGAAGCTATTCCAGAAGAGGAAATACTATATGATTTAGCAGATTTTTTTAAAACTTTTGGAGATAGTACAAGAATAAAAATTATATGTGCATTATTCCAAGCGGAAATGTGCGTATGTGACATAGCTGCTTTGCTTGGCATGAATCAATCAGCTATATCTCATCAATTGAGGGTTCTTAAACAAGCTAGGTTAGTTAAGTATAGAAAAGAAGGAAAGGTTGTTTATTATTCCTTAGATGATGATCATGTTAAAGGTATATTTAATCAAGGGTTAGCTCATTTAAAGGAGAAGTAAATAGATTTGGGGGGAGTAAGGAATGAGTAATAATAAGATTTCAAAGCCTAATGTAAAAGAAAATAAACCAGCACAAATAAAACTAGAGTCAAACACTATGAAGCCAAAGACAATAATGCAGTTAAATACGGTACAAAAGAAGCCAGTTACCAAGATTAAGAAGCAATTCATCTTAGAAGGATTAGATTGTGCCAACTGCGCATCAAAAATAGAAACTAAACTAAATAGTATGGATGGAATTGCTAGTGCTTCAGTTAATTTTGTAACTAAGACTTTGACTATGGAACTAGAAGAAATAAGTAGGGTTAATGAACTAGTTGCTGCATCTATTGAAACAATAAATAAAATTGAATCCCATGTAGTTGTGAAAGAAAAAACTTCGGGAAAATCAAATAAATTAGTGATAATGTTAGAAGGCTTATGTTGTGCAAACTGTGCAGCTAAAATTGAAAAGGAAGCTGGAAACCTTCAGGGTGTTAACAGTGCAGTAGTTGATTTTGTTGCTCAAAAACTTATTATGGAAATTGAGAGCAATGCAGATAAAGATAGTATTGTAGAAGAAGTTAAAAAATATGTTAAAAAAATTGAACCTGATGTAAAGGTATATGTTTTAGAAGGAAATAGAAATAAAAATCATAAAGGCTCAGATGATCATGAACATGGACATGACCATGACCATAACCATGAAAGTAGTAAAAGTGAATTTATAAAACTTGGAGTTGGAGCTTCAATCTTTGCAGTTGCTTCAATATTTAACTTTAGTTTTTATACAGAGCTAATACTTTATTTAATAAGTTATTTACTTGTTGGTGGAGAAGTTGTGCTTAGAGCTCTTAAGAATATTAGGGGTGGTCAAGTCTTTGACGAAAACTTCCTAATGAGTATAGCAACCATTGGAGCTTTTGCAATTGGTGAGTTCCCAGAAGGTGTAGCTGTTATGCTCTTCTATCAACTAGGTGAAATATTCCAAGGTATGGCTGTTAATCGTTCTAGAAAGTCTATTGCAGCATTGATGGATATAAGACCTGATTTTGCTAACTTAAAAGTTGGTGAGGATATTAAAAGGGTATCCCCAGAAGAAGTTAATGTAGGGGATATAATAGTTGTAAAACCAGGAGAAAAAGTTCCCCTAGATGGTAAGGTAATTGAAGGTAATTCTATGGTAGACACTTCTGCTTTAACTGGTGAATCAGTTCCAAGAGAAGTAGGCATAGGAGATAATGTATTAGGCGGAGTTATTAATAAAAATGGTCTTTTAACTATAGAAGTAGAAAAAGAGTTTGGAGATTCTACTATTGCTAAAATCCTTGATTTAGTTCAAAATGCAAGTAGTAAAAAAGCTCCTACAGAAAACTTTATAACTAAGTTTGCTAGATATTATACACCAGTTGTAGTTTTCTCTGCTTTAGCATTAGCAGTACTTCCACCACTTTTTATAAGTGGAGCAACTTTTTCTGAATGGATATATAGAGCCTTAGCCTTCCTAGTTGTATCTTGTCCTTGTGCTTTAGTTGTATCTATTCCACTTGGTTTCTTTGGAGGTATAGGTGGAGCTTCAAAAAATGGTATTCTAGTTAAAGGTGGTAACTATCTTGAAGCTTTAAACAACGTTGAGGTAGTTGTATTTGACAAAACAGGAACCCTTACAAAAGGAGTATTTAAGGTAACTGATATACAGCCACAAGGAAATGTTACAAAGGATGAGCTTCTAACTTATGCAGCTTATGCAGAAAGTTATTCTAACCATCCAATAGCAACTTCGATTTTAAAAGCATATGGTATGGATATAGCTAAAGAATCAATTGAGAATTATGAAGAAATATCTGGCCATGGTGTAAAAGTTTCTGTTTTAGGAAAAGAAATCTTTGCAGGTAATCACAAACTGATGATTAGAGAAAATATAAAATATGCACAGATAGAAACTATAGGCACAGTAGTTCATATAGCTATCAATAAAGAATATGCTGGGTATATTGTAATATCTGATGAAGTTAAAGAAGATTCAGCAGAAGCTATAAAAGCCTTAAAGGCAAGTGGAGTTAGAAAAACTGTTATGCTAACTGGGGATAATAAAACTGTTGGAACTAAAGTTGCCAAAGAATTAGGGCTAGATCAGGTTTATTCAGAATTATTACCAGACCAAAAAGTTGAGAAAGTAGAACTTTTAGATAAAGAAAAGTCTTCTAAAGGCAAGTTAATATTTGTAGGTGATGGAATAAATGATGCTCCAGTTTTAGCTAGAGCTGATATAGGTATTGCAATGGGTGGTGTTGGTTCAGATGCTGCAATTGAGGCTGCTGACGTAGTTATTATGACTGATGAACCTTCTAAAATTGCAACTGCTATAAAAATAGCTAAGAAAACAAGAACAATAGTAATGCAAAATATAATCTTTGCCTTAGGAATTAAAGCAATAATATTAGTTCTTGTAGCTTTTGGAGTGGGGACCATGTGGGAAGCTGTATTTGGTGATGTTGGTGTTACACTAATTGCAGTATTAAATTCTATGAGAGCAATGAAAACAGAAAAATAATAAAAAGTTATGCAGTCATAATCTATGGCTGCATAATTTTTTATCGTGTTTTTCTAAATTTTAATGGAGTTTTTCCATAAGTTTTTTTAAACATTTTAGAAAAGTTAGCAGAGTAATTGTAACCAACCCTTTGAGATATTTCTTCAATACTTAAATCTGTGGTGGATAAAAGATTAGCAGCCATGGTCATTTTAATGTGATTAGTATATTCTCCAATGGACATATGATAGTGTTTTGAAAATCCTGCCTTCAACTTTTGTTCATTTAAAAATACCATTTTGCTTAACGCCTCAATATTAGGTGGATTATTATAATTTTTCTCCAAAATATCGTGAGCTTTTTGAATAGCATGAATATCCGAAGAAGTTAATTTAATTATCCTATTAGCCCCAATATTTATATTTCCATAGTTAATTTGATTGGTAAAAGCATTTTCAGAGGATTTAGTAACCTCATTTATTAAAATAGCAATGCATTCTAAAATTTTGCTTTCTAGATAGATGCTATTTAAAGCATCTTCATTAGTTAAACTTTGTAATTGCTGAATAACTTCTACAATCTCTAAGGGAAGATAAGTATAAGTATAATTTTTAATAAAAGAATCAAAATCCATTATATTTGGAAAGTTAGGTTTTATTATTTCATTAAAATAACCTTCATATATTGTTACTTCCGTTCCATGGAAGTGCTGACCTTTTTTCCAATGCTGTTCACCCTTTAAATCCTTTTCAATAACAAAAAAAGAGGCGGGAGTGAAGGAAGATACAGGGTCATTTTCAATTTTAAACTCTGTAACACCTTTATAGACAATTCCAAAACGCACTAAATGCTCTGGATTATCAAAGGATAGGTGAAAATCCTCAGAGATTGTATAGTCCCCAATGCCTAAATTATAATAACCCTCTCTTGAGTAACTAATTAAGTGACCAAGTTCTGGGTTATTTTTATTTGTAAATAAAGTATAATTCGGGCATTGAAATTTATTAAAACCTAATTTTTTTAAAACTACTGCTTTAAACTCTTCACTAGATCTTACTATCATAAAAATCTCCTTCCAAAGTCCTTGAACAAAAAGAACTTATTCATTATCTAAAAGTTATGTTACTACCTAGGGACAATTGTATTGTGAGTAGAGGTATTCAAGTTATGCAAGTAGCAGAGTGAAAAGCATCCTATAGATAATAGGAGTGCCAATAGAGTGCTTTATATTTTACATTAAAGAAATTATTACTAAGATTATTTAGTTTTTTTTAGATAAGCATACTATATATATAAATTTGTAATTATTCAAGGTGAATAATTAATTTAGATGTAAAAATAATTAACTTAGGTGCAGGTATTGAAATGATAATGAATATCATATACAATTAGTTTCGTTGAGGGATATTGATAATCAGTATCAATTGTTTGTAAAAAAGTTGACTATCTCTTTGGAGAAACAACTTCTTGGGAAAGTGCTTTAAAAGTGAAGTGGTTTCTCTATATACATAGAATTTAAGTTTGAAAGGAAGATAAATAATGAGAAAAAGAGGAATATTAAAAACAATAATAGCTACTTGTATGGCTTCAATGCTTTTTGTTGGTTGCGCAAACCCTGGTGCAGTAAAGGAGGAAGGCAAAACTGTTACAGTAACAGATGTTAGAGGGCAAGTGGAAATTCCTGCGAGTCCTAAAAAAATTGTTGACTTAAGTGGAAATAGTGATATTTTATCAATTTTAGGATATAAGGTATCAGGAACCGCTAATAGTGATGCTTATGATTACACAAAATTCCCTACATATTTAGAAGACACACTAAAAGGTGCAACAATATTAGGATACAGCATGCAGGACACTATGGATATTGAAGCTATAATGAATTTAAACCCTGACTTAATTGTCATATCAACGGTACAAGAAAAAATGTATGATCAATTGAAAGAAATTGCTCCAACAGTAATGGTTAAATTAGAGGCTTTAAACTGGAAAGAAGATGTTAAGGCACTAGCAAAAGTGTTTAATAAAGAAGAAACAGCAAATAAATGGCTTACAGACTATGATAAAAAAGCAAAAGAAGTTGGAGATAAAGTTAAAAAAGCTAAAGGTAATGACACAACTTATTTATCCTTCTTAGCTAGTGGCGGTCAGTTCTACGTATTTGATGGAGCTGGTTTTGGTAGTGTTTTATATCAAGACATGGGGCTAAAAAAACCAGAGGGAATGCCAGCACAAAGTGATATAAGTTTACCAGTGGTAACTTATGAAGGACTTGCTTCAGTAAAATCAGATTATATATTTGTAATTGCAACAGATGAAGATTTAAAAGCACTTGAAGGTAATGCTATATGGAATAGTCTACCTGCAGTAAAAGAAGGTAAAGTTATTAAACTAAAATCTTCACCATATTTTACACAAGGATATAGTTCAATTGGAAGACAAGTGCTTTTAGACGAAATTATGGAGATGTTAAATGAAACAAAATAATAGAAATACAATAACTTTTATAGTTTGTAGTATTTTTGTTCTAATAATTGGGTTATTCCTAGCTATAAGCCTAGGAGTAACCCATATTGGGATTTCAGAAATCTTTGATAGTATTTTTAATTATAGTGAAACTTTGGAACTTATGCTAATTAGAGATGTACGCATTCCTAGAGCTCTCAGCGTACTTTTTACAGGAGGAATTTTAGGGGTTACGGGAGCAATGATTCAAGGAGTTACAAGGAATCCAATAGCTGAACCTTCTTTGCTTGGAGTGAGTCAAGGAGCTACTTTAGTTATAGCTATATTTTATGCTGTTGGAATTACTATAAATACTACAAACGTTATGGTAGCTTCATTAATTGGAGCAATCTTTAGTGGCTTTATAGTAATGGGCTTTACCTCAAGAAAGTCAAATAATAGGTCTATAACAAAAATACTTTTAGCAGGTACCGCTATGAGCACCTTCTTTATTTCCTTAACAACTATCATAGGACTCTTATCAAATCAATCTCAATTTATTGCCTTTTGGGTTTCTGGAGGTTTCAGAAGTGCGACTTGGGAGGATTTTAAACTAGTTGCTCTAGTTGGAAGCCTGGGCTTAATAATTGCTATTTTCTTATCTAAGAAAATAAATATTCTAAGTCTAGGAGATGATGTAGCAATCAGCCTTGGAGAAAAGCCAGAGAGAATAAGGTTAATAACTTTTCTTGTGATGATACCAATGTGTGCGGCAGCTGTAGCTGTTGGAAAAAATATAGGTTTTGTTGGACTTATAGTTCCGCAAATAGTAAGAAAGATTTTTGGAGAAGATTATAGAAAGAATATACCTTTCTCATTTTTATTAGGTGCAGTACTTCTAACCTATTCCGATATAGCGGCAAGAATGGTTTATGCGCCTTATGAAACTCCAATTGGAATATTTACTGCTTTAATAGGAGTTCCGTTCTTTATAGCTGTAGCAAGAAGGGAGAGAGGCTAGTATGAAGGGAAAAAGACTTAAGACAACAGCAATAGTATTAGCTATTTTGGTATTAGTATCTGTAATTACCTATTTATCCTGGGGAACATATAAAATATCACCTTTAGATAGTATAAAAACTCTACTTGGACAAGGTACAAAGCTTCAAAATGCAGCAATTTTAAACTTAAGACTTCCAAGGATGTTAGTTGGAATTTCTGTGGCCATAGCCTTATCTACAGCAGGAGCTCTTTTGCAGACCATTACAAAAAATGAGCTTGCAGATTCAGGAATAATTGGAATTAATGCTGGAGCAGCAGTAGCAGCAGTCATATTTATTTCCTTAAAAACTGTGAATTATTATACAGCCCTTGGAACCTTATCTGTTTATGTATTACCTTTTATTGCTATTGTGGGTGCTGGGGGTTCAGCACTTATAATTTACTTTCTATCAAGTAGAAATGGAGTTAAACCAAAGAGGTTGCTCCTTATTGGCCTTGGACTAAACGCAGGACTAAATGCTTTTATTACTTTCTTCACCTTTAGAAGTGGAGTTGGAGACTATAATAGAGTATTAATTTGGACCTCAGGTAGTCTTTGGGGAGCAGGTTGGAACTACGCAAGAATAATAATTCCATTAGCTCTATTAATGTTTATCATTGTACTATTAAACTATAAAAAATTGGATATTCTTAATTTATCTGATGAGCACGCAATTTCTCTTGGATTAGATTTAAATAAGGAAAGAAAGAAGTTTTTATTCTATGCCGTTATTCTTGCTGGTGGCGCTACAGCTTTTGCGGGAAATATTGGGTTTGTTGGATTAATATGTCCTCATATAGCAAGAAAATTAGTTGGACCCTATCATAAAAAATTTTTAACAGTATCTGCAGTTATAAGTATAATTATAGTGTTATTTGCAGATGCAGTTTCAAGAAACTTATTTTCTCCAATTGAAATACCAGTGGGAATTACAATTTCTATTCTTGGAGTACCATATTTTATATACTTAATGATGAAGGAGAAATAGATGGAAGCTATTAGTGTAAAAAATTTATCAGTAGCCTATGAAGATAATCTCATAATAGATAATATGGATCTTTCCATTCCTAAGGGTAAGATAAACATCATTATCGGAGCAAATGGGTGTGGAAAATCAACTCTTCTAAAAACCATAGCAAGAGTAATAAAGCCTATAGGTGGAGATATTTTTATAAATGAGAAAAATATAAAAATCCAAAAAGAAAAGCATCTAGCAACCCAAGTGGCCTTTTTACCTCAAGGACCTGTCTGTCCTAGTGGAATTACTGTAAAAGAATTAGTTGCTTTTGGAAGATTTCCTCATCAAAAGCTTATAGGGGGACTTAAGGCTCATGACAAGGAAATTATTGATTGGTCAATAGAGGAAACAGGGCTTAAAGACTTTGCACATAGGGAGATTGAAAACTTATCTGGAGGGCAACGTCAAAGAGCTTGGATTGCCATGACTCTTGCACAAGAAACAGACATAATTATGTTAGATGAGCCAACTACTTATTTAGATATGTCCTATCAACTTGAAGTATTACAAGTGTTAGAGAAATTAAATAAAGAAAAAAATATTACTATAGTCATGGTATTACATGAACTGAACAATGCTTGTAGGTTTGCAAGTAATATTATTGGACTTAAAAAAGGTAAAATTATTTGTCAAGGCCCTCCAAAGGAGGCTATTACTAAAGAAAACTTAAAAGAGATTTATGGAATTGATGGTAAACTGCAGTTGAGCGAAAATAAAACCTACCCAATTTGCATAGATTATGAGCTTATAAGGGGATAAAATGAAAAATAAAAACTTCATAATAGTAGTTATTGGGCAAATAATATCTTTACTTGGAAATGCAATTCAAAGATTTTGTATGTCTTTGTATATATTAGACTTAACGGGTAGTGCTGCTACTTTTTCAACTATACTTGCAATTTCAACTATTCCCTATATATTATTTGCTCCAATTGCTGGACTATTAGCAGATACAGTAAATAGAAAAAAGATAATGGTTTACTTAGATTTTTTCAGTGCTGCTCTACTAGGGATGTATTCACTAATACTATTTAGCGGAAAGGATAACACCATAATAGTGGGATGTGTCATGTTTATCCTATCTATTATTTATACTTTATATAGTCCTTCTGTTACAGCTTCCATCCCTCAAATTGTTGAAAAAGAAAAATTAGCTTCAGCAAATGGAGTAATTCAACAAGTTGGATCAATAGTTAACTTAATCGGGCCAATAGTTGCTGGATTATTATATAGTTTTGTTGGAATAAAAGTAATAGTAATAATAAATGCTCTAAGCTTTTTCTTTTCAGCTATTTTAGAGCTATTTTTACATATTCCAGATTTAGAAGTAAAAGAGAAATTTAAGAATCCTGTTTTACAATCTCTTAAGGAGATGAAAAAGAGCTTTATATATTTAAAAGAAAAGAAGAAAATAGTACTTGGAGTCATAGTATCCTACGGATTAACTAATATCTTTGTAGTACCAATTTTAACGGTTGTATCTCCTTATTTTATTAAACTGAAACTTAACATGTCTGCATCTATTTATGGTTTTGTAGAAGCAGTATTTGTTTTAGGCATGATACTAGGAGGTTTGTTAATAACCTTTAAACCAAAGTTTTTCAAAATGAAAAACCTACATAAAACTATGTATCCTATGGTAATAGCTATAATGGTTATGGGAATTGCTACTTACCTAACTAAGTCAAACAAAATATTTGTTTTAGGACTTTATTCTATAGGAGGTCTTGGAATAATGTTATCTCTTGCTTTATCTAACATTGTATCCTTAACCTATGTTCAACAGGAAGTAAAAGGACACATGCTTGGAAAGGTAAGTGCTTTATCTACGGCGGTTGCAACAGCAAGTGTGGCACCTGGTCAGCTAATATATGGACAACTTATACACATTAATTTAAGCCTACACATTATCCTAGCCTTATCTATTATTGTAAGTGTTGGAGTAGTGAGATTTGTAAAATGGAATGTGAGGAAAATATAAAATTACTTTCTAGTACTGTTGAACTGCATTTAAAAAAAGTTATAAGAAATTTGAATTTAAATATGTTTTATGTTATACTTTATTTAAATAATTTATATGGACTTTACGGTTGGACAACTAAGATTTTGTCCGAGTAACTTTTTTGTTTCTAGGGTGGGAAACTCATTTTTGAGTTTCCCACTTTTTTGTTTATGAAGGTTTAAATTTACAGTTAATTATTAAGGAGGGAATATAATGGATTATAGCAACTTAGTTGTATTCATAATTATGGGAATAGTTATTGGAGGATTTATTTATTATAACTTTATTTTACAAAGAAAAAATAATAAAGAAGAAGAAAATAAAAAGTAATACCCTATTGAATTAAGAAGATAATCTTAGATTCAATAGGGATTGTCTTTTTATATTATTCATAATATGTGGTTATATAGAATGAAATAAGGAAACTACACTAATAATAAACCTGCTTTTGCATTATTTTTTATATAAGTTGCTTTTAATTTATTAAGTAATGTAGGAAACTGTTGCAACTTATATATAATAACTTATCTAACATTAGTCTGTAGTGTTAATGTTACACCAGGATTAGAAGGCTACTTTAAATTCTTGTAGAATATAAAACTTGTAAATCTATATTCTACCTCTTTATGATTTTTGAAGAAGTTGTATAAAAGGATAGAAATAATCAAGGGTTCTGAATTAAAATAATACTGCCAGAGTAGTATTATTATAGATTAAAGCCTACTGAAACGACTTAGTAATAATAACATAGGTATAATAATATATTATACCAAGTAAGCAAGATATAAAAAGTGTTTTAGGAGGAATATTATGGAACTTTCTGGATCTATTACTGAAGAAAACTTAAAAAGAACTTTTGCCCTAGACTCAAGAACCGTAACTCAATATCAACTATTTGCAGAACATGCAAGAAGTGAAGGATTTGAATTTATTGCAAGAATTTATGAGGAGTTTGCAGAACACCAGCTTGGGCTCTCTAGACAAGTCTATGGAAGATTTTTAGGACAAATTAAGTCACTGCAGGGAAATCTTCAATATTCTATGTTAACTGAAGCTAAAAGCTTAGAGCGTTTCTTAGATTATGAAAAACAAGCCACTGAAGAGGGGTTTAAGGATATTGCTATTTTTTACAGAGAGGCTAGAGTTGTATTAGATTTGCATAGAAGGCAGTTTGAAGAACTCTATAATCATGTTTTAAATGGAACTTTATATAATCGTAATACTGTTGAAATATGGCAGTGCTTAAATTGTGGTTATTTACATGAAGGGAAAGAAGCACCTTTTATTTGTCCAGTAGACAATTATCCCCAAGGGTGGTACAAGCCTCTGTGTCCTAGCTTTTAATATAAAATAATTAATTATAATTGAACTATTGGTAAAATGCCAATAGTTTTTGTTATTACAAACTTTACTTTTCAAGGTACATATTTACTACTTAATTGACAAAGATCTGTTAATAGCTGTAAGGTGTATCATTAGATAAAACTAACAGTATGATTAATAGGATGAATTTATTTAATACACTATTCTTTATGGCTATTTGTATTATTGGAGTTAGATTTATGAAGCTTTTCTCTAATAGTTGGAAAAGCTTTTTCCAATCGCTTATGAACAAAGTTTTTCTCTTTTATTGCCTTTTCGTATTTTATTTTTAAATCCTCAAGATTTACATTCTTTTCTTTTAACATTGAATTAATTTCTGATTTTTGTTCATCAAATTTGCATTTTACACTTTCTTTAGTCTTAAGGGCAAGAGTTGTTCTTCTATAAATATTTTCTCCAATATCATCAGAGTAGTATCTTAGCTTTTTAGCAATTTCATCAAGGATATATATGTGTCTTTTAATTTTCATGATACCAAAAATAGTTATAATAAAATCTGATAGGAGGCAGCAAATTAGAAGTAATAATATAGTATGTCCAATTACATTATCTAAAAGGGATACAATTTTAGATATGGGTGAGTGAACTATATTTATAATAAACACCCCACCGAGTCCCCATTTTATTGAAAAATCGAGACAGATATATCCTTTAATATTAAAGGGCAGGTTAGAGTAATCCCACCACTTATTATGAAAAATTTTTTCAAGGATAAACCCTGTAAGAAATTCTAAAAATGATGTAAGTAAAAAAGAGCCAATAAACAATAAGAAAAGATTACTTTTTAAAGGCGTTAATAAATAAATAATAATAACCATTCCTAAACCATAGATTGGGCATACAGAACCATTTAGGAACCCTCTATTAACAAACTCTCCAGACTTTACAACATGATATATAACTTCTATGCACCAACCAATAAAAGCATAAATAATAAAAAACCATAAGTACTCTGTAAAACTGTACATCTGTAAAACCCCCATACATTATTAAAAGGATTATAACGCAACCAACCAAAAAATGTCAATAAACCTAGGGTATAGCTAAATCAGAACTAATAATTAAATTTTTCATAATATAATATTAGGACTAGGTATAATTTGTCTTAATGTATAGGCTTCTTTAGGCGGAGTTTAATTTACTCCTGATGAATATCACTGATTTTCAAAAAGACTCATGGGAACCAATGTAGGTTTCAGGTATAAGGTAAGTCTTGAATTAGTTCCATATAATAATAAGCTTAATTATATATTAAGTTAAATAGAAAGAATACTGAAGATGATAAGGAAATTATTAACCTCGGTAATAAGGTGGAAGATTGAGTTTATAATTATAAGACATGTCAATAATCATACATAGAGGTGAAAAGAATGTCTTTAATTATTACGCTGTATAGAAACAAGGGTTTAAAATCAATAAACAAGAAACTCCTAGGGCTTTATCTATTAAATGTAAGCGATATTTTATTTTCACTTTTTCTTATAAATACTGGAATGTGCTATGAATTTAATAGTCTAATGAATTATGTAATAAGTAGAAATCAGGTATTTAGTGTGTTTATAAAGGTAGTTATTCCATTAATATTACTAATGTTTATAGGATTTAGAATAAAAGTAGCATCAGAACCACAGTTGTATAAGGCTAACATCATTATTACAACAATTTTGTTAGCATACACCTTAATAAACCTGTCCCATATTTTATGGACTATATTATACTTTTTAATTTAGAATGAAAGAGCGATAGGCTTTCATAAGAAAGTTTAGCTTATTCATTTATCTATAGTCTTAAGGAAAAGAAGGTAAGTTTCATGTATAAGCTGAGTACTGACTATGGCTTCTATATAATAAAAAGACAAATATAAGCACGACAATAAGAGTTCAATGCTTCAAATTACTGTATGATTTTTAAAGGTAAATTATTGAGATGTTTAAAAAAATACCTATAAGTATAGAAAAATGAACCTCTGAAGAAACTCATTTTTCTATACCTTGACCCTGCAACTTGGTATGTAGATGAAGGAGTCTTCAACTCTACTAATAAAATGGTTAGTGAAGTTGAAGCTGCTGTTAAATAGTAGGAAAATAAGAATAAGATAAGAGTAACATTCATAGTAGTGGTGTTAAAAAACATCACTACTATTTCTATAGGAACTTTTATAATGATTTTGTAAGAACTTCACAATAGAGTTAATACACTTACAACCAGTAAGCACAATAAGATACAAATTATCTTATAGTTATTTTAAGCACATTACTGTAAGTTTAAAAAGCAAGTAGTATAGAAGTCAATTTGAAAATAAAAAAGAGCATGAATAGACAGCCATATCATCATGCCCTAAAACTGAGGAAAAAAAGACCTTATAATAATAGTATAATTAATATTTAATAAAGAATACATAGAAATTTATAGATAAAAACACAATTACTTCTCAAATTGGAGTTTTATGTATTATGATATAATCCTTTTTATTGGACAATAATTATTAATAAAATAGAAAAAATCATATTAATTTGCAGAAAATTATGGTAATATACTGAATATAGCTTTTACATATTTATCTATATGAAGAATTATTTTTCTAGTATTAGGTAAGTATATAAGAGAATTAGTATAAGAATTTAGGAGGCGAATTAATATGGATAATGCGATGTTTTGTTACCAATGTGAACAAACTATGGGAGGAAAAGGCTGTACTAAAAGTGGGGTTTGTGGAAAAACTCCAGAAATAGCCAATCTACAAGACTTATTAATATATCAATTAAAAGGTATTTCTTGTTATGCTAAACCTTTAATTGAAAAAGGTGAAACAATGGATAAAGAAATTGTAGCCTTTATGGAAGATTGCTTGTTTACTACCTTAACAAATGTAAACTTTGATGCTCAGATTCATGTAGAGCTATTAAAGAAATCTCAAAAAATAAAAGAAAATTTAAGAGATCAAGCACCAGAAGGCCAGTATCCAGACTTTGCAACCTATAATTTAAGTGAAACAAAAGAGGAAATGCTTAAAGATGCAGTTAAAGCAGGTATAATGTACGATCAAGACTTAGATGCAGATGTTCGCTCCTTAAGGTCTACAATTCTTTATGGGTTAAAAGGAATTAGTGCTTATGGACATCAAGCAAGATTCTTAAATTATAATAATGACCAAGTAGATAATTTCTATTTCTTAGGCTTAGAAGCTACTACAAACGATAACTTATCTGTTGAAGAGTTAATACGTATGACTATGAGAACAGGGGATATGAGTGTATTAGTGATGAAAACACTTGATGATGCAAACACTACAGAGTTTAAGAATCCTTCACCTCATAAGGTTAATGTTAATATTAAAAAAGGTCCATTCATTATTATATCTGGTCACGATTTAAAAGATTTAGTAATGTTACTTGAGCAAACAGAAGGAACTGGAATTAATATTTATACCCATGGTGAAATGTTACCAGCTCACGGATATCCATCTCTTAAAAAATATAAACATTTAGTAGGAAACTTTGGATCAGCTTGGCAAAATCAACAAAAAGAGTTCGATGGAATTCCAGGATGTATATTAATGACTACTAACTGTTTAATGAGACCAAGAGAAACATATAAAGATAGAATCTTCACCACCAATGTTGTGGGTTGGGATGGAGTTAAAAACATAAAAGTTAAAGAAGATGGAACTAAGGACTTTAGCGAAATAATTAATAAAGCACTAGAACTTGGTGGCTTTAAAGAGGATGAAGAAGAAAAGGAAATTTTAGTAGGCTTTGGACATCATGCTACTTTATCTCATGCTGAAACTATAGTAAATGCAGTTAAAGAAGGAAAGATAAGACACTTCTTCTTAATTGGTGGTTGTGATGGGGCAAGACCAGGAAGAAACTATTACACTGAATTTGCTGAGAAAGTACCAGAGGATTGTGTGATTTTAACTTTGGCTTGTGGGAAATATAGATTTAACAAACTAGATTTTGGAACAGTAGCTGGGCTTCCTAGACTATTAGATGTAGGTCAATGTAATGATGCCTATTCAGCAGTGAGAATCGCAACAGCTCTTGCTGATGCTTTTGAAACAGATGTTAACTCATTACCACTTACTATAGTACTTTCTTGGTATGAGCAAAAGGCAGTGGCAGATCTTTTAGCACTATTATCTCTTGGAATTAAGAATATGTACTTAGGACCAAGTTTACCAGCCTTTATATCTCCAAATGTATTGCAATATCTAGTAGATACCTTTGGAATTATGCCAATAAGTACAGCTGACGAGGACTTAAAAAGTTCCCTTAGACAAAGAAATTAATAAGAGTTAAAGTTAATTAAGTAGAGGCAAGTGAACCCCGAACCAAGGAAAGTTAGCACATAGCCTTAATAAATTAGTTGAGTAATTTATTAAATGAACTGAGCCGGAATTCAGGCAAGACTAATATTTAATTAATATCAATAAAACCATAGATAAATAGAGGTGCTACAGCTCTATTTGCCTATGGTTTTTCTTTGTATGGGAATCAAAGTCAATACTTAACTAATGATGGGAACCTACATTGGTTCCTTAAGAATTTTTGAAGATGGATGAAGTTCATCATGAATGAAGTTCATCATGAATAAAATAAATACTAACCTTCAAATCCTATAGAGAAACCACTTCAACATTAAAATATCTTTCCAAGAAGTGTTATATCATGCAGAAAAAATATAAAAATATTACTTTATTAATTCTAAATCTTTTATAAAAATTGAGTGTGCGTCAAAGTCTACTAATCCATCTTGCCTCATTTTATTTAGTTCCCTAGAAAGAGAAGTTCGTTGTATCCCCAATCGTTCAGCTAACTCTTTTTTAGACATTTGAAGGGTTATCCTATAGTTGTTTTGTATGCGATACTCATAGTTAAGAAAATCAACTATGGATTCTCTTATTGATTTCAATGAAATGCTTTGAATTTTACTTGTTAGTATATTTGTTTTCACAGAAATACAGTTTAAAAATTGAAGTAAAAAATCCTTATTATCTTGGCAAAACTCAAGAATTAATTCTTTGCTAACTTGGAGTAAGATGGTATCCATTTTAGCAATTATACTCATAGGGTATACTGGGTGATTAGAAAATAAAAGGTTTTCTCCAAAGTTTTCTCCCTCAGAAAATTCCGCAATGGTGAGTACGTTTCCTTTCTCATCAATCTTTTGAACAGTAACTTCCCCTTCAATTATTACATCCACATACTTACAAACTTCACTTTCAAAATGAATCACTGAGTTTTTCCTATACTCACAAAAGATCAGTTCATTTCTATTGTAGTAATTTACAATGGTATCACTTGATATATTTTTAAATAACTTATTTATCTTTAATATATTTAGAAACTTATTTTTAATCATAGAATACCTCTTTTTTAAAATCAGTTACCATGGTAACTGATTTACTATTGTTAAAATTATAAAATAGTATCATAACATATTCAATAGGAGGTTTTATCAATGATGGAGAAAAATTATAAGTATATGGTAACAAATGAGAAGATAATTGAAAAAATAGTAGATGACGAAAATATTCACTTAAACCACATGGTACTTGTCAAAGGCACAGGACTACCTGAGCATTACTCAAACTCTAATGTTTATATGGTAATTGTAAGAGGTACTATGACAACTAAATTTAATGACGGAGAAGTTAATGAATATACTGTAGGAGATATTCTTAATATTCCCTTTAACACAAAAATGAATGTCAATAATTTTCATGAGGAAGTGCTAGAATTCTTTGTGTTTAAAACACCAAATCCTAAAGATTATAAAGGGGAATAAATATGGATGTTTTTACTATAGCTCTATGGATAACAACTATTATTCTCTTTATATATTCAATGAAGAAGAATAAGAGCAAAACTCTTCATTCTATGCAGATGGCAAAGGGCATGATGAAAAATATGATTGGCGAAATAGTAGCTATATTATTTCTCATAGGTTTATTACTCACCTTTATTCCACCAGAAACCATAAAGGGTGTATTAGGAAGTTCAAACACCTTTGTATCAACAGTTATAGCTGCTGTAGTTGGGGGGATAACCTTAATTCCACCCTTTGTGGCCTTCCCACTGGTAGGGTCCTTTGTGGATATGGGGGTAAGTATTATTCCTTCAGTAGCCTTTTTAACTACCTTAACCATGGTAGGAGTTGTGACTATTCCTTTAGAAAAACAAGAATTTGGGTTGAAGTTTGCAGTAACTAGAAATGTACTAAGTTTCATCTTTGCTATTCTAATTGCTCTTGTTATGGGGGTACTAATATGAAGATATTAAATCTTGTTAAAAATAATAAACTATTAGCTTTAGTAGCAATCATATACCTAGGGCTTTTTATAACAGCTCCTAATTATGCAAAAACGGCTATGGGAAACAGTATGTATTATGTTAAAGAAATGTTATCCATTATGCCAGTAATCTTTATTCTTACCGCAGTTATTGAAGCTCTTATTCCAAAGGAGGTTATACTAAAAAATTTTGGAGACAATTCTGGTTTTAAAGGTGGTTTATTTTCTTTATTGCTAGGTAGCATTTCCGCAGGGCCAATTTATGCTGCTTTTCCAATCTGTAAAATGTTACTAAGTAAAGGCGCTAGTGTTGGAAATATCTTTATTATTTTAAGTTCTTGGGCTGTTATAAAAGTACCTATGTTAGCAAATGAAGCAAAATTTTTAGGTGCTAAATTTATGGGCATAAGATGGGTACTTACTGTAATCTCAATATTCATTATGGCTTACATCACTTCAAAGATAATAAATAAACAGGATATTCCTCTAGAAAATTCAATAAACAATAATGAGGGAGAATGCTTAAGTATAAAAACTCATTATTGTGTTGGCTGTGGATTATGTGAAAGGTTTTCACCAAATCACTTTGAAATTGTAGATAAAAAAGCTAAATTAAAATATATTAAAGTCAAAGAAGATGAGTTGGAAGAGTTGCGAAAAGTTATTGATAAATGCCCAGTAAAAGCTATTAGTTTTATATGAAGCTAAGTATATATTACCACAGTGATATTGTGGAATCTATTAGACAGATTACTGGAGCAATTTAGTAAAGAATAAATAAGACCTATTTCATTTTGAAGAACTATATGGATAAAAGCTAATATAATGTAATTAAAGGTAGGTAATTAAACTTAGAATTATCCTAACATATAATGAAGAAGTTTATTAGGCAGATATAAGCTTGTATTAAGCACTTAATCTATAGGAGGGGAGCAAATGAAAGGGGAAAGGTTTAGCAATGGCAGGGAGGCAAATACAACTACTAAGGATGGCAAAGAGCTTGAAGAAGTAAATTTTAAAGAGCTCTTTTTAAATGAAGAATATGATGCTTATTTTGTGGAGTTCACAGGAGATATTCAGGAAAGATTGAAAAATATTGATTATGCTAAGATGTATTATACAGAAAAGTTTTTTGGAACTCTTTTTGTTAAACAAGGTATGCTTAATACTTTATTACAAAGTGTTCCTGAAATAACAATCTTGCACAAAAATTTTCCCTATACACTAACACCAACAGTATTAGAAGAAGGAACCTCCAGTCCTAAGGGTATAGAAAAGGGGAACGTACCCTACAATGGAGAGGGTGTAGTGGTGGGAATCATAAGTACAGGTATAGATTATCTCAACCCAAGGTTCATGAAGGAAGATGGAACCACCAGAATAATAAGTATTTGGGATCAAACAATTGATATGGGAAAAAGACATCATAGTATTATTTATGGAAAAGAATTTACAAGGTTGGATATAGATGAAGCTATAAAGCTTAATGGTCTTGGACAAAATCCTTATGATAAAGTGGAGCATAGGGATGAAACAGGATATGGTACAGCAATGGCAGGTATTATTGGGGGGAGAAAATTAAACCAAACTGAAGCTTTTTCAAGTGTAGCACCCAATTGCGACTTTGCTATAGTAAAATTAAAAAAGGCAAAAAGAAATATATTAGCGGTAAATGCCATAGATGAGTCTGAAGCTGGAGTTTATGAAGGAATAGATATAGCTGAAGCAATGGATTATCTTTCAACTTTACAACAAGTATTAAATAAACCTATGGTAGTTTATATTCCACTAGGGAGTAATCTTGGGGGACATGATGGAGGTACAGTACTTGAGAGATATATGGATTTTCTTACTGAAAGGAGAGGTTTTGTTACAGTAGCAACTGTAGGAGTTCAAGGTACAGGAGATACCCACACTAGCGGTAATCTTTTCGAAACTGGAGGGCAAGACACCATAGATATAAATATAGCTGAGGGAGAAAGAAATATTATAATATCCTTATATACAATTCAACCAGATAAAGTTTCAGTTGGAATAATAGCTCCAGATGGAAGTACAGTAGAAAAAATTGAAACACCTGCTAATCAAGGAGGAAGCATTACTTTTAACCTTAGTTCCTCAACTATAACCATTCAAAACTATTCAGAAGAGAAGGTAGTTCCTGATAATAATTTGGAATTTTTAATTAGGGGATTAACACCAGGCGTATGGAAAATAACTCTTAAGGCTGATCAACTTCTTAATGGTAGATATGATGCCTGGATGACTCAAAAGAACCTTTTGCAGAAGGAAACTAGGTTTTTAAGACCAGATCCCTTTATTACTGTAGTTACACCTTCTACCGCTAGAAATATGATAAGTACTGGTTTTTATAATCAAGATACAGGAGAGTTAATAGAAGAATCAGGAAAAGGCTTCACCAGAGATGGGCGAATAAAACCAGATGTAATTACTGCATCCTATAGAATTCTTACTACAGGCCTTGAAAATAAGCTTATAGTAGGATGTGGATCAGGTGTAGCAGGGGCTATATTGGCTGGCACAGTAGCTTTAATGCTTCAGTGGGGGATAGTGGATGGTAATAATCCAAACCTTTATGCTCAAAGCATCAGAAATTATATCATAGGTGCAACTTCGAAGGATGAAGGAGTAAGTTATCCTAATCCTGAAAGCGGATATGGAAAGTTAAACATACCTAAGATATTTGAAAATCTAAAAAAAATTAAGTTTAATATACCTAATAAAAACAAAGTAGTTGCTTGCGGTAAGGAAGCTTCCTGTGAAAAAGCTATAGATAATTCTAGTAAGGAGTCAGACACGGGGGTGTTTGTTAGTATACCCAAGGAAATACTGAAAAGAATAAATTATAGGTAGAGGTATTTTAAAAACACTGGGTTTAAAAAGAATTCTCAAAGGGGGAGAGCTTTACTAAAATCTAGTGTTTTTAAATTTTGCATTTTACTGATCCTCCAGTAACCATATATATATATATATTTATTAAAAAAGCCTTAAGAGAATTAAGCGAGGAGTAAAGTGTAGGGTACATAACTTTGGAGGCCTAAAGAAAAATCACTTTAGCATTTTAACTAGTGTTTCTAAGAAATAGCTTCCTTATATTGGACAAAGTTAGTATAATTCTAATAAATATGTCTAAAGAGAAGGATTTATATTACATAAAATCTTCATATTACTTTATTATAATGAAAGTAAAATTAGTTGAATTTTTAACTATAAAGTTAATACAGGCTTTGGTGGTGAAAATTTAACTAATTCAAGATGAACTTCATTGATCTTAAATAAGCTCTAAGATTATTTAATAAGAGTTTCACTATAGAAATACATAATATAAATTTCATCGAAGTAGGAGGTAAGTTATAGGGATGTTTTCATTTTTAAAGAAAAATAAAGAATTAGAACAAGAGATAAGATCTAATTTTAATGTGGTAGTATCTCCAACTGTCCTTGAGGATATTACAAAGCTTTTAAAAAAGCTAAACAAAACTGCTGTAAGATTTGTAGTAGCAGGTATGTGTTGAAGTGGTAGCAAGTTTGCAGTTGTTCTGGATGAACAAAAAGAAAATGATTTAGTTGTAGAAACACAAGGGGTGAAATTTGTTGTTAATAGCAATTATAAAAGCCTTCTTGGAACCTTGGAGGTAACAAAAGACAATAATCAACTTACTGCTAAAAGAGTTGATTAAAGCTAAAGTAACCCTATTAACTATAGGGTTACTAGGTGGAAATCTTATTATATTCATGATTAATGAAATTCATCACCTAAGAGTTTTAAGGGAACAAAAGTAGGGAGAAAATACAAGTGACCTTAGTTTCCTATAGACACTATTTTAACATCTTTTTTTCTTACGGGTTTCCTTGTTGTCATACCAAGTTGAATAAGATAAATAGAGTTTTTCAACTATAACTATCACAAAAATTTCTACAATCATATTTATAAAAAATAAATTTATTATTTTATTCTTCAGTTCATTTGCACTTTTAGCTTCTTTCTCTAAAAATATGGTCCACCCCGTATCAGGTATCTCATAATAGGAGCCATAGACTTCTTGATTACGATAATTGAAATAGGTGATTTCAGCATTATAATCAATACTTAGCTTCATTTTTTCCATGTTAACTTTAGTTTTTCCAACAGCATCACTGATATATTTAGAAGGAGTTAACATAACACCTTCTTCATCAACAATAAAAGCTTCCATATCCTCATCTAGCCTATCTCCATTTAAGAATACTTTCACGTTATCTCGAAGTAATCTAAGGACCAGAACTCCTCTTATATTTTTATTATCATCATAAATAGGTGCCGCAATATCTATAAAATGGTTGTTTCCATCTTTGATCATATCTGAGGCCCCAACAACACCTTGTTGGGCAAGTCTTACAGCCTCTCCGTTAACTAATTCTTTAAAATTATCTGTATATCCATAGACAATTGTATTCTTATCATCTATCACTATTAAACTATTGAAAACTTCACTATCAGACAATATAAGGGTTGAAAGCTCTGTTATTCCATGGAAATCAAGATTTTTCATTGCATCACTTCTAGTATAAAGCTTTAAATCATGGAGTAAGTTTGAATTCAAATAATTAACATAGTTTGCTTGCTGACTTGTGCGTAAGGATAAATTTCTTACTGCTGAAGCCACCATGGGTCCATTACTAATAATATAAATTATTGTAAATAATAATATATTTGTTAAGGTTACCACAGTAAATAACAAAGTATTTTTCTTGAATTTTCTCTTAAAGAACTTTTTAAAACATGTCATTTAATTCACCTCCTCATTAACTTTGAGGATTATTGTTTTTATTAATTTTATCAATCATTTTATTAATATCTTCCAAAGGTACTTCACCTTTTTTAAACTTCACTAATATTTCTTCCATGGAAGTACCTTCTACTTCGATGCCGAACTTATTTTTAAAAAGTAGCTGTAACAAAACTATCCCAGTTCCCTGAAGTACAACTATTATTTGGGGTAAGGTCTTTTTAGCCACAGAGTTTATTACTGTTGGGGATTCGTCAGCCTCTATAATTAAAGTACACCCATCAAAGTTAAGCGGAAAATATCTTCCATAAACTTTTTCACCTCTATAGTCTTTATAAGGGATGTCCTTTGCATAATCAATGTTAAGTTTAACTCTCTTAATATCGATTTTTTCTTTTGCAATTACATCCTGTGAAAATCTAGAAGAGGTTATAAAAACACCATTTTTATCGACTACATAAGCTTCAACTCCGTCTTTATCTCTTATACTGGCAGTAATTTCATCTATTTCTTGGGTACTTATCTCAAAGAACATTATCCCTACAGTGTTACTTCCATTTTCTATGGGAATAAATACATCTAAATGATACTTATCTGTACTTTTACTTAAATTGATAGATTGCATGCCATTTGCTACCACATTATCTATAATGGAGTAAATAGTTTTTTGTTTTTCCTGTGGCAAATAGCCATAAACAATTTCTCTACTTGTGGATATTACAGCCATATTTACATATCTTTCATTATTAGCATTAACGAAGGTTAAAAATTTGCTTATTTTATCTTTATCCAGTTCCTTTAGTCCATCAAAACTGGAATATATTTTCAATTCATAAAAAAGTCTATTTATAAAATCCTTCTCAATAGTATCTTTTAGTTTTTTACCATCTGTATATAAACTGTTAATAATATTATTTTTACTTAAACTTATATCCCTATAATATTGTATTGTATAACCAATAATAGAAATTGAAAGGGTAACCACTAAAGTCATTACTGTCTTCTTTAAAAATAAGGAAATCTCTTTCTTCTTTTTCACTGGATTCACCTCTAAGCTTTCTTAATATATTCTATTCCTAGCACAGAAAAAGGGACAACTAATTCAAAAATGTATAGATTTATTATCTAGGGGAAACTGAAGACCACACTTAACTTATAAATTACTCCTATTTTCCATAGGATATTTAGTAATGATTTAAATACATATCACTTTGGAAGTTAAAAAAATGCAATTTCACTTTGGAAGCTCCTAATTTGAATAGTATATTTTTATATACTACAATACAAAATAGTGCGTACTTGCTATTAATTAAGGTAATATTTATAATTATTTTATATAAGCTCTGCTAAGGTGAGTTCAGTAACAAAGGGTTATTAGCCCTTAGAGGTGAACTCTAATAGTGGGATAGTTCTATTGAAATTTAGAAAATAAATGATAATTGTGAAAGAATAACAAAAAAGGGTGGGATACAAATGGTAAAAGTCGTTGCGAAAAATTTTATTCAAGAGGATAAAATTAATGAGGCTATTGAATTATACAAAGAGCTAGTAGAAAAAACTAGAAAAGAAGAAGGTTGTATTAAGTATGAATTGTGTCAAGATACACAAAACCCTACAATTCTTACAATGATTGAAGAGTGGGAAGATAGAGATTTTTTAGAGAAGCACTTTAAAACAGAACATTTTACAAGAATTGTGCCTAGGATAGGAAAGCTTTTGGCGAGAGATAAAGAAGTTAATATCTATAATAAAATAATATAATAAGGCACAAAAAGATTTAAACAGCTTACTTATTCTTTGTAATAAGTAAGCTGTTTTTTGTTAATTTCATATGAGTCCTTTAGTTATCTAAAAAATGTGAAGTACCTAAAACTCAAAATTCTTTTGAATTACATTATTAATTCGTAAGTACCAGGTTTATAATTATTCTTTAGAGTGGGTCCTTGTGTTTTAGTCCAATATGGAATCTAGATACAAAACGGGACTTGGGTATATCAAAATTTAGTTTAATACTTAATTGTAAAGGTAGCTTGCCTTAAAGTTCACTATGAAATAATCCAGCTCCTTCAATGATTTCTTGCTCTGAAAACAAAGTAAACACAGCTGCTTTATAATCATTCAAGTTTTGAGACTTCTTAATTTTCTTACCATACTTCTTGTTATCAGAAAATATGTAAATCAAATAACTCCATAGTTCTTTCATCCTAAGGATGGCAATATTATCATCCTTAAACAATGCTACGTAACTATTTAAAACCTCATCATGAAAGTCTTTTAATACTTTTTTGTCTAATTTAGTGTTGGTTTTTATTAAATCAATTAATCCAGGATTAGCTAGGATACCTCTTCCTAACATTACTGTATTTAATTCAGGAAAAGCACTTGTTAATTTATCATAGTCATCAGCAGTAAAAATATCACCGTTATAACATATGGGGTTAGTACTTAAAGCTAAGGCATCTTTAAAGACTTCTAAATTAGGTTTGTTTCCATAAAAATCTTGTCGGGTTCTAGGATGGATAATTAATTCTTCCATAGGATATTTGTTATAAATTTTTATAAGTTCATAAAATTCCTCAGGACTATCTTTTCCTATTCTAGTTTTTATAGAAATCTTCATATCCTCCATTTTAAATATTTCCTCTAAAAACATATCAAGCTCTTCTGGCTTTGCTAGAAACCCTGAACCTCTATTTTTGGCAACTACTGTGCCAGAAGGACAACCTAAATTTAAATTAACTTCACTATAACCTAACTCCTTTAATTTTCTAGCAGTAGTAATAAAACCTTCCGAATTATTGGTTAGTATTTGAGGTACTATGTTAATCTCTTTATTATTTTCAGGTAATATATCCCTTAATTCTCTAGTTTTAAGATTCTTACTAGTATTAGGTACAATAAAAGGCGTAAAGTATTTATCAATATTGTTAAAAATCTTTTTGTAAGAATTTCTATATATGAAGCCTGTAATTCCTTCCAAGGGTGCTAAATAAAATCGCATATAATAACTCCTTTATAAATATTCTAAACACATTATATCAGCCTTCAAAAAAAATAGAAACCACTATATAATTATCTAAAATTCATATAGTGGTTTTGTTTAGTTAAAATAATTAGTATTATTTTTAATGGTTATGACATTCGTGGTCGTGGGCATGACAAGAGTCTCCTGAATCTACAACAGCACCTTGAAGCCAGTTAGAAGCTACAGCCTTTACATCTCCTGAGCAGCCACGTAATACCTGAATTCCTACATTATTAAGTACTCTTACAGCTCCGTCTCCCATGTTTCCCGCAAGCATAACCTTAACTCCCATATCAACAAGAACTGAAGCGATATTTGACTTACAGCCACAGCCTGCTGGAGAAGCTACTTGTTCAGAAGAAAGGATTTCTTTAGTATTAGTGTCAACGGTAAAAACTGTGAAATACTCACAATGTCCAAAGTGACTATCAATAGAATTATTACGAGATGGTAATGCAATTTTCATAATATAACCTCCAATAAAATTAATAAACCAAAATACAAAAAAAGTTATTGGCATATGCCTAATATAATTATAATAAACCTCTTTTAAAAGTATGTCAAATATGCAATTATTTTTTTATTTATAGATAATCAGGGTAGTAGATATAAAATAATATATCCATTATCTATTATGAAGAGGAAGATAGAAGAAAACTTAGTAGTAGACGTACAAATATATTTAGTTTGGTAGTATAATAAAGATAAATTTTAAAAATGACTTTGAACTATAGAAATAGGGTTCTAAGGTGAAAGAATATTTTATTCTTCACAATAAAGCATTGAAGTTAGTAATATAGGTAACGTATAAATCAATGCCCTACAGTATTCATATAGTCATTAAGAAAATGTTGGGAGGATAATAATGGCAAGACCAGTGAAGTTTAGAAGAGTAGAGTTTTTCCCAGAAAGTAACTACTTTGTACCTTTTGGAAAACCAAAATGTGAAATTGAAGAAGTTATGCTAAAAGTTGAAGAATTAGAAGCTATGAGGCTTAAGGATATAGAAGAATTAAACCAAGAAGAGTGCGCAGAAAGAATGCAAGTATCACGACAAACCTTTCAAAATATAATTGATAGTGCCAGAAAAAAGGTAGCTATAGCCTTAACAGAAGGAAAAGCTATAAGAATTGAAGGCGGAAACTACACTACAAATCACTGTAAGTTTAAGTGCATGGATTGTGGTGAGGTATATGATATTAACTTTCAGCAAGACAAGGAACTTTGCCCCAAATGTAGTTCAACTGAAGTATTATGTAGTAAAAAAGCAGAGTTTTGTGGGCAGTGGTGTCATAAAAAGGGCAAGTAACTTTTAACTTAGGTTTTCAAATGACTAGTATCCAAAGATGGATTTTAGGATCATTCTTTATAGAGTTTTCAGGTGAGTTTTTTCGGAAAAACTCTGAAAGTGGCTTAAACACTATATCTTCTTAAGAAGATAAGAATAAAAAAATAGATATAGATATCAATACTTATTTATATCTATATCTATTTGTACCAACGCATATTTATATCAATATAAGGTGATATAAATATGTGTTTTTTATGATTATAAGATTATATTTTAAAGGTTGAAACTAATTCGCTTAGTTTTTCTGCCATTGCAGCTTGATGTTGAGCGGCCACAGAAACTTGATTCATGCCCATAGCAGTCTCGTTAACTCCATCTTTTATACCTTCAGAACTCTCACTAGTATTTTGAGCTTGTAAGGCCATGTCTTGTATAGCACCATTAACTTGATCAACAGTTGCTGTGATTTCTTCAGACATGGAAGCTATGTTTTCTGAAATCTTAGCGTAGAAATCTGCGCTATCATAATAGTCCTTGCTCACTTCAAGGAACTTTTTAAATTGCTCTGAAATATCTTTATTTAAAAAGCCTAAGATTTCATTACTGTTTTCTTTTAAATCAGAAAAGGCTTCTCTTACTTCAGTTATTGTTTCCTGAATTTTAACTACAGCTTGAGAGGATTGTTCTGCAAGCTTTCTAACTTCTTCAGCCACCACTGCAAAGCCTCTTCCTTGCTCCCCAGCCCTTGCTGCTTCAATAGCTGCATTTAGTGCAAGAAGATTAGTTTGTTCTGAAATGCTAGAAATTGCATCTGCCATCATCTTTATGTTTTCTACCACTTCAGCTTTTTTAAGAGCTTCACGAATGTTTTTTTCCTTTTCTAATTGAATTGCTTGCATTTTTTCAAAGGCATCATTGCTTTCTTTTTTCACTGTAGTAGCATTACGTTTAATACTATCTGCCTTATTACTTCCTTCTAGTGCTTGAGAGGAAAGTTCTTGAATACTTGCATCCACCTCTTCTGTAGAAGCTGCGATTTCTTCAGCTCCAGCACTAGCATCTTGTGCTGAGGAGGCAATTTGTTCTGTGGTTATATTTATTTCCTCAAGTTTTGCGGTAATCTCTTCTACTGTCGCGGAGAGTTCTTCACTTTCGGAGCTTAAATCATTAACAGAAGCTTGAACTTCACCTATAAGGGAACCAATTTGACTTTGGGCTTCATTAAGAGCCGCTGCAATTTGCCCAAGCTCATCTTTTCTTGCTAGGTCAATAGGAGTTGTAAAGTCAGAGTTTTTAAGTCTGTTTGCAAAGTCTTTTATAGTCAGTAGGGGCTTTACAATACTGGTTGAAACAATACGTGACATAACAACTCCTATAATTGTTGAAAGTAGTATTAAAATTATGTAAAATCTCGTAAGTGCTTTGGCACCTTCATCATTGTGAATTTTTACTTTTTCAGCATCACTTATGTTATAATCTGCTAAATCTTTTAAGTTCTTTTGAAAGGCATCAAGGTGAATTTGAGTGGAAGCGAACTTCGTAGCTGATTCACTTTGTTTTCCCTCTAAAGCTAGTTTTATAACTTCATCTCTACCTTCTCTATACTTTTTTAAGTTTTCCTCAAGTACTGGAATTAAATCAGTTTCGAATTTATCTAGATCTAGTTTTTTGTATTTACTAAAATTATCATCGAAACTTTTACTTCTTTTTTCTATATCATTTACTTTTTCTTGCTGCTTATCTTTATTACCAACATTTAAAATTGTGGCATAAATATCAGCTTCAATGGCTCTGGCCTGGTTTCTATTATCATTAAGATATTGCACAGGTAATAGATTATTATCATACAGGGAAGCTAAGTCACTATTGGTATCCTGAATATTTAGGAAGCCTACGCCAGCAACCACTAAAATTATAATTAGGGCTGTTACTGATAATGTTAATATTTTGAGACGCATTCTTAAATTTTTAATCATTTAATCCCTTCTTTCTTAAAATCTTGCTTATGAATAATATAAATTATGATTAAGTCACAATAAAACACACCTAAATTCCACTATGTAATTTGAAGGGCCTTTATTAATGTAAGTAGCACAAATAATTTTCGGTGGCTTTTAAGAAAGCATTTTTGTGAGATAATCAAATTATAATATCGATTAAATTTATAAAATCTTTATAATATAATATTAAGTTATTAAGGAATATACAAGGAATATTAAGCCCTAATATTGCATTATTCATCTCTAGGATTCATAGTGACAATGGCCAAGGTAAGAAAATTATATAAAAAACTGTAACACTTGTCCATGTTTATGAATAGGATATAATACAGAAAATAATACGAGGTGATTTAAATGTTTGAGGATTATATAACTCCTAACACTTATAATAAGAATTGTAATAAGAATCATGAAGATAAATATCCACAAAATAATTGCCCACAATTACCAGGGACAATATTAAGAATTAATATTCCAGCAGGAACTACAATTAACTTATTAAATCTTTTAGAAGTAACATCCCCAGGTGGAATATGTCTAATAGTAAGAATTCCTTTATTAGGTGGAAATAATGGTTTAAATTTAGCGGGCATAGTAAGTGCTATTAAACAAGCAGGCGGGTCAGTAGAATTTCAGTAGGAAGTAATTAATTATAATAAAAGGATTACCAAGTTTATGGTAATCCTTTTTGTGTTTCTAAGAAGGTTTCTGAAGTTGAAGTGGTTTCCATATACTATGGGGCCTTAGTGTTTAAATAATTCATAATGTCGGTAAATAAAGTTTTACCGACAGGTGCTGCTGTTTGTGCAGCATAGTATTTTGATGGATCAGGTTCATTTATAGTTATTAGCATTGTTATTTTAGGATTATCCACAGGAGCCATGCCAGCGAAAGAGGTTATATACTTTTCGGATTCATACTGACCTGTAGATGAATTGGATTTTTGAGCTGTACCGGTCTTTCCACCAATACGAAGCCCTTCAACAAAAGCAGGTTTTCCTACTCCATCAGTTACAACTTTTTCAAGGGCGAATCTTAATTTAGTGGAGGTATTATCGCTTATAACCTTTTTTTCATTAGACTGATCAAATTTCTTATCTATCACTTTTGTGTCGCCTTCATAATGTACAACATCTTTCATTATATGAGGAGTTATCAAGGTCCCACCATTTGCAATGGCATTAAAAGCGGCTAAATATTGAACTTGAGTAACAGCTACTCCTTGTCCGAAAGACATGGTAGCAAGTTCCACAGGTCCTATAGAACTACTTTGCGAAAGAATTCCAGTAGATTCACCAGGTAAGTCAATGCCTGTCTTTACACCAAACCCCATTTTTTTTACAAAGTCTAGCAATTTTTCTTTACCTATTTTTTCACCAAGCTCCATAAAGCCAACATTACAGGAATTCTTTAAAATATCAACCAGGTTTTCTTCACCATGTCCATTTCTTTGCCAGCAATATATTGTTTTGTCTCCAACTTTAAGACTTCCATTACAAGTAAATCTATAATTTTCATCAACTAAGTTGTTTTCTAATGCGGCAGCAGCAGTTATTGCTTTAAAGATGGAGCCAGGTTCAAAGGCACTTTGTATTGCATTGTTTTTCCAAGCATTTTGAATTTCCTCTGAAGTAGTGCCAACCTCCCAAGGGGAATTTAAATTATAATCTGGTTTATTTGTCATGGCTAGCACTTCTCCATTGTTAGGGTCCATTATTGTTATAGAAACTGATTTAGCTTTATTATCCTTAAGTGCTTTTTCAGCAGCTTTTTCAGCCATTAGTTGTATGTTTTGATCAATTGTCAGAATAATATCCTCACCATGAATTGCATTTACATTAAAAGAATCATAGGGCAGTTGATTTCCAGCAATATCTGCCTCAAAGCCCTTAAGGCCTGAGATGCCCTCAAGTTCTTTACCATAGTTAAATTCAACCCCAGTAATACCCTTCCCATCATAATCAGTATGACCTATAACTTGAGATAATAAATTATTGTTGGGGTAGTATCTTTCAAGTTCTGGAGATATTATGATGCCTCTTAAATCAAGTGATTTAATTTCATCAGCATGGGATTTTTCTACACTTCGTTTTAAAATTGCCGAGGTAATAGGGTCACCGTTATCAAGTTTTTTATCAAATATTCCACTAATATCTTCTGGTTTCATACCTAAGATGTTTGAAAGTGTTGAAGCTAATTCACTTATTGTAATGTTCTTATCTTTAAGAGTCTGATTTAAGGTAACAAGATCTAGATCTATTCTGTATTCATCAACTGTTACTGCAAGTTTGTTACCATTTCTATCCAAGATATTACCCCTTCGAGGAGATATCTTCATTTGGTTTGTCCACTGTGATTGTGCCATAGCTTTATAGGTTTTAGATTTATTTATCATTATATAAAATAATCTAGACAAAAGTATAGTAAAAATAAGAGTGAGTAGGCAAAAGACAGAAATTAGTCTAAGCTTACCTTGTGATGTAATTTTCCGAGCCTTTTTCAAATGATTCACCCTCCAATATCTAAATTTATATGTATTTACATTTTATTATATCGTTTAAATAAAATATTCTTAATACATATCTTAATAATATTCTTAAGATAAGATAAATGCTAGAAAAAATTAAGAATGCTAATTTGTTTTTTCAATTAGGAGGACCTTCTGTTAGCTTCATATGTGGAGCTATCAACAAGATATAGGTAAAATTAATGAGTAACTAATAAATTTCATAGTAACTTGTTCATGGATAGTAACAAAGGTTATAATTTATGTATCAGGAGTATTGGAGGAATGTCAGATGTATAAGCCAAAATTAGAAAAAGAAATTAGATGTCCTTTAGAGTATGGATTGGATATATTTGGCGGCAAGTGGAATTCACGTATTATATGTGTGCTAGCTGAAAAACAAATTTTGCGCTATAGCGAAATTCGCAATGAAATGACAGATATAACAGATGCAGTATTAGCAGCCACTTTAAAGAAGTTAATTTCAGATAACATAGTAAGAAGGGAACAATATGATGAAATTCCTCCTAAGGTAGAGTATTCATTAACGAAGAAAGGGAAATCTGTTGTGCCAATTTTACAAAGTATTTGTAAATGGTCTGGAGCTTATCATAAAAATGACAGTGAGCATATAATGACTCAATGCCAGAAGTGTGATTATAACAATGAATAACACTACCTATAATAGTTTTAACAATAAATTTTCAGCCTTGGAAATAATAACTTTACATAAATTTCATCTTTTAAATAGGTAAAATACTAATGGTGTTCTGTGGATAAAAGAGTTAGTAGCTTAGTTAAAAATATAGCTCAATAATGACTTTAGAAATTTAAAGGAGGACTACTGTGGACATTATCAAACTAATATTAATATTCTCTTGTATAGTTATAGTAATAAAGCTAAAAAAACCTCTATATATATCAATATCTGCTGGTATATTAGGTACAATTTTCTTATATGGAATAAATCCGTTACAAGCTATTAAACTGATGAAACATGGAGCTTTTAGCTTAGATACAATTAATCTGGTTTTGGCCTTTTATACAATTACCTTTCTTCAAAGAATGATGGAAAAAAGAAATCATTTATTGCTAGCAGAAAAATCCTTAAGCAATTTATTTAACAACAGACGAATAAATGCAATGGTTGCTCCATTTATAATTGGCTTATTACCATCTGCTGGTGCAGTGCTAATAGCTTCTCCTATAGTTGACAATGCTGGTGGAGACTATATAAGCAAGGAGGAAAAAACTTTTATTACTAGCTATTTTAGGCATATTTCAGAAGCCTTTTTACCCACCTATTCCACCATATTATTAGCATTAAATCTTTCGGGCGTAGATATGACAGCTTTCGTAATAGCAATGCTACCTATGGTGGTTGTATTATTTTTATTAGGGTATTTTATGTATGTTAAAAAAATTCCCAAAGATATTGAACTGAAAGAATCAACTAACAAAGGTAAAGATATGAAAAACCTAATAATTAGCTTATGGCCAATTGTGCTCACCATTGCAATTATCTTAGTGTTTAAAACTCCTGTTCATTATGCAGTTGTACCTATTATAATACTTTCATTTCTTCTAAATAAATTTAGCTTTGAAGAGATAAAGCCAATATTTGAGTCGGCAATAGAATGTAAACTAATATTAACTACTATTGTAATAATGATGTTTAAAGAAATTTTGACATTTACAGGAGTTATTCAAAGATTACCTGGGTACTTTTCATCACTACCAATTCCACCAGTAATTATTTTTATGCTTTTATTTTTCTTTGGCACTTTAGTGGCAGGTGGTCAAGGTATGATAGCTATTGCTGTACCTTTAGCATATGCTACTATCCCAAATGGTGGACTAGCATTAATGATACTAATCATGTGTACAACCTATATTGCTATGCAGATTTCACCGACTCACATTTGTTTAGCAATAGTAGTAGAGCACTATGGCACCTCATTTATAGATTTAATAAAAAAGACTATACCAATATTACTGACCTTCATTGTGATTAGCTCTATTTATAGTTACTTATTATATCTAGTTCTATAAATTTTTATGGAAAGAGGTAAGTTAAGAGGAGTCTCACACCTTCTGGATTGCATATAGACCTAGGGGGAAAATTATTAGATAACTTTCTTAACAAAGTTATCTAATAATACCGATGTCTAGTGAACTTCTTGTTAAAGTAGAAAGAAATTTTAAAGTGAAACCCATTAGATTATAAAATTCATCAGGTTATCCTAAATTTATTAGGGTAACCTTTTTTTATAATAATTACTTCATTAAGCTTCTTTAAAAGTCAATAATTTTCGTCATATCAGAGTAATATATGTATAACTAAGGCAAAGTAATGAGGTTAGAATTTGATGCAAAAACAACGGAATTAAACTTAGAAAAGGTAAAAGAAAAAGATAGAAAACTGGTGAACTAAATCCAAAATAAAATTATTATGGATAAAAACGTGAGATTAAAATAACATAAATAACATAAACAAAATATAATTCACAGTTGAATGTCGAAATGTGGTGAAAAAATATCAAAAACATGTCGAAATAAAATAAAAATGGTATAAAGTTAAAGAATAAAATAACGAAAATATAAATAAAGGTAAAATTAATAAATAATTTTTAATAATTTTGAATTTAATTTAATTTTATTAAGAAATCAAAAGGAGGTATAGTTTTACATGAGTAAAATAAAGGTAGGTTTTAATTTTAAAAGTATCAAAACAAAGTTATTAGTAAGTTTATTAAGTATATGCATTATTCCACTGGTTGTTCTTGGAGCAGTAGCTTATTTTGAGTCCAAGTCAATAATAGTTGAAAAATTAGAGACTTCAAGTGCACAACTATTAAAGGAAGCAAATAGGGGAATTGATAAAGAGCTAATCTCCATGGGGAATAATGTGACCATGCTTGCAAATAACTATAATTTTATTAACATACATAGCAATCCTGAGTTTTCACCCTATCTAATGGATAGTCTTAAAGGTATGCAAGAGACTAACTCAAATATAGAATCAATATACATGGGGACAGTTGGGAAAAGTTTTTATTTATACCCTGCTGACGATATGGGGTCTGACTATGATCCAACTTCAAGACCTTGGTATAAGGATGCAGCTCAAAATAAGGGAAAAGTTGTGTTTAGCGACCCTTATACAGATGCAACCACTGGAAAAACTACAGTATCCATTTCAAAGGCAGTAGAAAAAAATGGAGAAGTAGTTGGTGTAGTTGCTATGGATATAAACTTCACTACACTAGCAAAAAGCATAGCAGAAATTAAGGTTGGAGAAGAAGGTTATGCCATACTTCTTGATAAAAATGGGTTGCTTTTAACTCATCCCGATGAAAAGTTAATTGGTACTGATACCTTTTCTAAGCTTCAAATTTGGAACACAGTTGCGGAAAAGAAAGAAGGCTTTAACACCTACGAAGAGGGTGGAGAAGATAAATTTGCTGTATATACAAATAGCCCTGTTACAGGATGGACTGTACTAGGAACTATGGATGCCCATGAATTAAATAAGGATGCAAAAACAATCTTAATGACTATTATAATAGTACTAATAATTACTACTATTATAGCAATAGGTATATCAATTCTAGTAACCAGATCAATAACTGTAAGTTTAAATAAGATAAAAGATGTTATGACTAAAGCTTCCAAGGGGGATTTAACAGAAGTTGTTCAGGTTAAATCAAAGGATGAAATTGGAGTTTTAGCAAAAAACTTTAATCTTATGATAGAAAATATATCACAGATCTTAAGGAATGTTGAAAAATCCTCACAAACAGTTGTGGATACTGCAACTAACTTATCTGCAATGACAGAAGAAACTACAGCTTCTGTGGCAGAAGTATCAAGAGCAATAGAGGAAATATCTCATGGATCAGTTCAGCAGGCTTCAAGCACACAGGATGCATCGGATGAAATGGACAAGTTAGTAGATGGAATAGGTAGCATTGAAACCTCAACTAAGGAAATAGATGAAGTATCTTTAAATACTAAAGATTTAAGCAATAAGGGTTTAAAAATGGTTAAACTACTTATGGATAAATCTGAAGAAACTAAAGAAACAACTCAGTCTGTAGCTGAAATAGTTGAAGATATGAGCAAAAGTACTGAAGAGATTAGTAAAATTTCACAAACTATTACACAAATAACTGAACAGACAAACCTATTATCTCTTAATGCTTCTATTGAGGCTGCAAGAGCAGGAGAAGCTGGTAGAGGCTTTGCTATAGTTGCTGATGAAATAAGAAAGCTAGCAGAGCAATCAAAGAACTCTACAGAAGAAATAAAGAGAATTGTTGAAGCTATTCAAAATAAGTCAAGCATCGCAGTAGAAGCTATGGGACTAGCTCAAAATATTGTTATAGAACAGGATAAAACAGTAGAAGATACAAATGTAATATTCAATGATATTTATGGTTCTATAAGCAAGTTAATTGAAAAAGTTGAAAACATAAAAGAAAAAGTTTTAAATATTAACACTGAAAAAGAAGAAGTCGTAAGTCAAATACAAAATATCTCCTCTGTAGCAGAAGAAACAGCTGCTTCTTCAGAAGAAGTATCAGCATCAACTGAAGAAATAAATGCCACTATGGAAGAATTTAATAACTATGTTATGGGACTTCAAAACTTATCAGAAACTTTAAATGAGGAACTAAGTAAGTTTAAAACAAGATAGAATAAGAAGGTTATTTTCTTTAATAATGCATCCCCTTTATAATATATTGATATAAAATAAGCTTTTGTAGGCTTTTATGGATTCTTATATATTTAATGGTAAGTGGGTTCTTGTAATAAAGTGATGTTTATATGAAACCAAAAAACCTATGCTATAATTTCGATTTAGCATAGGTTTTGAATTTAATTTGTTATTGGTAAATAATACAAGGAAGTTGCAGAAAGGGTATATATCCTATTTATGTAGCTTTTATATAAAAAGCTATATGGTAATTAGAAATGCAGGATATACTGTTTTACTTAGTATGAATCTTGTGCTTCTTTGAAATTACAAAGTTCCATATCAATGAAATAATAAACATGAGAAGAAATATATATCCAATAGGTATTAATGCGAAGGGTTCAACTAATGTACCATCTGGTAATACTTCTGCCCCAATAATATTATAGGCAACAAAACAAATTATAGCTGCCAATGCTGACACCAACATGGAACCTTTTGCAAATGATGATTTCTTATCCTTTTCCCATTTTGTTGAAATATTCTTCATTAATTTTACCTCCACATCTGAAATAGTTGGATTCTCTAAATTTATTTTAAGCTTTTCAAATTCATCCATGCATTGTGGACATTCAGCTAAATGTTCTTCTATCAAGGAAGAGCTTTCTTTACTGCAAACTTTATCGTAATACAATGGTAATAAATCTTTAATGACCTCACATGATAACTTCATATCAACTTCTCCTTTAATTTTGTTCTTGCACGATGATAAGTGACTCTTGCCCAACTCTCTGTTTTCCCAAATAATTCAGCAATTTTTAAAAACGATAAATCTCCAAGAAAACGCAAAGTAAACACTTCTTTATATGGTTCTTCTAAATTATGGATTAATTTATGAATTTCAAATGCATTTTCATCGCCAATAAATATTTTTTCAAGATCAGTATCAAAAACCTGATTTAGTTCCTCAACACTTTCACAACTAGTTTTTTCTTTCTTTAAATATGAGAAATATGAGTTTTTAGCAATTTGACAAAGCCAAACACTAATCTTACAATCACCCTTGAAACTATTAAAACTTTTTAACGCTTTGAAAAATGTTTCTTGAGTTATTTCTTCTGCAATACTTTCATTTTTTGAAAGACACAATACATATCTATATACATCCTTAAAATATCTGGAGTATATTTCTTCAAATTCCGTCACAATTTCACCGCCTTTCATATATAAGACTATCATAATAGCATTTTGTTACAACCTTTCATAAAAATATTGAAAAATTTTTTTATGGGCAGTTTTTGTACTAAAATATAAAAAATACCGTAAAATTCATTTGAATATAGAGTTTGACATAAATATGAATATATTCTATAATTTAACTAAAATAAATAATATAATCATGTAACTGGCGGAAATGGAGTTTACCATAGGGAGCATGATTTAGAAAAATATCGACCGCCTGGGTAAATATAATTTTATCCAGGCGGTTTTTTATATTAAATTATTTTGGAGGTTAGGTTTATGAGAAAATCAGAGGTTATATTAAAATATGGATGCAATCCTAATCAAAAACCAGCAAGAGTTTATATTAAAGATAAGGCATTACCATTTGAAATGCTTAATGGCAATCCAGGTTATATTAATTTTATGGATGCCTTTAATTCATGGCAGTTGGTTAAAGAATTAAAACAAACATTAGGATTACCGGCAGCAGCATCTTTTAAACATGTAAGTCCTGCAGGTGCTGCAATAGGGCTGCCTTTAAGCGATGTATTAAAAAAGGCATATTTTGTGCAGGATATAGAACTATCTCCTGTGGCTTCTGCATATGCAAGAGCTAGGGGTGCAGATAGAATGTCATCTTTTGGTGATTGGGTGGCTATTAGTGATATTGTAGATTTGCCTACTGCAGTAATTTTAAGCAAATCTGTTTCAGATGGTATAATTGCTCCAGGATATACAGATGAAGCCTTGGCGCTACTAATGAAAAAGAAAAAAGGAAGTTACTGTATTGTAAAAATGGATTATAACTATGAACCTGAAGAGATAGAAAAGAGAGATATTTACGGTATAACATTTGAGCAGAAGAGAAATAATATTCAACTAAACCAGGACATACTTAATAATATAGTAACAAATAACAAAACTATTACAGTTGATGGGAAAAGAGACTTACTTATTTCAATGATAACATTAAAATATACTCAGTCTAATTCTGTTTGTTTTGCTTTAGATGGTCAAGTAATTGGTGTTGGTGCGGGACAACAATCACGAATACATTGCACAAGATTAGCTGCATCAAAAGCAGATGTATGGTATTTGAGACAGCATCCTAATGTCCTTAACTTATCCTTCAAAGAAGGCATTTCGAAGTTAGATAGGGATAATGTTATAGATCAATACCTTAGAGAAGATATTACTGCTGAGGAAATGAAAAATTGGAGCGGAATACTTAATGACATACCGAATAGATTAACAAAGGAAGAAAGAGCCAAATGGTTATCTAATTTATCTGGAGTATCTTTAGGTTCAGATGCATTTTTCCCATTTAGAGATAATATAGATAGAGCGGTTAAAAGTGGTGTAAAATATATTGCTCAACCTGGTGGTTCTCTAAGAGATGAAATAGTAATAGAGGCATGTAATGAATATGATATAGCAATGGCTTTCTCAAATATAAGGTTATTTCATCATTAAGATTAGAAAATAAATAATATTAATGAAGGAAAATGAAAAATGGGCCTTTGTATATACTTCAAAAATAATAGTAAAAAGTTAATTGGAGAATAAAATATATGAGTAGAATACAAATTTACTATTTTAGCGGAACAATAATTGGCTCTATACACTGATTTTCTTAAGCATAGCCCTTAATCTTAAAAGAATTCACTTTTTTAGATTAGGGGCTGTCCTTAGGTTTTTAGCTTGAATTTTAATATTAGGCATTAATGAAATAGGATAACTATAGATATGTAACGCTCTTACTTACTCAAGATTATTAGCACTTATCTTTTTAAATTTCATAATTATACTTCTACTAATAATGTTGATTTCAAATTTATAACATTGAGCTAATTTCTATTGCTATTACAGTATTATTTAATTTTCAAAGAAGTAATTTATAACTGGAATAATATTTATTAAAGGTTCTTAGTAATGGTGAATTTCGGTGATAGTATTTATAAAATTATACGCTTTCTATTTTTTCTCTGCATGTGATTCTATACTCACTGCTTATATCAACATTATTTTTCACCATGTTCCAAACAGGACACATAGATTCTTCCATGAGTTTTATAGTTTCTTCAATCTCACTTGCCTGTAAATCCTTTGATGCAAGCTCAAATATTAAATGTATACTTTTAAAGTATGATGGAGGAGTTGACCTTCTTTCGCCAGAAGCAATTACTTTAAACTCAGCTACTTCCTTATGCATCCTTCTAAGTAATAAAGCCAATGTCATTCCACTGCAAGTTGCCATACTCATAAGGAATAACTCAAGTGGTGTATACCCATCTCCATCAATAGAATCGATAATTATCTCATGATTATCACGTGATACCCCAGAAAATTTCACTTTGTCATTTATCATATCTGCTGTTACCGTTAAATTGTTGCTCACAATAAAACCTCCTAAACTTTTATTTAAACTATTTAAGAATAGTTGATGATTTACTACTATTTTACATCATATATTGATGAATATATACAGATAAGCATTTTTAAATACCTTAATGACTTTGCTATTTTTACAATAGAAAATAACACATCATAAATAAACATAGTTTTTATTTACAACAGTATATTCCACTATTTGGTGAGTTTACTGCTGCGAATGGTGTCTGTTATACTATTTATATGGTAAAAGATGAGAGTTTCGAGGAGGAGATTTTGGAAAATAAAAGTGAAAGAAAAGATGCAGCGGATTATTTTTATATGTTTACTTCTTATAAGAATCTAAGTAGGTAATTAGAGCTTTAAGGAAAAAAACTAGCTACTTTTCAGTATGAAAACTATGCCTTAAAATATATATGCCTTTGAACATATTGGAGTTATGGTTACAATTAAGATATAATAGTAGGAACACTTGTTTTTTGTTATAAAGTAAACTTATTTATGTGAATGGAGGATTTTTATGAAGATAAATATAGCTAAAGAAAAAAATGTTGAGATTGCAGTTATAAATAGCTGTGAGATAGTGATATCAGATGTTCAATCAGCCTTAGACTTTATTATGACAGCAACTTACGATACTGGCTGCAATCGCGTAGTTTTAAATAAGTCAGCAGTATGCGAGGACTTTTTTAACTTAAGTACCAAGCTTGCAGGAGATATACTTCAAAAGTTTGTTAATTACAATGTGAAACTAGCCATTGTAGGAGATTTTTCAGTATATACAAGCAAGAGTTTGAGAGACTTTATTTATGAGAGCAATAAAGGAAGGCATATATTCTTTTTACCAGACGAAGACCAAGCAATTGAAAAATTAAGTTCCGTATAGGGTTCATAATAAATTATGTCCTTAGGCATCTAGGATTTTGTGGTCAGTGGTGTTGTAGAAAAACTTGTTTTAGGCTACAATTAAATACGGGTGAATGCTTTGGATAGAGTGATGTTAATTGGAGATTTAGATATAATTTATAATTCAATAATTAGTATAGTGTTTAAGGGGAAAATCAACTTAGTTTATGTGGCTAAAAATTCCATAGAAGCCATTAGCAAATGTGAAGAGTATTATCCAGATATTATTATTTATCAAACTTCAGTTCACAGTTCAAACTTAGCTTCCACTATACAATTATTTAAAGAACATAATAATAGAATTAGAATAATATTATTGTAGTATTATGGAGTAGAGTAGAGCTAAGGCGCCACTTATAATGCTACTTTTCTCAAAATTATAAAAGTCTGTAGGGACTTTAAGATAACTATTTATTATAGTAATCTTAAGGTTTATACAGACTTTTTTTATTATGAGTCTTATTGAATTTTAATCATCACACTTTTTACCTACATTTAACCTGGATTTTTTTTAGAATATACATTGGTAAGCTATCATAGTTAATGTGATTATTTTAAAGAAGAAAGGTGTAATGATGAAGAATTTAAATTTAAAGAACAAAGTATTAGACTTCATTTTTGTTGCAATAGGTTGTATATTAGTGGCTTTTTCAATTACCTCAATACTAAAGCCTAATGGGCTAATTTCTGGTGGAATTACAGGCATATCCATTATTATGGAGGAAATCATTAAGATTAGCTATTCCTACATTTATTATTCCTTGTCTATACTTGTATTAATAACAGCATATTTCACACTAGGCAAAGGTGAAGCTGTGAAGATTGCAACCCTATCTATTACCTTTCCAATGATTTTAATAGCATTTGAAAAAATGAATTTTGCCTTCATAGAAAATGATAGGATTTTAGCTTCAATATACTTTGGAATTATATGTGGCATAGGAACTGCTCTTATATTAAAAAGAGGATTTTCACAAGGTGGAAGTGATACTGTAGCAAAGATACTTCATAATAGGGTATTTCCTTTTATAAGTTTAAGTGAAATATTACTATGCATAGATGGAGTTATAATTATATCCTCTGCATTAATATATAATAAGGAAATTGCTCTATATGCTATTATATCTCAACTCATATTTATGAAAGTAGCAGATGTTGTGCTTTATGGTTTCAGCTCTAAGAAGGTAAAAATTGAAATTATAAGTGAAAATCATGAGGCCATTTCAAATTATATACTAAGTGATATAAAAAGAGGCATTAGCACTTATGAAATAAAAGGTGGCTATATGAATTTAGTAAGATTAAAAATTGTAACTATATGCTCACCTAGAGAATCAATGCTAATTAAAATGTTTATAGCAAATGAAGATCCTAACGCCTTTGTAAATGTGCTTCCTGTTACTTCAGTTTGGGGGAAGGGCCTTGGATTTGAGAGCTTAGCCTAAAAAAGATTAAGTTAAAATTTTATTGACATTTGGAAGGATAACTTAGAAGGGGAGAGAGAAGAATTGAAAATATGAAAAAGCTAAAGCTACAACATATAAAGTGTATCCTTTGTAAAGGACACTATAATATTTAAGTTGAAGCTTTAGCTTTAATTTATTACATTTTACCTATAGAAACTCTCCAAACCTCAGGTCCTTGCTCTAGGTATTCCCAACTGAACTGACCATCTAGTTCAGCTAAAAATTGATAGTGTAGTGGTCTTGGGTCATGATCATTTATAAGTTCCATAAATTCACCTTTTTTTAAGTCGAAAAAGGTTTGAAAAATAACAGCGTGTTTGTCTTTGGGTTCATATTTTCTTGCATCTACTTGTGCAGCAAATTGTGACATAGTTAACATCTCCTTATATTTTTTGTCCATGGACTAAAGGTAGCCCTAGGCAGTGTTTGTTACAACTTATTATAGGCTTTGTTATGAAAACTTTAATTTATTCTTTTCTAAAAGCCTTAAGGAAACCGAGATAGAAGAAGGTATAAGTTTGGATTAATTTTGGTTTCCTATATATTAATATTTTAATCCTTAGCTTAATGCTTACACTTCTGGAGTGAAGGGGCAGTAGCCAATAACATCACACTTTTCCTTCATTTCCTTCCAGATTTCTTTTTCTTTTATTGCATCTACAGCTGTAGGATATAAAATATAATTTTCTTTATAAATATGATCTCTTAACTGGAACACAAGGTACTTTGAGGTTTCGTCAATTAGTGATTTACATAGAGCAAAATCTAGTGAAGGAGCTAATTCTGAGGTTTCTCTAAGAACCTTTTTTCTTGCTCTAAGGTCTTCATGTTCCATTCTCATTATTCTAGTTGGGCCAGTGATATTTCTTTTTTCAAGTTCAGGGAATAGCACATCTTCCTCTCTTTGATGATGTTTTTCTGCCTCTAAAATATTATTTGCAAGGACAGCCATTTCTCTAAATAACTCTGGCCCTTCCTCATAGCTATTTAATTTTTGAATTAAAAAGTTTAAAGCCTCCACTTCAGTTAAAAATTCCTTTATCTTCTCATGCTCCACAATTAAGGTATCTAGCATATGACCAGGTTGAATTTTCTTTCTAAGCTTCACTAGCTCATCACTTAAAACCTCCATGTGAATATCACACAAATGTCTTAAATCCTCTGGGTGCATTCCTTCTTCAATTAATCTTTGCTCTGCAATGGATAACTCTATAGGATCTATATTAGCAACAATATCAAGAGCTTCTTTTCTACTCTCCTCAGTAACTCCTTCAGTATTTAACCTTTTAAGCACTTGAGTTAGTTTTTCAATACGTTTTTCATTCATAATAATACCTCCTCACAACCATAATATTTATCTAAAAAAATTCTTCTTTGTAATTCATAAAGTCTTAGCCAGTAAGGCTATTGAACTAAATTTTGTGCTTGACTATGTATTAATTGTACAAAGAATTTTAGGAATTGAATGTGATTGAAATCAAATTACAAAATAATTTATAAACTATATTTTAGGTGAAGGTTGGCAATTGATACAATGTAGTAGATATGCTATAATACAAACAAATATATAGGTTTGGAGGGCGTAAAGTGATTATCTCAATTAAGATAGCCTGCTAAAATAAGTTAACGAAATTTTTAGGAGGCTAAAATTATGAAATTTAATTTAATAGATACTGAACATTGGGATAGAAAACCATATTTTGAACACTATTTCAATTCTGTTAAATGCACTTATAGCATGACAGCAAATATAGAAATAACAAATTTACTGAATCACATTAGACTAAAAAAACTTAAACTGTACCCAACACTTATTTATATCATTGCAACTGTGGTAAATAACCATGAGGAATTCCGCATCTGTTTTGATGAAAATAATAATTTAGGATACTGGGATAGTATGAGTCCAAATTACACTATCTTTCATGAGGATAATAAAACATTTTCAAGTATCTGGACAGAGTATGAAGAAAGTTTTTCAGGTTTTTATAATAAATATCTTGAGGATATTAAAACCTATGGGCACATTATGAGTTTTGAACCGAAGCTCAATGAATCAACCAATACATTCCCTATATCTTGCATACCTTGGGTGAGTTTTACTGGCTTTAATCTTAATATACAGGATGATGGAACCTATTTAACTCCTATATTTACCCTTGGTAAATATTTTGAACAAAATAATAAAACATTTATTCCTATATCCATTCAGGTTCACCATGCAGTTTGTGATGGGTATCATACCAGTAGATTTATTAATGAGGTACAAGAATTAGCATCAGATTTTCAAATTTGGTTAACATATAAATAAGTTCATTACAATATTTTATAAAACAAAATTAGGGAAGTCAGATGACTTCCCTTAAAAATTAATATGTAAATAATTTGAATAGCAATCTATTTATTAAGCAATTTCTCAATAATAGAAAGTTTTTCTTTAATTTCTCTAGAAACAATTATATAGTGTGAAATATTACTCTTCCCAGGCAGAAATATTTTTTCTCACAAACTGCCTAAATGTTTGAGGGTTTTTCCCCATAACCTCTTTAAAAACACTAGTAACCTTTTTAGCTGTGCCCAATCTTGTCATCATATACAACATATTCATTACCTTTGAATATTCTTCATCAAGACCTCTAATTTTAGTCCAGTATTTTAATGCAAAGCTTGGTTTAGGATTAGAGTAGGCAATTTTTCTTCCTAGCTCTTCTGTCATTATTTTTTCAACTTCATAATAATCAATAGCTTCAGGCCCTGTAATTGAATATGCCTTATTTATATGACTTTTAGGATTAGAAAGTATTTTTGCAGTAATTTCTCCAATATCTTCTGCATCAATAAAGCTAGTTAAAGCACTTCCTACAGGAACAACAATCCTATTAAAATATTTAACTTCAAAAGCATGTATTCCACTAATATTCTGCATAAAAAAACTTGGTCGAATATGGCAATAGGGGAGACCTACCTCCTCAATATACTTTTCAATTTTATGATGTGGGGGCACAGGGTTATTCTCTACACCAATCAATGATAAAAAACTTACAAGTTCAATATTACCTTTTCTTTTTAACGCTTCTATAAAAGGTTTTAGATCTTGAGGTTTTCCAAGATGCGGCGGGCGCATAATAAAAACTCTATCTATATCTTCTAATGCCTCATTGAAGGTTGAAGGGTCAGTGAAATCAAAGTAAACACTCTTAACTTTAGAGCCAAATTTATTTTCTAAAGCCTCTTTATTGATATCTGCCACTACAATATCTTCATCTAGTCTAATAAGATATTTTGCAATATATCCTCCAACATTTCCAAGGGCACCTGTAACCATAATTTTTCCCATAATTAAATTTTTCCTTCCATTAATATTTCATTGGCTTCTTCCATTAAATTGATAAACTTAATGTATTTCTTTTCACCCATACCTTTTAGAAGCATTTCTATTAATCTAATATATTCTTCGTAAGTACTATTAACTAATTCAACGGCTTTTTCCTCTGGAGATATTATAAAACTTCTTTTATCCTCTTTAGAGGGGATCTTCTTAATATAACCTTGTTTTAAAAGTGATTTTACCATGGTAGCTATCATTGGCTTACTAACTTTAAAAAAATCCGCTGCCATAACTGGAGTAATATGATTTTCATTTTTCACAATTAGGATTAATAACCCCATCTCACCTGGTCTAACAGGAAGATTTCTTTTTGCATTAATATTTAATCTACAAAACATGGAGATAGCTTCAGCACCTTGAAACTTTAAATTTGAGTTGTCCATAATTTTACCACCTTAATATAATTAATCTGATTAACTATATTTTAGTTAATTAGATTAACTTTGTCAAGAAGTTTTAAGTAGATAATTATTAAGTCGGTGTTCAACACGAAGCTTTTCATGGTGAGGTTATGGGGAAATTTATTAGTGTATAGAAAACTTTCATATCAGTCCGTTGTTAGTTATAAATAGGTACTATAAAAAAGAATTTCTCTGTAATTAAAGTTAATTTATGGTAAAATTGAACTATAGGAAATATGAAGGGTATAAGAATAATAAAGTAAGGGGTGTTAATTTTGGAGGCTAATAGGAAAATATACGCTATAATAGGTATTATATTTGCCATATTAACAATTATTTCAGGAGTGCTTTTCTTTGCAAATTATGCAAGTATTGATATAGTCATGTTATTTATGGGATTTACTCAATTATTTAATGGTTTAAATCAAATTAAGATTGCAAAACAAACAAGTTCAGAAGGTATCAGCAAGGGAAGTAAGACTGTAGGAATATTATGTATAACTTTAGGTTTATTCATCATAATCGCTGATATTATTAAGTTGATTTTGTAACATCTATTCAAAGTTTATCAATACATCAACAAGAGCAGAAAACCATTGGATGAACAGAAGATCTAGCCCAAAGATAAATCAATACTTATCAGTAAATTTATAGTAAATGCAATATTAGGGTGAACTTTCATTCAACCTAATATTTTTTTGTACTTTTCAACATTTTATTAAAGCCTAGCCAAAATTATAAGCAGAAATATTCCATTAAAGTTTATGCAACTATTTTAGTTTTTATATGGTCTAATTATTGTACAAAGCATATACGTATATGAGTTTTTGGAGGATAATATATGGATTTATTAATAAAAAAAGCACAAAAGGGAGACGAGGAGGCCTTTATTGAAGTTATAAATCAATACATGCCACAGATGTATAAAGTAGCTAAAGCAAGACTTAAAAATGAAGCTGATATTGGAGATGTTATACAAGAGACAATTCTTGCTTGTTTTAAAAATATTAAAAAACTAAGAAATATTTGCTTTTTTAAAACTTGGCTAATTAAAATTCTAATTAATAATTGCAACAATGTAATGTCTAGCAACAAGGTTATTTATGTAGAGGATTTTCAAGTGGCTATTGATAGTAATACGGATTTAAGTACTGATGATATTGTTGAAGGTAAGTTGGATTTTGAAGAGGTTTTAAGTGTTTTGAGCCCAGAATATAAGCTAGTTATTGTACTTTATTATGTAAATGGGTTTAATACAAGGGAAATTAGTGAAATTCTTAATGAAAAAGAAGGTACCATTAAATCAAGGTTAAGCAGAGCAAGACAACAATTAAAGATCCATTATGTGAAGTCAGAAAATCATGGTTTTAGTAAGGGAGGGTGTTAGAATGAGTAGTAATTTTGATAATCAGCTAGATAAAATGTTTAATGAGGATATAAAAATACCTAAAAGTATTCTAGATAAAAAGGAAAATGCTTTTGCCGATATAAGAAATATAGCAAAGAAAAATAGGACTGTAAAAAGGAGGAAAATTATTTCGGTAGTAGCTGCACTTTGCATAGTAGGTTCAACCTTTGCTGTACAAGACACCTTTGCAGCAATTGGTAATAAGACCATAGCAGCAGTTAAAAACTTATTTTTTAAAGATGAAGGGGCACAGAAAGCAGTAGAAAATGGGTTAGTTCAAAATCTTTGGGAAAAAAATATGGTAAAGGATCAGGGAATTGAAATTGGAATAACAGATATAGTTTATGATAGCTCAAAATTAGCACTTTCCTTAAATGTAAAATTTGAGGATAAGACTTTATTAAATAATTTACAGGAAGTGGACCTTGATATGAATTTAAAAGATAATAATGGCAGATATCTTTTAAGAAGTGATACTGAGAAGTTAAGTAAAGAACAGGAAAAGAAAGTGCAGAGATTAAAAACTGGATTTACTACTGATAAAATAATAAATAAAGAAACAGGTGAAGTTAAATATAATTTAGTTTTATACTCTATGGAGCCAATTTCAGATATAAATAGTGTAAACTTGGATGTTAAAGCAGTAAGATTATTGACTTCTCTAGATAATAATCTTGAGGATAGCACCTTTTCAAAGGCTGAAAGTAAATTAGAAGAATTAGAAATATATAACTATAAGCAGAGGAAGTTGAGATTGTACAATCTTATTGAAGGCAAATGGCAATCTAGTATAACTTTAGATGAAAAACTTAAAGCAGGTAAGGAAATTACCTATGTACCTGAAGGAACCAATGGAGAAACAATAAAAATAATTAAAGCCGAGCTATTACCTACTTGTATGTACGTAACCTTTGAGTTTAATTCTAATGTTAAAGATGAGGATAAAACAAAAATACACGATAAAATATTCGAAGCTACTTTAGTTAATGATAGTGGTAGCAATATTGAAAAAGCAAAATCAAAAGCATATTCAAGGTTTGACGAAAGTGGAATAATAACACAAGTAAGAGGGTTTCAAATTACATCCTTTGATTATGACGGAAACTTTAAAGTGCTATTAACAGATTTAAATGGCGAAAATAAAGAAATAACCTTGGTTAAAAAGACAAACAAATAGTTATTTATAAGAGGCTATTCCTAAAGGGGTTATGAAACTCCCTTTGGAAATAGTCTCTTTATTTTTAGGTATGAAACCTCCTCAATCTCATCTTCAGAAGAAATTTCATTTATTTCTAAAGCCTTGTTGGAATCTTTTCTAGTCATATAAATATATGTAATAGTAAGAGAGTTTTAGTGAGAAATAAAATATTAATTTTACTAAAACCTGATAAACCTCTACGAATACTATATCTTCCAATGTTTTTATAAAGATTTTAATAAAAGTCTGTGCCCTCTTTCAATAGTTAAGATAATTATTCAAAGAAGGCACAGACTCATTTATATTGTAATTTATATTAAATAATGAACTTGTCCATTATTTACAGAATTATATTAGCTTTGTTTCTGCCTTGAACTTTTGAACTGTAGAGTGCATCATCTGCTCGCTTTAAAACCTCAGTATATTCCTTATCACTTTTTTTAAAGTAAGAAAATCCTATGGAAATGGACGGAGATATAATATCATCACCAACAGGTATTTTCAAATTACCTACTTCAAGTAATATTTTTTCACCTAAGATAAGAGCATTTTCTTCACGCAAACCATGAAAGATGCCGATAAACTCATCTCCACCCCAACGAATCAATTTGTCTGAATCTCTAGTTATTTGACTCACTGACTTCACTACTTCTTTGAGTACAATATCGCCAATGTTGTGACCATAAGTGTCATTGATTGTTTTAAATTTGTCTATATCCAATATCATTATACCAGGATTTGTATTATTCATTTTAAAATCCTTATAACACTTCATCAGTTCATTTGTACCAAATTTGCGGCTATAAGCTTTAGTGAGAACATCTTGATTTATTTCGGACTCAAGTTGTTTTTTTGTGTGTTTGTAGTTGAATCTTTCCGTTGAAATAAGTAATGAAAAAGAGATAAGTAGAAGTGACAGTAGGGTTAGAATCATCATTAATGATAAGTTAGATAACATAGTTTTGCTTTTTTTATTTGTTATGTCAGTGTAGTCCTTAATATCATCTAAGTATACTCCCATAGAAATAGCCCAGTTGAAGTCCTTGTATAACTTTGAATAAGCTAACTTTTCAGAGATTTTATCGCTATCTAGCTCTTTAAAATAGTAATTGTAATATAACTCTCCATCTTTATTTATGCCTTCAAGCTCTTTAAGATAAGGCAAGTTACCTTTTATATCTTTCATATCGGTTGAAAGATACATACCTTCAGTATCAGGAAGGTTAGGGTGAACCCGTCTTATTGCAAAATTAACACCACCTTGGTAATTTAAGATTTCATTAACCCAAATATAGGAGTTATCACTAAATTTAGAATTTCTAATGTTATTAGCAATAATTTCTTTTACAGTTTCATTTATATACCTTTTACTCACTCCAAAAACTACCTCTAAGTTACCATGAGTTAGGGTTTTATGAACAAGTAATTCAGATTTCAGTATTTCTAATGTGCTAGTAATATTTTTTACTTCTAAATCATCAGTTTTATAAAGTACCTCATGAGTTTTATTATTCCATAGAAAAACTGTCCAGTAATTTTGTGCTATATAACTTTTAAAATCACCAACTAATAAGTTTACAAACTCAGCCTCAGATAAATCGCTCATAGAAGCAAAGTCAAAAAGTTTTTCATCTGCAACCTGGTTACAATGAGTTATTGAGCTATTTCTTTCGCTTTCTATTTCAATTATTATATTATTCACAGTATCTTTAATAAAGTTTTTTTTCAAATCAATGATTGTATTTTCTGTTTGAAGATTATATATACTGCTTATTTTCTTGTGTGAATAAGAAAAATAGCAGCCTATTATAAAGCAAGCAATTGCTATTATAGTGAGAGTTAACATATAACTGTATTTCACAATATCCCCACCTTATGATTAATTAAATTTTATAAGTACATTTTTAAAAGAGAATTTTATGTAGAAAAGTTCAATCAAAGTACCATCATATATAAGGTGTAATAAAATTTGTAGACTTTACATTAAATTCTGCTAATAATATGATTATTTATTAACGAAGTATAAATATATTATATTAAACTGTTCAACAAAATGCGACAAAATTTATCAAGTTTTTTAAATAAGTTTGATAATTAAGGATTATACCTAATCATTAATTAAATCTTATAATCACATCTTAAAAATAAACTTGTAATTAAATTATCTTTGTGATAATATTTTTCGTTGTTTATGGAAAGGTGGCAATTCAGGATGAAAAAATTTACATCAAAGACAGCTATATTTATTTCAGTTTTAGTATTTGTGAAAATTTTTGAAAGCATATTCGGTATTAGAAATAGCCAGGTTGGTATTACTGTAATGATATCTGCATTGGTATTTATGCAAGAGGATTTAACAGACAAACCAGTTAAAAATTTGGTGAGGCTAATTTTAGCAAACTTAGTTTTAGGAGTATTTGCACATATAGCAAATTACAATCTTTGGTTAGGATTAGTGTTAAACTTTGTTACATTGTCCGCAATAGGATATCTATTAAGTTATAATTTGAACAAAGTTATGATAATACCTTTTGCACTACAATACTTGTTCATGCTTTACAATCCAGTTAGTGGGTTGGACTTTAGTAAAAGATTATTGGGCTTAGGCATAGGTGCAATTCTTATTATGGCTGTTCAATTTATTATTTATAGAAAAAATAACACTGTGAAGATTGAAGAAAGTAAAATCCTTGAAGTTGAGGATAATGAGAATATATATAGGTATATAGTGGTATTTGGAAGGACATATAAAATACATACTGTAAGAGCTGCCTATGCCATTAGAGTTGGACTAACAACAGCAATAGCAGCATTTATAGTTTCTCTTTTAAATATCCACCAAGGAAGATGGATAGTATACACAATATTTTCATTAACAGAACTTTACTCTGAAAATTGTATTATAAGATCAAAACAGAGATTACAAGGAACATTAGCTGGTGTGCTAATTATATCAATATTATTTATGTTTATTAAAAATAATACTGTAAGAGGTTTAATGGTTTTAGTTGGAGGATATCTAGATGGCTATACCACTAATTATAGAGATAAAGTTATATGTATAACAATGTCCGTAGTAGCATCAACTTCATTAATGAATGGTACGCTTACAACTGCTATTGAAAGAATATTATATGTTTTTGTAGGAGTTATCTTGGCCTTAATAGTAGACAAGGTGCTTCTTACAAAAAAGCTAGAGGATTTTAACCAAGTTGATGTAATTCTCCCTTAATCCCCATGAAGATTAGTGCAGAATAACGGTGTTTTCAGTGGAAAATGGTAGGCTGATTTTGCATGAAACCTCTGAAACCCACATGAACACTATATCTTCTTATCTTTTTATAAAGATTTCAATGAAAGAACTTTTCTTCATATATGGTTATAAATATATCTATAAAAGAAGCTTTAAAGATATCTCTTTATTAGGATTTCCTATTTAAAGTACAGATTAAATAGGATTTATATTAGCTTTAAATTACTAATAAATGCATTAAGATGTAAGTTTGAGAGCTATTTCTTATCTAATTGTGTTATTTGTGATATAATAACAATTAAGTTTTTAAATTTGGAGGAATATTAATGGAAACAGAACCTGAACCTGCGAATATAACTTCGCAAATAATTTTAATAATCATTTTAACATTGATTAATGCATTTTTTGCATCAGCAGAGATGGCATTAGTATCCCTAAATAAAAACAAGATGAAGATTCTTGCAGAAGAGGGAAATAAAAAAGCAATACTTATATTAAAGCTTTTGGAAGAGCCAACTAAATTCTTATCTACTATTCAGGTAGGAATAACCCTTGCTGGATTCTTTTCCAGTGCAGCTGCTGCTACTGGTCTATCAGACGATTTAGCACAATATTTAAATAGTATTAATATTCCATATAGTGGACAAATTGCTTTAATATTAGTAACCATGGTGCTTTCTTATATAACCTTGGTATTTGGTGAATTATTCCCCAAAAGAGTAGCATTACAAAAATCTGAGGCTATTGCAATGTTTTCTGTAAAACCTATATTATATGTATCAAAAATCACTGTGCCTTTTGTAAAATTACTTTCAGCATCAACCAGCATTTTGATTAGGTTGTTTGGTCTTGAAATGGATGGGTTAGATGAAAAGGTATCAAAAGAAGAGATAAAATCAATGGTAGAAGTAGGACAAGAACATGGAGTTATAAATGAAATTGAAAAAGAGATGATAAATAGTATATTTGAGTTTGATGATAAGTTAGCAGATGAAGTTATGACACCAAGAACGGAAGTATACTTAATTAATATAGATACACCTTTAACTGATTATTTAGATGAGTTAATTGAGGAAAAATATTCAAGAGTACCCGTATATAAAGGTGATTCTGATAATATAATTGGTATTCTTTATATGAAAGATTTCTTTGTTGAAGCAAGGAAATATGGATTTGAAAATGTTGATATTAGAAGTATATTACGTGAACCATATTTTGTCCCTGAAACTAAAAATATTGATGAGTTATTCAAGAAGTTGCAATCATCAAAGAATCATATGGCAATATTAATTGATGAATATGGTGGTTTTTCTGGAGTAGTATCTATTGAAGACCTCATTGAAGAAGTTATGGGTAATATTGAGGACGAATATGATGAAGATGAACAAGAGATAAAGAAAATTGACGATAATACATTTATATTAGATGGGATGCTTTCAGTAGATGATTTTAATGCGTATTTTCATTTAGATATTGAAAGCCATATTTACGATACTATAGGGGGATTTATTATAGGACTCATAGGACGTATCCCAGAAAGTTCTGAAGAAAAAAATATTGAATATGAAAATTTAATATTTAAGATAGAACAAATTAAAGAAAAAAGAATTGAAAAAATAAAGGTTTATATTGAAAAAGAAAATTAATCCTTAGGTTTTAATAAAATTAAAATGATGTTAGAATGCTCTACTGAAAAAGTAGGGCATTTTTTACTATTTATTAATTAAAGCTATAACAGACTTTATTTGAGGGAAAAAATTTATTGAAAATTTCAAGTAAATATGACATAGTGAATTTTCTTTGAAGTATTGAATATTTTACAAATTATCTAAATCACAGAGAAGGCAAGAACCTTGTAATCTTAAGGAAAACTGTAACCTTTTATTAAGAGTTTAATAGTATATAGTGTGAGTAACTTATGAGGTGATATTAATGTTTGAAGAGTACATGCCACAACAAACTTGCACGAAATTACCTGGAACTGTAATTGAAATTAATATTCCAGCAGGAGCTACAATTAATGTTGGTAATTTATTAGAGTTAACATCTCCAAGTGGAATATGCCTAAATGTAAGAATTCCACTACTAGCAGGGAGTATCAACTTAGGGGGCATCGTTGATAGCCTAAAAAAAGCAGGGGTAACAGTTGAGGCTGTAAACCAATAGTTATGGGTTACCTAGGTGATAACTTATTTTACTTATGTTCAAAAGCCTTAAGAAAACCAAGGCAAGTCTGTGAATAAGTTAATTTGTAACTTAATTCAATTATAATTTCACCAAACAGGGTATGGATAAAAATTATTCATGCCCTGTTTTACACTTTAAAATCTATTATTTATAGCTCTACTTTGAAGTTTTAAATTACTTTAAATATTGGGAACCGGAATTAAAACTTAACATATACATTAGTCCTACCCTGGCTCCATTAAGGGTCTCAGGATATGAATAAGTTGAAATTCCATCATGGAATCCTATAACATGAAACAAAATGGTAAAATGAGGTTTAGAACTATTTCATAAAGGCTTAAATGTGACTACCAGAGAAATTGAGGTTAAGTAATAATATCAAAATTCTTCCTCACATATTGGCGATAAATACTATAACTAACTTGTAACCCTTGTCCACTTATTTGAATAGTATATAGTACAGAGCAAATGTGAGGTGATTATAATGTTTGAAGATTATACAAACAATAATAGCAACTATTCACACAATAACTGTCCTCAATTACCAGGGACTATATTAAGAATAAATATTCCAGCTGGAACTACAATAAATTTATTAAATTTAATAGAATTAACATCACCTGGTGGAATATGCTTAATAATAAGAATACCACTACTTGGTAGCAATGGTAATCTTGATTTAGCTGGTATAGTAAACAGTATCAGACAAGCTGGTGGAACAGTACAATAGATTAAAAATAAATAATTAACTGCATATAAGGACTACCCAGAATTTTAATTTTGGAGTAGTCCTTTTTTAGTTTCATCAGTGAATATTTGATTTATCAATTTTGAAAAGGCTTTAAAAACAACAAGGTAGGTTCTAGGTAAAGTTAAGTCTTGAATTTAGTTTTATAGCTATAAGGCTTTTCACCTAATTAGATAAATGTTAGTTTATAAGAGTTCATGTTTGTTTCTTTTATAGATTATAAAACCTACTATATCAGCAAAGAACCAACCAAGAGGTACAGCCCACCATATGCCACGCTGACCTAACTGTGGAATACTTGAGAGAGTATAGGCTAAAATTACCCTGGTTCCTAAAGAGATTATAGTAAGAATTACAGAGGTATTTAAAGCTCCAATTCCTCTAAAAAACCCATAGAACATAAATAAAAACCCAATAAGTATATAAAATACAGAAATTATAGATAAGTATTCTACACCAAGGTTTATTACATTTACTTCATTAGCATTTACAAATATCTTCATTAGTTTTTTTGAGTTTACAAGAATTAGAGTAGAAAATATCAAACAAAATATTAAAATTGAGCCAACGGCAGATCTTACGCCTTCATGTATTCTAGAGATATTTTTGGCACCTTTGTTTTGAGCAATATAAGTAGAAAAAGCATTTCCAAAGTCCTGAACGGGTAGGTATGCTATAGAATCTATTTTTCCAGCTATAGTAAAGGCTGCAATAGTATCAGCCCCAAAGGTATTCACAATTCCTTGTACACACACCATTCCAAAGGTCATTATAGATTGTTGTATAGAAGTTAGTAAGCTATACTTACCAATCATGAGAGCTATAGCCTTATCAAAAATTAAGTCTTTAGGAGTTATACGAATAATAGGTATTTTCACAATGGCATAAATTAAGCATAGTATTGAAGAAATGCCTTGTGCAATTATTGTAGCTAGAGCAACTCCTGATATACCTAAATGAAAAATATTTACAAAGACTAAATCTAAGATAATATTTACAATAGTAGCTATTATGAGAAAATATAATGGAGTCTTTGAATCACCTATGGCTCTAAGTAAAGCTGAGGAGCCATTATAGAGAAAAACAAAGATAAGTCCTCCGAATATAATTCTCAAATAATTCTTTGAATCATTAAGTATGGCAATTGGAGTTTTTATAAGTAGCAGCATACTTTCTATATTTAATGTTATTAAAACAGACAGTATAATTGTAAAAAGTCCTATAGATAAAAAGGATATGAATATTGACTTTCTAAGATTTGAATAGTCCTTTTCTCCAAAAAAATGAGAGTAAACCGTAGAAGCCCCCATACATAATCCAATGATCACAAAAGAAAAAAAGTTCATGAGCATAAAAGAAGAGCCTACTGCGGCTAAGGCATCCTTTCCTATGAACTTTCCAACTACAACGGAATCTACAATGTTATATAGTTGTTGAAATAAGTTTCCAACTAAAAAGGGAAATGCAAACTTCAATATAATTTCTGTAGGATTTCCCTTTGTCATATCGGTAACCATAAATATCCCTCCAAAGAAAAATTAGGGCATAAAAAACACTTAATGGTGATTTTATCGCATTAATATTATGCTAATGCAGCACCATGGAATGCTTTAGCTATAGCCCTATTGTAGTTTACCATGGATTTACATATAATAAAAATATTGATTTATTATAGAAAATATATATTTTTTTATATGGGAGAAAAATTTATGGAAATAAAACAACTTTTATATTTTATAACATTAGTAAATGAAGGAAACATTACAGCAGCAGCAAAAAAGTTACATATAGCTCAGCCAGCACTTAGTAATCACCTAAAGGGACTTGAAGAAGAAGTAGGAATAAAGTTATTTAATAGGGGAGCAAGAAATATAACACTTACTCAGGCGGGAGAAATTCTTTTTAACAAAGCAAATAATATCATTGAATTGAAGAATTCAATAAAAAAGGAATTAGAAGATACTAAAATTGGAATAAAGGGAACCCTTAAGATTGGTATTATATCAGCTATAGAGGCTGATATGTTAGAAAAGTATTTTTTAAGGTTTCATAAAAAGTATGAGAAAATCAAATATGAGATTTATGAAGGGATAACCCCCGAAATAATTAATCTTTTAAAGGCAGGAGTTATCGAAATTGGAATTGTAAGAACACCATTTGAAAGCACAGGGCTTAACACTATTTACATGAAAAGTGAACCAATGATAGCTGCATATAATACAGATTATGATTTAGATAGTCTACAAAATACTATTTCAATAAGGGAGTTAGAAAAAAAGCCTCTCATTATTTATCGTAGATTTAAAGATGTAGTGTTAACAGCTTTTCAAAGGGAAGAAATAAATCCTGATATACTGTGCATTAATGATGATTCTAGAACTTCTCTACTATGGGCAAATGCAGGTTTAGGTATTGCAATTGTTCCTATGTCCTCTAAAGGTCTTGTGATGGCAAACAACCTAAAATATAAAATTATTGATAATCAAGCTCTATTCACACAAAATGCAGTGATAACCCTTGAGGGAGGAGATTTATCTACAATTGCAAAGAACTTTTTAAAGGAAACCAATATATTAACCTAGGAAAAACACTGTTAAAGTTTTGGTTAGCATAGAGGTATTTGGCAATAACACCTGTTAGGTCCTTAAAAGTTGAAATTAATGATATAAAACTATTTACACTTTTAAACAAATTGCAAAATTGTTCATTGTTTAATGGTGATTAAAAATTGATATAGTAAATGGAAAATGGTATATTATAAGTATTAATTTAACAATTGGGGGAATTTATATGGGGAATGATGTGACGGTAGAAATTAAGAATCTATCCATGAGTTATGGGGAAAAAAAGGTTTTAAAGGGTATAGATTTAGAAATACACAAGGGAGAAATTATTGGGTACATTGGTCCTAATGGAGCAGGTAAAAGTACCACAATTAAAATAGTTTTAGGTATTGTTCACGGGTACCAGGGAGAAGTTAAGATACTAGGACAGGATATAGCCAAAGATAAGTTAGAATATAAAAGAAAAATTGGATATGTACCTGAAATTGCAGACATTTATGATAACCTAACAGCAAGAGAGTATCTCACCTTTATAGGTGAACTCTATGGGTTAACCTTTGAAAAGGCAGATGAAAAAGCTGAAAAGCTTATGGAACTTTTAGGAATAAAGGACTCTTACAACTCAAGAATTAGCTCCTATTCTAAGGGCATGAAGCAGAAGGTTTTAATTATTTCCAGTCTTCTTCATAATCCTGATATATTATTTTTAGATGAACCACTTAGTGGATTAGATGCTAATAGTGTAATGGTAGTTAAAGAAATCCTTTTCCATCTTTCAAAGCAAGGAAAGACTATTTTTTACTCTTCTCACATCATGGACGTGGTGGAGAAGATAAGTAATAGAATAATTCTTTTAAATAATGGAGAAGTTGTTGCTGATGGTAGCTTTAAGGAGCTTAAGGAAAATAATAAAGAGGGATCACTAGAACAAATTTTCAACCAGCTTACAGGATTTAACCAGTATGAAACTATTGCAGAGGAGTTTGTCTCTGTGGTTGAAGAGGTGTAGACTTATGAAGGATTTTAAGTTTTTAAAGTTTTTAGATAAGTTCAAGTTTTTGTTCCGAAAACTGGGAGTCGATTATGAAGTAATGAGAAAAATACTTCAAATTAAACTCTTAATGGATGGAAGAAGAGTACCTACAGTTTTTTCTGCTAATGATAATAAGAAAAATGAAAAAGAAAACAGCAATAGATTTTTAAAATCCCTATGGGTATATGTTTTAATGGGAATTATATTAATTCCTTTTATTCTCATGGAAAGCAGTTATTTATTTCAGATGAGTATCGTATTTTCAGTGGTTATGTTTTTTATCATGTCCTCTTTAATTTCAGATTTTTCATCGGTGCTTTTAGATGTGAAGGATAAAAATATAATAGGTACAAAGCCTGTAGATTCAAGGACTTTGAACTTTGCAAAGACGATACACGTATCTTTATATATGTTTTATATAACTACAGCCTTAATTTTACCAGGGCTTATAGCTAGCTTTTCAAAACAGGGCATAGTATTTTCCCTAATGTTTATTGTAGCAACTATATTTTTAGATATGTTTATAATAGTTCTAACTTCCTTTTTATATCTTTTAATTTTAAGATTCTTTGATGGGGAAAAGCTAAAAGATGTAATCAACTATTTTCAAATTATCTTAAGTTTAGTAATTGCTATAGGTTATCAACTGGTGGGAAGACTATTCCAGGTAGTAGAAATGAATGTTCAGTTTACACCAAAATGGTGGCAATATTTGTTACCTCCTGTATGGTTTTCGGCACCCTTTGAGATGATGAAAAAATCAGAGGTAAATGTAGTTTATATCATACTTACTGTGATGGCTATTGTGATTCCTATTTTGGCAATGGCGTTTTATATTAAGTCCATGGATATGTTTGAAGAAAATCTCCAAAAGATGACTAATAACTCTGGGAAGAGGAAAAAAGTTAAAAGAAAACCAGGAGGGATACTTTCAACAGTGTTATGCAGAAGTAAGGAGGAAAGATTATTTTTTAGGTTTGCTTCAGATATGATGAAAAATGAAAGGGAATTTAAACTTAAGGTATATCCATCCTTAGGCTTTGCTATAATTTTTCCTTTTATATTTATCTTTCAAAGGTTATCTATGTCTTCCTTCGCTGAGATTTCTAAGGGGAAGTCCTACTTTTTCATATACTTTACTGGAATGATGTTATCTTCTGTGATGATGATGATTAAATGCTCAGGAACCTATAAGGGGGCTTGGATTTACAAGACTATGCCAATAAGTAATTATAAACCTGTGTTTAGAGCCACCACAAAAGCAGTTATAGCTAAGTTATTTTTTCCTATATTCTTGTTTCAAGCTGTAGTTTTTATAGGTATCTTTGGAGTGAGGATAACAGGGGATTTAGTGGTGGTATTTTTAAACATGATGATTTTTACTTTAATATGCTTTATGGCTATGGAAAAAGCCTTACCTTTTTCACAACCCTTCGATGCTTCCAAGGACTCTAATGTTGGTATAACCTTTATCTTAATGTTTGGCATAGGGGCCTTATGGGGAGTGCACTATTTCATAGACAAAATATCTTATGGTTTTTATATACTTTTAGGTATAGGTATTATAGCAAACCTGATACTTTGGAGTGTAGCTTTTAATATTAAACCAGAAAAACTTAATAATGCTTTATGATACTAGTTTTAGCATACACACTCTTTTGCAAAGTGAATAGTATAGTGGTATAGCTAATAACTATTGGAGGGTTATAATGGGTTATTATGTAAAGTGTCCTGAAAATGTAAAAATTTATGTGGAAGATTTGAATCCAGAAGGAAAAAAGACAATTCTTTTTATACATGGGTGGCCTGGCAGTCATAAATTGTTTGAATATCAGTTTGACAAGCTCCCTAAGCAAGGTTATAGATGTATAGGAATAGATACAAGAGGGTTTGGAAGTTCAGATAAACCGTGGACAGGATATGATTACAATACCCTTGCAGATGATGTTAGAAGTGTAATTAATACACTTGGATTATGTGATATTACACTTGTAGGACATTCAACTGGAGGGGCCATAGCCGCAAGATATATGGGGAGACATAAAGGGTATGGAATATCAAATCTTGTTCTAGTTTCTGCAGCTGCACCTAGTCTCATTAAGCGTCCTAATTTTCCTTACGGATTAGATAAGGACATAGTTGTACAGTTAATTGAAGGAACATATACCGATCGACCTAAAATGCTTAAGGGTTTTGGAGATATATTCTTTTACCAGTTCATAAGTGAAGCCTTCTCAGATTGGTTTTTCCAGTTAGGCTTACAAGCAGCTGGATGGTCAACTGCAGCAATTGCCAATACTTGGTTAAATGAAGTGCTGTTTTGTGATTTAGAGGCAGTAAATGTTCCAACTTTAATTATTCATGGAATCCATGATAAGGTTGTTCCTTTTGAACTAGGTGAAATACAGAACAAGATCATTAAAAATTCAAAACTATTACCTTTCAATTATAGTGGTCATGGAGTGTTTTATGATCAGAAGGATAAATTTAATGAAGAGCTAGTAAAATTTATTGAGGAATAATCTTATGAGTGAAATTTCAAATGGTTTAAACATGGTAATTCTTTTCTTAGCAGGCTTTATGCTATTGAATATTTTTAAATTATCTAGATCAGACGGAGGGCAAGAACCTTGTGATTTTAAGAAAACTGTAACCTTATATCAAGAGATTTCTTCTGCAAAATTCATATGCCTATATGCTTGTTTCAACCCGTAGTTTTTATAGCTATCTTTGGAGTGTAGATTTTTGTATTAAGCCTGAAAAACTCAATAAGATTTAAAATAGAGACTTTAAAAGAGGGATATGTGAAAATGAAGTTTAATATACTTGGTTTTCACATATCCCTTAACTAGTTCACTACTATTAATTTCTAACCAGGGAAGGCACTTATTCTAGGTAATAATTATTGCTATGAATATAATTTTTTATATAGCTCCCTGTAATTGAGTCTGTGCAACCCAATATATCTTCTGGTTTTCCAGAGAATATTATGTTTCCACCAAGTTCTCCTGCCTCTGGTCCCATATCAATTATCCAATCTCCATGACACATGATTTCTAAATTATGTTCAATAACAATTAAGGTGCTGCCATTACTTAATAGCTTTTCAAATATTAGTAATAGCTTTTCAATATCAGAAGGGTGCAATCCAGTGGTTGGCTCATCTAGTATATAAATTTGATTTTTCTCCTGTAATTCAAGGGCAAGTTTTAGCCTTTGGAGCTCTCCCCCTGATAAAGTGGTTAGTGGTTGCCCTAACTTTAAATATCCAAGGCCCACGTCTTGTAGCATATTTAGCTCACTAACAAAAGATTGATTCGTAAATAACTCTATGGCTTCAACTACACTTAAATTTAAAATATCACTGATATTTTTCCCACTATATAAGTATTGCAATGCAGTTTTCGTAAAGCCTTTCCCATTACAAACTTCGCAAACCTCTGTCACAGCATCCATAAAGGCTAAATCAAGTTCTACAGTTCCTAAACCCTTACAATTTGGGCAAGCACCTTTTGAATTAAAGCTAAATAGGGAAGCATCAACCTGATTTTCATCCCCTAATAAATCTCTAATATGATCTAAAACACCTGAAAAGGTGGCTATATTAGAACGCTTGTTAGTGGTAATGGGCTTTTGATTAATTGAAATACACTGTGGGTAATACACAGGAAGAAGTTTATTAAACAGTGTACTTTTCCCAGAACCGGCTACTCCTGTTACCACAGTCATTACTCCTTTTGGAATTTTCACCTGAACATTATGAAGGTTATGCAAGGAGCCATTTTTTATTTCTAACCAACCCTTAGGTTCACTAATTATTTTTTTTATTTCATGAGAACTATTTAGGTATTTAGCCGTCAAAGTAGAGCTATGATAAAGCTCACTTAGACTTCCCTGAAACATAATTTCTCCACCTAGAATCCCAGAACCAGGCCCCATTTCAAGGAGGTAATCAGAGATTTTAATAATATCTGGGTCATGTTCCACAATTAAAATAGTATTGCCTTTTTCCTTTAACCTTTTTAATAGGCTATTAATTCTAAGAATATCATGAGGATGGAGGCCAATGCTTGGTTCATCAAAAATATAAATTAAACCATTTAAGCTACTGCCAAGCTGACTTATCATTTTTATACGTTGGGACTCACCACCAGATAAGGTAGAAGTTCCACGACTTAAGGACAGATATCCAAGGCCCACTTCTTTTGCATAACTCAGTTGCTGAAGTAGTGACTCTGTAACTGTACTTACACTGGGTACCTTAATTTCTTTCAAGAAGTTTATTAAATCAGAGATGGTCATATTTACAAAATCTGCAATGTTTTTTTCATTTATTTTGCAGCTTAATACCTTAGAGTTTAGGCGACTTCCAGAGCAGGCAGGGCATAGATCCTCATAGACAACTCTTGCTATATGATTTTTATATAGCTTTGCATCTCTACAACTTTTAGATAGAAATGCTTTTTTAATACGTGGAATTACACCTTCATAAAAGGAAGTAGGAGGCCAATCCTTTGTTGGGTTTTGGGGCTTGAAGCCAGATTTATAAAGCAAAGTATCTAGCTCCTCCTCACTATAATCCTTAAGCTTTTTATCATTATCAAATAATCCAGTATGAACATAACGTTTCCAACGAAAGCCTCCAGGGTAAAAAGTAGGGAATAAAATTGCACCTTCATTTAAGGACTTATTCATATCTAGTAGCTGATCTATCCTAAAACTTTGTGCGATGCCAAGACCCTCACATTCTTCGCACATTCCTTGAGGATTATTAAAGGAAAAAATATAAGAATATCCCACAAAGGGAGTGCCAATTCTTGAAAACAATAGCCTTAGCAGACTATAAATATCAGTGACAGTTCCAACAGTAGAGCGAGCATTGTCCCCAAGTCTTTTCTGATTAATAACAATAGATACGGAGAGATTATTAATAGAATCCACCTCTGGCTTACCATAATGAGGCAATCTATTTCTTATAAAACTTGAGTAAGTTTCATTTAATTGTCTTTGAGATTCTGCTGCAACTGTATCAAAGACTAAGGCGGACTTTCCAGACCCAGACACACCTACCACAGTGGTAATTTGATTTTTAGGTATTGTAACATCTATGCTTTTTAAGTTTTTTTCCCGTGCACCAGAAATAATAATATTGTTTTTATCCATGATTTCCTCCTTGATAAAGTAGTAGATATAGAATATCATGGATACATGACAGAACTTGACAAGATTAAGTAAGAAAGGTTGAAAATTAATAATGAGTAAGGCACAAAAGTTATTTGAATTATTGCAATATGTAAACACAAAGAAGCGATTTACTGCCAATGAAGTGGCTGAAGAATTTAATATTTCAGTAAGAACTGCCCATAGATATCTAACGGAACTCTCCGATATGGGAGTGTATTTATATACAGAGCAAGGAAAAGATGGGGGATATAGAGTGCTATCAACGCGAATGCTTCCTCCAATTAATTTTAACGAAGATGAAGCTCTTGCCATATTTTTTGCTTTTCAATCTCTTAAGCATTATAAAACCATTCCCTTTGAAATTGATATAAATTCAGTATCACGAAAACTATACTCAAAACTTCCAGAGGATCTTCAAAGTATTGTGGATAAAATGGAGTCCTCCTTAATGTTTTGGAATGATAAAAGAGAGATTGAAGCTCCTTATATAAAGGAATTACTAAAGTACTCTCTAGAAAAACAGATTATAAATATAAAATATGCTTCAAAAAACAGAAACAAAAATTATAAAATAGTTCCTATTGGCATATACAGCAATCACGGCTTTTGGTATGTGCCAGCCTATGATTTTACCTGTGAGGATATGAGGCATTTTAGAGTAGATAGAATCTTAGACTTAGAAGATACCAATACCCAGCATAAAGACTTAGATATTTCCTTAAAGGAATGCATAGATTCCTATAAAATCATTAAGCCCATAAGGCTATATGTCACCTTAACGAATCTAGGCGTAAGGGAATGCAGAAACAATCCCTATCTGGGAGATAGTATTGTAATGAATGCTGAGGGAGAAGGTGGCTATATTGATGAAATAATAGACTATAGTGACTTAGAATATACAGGGAGGTTTTTCATGCAACTAGGTAATCAGGTTAAAGTAATTGAACCAGAGGAAATGATAGAGTTTCTATGCAAAGAAGCACGGAAAATAATAGATAACTATGGGGAATAGATTTCTTAATTTTACCAAATGTAACCTTATGCTATAATATTACTAAAGATATTTTGGGTTTATTTAGTTTTGTTTGATTGGATGAATATGGTAATTGTAGATTAATAGAAATATTTTTAAAAGTAGGGTTACTAAATTTGGGGGTGGATATTATGAAATATTTGATACTTGGAGGAACAAAGTTTCTAGGAAGACATATAGTTAATAAAGCTTTAGATCAGGGACACCAGGTAACTATTTTTACAAGAGGAAGAGAAAAAATAGATATTAATACTAAAGTGGAACATTTAATAGGGGATAGGGCAAATAACTTAGATACACTAAAGGGACGAGTGTGGGATAGAGTCATTGATACCAGTGGATATGTGCCTTGGGAAGTAGAAAAATCTGCAAGAATTTTAGCAGACTCCTGTACGCATTATACCTTTGTTTCTAGTATATCGGTATATTCAGACTTAGAAAAACGCAACATTAATGAAGATAGCAAAATTGAGACTATGACAAAGGAAGAGCTAGAGGAAGTAAGGTTAGATGAGAGTGGAGAATCTATAATGAAGTATTACGGAGCTTTAAAACATTTATGTGAAGAAGCTGCAAAGAAGGCAATGCCTGGACAGGTGTTAAATGTTAGACCAGGACTTATAGTAGGACAGTTTGACCCAACTGATAGATTTACCTACTGGATAGATAGGATTTCAAAGGGGGAAGAAGTATTTTGTCCAGGAAGGAAGGATGCTTTAATTCAATTCATTAATGTTGAAGATTTGGCACGATGGATTGTTAAAGCCAGCGAAGAAGCCATAGTTGGAGAGTACAATGCCACAGGACCAGATTATGAACTTACCATGGAAGAATTATTAGAAAAGTGTAAGGAAGTTAGTAAAAGTAATGCAACCTTGACTTGGGCACAGGAGAACTTCCTCTTTGATAATGAGGTACAATATTGGAGTGAAATGCCATTATGGATTCCAGATAAGTTAAAAATTCCAGGCTTTTTAGGTGCTGATATTACTAAAGCTTTGAAGAAAGGCCTTAGATTTAAACCTTTAGAAGAAACAATATTAGATACTTTAAATTGGGCCAAATCTAGACCTAAAGGATATAGTTTTAAGGCTGGAATAACTAGTGATAAAGAGAAAGAATTACTGAAGCTTTGGCACTCTAGATAAGAGTATAAGAATAGCCTTTATCTTTAATTATAAAAAAGACAAACTCAATTTTGGAATTGAGAAAAAACACCGTAAAATTCATCTGAATAATGCGGTGTTTTGTAAATTATTTGATTTTATAGTTTCTTTACTAAGTAAGACTACTGTAATTTAGTTTACTTAAATATTCAATAAAGCTTTTGAAAATTCCTCAAATCTTTCGTCTGATATACCAAGTTTTTTCTTGAACGGTTTATCATCATATCCTACCTTATATTAAATAGTTAGTTTCATATTTTTTATAATTATTTCTCTTTATTAATATTAGTTATTTCTATATTCCTAAACCATATAGACACATCACTTTAACGTATATTAATTATTTCTTTCAAGAAGTGGTTTTTCCATAAAAGTTACACATCATCAACATATGAAATATTTATGTTCCTCTTAATTTAAGCAACATGTCATATCCAAAGATATACTAAGTAGCTAGTTTATCTTTAGTGTTCGAAAGTTTATTTAATTTTATATTTTGGTGATAAAAAGTTATGAATAAATTAATATCAAATTATATATTATTTTTCTTTATTTGTCATTTTCATTAGGACATACTTCATTTACATAATCCCAATACTCTCCAGGTGTTAGGGGTTTAGGCTCGGTAATCATTTCAGCTACTTTTGCAAGTTCTTTGATTTTATTACGTAGCATTGGCTGTAAACAACACGGAATATGGTCCTGATTTACTCTATGCAAAAGAACACATTCAAAACATTTTCCATGCCATTCACACTTTGTCTTAGGGCATGTACAATGTCTATACTTTTCTGTATTTATCATTTCTCTACATTCTTTCACCATTTCAAGATACTTTTCTTTTTTCTCCTGACTAATTTCAATACATTCCAAAAAAATCACCTCGATAATAATTAATATTCAGGCTTGTTCAGTTGAAATACCAATTAAATTATATCACAAGTTCATATCAACACAAAGTTATATATTACAACCCCTTTTAATACGTAGGAAAGTTGCATTGTTTTCAATCTAATTATTTATATATAGTTAATCGCCTTTTAATCTTAATGATCTATTATTCAATCCTCAAGGAGTTTTCCTTGTACTTAAAATTTCATTAGTTTCATAGTATGGATTTTAGAGTCTTTATCTAATTTCATGGTTACAATCAAAAGTAATTGTTGAAAAATTTCAAAGAATCAGTAAAATATCTTAGACATTTGGCTATAGGTTTATTAGAATTATAAATATAAAGAAATTTTTTAGCTTACAAATTCTAATAAGAAAAGTAAATTGCGGATATGGTTATAATCAGCTAAGTGTGGGGTGTTAACTTGAAGAGAATTGATGCTATCTATGAAAAGCTTAAGGAATATGAAAAAGGGGCAACTGCCATAGAGATTGCAGAGGCTCTAGATTTAAGTAGAGCTAATGTAAGTAGTGATTTAAATAAATTATGTGAAGAAAGCAGGGTTTCTAAAAGTGGTGGAAGACCTGTAGTATTTAGTGTTTCAAAAGAGCAAGCAGTTGAGCGGTTTGCTTTTACTATAGATAAGTTTTCAAAGCTAAATGAAAGTCTTTTTACAGCAGTAGAACAGGCTAAGGCAGCAGTACTTTATCCTCCAAAGGGCATGAATATTTTAATTCTTGGAGACACTGGAGTTGGAAAGTCCATGTTTGCATCTCTTATACATAGATATGCCTTAGAGACAAAGAAGCTTCAAAGTAATGCTCCCTTTGTAACATTTAACTGTGCAGATTATGCTAATAACCCTCAGCTTTTAATTAGTCAGCTTTTTGGAACTAAGAAAGGTGCTTATACAGGAGCAGATTCAGACAAGCAAGGGCTTATTGATAAGGCTAACGGGGGAGTGCTTTTTCTTGATGAGGTTCATAGACTTCCACCAGAGGGACAGGAGATATTTTTCACTTTTATGGATAAGGGGATCTACAGAAGGCTTGGGGAAACGGAGCAGGAGAGAAGAGCAACGGTGCTCATTATATGTGCAACAACAGAAAATCCTGAGTCAGCTCTTTTAAGGACCTTTACCAGAAGAATTCCCATGGTGATTAAAATACCAGCCTTAGGGGAAAGAAGTGTGGAGGAGAGGTTTAGCCTTATTAGTGGTTTCTTTAAGGAGGAATCCACTAGATTAGAGAGAGAAATAAAGGTATCTGTTAACTCAATGAGAGCCTTTTTAAGCTATAATTGCACAAATAATATTGGACAACTTAAAACAGATATCCAGCTATCTTGCGCTAAAGCTTATGCAGATTTTGCCGCTGGGAAAAAGGGTGAAATAAAAGTAAACAGCTCAGAGCTTCCAATTTATATTAGAGAAGGACTATATAAAGAAACTGAGCATAGACAAATATGGAACAAGCTCATAGGTTTTAATAAAAGGTACTGTATTTTCAATAAAAATAATGAAGGAATTCTTTTCCAAGAGGATAACAGTGAAGACACCATATATGACATGATTGCTATGAGAGTTCATGAACTTAAGGCAAAGGGGATAAGGGAAAATGACTTTGAAAGGGAAATAGGTAGGGACATAGAGGATTATTTTGCAAAGTATATTTATAACGTAAGCAAAAGAACAGATATTTCTAGCCTAGAAAGTATAATTTCAACGGAAATCATTAGTGTTATAAAGCATATAATGACTTTTAGTGAGGAAAGACTTAAAAGGGTATTAAGTCAAAAGGTTTATTTTGGATTAGCAGCTCATTTAGCCAATGCAATTGAAAGGGTTAAAAGAAGTAAAAAAATAATAAATCCTCAACTAAACAGAATAAGAACAGACCATAGTGAAGAGTTTTCAGTGGCACTAGAATGCTTAAACATAATAGAAAGAACTCTTGATATCACCATGCCTATTGATGAAGCAGGATTTCTTGCACTGTTTTTAGTGTATGATGAAAAAGAGAGCGCAAAGTATGAGGAAGAAGTAAAAGTAGTTGTCATTGCTCATGGTAATAATACTGCAACTTCTATGGCAGAGGTGGCAAATAAGCTTCTAGGAATAAATCATGTCATTGGCATAAACGCTCCTCTTGAAGAGAAACCACAGCAAGTACTTCAGAGGTTAAAGGTTGTGATAAGAGAAAATAATATAGTTTCGGATATGATGATTTTAGTGGACATGGGGTCTTTAACAACCTTTGGGGAGGAACTAGAAAAAGACTTTGGAATAAGGACAAAAACCATTCCATTGGTTAGCACCCTTCATGTTTTAGAGTCAGCAAGAAAAGCTATGTTAGGTTCTTCCTTAGAACAGATTTATAAGGAAACTTTAAATGTAAATACTTTAATAGAACAGCATAATTCAAGCAGTGAAGAGTTAACCTCCTTTAAAGAAAAAATGGCGATTATAACTATTTGTACCACAGGAGAAGGTAGTGCAAGAACTATCAAAGAACTATTAGAGAAAAATCTTAGATATGACAGCAATCTACTTGAAATAATTCCTTTCAATTTAGTATCAAAGGATAGTATTAATTCAAGGATTAAGGCTATTTCCCGGGAAAAAAATATCCTTTGTATAGTTAGCTCCTTCGACATAAATAAGCAAATAAAACATTTTGGACTTCATGAAATTATAAGTGGGGCAGCTATAGAAGAAATTCAACAGCTTATAGATGTAGAAGCTACTTATATGAAAATGGGAGATACCTTAAAAAATCAACTTAAAGCTATAGATGGAGCTGAAGTTTTTAAAGATATTAAGCGATTTATAACTGAAATTGAAGATGAACTAAATATAAAGATGGATAGGGAAGTTTTAATAGGAACAACCCTTCATATAGGTTGCATGATTGAAAGGCTTAAAGCTGGTGATTCTATAATAGAATTTCAAGGAAGTGAGGAATATATAAGAGCTAACCCTGAACTTTATAGAGCTGTAAAGAAGGGCTGCAATGAATTAAACAAAAAATATGATGTATATATCCTATCAGATGAAATTTGTTATATAATGAGCTACTTTAAAATGGGGAATTAGCATAGGATTTTAATAATATATTTATTTATAACAAAATATTAGGGAGAAGTAAGGTATGAACGAATGTGAAGAAGTCCATGGCTTTTGGTGTTTATAGGAGAATTGCTTCTTAGAAGATATAATTTAGATGGGAAGTGGTTTTTAAATTAAAGTATTAAGTAGAAGTAATATATGATTAAGTAGGGGGTATCATGAAAAGAAAATTATTAATTGTATTATCTTTGGGGATTTTATTGTCACTTTTAGGGTGCAGTAAGGATGGTAATGAAAAGATGAATAATGATAAAACCACTAGTGCTGAAACAAAAGTTGAAAAACAAGAAGAACCATCAACTAGTGTGGACTTAAGTAAATTTGACATCACTAAATCAGAGGATGAGAAGAGTGGAGTTATGTTTATGCCTCAAAATACTAATGATTCATGGGAATTAAAGTTTAAAAAATTTAGGGGAACTCACACCATGTCAAGGATTAAGTTGAACAAGGATCAAGTTGTAAAATTTCAATATAACTCAGAAATAGAATCAGGAAAGCTAGTATTTTTAATTCTAGATAATAAGGGTGAGATTGTTAAATCTGTTCAAGGGAATAAGGAAGAATTTATAGAAGTGAAAGCAGCTGAAGAAGGGGAATATATCTTAAAAGTTGTTGGTGAAGATGCTACTGATGGGGAAATAGTGGTGAAGTTTAAATAAAAAATCTTTAAACAAGTTGCTTATAGATTAATATGGCATAAGGGTAGTTTATATTAGAGGTAAAATTCAAAAGAAAAGTAGTTAACATATAGCTTATTGATTTAGCACAGATATCTGCAGTAGAGTTATTATTCTTCTGCAGATTTTTTTGTGATTTTTAAAACCCTTTCATGATTATTAACGTCTAATAGGTGTAAGGTACCTAAAAATAAATAATAAGTCAAAGATGACTGAAATAAAAATTACGCGTAATTAAAACCTTAAAGGAGATTAGCTATGGTTATAGAAGAACAGGTGAAGCTAGCAATCCAAGGGGATGAAAAAGCTTTTGAATATCTTATGGACATAAATAAAGAAGGGTTTTACAGAACAGCCTATGCTTATGTTAAAAATGAAGCAGATGCATTAGACATATTGCAGGAGACTGTATATAAAGCTTACATGTCCATAGGCAAATTAAAGGAGCCTAAATACTTTAAAACTTGGATAACTAGAATTTTGATTAATAATGCTAAAGACTTTATGAAAAAAAAGAATAAGGTTGTGTCTATAGTAGATAATCTTTCAGAGGCTTCAAGTTATTATGAAAGCGGTGGAATTGATGAAAAATTAGATATTCTTAGTTCCATTGATAAACTTGAGTATAAGCTGAAGAACGTCATAGTACTAAAGTATTTTCAGGATCTCACTATAACTGAGATATCACAGGTGCTTGAGTGTCCAACAGGTACAGTAAAGACACATCTAAATAAAGCTTTGAGCAAGTTGAGAATATCTATGGGAAAGGAGAGCGTTTAATATGGAGAATATAGATAGCTTAATAAATGATATCAAAATACCAGAGGGCATAGATTTAGCAGTTAAAAAAGGAATTGAAAGAGGACAAAGGGAGAAGCAGAAAAAAGGAAGCTCTAGAAATAAATATAAAAACATAGCAGTTGCAGCTACAGCAGCAGTATTTATAGCAACAGCTGTAGGGGTTATGGGGCGTGAACTAGTAAGAGCAACTCCGAGAATGGAATCTGTTTTTAAACTTGTAAAGTATGGTTACATGGGTCAGCATTTTGATGAATATGAGCAGTTTTCAAGTAGTGTGTACAAAACTGTGGAAAACAACGGCATAAAAGTCACAATAGCTGAAATTGTAATTGATGATAACACTATGGCAGTAACTTCAATAATTGAAGGGAAGAACCTTAGGGAAAACAGGGTAGAAATGGGGCCTATTCACTTAAATGGTAAATCAGTAAGCTCATATAGTGAGAGTGAAAGAAAAATAGATGATAATAAACTTGTTATTATAACCTATGCAAATATCTCTGATATGGACCTACCAGAGGAAGTAGAGGTTAAAATAAATACTGGATGGATAGACGAAGTAGAGGGATCTTGGAAATTTAAGTTTAAGGTTTCAAAGGCAGATGAGGCCACAAAATCTAAAGTTATTAATCTGGATAAAACCATTAAGTTGCCAAGCAGCACCTTAAAGCTTGAGAAACTGGTTATTAGCCCTTTAGGAAATACAATAAATTACTCAGGAGTTTTTGATAATTTAAATAAGAGTGAATTTCATAATATTGGTATATATAGCTTTGCTGTTATGGATGATAAGGGAAGAATATTAGAAACTAGCGAAGGCTATGGTTCCTCTACTGAGAAGAGCTATGAGGGAAGGATAGAGATACTTAATGACCTGTCAAATGTTAAGTCACTAAAGGTTATTCCTGTTTTAAAGAAATGGGGAAATAAAACTAAGGAGATAGATGGCATTAAACATGAAATATTACAAACTACAGTTAGTAGCACTGACTTAAACATTCCACAGGAGGTTATAGTAAGATCAAGAGCTGCAACCGAAAAGGAAAAATCAGAAGGATATGGTTGGGATAAGGTTATTCACGTTTATAACATTGACAAAGCAAGAGAATTTGAAACCTTAGATAACCTAGTTAATAAAGTAATAAAAGTAGGAGAAAATAGCACAGCTCTTATTAAAAATATTGAAGCAACAGACAAAGAAACTAAAATTACCTTCAAGCTGGAAGGCAGCGGGGCATATTCCTTTAGAAAGATTAACTTTGTGGAAATTATAGATGAAAATTATAATGATATAGATAAAAAACAGGATGGATCTATGGCCATACTTGAAGATGTGGAGGAGAGAATTGTATCAGTAAAACTTCCTCCTTTGGATAAAAGCAAGAAATACAAAATAGCACTTCCTATTATAGAGGAACCCCAAATTGATGATAAGTATAAAATAGACATTAATCTTAATAATTAAGGATAATAGTAAATTTAGAAGTAGGATTGCTATAGGGTAATTGAAGAAAATAACACCTATCAATGCTTGGACAATTGTTATTAAATCACAAAATAAAATTCAATCAAAGACAGTTTACAGCTAAAGCTTTAATTAAATTAAAGTATTAGATGTGAATTGTCTTTATTTTTTGATTTATGTAAATAATTAAAGGTTATAGGTATATTTTTACATTAACCCCATGGTAAAATATAAATTACAAGTAAATTACTTATTAAAGGTTCTTTTGAAATGGGCTTATAGAAGTTTTAAAACCTTTAATTTAACTGTTGATAAGGAGGGGGATTAAGTGAAGCAAATACTTAAACCATATGTAACATCCTTTTTAGTTGCTGTTGCAATAATATATGGAGTAGCAATTTTTTTACGGGTGTTAGGTGTTGATAGAATTGAGGGAAGTGCATATTTATTGGGAATATCAATAATTTCAACAGTGATTTTTTGTACAGAAAAGATAACAAAGACAATTAAAGAAAATGTGAGTAAATTATAATATTTTGTTTCACATTTATAAAAATACTTTTAAATAGAGGGAGGGGGACTTATTGTGAATAACATGAGCTTTGAAAGTGAAAAAATTAATAAACTAAAAAGAAATATTTTGGAAGGAAATAAAAAGGCTATAGATGAATTTTGGAAGGAAGTAAAAGAAGATAATACACCAATTATAGAAGAAATCCAGGGAGATACTGATAATGTACTAATTACGTTTTTATACGAAGGGGACAAGGAAGTTGAAAATGTTGTGGTCCTTGATGGCTGCGTAGGACTAGATTACGAAAAAAATAAAATGGATAGGATTCTAGATACTGATATTTGGTATAAGACTTTTAAAGTAAGAAATGATTTAAGATTTAGATACTTTTTAACTGTAAATGATCCTTTAAATGAAGATTGGCAAAAAAGAAATGAAGAATGTATAAGAATTGATCCATTGGCAAAGCAAAAGGTTTTAGTTCCAAAGGACGAAGAAACTCCAGATTCACAGCCTTGGACATGCAATATGGTTGAACTTCCTAAAGCAGAGCCTAAAGTGTGGTCTGTGAAAAGGGAAGATACCCCTAATGGAAACTTAGAAATGTTTAGATATAAAAGTAAGATTTTAAATGATGAGTATAGAGTGTGGATTTATACTTCTGTAGCATATTCAAAAGAAGAAGAACCTTGTAAAATGCTAGTTTTAAGTGATGGCTTTGAATACGTTCATGGGCTTTTAACACCTTCATTATTGGACAACCTAATTTATGAAAAGCAAATAGCACCTATAGTAGCAGTATTTATAGAAAGTAAGGACAATAGATTTGAGATGCTGTCCTGTAATAAGGATTTTACTAGTTTTGTAGCTGAGGAGATAGTTCCATATGTGAGAGAAAGATATAATGTTTCGCATAAGCCAGAGGATTCTATAATAGGTGGTCTTAGCTTAGGGGGATTAGCTGCAACTTACTTAGGTCTAATGAAATCAGAGGTATTTGGTAATGTTTTATCCCAATCAGGATCCTTTTGGTGGTGTCCAGGGTGGACTCCTGAAAAAGTGAATTCAAAAGAAGAGTTTCAGGAAACTTGGATTAGTAATTTATTTAAAGAAAATGAAAAGCTGAACTTAAAGTTTTACTTAGAAGTAGGAATTCTAGAGGGAAATAGGATGATAAAGCCGAACATAATAATGAAAGATGTACTTCTTTCTAAGGGATATCAGGTTGAATACTCAGAATTTAAAGGTGGACATGATTATTTAAGTTGGGGAGAAACCTTGGCAAAAGGACTAGTTTACCTTGTTGGAAATAAATAAAAACTGGATGTTATTAATAGTTTATACAAATAACTATTACACAACCATTTGTATAAACTGTAACTTAGACTTTGGTGCTATAGGTATAGGAAGTCCTAGTAGTACTAACTTGGTGAGAAATAGGGGAAATGATTTATGAAAAGTAAAGAAAAATTAGTGAGAATGCTTTATTTATTATCAGCAATTTTATTTTTTATTGCTGCTATTATAGGTAAAAACTATGTATTTATACCTATTGGGTGCTGCTTTATCGTTCTTGGCATAACACAATCGAGTATTAAAAGATAGAAAATAACAAGGTTATTATATGTTTTAGGAGGGGATAACAGTGAATATTAATATAAGACCTATAACACTAGAGGATGCTGAGGCCATACATGAAATTCGCACCATGGATGGGGTAAGAGAAAATATAATGTCATTAACAAGTGATAGGGTAACAAAATCCCAAGCATTCATTAGTGGACTTACAGATAATCAACATATATTTGTTGCAGAGGTTGAAGAAAATGGAGGAAAAAAAGTAGTTGGGATTGCAGGTTTAACTGTAAATAATTCTCCACGAGTTAGACACTCTGGAAGCCTTGGAATTACTATTAGTAAGGATTATCAAGGTAAAGGTATTGGTAAGGCATTGTTGAATAAAGTTATTGATTTAGCAGATAATTGGCTGATGCTTGTGAGATTGGAATTAGGAGTATTTATAGACAATGAACGAGCAATTAATTTGTACAAGTCTTTAGGTTTTGTCATAGAAGGAACAAAAAAATATGCAATCATAAGAAATGGTAAATATGAAGATGAGCACATCATGGCACGATACAATCTAGTTAAGTAGAGTGTTTTCATCAATAGTTGGAAAAAGCAAAAATGAACATTCCAGCTTTATTAGATGTAAATGGCAATCTCACAGAACTCAACAATATTGGATTAACTTATAAATCACCCATAATTATAATTAAGAATTAATACGTACTTTTCTTAAGGTGATGAATTATCAACAAAGTAGCTTATATGCTATACACAAAAAAGTATAAAAAGAAATGAGGTGAATTTTAGTGGGAGTTTGGTACTTACAGTACACTTTCACTAAAGATAAATTATGAACTTAGAAGAACTACGCTTGGATTGTGCAATTAAGCAAAAGAAAGGATTACATTTCATATTAGCATCAATTGTTATTTGGGGTGCTGTACTTATTCTTCATGCAACATCAGTACCTATTCTTACTAAGAACCTACTTACATTTTGTTTTACAGCACCGCTAATGCCTTTAGCATTTCTAATATCTAAAATAATCAAAGTAGATTTTCAAAACAAGGAAAATCCCTTAACTAACTTGGGAATTCTTTTTTCTGCCAATCAAATGCTGTACCTGTTAATTGCAATGTGGATATATCCAACACTACCTGAAAAAATGTTAATGATAATAGCAATGATTTTTGGAGCACATTTATTGCCCTATGGCTGGCTATATAAGTCTAAATCATATATTGCATTTGCTATTTTAGTTCCAATTTTATCCCTTATAGTTGGTATAAATTTTGAACCCTATATTCTTGCGGGGATGATGATGACAATAGAGATTTTCTTTAGTATTTGTTTGGTGGTTGAGAATAAAAAAATTCCATCAGATTTTAAAATTACGCTTAAACAATAATTAAGATATTATTTTCATTGATTTATTACAAGTTTAAGAACTTGAAGCCAGGTCAAAAACAACAGAAATAGTAAAAAAAATTATTATTTTAAAATAAGTTATAGAGTTATTGTAGATTTAATGGACAGCAATATAATAAAAATAAGCTATTCATTATATAGCAAAGGTTATTCATATTATTGGGGGGAAAGTTATGTCAGTAATGAACAAAGCAGAAAATGTGAAAGAACAATATAAAGATGGTAGTAATTTATCCATAAGAACTAAATTACATGATAAATACAGTACAAATAAGCAGGGGTTTTTCCCTTGGCTTTTTGAAAAATATGAGTTTCCAAAGGGGTGCCGCATATTAGAATTAGGCTGTGGCAATGGCGCTCAATGGGAAAAGGGAATTCATAAGTTACCAGAGGATTGTACTTTAGTTTTATCGGACTTTTCAGAGGGCATGGTAAAAGTAGTTTGGGAAAAGTATTCAAGTAGAAATAATATGTTAGCACAAAAGGTGGACATTCAGAATATACCCTTCCCTGATAATTGCTTTGACGTTATTATAGCAAATCACATGTTATATCATGTGCCAGATTTATCAAAAGCACTATCTGAAGTTAACAGAGTACTTAAAAGTGGTGGGAAGTTTTATTCAGCAACAAATGGAAATGGAGGTATGAGGCCATTTCTTAGAGATGCTTTTAAAAAGGTTAATCCAAAACTAAATTCCTTTACGGAAAACTTTACTTTCAATATGCAAAATGGAGAGGAATTATTAAGTAAACATTTTGATGAAGTTGAAAGATATGACCATGAAGATTCCTTAGCTATCACTGAAACTCAAGATTTAATAGATTGGTTAAAATCTACTATTACTATAGCACATTATACTGAAAGTGATTTGCATGGATTATATGATTACTTTGAAGAAATAAGACAAAAAGAAGGGTCCATAAATATTCCTAAGGAAACAGGGTTATTTATCTCTACAAAGAAATAGCTCCTCTTTTCAAAAGCATTAATGACAGGTGAAATTAGAAAAGAGATTAATTACTATTTTTTATTGGAATGATGAGTATAGGGAAAGGCTAGATCAATAACAGAAGGAGTATAAATATGAATGTAATTAATACACTGATTAACGAATTTATTGGTGTTATATTTAATATCTTATTATTCTCAATTATACCTCTCATGTGGTATCTAATTAAAGAAAAGTCATCAAAAGGATTTTTTAATTCAATAGGTATTTATAAGCCACAAAACATCAATGTCTTTGAGACAGTTCTTATTATTACTATAGTATACTTAGTAACATTATCAACTAATATTGTGGTAATCAAGTTGGGATATAGTGGTAGGAATACTGTTGATACACAATACTTTACATCATTAACATTCTTCATGTACCTTTTGCTTTATGGCTTGAAAACAGGTATAGCAGAAGAGATTCTTTTTAGAGGATTTGTTGCAAAAAAACTCATTGAAAATCTTGGGTTTTTAAAGGGAAATGCTCTTCAAGCTCTTGTGTTTGCATTGCCACATTTCGTCATACGAGGTTCAGCATCTTTAGTAGATATCACTGTACGAATTATAAATGCTTTTTTGTTAGGGTATACATTTGGATATATTGTAGATAGAAAAAGTGATGGGAGCATTATACCAGTTATGATTGCTCATATACTTATTAATATGGCATCAAGTTTAATACTGACAGTGATTCTATAGAATTGTAGTATGGGTTTAATAAATATTACTTTGCCTATTGAATTTTAAATTGTGATTATTAGCATGAAAAAATATATACTATTTTATTTTATTAATTTATGAGGTGAGAAAATGACAGATTTTACATTGATAGCTCCTTCAAAGGAATTTGAAAGGCAAGCATTTGAATATATACAAGAATTCTTAAAGCATAATTCAGAAATTAATGGTACAGCAGGGCTTAATAGGTATGATAATTATGATGAATGGTTGCTTAAACTTGAGAAGTCTTTAGATATAGCAAACATACCAGAAGGCAAGGTGACTGGAAATACCTATTTTTTTATTAGAACAGAAGATAGTAAAATAATTGGAATGATTACTATTCGTCATAAATTAAATGAATCCCTACTTAATAGGGGCGGACATATAGGTTACTCAATAAGACCAACTGAAAGGAAAAAGGGATATGGAACTTTAATGTTAAAGTTAGCCTTGGAGAAGTTCAGGGAATTGAATTTAAACAAAGTTTTAATAACCTGCGATAAAATAAATGTTGCATCAGCCAAAGTTATTCAAAACAACAATGGAGTATTAGAAAATGAGGTTTTTAATGAGGCTTTTTCTGAAACCACTCAACGATATTGGATTAACTTGTAAATCACTCATAATTAAAATATAGAATTGAGTGATGCAACTATTGAAGTTTAGGGCACGAATGAGGTGCTTTGAAAATTGAATAGTAGGTTATAAAATAATAAATTACAATAAAAGGGGTAGGGTTAATTATGGTTGATAGTAATGATTTAGTTTTAATTGAAGAAGCAAAAAAGGTTATTAACAAGAATTTTGATGAAGTTGATGAAAATCATACAGTAGGAGCAGCAATACGCTGTAAGAATGGTAATACCTATGTTGGAGTAAATGTTTATACACATCATGGCTCATGTGCTGAATATATAGCAATTGGTGCAGCCATTACCGCTGGAGAGCGTGACTTTGATACTATTGTTGCAGTTAGGTCGCCAAAGAAAAATAACACTATAATTCCACCCTGTGGAAATTGCAGAGAATTACTCAAGCAGTATGCTCCTAATATTAAAGTTCTAGTTCAAACTGAAAATAGCATAGAGAAAGTAACTGTAAAAGAACTACTACCTTATTCAACATAATAATTCTAGGTATTGTTAATGAAATAGGTTGAATTGAGGATGATAAAATGAAAAAAAACATTATAATTATTTTTTCCATAATAATAATTTTCACACTTTATTCAGGTAGCTCCTATTTTAAGGAGCAATCTAATGTGAAAAGAGCAGCATGGGAACAACTTGGGCCTGAAGCTAAGGACTTTATTGAAGGTAGCTGGAGAAGTGGCAAAGTGAGAAAAGTAACACTTTCTCCATCCATGAGGAATATCAGTGAGGAAGCTTATATAGGTAAGGAGATATATGTTGTGTCTTTTACAACAAAAGAGGATAATCCTACAATAAATACCATAGGCATATTTGTTTCCATTGAAGATTGTAAAGTTATAGGAACAGGTTGCGTGGACTAGATTTAGTGTTAGTTTAGGCTAGATTTAATAAAGCTATAAATAAATGAGAAGTGCTACAAATTAGAAACTAGGAGCTGATAGCTAATGGAACTATGGGATGCATATAAGGAAGATGGAACGAAGGCAGGTTGCAATTTGGTTAGAGGTGAAGTAATCCCTAAAGGACTATTTCATTTGGTAAGTGAAATAATAGTTAGACATGAGGATGGCATGTTTCTTTTAATGCAAAGAGATTTAAAAAAGCCAAATTATCCTGGATTATATGAAGCAAGTGCGGGCGGCAGTGCATTGGCAGGGGAGAGCCCTTATGATGCTGCAATAAGGGAACTGAAAGAAGAGACAGGAATTGAAACCACAGAACTAGAACAGATATATAAAGCAATGAGTAGGAATACCATATATTACGGTTATTTATGCAAAACTAATTGTGATAAAGATTCTATTAAGCTTCAAGAAGGTGAAACAATATCCTATTTGTGGCTGACAAAAGAGGAATTCTTTGAGTTTCTTGAATCAGATAAATATGTACAGAAGCACAAAGAGAGAATCAGTGGGTATTTAGATACAATTAGATAAATAGTTTCATTTATATGAGGGGTTTAAGGTGAATAAATAAGGGTAATTTATTTAAGAATCTCCTCAAACCCGCATGAACACTATATCTTCTTATCTTCTTTTATTGATATCAATACTTCTTGTTATCAATATTTCTTACTAACAATATTTCTTATTATCAAGAAGTATTGTTTTAAATATTTATTCTTATCAATATTTATAGATATCAACACAAGTAAAGGGAGGGGCATAACCTTGCAGGAGTGAAAATAATGAAAAGGACTGTAATAATTATATTGAGTTTATTGGTATTAATGGCAGTGTTAGGTGGGTGTTCTCAAGGGAAAAACAATAAAATATCGAAGCCTCTTGAGGGAATTAATATAGACCAAGTTAAGAGGATTGAATTTATAAATGCAACAATTACAAGTGACAAAAAGGAGAGCGGCAGAAGCAAGATGATTGATAAACCACAGGATATAGAAAAGATATTGAATTACTTAAAATCAATCAGTCTTTCTGAATATAATAAGGAAAGTAGAAAGACTGAATTTATTATTGAACTTATAGATAATAATGATAAAGCAAAGCATTATATAAACTCTATAAGTGTCTCAAAAAATTCTATGTTTATTTATGAAAATGAAGTGAAAAATGGTGGCAAATATGTTGATAGTAATGTTTTTAATGAAATAAAAAAGTTATATAGTGAGGCTGATTATTCAGAAGAATTGCTTTATAAAAAGTAGTTCGCCTTCTGATAAAAGTGACTTAATTAATGGAATTTAGAGTGAAAAGTTTAATAGCAATTTTCTATTAAGGAGATTATAACAAATGGTAAGAGGAATTATTATTTTCGGTTCAGCTGGTTCTGGAAAAACAACCCTGGGGAGATTAGTTGCAAAAAAACTTGATTTCCCCTATTTTGATATAGACGATTATATTTGGAGAAAGGATACAAATAAACCTTTTACCCTTATGTATACTTATGAGGAGAAAGTTAATAGACTCATGACAGACATATCAAAAGGAAGTAATTTTGTCATGGCAGGTTCTATGGATAGCTTTAATAAACCCTTTGTTCCCTTATTTGATTTAGCAATTCATATTACTGCGTCCGTTGATACTAGAATTGATAGAATTAATAAGAGAGAACATGAAATACATGGAGAGAGAATTATGGAAGGTGGCGATATGTATGAAGGACATTGCCGCTTTCTTGATAACTCAGCAAGATATGATACTGATGGGTCTCCCTGTATGAGCACCCATGCACAATGGGCTAATTCCTTACCTTGTAAAGTGCTTAGGTTAAATGGAGACGAAGATTTAAATAAGAATGTTGAAATAATAGTCCATGAATATTTGAATAAAGAATATTGAGAGAAGGGCATATATCTACGGAAAACTAGGAGTTTATTAGATTTTGTCTAAAATGAAAGGGTTAATCCCGTGGTTGCTATTTGCATATATTTTGTTATAATTTAAGTAATAATCAAGAGAGGTGAAGCATTATGTATGCCAAGAATATACACTATACAGAGGAGGATTTTGAAAATATTCAGGCTAATTATAATGGTAAAGCTGAATATAGTAACGGGTATATCCTATTATCATCTAATACTTCTATTCAGCATAATAAAATAATATCGAGATTAAATTTTAAGTTAATGACATTTTTAAATAAAAGTAAATGTGATGTATATACGGAGTCTATTGAAGTAATCTTTAGAAATAATGAAGAAGTATATAAGTACAAACCTGATGTATTTGTAATGTGTGAGGACGCTACTAGACAAGGTGAAAGTTTCACATCAGCTCCAAAGATTATATTTGAAGTTATTTCAAAAAGTACGGCTACTCATGACTATTTAACTAAACTAGATGTTTATCAAAGATTTGGTGTTCTTGAATATAATCTAGTTGAACAAGAAGGATATATAGTACAATATTCATTAATAGACAATCAGTATAAAATAACGAATGTTTTTAAGAATAATGATAAATATACAAGCACAGTTTTTCCTGAGATAGCTATAAACCTAGAAGATATATTTAAATTCTAGTGTGATGTTTTTGTTGAAAATAAGTTCAGGAGTGAGTATTCCAAGGGCTTCTACTGAAATAGTAAATATTTTAGCAGAAGCCTATGTTAAAGCATAATTTTACAAGTTATTATATGGCAACAACAAAAAGAGACAACCAATTTTGGTTGTCTCTTTTTTATTGTAACTAAATTAGAAGGTTTCACCTATCTAATTTTATTAATTATTAAATTAAACTTATTTAAACAACTAGGAATTAGTTTGTTGAGAAGTGTTGTGTAGCATAAACCCAGTTACCTTGGCTGCTAAACACAACCCCTGCAGACATCTTTGTCCAGCTACCATTTAAAATGTTAGCTCTGTGACCAGGAGAGTTCATCCATTGATCAACTAGGTACTTAGCTGTGGTTGTAGACTCTGCATAACCTTGGCTGTAGAATAAGTTTTCACCATAACTATTAGTATTGTACTTGAAGTATTTAGTTGCTAAGTCCATTGGGCTAGCATTATTTAGAGATGGTGTATTGTGTTCAAAGTAGTTATATTGAAGCATGTTATTAGATTTATATCTAGCAATTGGTCTCATTTGCTCTTCCCAAGTTAATGGCTTAAGACCTGCTTTTGCTCTTTCCTGGTTAACATAAGTTAGAATTTCTTTTTCCACTGTATCTAGATATACAAAGCTCTTATTATTTGGGTTAGCTGGCACACCACTTGGCACTGTAGTACTTGGTGTTGTAGCTGGTGTTTCAACTTTTGGAGCTTCTGTTTTTGGTTCTTCCTTAACAGGGGTTTCTACCTTTGGTGCCTCAACTTTAGGCGCTTCTACAACTGGAGTTTCAGTTTTAGGATTCTCTATTACTGGAACTTCAACTTCAGGTACTTCAGCTTTTGGTGTTTCAACTACTGTATCTTCATTTGCTACTGGTGTTTCTACTACTGAATTGTCCTCATCAGCAACTACTTGATTATCACTTGGTAATTGAACTTCTATTGGTGCTATACTGTCACAAGAGTTTTTAAGATTTAAAGGTAAATTTATAGTTTGTCCACCATTTTGTGGATTAGAAATCTGCTTTTGAACTACTGCTGTAGTTGGGAATTTAGGTAATTCTACATTATTAGCAACTGTTCCAGCTGCGTTTCCAAGAACTGCTCCTGTTGCTGGACCTCCTGCAGTACATAATGAAAGAATTAAGGCTAATATTTTATTAGTTATCATATATCAACAACTCCTTATTTTTTATTTTGCTGCTTATTTCCTTGGGGGTATGTGTAACTCCTTGTGGTAATCAGTAGCTTTTATGCTTCAGGTACTTCAGCTTTTGGTGTTTCAACTACTGTATCTTCATTTGCTACTGGTGTTTCTACTACTGAATTGTCCTCATCAGCAACTACTTGATTATCACTTGGTAATTGAACTTCTATTGGTGCTATACTGTCACAAGAGTTTTTAAGATTTAAAGGTAAATTTATAGTTTGTCCACCATTTTGTGGATTAGAAATCTGCTTTTGAACTACTGCTGTAGTTGGGAATTTAGGTAATTCTACATTATTAGCAACTGTTCCAGCTGCGTTTCCAAGAACTGCTCCTGTTGCTGGACCTCCTGCAGTACATAATGAAAGAATTAAGGCTAATATTTTATTAGTTATCATATATCAACAACTCCTTATTTTTTATTTTGCTGCTTATTTCCTTGGGGGTATGTGTAACTCCTTGTGGTAATCAGTAGCTTTTATTTCTTAGGTGCCTTGCTGATGAACATATCTTAACATGGGATAAAAGCTAAAACAACCCCTGTCCAAAGGTTTCATAATAAGGGTAAGATTATCCAAATAAGCTTTTGTTTTTAAAATAACAGTTTTACAAAGCTCAAAATCATTAACTTATTTGTACTAATGGATTATGAAAATCTCTAAATCAAAGGGGGAAGGGAAACTGATTTATATACTTAGTGAGTTCTTACTAGAACACTTAGCTACAGAGCATAATGCTTCCTTTTAAATAACAAGTAATTAAAAGATATAGGTATATTTTTACAGTAATTGTATGATAGAATGATATCAATAGAGATTGATTAATTGTAAAACTGGGAAGCAATAGTTGAATTATTGATGTTTCCTAATGGAAATAAAGTAATGAAGTAAGTGCAATTTAAAGGAAGAGGAAGATTTACAAAGCTATAATATTTTTGTGGGAGGAAATATGGATAAACGAATAACAATTAACTATTTAATTGGAACATTTTTAATAACTTTCATTATGTGGGGAATTATTATTGTTGCAAATCAATTTGGATATCTCCAATATGGTACGCCTATAGCCATGATATTATATGTAATTGGGGGTAATGCACCTCCAATTGTAGCATATGCAGTGTTAAGGAAAGGTAATAAAACAATAACTATTAAGCACTTTGCAAAAGAGGCATTTTCAATTAAAGTGAAACCTAGATTTTATTGGGTGCTAATAGTTTTTATATCCCTGTATTTTGGAGTTCCTGCGGTGATGCAAGGTATAACAGGTGGGGCAGAACTTTATGTTGGACTTTTATGCATTCCACTTATGATTTTGTTTGGCGGATTAGAAGAACTTGGGTGGCGATATATTTTACAGACATCATTAGAAAAACAACTTCCTTTTGAAATCGCAACTTCACTTACAGCATGCATTTGGGCAGTATGGCATCTACCTTTGTTTTTTATTAAAGGAACAGTGCAAAACAACGGAAGTTTCGGACTATTTGTCATTATGGTATTCGGAATGTCATTTGCATTAGCAACTATATTATATATTAGTAAAAGTATATGGCTATGCATCCTTTTTCACAGCATGGTGAATGGATTGTCTTCATCATGGATTATTAAAGATAGTATAGAAGTGAAACTTTATACTAGCACAGCCATGATTTTTTTAGCAGCTTTAATTGTTAGATATTATAAAAATAAAAAGATAAGAGCATCTTTTAACTAAACCACAAGAAAGTTTAAAGGAGGGGGAAAAAATGGCTGAACCAGCAATTAGAAAAGCTATTACTGTACTTGACATGCTAAGTAGAGACCCAGAAACCGTTAGACTTGCAGAATTAAGAATGAAACAAATCTTTGATGAACGAAGTATGTTAGAGGGAGCTAGGGAGGAAGGTATTAAAGAAGGAATAAAAGAAGGCATAAAAGAAGGTCTATATGAAGCTGCTAAAAATTTATTAGCAATAGGTGTAGACTTACCTACAATAGTAAAAGCAACAGGACTTACAGAGGAAGAAATCAGCAAAATAAAATAATTATGAATAAGAAGATAAAGCTAGAGTTTAAGAATTTTATAATAAAACTCTATCTTTTTTCAAGTAGGTGTGAAATATGAAAAAAGCTTCAATTTACTCGGGTAGATCCTATTTTAAAAATCAGTCTAATTAAAATTTGAATATGAAGCAAGTGCCGGTGCAGTGCATTGGCAGGGGAGAATATAATCTCCTTATAGATGAAGAACTTTTATTTTAAACAAATTGGGGGAGTTAAAAATGATAAAACCTAGGAGATTAAAGTCAGGAGACAAAATTGCTATTGTTAGTTTGTCTTGGGGTGGTTTAGGTGATGAAGCCTTAATTCATAAGTATTATATTGCAAAACAAAGGTTAGAAAGGGACTTTGGCCTTGAAGTGGTTACTATGCCTCATTCATTAAAAGGAAGTGAGTTTGTTTCAGAACATCCAGAACTTCGTGCTGAGGACTTAATGAAGGCTTTTGAAGATAAATCAATTGCTGGGATTTTCTGTGCCATTGGTGGAGATGATACAATACGCACTCTTCCATATATAGATTTTGATATAATACGAAGCAATCCAAAGATATTTATGGGTTATTCAGATACAACAATAAATCACTTTATGATGTATAAAGCTGGCCTTGTTTCTTTCTATGGTCCATCTATTATGTGCGAATTTGGTGAATATGTTAATATGTTTGAATATACCAAGTCAGCAATACAAAATGTTTTATTTCAAGATACTACTAATTATTCCATTACTAGTAGTCCTGAGTGGTCAAGTGATTTTGTTTCATGGGAAGAAAGCAATATAAATATTTCTAAAAAGCTTCAGCCAGATAACCATGGATATGAAATATTGCAGGGGTCAGGCGTTGTGGAAGGTCATTTACTTGGGGGATGTATTGATGTTTTTATGATGGCAAATGGCACTGAAATATGGCCTACCATTGATGAATGGACTGATGCTATTCTCTTTATTGAAACAAGTGAAGACAAGCCTTCTCCTTATTTTATTAAATGGACATTAAGAAATCTTGCTGCTCAAGGCATTTTGAAAGTTATAAAAGGAATTATTGTTGGAAAACCACAAGGAGAAGTTTACTATGAGGAGTATAAGGAAGCCATTACTCAAGTAGTATCTCAAGAGGAAGGTTTAACTAACTTGCCTATATTTTATAATGTGAACATTGGCCATGCTATGCCAATTGGCATATTACCCTATGGAATTAATACTGAACTGAACTGTGAAAATAAAACCATTACTTTGTTGGACAGCGCTACAGTAAAGTAACAGTAGTCTTATAGAGTAAGAATTAACATTAGGAAGCATTTAGATGGCTTGCATTTAGTGTGCTTCCTATAACTTTGGTATCTTATGAAATTTACTATAGCCATGGAATTTGTGAGTGTTTTCATGGAAAAAGAAATAACTTTTATATTTTTATACCAAATATAATTTGTAGAGGCATAGAGTGTCTATAATAGGAGTTAAAATTGTTGTAATATTCAAATTTATTATGGGATATTAAAGAAATCTGGACTAATTTATATTGCTTATAAGTTAGAATGGTATAAAAATGCGAAACAGTAAAATTTGATGGGAGGTTAATTATGAAGGGAAACCTAAAGTTCAATGTTATGCTTATTATTATTACTTTGATTATTGTTGTTGGCTGCTCAAATGATAGCAATAGGGCAATTGATTCTAAGGGTGATTCTGCTCAAACTGTAGTAGAGAATTATTTTAAGTATAAAAATGAAAAAAATAAAGAGAAATTATTAACTACTTTAGCAGAGCATTTCAACGCTCCGAATGTAGTTTGGGGATTTGATAATTTGAATATTACCAAGATAATAAATATTGAAGAGGAAAAAGATGGAAAATTTAAGGAAGGTTATTTGCATAATGGAAGAGGTAGAACAAATGGAACAACAGAAAATAACCTTAAGGTTTACAAAGTAAAGTATGAAGTAAATTATAAAAATGATGGAGTGGGTCCCCAAGATAGTGGGACATATGATTGGTGGTATTTTGTTATAAGAAAAGATGAAAATTCACCATGGTTTATAGATGACATGGGCGTATAATTAATCCACACTTTTCTTAAATTGTGTCTTGAGAATTCAAAAAAGTATCAACTATAAAGGAGGAAAGAACGGTATGAATTTTATGGAGATTTGCAAAAGGGAAGCTAAGAAGTTACTCATATTTAGCTTTGTGATTAATATATTTTTAGCCGGTATTATAATAAATTTACAGAATAAAGAAGATAGAATCATTTTCGATTGTTTTGGTTCCAGCTTAAGAATATTTAATTTAATGATGGATGATTATAATGAAGATATTAAAAATGCTAAAGATATTAATGAAAAAGTTGAAGTCATAAGGGATTTGATTATTAGGATAGATAGATTACAATCTTCATTCAGATATGCTGAAGATAGATTCACATTATCATTTAATCCGTTGGCAAATTATGTAGCAGGTATTGATTTGGACAAATTTAAGCAAGACCCTTCTTATAATACCCAAGTAATCTATAAGTTAGATGAATTTTATACAATCTCAGTTAAAATAAAAGACATGGGGTATACCGATTTTTATAAGAATCATAATATGAAAATATTAAGGTTGAAACCTAGTGATAAAATAGTTAACTATTTTAATGAAATGAATAAGTTAGCACTTCAAGAATAATATTATTTTTCTCAAAAGGATCACATTATTCTTAAGTTAGGTCATAAGAGTAATTACTTATAATCAATTAATCAATTGATTATAAGTTAAGGTATCCAAATTATAACAGATAAGCAACAAGGGAGATGAGAAGTAGTGAGAATTTCGCAGGTAATGACACTTGCAAGGCAGTACATGGTATTAGGAATTATTGGGGCGTTTATTACTATAAGCTTATTCTTAATAGGTTATTTTTTAGTTTATAAAAAGCTAATGAAAGGGAATAAGAAGCTTAAAGCAAGTAAGTTAGGATTATGGAGTGTATTTTTTATTTATATAATCATAGTACTTGGAGCAACAATTGGAGATAGATTTCCAGGCTTTGCAAATGTAAACCTACACTTATTTAGCTCTTATAAAGATGCATATAATAGTTTTTCTCTAAGAGAGTGGAGAAACATAATTCTTAACATATTGATGTTTGCACCCATTGGATTTATGCTGCCACTAATTTTTAAGAAATGTGAAAAGTGGTATATAACTTATTTAACAGGATTTGTTTCAGCGTTATTTATAGAAACACTACAGTTAATAAGTAAAAGAGGAATATTTGAACTTGATGATATTGTAAACAATACTCTAGGGTGCATCATTGGATACGGAATAGTAATGATTTGTAAAGTAATATTCAGAAGGAAAAGTACAAGTCAAAAGAGTAAAGGCTTAACTGCAATAATCTATCAACTGCCTTTATTAATAACGGTTATTTCTTTTAGTGTAATATTTATTAATTATTCTAAACAGGAACTAGGTAATTTATCTAGTACTAACATCTATAGAGTAGATATGTCAACTATAGATGTAAGTAATAAGCTTAGTTTTGATAACAAATTAGAAAAAGCCTATGTTTATGAAGCACAGGTTGGAAGCAAAGAAGATGCCACAAGCCTAGCTAACCATATCTTATCTAAGGTGAATACAAAGATAGATTCAGCCCGAATTAATGAATATGACGATACAATAGTATTTGAATCTGAAAATGGAAGCTATGGTTTATGGGTGGATTACAAAGGACTTACAACCTGGTTCATTGGTTCTAGTCAAACTGGAACCGAAGGTAAAGAGAATCTAACTTATAAAGAGGTACAAGCTTTATTAAGTAATTTTGATATTGACTTACCTGAAGAAGCTGATTTTAAAGACAATGGAAAAGGAGAATATTCTATTTCCATGGATATGGTTAAATATGGAGAGAAGTATCTTAATGGAGTGTTGACCTGCACCATTGACAAAAATGGTATAGTCACTAATTTTAAGAATAATATTATTTCTTGTAAACCATATAAGGAGTATGAGATTTTGTCTTTGAAAGAAGCTTATGATAATATTTTGGCAGGGGAGTTTAAGATGTTTCATGTGTTTGGAAAGAATTCTAAGTTGGAGATTATACAGGCTAGTTTAACTTATAAGTTAGACAGTAAAGGGTTTTATCAACCTGTTTATGATTTTAAGGTAAATATTAATGGAGAGGTAGACAATATATCTATAGCTGCACTAAGAAATAATTAGTGAATAATATTCTTAGAGTAGGTATTAGATGAACTTCTAATTGTTTGACAGAGATTGAATAATAGCTTAAGAGTAATATTAAGAGCAAGTGAAATTTATATTATGTATTAGCAAAAGAAGAGACAACCAATGTTGGTTGCCTCTTTTTACTATAACTAAACTAGAAGGTTTCATCTATCTAATTATATTAATTACTAAATTAAACTTATTTAAACACCTAGGAATTAGTTTGTTGAGAAGTGTTGTGTAGCATAAGCATAGTTACCTTGGCTGCTAAACACTACCCCTGCAGACATTTTAGTCCAGTTAGCATTTAAAATGTTAGCTCTGTGTCCTGGAGAGTTCATCCACTGATCAACTAGGTATTTAGCTGTAGTAGTTCCCTCTGGGTAACCTTGGCTATAGAATATATTCTCACCATATCCATTTGAATTATATTTAAAGTACTTAGTAGCTAAATCCATTGGGCTAGCATTATTTAGAGATGGTGTATTATGCTCAAAGTAGTTATATTGAAGCATGTTATTAGATTTATATCTAGCTATTGGTCTCATGTTTTCTTCCCAAGTTAATGGATTAAGTCCTGCTTTAGCTCTTTCCTGGTTAACATAAGTTAGAATTTCTTTTTCCACTGTATCTAGGTATACAAAGCTCTTATTATTTGGATTAGCTGGCACACCACTTGGCACTGTAGTACTTGGTGTTGCAGCTGGTGTTTCAACCTTTGGAGCTTCTGTTTTTGGCTCTTCCTTAACAGGGGTTTCTACCTTTGGTGCATCAACTATAGGCTGCTGAGTCACTGGAGCTTCAACCTTAGGTTGCTCCTTAACTGGAACTTCAGTTTTTGGAGTTTCTGTTTGTGGCTTTGTTACCGTTGAAGTATTACTAGAATTTGAAGATGAATTTATAGTTTGTCCACTATTTTGTGGATTAGTAGTTTGTTTTTGAACTATTTGCTGTGTAGGAAACTTTGGCATTTGAGTTTTATTAGTAGCTGTACCTGCTGCACCTGTAGCCACGCTTCCTGCAGTAAATAGAGATAAAGTTAAAGCTAACAATTTATTTGTTATCATATATCAACAACTCCTTATTTTTTATTTTGCTGCTATAATTTCTATTGCTAAATATCTATTAAGAGTGGTTACTACAACAATCTACTCCTAATTAATTAGATACTCTTGAATATAAATTATATAGATACTTGGGGGTATCTCTAACACCTAGTGGTGTTTTGTAGCTTTTATTGCTTCAGTACCTTGTCGATGAACATATCTTAACATGGGACAAAAGCTAAAACAACCCCTGTCCAGGGGTTTCATAATAAGGGTAAGATTATCCAACTAAGATTTTTCTATTTCTTTATAAACTATAAAAGGCTAAAAACAAATAACATACTTGCATAAATGAATTAGGTATCTGAAAATAAATAATAAGTCAAAGATGTGAAGGATATTTTCAGTTCACAAGCGACCTTGTGTTCACAAGCAAGCTTGTGCAGATAAGAAAACAGCAATATGAATTATATAAGGGTTTTATTATTAGAATTTTAAATGCTTTTTCTTAATAGTATAGTTCTTATTGATAATTATAGTAAAGTACCTCTAAAGATTCTATGATTTAAATATCAAGGTATATTTGGAGGTTTATATGAAAAGAGGTAAGAAGCTTTGTTTAGTTTGTCATTGCATTCTTAATGGCAATTCAAAAGTAGGGGGCTCATGCAAGTACGAGGGCGCAAATGTGGAGGTTGTTAAATCCTTAATGGATAGAAGCTATGGAATAATTCAACTACCATGTCCTGAAAATACTATATATGGAATTAGGCGTTGGGGTCATGTAAAGGAACAGTTTGATAATAATTTCTATAGAAAAGTGTCAAGAGATTTACTTAATCCTATAATAGATGAGATTCAGGATTACATAAATAATGGATATACACTAGAACATATAGTTGGCGTCTTTGGAAGTCCAAGCTGTGGGGTTTATCACACTTGTTCTTCTGCCTTATGGCATGGAGAATTGAGTAAAAATGAGAATTTAAGCCATACTCTAAAAACTGTAAACTGTGTTGATGGAGCTGGAGTTTTTATAGAAGAATTAATTAATATAATTGAAGAAAGAAACATAGACACTAAATTTGTAGAAGTAAGAGAAAGTAATATTCTCCCACAATGGTAAATTTATAAGTTATAGGTAAAAGTATTTTTAAAAGTAAACAGTGGCTTTAATAGTTTTTCAAAGGATAAGTTTTCCATGCAATTACGCAGTTAATTTGTTTTTAAGAAGCAGAAAACCTTAGGTGCTGAATTTTCAGTACCTAAGGTTTTTATTAGTTGCTTCTAGCTTCTTGCATTGCTTTTTCGCCCTTTTCTTGAGCAGCTTTTAAAGCATCTTCAACAGTTTTCTTATTTTGGAATACTTGTTCTAACTCTTTTCCAAGTTCGTTAAGAGCTGGAATTGTTCCTACTTGTCTTGCACCGATATATCCTTTATCTAAAGTTTTTAAAGGAATTTCTTTAACCGGGTGCTCCTTTAAGAAGGCTTTATAAGTTTCGCTTTCAGAGGCAGATTTCCTCACTGGCATATAGCCTGTCTGCATTGAGAAGTATGAAGTGTTTTCAGTGTTTGTTAAGAATTTAGTGTAAAGCCATGCAGCAAGTTTTTGCTCTGGAGTACTTGTGTTAAACATAGCAACATTTGTACCGTAGTAAAGTTGAACATCTGCTTTATATGTTGGCAGTGGTGCTGCAAACCATTTTGATTTCATTCCTTGTTCTAAATAAGGAATTGCTGAAGTAGATGCAATACACATTGCAGCTTTACCTTTAATCAAAGTGTTGTTAGCATTTTTGTCTTCACCAGCTAAAGTAGCTGTTTTCCCTTTTATCATGCCACTTATAAATTCTACAGCTTCTTTAGTTTCAGGAGTATTAAAATTTATTTTATCAGCTTTCTCATCAATAATTTCTCCACCAGCTTGTTGTACAAATATAGCAAAGTCAGTAGAGATGTTATTTTCTAGAGCTAATCCATAAACTTCAGGGTTACCATCACTGTTGCTATCTACAGTTAATTTTGCAGTAGCTTGTTTAAGCTCGTCCCAAGTTTTTGGAACTGCTACTCCTTTTTCTTTTAACATATCTTCGTTATAATAAAGAACCATTTCACTTTTATTTAAAGGGAAAGAGTAATTACCATCTCCGAAAATACCGTCATCTAAGAACATTTTTGGGATATCTTCTTTATCCTCTTTAGTAAGTCCAACATTCTTGTCTTCCATGTAAGGGTTTAAATTCTCCGCTAAACCTTTGTCTATGTACCAAGATAATCTGTTATTATAAATTTGAGTCATAGTTGGTAGAGTATTACTCTTAGCAGCTCCCATGAGTTTTTCAAATAAATCTGTGTAGCCACCTTGATAAACTAAGTTTACTTTTATTTTTGGGTTTTTGTCCTGAAAGTCCTTTGTGATTTTAGTTAGAGCTTCTTCATTGACACCTTTCATTGAGTGCCAGAAGTTAATTTCTACATTTTCTTTTATTTCAGTAGCTATGGCTGGAGCCTTACTTTCTGCAGGCTTAGTGCCACAAGCAACTAAAGAGGAGGCCATAACCCCAGCTAATAGAACTGATAATAGTCTTTTTTTCATTTTTCATTTCTCCTTTATTATGTATATTTATCCTTTAATTCCACTTCTACTTACACCATTAATGATGTACTTAGAAAGAAATATATAAATAATTAACGTTGGAAAGATAACTATGGTTGAAGCAGCCATAAGCAAGTGATAATCAATTCCGGCTTCACTAGTATAGTTAGCAAGCATAGTTGGAAGCGTTCTCATTTTTTCTGAATTTGTAACCACGAGGGGCCACATAAAAGCATTCCAGCTATTAATAATCTTTAAAATAGCCACTGTGACAATGGCTGGAGTTGAAAGTGGAATCATGATTTTAACCAAATATTTAAAATCACTGCAATTGTCAACTTTGGCAGCATAGTATAGCTCCTTTGGTATACCTAAGAAATATTGCCTTAAGAAAAAGATGGCAAATACGCTGGTACACCAAGGGATAATTAATGCTTTATAAGTATTAATCCATCCAAGTTTGCTTAGAAGAACAAAATTTGGAATTACTAAAACTTCGTCTGGAACCATCATGGTTGCTAAAAGTAGAGTAAATATAATTTCCTTGCCTTTAAACTTAAATTGAGAAAAGGCAAAAGCAGCTAAAATTGTAGTAATTAATTCTCCAACAGTAATTGAAATTGTGATAATTATGCTGTTTAAAAAATATCTTTTAAACATTGGAATCTTCAATACTTCAAGGAAGTTTTCCCATCTTAGCTTTTGGGGCAATATTACAGGTGGATTTGTAAAAATCTCATCTGGAGCTTTAAGGGCAGTTAAAATCATCCATACAAAAGGAAGCAGGATGAATACAGCACCTATAACTAAAACAATATAAATACTTAAGTCCTTCAGTTTTTTATTCATAGCCATGCCTCCTAATAGTGAACTTTTTTCTTACTAGCAAAAAGCTGAATAAGAGTAAAAGTTAGGATTATGATAAAGAGTACAAAGGCTGCTGATGAAGCAATTGCAAACTGCCAATTCATATAAAACTTATTAAATACATAGTAAACAATAGTGAGCCCACTCTGCAGAGGACCTGGTTTTTGATCATAAAGTACAAAGACTTCATCAAAAATTTTAAAACCTCCAATTACAGAAGTAATAGCTAGAAAATAAATAATTGGCGAAAGAAGAGGCACCGTGATGCTCTTAAATCTTTGAAATTTATTAGCACCATCAATCATTGCCGCATTGTAGTACTTATCATCAATGGTTTGTAGTCCCGCAAGTATTATAATAATTTTGTACCCTAACCCTTTCCATACATTTAAAAGAATCAATAAGGGAAGAGTAAGACTGCTGTTTGAAAGATATGCTTGAGGACTAATACCAATTAACCCTATTAGAATATTTGCAAGCCCCATATCTCTACTAAAGATCCATTTCCAAACCACAGAAATAGCCACTGTAGAAGTAACGAAGGGAATAAAGTAAATTGTTCTAAAAAACTTTTTAAACTTTATGTTAGAGTTTAAAATCAATGCAAATATAAGCGCTATCCCAATTGATAAGGGGACAGATATAATCACATAAAGGAAGGTATTCTTTAGAGCTAAATAAAATTCTGGATCTTTAAGAACATAAGCGTAGTTGTCCAGGCCTCTTTTATAAACAATATCCTTTATGTAGTCAAATTTAGTATAAAAACTCATGGCCAGTACCTTAAACACAGGATATATTTGAAATAAAATTATTATTATTAAGCTTGGCAAAAGGTAAAGAAAAGCTTTTTTATTTCTCATAATAGCTACTCCTGAAAATAATGGATAACTTTAAAAGCCAAAGCCACTTTATCACCTAATTTGAAGGTTGAATGACTTGACACTACAGCTCTTAAATCCAAACTATCTAAGGAAAGTTTAAGATAAAGCTCCTTACCCATGGGTTGTATTTCTTTAATAATTCCTGTTATACCAGAAGAACTTTCTTTATCAGCTACCTTAATTTCAATATCTTCAGGACGAATACCCACTGTTTTATGCTTAAAATCTAAATTACAATTAAGTTTTTCCATATGAGATTTTTCAGTGATTAGGTTTATCTTAGGATTTCCAAGGAAAGACGCTACAAATACTGAATTTGGATTTTTGTACAGATCAAATGGCGTTGAAAATTGAACAGCTTTTCCTTCATTCATCACTAAAATTCTATCGGAAATACTCATAGCTTCTTCCTGATCATGGGTTACAAATAAGGTAGTAATCCCAGTTTTTTTATGAAGCTCTTTAATTTCCTCTCTCATTTCAATTCTTAAGCCTGCATCAAGATTAGAAAAAGGTTCGTCCATTAAAAGAACCTTAGGATTTTTAATTATAGCTCGTCCAATTGCTACTCGTTGCTGTTGACCCCCAGAGAGTTCCTTGGGTTTTCTATTTAGTAATTCTTCGCATTTTATTAATTTGCCTATTTCTATTGCTCTTTCTAGAGCTTCTTTCTTTTTAACACCTATGATTTTTAAAGGAAACATTAAATTTTCTGCTACTGTCATGTGAGGATATAAAGAATAGTTTTGAAAAACCATTCCAATGTTCCGTTCCTCTATTTTTATAGGAGTAATTTTCTCCTCATCAAAGTAAATATCACCACTTGTAGGACCATAAATACCTGAGATGGTATAAAGTAGGGTACTTTTACCACAACCGCTGGGACCTAAAATTGTGATAAACTCACCATCATTTATAGTTAGATTCAATTTATCAACTGCTGTAACAGAACCATACTGTTTTGTTAAATTATCTATTCTTATTTTCATATAATCACCAACATAATATTTATAAGATGAAAAATTACTATATTAAAACTCACAATATAGCAACTCTTAAACCAGAGTTCATAATAGCACAAAAGTAAATGCGTTACCAATAGTTATAAGTTATAGAAGATTTTGCAATTATATAGAATTGTAATAGATTGATAATTATGCAATATTATACAAAAAATGGGATGAACAATGGTTAAAGTTCTCTTGATTCATCCTCTATTTCTCTTTTACTAACTCTACAGTTAGCATAATTAGAGGCTAATAAAAATTTCTTTAACCTTTAATACTTCATAAAAAGTTGTATTAAATTAAGATTTAACCAATTATTATATGTTAACAACAAAAGAGACAACCAATGTTGGTTGCCTCTTTTTTATTGTAACTAAATTAGAAGGTTTCACCTATCTAATTTTATTAATTATTAAATTTGATTTGTTTAAACAACTAGGAATTATTTTGTTGAGAAGTGTTGTGTAGCATAAACCCAGTTACCTTGGCTGCTAAACACTACTCCAGCAGACATCTTTGTCCAGCTACCATTTAAAATGTTAGCTCTGTGACCTGGAGAGTTCATCCATTGATCTACAAGGTACTTAGCTGTGGTTGTAGACTCTGCATAACCTTGGCTGTAGAATAAGTTTTCACCATAACTATTAGTGTTGTACTTGAAGTATTTAGTTGCGAAGTCCATTGGGCTAGCATTATTTAGTGATGGTGTATTGTGCTCAAAGTAGTTATATTGAAGCATGTTATTAGATTTATATCTAGCAATTGGTCTCATTTGCTCTTCCCAAGTTAATGGATTAAGACCTGCTTTAGCTCTTTCCTCATTAACATAAGTTAGAATTTCTTTTTCTACTGCTTCCATGTATTTAAAGCTCTTGTTATTTGGGTTTGCTGGCACACCACTTGGCACTGTAGTACTTGGTGTTGTAGCTGGTGTTTCAACCTTTGGAGCCTCTGTTTTTGGTTCTTCCTTAACAGGGGTTTCAACCTTTGGTGCCTCAACTTTAGGCTCATCTATTACTGGAGCTGGAGTCTTTGGCTCTTCTACAACTGGAGTTTCAGTTTTAGGATTCTCTATTACGGGAACTTCAACTTCAGGTGCTTCTACCTTAGGAATCTCAGTTTTAGGTGTTTCTACTGTTGTATCACCATTTGTTACTGGTGTTTCTACTACTGAATTGTCCTCATCAGCAACTACTTGATTATCACTTGGTAATTGAACTTCTATTGGTGCTATACTGTCACAAGAGTTTTTAAGATTTAAAGGTAAATTTATAGTTTGTCCACCATTTTGTGGATTAGAAATCTGCTTTTGAACTACTGCTGTAGTTGGGAATTTAGGTAACTCTACATTATTAGCAACTGTTCCAGCTGCGTTTCCAAGAACTGCTCCTGTTGCTGGACCTCCTGCAGTACATAATGAAAGAATTAAAGCTAATATTTTATTAGTTATCATATATCAACAACTCCTTATTTTTTATTTTGCTGCTTATTTCCTTGGGGGTATGTGTAACTCCTTGTGGCAATCAGTAGCTTTTATTGCTTCAGTACGGAATATATTTTCACCATATCCATTAGTGTTATACTTGAAGTATTTAGTTGCTAAGTCCATTGGGCTAGCGTTGTTTAGAGATGGTGTATTGTGCTCAAAGTAGTTATATTGAAGCATGTTATTAGATTTATATCTAGCAATTGGCCTCATGTTTTCTTCCCAAGCTAATGGCTTAAGTCCAGCCTTAGTTCTTTCTTGATTAACATAAGTTAGGATTTCCTTTTCCACTGCATCTAGATATTTAAAGCTCTTATTATTTGGATTAGCAGGTACACCACTTGGTACTGTTGTACTTGGCGTTGTAGCTGGTTCTTCAACTTTTGGAGCTTCTGTTTTTGGAACTTCTTTTGAAGGTACTTCAACCTTTGGAGCCTCTACTTTTGGCTCTTCAATTACTGGAACCTGAGTCTTTGGTTCTTCTACAACTGGAGTTTCAGTTTTAGGATTTTCTACTACTGGAACTTCTACGTTATTATCTTCATTTGTTAATGGTGTTTCTACTACTGAATTGTCTTCATCAGCAACTACACAATTATCACTAGGTAATTGAACTTGTACTGGTGCAATACCATCACAAGAATTTCTTAAGTTTAGAGGTAAATTTATAGTTTGTCCACTATTTTGTGGATTTGAAATCTGTTTTTGAACTATTTGCTGCGTAGGAAACTTTGGCATTTCAACTTTATTTGTAGCTGTTCCAGCTGCGTTTCCAAGAACTGCTCCTGTTGCTGGACCTCCTGCAGTACATAATGAAAGAATTAAAGCTAATATTTTATTAGTTATCATATATCAACAACTCCTTATTTTTTATTTTGCTGCTTATTTCCTTGGGGGTATGTGTAACTCCTTGTGGCAATCAGTAGCTTTTATTGCTTCAGTACTTTGCTGATGAACATATCTTAACATGGGATAAAAACTAAAACAACCCCTATCCAAGGTTTTCATAATAGGGGTAAAACAATCCAGATTTCATTAATAAAATTAAAAAAGTGTCGACTTATTTTCATTATTAAGAGGGGGAGGCCGGTAATTGTGAAACAAATAAAGCATCATTATAGTTTTTATGGTCTTTAATATTTTTCAGGAGAAGATTAAATACACTTATTTATGATTACCATAGAAAAGCTAAGTGTATATACAAATACTTTGAGGATAACTTTCACCAGCAGTGATAACCTTGGGGGGAGTGGCTAAAGAATATAAAAAAATGTTTCATCACCTGCATCCATAGTAAATTAATAGGATTATATGGAAGATTATTGAATTGAATGTTGATTTACTGTTATTATTTATGTTATAATTAATTGAAAAGTTAAAAGGTGAGGTGAAAACGGTGTTAATTTTCTTTTTAAGATTCCGTGATTTAGTTTAATAAAGCAACTAAATAATTGATAAGGTACAAAACTCTAAGAGTTTTGGTTTATTTGTTATGCCTTATTCAGGACTCTTTCAAAGAATATTCATAACCGCTTTAATACCAAAAAACATCTTTATTTAAAAACAATTTATATAAACTACCATAATGTTTCTTTATCGGGCTTTGATGAAGAGAAATTTTAAGGAGAAGAGTGGGTAATAATTTGTTATTATTTTTATTGCCTTCTATATATTTTTGTTTTGTTAATAATGTATTTTAAGGTTGCAGGTGACGTATGTTCATTTGCAGCCTTTTTATTATGCAAGGAGGAATTAAAAATGATTTTAAAGGCATGTATATTCAGTATCAGATTAAGAGCTTAATACCGGGATTATGACTTCCTACATGACGGTATGTAAAAAAATAACTATCATAGAGAGTTTAGATATTATTTTACCCCATGTACCTTTTAGGGAGTTCTCATTTAATTTTTACTTGCAAAGTAGAATCCCTTTAAATGTGGAAATTGTCATGATTCCGTGCTATGAAAATTAAAAATGGCAAATTCAATTTATTGAAAACCAATAAATTGATTATTTAAAGGAGAGTATAGTATATGGAACAAAAACAAAAAGCATTATTAGTAGGTGTAAATTTAAACAATAAATCAGATTTTAAGGAATCTATGGAGGAACTTAGTAACCTAGCCCTTGCATGTGATTTTCAGGTCACAGGAGAAGTAACACAAAACTTAAAAGCTAGTAATAACCCACTTTATATTGGTACTGGAAAAGTTAAAGAGGTTCTTTATTTAATAGAAGAAACACAAAGCAATGTGATCATCTTTAATAATGAGCTAAGTCCATCTCAACTTAGAAACCTAGAAAAAACTTTAAAGTGTAGGATTTTAGATAGAACTGCATTAATTTTAGAGATATTTGCCCAAAGAGCACAAACCCATGAAGCAAAGCTTCAGGTTGAAGTGGCTAATTTAAAATATATGTTGCCCCGTCTAATAGGTTCTCGTGAAAATTTAGGACGCCAAAGTGGTGGGGTAGGAACAAAAAATAAGGGAACTGGTGAGAAAAAGCTAGAACTTGACCGTAGAAAGGTAGAAGAGAGAATAGTAGCTTTAAATAGAGAACTAGAAAATGTTGTATTTCAAAGACAAACTCAACGTAAAAGAAGAAGCAAAAATCATATTCCGGTAGTAGCATTGGTTGGGTATACTAATGCAGGTAAATCTACGGTAATGAATGCAATGATAGATAGCTTTAAAATATCCGAGGAAAAGAAGGTTTTTGAGAAAGATATGTTATTCGCTACCCTTGAAACCTCAGTTAGAAGCATAGTTCTTCCAGATAATAAAAACTTTTTGTTATCTGATACTGTTGGGTTTGTTAGTAATTTACCCCATGATTTAGTAAAGGCTTTTCGATCAACCTTGGAAGAAGTAAGTGAAGCAGATTTATTAATACACGTTGTAGATTATTCAAATCCAAATTATAAGCATCAAATAGAGGTTACAAAGGATACTTTGAACCAAATAGGGGCAGGAGATATACCTGTAATTTATGCTTATAATAAAGTTGATTTAGTAGAGACCACTGTTTTATTAGAGGAAAGTGATACCGCATATATTTCAGCTAAGAAAAAAATAGGAATAGATAAATTAATAGAATTGATAAGTAAGAGGATCTTTAATGAATATGTTCAATGTGAGATGCTAATACCTTATGATAGAGGGAATATAGTTTCTCATTTGAAGGACAAAGCTAATGTAAAATCTATGAGATATGAAAACCATGGAGTTCTATTAGATTTAGAGTGCAGCAAAGTTGACTTTGAAAAACACGAAGAATTTTTAATTGCCAGTGACGAAGTTACCCTCATAGAGCAGTAAATATAAAGCTAATTACAATAAAAACTTTGAAATTGTTAGTATTATTCCATCTTATTTGCTATGCTTATTATAAAGATATTAAAAACTTAAGCACCTTCAAATCATTTTATGATTTGAGAGGTGTTTTTTTAAATATATAGGTAATTCACTTCAAAATCATTTCAAAAGTAAATATACCTTACCAAGTTAATGTGGTTATATATTTATGGATATATTAATATTTTTCTGTTGTTTAAAAAAGGTAAAACAATTTTAAAATTAGGTCTTTAAAAAAAATTACCAGTGGAAATACTATAATAAATAGTATAAGAATCTTTAATTGCTATAACTAACATGATATACTATATTAGTAAAAATTATAATGAAAATTATTTATATAATTAATAGCCGATTATTTTCAAGTAAAAATAAAGAAAGCAACAGTGAAGCAGTAAAAGATTAATAGAACTAGTAATGTGGAAAAGGTAGGTAAGGTGTATGCGTTGGATTGAGGTTGAGAAAAGTAAAAGTATAAATGGTAATGTGTCTATATCAGGATCGAAAAATAGTTCGTTACCAATATTAACTGCCTGTTGTTTATCAAATGAACCTGTAATTTTAAAAAATATTCCACATATTTCTGATGTAAAAGTTATATATGATATTATTAGCAACATAGGTGGTACTATATGTGAAGAGGTAGATAGTGTAAAAATAAATCCATCCCAAATTCATAGTGCCTTTATAGAACAAGAAATGTCATCAAAGTATAGGGCGGCTTATTATTTTGTGGGAGCTTTACTTGCAAAGCAGAAGAAGGTTTCCATAGGCTATCCAGGGGGAGATGATTTTGGTTCTAGACCTATAGATCAGCATGTTAAGGGGCTGGAAGCTTTAGGAGCTAAATTTACCTTTCATAAAGATTTTTATGTGGTTGAGGCGGAAAAACTTACGGGAGCAGATATTTATTTTGATGTTATAACTTGTGGAGCAACTATTAATGTGCTTTTAGCTTCTATTTTAGCAGAAGGAAGAACGGTACTTAGGAATGCAGCTAGGGATCCTGAAGTAGTAGATTTAGCAATTTTTTTAAATAAGATGGGAGCTCAAATTAAGGGAGCTGGAACAGATACTCTAGTTATTGAGGGTGTGAAAGAACTAAAAGGCACGGAACATTCTATTATCCCGGACAGGTTAATTGCAGCTAGTTTTCTTATGAGCGTTGGTATTACTGGAGGAAGTATAATAGTTAATAACGTGATTCCAGAGCACCTTCATAATTGCATTGCTAAGCTCCAAGAAGCAGGAATGGAAATTGAAGAAGGGGATAATTATATCAAAGCTTTTTCTGATGGGAATTTAAATGGAGTTAATATTAAGACTGGAATGTATCCCAGTTTTGCAACAGACCTACAACAGCCAATTACGTCACTATTAATTGGAGCTAATAGTCATAGTACTATAGTTGAAAATGTATATCCAAATAGATTTAACCATTGTGTAGAGCTGAATAAAATGGGAGCAGATATTATTTTGAGAGAAGGTAGTGCAGTAATTCCAGGAAGAAGAACCTTAAAAGGTGCATGGGTTCATGCTTCTGATGTGAGAGCAGGAATTTCTTTGATACTTGCAGCCTTAGGAGCTGAAGGGGTTACAAAAATTACTGGAGTTGAGCATATTGAAAGAGGATATGAAAATATTATAGATATATTTAGTAGTTTAGGGGTAAGTATAAGAATCTGTGAAAACGCCGATATTACCGATACAAATTTAGAAATAGATGAGATTTATGGATAAGTATAATAACTAACTAAGTATTTATGATCACAAGAGTATGATTATTATATTCTCTTGTGATCATTTTTTACATTGTCATAAATGCTTCATTTTAACTTAGTTAAGAGTATTAAAATGCTGTGCTATTTTTTAATAAAAATATTTATAAATGAAAAATTCACAACAGGATTTTAAAATATAAAGGATTAGTTTTGTAATTAGCTCTTAAGGAGTTAATCTAGTTCTATCTCTTGGAAATAAGGAGGTTTCTCTTACATTAGATAAACCTAAAAGTTGTGCAGTAAGTCTTTCAAGACCGATTGCAAGGCCACCATGAGGTGGCATACCGTATTTAAAGGTATTAGTATAACCTTCGTAATTTTCAGGAGTGAGCCCTTTATAGAGAATATTTTCTATAAGCATGTTGTAACTATGAATTCTTTGTCCACCAGTGGTAATTTCAAGACCTCTAAATAAAAGGTCAAAGGAACGAGTTTCTTCTTCACCTAAGGGCATAGTATACATAGGTCTTTTTCTTCTTGGATAATTAGTTAAAAATAAAAATTCACTGCCGAGTTTTTCTTTAGAGTACTTACATATAAGCTTTTCGCCTTCAGGGTCTAAGTCACCTTCAAGGTCTGTTTTTCCATATTGGGTTTTTAAAATTTCTAAGGCATTACTAAAACTAAGCTTTGGTATAGAATCTTTAATTTCGGGAAGGCTTACTTCCAAGATTTTCAAACACTTTTCACCTTGATTTTCAAGCTTGGTGAGTATATATTTTAGAAGACTTTCCTCCAGTTTCATTAAATCTTCTTCATTTTCTATAAAACCCATTTCAAGGTCCATACTTATATACTCATTTAAATGCCTATTAGTATTATGCTGTTCAGCTCGATAAACGGCACCTACTTCAAAAACTCTTTCATAGCCAGCACCTACCATCATTTGCTTATAAAATTGGGGGCTTTGGGCTAGATATGCCTTATTTTCAAAATATTTTATTTCAAACATATCCGTGCCACCTTCAGCGCCTTCTGCTACAATTTTAGGGGTGAAAATCTCTGTAAAACCTTGTTTAATTAAAAATTCTCTGAAGCCCTCAGCAATTATTCCTTGAATCTTAAATATGGAATGCTTTTTTTCTTGTCTTAAACTTAGAACTCTATTATTTAGCATAGTATCTAAATTAACTTCTAATTCTTTTTTGTTTATTTCAATGGGAAGTTCTTCTTGAACTTCATTTAAAACCTCTAATTTTTCTATCAAAACTTCAAAGGGATTCAAGGTGTTAGTACCTTCTTTTAAAAGTCCTTCTATAGAAATTACAGATTCCAACTTTAAACTACTAATATCCATAAAATTATTATCAACTACACATTGAACCATACCTGTTCGATCTCTTAATATAAGGAAAGTTATAGCTTTAAGCTTTCTAACTCTATGAACCCATCCTTTAATTAATATTTTTTCTCCAATATATTTTTCTAAATTTTCTATAATTACTCTTTCCATAATAATTCTCCTTTTTATAATAAACTCATTAATGTATTTTCAAACTGGGTGAATTTTAACAAAATTTTGGAAGCTTTAAGTCTGACATCTTCTAAAATGGCAGTTATAAAGTCTAGATAAGTTGCTTTGGTGGCAGTCTAAATCTGCTTCCAAAGTTGTTAACAAAATGAACTTGTTCATTATTTAATTAATATATAAAATCCTTGTTTAAGAAATAAGCTTATTTGGGAAACACAAAGCCCCTTGAGTAAAAACTCAAGGGGCGAAAAATCGCGGTACCACCCTTATTAACTTAAATAATTAAGTAGAATTTTAAAGTTAAATCAGCATATAACCTTTATGGTGTTTTCGAATTGAAAAGGTACAATACTAAACTAAAATAAAACACTTCTTAATATTACTTAAAGATCAAATTAAATGAGGAAACAAGTAAGCTATAATTTCTCTAAAGTGGGCCCAAAATTAGAGAAAATAAAAGCTCCCACTCCATGTAGGAGTGAGAGCATAAGCTTCACGGTACCATCCTAATTTGACAAAAAGTTTATTTAAGTCATCTCAAAACCTTTTAACGGAGGCTGCCGGTTTGCTCTACTTGAAATAAATAGGTTCAAGCAAACTTCTCTGGGAGGTCCTTCAATATTAATGTTCTCATGGAGCTTACACCATCCCCCACTCGCTTTGGATACTAGTTAATATTTACTCTTCCCTTCATTGAATTAAACATTTTTTTATTATTCTAATACTAATATAAGCAGATGTCAAGAAAATATTACAAATATTTTTAACATTATATAATATAGGATAAGGTATAAAAACGTACTTAAGCACAAGTAAGAATTATAAAGCTATTTTATAAAAGCTAGGATAACCAGTTAACAACAAGGGCTTTGTGATTATTAGAGTATTATGGTAAACCCCTTGTACAGTAAAAAAATATTATCTAAATCCAAATTGTTTAAGTGTTTTTTAATAGAGGAATAAGGTTTAGAAAATTAGGGATTATATTAATAATTAAAGGACAAAAACTTTATAAATACTGTGAATTTTAATTATAAAATGGTATAATTAATGTAAATATAACCCAATGAGGGAAGTTATTTTACGGGCATTAATTTTAAAATTAATATGTATGTAAAGAACTTCGAGAGAAGTAGACTTTATAAATACAGGGGTTTCTTATATGAGTTTGAGTATTTTGGTATTTAATCTTCGAATTAAGAGTAAAAAAGTAGGTTTCTACATTTTGTATTATATATTACAGGCATTTTAAAAAGATGAGGAGAAGAAGTGATATGAAAATAAAAATTATTGCAGACAGTAGTTGTGATTTATCCAAGGAAATGAAAGAAGAGATGAATATTGAAATTGCGCCTCTAACCTTACAGTTGGGAGACAAAAGTTATATTGATGATGAAAATTTAGATATAAAACAGTATGTTAAGTCAATGGGAGAGTGCGAAACTCCACCTAAAACGTCTTGTCCATCGCCGCAGGATTATATTAAAAGATATGAAGGGGAGGACAGCGTTTTTGTAGTAACTCTATCTAATAAATTAAGTGGAAGCTATAATAGTGCAGTTTTAGCTAAAAACATATTTTTGGAAGAGTTTGGACAAAAGTTTATCCATGTATTTGATTCATTAAGTGCATCTGCAGGAGAAACTGTAATTGCTCTTAAAATTAATGAACTTAGCAAAAAAAACTTTACAGAATTAGAGATTGTGGAAAAGGTTGCTAAATATATAAAAGAAATGAAAACTTTTTTCTTACTAGAAAGCTTAGATCATTTAGCTAAGGCTGGTAGATTAAATCCTTTTGTTGCAAAGGTTGCCAACATGCTAGCAATTAAACCAATAATGGGGGCTACAGAGGAAGGAACAATTAAGTTAGTTGAAAAAACTAGAGGCTATAAAAAAGCCTTTAATAGATTTTTAGAAATCATTGGTGAAGAGGGTAGCAATTTAGAAGAAAAGATTCTTGGAATCGCCCATTGCAATTGTTTAGATCGAGCTTTAAATTTTAAAGAAGAAGTATTAAAGAAATATAATTTTAAAGAGGTAGTTATTGTTGAGATGAAGGGACTAAGTTCCACCTATGCAGATGATGGTGGATTAGTTATAGCTTTCTAACAAACACTTTGCTTTAATAAGAAAAAAGATGTAGGTAAAATTAATCACCTACATCTTTTCTTCTATTATAATCAAATTAGAAAAGCTACGCCTTAATAATTTGATTAATTACATGTTTAAAGTAATTTCAAGTTTTAACCAATGACTAAGTTTAAGCTCACTTTCAAAGATGACTAGCAATTAGTTAGTTGAGAAATGTTGAGTTGCGTAAACATAGTTTCCTTGGCTGCTGAATACTACTCCTGCCCCCATTTTAGTCCAGTTAGCACTTAAAATGT
>NZ_AMQH01000005.1 GCF_000300195.1 Clostridium tunisiense TJ | reverse complement strand
TATGCTCTATTTATCGCTGACTTGTTAAAGTCATTTTGTGAACTTATCGTTCACTAAGAATCATTTCTGATTCGGAATTAACTGGTTTTACCTTTTTCTCTGTTTAATTTTCAAAGACCACTTTATCACTTCATCACTTTAAACTTGTTAAGTGATGACTTTCACTATCTTATCATCATTCCAAACTATTGTCAACAATTAATTAAGTTTTTTTTAAACTAATTATTTATTCCAAAGTTCAGGACAATTACTTTGCCGCCTCTCAGCGACAAGTGTTATTATATCAGCAATATTTTATCCCATTCCTCATTGTACCCATATTACGAGATGTTATTCATAGATTTCTTTAAATACCTATGAATTCCTTATTATTTTAAATATTGATACGCTAGGATAAGTTTGTATATCCTTCATTAATTTAATAAAAATAACCATGAGACAAGTCTCATGGTTATTTTTATTAAATTTTAAAATTATTGATTTCTTGTTCTAGTTTCTCTGATAATTCTTGTAAGTCCTGAGCATATTGAGTAAAGTCATTCATCGTAGCTGTGATTTCCTCTGTTGAAGCTGAAACCTCTTCAGTTGCCGAGGCAGTTTCCTCGATTCATAGATTTCTTTAAATACCTATGAATTCCTTATTATTTTAAATATTGATACGCTAGGATAAGTTTGTATATCCTTCATTAATTTAATAAAAATAACCATGAGACAAGTCTCATGGTTATTTTTATTAAATTTTAAAATTATTGATTTCTTGTTCTAGTTTCTCTGATAATTCTTGTAAGTCCTGAGCATATTGAGTAAAGTCATTCATCGTAGCTGTGATTTCCTCTGTTGAAGCTGAAACCTCTTCAGTTGCCGAGGCAGTTTCCTCCGATATAGAAGAAATGTTTTCTATTTGACCAACTACATTTTCTTTCTTATCTTGTATGTCCTCTATAAATTTCTGAACTTCCCCAACCTTATCTGTTAGTGCAAAAATGCCATTAATAATATTATCAAATATTTCCTTAGTCTTATTTACTACTTCTGTTTGATTATTAACTGCAATTTCATTTTCATTCATAGCTTTAACAGCAGCTATAGATTTATGTTGGATTTCGTTAATTATGTGTTTTATCTCTTCAGTAGAATTTTTAGACTGCTCTGCTAGCTTCCTTATCTCATCTGCCACTACAGCAAAACCTCTTCCAGACTCTCCCGCTCTTGCAGCTTCTATGGATGCATTTAAGGATAGTAAATTTGTTTGTTCTGTAATTCCAGATATAACATCAGATATAGCCGTTATTTCTACCATACTATTATTAACATCATTTACTAACTTCCCTACCTCTAAAGCAGAAGTTTTTGTTCCACTTGATATATCCATTAGCTCCTCAACCATAGTAAGTCCAGTACTACTTAACTTTTCGGTATCTGAAGATATTTGTCCCATGTTTTTTGTAGATTCAGATATTATATCAAGTTTGGTAGATAAATCCTCCATATCCGTTGCACCCTGAAGTGTGCTTTCAGCTTGTTTTGTTGCCCCTATAGTTATTTCATCCATAGCTTGAGCTACCTGATGAACCGCTGCTGTAGTTTGTTCTGACATAGCTGCTAAGTTACTTGCTGTTTCTAATACATCTTTTGAAGAGGTTCCTACATTCTTCATAAGAGACGATATATTTTCTATCATTTTGTTAAAAGCTTTTCCTAGAATATTAAATTCATCTTTTGATTTAATATCTACACTTACAGTTAAATCTCCACTAGATGCCTTTTCAATTACTGCTTGTATCTTTTTCACATTTCCAGCTATACCATTACTTAAAAATACTGATAATACTATTACTAGAACACCTACTATTAATACAGCAATAGTAATTGCAAATAAAATTTTATTTGTATCTGCTGAAAGTTCACTCTCACTTAGGGTAGCAACCATTTTCCATCCTGTAAACTCACTAGTCTTGTAAACCGCAAATTTTCTTACCCCGTCAAGTTCATACCTTGCAAACCCACTTGGATTTGCTTCCATTTCACCCCAAAAACTCTGTTTTTTCATTATATCTGTTCCAATGTATTCTTTTTTAGGATGTGATATCATAATCCCCTTATCATCACTTACAGCTACGTACCCTTGATCCCCAACTTTCATAGCTGCTAAACCTTCTGATAACTTTTGAAGCGAAATATCCATACCAACTACTCCAACTATTTTACCCTCAACTTCCACAGCTTTAGATAAGGTTACTATATAAGTCTTTGTAGCTTTGTCTAAATAAGGTGGGCTTATGGTAACTTCATCCTTTTTACTAGCAGATGCTTTATACCAATCAGTTGTTCTTGCATCAAATCCAGCTGGTAATTCAGCTTTTGGATAAAGAAAAAGATTTCCAGTTTCAGTTCCATAAAATACGGTGGTGATATTAGAATCTGAAATTTGAGTATCTTCTAGAAAAAGATTAATATACTTATCCGAGTCTGGTGCAGTATTATAGTTAGTAAAATTATAGTTAATTGCTAAAATATCTAATGGATTAGACATAGCTGAAAAATAATTTGATAAGCCTCGATCAATTTCTCCCAATGTTTGTGCACTGGTTACCTCCAACTTTTTACTTAGAATAGAGTAGGATTGAGCATAGGTAAAAATACCAAGCGCAATTAATGGAATTAAGCAAATAGCTAAAAAGCTACTAATAAGCTTGACGCGAACGGATTTAACACCAAGCTTACTATTATTTTTTTCCTTTTTCATCTTTACTTCCCCCTTAGAAAGTTTTCTATCATATATAAGAACTAATTACCTGTAAACCAAAAGTAATTTGCTTTATATATTTATCGTAAGAAGAAATTATATATTAATAGGATTTTAGTCGAATTTTGTACTTTTTTGTTAGTATTTTTTTCATATATGCCCTTAATAAGGCTATTACCTCTAAAATAGATCTTATTATCTATACTTTTATAGTACAACACTGCCTCTATTAAATAAATTTTATAACCTTTGACTTTTTTTATCACCTATGCTAATATCATTGTAAACTTATTGTATTAACTAAGTTTACAATGATATTAATCTTATTGTTACTTAAAACCTTTCCTTGGTTTTAAATATATAATTTCAGTGTGCTTTTGCCATTATATATTTTTATTACTATGATTTTTAGTTTATTTATTACAAGAATAATTATTGAAAGAAGGTATTTAAATGAAACTCTCAACTCGTGATTTAATTTTAGCTGGATTATTTGCTGCATTAACTGCAGTTAGTTCTTACATTTCTATCCCAATAGGACCTGTACCTATAACCTTGCAAAGCCTTATGGTTATACTATCTGGAATTATCTTAGGAAGTAAAGTTGGTGCCTTATCTCAAATTACATATGTACTTCTTGGATTAATTGGACTACCTATTTTCTCTGGAGGAAGTGGTGGCTTCGATTCAATATTTCATCCAACCTTTGGTTTCTTATTATCCTTTATATTAGTAGCCTATATTGTGGGTAAAATAACTGAAAAACATAAATCTTATAGTAATCTTATTATTGCTGTAATAGTAGGCAGTTTATTAATGTATATCATTGGAGTACCTTATTTTTACTTTATCTTTACTTCTTATATGGGAAAAAGCATAACCTTTTATGGGGCCTTAAAGATGGCTTGTATACCGTTTATTCCTGGAGATGCTGTAAAAGCAATTATTTCAGTGGCTCTTGGCAAACAATTGATAAGAAGAATTTCTCGAACTTCTTCTACTATATAACACATTTTTATAAAAGATAAAATTTTACAACATAAAGTTGACTAGCAATTTCACTCTTATATTTAAAATCAGGATTAATAAGATATCGCTCTTGTTAATTCTGATTTTTTATATAGGAAATAACAATAAGTAAACAATAATAGCTATTACTTGAAAAAATTTAATTATATGGTATCATATAGTAAATACTATATTGTAGTTATGTGATATATAACTATAATAAGTCAATTTATGATAATCACAAGACTAAAATAACTTTACATTTATATATTTTCTTTATTGTAGAGAATCCAAAATTAATACTTAAAATCTTCATAAACTTATTTAATTTTTTCTAGTACTTTTAGCAATGCATAAGGTAAGTTTTCACTAGATAAGACTACGTATTATAAAATACTGAACTATTTATTATTTTGTTTATATGTGATTTTAATGTATATACTATAGTTAAAAATTATAAATGTTAACCTATAAAACTTACACAAAACCTAAAACTTTTATTTTTTTCTACTTTACTTTAAAAGAGATAACTTGCTTTGTAAAATAATTGAGTTATTTCTACATATATAAATTATAAATTAATTAAATATATAGGAGGATTACATAATGATAAGTGAAAGATTATTCAACGAACTTAACAAACAAATGAACTATGAATTTTATTCATCTCATGTTTACTTAGCTCTAGCAGGCTACTGTGCATCTCAAGATTTAGACGGATTTACTAACTTTTTTACAGTTCAGGCAGAGGAAGAAAAATTCCATGCTATGAAATTTTTCAATTTTATAAAAGAAATGGATGGAAGAATCAATTTTGAAGCTATTGGTGAACCTAGAAACGAGTATGACTCAATCTTAGATTCTTTCAATGTGACCTTAGAACATGAGAAGTCTGTAACCGATAGAATCTATAATCTAATGGATATTGCTACAGAAGAAAGGGAACATGCAACTATCAGCTTTTTAAAGTGGTTTATTGATGAGCAAGTGGAAGAAATGTCTACAGTTGGCAATATAATTAAAAAGCTTCAAAGAATCGAAAATGATCCTCACGCTCTTTATACTTTAGATGCAGAACTTGCTACAAGGACTTTTGTACCACCTGTAGCTCCGTAATACTTTTCAATACAATCACAAAATTAGTATTGACATGAATTATTTACCATGATATTCTTATAATAATAAATAAAATTAAGTACTTATTATGAGTTAGGGTAGAGAGTTAGCTCGTTGACCCTATACCAACCTACAAAAGTAAGGTGGTTCAGCTAACAACGATAAGAGGGACTTTGCTTATATTTTTAAAAATATAAACCTTCTTAACTACGTTGAGAAGGTTTTTTATTTTATTCAATAATACTCATCTCTTAAATTTGTTAATATGTTTATTTTTTCTTTGAGTGGTATTTGTTAATCAAAAGGAAAAAATACCTTATTAAATCAATTGAACTTCTTTGGATCATTGCGATTGGTATAGTAAAATAATACTTTTTGATTTTTGAAAATAGCTATGTTTCACAAATCACTAAAAATATCATAATTTAACTACCATTAAAATTTAATATAGTCATTCTTATTTAGAGTGGTGGAGGGACTGGCCCTATGAAACCCGGCAACAACCATATATTTAACTTATATGGAAATGTGCTAATTCCTGCAGCCTAAAGGCTGAGAGATAAGAACTGTGTTTTAAGGATTTTTTGTAAATTAAAACCACTTCTTATGTTTAAGAAGTGGTTTTTTTATTTTTATGGCCTTCAAGATAAAAGTTTTTCTTATTTTGAAGATGCCTTAAGCTACTCAAAGTGGAAGTAATTTAATTGCAATCTATCGCTTGGTGTTGCTTCCATTTAACTCTTTTACGAGTATAAAAAATTATTATTAAAGGAGGATTTATAAATGATTAATTCATGGAGAAAAGAAACTATATGTGTTCAAGGAGGGTATAACCCAAAGGTTGGTGAACCAAGAATACCTGCTATAGTTCAAAGTACAACTTATAAATATGATAATCCAGATCATTTGGCAGAACTTTTTGATTTGAAAACTTCTGGTCATATGTATTCAAGAATCAGTAATCCAACAGTAGAAGCCTTTGAATCAAAGGTTGCTGCACTAGAAAAAGGCGTTGGTGCTTTAGCAACAGCTTCAGGTCAGTCTGCTACCTTGCTATCTATCCTTAATATTTGCAGTTCAGGTGACAATATATTAGCTGCTTCCACTCTTTACGGCGGAACCTTTACCCTATTCTCTTCTTCCCTAAAAAAATTTGGAGTTGAGGTATCCTTTGTAAATCCAGACCTGCCAGCAAGCGAAATTTTATCTTATGCTAAAGAAAATACCAAGGCTATTTTTGCTGAAACTATTAGTAATCCTAGTTTAAAGTTATTAGATTTTGAAAAGTTTTCCTATATCTCAAAGACTTTAGGAATCCCATTAATAGTTGATAACACCTTTCCAACTCCTGTTCTTTGTAATCCCTTTGAGCATGGTGCAAACATCATTGTTCATTCAGCGACAAAATATATTGATGGCCATGGCACTAGTATTGGCGGAGTAATTGTAGATGGAGGAAATTTCAATTGGTGCAATGGTAAGTTCCCAGAACTTACCGAGCCAGATCCAAGCTATCATGGGCTTTCCTATATAAAAGAATTTAAAAATCTAGCTTATATAACTAAGGCAAGAGTTCATCTTCTTCGTGACTTAGGACCTGCATTAAGTCCTTTTAATGGTTTTTTGTTAAATTTAGGCTTAGACTCTCTTACTCTTAGAATGGAAAGACACAGTAGCAATGCTCTAAATCTTTCAAAGTTTTTATCTACTCACCCTAAGGTTAGTTGGGTGAACTATCCAAAATTAGAGGGGCATCCAAGCTTTGAGCTTTCAGAAAAATATCTTCCCTTAGGTGGAAGTGGTATTGTTACCTTTGGTGTAGAGGGAGGAAGAGCTGCTGCAAAGAAACTTATTGAAAACCTAAAACTAGCCTCCTTGGTGGTACATCTTGGTGATGTTCGAACCTCTGTAATTCATCCTGCCAGCACTACCCATAGGCAACTAAGTGATGAGGAACTTGCTGCTTCAGGAGTGCATGGTGATTTAATAAGAGTGTCTGTTGGTATTGAGCACATTGAAGATATAATAAATGACTTTGTTCAAGGCTTAGATTCCCTTAAGGAGGAAATATAGTGCCAATTATACTGGATAATACTTTGCTTTCGTGTGAATCACTAACAAAAGAAAATATAAGCTTGTTATATAAGAAGGATTTAAAAAAACATCCTAGAAACACTTTGAAAATAGCTATTTTAAATCTCATGCCTAATAAAATAGAGACAGAGTTACAAATATTAAAACTTTTAGATAGCCCATACTTTTTTGTTGAGGTAACCTTTTTATACCCTGAAACTCATAAGACTAAGAATACATCTATAGATTATTTATGTAATGTTTATAGCACTTTTTCTCACATTAAACATCTCAGCTATGATGGATTAATTATAACTGGTGCCCCTTTAGAAAAAATCGACTTCACAGATATAGATTATTGGGCTGAACTAAAAGACATAATGGAATTTTCAAAGACTAAGGTTAAATCTACTATTCACATATGCTGGGCATCTATTGCTGGTCTATACTATCATTATGATTTACCTAAAAAGTTAGTAAGCAAAAAAATTTTTGGGGTTTATCCCAGTTATGTTGAAAGGAAGCAGAACTTATTATTAAAGGACTTTAAAAAAAATCTATGGATTCCCCATTCAAGATACTTTTTAACAGATAGTTATTGTATAGAAAATATTGAAAGGCTTCAAGTTCTAATTTCTTCTAAAGAAACTGGAGCTCACTGTATAGCCTCCTTAGATTATAAACAAATCTTTTTAACTGGTCATTGGGAATACCAACCGAAAACCCTAGTAAAAGAATATAAAAGGGATATTTCCAAAGGCTTAGACCCTGTATTTCCTAAAAACTATTCAAGCAATCTTCTTCCCTACTATAGCTGGATGGAGGATTCTCTGCTATTTTTTAAAAATTGGCTTAAGGTCATTAGCAAACTATAATAGAAAGGAGTTTTTTTATGATAAATATTGGTCTACTAGGCTTTGGAACTGTTGGTTCTGGAGTTTATGAATTAATTACAAATTACAAGGCTCTTAAAAATCATACCGATGAAGAGGTTGTTATTAGTAAAATTTTAATAAAAGATTTAAGTAAAAAAAGAAATTCTAAAGTTCCTAAAGAACTTTTTACTGATAACTTTCGAGAGGTTGTAAATAACCCTCAAATAGACATTATAATTGAAGCTATCAGTGGTTTTAACCCAGCCTATACTTTTTTAGTAGAAAGCTTAGAAAGAGGTAAACATGTAGTCACAGCAAATAAAGCTGTGGTAGCAAAGCATCTTAAAAGCTTATTAGCCTTAGCTGAAAAAAATCATAAAGGATTTTTCTTCGAAGCTAGTGTAGGTGGTGGAATTCCAATTATTAAACCTTTAAAACACCACTCTGCCTTTAATGAAATGAAAGAAGTGAAAGGAATTCTCAATGGTACAAGTAATTTCATCTTAACACAAATGAATGATAATGACTTAACCTTTGAAGGGGCTTTAACTTTGGCACAACAGTTAGGCTACGCAGAGACAGATCCTAGTGATGATATAAAAGGCTATGACGTGAGAAGAAAGCTTGCAATACTTTCATCCATAGCCTTTAAAAAACAAGTATCAGAGGAAATGATTACTTGTCGAGGAATAGATTATGTAACCTCTTTTGATATGTCTATATTTAAAACAATGGATTGCACAGTTAAACTCTTAGGAAAGGCTATTAATTCTAATAATAGAGTATCAGCTTCTGTAGAACCTGTTTTAATGAAAAACGACTCATCACTCTCCAAAATTAAAAATGCTTGTAACCTTATATCTGTAACTGGAAACATTGTGGGAGAGCTTCAATTTGTAGGGGAAGGAGCCGGTAAAAATCCTACTGCAAATGCAATAATATGTGATGTCATAGATATCCTAGGGGAAACCTATAAACATGATAATCTTTTATCTAAAAGATTAGACTCTACAGTAACTATCCAACATGTAGCTTCAAAGTATTATGTGAGACTTTCTCCATATAATTATAATTACAAAGGCACCCTTGTAAAAGCCTTAGAGGAAAAATCTTGGATTAAAAAAGTCTTAAGTTACGATAAAGATATAGTCCTTTTTACAGAGAAACTTTCTTTAATAGAATTAGAAGAAAATATTCAGCACCTAAAATTCATGTATAAAAGCAGCTGCTATGTAAGGCTTGAGGAAGATATTGAAATCAAAGCATAACTTAGTATTATGAGGTTATAACCTAAATTACGAAGAAAAACAAATTCCCTCCTAGCTCTTCAGGAGGGAATTATTAAATAATAAACAAGCTAAAATTGTTCTAAGGTACAATAATAAAATAAATAAAAATACCATATAGTAATCCACTTAACATAAGCATAAAAGGACTAATAGTTTCTTTCATCTCCAAGTATAGATTTTGTATCAAAGCTGAAATTAGAGTAAGAGTCATTATAAAAAGAGAAGTAATATTTAGAGTCCAATTCGTTGCTGCAAGACCAAAAGCAACTGGTATAGTACTTTGAAACACCATTGCCCCAGTAATATTTCCAAGAGCTAAATTGTCTTTTCTACTTCTTATCCACATTATAGAATTAAACTTCTCTGGCAATTCCGTTACTATTGGTGATATTATCATGGATAAAATAAAGGAAGCTATCCCCAAAGTGCTTGATATTCTGTTAATATTATCCACAAACTCTTCACTAGCTAATACTATACCTATAAGAGATAGTATCAATTGAAGTATAATTGCTATAATCCCGTTATTTCTGATAAATCTACCTAACATAAGTGTAGGAGTCCCTGCCTCCTTAACTCCTTGATGTTTAAGAGTCTTTACTATGTAAATAAAATATAATAGTATCAAAAACATAGCTCCAGAATAAAAAATTGATCTATTTTTTGTAATTGAAATTAAGATTGTCGCTAAATAGGCAACTATAAAAAAAGAAAAATCTCTTGAAAATATTTCTTTATCCGCATTTATTTTTATAGTTCTTTTGTTAATAAAAGAGTAAAAAAACACTGCAAGTCCTGTAACTAAAAAACCTAAGGTTGATAACATAAAGGGAGCTCCTAAAATGGCACCTGTACTTATCCCATTTCCCGATGGTTTATTACTTAATACTGCAATGATAGGTATCATAGTCTCTGGAAGGGCTGTCCCAACTGCAGACAAAAGGCTTCCTACAACCCCATCTCCTAAGTTTAATCTTTCCCCTAAATTTTCCACACTATTAGAAAACATGTGACAAAAAAACAAAATAAGCCCTATGTTTACTGCTATTAAAAGTATAAAATTCCACATATATTATCCCCCCAAAAACCTCATACCTTATATATATAGAACTTGTACTAAAAAAATGAATAAACAGACACTTATTTTTTTTGAAAAACATATGTTTATATACCTTGAAATTAGTAAAACCTCAATAAAAAAACTGAAGTTGAATTTCCTACATAACAAAAAGAATGTAGATAATTTAAATTACCTACATCCACCCATAATCAACAAGGTTATTTAATCAACTTTTCACTACTTTGTTGAAAAGTGTTGTGTTGCATAAACATAGTTACCTTGGCTGCTGAATGCTACTCCTGCACCCATTTTTGTCCAGTTTGCACTTAAGATATTTGCTCTGTGCCCTGGAGAGTTCATCCATTGATCAACTAAGTATTTAGCTGTAGTTGTAGCTTCTGGGTAACCTTGACTGTAGAATATATTCTCACCATATCCATTAGTGTTATATTTGAAGTATTTAGTTGCTAAGTCCATTGGGCTAGCATTATTTAGAGATGGTGTGTTGTGTTCAAAATAGTTATATTGAAGCATGTTATTAGATTTATATCTAGCAATCGGTCTCATGTTTTCTTCCCAAGCTAGTGGCTTAAGTCCAGCCTTAGTTCTTTCCTGATTCACATAAGTTAGAATTTCTTTTTCTACCGCATCTAGATATTTAAAGCTCTTATTATTTGGATTTGTTGGTACTCCACTTGGAGTAGTTGTACTTGGGTTAGTAACTGGTTTCTCCACCTTTGGTGCCTCTGTTTTTGGTGTTTCTACTTTTGGTGCTTCAGGCTTTGTAGTTCCCGTTCCTGGAGTCTCAGTTTTTGGTGTCTCTGGCTTAGTTACCACATTTTCAGGCACCTCTGCTTTTGGCGTTTCTGTAGAAGGTGCTTGTCCTTCTGTCGGATTATTTATTGGAACTTCGATAACTTGTCCATCATTTACTTTGCCCTGACTTATTTTTTGTACAATTGAATCTAATGGGAATTTAATAAATTGGCTGTTATTTGCAACAGTTCCTGCAGTAGCTCCCCCTATTGTACAAAGTGATAAAATTAAAGCTAGTATTTTATTTGTTATCATTAATCAACAACTCCTTATTTTTTATTTTGCTTTTACTTCCATGGAATTATTACTACTCCATTTGAGAATTGGAAGCCTTTATTTCTTCAGTTCCTTGCTGATGTGTACATGATAACATGAGGCTTGTACCAAAACAACCCTTTTCCATCCATTTCATATTTAGCCCACAATAACCCATAGTGGTTTAAATAACCTTTTTATACTGTTTTTGTGGCTATAATTTTATTCTTAATAAATCTTTTTTAAAATTGAAAAATCAGTTTTAATTCCTGCAATTTATTCAATTTTTTAATCATATAATCTTAATAAACCTAATTAATATATATCAAAAATTAATATACTCTTTGATAACATAAATACTATATATTTCCCTTCTATTATCCTCTTTTTATTAGTCTTCAAACCAATATTCTTTTAGTATTTGCAAGGTCTGAGCATTTATTTCATAACCAGATACATCTCCTAAAACACTATCCATATCACACTGAGGGCATTTAGCAGTTCTTCCCTCATCCATCCACGAGCTAATTTCCTTTGGGTTAAATATTTTCAAACAATAATAACACCCACATACCGAACTTTTTTCAACCTTCTTTTTATTATATATAGAATGTCTTGATGCTTCTTGTATCGTTCTCATCGCTACTCTCCTTTTACCCCTTAATAATATAATTTCATTTCCTCTCAAGTATTAAATCAAACTCAAAAACTTACTGCTGCTTTAACTACTTCCACTTACTTATTGTCATTTCACTATAATCTTCGTGCCAATTTGCGATTTAATTTATACTGAAACTATTGGAAATTCTACATATTATTAGTGATTAGTAACCTTATAGCATTTTTTTTCACAGAACTTAAACCATTTTATACACTGAAGCAATTATTAACTTTATAGTTTGTTTCTATATACTTTAATGTTTATTTCGTTATTTAATTACTTTAGCATACTAGTTACTGTACTTTGACCTTTAAAGTTTTTTATAAAAATTTAAAAGCTAGCAAGGATTTTTGCTCCCTACTAGCTTTTAGCTTATATTAATAATTCAATTATGAAAGTTTAAATTTACCTACTTCATCTTCTAACTTTTGAGAAAGCCCTTGTAACTCTTCCGCATAATTTGTAAATTCAGCCATAGATGCACTTACCTCTTCAGTGGAAGCAGCAACCTCTTCAGTAGCCGAAGCTGTTTCTTCAGATATTGCAGAAACACTTTCAATTTCTTGTAATATAGAGTCCTTTTTATCATTGATTTCTAGAGTAGATATTTTTATTTCCTCCACCCTATCCGTTAATATAAAAATTCCATTTATAATATCATTAAATATTTCTTCAGTTTTATTCACTACATTTACTTGCTCTAAAACAGTGTTTTCAGTTTCATTAATTGCCTTAACTGCCTTTTGTGATTTGCTTTGAATAGCCTCTACGATCCTTCTTATTTCCTCTGTAGAATTTTTAGATTGCTCTGCAAGCTTTCTTATTTCATCAGCTACTACTGCAAAACCTCTACCTGATTCACCGGCTCTAGCAGCTTCAATAGATGCATTTAATGATAAAAGATTAGTTTGTTCAGTTATTTGAGCTATAGTATCTGATATAGCATTAATTTGTGTCATACTGTTATTTACATCTTCAACTATTTCACTTACTTCTGTAGTAGATGTTTTAGTTTCCATAGATTTTTCTGTAAGCTCTTTTACCATGTTTAATCCGCTAGAACTTAACTGCTGAGTATTTTTAGAAATATTCCCCATTTCCTGTGCTGATTCAGTAACTCTTTCGAGTCTCTGTGAAAACTCTTCCATACTAGTAACTGCTTCAAGAGAGCTATGAGCTTGTTTAGTAGCTCCTGAAGAAATCTCATCTACTGCTTGTGAAACTTGAGTTATGGATGCCGTGGTCTCTTCAGCCATTGCAGCTAAATTCGTTGCAGTATCTAAAACTACCTTTGATGAAGCATCTACACTTTTTAAGGAACCGGATATATTTACCATCATTGAGTTAAACTCTTCACCTAAGGCTTGTATCTCATCCTTAGATTTAATATGTACTGACACAGTTAAATCTCCACTTGATGCTTTACCAAATGCTTTTCTTACTTTATTAATATTAGAAGACATTGCTTGGCTTATAATATATGAAACTACTATAGATACTGCAAGAACAAGTAATACAGTTAAAGCTATCATATCCCTTATACTATTGGTATCTTTTATAAGTTCCATTTCATCCATAGGAGCAATTAACTTCCACCCTGTTGCTTCATTAGTATCATAAGAGGCAAACTTTTTATGTCCTTGAAATTCGTATTTTCCAAAACCTCTAGTATTAGCTTTAGCTTTTTCCCATATAGCTATAGTAGTTGGGGAATCTCCTCCAATTAAAGTGGAATCTTTATGAGCTACCATCTTTCCATTACTATCAGCTACAAAAACATATCCACTATCTCCTACCCTTATTTCTGCCAAAGAACTTGAAAGCTTTTCTAAATTCACATTCATAGCAACTACACCAATAATTTTTTCATCTTTCATAATAGCCTTTGCAACAGCTACCACAGTTTTTCCAGTAGATGCACTTTTAAATGGGTTTGTGATAACAACTTCACCTTTTTTAGCTACAGCTAAAGTGTACCAATCTCTAGTTTTATGATCATAGTCCTTCCCCATATCTGCTTCTGGGTAGATTTCAAATTTCCCTGATTCTGTTCCAAAATACATATTTGAAATATCCTCACTACTACCTTGGACATCTTTTAGTAAAGATTTTGCAAAATCAATATATGTTGGATTATCATCAACATTAACAAAGTCAAAGTTACCTGCAAGAGTTGTTACTTGGTTTGACATAGCATTAAAATAGTTACTAAGCCCTCTATTAACCTCTAGTAAGGTTTGTGAACTAGTAACTTCTAGCTTCTTACTAATTATTTGTTGTGCTCTAACATAAGTTGCACCTCCCAAAGCAATTAGCGGTATTAAGCATATTGCCATAAAACTGAACATCAGCTTTGTTCTAATATTCATCCTCATTTTCTTTTTCAATTTTTCTTCCTCCCAAATCTCAATTTTTAACTTTTTCCTCCATATTGTACCATATGTTTTCAATTTATTACATATTTTTTATTTTATTTGTGTAGTTTTTTGTAAATAATATAATTTAATTTATTTAATTATTAAAGGTTGCCTGTTCTATTTTTCCCAACAATGAATTCATCACTTATTCAAAACAAGAAATATTAACCATAAATAAAATTTTCTGAATTATTTCCCAGGTAAAGTTATTGTATATTAGTATTAATTTTTATCTGTTTATTTGTAAAAACAATAAAATAATAAAATAATATAATATAATAAGTTATATTTTCCACCTTTTAGTTCTTAAGTGACTTTTCAAATTAAACTAATTATTGTGTACTTTTATAATTCGTTCATTTATACAAAAAGTTTATATATAAAGTTACAAAACATAATATTTTTTTGTAATATATCCTTATAATTTTTATTAATTTGTCTTTATGTTTACAAATTATATAATTAGGTTTTAATTTACAAATAAACTCTCTGGAAACTTATTACTGCTTTATTTACATAATAATATTTATAGTTGCAAATCTCCTTTTAAATAAACTTTAGATTAATTTAAAAGCTTTCGGTAGTTGCCTTTACCGAAAGCTTTATTTAACACTTTATTTCTATTGTCATGTTCTCTGCAAACAATCTACTTTGCTCTTCTATTCCTTCCACTTTGAATATAGATTTTGGGTCGTTTGCTATAGCCATCAGTGAAAAGTATGGGGGTAATCTAAATCCTTTATTAATATTTAAAGCTCCAATTAGTTGTTTAGCTATAGAATCGCTGCCTGAATTTCCTGAAACTATTATTGCAAAAATGCTTTTTTCATGAAAAGACATTTGCCTATATAATACGGTTAGCCTATTTATTACTGCAGTTAAGTTTGCAGCTACTGCATCATTATAATTAGGACATAGCCATACTATAGCATCATATTTTTCAATTGCTGGAAGTACTTCTTCTGCCATTATACCTCCATAAAAACACCTATTATTTTTCCCGTAATGGTTACAAAGCTTATAGGCACACCCATGACAATCCTTTACTTCACCTGCTTCGATAAGTAATTCCTTCACCTCATAGTTCTCAAGGTGCCTAGATACCATATGCCATAAATCTAAGGTATTTGAAGTTTTGTGTGGACTTGAGTATAATGCTAATATTTTAGGATTTTCTAAAGTAACAAATTTGCCTTCTAATAATCTCTTTATCAGTTCTCTACAATTTTTTAGGCATATTTCTTCTAAGGATAAATCTAGATTTTTTTGCCAAGTAAGAAAGTTCTTCAAAGAGCTTATAGCTTCAACTAATGGATGGCCAATGAAACTACAGCCTAACCCATTAGCAATAAAAATAATATCCTGTGCTGTTCTTTTAGTACCATGTTCTGTTTCGCTATGTACTAAAACTGCACCCATAGATCCACTAAAGCATTCCTTGCTTTTTTCCATAATCTTAGAAAGAAAATTTAGCATAAACAAGTCCGTACCAAGCTCATTAACCTGAGATATAAATAATAGTTTTTTATTTCTCAAATTAGGGATATTTTGTGCATCATTTACCAAAACATATTTCCTACCTTCTATAGCCGCTCTCATCATATTTTCTAAGGTATCGCTTATGGGTGTATTAGGTAATATTACAAATAACTCCTCCATACCTGCCTCCTTTAACTTAAATTCTTTCAAGGGTCAACTACTAGAGCATAATTTTTTTAGTTATCACACTTAATTTTCTTTTGCTTTCTTTTTGACTTTTCTCATACACCAAGTTGGTGATTTCTTATTTTCATGGTTTTCTCTGCACTCTTCGCAATTGCCATGACGAGGACATTTCCTTGTACATGGACAATTTGGGTTTAATGTTATAAGTTTTTCCTCCTTCATAATTTTTTACCTATTATAAAGAATGTCTAGTAATTCATAAGTATGCTGAAGCCTCTGAAAAAGCTCCTGTGGAAGCTTTAAAGTTTCTAGTTCTGTACATCCATCTATAAGTTTATTTCTACACCCCATAAAAGTACCTCCAATAAAGGTAGCACTATAATGCCACTGAGAATTTATTGTACTTAATAATGATAGACTTCCAGAGGACAAAGCTGGTGCAATATAGGGTTTAAAGCCTGCACTTCGGACTTCTAGATTAGCTGTTTTAGTCTTTTCAGTAAGTTCTTCTGAAAGTTTTTCATTATAATTTTCAATGCTATTTGCTATTATTAGACCTTCTCCATGAGGCCCAAACGCTCTTCCTTCTAAGGGATACATTTCTGTTTCCTCATTTTCCATAGCATAATAACAGGCTCTCCCATTCATAACTCCTAGTCCATATCCTCTAATTTGTTCTGGTGCTAATCCTTCAAAATCCATATTTCCCATTTCATTCTTATTGCTTTCTTCATATGCAACTTTGCACAATAAATCAACCGGGTCTGAAACCACTGCAAAAACTCCTTTAAATCCGCTTTCTCTTGCCATTTTAGCATAGGAACCTAGAATTTTGGAATTCCCTTTAAATTGTACAAGTCTTACATCTTCTCCTTCTTTGCCTACCTCTGGAACTCCAACTGATACACAAAATACAAACATATCACAATTAAAAACTTCCTGTTCCTTAAGGCTTACCATATTTATATCTCTTTCCATCATATCTGGAGATAAAACTTGCCCTAATTCTAATTTCCAGCGTTTTATCTTATTTTCATCTCTATCATAAAGTCCTAAATGAGAAATTCTTTCATGGCCTAAAAGTTTAAGTCCTGTTAAAAGAATTCCGCCCACATCCCCCAATCCTACAACATTTATTCTCCACTTTTTAGGTTCTTCATAATCTATTACTTCTGGCCAGCTGTGGTAAGCAATATTTAAAGAGATGACTCTTCTTTCTTCAATAGCTTCTACTATCCATTGATGGTTCAACAAATTTTTTTCTTCACCTTTATGCTCCTTACAGTTTCCGTATTTTATAGGTTTTTTAAGTAAATTTAAATTTTCTTCTTTTATGAATAGCTGTTCTTCATTAGTTATAATAAAACTTCGCCTTGAAAATCTAGCGCTAAGCACATTTATTGCAAATATTTTCCCCTTATACTTTTGTGCTTCAGCTTCTGATATTGGAAGAAAATCCTTAAAGGGATTCTCTCCTAGATGAAAATAAAGCTCTTCTTTTTTATTTTCATAATCACTTATATTATTATTTAGGGAATTATAGTTCCTATATTCTTCATAGCTTCTATTTGAAATCATTAATTTATCTTTGTATTTATAATAAAACATATTATACCCCTTTCTTAAAACATGCTTTCCATTCTGCTTAATTGTTCTAAATCATTTTGAAGATAATGAGATGGATACATACTTAAATCATAATACATATCCCTTCCTATATCAGGGCGGCGAGGAATGGTCAGCACTTCTCCTAGTGAACTTAAGGTTAAATTACGAGTATATAAAAGATGATATTCGTTTTCTAAAGCTCTCAATATTTCAATAGAATTTTCTATGCAAACCTTTGAAAGCTCATAAATACTTTTCTTATTTGCATTTCTTATAAAAATTGGATAAGTATAGGGCATAATTGAAGTAACAGAAGGAATTAAATTTCTTCTTGGATAACTCCCTCTCCACAAGGCATCTCCTCCAATAAATGGATACATTGAATTTTCATTAAACCAAACCTTTAGCTTTGGAATAAAATATACTGCATCTACTTCCCTATTCTGCATATCCATTAAATCCTTTCCTCTTCCAGACAAAACTCCTGCAATGATTTTCTGAACCTGAACTCCTTCTTTCTTTAAAAGGGGATCAAGTGCTTTCATTCTATATCCCTTATGAAGAATATTATCTACAAGTATTACTGGTCTGTTAAAGGATCTTATCATTTTCATTTGATTTTCTAGATTTAAATAATATGGAGACTCTCCTATAAAAAAGCTTTTCATATCAGGACTATAATATTTTTCTGTGTGCAAAGCCTTTGTTACTGTATTAGGTACCACATATCTATCTAGCATATCTCCATAAGGCACGCACATAGCAGCTCCATATTCCTTATTATTACTTAATTTAGTTGGTACTCTATTTTCCTTGCAAACTTTTTTAATCATCTTTTCATGCAGTACGTGAGTGTCAAAGGGTAGTATAAGTTCACCAGGATATACTTGCGTTAAAGTTTCTTGCAACCTCTTTCTAGTTGAAGCAATAACTGATTTTACTCTTCCACTACTCCTAAAGGGTTCTTTTAATACATTGTCTATATCTAAGTTAAGTACACATGGATTGCTCATATTCACCCCTAGAACTGGTATAGTTTCCTCAATAGTTTCTAATTCCTTAAATCCACAGAGTTTCATACTTTCTAGGGTAGAAAGAGAATAAAACTCCTCAGCTTTAGGCTTAAAAAGTGCATATTCATAATCCTTTGCTATAGCGTAAGCTAAGGTTTCTGTAATTAATATTTCCTCTAAAGCTTTATTTTTGTCTTTATTATTTACATAAATAGCATCAATAAGAATAAGTCTTCCTGTACCACTTTCACGAACATATCTGGATACCTTTTCGCACAATACTTCATTATAAAGATTATTAGATCTAACCCAATGTAGTGCAGAAAATCCTAAGACCTGATGAGTTTCAACATTTTTTATAATCACTAATTTTGAAGCAGTTTTTTGGGAATGCTCTTTTAAAAACTGAGAGACTAGTTCCTTATCTTTAGAAGAATTGCCTATGATTTTAATTAATCCCTCTGTAAGTTCTTCTGCAAACTCAATATCGATATTAGAAGAGGTTAAAGCTAATTTTTCCATAGGCTCCCTTTGATAAAATCCATTTTCGTAGATGTATTGCTGGACTAATGGATCTATTAAACTAGATATATCTCTATTCCTATCAATATAATCTCGTATTTGGCTTGAACTAATGGTTGCATAGCTTGGTGGAAGATTTAAAACCATTACTTCCCCCTGTATTTTCTTTTTAGCCTCCTCTAAATGCTTACTTTTTCCTCTCTCAAAAATTATATGTGGAAAACTATGAATAGAGTTTTCACTATGCTCCCTTCTGTAACATGAAGCATTTAGTACTACATCACTACCAGCTACAAAATATACTTCTGAATGACTAAAATTTTCTTTTAATCTTTTTAAATCCTCTGAATTAGAAATATTAGTTTGAAATATTTCTGGATAAATAAATATATCTAGTTCATCTGCAACAGACATATTTATTAAAACCTTTCTCAGCAAATTAGGTAAGGTTTTCTTAGACCAGGAAAACTCATCCACTGCTAAATAAACTTCAAAGCCCTTATCTCTTATAGCCTTTGCAATAGTTTTGTGACTTATAGAAAATGGGTCAAAGGTACCTGGAAAAAAGGCTATTTTTGATGATATCGGTATATCTATTTCTCCTTTGAAGAAACTATAATCTGATATAAATCTATATATATGATTTAAAGCAGCAGAATTAGTTAGAAAAATAATTCTGTCTCTTTCATCATCTGTAATTAAGGTAAGTATCTTCTTACCAACAAGCCTGAAAATATTGTATTTTTCTTCCAAAGACAAAGTTTTTGCGCCAAAGATATCCTTACCTAAACTACTTATAGCCGCTTGCTTAACTCTAATTTTATAGTCACCTAGACCATTTAATAATATTCCTATCATATTTATAAGACGTTTATGACTTGCTTCCTTCTTTTCCATAAATCTATTCTGGTATTTTCCATAGCCTGCTACACAAGTTCCAATAGTTTTAAGAATTAGAGGCTTAATATTTTCCTCTGAGGATTTTATTTTATATTTAAAATCATCAATGATCTCATTTAATTCTTTTGGTTCTAACCATAGAAGAACTTCTCCTAACAAGGGTGGAATATACTCAGTAAACCTGTGCTCATCTATTTCTAAGGCTCTTAAAAGTTCTACTGCTACTTCATTTCTTTCTGGTAAAGTTAGGTGAGGCATAATTCTAAGTATAGCAAAACCAGCCCTTTTTCTTACAGTTTCTACTGCACTTACCTTTATTAAATTACAAAAATGAATAGCTGTATGAAGTCCTGTAATTCCTATGTTTTTAAGAGTGTATTCTAAAAGTAACTCAATTTGGTTTTTCTTTTTAATCCAATCTGTAGCAGATTTTAAATTACTTAAAAATATTTCAGGAATTCTAACGTTATCAAGGTCACAGTATCTTTCAAAGATGATAATCTTTTCCCTCATATTAAGCTGAGTTGCTAACTTTAACTTCAGCAAATTCTCTGTTGGAATTTTACTTCTATTATTTGACATAGAAAGATATTCTACTGTCATTTCTCTAAGTTCATTATTTGAGTTTGATTTCTCTAAAACCTCACTCATAACCTCAAGAGCTGCTAATCTTAAGGTAGTATTCCTTTTTTTAGCCATAGAAATTATATAATTAAATAAAAGTTCTAGGTTTTCCGCGTCAGGTTCCACTGGAATGTACTTTGCTGTTTCTAATAGAAATAACTGGGTTTCATTGCTTAAGTTTCCTGTAGCACTATAGTAATCCATCAATATGCTTCTATAAGTAGCTATAAAGTTTTTTCTGCAGTTTTTAAATAGTGAATTTACCATAATTCTCGTGCTGTAGCCTATCCAACTTCTGTGACTTGCGATTATTTTATAACTTGGATAAAGCAATAAATCTAAATATTCTTTAAACAATTCACCACTATTTATCTCAGACTTTTCAAGAATTACATTTTTGGGAATTTCCTTATTGTAATCCTCATCAAAAATCCCAATTAAAATTCCTATAAGCTCTGCACAATGTCGTCTTATATCATCTTCTGGATGAGTAAGATTGTCATACAAAAATCGTATAGTTTGTATCTTTTGTTTTTGTGTTAAATATGTAGAGTACTCTTCAAAGACTCTTATATATTGTCTTAAGTTCTTCCAATGTTCTTCACTTCTTGCTTGCTCAAAAATTTCCTCAATAGAATACTCATCACGAAGAGCATGCATAAGCTTAATATTATGGTTAATTGAAAGGTATCTTAAATTCTGAACTACTTCCTTTCCCTGCATTAAGGAGTAAATAGGTTTATCAATAAGGGTCAGGTTTTGATTTTCCTCAAGAGTGGTATCAACTCCAATACTTACTAAATAATCCTCAAAATCCTTAAGCTTTGCATAAACTCTTCTATATCTTTTCTCTTTCTTATCATCCAGATTTTCTAACTTATCTAAAATTACTTTAAAGGAATCAGCAAGGGAAAATATATGCATCTTTACCCCTTTGTCTGTTTGGATATTTTTCACTCTGAAATCTGAATAAATTAAGATAAGATTCTCCAGCGAAAGATTTTCAAGTTCTAAATCCCAAGTTGAGTGATTTATTGCTACATTCCTTATATAATTAATGTTATGTTTTTTAAACCATTGATCTGTGTAATAGTAATGAAGATGTGGAACTCTCTTAAGTTCCTCCCCCTTACAACCATACTTTCCTATATCATGACCTGCTGCTGCTCCTGAAACCCTGCCTAAGTCTACCGGAAGATTTTTAAGTTTCGCCTGTCGTCCAATGTATAAAGATAAATGGTGAACTCCACAAATATGATCTAGTGTATTGTACCCAAATACTTCTCCGTTTAGCTTCATAGTTTCATAGATATAGTCCCTTTTAAAAGCTTTAAGAAACTTTACATATTCCTCATCACTTTCAAGTCCTCTGATTTCTCCCTCTGCTAAAAACTTTATAGGATACAAACTCTGCCAAGTGCTATCTTCTGTATTCTTTTGTACCTCAGATACAACTCTTAAAACTTTTAGGTATACTTCGCACAGAGCATCATATAAGGAATTTAATTTAATTGATACTGCTTCTGGAAAAGCTTTCTTCAGCGAATAATTATATAAATAATTCAACCACTTGTTTTGATTATCTTCTACTTGAAAATTTATATCTAAAGTAACTTCCTCTTCATCTTTATATATATTTTTCGATTTATTAAATTCTAATATATTTTTCATTAACTCTTCACAAAGTAAAAGAGTTCTTCTACAGCTAAAATCCTTTTCTTCCGCCATGGTTACTAAATTTTCTATATATGAATTACTTTTTAAAAACTCTCCAACTAATGCCTTCGAGATATTGCTAACCCTTAAGTATCTTGAGGTCAAAAGCTTTTTAGATATTTTTTGATTAAGCTCTTTAAAACTTAAATTTTCCATGGATGCCCTCCTATCAAACTCTACGATGGTTATTTATTCATTTCTATTACCTATATTATATTTTAAATTATAACCTTCTAATCTAGTTATTTATAGTGTGTGAAAAATAAAAAATCTTATATCTCCTCAATATAACAGTAAGATACTTTATTTCACTCTATATATTAGCCCTTACTGAATATAACCTTTTAACTTAAGAAATAATAAAACTACAGTTATATAAGAAAGGAAGTTATATTCATGAATTTAAATATAGATAAATCCTTAGTATGTCCAAAATGTAATTCTAACCATTTTGAAATGAAACGCGAGGCTACTTATGTGTATACTTATGAGGTAAATCCACCTGATATGGTTTCTGATATTAAAGAAACAAAAGAAACTCCCTACTTATTTGATAATAGAGAACAGATCAATGAAAAAGAGTATTTAGTCTGTAAGGATTGTGGTTCCACCTATCCTTGCTCTATTGATAGAAATAATAATAAAATTACTCTTACAATACTTCGTAAAGCCATTCGTGCAGATCATCAAGAAAAACCAGAATATTGGGGCTAAAGTAAGTCAAAAATGTTTTCAAAAATTGATTTTATTGTCCTTCTAGATAGAATACTTTGCAGACAATATATCTTTTAACAAAATTAAACCTATTATCAAAAGTACTAAGAAATTAACTTTTTCATTACTTTTAAAAACGGCTATCTCAAACTGAATATTTATTAACTTAATACTAATAAAGCCATGGATAGTAGAGGAATTATTTATCTACTATCCATGGCTTTGGTATTATTTAGGACCTTTATGCATTGTGCAATATCCTCTCTTTTATAGTTTCAAGTTCTTTCAATTTTCTACTTGTTGATATCAGGATACACATAGATATTTTCTGGTGTTTGAATTTTCTCCACCTTAGTTACTTCTATCAAAGGCAAAGTAAAAGTCTCATTATTTTCTGAAGCGCTATACTGAGTGCTTTGAATTACACCTTCTATATTGACCCATGTATCCTTTTCTAAATTCTTTGCTTCAGCCCATTTAGCCATCAACCCCATAACTTGAGCATCCGCAGCACAACAGGCCATAGACATTCTACCTACAACAAATTCATCCTCTTTGAAATCTTCTCTCTTAAATACAAACCCAGTAATTATTACCTTTTTACTTCTGTATTTTTCTAAGTTTGTTCCAATATCATTAACAGCTTTATAAAAATTACTATCATCTATTGCTATGGTATTGTCCTTTGTTAAGGATAAGTTTTCTTTTAACCTATTTTCACTAACTTTTTCATCCTTACTATTCGAGCTAGGAATCTTTAATTTATCCCTTTTGGCGTAACTTGGCAAATTTATAGTTTTATTTTCTGAAATAGCTAAGTTTATTCCCTTTTCTGCTGATGCAAATCCTATAATTAAGGTTAATAGTAATAATATATAGCTACTGCTTATGGATTTGCGATTTTTAAGAGAAAACACCTTATTTCCCTGATAAAAAGTTAATATAGTGAACATGATTAGTGCAAACATCATGTAACTTATCATTTTTGGACTAATAAAAGTCTTTATTTTTCCAGTAAAGATTAAGTAATAAAAAAGTGTTGAAAATCCTAATAGAACAATAAAGGTGAAAAACTCTTCTATATTAAACTTCTTCATTTAATCACCCCAAACATTACTGCCACATTTGTGTAAGCAGCTATGATAAAAACTACTAATCCTATATAAACTGTCAAAAGAATTGCTATTTTGCCTTTAAAATTGCCAAATAGCATGAAGGTATTCTTTATATCTAGCATTGGTCCAAGAAGTAAAAATCCCAAGATAGAACCTACTGTAAATTGCGATAAAAAGGTTCTTGCTATAAAAGCATCTGCTTCCGAACATATTGATAGTAAAAATGCCAGTGCCATCATTATACCAATGGAAGCCATGGGTTTGCCGCCTAGGGAGGCCATTAAATCTCTTGAAACTAAGGTTTGAAATACCCCTGATATAAATGCTCCAAAAATTAAATACTTACTTATAGATAAAAATTCTCTAGTTGTATGATCAAGAATTATACTAAACTTTGATTTATACTTATATAAAGGATTATTAATGTCACATCCACAATTGCAGCCATATTCATCCTTATAGCTGCTACTTTTAAGTGGAGATATGGCCCTCTTCTCAACCATAGATATCAAAATTCCAATGGTTATAGCCGCTATAATTCCAAAGCCACCCCTCATAATCACCATTGAAGGTTTATCATAAAAGGCATAATAAGTTGATAAAAGCACTACTGGATTTACTATGGGTACTGCCAGCATAAAGGTTACCCCTAAACCTAAGGGAAGGCCTTTTTTTATCAATCTTCTAGCAATAGGTATAATGGCACATTCACATACCGGAAAAATGAACCCCATAAGAGAAGCTCCAAGAAATCCTAAAAATTTGTTCTTAGGTATTATTTTTGTTATAGTTTCCTCTGACACAAATACTTGAATTAAAGCAGAGACTAATGCACCTAATAAAATGAATGGGATGCCTTCAAGAATAATACTCGTAAAAATAATTGCAAAGCTTTGAAGCGTATTTGTATCTATGATTCCTATATTCTTCATCCTTAGCAAACTAAAAGCAATAACTCCTATTATTGCGGTATAAAGAAGGAGTGTATATTTTTTTTCATAATTAACTCTATTTTCCACTATTCTTCTCCTTTTGATTTACAAATGATTTGCTAATTAAAATCTTCTCAATCTTGATCTCTATTTTTTATTTAAGCCCTTAAATTTTTTAAAAATATGTCCCATGTCTTTAAAATTCCTCTATGAAATAATTTACTCCTGTTAAGGGTTTCTTTTATATTACTGATATGTTCTACTTCTAATATTGGAATAAAGTCTTTATACTCTTTAATAGTTTGTGTTACACTGTTTAAGGAATCTTTATTGCTCCCCTTTGTATTATTTAAAATTACTAAATCGCTTATTTGAAGACAAGGTAGCAAGAATCTTCCCATATTATTTAAGTAAGGGATAAAGGTTTCCGCCTCGGAAACAAAATAAGTTGTAGTTAATTTTGAAAGTTCCTTGATTCTTTTACTGTGAATAAGCTCTAGCAATTTATTAATATCTTCTGTACCATTAAATTCTATGATAACTCTGTGTGGTGTTATCTTCTGCAGAATATCGTTAAACCTTCTTTCAGAAAACTCTTTGTAGCTCATAGGTTTATATCTTACATTTTTATTTTTTATAAACTTTTCTTCAATATCCCCTGCTCCACTTTCTAACTGTATTATTAAAACTTTCTCCTCTTTACCTAAAGTGTGTTCTAATAAAGCATTAATAAAAGTGGTCTTTCCTGAACCTATGAAGCCTGTTACAATTTCAATATCTGTTTTCATCATAATTTTTACCTCTATTTTGAGTTAAGAAACAACTTTTTAATTGCTTCTTTATTTAGTCCACTTCCAATAACACAAACTCGCCCTGTATACTCAGGATGGCTTTCTCTCATTTGAAATTCTTCTGGTACATAATCAAATTGAATCCACTTCTTTTCTTCAGTCTCAACAATACCCTTTGCTCTAAGTATTGTCCCGTAGGTTGAATCCTTTTCCATAACTTGTAGAAACCCTTCAAGAGATTTTTTACTAAACACCTTTGGTGTTTCTATACCCACAGTTTGAAAAACTTCATTTGCCTTATGATTTACAGAATTTCTTATTTTACCTGCCAACATTGGTTTTTTAACTAAATTTATACCATCCAAAGTGTCATGCCCTTTACTTTCACTAATAGCTATTATTTTCTCTGCTTTTATATTATCCCAAGGTGTAGTTATGATGTTTGCTTTGGTGTTGATAGTTTGTAAACTTTCTACAACCTCTAATAGCTTATATAAAGAAAGCTTTTGGCTTCTACTAATAATTAGGGTATTAGCATTTTGAATCTGATTTTTATAAAACTCACTAAAATTTTTAATGTAAGTGTGATACTTTAGTCCATCTACTACTGTAATTATCATATTGATTATTGCTAACTTTTTTATTTCTTCTGCTTTACATACATTTAAAATATCAGATAATTTTCCTACACCTGAAGGCTCAATTATTATTCTAGTTGGATTAAATCTCTCTATAACTTCTTTGATTGCCTTACTAAAATCTGAGGATACTGTACAACAAATGCATCCTGCATTTATTTCTCTTACCTGAACGTTGGAACCCTTTAAAATACTGCCATCAATTCCTATTTCACCAAACTCATTCTCAATAATAACAATATTTTCATGTTGTAATTTTTCACTTATTAACTTCTTAATAAGCATGGTTTTTCCTGCACCTAAAAATCCAGAAAGTATATCTATCTTTGTTTTCAAAATTCATCTCCCCCACTAATTTTCATATGATTTTTTAATTAATTCATTGTAATCATCTAATGATTAACTTTACTTATGGTGTTTAATAGCACCCTAAAAACCCTTTGTACTCCTTTAAATTTATATTTGAACACCTGTAAGTTTATGCATAAACCTAACCTTATAGATAAAATAAATTCCATAGTAAATAATGATGTTTAAACTAAATTTTTACTTTTACTTTAATAACATTCTAAAACAAAAAAGAAGTAAATGCAAATAATTTGCATCTACTTCTTTTTTTGCATGATCTAAGTTAACCTCTAAGTAGTAATTAGAGTGATTCTTAGCTAATCATTTCCACAAAGTATTTGTGAAAACTTAAATCCTCAGTTAACTCTGGGTGAAAGGATGTTGCTAACATGTTCTTTTCTCTACAAGCTACAATCTTTCCATCAACTTCTGCTAAAATATCTACAGTTCCCCAGATTCTCTCCACATATGGAGCACGAATAAATACTATAGGAATTGGTTCTTTTGAAATTTCCTTAATAATCTTTTGCTCCTGAAAGCTTTCTAATTGACTTCCATAAGCATTTCTTTTTACTTCTATATTCATAACTTTTAAATAAGCTTTTGGATCCTTACTAATTTTTTTAGCCAGAAGTATCATTCCTGCGCAGGTTCCCCAAACTGGAAGCCCCTTTTCTATTCTCTCCCTTAAGGGTTCTATCAAAGAAAAGTCTTCTAAGAGTTTTCCAATAGCAGTACTTTCTCCCCCTGGTATTATTATCCCTTGAACTAAGTTTAATTCCTCTTTGGTTTTTACTACTATAGCCTTTACTTCATTAAAACTTCGAAGTTTATCTATATGCTCGCTTACTGCTCCTTGAATTCCAAGTACACCTATGGTAATCATAACTTTCTCCTTACCATCCTCTATTTGCATATAAATTTGCTTCCGGAATTTCTCTAATATCTATACTATTCATTGCCTCACCAAGCTCCTCTGACACCTCTGCAATAACCTCTGGATTATTATAATAAGTAGTAGCTTTAACTATTGCTTGTGCTCTTTTTTCTGGATTTGAAGATTTAAATATACCTGAACCTACAAAAACTCCATCACTTCCTAGTTGCATCATTAAAGCTGCGTCTGCTGGCGTTGCTATTCCACCAGCTGCAAAATTTACTACTGGTAATTTACCATGTTTTTTTACGTATACAATTAAGTCATAAGGTGCGCCCATTTCTTTTGCAATGGTCATTAATTCCTCTTGAGACGCAAGTTGAACTCTTTTTATATCTGAAACCATAGTTCTCATATGCCTTACAGCTTCTACCACATTGCCTGTACCTGCTTCTCCTTTTGTCCTTATCATTGATGCTCCTTCACCTATTCTTCTAAGAGCTTCTCCTAAATTTCTAGCCCCGCAAACAAATGGAACCTTAAAACCGTTTTTATCTATATGAAAAACTTCATCTGCTGGTGTTAAAACTTCACTTTCATCAATATAATCAACATTTAAAGCTTCCAAAATTTGAGCCTCTACAAAATGACCAATTCTCACCTTTGCCATAACAGGTATGGTTACCGCACTTTGAATTTCCTTAATCATTTTTGGATCAGACATTCTAGCAACGCCACCTTGCTTTCTTATATCTGAAGGAACACGTTCAAGAGCCATAACAGCTACAGCACCGGCTTTTTGTGCAATCTCAGCCTCCCTTGCATTAACCACATCCATTATCACTCCACCTTTTAACATCTGAGCCAGATTCTTATTTAGTTCATATCTTTCATTCATAATAAACTCTCCTTTACAAATGTATACTGGCATTATATAATAATCGTATCGTTACAGTTACTATATAGCCACCTAAATTCAACCAAATTATTGCATACAATTTTTTCTGAGTCAACACAATTTAAAGGAGAAATGAAAATTATGGATATTATACCGATACAATTAAATAAAGAAATTAACACTCCTATGTATCTTCAACTTTCAAGTTCTCTTGGAGAGTTAATCAAAAGTGGAAAACTAAAACCTAAAGAAAAACTTCCTGCAATCAGAAAACTTGCTAATGATTTAGAGGTTAATAATATTACTGTGGTAAATGCATATAAGCAGTTAGAGACTAATGGATATATTAAGGCTATAAAAGGAAGTGGTTACTATGTACTTCAGTTAGAAGAACAAGGCCATGAAAAAAAAACTACTGCAAATAGCTTGGGTGAGGATGAGTTTTTGGAGCATGAGGATATTAAACTTATGTCCAGTGGCCAAATAGAACTGACTTCTAGTACTATTAATTTTGCCAGTGCCACGCCGGATCCTAGCATATTTCCTATAGATGCTTTTAAAAATTGTTTAAATGAAGTGCTGGATAGAGATAAAGGCTATGCTTTTGGATATCAAGAAAGTAATGGTTTTGAACCCTTAAGAGAATCCCTTTGTAACTTTCTAAAGTTTTACAATAATATAAATGTAAAAAAGGAATATATCCAAATAGTATCAGGTGCTCAACAGGGTATAGATATTATTGGAAAAACTCTTTTAAATCCCGGTGATTATGTTATTACAGAAAATCCAACCTATACTGGAGCGGTTTCCGTTTTTAAATCTAGAGGTGCTCAAATCGTTGGAGTCCCAATAAATGAAAATGGTATAGATTTGAAGGTACTAGAGAGACAAATTATTAGGTATAACCCTAAACTAATTTATGTAATGACTAGATATCAAAGTCCTACTACAATTTCATACTCTAAGGAAAATCTTGAAGGTTTACTTAAGCTTTCTGAAAAATACAAGGTATATATAGTGGAGGATGATTCTCTTGCTGGACTTTCTTTTGAGAATTCCCATGAAAGTCCTTCTTTAAAATCCCTTGATACAATGGATAAAGTAATTTATATCAAAAGCTTTTCTAAACTTCTGATGCCTGGTCTTAGAATAGGATTCATAGTGTCTCCTGAAAATCTTTCTAGTGAGCTTCTTAAAGCAAAGCATTCAACAGACATTTCCTCATCAGGATTGATACAAAGAGCACTTCATTTATATTTTGAAAAAGGTCATTGGGAAGATCATATAAATTATATGAAGGATATCTATAAGGAAAAATATGAGGCCATGCTAAGAGAGCTAAATGATCTAAAAAAGTATGGAGTAACTTTTATTGAACCTAAGGGTGGACTAAACTTTTGGGTTACACTACCTCAAGGAGTGGAAGCTACTAAACTTTACCTTGAATGTGCAAAAGAAGATGTGCTTATAGTCCCCTGTAAAATTTTCTATGTAAATAACTACAGAAATAATGACAATACCATAAGATTAAGCTATGCTGCTACGAATCTTGAACAAATAAAAACAGGAATGAAAGTACTGGAAGCTTCCATTACTAAGATATTAAATAAGTCCAAAGGTCGAACTTATATGAGTCCTATGATTTAGTTATATTTAGAGAAAATATTTGTCTAATTCTTATGGATATTTAACCATATTTAATATAAGAATCACAAATTAAAAATTTATCTTTTAAATAAGTACTAAGTTTCAATCATCCTTAAAAATAATATTATTCATTATTCACAATAAAACAGGGAATTCATGCTTTATGCAAAATTCCCTGTTTATCCTAGGTTTTATTTTTTTTATTATCCCTATTATAATATTACTTCTTCACTAGTAATCTGTAGTAATATATAAATTAAAGTACACCACTATATTAAGAAATTGTTATAAATATATATTGAAATATTCTTATATTTACTTCTTTATAAAAATATAAGAATATAAAAATATATAGCACTTATGCGCTTTCCAGCACTTTATATTAAATTTGCAACTACTTATTTTTAAGAAATCTACTCTCCGGCAATATTCACATTTATAAGCTCTAGCATCTTAGGTCCAGTAAAACTTCCGTCTTTATAAATTTCTTTTGATAAGAACATATTATTTTGTACATTCTTAATATTACCAGACATAGAGCCTCCTGTTACTGGAGTTATCTTTTCTCCATCGTAGTAGAAACCAAGTCGAATTTCTCCCGCAAAGTCTCCTGTTAGAGAATCCATCTGGAAGTCTGAAAAGGCAACTAATTCTAAATATGGCTCCCTTGTCATTTCCACTATAGGCTTTTCTCCACACTTTACTACAGTTTCATCAAGATTACCTGTAGGTTCTACCTCTAAATAATGAGAAAATCTAGTGTTTCCATGATAAGTTTTTAAAACTCCATTTTCAATGATAGTTACTTCTTCAAGCTTAAGTCCATCATTATCGTAAGGTGCAGATCCTTTTAGAGTTATAGTGACTTTATCTCCCTTAATTTCATCCCCCTGAACTCCTTCACCAGGCTTAAAATTTGAAAGTTTATTATAAACTGCCCCTACACTAGCCTTATCTGTGTAATAAGAAAACATACTCTTAAGAGCCGATTTTCTTAAAAGCACTCTATAGTTTCCTGTTTTAACTGCATTATTAGCCTTAACTCTCCACTTAGTTAGTTCTATAGCATCTTTAACACTATCCGCAATTAATTCTTCGTCTAAATCTCCATATCTAAATACATTGAAAAGCTCCACGTCTTGCTCCTCAATCCATTGAGTAATGCATTCAACTTCGGAGGAGAACTTTGCAAAAGTTACGTCTACTCCTTCAGAGTTAATTATTCTTTTTGTGATTTTCTCTAGGAATATCTCTGAAGAGTTTATTCCTCCTTGCTCATAAATATCATTTTTATAAAGAGCCTTTTGTATAGCAAGGGCTCCCTCTTCTAAGGTATATCCACTAAATTTTGATGGAAGGGTTATTTCACCACACTTCTCACCCTTTACTAATGGATAGAATTTATTTTTAACAAAACCTGCTGCATATAACCCATCTTTTAGAATAACGCCTATTTCATTCTCCTTCATTGTTGGATATATGTCCACCTCTGAAGACCCTCTATAAGTCTCGCCATTTTCCTCAAAATCCTTATAAACTGTTACCTTATAATTAGTAATTTTCTTTTTTCTATTCATATCAAGAGCCTTTTTAATAAAAAATAACTCTACACTTTCTACAGTTTCTACGTTAATTTTATATTTATCTATATCAGCTCTCATTAATTCATTTATAATTCTTTCAACCATTATCCTAACCTCACTCTCGCCTTAATATATGGCCCTCCGCAAGACACTTTAACCCATTCTTTATATCCTTTTCCACAAAAGCCTGCTCCACCCATTTCTAAGTCTTCTGAAACCATAGATATTGATTTTAAAAGATCTGGAACATACCCTGTAAGAATTACAGGAGAATAAACTTTTCCAGTTAACTTACCATCCTTTATTTCCTTAGCCACATTAACCATGCACTGAATTCCCCAGTTCTTAGGATCTTCCATTCCACTGGCTGATTGTTCTAGTAGGAACCCATAATCAATTGAAGCTATCATATCCTCTAGCTTATGTTTTCCTGGTGAGAAATAAGTGTTTGTCATTCTAGTATAAGCTTTTCTTTCATATGATTCTCTCTTTCCGTTACCTGTAGGCACTACCCCTAGGCTTAAAGCTGAAAGGCTATCAGCAATGCCTTGTTTTAAAATACCATCCTTTATGATTATAGTATCCTGAGCTAGTACACCCTCATCATCAAAATTATAAGAAGAGGTTTCTTCAATCCCCTTAGCTCCATCATGCATAATAGTTAACTCTGAAGCCACATATTCTCCTAAATACTCCTTTGATTTTGCTCTATCCTTAAGGAACATATCCATCTCCACTCCATGTCCAAAAGCTTCGTGAGCAATAAGTCCAGTAACATCTGGATCACAAATAACTTCATATTCTCCCGGTGGCATTGGCTCCGCCTCTAATAAAACAAGCGTATTATTAACTACTAATTCTACAGAAGCTTCCATTTCATCTAAAAGCTCACCACCCTTTAAGCCTGAAAAGCCCTTATAAGAATATTTCGTATTTTCATCCTTAGAAGCAATGCAAATATTTGCTCCATTACCCCACATATAACTTTGCTCTAAATCCTTATTCTTTGAAAGATATAGCTTGTTTACATGAAGATATTCAAATCTAACTCTATAATCTATTATTTTTTCTGATTGTCCTAGTCCATTGTTCATTATAGCAGTAAGCCTTTTAATTACTTCCTCATCCTTTAAAGTCTTTGGATTAATTTTCACTTCCTTGCTAAAGACTTTCTTCATTTCTTCTTCCTGAATTCTTTCATATTCATTAAATGTGAGTTTTCCCATAGCTTGCTTTACAAATCCACCCAAGTCTTTTCTTATTGTTTCTGCGATTTCAAGCACAGTATCCTTTGATATTTCATTAAAAGAGTACTCTGAATAGTTCACATAATTATGAATTCTTACCACAAATCCCCTTTCATTGCAGTCATTTCCTGAAATAGCTGAAGTTCTTCTAGTAACAGAATAAACCTTTCCTATACAATCAGTTGCTAATATAGATACATAAGGAAAATCTTTAGAAAGTTCTTCTACTAAAGATTTTAAGTCTTCTTTAATTTCCGTAAGAAAACTACTATATTTTAGTTCCATGTTTTATTCCCCCTTTTACACTAACCACTTTTTAAATATTCAGTATATTATTATAATGGTACTACTTTCTAGTGCTAATTACAATAAAATTCCATTTCTCTCTTAGCTTATTCCCTATTCCTCTTAAGAATTCTTGTTACTTATATTAAAAATTCGTAAATAATGTTATTTATCTAAACTTACCTTCTAGTATCTCATAAATTTAAATAATTTTAAGTACTTTTTAACACCACAACCACACCTTCAATAACTCCTTAGCTTCAGTATAGTGTAAAGCTTTTGTATAACAAAAAGATTTAATTACAAAATGGCTTTACTCCAAATTCATCTAGCAAATGGACTTAATTATTATTTAGTTACAAAAAAGTCATTAAGCAGTATAACCCTTACTCAATGACTTTTTTTCTACATCTTTTAATTATCCAAACTTTATCATAGTAAAATTACTCTTTTATTACTTCATTGTAATTCCAAAATCTATTTTTCCGGAAAAATTACATCCATAAAACTTATATTAATTTCTTTTGACAATTCTTCAAGTTTTGCTACCTGAGCCTCAGCCCCCTTAGCAACTTCATAACCTTTTACCCCCGTAATTACTGCATCAAACCCATTCATGTATCTTTTATGAATAAAATTTGTTTCTTCACTATGAGCAATTCCATTAGCTTTCTCCCTGAGGTCCATAAGCTTATTCACATTTTCGTTAACATTTTTGTTTTCCTTAATTTCATCAATTGCTTTGGATGCGTCTGTAGTTAAACTTTTCATTTCTTTTACATAGGCAAAATCAGTTTTATATCTTTGTATTTCATAAGACACAGGCTTTTGGGCAATAAAAATATTATAACCACTTACACCTAAAGTTAGAATTAAAATTAAAGATATCACCGTTCTAATTACACCTTTAATAAATTTTATAACTAGAATTAAAAGGCCTAACGCTACTAAAACCATGATAATATTATCCAACGTAAATCCTTCCATATTCTCGCCCCCTTCTTATATTTTCTATATTATACCACGAACAATTACTGTTTTCTCTATTATTACTATTAACCTAATGAAAATCCTACTATAGGTCGGAATTATTTTTATTGTTATTAAACCACATTATTTGAGCTTATTAAATATATGTGACCTATACAACTTAAAATACTGCTATTCAGTTTTGATGATTTTTGACGATATATTTATGGAAGTGTCATATTTTTCACTAAAATTCACTATACCAATTTATATTTTTTGTATTCTATTGATTATATTAAACTGAAGCTATATAATTAATTGTTGAAAAATATTGGTAACATATAACTTTACAAGAAAATTCTACATAATGTGACCTTTAAAATAATAATATATTTAACTAAATTATATAAAACACTTTCTGGAGGTATAAATATGTTCGGAAGAAAGAAAAAGAATCCTTCTACAAATATTGTAGATACTACAATAGCAGTGAAAAACACTCCTGTGGTTAAACATAACAGTAATAGCAAATTAGCATTGTTAAAGTATAACCAACAATGTATTTCTCAAAGGATAGTTAATAAAGTTGGGGATGCTACCTCTGTTACAGAAAACCTTATAACTATGATTAACGATATTGCAGGTCAAGTTGAAGTTCAAATGAGCTCTATCGAGAAAGTATCTGATGGTGTTAGAGAGTATAGCGCCTTTGCTGAAGAAGTTATGGCTAATACTGATAATACTAGAACAATTGCTGAAGAAACTTTGACTACAGCAAAAAAGGGAACTGATGCTGTACATAAATCTATTGATGCCATGGATGAAATTAAATCATCAGTGGACAATGTAAGTTCTTTAGTAAATAACCTAAGCCACAAAGCAACTCAGATTAATGATATGTTAGAGATTATTAAAAGCATATCTAAGCAAACAAATCTTTTGGCTCTTAATGCTGCTATAGAAGCTGCGAGAGCTGGTGAGGCAGGAAAAGGCTTTACAGTTGTTGCTACAGAAGTAAAAAAATTAGCTGAAATGAGTGCAGAATCTGCTGATCATATTTCTAAAAATATAGTGGAAATAAATAATAGTGTTGCTCAAACCCTTGACGCAATGAAGGTAAGCTCCTCTAAAGTAAATGAAGGAACAGAAATTGCTCACAATACATTACAAGTTTTTGATGAAATTACTGAAGCAGTAACTAGTACTACTGAAGTTGTTAAAGAAATTAGTAATGCTACGGCATCTCAAACAAATATTTTAGAAAAAATAATGTATGCTACAGAAGATATGACTAAGGTGGCAGAACACCTAGAGCAAATGGCACAATATGCTTCTTTGAACACTGCTTACACTAAAACTTCCTTAGCCGCTTTAGATGATGTGTCAAAGGACATGCAAGTTCTTACAAATGATCTTCTAAATGAAATTAAAGATAGTGAAGAGAAAAAAGAATCAGTACTTCATGCCTGTCATGGTAAGCCAATTACCTTAGACCCTGCAAATTGTATTGATTCTGATGGAAACCAACTTTTATCAAATGTACACAGTGGATTAATTTCTCTTTCTTGTGAAGGTAATATACTTCCTGGTCTTGCTAAAAGTTGGTATGTAGAGGAAGATGGACTAACTTGGGTATTTAATCTAAGAAAGGGTCTTAAATTTCATAATGGAAAAGAAGTTACCTCTGATGATGTAGTATATTCGCTTCAGAGAATATTAGATCCTAATTTAAAAGCTGATAATGCTTGGTATTTAGATTTCCTAGAGGGTGCTCATGAGTTTATGACAAGACAAGCTTCTTCTGTTTCAGGTATCAAGGCTTTAGATAGATATAGAGTGAAATTAAAACTAGCTTCTCCTTACATGGGCTTTCTATTAAACTTAGGACAAGTAGCTACCTCTATCCTTTGTAAAGAAGATTGTTTAAAAGGAACAATTACTGGTTGCGGAGCATTTATTGTTAAAGAGTATAATGACAAAGAATGTGTATTAGAGACCTTTAAAGACTACTATGGTGGTACTCCTTATGTAGATAAGGCAATCATAAGTTTTAACACCTCTGGGGCCGTAGCTGGGTTCATAGATGGTACTCATGACTTCATAGTTACAGATACCGATACTGACATTACAGAGATAAAAACTAAAACCGGTTTAGATCCTAAGATTGCTGAAATATTAGGAACCTATTATTTTGGCTTAAACTTAGAAGGTTCTTCTCCTCTTGTTAAAAGTAAGGAAGCCAGAAAAGCTATTAATCTTGCTATAAATAAGGATAGAATAGTTAAAGAGATTCTTGGTAGATTAGGAGTTGCAGCAAAGGGTCCAATTCCTCCTGGAATGTTAAATGGAGCCACTGGAAAGGGCTATGATTATAATCCTACTCTTGCAAAAAGCATACTTCAAAAAGAAGGAATATCAAATAGAACTTTAAAAGTTAATTTACGTGATACAGATACTGAAAGCACGACTAATGGAAAAGTTCTTAAGCTTATTGTTGAAGATTTAAATGCAATTGGTGTAAAATGCGATATTACAGTTGTTAAAGCAAGTGAATATCTTACTCCTGCTGCTATTAAAAATTGTGATGGCTTTATGAGTAGATGGATTGCAGATACAGGGGATTTGGACAACTTCTTGCAGCCACTATTCAACTTCGAAAATTCTACAAACTTTGTTCGTTATAATAATGAAGAAGTAATGGATTTGTTAAGCGAAGCAAAAAAAGTTATAAATCCTGTGAAAAGATTAGAACTTTATAAGGAAATCCAAAACATTATTGTGGATGAAGCTCCTTGGGTATTTTTATTCCACCCTCAAAGGGCATTTGTGCACAAAAAAGAATTACTTGGCCTAAGACAAACCATCACTGGGCACTACAAATATGACGATATAATCATATCTTAAAAAAAGCTTAAGGGAGCTTCACTTGCACCCTTAAGCTTTTTTCATCTAAGTTTCAAATAGTTTGCTACTATTTTCATTATAAATAAAAACCTGTTGGTTTTGCATTATAGAAATAGTTAAGCTTATCACAGTTTTTTCTTTCATTGTATTAAAGGTATCTTCCTTTGGTAAAGTGTTTTTCAACAATTTAGTTTCAAGTTTTTTATTGTATTCGCATATTTTCACATTTTCCAAGGTACAATAAATCTCATGACTTAATTTCTTACTTTCAACTGAACTTTCCTTATTGTAATTGCACTGAGGTCCTAAAGGATTTAGTATTTGAAGTATTATAGGATTATTTCCCTTAAAGGCTTCAGGGCTTTTTGAAAACTTGAAGTCTGAACAGCATTTAAAAGGAAGTATCAACGTTGCATTTTTAATATTGCCAATAATTCTGTCACTATAACATTCATTAACTGTGGTATATTTTACTTTTTTTTCTATAACTCCTTCTAAAAATATGGTACTTGCATCTGGAATAATGCTGCAACTACTTACAACTAAATTCTTATCTATATCTTCTATAGTGAAGACCTCTTCTGGAAATTTTGTAAGTGCTTCAATTGAAACTTCTATGTTTGTTTGTGCTAGTATCACAGGGAATTTCCCCACTAAAGATTCAGGTACTATACTAATATCTACCTGCTCACTGACACATTGTTGAAGGTTAACAATGGTTTCAACAAACTCCTTAGGTCTTTCATCCTTGTCATTACACAGTGATATAATTCCACTTGTGTTTCCCTTATCTTCTTCCTTATCTAATATGTTTTTGCTAGTATCCCTGTCATCACCTAACTCTAACTTATCTACCCCTATTGCTTCATTTTTAACCCTACTCTCTCTATTCTTTACTTTTTCCCTTAATATACCTAATATGACTAACATAGCTTTGTTGCGATTCTCTTTAGGAATAGTTTTAGCTATTTGCTTTATTATATAATTTAGGCTACTGTTTTCATTCATAAATTCTCCTCCTTATGCTTATTTAAATAAATTAAACCTAATTCCATTTCAACTCTATATAAGTTTACTTATAAAATAGACTTTGGCAGAAGTATATTTTCTTCTTCCAAAGTCACTTAACAACTTAAGGTTATTTATTTTAAGAAGGAAACCCCGAGGGGTTTCCAAAATTTATTCTTAATGGATTAGCAAGCTGATTTAGCCATAACTGAAAGTGTTGGATTCCAAACTTTTAGTGCATCATCGTCCACATTTTGAGCTGCAATAATTTTTACAAAGTAAGTGCAGCAATCTGGGCAACTATTACATTCACAGTGGCTGAAGCAGAAGGAAGTTGTGATTTGTTCATCTGTATTGTTAAAACCTGCTCTAAAGTCCCAAGTACCACATATAATTTCTTCTCCATTATTTTCACATATCTTGCTTAATTGAAACTTTAAGAATACTGCTGGAGTTTCTCCACCCTCTAGCTCTCTATATTTAACAATACTGCAGAAATCAAATTTTACTACTGGGCTTTTTAAACATCTTGTATCAATGGTTACACAGCCTAAGGAAATTGGTACAAATGGAAGTAATACTGGGTTTCCTCCATTTGTTACAGTTGCTGGTATTTCAGTTCCTGTTCCATTATTGCATTCAAATAATATGCCATATGGGCATGGACTCTTTGGATAGCAGTGTGCATATTTATGCTCTTCGCAGCAAGGTTGTTTATAATCACACTTTTCATAGTGCTTATCTTCATATTTTCTGTCATCATATTTTTTGTCTTCGTATCTGCAATCACATTTATCATAATACTTTTTGTCTTCATATCTTTCTTCTGGTCCATTGTAATTTAGTTTCATATATAAAATCTCCTTTTAGATTTAATTTATTTTTCAATCTATTTATATTAAAAGAATAAATCTCTACAATTCTGAGTTAATAATTTTAAGTTTTTTATTGAACTAACCATTTATAATATTTTACTAAGAAGTTTTTCTTAGTATTTATCTCTTTTTATTGGTCTTGCTACCATTCCTTTTCCGGGTATGCAGCTTACTTCAATGTCATCATAGTAGTCACAGGAATTATGATTATCTTCATAGTTCTTATCTTCATAGTGCTTTTCTACCTTTACTTCACAATCAGGTTCTGGAATAAATACTTGTTGAGTTTGTAATACTTTAAGGTCTATATAAACTACCATTTTTTCGATGAAGTTTGTGAAACAATTTACTGCTGAGAACTCTGTTAGGCATTCATTATTTCTATTAAAAATATCAGTTTCTAGAATTTTTGTCCACTCTACTTCGCAGAAGATTGGCTCAAAATATTGATTATAGTGTATCCAGTTGTCTTCGCCCTCATCTTTGCAAACCATATTGTAATCTAAAACATTAGATTTAGATTTATAGGACTTTCCAAAGTTAGGTTGTTTAGTAAATTTTACTGCGGTTACACATCTAAAGTCAGCGTTAATTACATGATGTCTTATATCTCCACTAAAGCTATTTGCATTTTCTTGGTCAACAGTTGAATACTGTATATTTTTTTGAACATAACCTGCAAGGAATAATTTATTTGTATATGGTACTAAATGACATTGTGTTATACATACTTTTTTATCAATAGTTTTAATGTCATAAGCTGGTTCGTTTAAAACTACTTCTTTTTCAAGGTCTATTTGAACTTTAACTTCAGATAGAACAACTGGAACCTTAACTACCATTGGACCTGGATATCCATATGGATGATAGTGCTCGTTGCTACATTCCCCCAAGTTCACAGGTTCAATTGTAGCCGGTGGGCACTCTCCACAATTACAATTATTAAAGGTTGCATGATTCTTAAACACGATTTCATCTCCATTTTTGTCTTCAAGTATATGAAAGCCTAAAGTTACATTGATTTTATCCAATAATCTACTTTTGCTCTTTCACATTATCTGCTGAATCCTTAAGCTTCATATCTAATAATATCTTATTCAGTAATTTGAAAGTTGTTACAGCTTGTCACTTATTTTTAGAACTTCTTATTTACAAATTTTTTCGACAAATACTAGTTTGATAAAAAACTATATTTAAATTAATCTTGCCTACTCATCTTTAACTTTACCTAGGTATGTAATATTTTTATTTAGATGATAAAATTCAATGCTCCATCAATAGATAAAGTTATTACATTGTTACAATATAGATAAACCACGTCATAGCTTTAAATAAAATTAAGTTTTTTCAATGCTTCGATAGCAAAGTACTTTAAGGTTTCAAGTGGTAAATCTATATGTTCTAATTGAGTAAATACAGAATCATATTGTTATGTTTAGTTTCTTACTTCAAATCCTCTATTTATGTATCCTCATTAACTATAAAAAAAGGAGAGTATGCATCAAATTGCTTACTCTCCTTATAGTATTAAAAAGTAGTTATTCATCTTCTACTAGTTTTTCTTCTTTTATATTACTTTTATCTTCTATCTTATAATTGATTTTATCAAAATGAGAAATAGCTAGTGGTTGATTTTGAATTATCTTTAGACCTATATTAAGTACCATCTTCACAAATAGCTTTCTACAATTTTTACATTCCTCGTTATTGCTCATATTTTCTTTAATGGAATTCTCTAGAATATTAGTTTCTAAAATCTTTAACCACTCCAACTCACAGTAAATTTGTTCTTGGGGTTTGTTATAATAAAACCAAGAGTTTTCTGTGGTTCCTTTGGCTAACTCAATATTTTTCATCACACATATGGATTTATTTATAGTTTTCCCATATATGGGTTTGGTTAAAAAAGAAACTTCGGTAAAAGCTTTAAAAGGTATATTTATAGTCATATGTTTTAATTCTTTCCTAGGCAATCCTATCTGTCTACTTTCATAGAACTCAATATACTTTTGAACATATCCTTCTACAAATAAGTTATTTGTGTAAGGTATTATATTACATTCAGTTATCATTGTATGTTTACTTTCAGCCCTTACATATGTTTTATTTTCTCCTAACTCTATTTCTTTATCTAAGGTTAACTCTATTTCAATTCCAGCTAAAACTATTGGAACATTTACTATAAAAGCATTTTTGCTTGTATCAATATTATATTGTTTGCTACGACATTTTACTATTGTATCACATTCTAATACCTTTACTTCATTGTCTTCCTTGCAGTGTACGTGTTCTTTTCCATTATTAAATTTATTTTCTTCAGACATATTTTTAACCTCCTCACACCACAAGCTAACATTATAAATCTAAAATATACCTATGTCAGTATATCTATTTTACAGTATATACTATTCATTTTTTTAATAAATGTTACTATACATAGGTTTTCTGATGAAAAATTAGCTTTATTCATTGTATAAATAAAACTAATTTTATAGCTTTCTATAATAAAAATCACCTTATATTCTTTAGTGTCCTAAAGAATATAAGGTGATACAAATGAAAAAACTTTAAGCAACTAGCTCAATTTCCTCTTTGAAAAGCTTGTTTCTTTTTAATAAGATAGTGAAAATCACAACCATCAATATGCCTTTAATAACACTACTCATACTAATACTCCACCATACTCCGTTTAATCCTAAAAGACTTTCTGATGCAAGGATATAAGCTGCAGGTACTCTAAGTCCTGTGAATATTACACTTATAACAGATGGTATCATAGTTCTCCCTAGCCCATTGAAAGCACCACTAACAGTAATTTCTATACACATAAACAACTGAGAGTATCCTAATATTCTCAAATAAACAATTCCGTATTTTATAGCCTCTTCCTCTGGTATAAATAATGAAAATACTGTTCTTCCTCCAAATGTCAGTAGCAAGGTTGCAAAAATACCTACTATAATAGCCATTATCATAGTAGCCCTATATCCCTCTTTAACTCTATGATATTTTTTAGCCCCATAATTTTGTCCCACAAAGGTTCCTAAAGCAGTTGAGAATCCACCTGCTGTCATCCAAGATATAGCTTCAATTTGAGAACCTACCTTTTGTACTGCAATTGGAATAGGTCCAAAGTTCGCAATAGCTCTAGCAATGAGAATGGAGAATATAGTGAATAATCCACTTTGTCCTCCTACCGGAAGTCCTAACTTGCAAATTGTTATAATATTTTCCTTATTAGGTTTAGAAAATATATTAAACTTTAGATATTGCTCTTTGCTTTTTAACATTACAAGTATAAAACATAAGGTTACTACCATTTGAGCTAAAACAGTAGCTATAGCTGCTCCTAAAACTTCCATTCTTGGAAATGGTCCAATTCCAAGTATTAATACAGGATCAAATACCATATTAAACACTAATCCTATTGAGTTAATGATAAAAGGAGTTCTACTATTTCCTGCCCCATTAAAAATTGAAGTGAAAACAGGATTTATAAAGTAAAATGCCATTCCTAAAATCATTACTATTAAATAAGTTTCTGCCATATTCACAATAGAAGGGTCCCCTAATTTAAAAAAGCCTAAAAGAGGTTTTCTAAACATAAATAAAACCGCCCCGTATGCCAATGCCAAAATTACATTTATTTGAATTGAACTGATAATATAGCTTTTAGCTGTATCATTATCTCCTCTTCCTAAACTTTGGGCAACTTTAACTTCAGCCCCAATCTTAGAAATCATAATAAATGCCATAGCCAACCAAGTAAAAAAGCCTGCAGTTCCAACCGCTGCAACAGCTTTACTTCCCACTCTTCCTATCCAAATCATATCTGTCATGTTATAAGCCATTTGTATGAAAGAGGTTCCCATAATTGGAATTGCTAGTTTTATTAGACTTGTAAAAATATTTCCTTCAACTAAATTTATTCTCTTTTCCATGATTCATCTCCAGTCATTAATTTTATTTAAATACTATCTAAATTCTAACATTTGTTGTAACTAATACTCCCTACCAACTTATACTAAAAAAAATACATATTATAACTATATATTGATAGGGTCTTTTCCTTAACTCCATGTTCATTAGAGTGTAGAGCGAAACTCAGTTAAGACTTAACTTCTACATCACACTATATTAGTCATCTTAAGGTTTTGGGGTAAACAAAGTATATTTTCACCTTACAAGCCTCTATGCACCTGGTGATAGAGGTTATACTAAATTTCATAATACAATATTTTTTTCATTATTATTTATCTTTTTCCTTGATATACCATTGATTAATTTATATATTTTAACTTATATATTTACATCACAAGTATATTTTATTTTGTTTAAATCAGATTGTCCACTAAATAATATTATTTGAGAAAAATTGTTTAGGATATGAATCGATATTTAAGAAATAATAAGTATTGTTTAACAAAACCAAACCTGTTCATTATTTATGAAACGGAGGAATAAAATGAAAAAGATTATTTTAACTTATATTTCTACTGTATTAACTATATTTATAGTTTTAAACTATATATTAGTACCTAAAGTTAAGGCAATTACTTTAGATTCATCCATGGATGAAAAAACTATTTATTTAACTTTTGATGATGGACCTAGTGTTTTAACAGGGGAAATTCTAGATATTTTGAATAAGTTTGAAGTTAAAGGTACATTTTTTCTTATTGGAAATCAAATAAAAGGACAAGAGGAAATAGTTAAAAGATTACATAAGGAAGGTCATAGTATAGGACTTCACACTTACACTCATGAGTATAAGAAAATCTATTCTAGTCAGCAGAGATTTATTTCTGAAATGCTTACCACTCAAAAAATCGTAGATGACCTTACTGGTGTTAAACCCAATATTATAAGATTTCCTTTTGGGAGTAATAAAAAGTTAAGCCAAATCTTTTTAAATAATCTTCATAACCATAATTTCAAGGTATATGATTGGAATCTTTTTATGTCCGATGGTATCAATTGCAAAACCCCTCCCTATAAACTATACAAAGAGGCAACTAAACCTGTAGAGTCTGAGGGACCAGTAATTTTACTTATGCATTGTGATTACACCCATAAAAACACCTGCAAAGCCTTACCAGAGGTTATAAAGTTTTACAAAGACAAAGGATATGAGTTTAAAGTTATCGATGAAACCACTCCTGAACACTATTTCCCACTAAAGAAGCAAGTATAAAAGAAAGATATGTTGAAGTGCAATTTCAACATATCTTCTTTATTATATTTATATATTATATGAATCTGTATTTGTTGTTCTTGCTTTTAAATTACAATTCTGAGAGCTTTACAGTTAATACTAACCTATCAATATTTTTGTTGCTGTATACTAGTCTTATCATAAATTATATTTTGAACTATTCTCCATCAGTTGCTACTGGGTTCTCATCATAACTTGACCAGTCACTCCAGCTCCCTACATAAAGCCTAGAGGGAATACCTATTTCTTCTAGAATAAGAACATTAGCGCACCCTGTAACTCCAGATCCACAATGTACTATTACCTCTTTATAATCTTTTACTTTTTCAAATCTTGATTTAAGCTCTTCTAGTGGAAGTACTTTACCCTCTTTAAAATTTAAAGTCCAATCATAATTTTTAGCACCTGGTATATGTCCTGCCTTCTTATCCATTGGCTCCACTAGCCCTAGGTATCTTTCTTTGGCCCTTGAATCAATAATTACAACATCATTGCTTCTGAGATTTTCCTTTACATAATCCATTGAGCATTTCATTTCTTCTTTAAAGTTTATGTCTATTTTTCCTTTTGCTTTTCCCCTATACTCTTCTGCAGTAACTCTTCCCTGAGAAGTCTTCCAAGCTGTTATTCCACCCTCTAATAGATACACTTTATCAATTCCTATATACTTAAGCATCCACCAGAGTCTTGAAGGGGCAGCTAAATCACCATCATCATAGATCAAAACTGTTGTATTGTTTGATACTCCTAGGGACTCCATAAACTCTACAAAGTCCTTCATATTTGGAAGTGGATGTCTTCCCCCATGCTCTCCCTTTTCTCCTGCTAGGTCTTTATCAAGGTTAACGGAAATTGCTTTTGGGATGTGTGCTTCCTTGTAAGCCTTATCTCCATAGATTGGATCTTGAAGACTAAATCTACAATCAATAATTACTAAGTCATCATCCTCAATATGACTTTTCAACCAATTTATATCAACTATATTTTTCAAAAAAATCACTCCTTATTTAATACATCCTATAATGATATATGTATAATATTAACAATTATCCTATCATAAATATAATAGCACTTAGGAAAATAAAAATCTAGTTTACTCTTGTAAAGTCTTATAAAATGAGAAATACTTACTAATAATTTAAGTGCACTTCTACCTGCAAGTATTTTCGTGTATTGTTTATATGTAACTCTAATTTTTTACCCACTAAAAATTCTTTACATATGCATGTCTTTAAGCTTTTCCTATTTATTAGTAAGATCTATTGTATAACTATTTATCCCAATATATACTTTAGTATATCTAAGAAGGTTCTACTGATGACAACTATCCTTATAGACTCTTTAGTAAAACTAAAATTCGTCATTACCAACTCACTACAACTTTTTATTTTACCTAGTATTTTAAAAAAGTAATAATAAACTTTGTGCCAGTGCCAAGCCTACTCTCTGCATCTATCATCCCATTATGTGCTTCAATTATAGACTTTGAAAGAGCTAATCCTATGCCTACTGAATTAGTGTTTTTAGAATCTTTAGCCTTATAGAATCTTTTAAAGATATTTGGCAGATCTTCCTCACTTATCCCATGACCTTTATCTTCAATTATAATTCTGATGTATACAGGATTTTCTATTAGACTTATATATACCTGTCCTCCCTCTTCACTGTGCTCTATACCATTTTTTATAATATTAATTAATGCTTCTTGAAGCCATGATGTATCATGGTTAAATGCTATTTCAACTTCCTCATGAAAGCTGACAACAACACCTTTTTCGTTAGCCATGCTTTCCAAGGCTTCAACTGATTCTCTTATTGTTTCACTTAAACTATAGTTTTCCTTATGAAAATCAACAGCCTTAGCATCTACCTTAGCAAGCTTTAGCATGCTTTTTATAAGCCACTCCATCTTATGAAGTTGATTTTGGTTACTCACCAAAAAAGTAGTTCTTTGGTCATTGGATAACTCCTTACTCAGCATAATTTCATTATATAAGATCATTGAAGAAAGTGGAGTTTTTAACTGATGGGATATATCTGCTAACAAATCAACTAAGAATTGTTTCTCTCTTTTTAAATTATGTAAATTACTTCTAATAATTTCTTTCATAGAATTAAAGGCTATTGCTAGTTTAGAGAAATCGCCTTCCTTATCTTCACTAATTGCAATATCATATTCTCCCTCAATTACTCTTTTAGCTCCTGTAGTTATTCGTCTTATCCTTTTATAAAAAAAAGTATGGTTAAAATAATTCACAGTTAAAATCATCAATAACATAGCTATAAATATAAAACAAATCAAATAATAATTTTCAGTTGAAGTTTTACTTATATATGGAAAGATAACTGTATCTAACTCTTTAGTAATGCCATATTTCCTTAAAAACTCCTCACCTTTCACCTTTTCTTCCTCTGATGCCTTGTCTAGTATTAGTGGAATTATATCTTTTTCTAGCTGAGGATCTTTCTCTATAATTTTTATTGCCGTAGCTCCCAGTGATTTTATATAGGAATCCTTTAACCGGTCATGTTGCAGTTTCAGGGCAATGATTGTGATAAGAAAAAAAGTACTCATTAAAATTACAAGGAAAATTGAACTTCTTTTTAGCTCTGGATTAGTAAAGTATTTTTTCATAGCCTTACTACCTCTCCATTCCACTTATACCCTAATCCTCTTTGGGTGACTATATACTGAGGTTCTCTAGGATTATCTTCTATTTTTTCTCTAATTCTCTTTATATACACTGATAGAGTATTTTCATCAAAAAATACCTCATCGCCTTCAATAAGTTTGCTTAGTATTTCTTCTCTCTTCATCATTACATTTGAATTACTCATGAAAATTAATAAAAGTTTGTATTCTTGAGCAGTTAAGGTTATTTCTTGTCCTTTTTTCTTTACAGTAGTATCTAGAGTATTTATCTCTAATTCTCCACTTTTCATTTTAGTTCCACCAGCTTGTGTTTTGCTACTTCTTCTTATTAAGGCCTTTATCCTAGATAAAAGTTCCCTCACTCTAAAGGGTTTTGTAATGTAGTCATCTCCTCCAATTTCTAAACCTAAAACCACATTTACTTCATCATCTAATGCAGTTAAGAATATAATTGGTACTTCACTTTTTGTTCTTATGTATTTACATAAATCATAGCCATTACCATCTGGTAGGTTTATATCAAGAAGAATTAAATCAAATTCTTCTTTTTCAAAGAAGCCCTTACCCTGTGCTAAAGTTGCTCCTCGTACCACTTCATATCCTTCATCCCTAAGGGTAAACTCTATACCTAAAGCTAATGCTTCATCATCCTCAATTAACAATAATTTATTCATAAACTCACCTCACAAAAACATTTTAACCCAAAATCAGTATTCTTTAAACTATAAACAGAAAAAGAGTCAGTTACCCTGACCCCTTCTCATTATTTTCCCCTTTTATTTAAAAGTCTTCTCTTATACCCTCAATTAAATTCTCATTGCCAATTCTTTTTAATGGTGCCAAAACTGAAAGATATCCTATTACTAAAGCTGCAACACCTGCTATTCCTATAGCATTCCAAGGAATTACCCATTTAAATTCCCTTGCAGCATTCATTCCACCACCCATTAGGTAAGATAACCCTGTTCCTATTATTGAGCCATATATAGTTCCTACTACTCCATATAATAACCCTTCTAAAACAATTATCTTCTTTAACCCCTTTTGGGTTAATCCTATGGATTTTAAAGTAGAAAACTCTTTTTTTCTAAGAATAATATTAGTTGTTAAGGTATTAATAATATTTACACTACCAATTAACGATACAACCGTTACAAAGCCATATAACAATATTTGTACCATTAATATAGAAGATTTAACTTTTCTATTTTCATCAATATTGTTTATTATCATTAAAGCTGGATTTATTTTTACTTTTTCCTCGATTTTCTCTTTTGCTTGAATCTCTTCTTTCGGATCTTTAATTTGAATATCTAAGCTTGTAGGTTTCAGTTCACCTTTTCCAACCAAGCTCTCAACGACTTCTTTGGTGCTTATAAGATTTAAAGCTCTACCACCTCCCATATAGTAAAATGGGCTGGTTTCAAGTATTGCCATAACTTTTACCTTTTTAGTATTACCCTTATTAAATTCTAAAGAAGTTCCCACTGAAGATTTATCTCTGTCATTATCATCACTATAAGCTTCTAGTTCAATTTCATCCCCAACCTTTAAGTCTGCAATCTGACCATAATAGGTGTTTTTTGTTTTTTCATTAAATATTCTATTCTTACCAATTAGGATTACACCATTTTCTTTATTTAAAGCATCTTTATCTATAGATCCACTTTTTATATATTTTTTAGAAATTTCTAATGAGTTATCATCATAAATGGTTATAGCACTATCTATTCCAAGGTTGTTATCTCCTAGATTTGTTGACTTATAGACATTTCCTATGTTATCTACTTCTTGAACTTTTTTCTCTTTGCTTATAGTTCCTTTTAAGTAGTCGGTATCGTACCTTTTATATTCTTTTTCTACCATTGGAAGAGTTTTTATGTCCTCTACTAACTTCTGTTCAATAAATATTCTATTCTCACCATCATTGTACTCAGGCCAAACTGTAAAATGTATATTCTGTGATTCATTAAGGTCTGCAGATACATTCAGTGACATGTCCATAAAGGATTTAAAGGTTATGAATAAAACTACACTAATTACTATAGAAAAAACAGTTATTCTGTATCTTTTCCTATTTCTTTTCATATTCTTAGAAGCAAGTGCTCCTTCAAAACCTAAAATCTTGCTAGCTATTCCTGATTTTCTCTTTTTAATTCTTTCTTTAGTAATAGTAGCTCTACTACTAATAGCAACTAAAGGTGATATCTTCCCTGCAAAGTGAGCTGGTATGAAGGCTGAAATGTATATTGATATTACTCCAACTAATGCACTTATAGCTAAAACCATATAGGATATAGTTAGTCTAATATTCATAACTGAATCTGCCCCAATTAGCTTAAAGGTAAGCTTTATTCCTAAAAGAGCTATAATTCCAAAGATTAATCCTAGAGGAATTGCAATTATTGCTACTGTGGTTGCTTCTTTAAATACTAACTTTCTTATTTGTTTTGGAGTGGCTCCCACAGCTCTTAAAAGGCCAAATTGTTTAACTCTTTCCACAACACTTATCTGGAAAGAATTATAGATAACTGCAATGGTACAAACTACCACTATTGAGACTATTATTGCTACAGTAGAATAAATTCCTTTCCACGAAGAGCTATCTTCTCCTGCTCCCTGTAACCCTAATATCATATTATTTGTACTTACATTATCTTTTTCACCTAAGGCAACTAATTCTTTTACAGCTTTTTTTAAATTAGCTTTTGGATTTACTTCTACTAATAAAACTGCATTTTCAATATTTATATTGTTACTATTAAATAGTATCATTGATGTATTTTCTGATTGATTCTTTATATTATTTGCTAAAAAACCTACTAATAAATACTCTTTATCCTTAATTTTAATTTTTTCCCCAACTTTAGCATTATTATTTATGTGTTTAATAGCCCACTTTTCAATGGCTATTTCATTCTCTCTCTCCGGAAGTCTTCCTTCTGTTACTCTATAAGGGGTTAGTTCTAATGCCTTATCTGAAGCCACTACAGGATAAACCTTTAACTTATCTGATATTTCTATTTCTTCGCCAGTGCTATATAAGCCATTTCTACCAACCCTTGGATTATTCACTATCTTATTTACAAACTCTTCATTAATTTTTTTATATGATACATGATATGAACCATAATCATGCTTGGCATCCTCTAATTCAGTTTGTTGTATACTTTTAAAGAAAAGACCTATGGTGGAGATTAATGCTACAGACAATACTATTCCAATAATGGTTAAAATAGTTCTTTTCTTATTAGCTTTTAAATATCTATTTGAAAGCTGTTTAAATTCAGTAATCACCTTGCTACCTCCTGCTTTATGTTATCTTTGCTCAATTCTTAATTTTATTTTTCTGAGAAAATAACTTAATATTTTTATCTTCCTAGCTATTTAGCTAAATTTATTTTTAAGTACCACTTTAATATGAATATTTTAGCCAACCTTATTTCTCAAATACTTATCTGAAGTTATTTCACCGTCTTCAATCGTAATAACTCTGTCTGCCATAGATGCTATATTTACATCATGAGTTATTAAAATTAAAGTTTGATTGTACTTTCTTGCTGTAAGCTTTAAGAGTTCAATAACTTCCTTTGAGTTCTTACTATCTAAGTTTCCTGTTGGCTCGTCAGCTAAGATTATTGCTGGTTTATTAAGAAGTGCTCTTCCAATGGAAACTCTTTGCTGTTGTCCACCCGACAGTTCAGAAGGAAGATGACTTCTTCTTTCCTCAAGGCCTAAGATTTGGATTAACTCTTTTAAGTATCCCTTATCTACCTTATCGTTATCAAGAAGTGCTGGAAGAGATATATTTTCTTCTACATCTAATACAGGTATTAAGTTGAAAAACTGAAAAACAAATCCTATTTTTCTTCTTCTAAATATAGCTAACTTTTCTTCTTTGTAGTCATAAATACTTTCACCATCTATAATAACCTTTCCACTACTTGGCTTATCTAGCCCTCCTAGTAAGTGAAGCAAAGTACTTTTTCCTGACCCTGAAGCCCCTACAACTGCTACAAATTCACCCTTATTGATTGATATGCTAATATTTTTAAGAGCTTCTACCTTATTATCCCCTTTACCATATATCTTGCTTAAACTTTCTACCTTTAAAATTTCCATAAATTAATCTCCTTTTCTAATAATTAATTCTTTATACTAAATTCCTATAATTATTTTTTAAAAGCTACTTTCTTTACACTCATATGTTCTTAACTTATATTCCTATTATAGCCTTTTTAGATTTCCTACTCCATTTCAGTTACCTTACAATAAAAATACTTATCTTACAATTTAGTAAGATAGGTTAGTCAGGATTTTACTCTCCCTAAAAGTTAATATTTCTACAAACAAAAAGGTAATCCCTGTTTCTAGAGATTACCCTTTTTAATATTATTCTTTTTACTCTTCATCCTTTTTTGCTGTCTGTTTAATTAATTGATTAGTAAACACTGTTACACCTGTAACTAATATTCCTTGAATTACTGATGATACACTTAATCCCATTATAGCTATTGCGCCTATAATTCCACCTACTAGCAATATATACGGGATTGTCCAATCCTTAACCGCTGGTGTATTCTTAAGAAACATACCTATAACATATAGTGCTGGAACAAGAATTAGAGCTTGGTCAATTATAAATTTTCCTAAGTCCATGCTTACCCCTCCCAAATAGATTAACAACTTATTCATAACATATTCTCTCTATATAATATGTTGTTAATCTATTATATGCTCCAGCATTTGATTTTATAAGAAAAAGGTTCCAGTATTAAAAGCTTAGCTCTCTTTATTTAATCTAAACAAGATTTGAGTAATTTTTCAACACAACTCCTTTTATTTGATCATAAGTAATATAATCTGGTAGTTTTTCTTTAATAGGTTTTAACTTGTTTGCTCCCACTTCTTTTATTGCTTCCATTACTAAGCTTTCTGTTTTCTCATCAAACACATCAGTAAAATCCACTGAAAAATCCACGGGACTTCCTGTAGTAAGAAACTCTGTTACATGTGTTAAAACTGTGGTTAATGCTATTTCCCTTTCAACAGAAATTTGTCCTAAAGATTTTTTATCCCTTATCATACTAATGGTAACTTCGTAGGATTTTTCTTTACTTTTCTTCTCTGAATCAGATGTACTATTTTCATCACTAGTTTTGCTCTCATGAGTTTTAGTAATAGGCTCCTTATGCTCCTCCATATTCCCATCAGCTTTGAGAATAGATGTAGCTTTTCCTTCCTTTTTAAAAGTCCAGGTAACCTGAATGCCATTTTCCTCTAAATGCGCTACTATGGCTTCAATAAAATAACTTGCATATTTATTTGCTTTTACTTCTCCAACTCCACTGATATCTAAAAATTGCTCTAATGTACTAGGATATCTAACACTCATTTCTTTTAAAGAACTATCTCCAAAGATAATATAAGGTGGTACCCCTTCTTTTGCTGCTAACTCTCTTCTTAGATTTCTTAAGGACTCGAATAAATCATTATTTATTACTACCTTCTCTACCTTTTTAGGTTCTTTAAATATTACTTTTTCTCTGCCTTTGAGCACCTCTACAGACTTTTGATTAAGTTTTATAACAGGATACTCCCCCTCAACAGAGTCTAAAAAAGAATGGGCAATTAGGGTATTTATAAACTCCTTTAATCCTTCTTTTGAATAATCCTTCATAATTCCATAGGTAGATAGTTCATCTAATCTTAAATCCTTAAGTTTCTTATTTTGGGAACCTCTAAGCACATCAATTATCATATTAACTCCATAAGGTCTGTTCATTCTATATACACAAGATAAAACCTTTTGAGCATCAATCGTCTTATCAATAAGTTCCCCTTCTAGATTGCAACTGCTACAATTGTCACATTCCCTAGAGGTTTCCTCTCCAAAGTAATTTAGTATATAATTTCTGAGGCAAGAATTACAATGGACAAAGTCCATAATTTGCTTAAGTTTCTTATATTCGTTAATTTTTCTTTCTGGATTGTTAGTTCCAACATCAATAATATACTTTTGGGTATGTACATCAGAAGGTGAAAACAGTAGAATACATTCACTTTTTTCTCCATCTCTACCGGCTCTTCCTATTTCTTGGTAATAACTTTCTATATTTTTAGGCATATTGTAATGAATTACATACCTAATATTAGGTTTATCTATTCCCATACCGAAGGCATTTGTAGCCACCATAATATTTACTCTGTCATAAACAAAAGCCTCCTGGTTTTCAGTTCTTTCGCTTTCAGACAACCCTGCATGATATCTTCCTACGGAGTAGCCTCTCGCTGTTAATGCTTCATAAACCTTATCCGTTTCATTTCTTGTCGCTGTATAAATAATTCCTGACAATTCACTATTCTCTTTTATATAATTAAGCAAAAACTCTTTTTTACTTAACCCCTTTATAACCTGAATTTTTAAATTCTCCCTATCAAACCCTTGAATAAAAACTTTAGGTCTAGATAAGTTAAGAAGACTTACAATATCCTCCCTAACTTCCTCAGTAGCTGTAGCTGTAAAAGCAGTAACAATAGGCCTCTTATTTAAAGACTTAATAAACCCTTTAACATTTCTATAACTAGTTCTAAAATCATGTCCCCACTGAGAAACACAATGTGCTTCATCTATTGCTACTTGTGAAATATTTATATCTCTTATAAGGGAAATAAAACTATTTGATTCTAATCTTTCGGGCGCAATATAAACAATTTTTAATTGTCCTCTTTCAAGTTTTTCTAATATTGCTGCTATATCATTATTGCTTAAAGAACTATTTATATATGCAGCTTCAACTCCTAACTCCCTAATACTATCAACTTGATCCTTCATAAGGGATATTAAGGGGGAAATAACTAAAGTTACACCCTCTAAAAGTAAGGCAGGTACTTGATAACAAATAGATTTTCCTCCACCAGTTGGCATAATAGCCACAGTATCGTTACCCCTTAATATTTCCTCAATTATTTTATCCTGCCCTTTCCTAAAGGAGCTATAACCATAATATTTATTTAAAACTTCTAAAGCTTTATTAATCATTCATTCCACCTCAAATTTTTTGTCCCTTACATTATACCATTGTTGCAGATTTTTATAAAAACTAAACTAAAAAAAGTTATTGTTTTAATTCAATAACTTTTGTAAAAATAAAAAAACCCTATAAGAATTTCTTCTTACAGAGTTGTTAATTCAAATGATATTATCTTCTGAATCCGTTGTTTTGTTGCTTCTTTGCTCTTCTGCAATCAGCACATCTTTGTGGCTCGTTTTCGAATCCTTTTTCTTTGTAGAAAGCTTGCTCTCCCTCAGTGAATATGAATTCTTTTCCGCAATCTTTGCATGTTAAAGTTTTATCTGCCATTTAAACATTTCCCCTTTTCTTCGTATTAAGATTTAAAAACTGATTCACATTGTTCCGAAAAATGGAAATGTTGCTTATCAAATTAAATCTCTCTACAAGTAGCTTTTGCTACCTGACTATCTTAATATAACATGATTTAAAATATTATGCAAGTGTTTTTTTGCAAACTATAATCATAATTAAAATTCTTTCTTTAATTGAAATTATGAGATAAAATTTAATATATGCTATTTATTACAAAGGAGTGTTTACAATGAACTTAGATAATATTAATACAACCTATAGCACTGCGATTTTTGCAGGAGGATGCTTTTGGTGCATGGTTTCTCCCTTTGATATCCTAGATGGAATTATTGAAGTGAAATCAGGATACATGGGAGGTCACCTCGAAAACCCAACCTACAAAGATGTAAAATCTCAAACTTCAGGACACTTCGAAGTTATTAAAATAACCTATGACCCTAAAGTTATAAGCTATGAAAAGCTATTACAAGCCTTTTGGAGACAAATCAATCCTATGGATGATGAGGGCCAATTCCAAGATAGGGGTTCTTCTTACAGAGCAGCTATTTTTTACACTAATGAGGAACAAAAGACTGTAGCTGAAGAATCTAAAAAAGAGTTAAATGAATCTGGTAGATTCCCTGATGCTGTAGTAACAAGAATATTACCTGCTTCTAAATTCTATGATGCTGAGGAATTCCATCAAGATTTTTATAAAAAGAGCCCTGTAGAATATAAAAAAGATCGTTCCATATCTGGAAGAGATGAGTTTATACAACAATATTGGGGAGAAGATTATTATTCTATCTATGAAGAATAAATATTTTTAGCCACTTTTAATTTTTATTTTCTATAAAAATTAAAACTTTCCTTCCTAAACGAAATTTTGGAGAAAAGTTTAAAATCTATCTAAATAAAAAACTTCCATCTTAATATAATTGTAATCCTTGCAGATGACATTCAAATTTAAGATGGAAGTTCTATTTATTTTTATTGAGGTATTAATATATATCTTAAAATAAATAATGCTGCTAGTATATACATTAATGGATGAACTTTTTTTCCTTTTCCTACAGCAATTTTTAATATAGGGTAGCTAATTATCCCAAAAGCTATTCCATTTGCTATAGAGTAGCTAAATGGCATTATTGCTATAGTAAAGAAAGCTGGCAATGCTTCATCAAAGCTAGAAAAGTCAACTTCTTTTATTGTTTCTAGCATTAAACACCCAATAATTATTAGTACTGGTGCTGTAGCCTGAGCTGGAACCATTCCTACAAAACCAGCAAAGAATAAAGTTAGTCCACATAGTACAGCTGTTACCACTGCTGTTAATCCAGTTTTTCCACCTTCTGCAATTCCTGATGTAGACTCAAGATAAGTTGAAACTGTTGGAAGACCAAATAATGCACCAATTGTAGTTGAAATAGAATCCACTAAAAGTGCTCTGTTCATTCCTCTTGGCTTTCCTTCTTCATCATACAAATCACCTTTTTGAGCTGTTCCAACAAGAGTTCCTATAGTGTCAAACATGTCCACTAATGAAAAAGTTAAAATAACCATTATAACTGATGTTATTGCTGCAATAATTCCTGTGCCATTGTGAGTTAAAAGACCAATAAAGTCCATTTTACCAAAGGTTGGCATCATTGATGGTGGCATTGAAAATAGTTGTACTCCCTGAATATTTGTTATCCCCATGGGAATTCCAATTATAGTTGTTACAACAATCCCTATAAGCATAGCGCCCTTAGTTCCTCTTGCCATAAGAATACCGGTTACTAAAATTCCTATAATAGTTAATAAAGTACTAGGATTTGTGAAACTTCCAAAAGACACTAGGGTCCCTGGGTTAGCCACAACTATACCACCACTTTTCAGCCCGATAAGAGCTATAAATAGTCCTATACCTGAAGTGATAGCAATCTTTATATTCTCTGGAAGTGCATCCACTATTAATTGTCTAAGAGAAGTTACCGTACAAATAATAAATACTATTCCTGAAATAAATACTGCAGCAGCTGCCTCTTGCCAAGTAAATCCCATAGTTAAACATACACCATAGGTAAAGAAAGCTACAAGTCCCATTCCTGGTCCTAAAGCATAGGGTAAGTTAGCATATAACCCCATAAATAAAGTTGAAATTAAAAATAACACACAAGTTGCAGTAAATATAGAACCTACTACAGGGTCATTTAAAATTGTAAGTGCATTTGCGGCATCTCCAAGAGCTCCTTGTGAATTCATTCCTGAAGCCTTTAAGACATTTGGTATAACTAAAAGTGCATAACCTAAGGTTATAAAGGTAGTCAAACCTGCAAGAACCTCAGTTTTAGCACTAGTTCCATACTTAGTTAAATGAAAAAGTTTTTCTAATAATCCATCTTTTTTATCTTGTACTTTGCTAGTAATTTGCATATCTATTCCTCCTTTGAAAATAAAAAAAACTACCATCGGATTATGAGTAAATCCAATGGTAGATCTAAATCCAAAAAAGTTTGAAATCAAAAACTTTAAGAATAGAACTTGGATTCACCCATAGCTAAGAAGTTTACGGCCTCTTTGTAGAAACGCCTGACCCCTATTGTCAGACCTATATGGATGGCTATTTAATTTATAGCTATTATAACAACATAATAACTATTGTTCAAGAGGAATTTTTTGCATTAACTTATTATTTTAGACATTTTTATATAATTTATTCATTAATTTTTGCTTATTTTATAATTTCACTTAAAATTTAGTATATCAACTCTAATAAAGAAATTATATAAGTCCTTAGTTATATTTTACCTTCTACATATTAAAAATTACTTTCAACTAATTTTATAATGATTTAAAGGGTATTCTAGCCAATATAATCAATTGATCTCCTATTATAGTTTCTTTATATAGGACAAGTTGCTTTAATCTTAGTAATTCCCCCTGATTATCAATAATGCAATTTTAAATAATGTAAATTATCCACATTTTATAGAAAAGTTTATAATTTTTTGATTTCAATCACATATTTTCCATATGAAGTTGATTATACTAAGGTTAAAAGAAAGGTACATCAAATCTCAATATAGTTTATGTATCCAATGAAAATCAACTTAAGTCTAGAAATTAAATTAATAATAAAAAAATAGGAGTGATAAATATGAAATTAGAAAAAATATCTGATAAAATAGTCTTTAATGAAAGTACAATTTCAAAGAGAATGCTTTTCAATACAGGCAAAGTTTTAAACTTTATGCTTAACTTAAAACCAGGTCAAAGTGTTCCTCCTCATAACCATGAGAATAGCGATATGATAATTTATATAGTAGCTGGAGATCAAGGTGAAGTAGTTACAGACGGTAATAAAACCGTAGTTGCTACTGGAGATGTTTTTCACTGTGATGGTATAGAAATGTTTAGTATTGCAAACACAGGTAAAGAAAATATGAGCTGTTTCGTAGTTCTAACTCCTAATCCTTCACAAATTTATTCTAAGGAATTCTAACCTTTAAACATTAGTAAATACTTCTTAGTAAGATTTTTCTACTAGAATTTTAAATTACTAAAATCACTATGAGTTTTAAACATATCATAGTGATTTTTAATTTTCTACAATTTAATAATCATATTAATTGAAAATTATTGTAATAAGTCCATAATTCTTAAAAGTAATCATAAATTTTATTAATATATAATACTAGGTTTAATAATTATATTTTGGTCATTTAATTATAACGAAATACTGAAAATTTGTGCTTGTATTCTATAAAAATTGTAATGAGCAACTTTTATGTGGATTTTTTTAAGAATTATAATTGTAAATCAATCATAGTTAACCAGGTGGAGCCAACATTGACATTTTGTTCTCTAATATTAAAGCCTCCTTAGGAAAGACTATTAATTGTAGCAGTAATATTGACTATTCAATTTTAAACTTGAATAAGTTAGCCTTCTTACTATTAAGTAAAGCTAATAAAAGTTAATATTATCACTTATAATTTATAATATTCGAGAAGTTAATGTAATCTTTATAAATTATAGGAAGTCTATGAAAAATAATTAAAATTTGAAGGGAGAGATTTTAATGAACAATAACTATTTAAATGAGGTAAAAAAACAAAATGCACAATCAAAATCAAATAGTAGTGGTTCTAATTATTCAAACAGCTCCATGACAAGTAGCTCAGAATTAAATAACTTTAGCAATTCAAGCAATCAATCCTATTTAAATGAGGTAAGAAGCCAAAATGCACAATCCAGATCAAATGGTAGCTCCGGTAATTACTCTAGCAACTCTTTAAATAGCTATAATCAAAGCACAAACTATACAAATGGAAGTTCAAATTATTCTAGTGGATCAATGACAAGTACTAGCGGAACAAATAATTTTACAAGTTCTTCTGATGAAGCTTATTTGCAAGAAGTCAGGAGAAAAAATGCTGAGTCAAGAAAAACTGACCCAACATACCAAGAAATGTATAGCATGTTTGGTATGGGCCAAAAGAAAAATTCCGAAAGTCAAAACAGTATGGAATAAAAAAATTAAAGTAGGTTAGTTAATGACTAACCTACTTTTAATTTAGCAGTATATCTAGTTTTTACCTATTACTACCATATCATAGTGCCCGTAATGAATTATTTCCTTACTTTGCCTGTAATCCTGCCATATTTAATATGCTCCATGGTTTATTAAAATGTGGTTGGAAGAAGAAATCAACAAAGCCAAGTTCATCTATAGTCATTTCATTTTGAATTACTACAGACATTGTGTTAGCCATTTGAGTCATATCTGCCTTAGAAAGAATTTGTGCACCTAAAATCTTTCTACTTTCTTTTTCATATACCACTTTAAATTGAACCATTTCATAAGTTGGCATAAATTCTGGTCTATAATTATCCTTAACAATTACTGATACTGCATCTATTCCATTAGCTTTCGCAGAACTTTCTGTAAGCCCAGTTGAAGCTATATTGTATTCATATATTTTAATTCCTGAAGTTCCTTGAGTTCCTAAATGTTTTGTTGTAGGCTTTACTAGGTTTCTTGCAACTAAGGTTCCCATACGTACTGCATTTGTTGCTAGAGGGATATATTCAGTTTTCCCAGTAGGATTATATTTTAATGCACAACTATCTCCTGCTGCAAAAACATCTTCTTTACTAGTTCTCATATACTCATCCACAATAATAGCTCCATTAGGAAGCATATCCACTTGACCCTTTAAAAGTTCAGTATTAGGTCTGAATCCTATACAAAGAATAACAAGTTCAGCTTCATATTCCCCCTTGTTAGTTATAACCTTTGTAACCTTTCCATCTTTTCCTTCAAATTTTTCAACAGTTTCTCCTAAAGCTAACTTAACGCCATGATCTTTAAATGCTTGCTCTGCTACATCAGTGTATTCCTTATCTAAATACTTGCTCATAATTCTATCTAGGCTATCAATTAAGGTAACATTTTTTCCATTCATTTGAAAAGCTTCTACTAACTCTACACCTATATATCCAGCACCAACTACTACTATATTCTTTACATCCTTTGCTTTTTCAATAATAGTATTTGAGTGATAAAAGTTCTTAGAAAGTAATACATTTTCAAGATTTATACCTTCAATTCTAGGAATTATAGGCCATGAACCAGTAGTTACAATAATTTTATCAAAAGTATCTTCAAACTCTTCATTTGTATCTAAATTTTTAGCAACTACTTTTTTTGTTAAAGTATCTACGCTGATTACATCATGTCTCATTTTAGTTTTAACACCTAATTCAGCTAACTTATCTGGTGATGAATAAAAAAGTCCCTGTGGATCTTTAACAACTCCTCCTACATAAAGAGCTATTCCACAAGATAAAAATGATATATTATCATTTCTCTCATAAACTGTAATTTCTGCCTCTGGATATAAATTAGCAGTATTTAAAATTGCTGCAGTCCCAGCATGTGTACATCCTATAACAGCTACCTTCATAATATTCTCTCCTTTAATAATTATTATTATCTAATATTTGTTATTATTATAACATAGTTATCCTCACTTGTCATTATATTAAATTGTAAATATTTCATGCTTATTTTTATCCTATCTACTTATAATTATTTATAGATGTATTGAAATGAACTTGTCTAATTTCAATACATTAACTTTGTTTTTTAGTTCACTTTTTTTTATATTCATAAATTATTCATAAGATTTTTGTATAATTATAACAATAAATTTTCACATTTCAGTACTTTAACCTGTTGTTTAGTGTGCCTATGTGAATAAAAACTTTGATTTGGCGTTTAAAATAAAAATATAGGGGGAACTTATGGAACTACAACAAAAATTCGAAAGGCTAAAAGAAATATTAAAAGAGGCAGGAAGTGGTGCTGTTGCATTTTCTGGTGGAGTGGACAGCACCTTCTTACTAAAGGTTGCTTACGATATCCTCGGTGATAGCATTATAGCTGTTACTGCTAGATCCTCAACTTATCCTGAAAGAGAATATAACGAAGCAAAAAAATATGTTAAACAGTTTGGTGCTAAGCACATAACAATAGTCTCTGAGGAATTAGATATAGAAGGTTTCTCAAAAAATCCAATAAATCGTTGCTACTTTTGCAAAACTGAGCTTTTTTCAAAAGTTAGGGAGGAAGCCAACAAGCTCAATTTAAAACACGTTTTTGATGGTTCAAACTTTGATGACATTGGAGATTTTAGGCCAGGTATGAAGGCGGCGAAGGAACAAGGAGTAATAAGTCCTTTAAAACTTGCAGAACTCACCAAAGCAGATATTCGTCAGCTTTCAAAAGACCTTAACATACCTACTTGGAATAAACCAGCCTTTGCTTGTCTTTCCTCTAGATTTCCCTATGGAAAGGAAATTACTGTTGAAAAGCTAAGTATGGTTGAAAAAGCTGAACAGTTCCTAATGGATTTAGGTTTTAAACAATTAAGAGTTAGACACCATGATGAAATTGCAAGAATAGAAGTTGCTCCAGAAGATAGAGAAAAGTTTTTTGACTTAGACTTTATGGATAGAATAGGGAAAGAATTTAAATCAATTGGCTTTAAATATGTGACCTTAGATATTATGGGCTATAGAACCGGAAGTATGAATGAGGTTTTATCGGAAGAAGAGAAAACTATCTAATAACAATAACTTAGGCTACCTGAATACAAAATTTAGGTAGCCTAACTAAAAAGTATTTTATTAAATTTCAATGTTATTATCTCTTTTATTACATATTGGACAGCTTTGAAGACTTAAAGGTATTTCTAATTCACAACTATCCAATAACTGTGAATCCCTAAGTATCTCTTCTGTGTTTCCATCAGCCACTATTTTGCCATCCTTCAACACTATAGTTCTTTCACAAAGGTCTAGCACCATATCTAAATCATGGGTAGTTATTATCTTTGTATAGTCTAATCCTTTGAGAAGATTTATAAGTCTCCTTCTTGATTTGGGATCTAAGGCAGCAGTTGGCTCGTCCATAATTACTATTTCAGGTTTCATGGCAAGTACTGTTGCAATAGCAACCCTTCCCTTCTCCCCACCTGAAAGCTTATAAGGTGGTCTCTGAATTAAATGCCCTGCACCTACTGTTTCTAATGCTTCCTTTACTCTTTTATCTACCTCTTCCTCTGAAGCCTTATAATTTCTCGGTCCAAATGCCACATCATCGTAAACTGTTGGCATAAATAGCTGATCATCAGGGTTTTGAAATATCATACCAATAGCTTCCCTGATTTTTGATAAATTTCTCTTGTTTAAGTCCATAGCTTTAACCCTAATTTCTCCTTCAGTTGGAAATAAGGCTCCCATAATATTTAAAAGTAAAGTAGATTTTCCTGCTCCGTTATTTCCAACAATCCCTACAGACTCTCCTTTGCTTATTGAAAAATCAATGCCCTTTAAAGCTAATCTTCCATCACTATATTTATATTTTAAATTGTTAACTTCAATTATTTTCTCCATAACTACCTCTATACATACATTATTTCACAACGCAAACTACTTATCTAATTTATAAAAAATTCAAGAATTTTAGGAAGATTATACCTTCTTACAAGAATAAAATACCCACACCATAATATTAAGTAAATTAAATCTTTCTTTTCTATTTTAAATTCTTTACCTATTCTATATTCTCCCTGAAACCCTCTTGCCAACATTGCTTTATGGATTCTTTCTGCTCTATCTAAAGTTCTTAAAAGTAGCCCCCCAACTAAAGATCCCCAGTGATTAAAGCTTATTCCCTTCCCCTCATAGGAACGAAAAGAGTAAGCTCTAGTTGTTCGACCAATTTCTTCCATGAAAAGTGATATATATCTATATGTAAAAATCAATTGCATAATAAATATATTTGGCACCCTTAATCTTTTAAGTCCCCTAGAAATATTTATAATACCAGTGGTTGCAATAAGAAGTTGTGCTGCCATTATAGCTAAAAACCCTCTTATTAAAATTGAAACAAAGGATATCCACCCAGCGGTTATATTTAATGTGAATAGTGATACTCTAGGAGTGGTATCAAAAAAAGGATTTAAAATTCCAATTCCAATTACTAATGGCATGGTTATTAAAGTTCTTTTCATTAATTCCTTAACTGGCACCTCTCCAACAGAACCTGAAATTATAGGGTAAAATATCAGCGGCAACATTGCACTTATCTCATATTTAGAAAAAGATACGGTGACAAATAAAAATACTAAAGTAGTTAGTATTTTTACTGTTGGATTTATTCTATGAATCATTGTATTTTTTTCTGATAACTCTTCTAGAGCTCTTAAATTGTAAAAGGAATTCATTTTCTCTGACATATATTTATCCTTTTCTATAACTAAATAATGTAATGACCTTTTAAAGCTAACCTGTATATAAATTAATTTAGCTATTAGTTCTTTATATAAGAAACCAAAGTTAACACTTGATTTAAATATGAGACTACCTTAGTTTCTTTAAAGCTTTTGAGAATGATAAAATAACCTTCCATTTCAAAAGCTTATAGTGTTCCTTAAAACATTAGTATCTAAACTAAACCTGTTGTTCCCTGTTGTTTTTCTTTTTAATAATATTAATTCCGATTCCTATGGCTCCTGCCAGTACTAAAGTAATCATTCCTCCAATAACCCCAGAGATGCTTGTACCTATATTGTCTCCAAGTACAGTCCCTTTATCTTCACTTTTTGAGTCTTCTGATTCTTTTTTAAAACCATAGTCTGGTAGTATAGCTGTGTTCTCTTGTAGCTCTTTCGCTTTTTCATGAGTACTATAATTAGCTTCCATTTCTTCTTTTCCTGAGGTTTTAAACATGGCCCATTCTAATCCATCAGGGTTAGAGGATGCAATCAAGGATAAAACTCCTCCTATAAATACTGAAGCTACCAAAAGTGGTATAACAACTTTTTTCAATGATATTATAGTACTAGTTTCATTAGAGACTTTCTCTATAGTATTAGGTCTTGCAGTCCAAACAAAGGATATTACTGTTGCAGAAATTATACCCTCAACTACTCCAATAGCAAGGTGTATTGGTTGCATTAAGGCTACAAAGGTTGAAAAAGGCAACTCTGTTTTCCCTGAAAAGAAAGTTTGTAATACTACACTTAAAGCTCCTAGCTGAAGTCCAATAATAGATGATAACATAGCAGCATACATAATTTTCTTTTTAGAATATCCTTTACTTAAAACTTTTTTATAAATTAAAGGATATGCTATAAAGCAAGTATAGAATCCTAAATTAAATATGTTGCAACCCAATGCTATAAGTCCTCCATCTGCGAAAAACAAGGCCTGAATTGTGAGAATACAAGCCATAGCTATAAAACCTGCATAAGGTCCTAGAATTGCTGCTAAAAGCATGCCTCCACCTAAATGTCCACTAGAGCCTGTACCTGGTATGGTGAAATTTATCATTTGCGCTGCAAAAATAAAGGCTCCCATGACCCCCATTAAAGGAATTTTCTCCTCTTCTAAATCTACTTTTAGTTTTTTTATGGAGTAAGTTGCTACTCCCGCTGTAGCTACCCACATAGTTCCACCAACTATAGGTGAAATTAGTGCATCTGCCATATGCATAAACATTCCCCCCTTTTTAATTTCATACTAAACTTATAAGCAAATAATTTAATATGAATTTAAATAAAAATATAAGCTTTTATTCCTATATAAATTTCATTTCGGTAATACTATTATATAATATATGTTATATAAGCAAAATTTTACATCTATAAATTATTGTTCTTCGATTATGAATGTTTTTAATGAAACATTATTATTAAAAGTAACTATAATAATAATTCTTTGTTATAATCACATTAATTATATAGTAAAATAATGTTAAAGTCTATAAAGGCTCAACTACCTCCATCATATATCACTAGCTCGTTGTTACATAGGCATTAATAAGATAAAGTTTCACCTTAAAAGTCTATATGCTATGATTTGATTATAAAATTTGTATTAAAATTGAATTTTGAAAGGAGTCTAAAAATGAATGTGTTAGACAAAGAAGAGGTTATAAACTTTCTTAAGGAACATGAAGAATTTTTTCACAGTGAAAAACCTAAGGATATCTCCTTTAGAATAGATAGTCTTAACAAACTAAAAGCTTCAATAAAAAAATATGAAAAAGAAATATTAGAAGCCCTATACAAAGATTTAAGGAAAAGTGAATTTGAAGCCTATAGCACAGAAATTGGGTTTGTTCTTGATAGTATTGGTTATATTAGTAAAAACCTTAAAAAATGGTCAAAACCTAAGAAGGTTAAAACTCCAATACATCAAATACCTTCAAAAAGCTATATTATGTACGAACCCTATGGTACAGTGCTTATTGTTGGTCCTTTCAATTATCCTTTCCAGCTTCTTATTGAACCCTTAGTAGGTGCTCTAGCTGCTGGAAATTGCGCAGTATTAAAGCCCTCCGAAAGTACCCCTAACATTTCAGCATTAATAAAAAACCTTATTGAAGAAACCTTTGATAAGAACTATGTAAGGGTTATAGAAGGAGAAAAAGAAACCACTTCGGCACTAATCAATGCTCCCTTTGACTATATTTTCTTTACTGGCAGTGTGCCTGTAGGTAGAATTGTTATGGAAGCTGCTGCGAAAAACTTAGTGCCTGTAACCCTAGAACTTGGAGGTAAAAGCCCTGTAATTGTTGAGGAGAGTGCAAACTTAGATGTAGCTGCAAAAAGAATTGTTTGGGGTAAGCTGATTAATGTAGGTCAGACCTGTATTGCTCCTGATTATTTATTAGTTCACAAAAATATAAAGGATGAATTAATTTCTAAGCTAAAAGAAGCAATTGTTGATTTTTATGGAAAAGATGCTTCACAAAGTTCTGACTATGGTCGAATAGTTAACAGTAGACAAGTTAAGAGACTTGCTAATATAATAAACAAAGATAGGGATAAAATAATATATGGTGGAAAAGTTAATGAAAAGGATTTATATATTGAGCCAACCTTAATCAGCAATGTAACCTTTGAGGATAGTTCTATGGAAGATGAAATTTTTGGCCCTATATTGCCAATTCTCGAATTTACAACTATTGAGGAAGCTATAACCATTGTCAATAGTAAACCAAAACCCTTAGCACTATATCTATTTACAGAAAACACTTCTGTGGATCATAAAGTTTTAAACTCCATATCCTTTGGTGGTGGTTGTGTTAATGATACTATTTCCCATGTGGCTACTCCCTTTATGCCCTTTGGTGGTATAGGTAACTCTGGAATTGGTGGTTATCATGGGGAAGAAAGCTTTAAAACCTTCTCCCATAGAAAGAGCATCCTTAAGAAAAGTACAAAACTTGATATTAAATTAGTATTTCCACCTTATGGAGATAGAGTTAATCTTGTTAGAAAACTATTAAAGTAATAATTCAAAACTAAAATTGAAGGAGTGATAATAATGAGCGTAACAGGAGAAGAAAGACTTTGCCCTCTTTGTGGAAAAGATAATGGGTGCCAACATGGCCAAGGTGGCTGTTGGTGCGATACTGTAATAGTACCAAAGCATGTTATTGACATGGTTCCTGAGGAGAAAAAAGGTAAAGCTTGTATATGTAAGGATTGCATAGAAAAATACAAATAATATCTAGAAAGCACTATAAATCTTGAAAGTCTTCTAATAGAGTAGACATCTCAGGATTTATAGTGCTTTAAGATTAGCTATTAATTCCATAGTTATAACATATTAATACAATTCTACACTTGCCTTATCAAAGGATAATGATCTACTCTAATTCTCAATATGGAATAATTCCCCTTCCGGGATTAGACTTAGATCTTGAATAAATCTTCAACCTCTTCTTCTGTCATATTGCTTATAACTACATCACTATGATTTTCACCATCTAACACACTCTGGATAATTTCCTTTTTCTTTTCTTGGAGTGCATAAATCTTCTCTTCAATGGTTCCCTTTGTTATAAGCTTAATTACTTCTACAGTTTTAGTTTGACCTATTCTGTGTGCTCTATCTACAGCTTGATCCTCTACTGCTGGGTTCCACCAAGGGTCAAAGTGAATTACCAAGTCTGCTCCTGTTAAATTAAGGCCAGTTCCTCCTGCCTTTAGGGAAATTAAAAACACCTCTGCACTACCTTCATTGAATTCATTTACCATATCCATTCTTTCTAATGATGGCGTTGACCCATCTAAATACATAGAGTTAATTCCAGCCTTATTAAGCCTTCCCTTAATATTATGTAAAATAGTGGTGAACTGAGAAAATAAAAGTATTCTATGACCATTGGCGATGCTTTCTTCTAAAATATCATCTAAAGCTATATATTTACCGCTATCTCCTTTGTAGTTCTCTAAAAAACTACCAGGGTCACAACATATTTGTCTTAATCTAGTTAATAGTGATAGAATTTTAAGTTTGCTCCTATTAAAGCCTTTTTCTCTAATTTCTTCTTTGATTTCTTCTTTGAAGGACTCTACGTAGGATGCATAAAGCTTTTTCTGTTCTTCAGTCATTTCTACCACTACTTTATGTTCAATTTTAGGTGGAAGTTCTAAAGCCACATCCCTTTTAAATCTTCTTAAAATAAAAGGTCTTATTAACTTTAGCAGCTCATTTAATACATTTTCATTCTTGTCCTTAACAATAGGAGTTTCAAAGTTTTTTGTAAATCTACCATGGGTCTTTAGGTAACCCGGCATAATAAAATCAAAGATAGACCAAAGCTCCGTTAATGAGTTCTCCATTGGAGTTCCTGTTAATGCAAATCTCTTTCCTGCATTTATTTCCTTAACTGATTGAGCATTTAAGGATGTTGGATTTTTAATGTGTTGAGCTTCATCTAAAATGCAAATGGAAAACCTGATTTTCTTATAATCTTCAATATCTCTTCTTATAAGAGGATAAGAAGTAATTACTACGTCATGGCTTAACAATTCATCTCTTTGAGCTTCTCTTTCACTCTTACTCCCTGATACCACTAGCACCTTTAAATTAGGTGCAAACTTTTCAAATTCACTAAGCCAATTATAAACTAGGGATGTTGGACAAACTATTAATGCAGGATTTTCAAGTTTTTCCTCTTCCTTTTCTGATTGAATATAAGTAATTCCTTGAAAGGTCTTTCCAAGGCCCATTTCATCACCTAATATTCCACCAAAATCACAATAAGCTAAGGTTTTAAACCACTTGAAACCAATTTTTTGGTAATCCCTTAGAGTTCCTGTAATTCCCTTTGGTAGTTCATAGTCTGCATCCTTTACATCCTTAATAGTGTTAACCAATTCTCTAAAGGCTCTGTTCCGTCCAATGAACCCTAAATTATTATTCTTTATTTTATCATCTATATATAAAGAAGCATATTTAGGAAGAGTAATATTTCCCTTTGCAAATTTAGTTGCATCTATATCTAAACTCTCCACAAGAGATTGAAAGCCTTCTACTTCATCACTTTGAAGTGGCACAATAAAACCATTCTTAAGCTTATGATATTTTTTCTTCTGCTTTAAGGAACTGAATAACCCCTTTAACTCTTCCTTATCTACACCTTCAATACTGAATTCAAACTCTAACAAATTTGATTCATTTAAAGATATTGAAGATTTAAAACTCTTTGAAGAAATCACTCTTATTCCCTTAAAACTATCAGAGTAATAAACTTCTCCAAGTACATTAATTACCTCCAAGCCTGCAGTGATAAAATCCATCACAGCTTCTTCATCTTTTAAATAAAACTTTCCCTTTTCCTTAGAAAATCCAAAATCCTCTAATGCTCTAAGACCTTGCTTCTCTTCCTCTAGGTTTCTTATTATAACTATGCCTTCTTTACTTCCTTTGCTTTCCTCTAAGTGAAAATCTACCTCTCCATAATTAAACACTACCTCACAACTAACCCCTTCTGTTTCCTTGTCTAGATAATATCTAATTCTTAAGGGTTCTTCCTTTACAAGACTACTGATACTTTTATCTTGATTAATATTCTTACTTATAGCCTTAAGACTAGGAATCACATATGTAGCCACCTCTTGAATGTGTTCTTTAGAAAAATCTATAGAATTATTTTTTCTTTTGCTTAAAACATCTAACATGGGCAAAAATCCACTTATTTGATTTTGGGAAGGCACATAAATTTTATTATTATATAGATAAACTCTATTGGTTTTATCTATGGTTTCTGGTAGTTCATGTTCAAGAGTAAGTCTAACTTTATCCTTTTTTAAGGCAATATTAAAATCCAAAGGCATATCTTCAATAATCACTTCTATATCCTTGTGCTCCATACCATGAATTCTTGCATTTATGTATTTCTTATTTTTAAGCTTTAAAAACTTAATTAATTGGGAATCAGTGAAATGCACTTTTTTGCCGCTTAAAAGTATTGAGGATCTATCAATGTATATATTTCTACTTATGGCTTCATTCAAATCATATATTTCCTTAATTAAATCAATTACCTCTTGATCTTCCCTCAAAAAATAATGATTTTCTGGTTGAAAGGTAAAACCTTTCCCAAATTCAATAGATTCTCTTCGAATAAGTCCACTTTGGATAAACTCCTTCACATTTTTCACTACATATAATCTATCTATTCCAACCTTTAACTCCAAATGGTGGTTTTGATAATTAGAGGCTGCAAATTCTAGAGTCACATTCATATTTACAGCTTGGCTTGGTTTGTAATTTTCATTTGTTGCTTTTTTATAATAATTCAGTAATTGATCTCCATAATTTACAACAGTTTTTATACCACCAAAACCGTTGTTTCCTTCTCTACTTAGTTTAATTAAAACTGATGAAATATGTTTGCACTTTTTAAAATCTGAGAAGGCTTTGCAAGTGCAGGAGCTGAAAAACTGTTCATTTAATCTATTCATAATTATTCTAACTCTATAATCTTGCAAATTATCAGCTGACTCTACTATTGAAGCTATAGATAAGATATTTGCACTATTTTCTATCACATCTAATTTTCTTATTTTATTTCTAAGATACATATCAAGCCCACGAAGATATATAATATCTCCAAAAGAGATTTTAATCCCCTCTTCGCTTATATTAAAATTCATAAACTACACCTCAATTTGAAACTACTATCTTTTTAATTATATCCACTAAGTGTTGTCAAATACACTTGTAACCCAGTTATATGAAATTATTCAAACTTTTAAATAATCTTGCCATATGTACTTAAAGCATAAGCTTAATTATACCACAATTATGAGGTTCTAAGATTGAAATTAATTTAACTAATGAGGAAATTAATTTCCTGTAGGGGTTTTTTAATATCATAATCTAACTTCTTAGAAGTACAAAGTATATAAAGCGTACCCTAATTAGAGTACGCCTACTTATAATTAATATCTATTAGGCCTGTTTAGCCTTCTTAAGATTCTTAGATAATGATTGGCTTCTCTTAATACATGGTCTGCAAGTAGTGGTAAAATAATAGATTTAACCTTGCATCCCAAAATTCCCTGTACACCTTGAGTCTTGAAGTTTCTAAACTCCCTAGTGGTTCTTAAACTTTGTTGAGTTACAGTACCTAAATTATTCATATTGCTTTTTAAATTTTCAGCTTCTTCAACAAGCTGGTCATATCTCTCAGCAAATTCATTAGCAACATTAATTAATTCTGCCTCTGTAGGGTCTAGCATTCCCCTTATGAATTTTGCATGGTCTCCCATGATTTCGTTCCAGAAAGATTCTTGTTCAACAGCTTCCATGTCAACATCAACATTGGTCATTCTTTGAAGTCTTCTTAACATAGTTAGATAGAATCTAGTTTCATCTAAAATATGCTCAACCATATGAGGATAAGCTAGCGTGAACATTTGGCAAGAAGCAACCCTTTTTATCAAGGTTTCTTTAAATCCTATTACTTCTCTTATAACAGGAATAATTCTTCTATTTAATACAAATATATTTTGTGCACTAGCCTGTTCATCGAAATTCGGTCCAAAAGGTGCATCCTCTGGTATATTTTCAGGTTCTATATCATCAGTTATAGGTAAGTTGCTTTCACCTAGACTTAACTCCATTAACGTTATGTTTGTATCTATTTCAATTCCTGTATAGAATTGAGTTGCTTTTTCTGCATCTAAAGTGTACTTGGTTACATATTCTCCTGAATTAATTTGATTAGGCCTAATTACTCCTGAAGCAAGCTTTACGGTTTCACCTAATAATCTCTCTACTTCTCTTTTTAACATACCAGCTTGACGAGCATAATTCACATCCTTTGGAGTCAGTGAGGCTGCAACAAATATTAGATGCTCCTTAACCACTCTTAAGAAAAACAAATTCAACTGAATAGACTGGTTTACAAACCTTCTTCTTGTTAATTGTTGTTGTTCTCTAACTAACATATATTCTCCTTATTTAAATTGTTTGGCATTATTAATAAGAATCAAAACGCCATATATATTCATTATATTTAATTATGGAAAAAAGGTTATTGTTTTTTGTAAGATAATGGTTTTATACTAAAACCTATATAATTTCTTGCTATCATTCCTAATAAAACTTCCATATTAGTCAATAAGTAAATAACTTCCATTAACCTTTTTATAAATGGAAACTTGTCTATTAGAAATACAAATTGCCCCCACTAAAAATTATTATTTAATATAGAAACCTTTGGACAACTTTTATATAATGTATTTAAAAACTAAATCTAATTTGCTTCTATAATGCAGATTAAATTTTATAAATAAAAGGAGCTTTTAATGATTACAATTATTTCACCAGCAAAAACCTTAGACTTTGAAAGTCCAAGATCAAACTTAGAGTTTACGTCACCTATATTTCTAAAGGAAGCCTTTGAATTAGGAGAAGTACTAAGAAAGTTAACTTCAGAAGAAGTTGGTAAATTAATGAGTATAAGTGAGAACTTAGCCAAATTAAATTATGAAAGGTTTCAGATTTTAAATGATGCTGCATCCCAAAAGGCCAAGGAAGCAATATTCGTCTTTAAAGGTGATGTATATAAAGGCTTAAACATTGAAGAATTTTCTCAAGAGCACATCCATTTTGCACAAGAAAACCTAAGAATATTATCTGGACTTTATGGAGTCTTGAGGCCTTTAGACTTAATAAAGGAACATAGACTTGAAATGGGCACAAAATTACAGGTTAATTGCTCAAAAAATCTATATGAATACTGGGGAGAAAAGCTAAGTTTCCATATAGAGCAAGAGGTTTTAAATAGCAGAGGTGATAAGATTTTAATTAATCTTGCCTCAGAAGAGTACTCTAAATCTCTTAACTTAAAACAACTTTCTAAAAAAATTAAGATAATGAATATCTCTTTCAAAGAGAGTAAAAATAATCAATATAAAATTATAGGAGTACACGCTAAAAAGGCTAGAGGGCTTATGACAAGTTATATTATGAAAAATGGAATTTGCGAAGTAGCGAAAATCAAAGATTTCAATTTAGTGGGTTATAAATTTTCTGAGGATATGTCTAATGAAGATACTATGGTTTTTATAAGATAAACTTTTAATCTTGTTTTATCCGAGTAATTCTCTTGCCCTTTTAAGTTAAAGCCTTCTCTGAAGCTAATCTTTCATATAAGGTTATTTAATTAGAGCTGAAAATCCTTAATAAGATTCTTGTTCTATTTTATCTGAGAAACCTATACTAGTAGAAATCTACATCTTATGGATTACACAGATTTCTATGAAAAAAAGGACAAAAATGCATCATTAAATAACACATTTTTGTCCTCTATTTTTAAGCCACTGATTTTAAAGCTTCTTCTCTGTCATCGAATATAGCTTCTTCACCAACTAGTTTTAAGAATCCCATTCCTTTTAAAACCTTATGAGGCTGCTCTTGTATATTTGCTAGTAAAAGTTTAATATTATGTTTTTCACATCTTTTATAAAGATTCTCCAGAGCCTCCATGGCCGTAGAGTCTATAGCATTTGCATTTTTCATATCAAGTATTAATACTTCATAAGAAGAATTTATCTCTTTCATTACATCCATAAAATTATGAACTATCCCAAAGAATAAAGGTCCATTTATTTCATACACCAATATATTATCTTTAGAGTTTTCATCTCTTACCTGTTCCTCTTCTCCTTCACTGCATAATACCATAGTTTCTATTTTTGTAGTATCTGCAATTCGTTTCATGAAAAGGAACATAGCAAGTACCATTCCTATTTCAATAGCAACCACTAGGTCAAATACTACTGTTAAAAAGAATGTTATTAAAAGTATAGCTACATCGCTTTTTGGTGCTTTCAAAAGAGAATAGAAGGTTTTCCATTCCCCCATATTATAAGATACCAATATTAGTATAGCTCCTAAGGTAGTCATTGGTATTAACTTTGCCAAAGGCATGAACACTAACATTATTAAAAGTAAAGTTACTGCATGGACAATTCCTGAAATAGGACTTCTTCCTCCATTTTTCACATTGGCAGCAGTTCTTGCAATAGCTCCCGTAGCTGGAATTCCGCCAAACAGACCTGAAGCCACATTGGCTACACCTTGAGCTATTAATTCCATATTTGAATCATGCTTGCCTCCTATCATTCCGTCAGCTACTACTGCGGAAAGTAGGGACTCTATGGCAGCAAGTATTGCAATAGTTAAGGCTGGACTTAACAAGTTTTTTATAGTGTCAAAACTTACCTTTGGTAACATTGGAACAGGAATTGTAGATGAAATATTATTAAATCTACTACCTATAGTCTCTACTGGAAGGTTAAATAGACTAACCACCAAGGTAGCTACTATTAATGCAACTAATGAACCAGGTATTGTTTTGTTAATTTTAGGCCACAAAATCATAATAAGTAATGACCCAAGTCCTACTAAAAATGCTGTTAAATTAAAGGTATTAAGGTGCGCAAAATATGCTTCCCACTTCCCAATAAATTCTGCTGGTACTTTATCTATAGTTAGTCCCAGAAAATCCTTAACTTGTGTTGAAAGTAAGGTTATAGCTATCCCTGAAGTAAACCCAACAGTTATTGGGTGAGGCACAAACTTAATCACACTTCCAAATCTAAGCAATCCTAAAACTATTAAAATAATTCCTGCCATAATTGTAGATATAATAAGGCCCTCTATGCCATAACTTTGAATAATACCATAAACAATTACAACAAAGGCTCCTGTAGGTCCACCAATTTGAACTCTGCTTCCCCCTAAAAAGGAAATTAAAAATCCTGCTATAATCGCCGTTATAAGTCCTTTTTCTGGAGATACTCCTGAGGAAATTCCTAGTGCTACAGACAATGGCAATGCTATAATAGCAACTATAATTCCTGCAATTATATCCTTTAAAACTCTTTCCTTAGTAATCTCCTTTCTTTCTATCATCCTTAATAATTTTGGTTTCATGTAACCATCACTCCTAAGATTAGTTTTATTCCCTATAAAAGCATACTCCTGTGATTTTCTTTAGTCAACTTGTTTACTACCTTATTTCCATGCATGTATATTTAATTTTTTCTTAAATAATTCTGTAAAATGAAAAAATCCTGCAATATTTCAAATATCACAGGATTTTATATTAATAATAATAAGTAAAGTTACTTTATAAACTTTTTGAAAATAATTATATATCTCTTATGTTTATGCTCCATACTTACTTATTAAAAAAGCATTTCAAATATAGGAAGTATAAGTTCGAAAGCAATTAGGATTATAACTATCCATTCTAAAGTATTACCTTTTTTTGAATGCATAATTGTAGAAAATACTTCTATAACATTTAATAAAACTTCAGTTTTGTTTTTAATTTTTTCAAATCTTTCTGCAATGTCAAATAAATCAATCAGCTCTAGGTAAAGCTCTTCAGCAAATTCATTTCTCCATGCAATATCTGGTTTATCTAGAAGCCTTAAGTAAGATACTATATCAAATTTACCACGAAGTATCTTTGAAGATAACTTTGCAAGATCCTTGTCTTTTAGGGTAAAAGCACCTCTATCTAAGTAATCCATCACACTTTCCACTTCATCAGTAAGAATTTCTATATCCTGCTCAATTTTATCCAAGGAAACAGACTTAGATAAAACTAAAGATAAGGTAGCCATATAGGTTTCATTCAGTGTTCCTATAGTCATGGAATCAAAGCTTATTTCTAACTCCTTACTTTCATCTACAAAAAGAGTAAATTCTTCGGTGTAATAGTTTTTGTTCATATCTTTAAAACACTTACTACTAATGTTTTTAAAATACTTGATAGCATCCATAACTTCATGGTATTCGAAATTAACAAATACTATACTTCCAAAGTGATATAAAAATATATACTTATTTTCAGTATCAGATACTATTCCATTTAAGTTATTCTCTTTTAAAAGTATAGTATCTTCCCACTTTAATTTCTTGTTAAGATTAAAATGCTGTGCAATAATATTTAGTGCAATTTCATCACAAACATCATATGCAGTAAACTTATAGGTTTTCATCATATTACTTCATCTTTAAAACTTTGTTTAAAGACAAATATGCCCTCCCCTTTATATGTGATTTCAAATCTTTTTTTCTTTGGTTATAAAGACTTGATTATTTTATGCAAAATAAATTAAAAACTAAAATTATATATGAACCCTAATTCGGTTCTTTTAAGGCTTTACATAATTAATAGTTTTTCTTTAGAAGCCTTTAGAAATTTAATTTAAGAAATGCTACTATAGTAAACTAAAGTCAATACTTAATTTATGTATAACCACCTTGGCAACCTTAAGACCTTTCGTGGTACATAAGATATTCTTTACCCATGGAAGCCTATAGTAATTAAAACTGATAATTTATATGTAACAATATGCTTGTATAATTATATCAGAAAACTTTGTTTTTGTAAAATCTACTAAATACTCAAGTAATTTTAGAGAAAATCAAATTAAAAAACCTCCTGCAAAAATTAGGTTTACAAGAGGATTTTACAAGCTAGTTTTAATAGTTCTTAAAAGTAAGTGTTAATAAAATTAGCGTTTAAACTTAAAGAATTTATAAGTTTAAAAATTAATTAGTAGTCTATTTTTTTCTGAATTTATTAATTTAAATTAAGCTAAAACTCCCTCGCCATTCTTCTACCTTCTTCATAACTTCTATGTGTAACTTTTTCTAATTCTTCTCCTTGAAGTACATTTGTAAGCTCAAGAGCTAAAGTCTTTATATCATAGATGCCGAAGAACCCTAGTATAGTTCTTATATATTTGTCTCCCATTTCATAATCTGCAGCAGGACCCTCACTATATGCTCCACCTCTTGAAACAATATGAATTGCTTTTTTTCCTTTGTCAGAAAGTAGCCCAACAGCACCTTGGTCTGTATATTTAAAAGCTATTCCTACATAACTTACGTAATCAAAATACACTTTTAAAATTGCTGGAATGCTTAAATTCCACATAGGTGCTGCAATTACATATTTATCAGCAGATGCAAATAACTTAGCATATTCATAAACTTCATCCTTTACTCCAGAAAACATATTAGTAATCATTTCATTATCCAAAGGTCGTATATTTTCCTTATATAAATCTAAAACAATTATTTCATCACCTGGGTTTTTCTTTCTATACTCTTCTATGAATTCATTAGAAAGCTTGAAAGTGTTTGACTCGGAATCTGGTTTTGGGTTAGCTTTAATGTATAATACTTTTTTCATTTTATTCCACCTCTTATTATGTATTTATCCCCAGTATTTTTTGCAATGCAAATGTATTTATACATTTAAATAAATTAACTACCTTCCTAAATACCTCTTAATACTCAGGTCTATCCACATACCTAGATAAAATAATATTTAAATTACCATTTCTGCACCTAAGTGCATCTAAAAATTCTTTTTCACTGACGTCTTTTTTCATGGTTATCATATAAGAAAGTTGAAATAGACTTCCTAAATCTGTAGTTTTCACCTTTATAAGTTCATAGTTTGCAACATGCTCCATAAAAATACTATCAAAAACTCCCTCATAGTCTAAATCCTCTGGAATAGTAATTTTAAGTACCTTTTGTTCTAGCTTTTGTCCTCCAAAATTAACTAAATTAAGAACAAACATAAGAATACAAAGAAATATTGTAAACAATACTGCATACCCAAAAGCTCCAACTCCACAAGCCAGACCAGCTGCCATAGTAAATAGCACATAAGCTATATCCTTTGGATCCCCTGGGGCACTTCTAAATTTAATCATTGAAAATGCGCCTGCTAAGCTAAAAGCTCTAGCTACATTGCTACCAATTAAAAGTACAATTATGGCAATAACTGTTGGCACAATAACTAAGGTAAGGGAAAAATTTTGAGGATATCCCTTACTTTTATTAGTTGTCTTCATATAAGTTAAACTTATGATTCCTCCTAAGATAAAAGATACTACTATAGTTAATATTGAATTTATTAAGGATATTGATGTATTAACTGTGGTTGCACTGAATAAACTGCTGGACATTGCTTCAAACATGGTTCAAATTCTCCTTTCAAGCTTCTTTCTCTTAATAATAATTTCTCATATTCCTTTCCATACTTTGAAAAACTCGTTTTAAATACTTTATATTCTGAAAGCATACTAGATAACCAAAGAGGAATATTTTTTTCTGCCTTTATTTCCATAAGCCATTTACCTTTATCTAATAAACTTTCTCCATAATCTCCCTTTTCAAGAGCTAAATCATATCTTCTTGTTCTTATATTAGTATCGAAGGTTATCCTTAAATCCCTATTTTCCTTGCTAAAAAGAGCTTTTCTATCGTAAGCCAAATAAAGCTTTGGTTCTAAATCATAAATACTTAAAATATACTGAATTTCATTTATAACCTGTTTATTCATATAAGCTTTGATTTCTGGTTTTTCACCTGTAGCAACAAAATTATAGGCTTCTTTTAATCTTAATTTTGTTCTTCTTTTATTTACTACACCACAAACCTTTTTTTTAATTTCTAAATAGACTTTTTCATCATCTCCTGGAATTCCATAGGACCTTAGTCGAAGCTTTTCCTTGTACCTTGGTTTAGATAAAGATGTTCTTATTAAATGATTGTCCTTTGTGTCATAATAAATATTGCTTATAGTATATAAATCTTTGCTCTTATTGTATTCATCTAGTTCCATATCTTTTATAAGCTTCTCTTGAATTTCTCCAAATACAGCTTCTTCTATTAAATACTTACATTCATGCCTGTTAAAAACCTCAATGGCCATGCTCTTACTCCCTTCCTTTACCTGGTTGTCTTGTTCTTATGTATATTATTTTATAGTGACAACCTTAAAGAAACCTTAAATGCTTTAAGGAAAATAAGAGTAAAATAATTAATACCTATAAAATCAGAAAAGTATCTTAGTGGCTCTAACTACTTATGAGTTAAGGTTAATTTAAGGTTTATCATGCTATAATAAATTAAGTGAAAATATATTGCATTAACACCTAATAAAATTATAAAATATTAAACTAATTATATTAAAAGTTGTGTGATTTTAAATAACTATAAACTTGGAGGAAATAGATGAGAATCTTAATTGTAGAAGATGAAGTTCATTTAGCAGAAGCTTTAACTCAAATACTAAGAAAAAACAATTATACTGTAGATGCTGTAAATGATGGTGAAGCTGGTGTTGATAATGCCTTAAGCAATATTTATGATTTAATAATACTAGATATAATGCTGCCAAAGCTAGATGGTATAAGTGTTTTAAAAGAAATTCGAAAAGAAGGACTTTCTACTCCTGTGATACTCCTTACAGCTAAAGGTGAAATCTCGGATAAAGTTTTAGGTCTTGACAGTGGTGCTGATGATTACTTGCCTAAACCCTTTGCAACAGAAGAGCTGCTAGCTAGAATAAGAGCTATCGCTAGACGTAAGGGTGAAGTAGCTCAGGACAATACTTTAAGATTTGGGGATCTTCAGCTTGCCCCAGATACTTTAAGATTAGGTTGTAGAGACAAAGAAGTTAAGCTTATTTTAAAGGAAAGTGAACTTTTAGAGCTTTTAATAAACAGAAAAAAGTCAACTAGTTCAAAAGAGCTCATCATTGAAAAGCTTTGGGGCTTTGATTCTGAGGTAGAGCATAATCATGTGGAGGTTTATATTTCCTTTTTAAGAAAAAAGCTAAACCACTTATGCTCAAATGTAAAAATAACAACTGTTCGCGGCGTTGGTTATATACTGGAGGAGAGCTAAATGTTTAAGGAGCTTAGAAATAAATTTTTAATTCTAAACCTTGTAATAATTTCCGTAATGATGGTAATTGCTTTTTCTACTATTTATCTAATTACTTATAATAATGTTAAGAGAGATATAAATTTAGAGCTTCATAAAATATCTGATATTAATAAAAAACAAAAGGATAATATGAAAGAACCTATACCGAACTTTAACGCCATGACTCCTCCTCAAGATCGCTCACTTTCCTTTACACTAATCACAGACAATGATGGGAAAACAGTATCGCTTTTGTCTATTTTTCATATGGAAGAAGATTTTTATGAAAAGGCTAAGGAAAAGGCATTATCCTTTAATAGTGATAATGGAAGATTTAAATTAGATGATAACCATTGGGCATTTGTGAAAATTTCTTATATGAATGGGCATAGGATTGTATTTTTAGATATAACAAGGCAGCAGTCAATTCTCACAAACCTCATCTTAACCTTCCTAGCCGTTGCCTTATTAATGTTAGTTGCTATTTTCTTTATTAGTAGATTTTTTGCTAATAAGTCTATTGCACCAATTAAAGAGGCTTTTGAAAAGCAAAAGCAATTTATTGGAGATGCTTCTCATGAGCTGAAAACGCCTCTTGCAGTTATTAATACTAATGTAGATGTACTTTTATCTAATGGTGAAGACTCAATAAATAGTCAAAAGAAGTGGCTAAACTATATTAAATCTGAAGTTGAAAGAATGTCGAAACTAACTAATGATTTACTCTACTTAACCCAAATAGATTATTCTGATGTGAAAATGATTTTTTCAAACTTTAATCTTAGCGAAACTATTGAAAATGTAATTTTAACTATGGAGGCTGTAATTTTTGAAAATAATATTTTATTTGATTATGATCTTGAGGAAGGACTAACAATCCATGGAAACAATGAGCAAATAAAACAAGTTGTTATGATACTTTTAGATAACGCAGTAAAATACACAGAACCAAAGGGTACTATTAATCTTTCTTTAAAAAAGATAAATAGTAATGCCACTCTTTCCATAACTAATACAGGAAAGGGAATAAGTGAAGATCATTTAAGTAGAATTTTTGATAGGTTTTATAGGATTGATAAGTCTCGTGAAAGAAAAAGCGGTGGCTACGGACTTGGACTTTCAATTGCAAAAGCAATTGTAGAGCATCATGGGGGGAAAATTTATGCTAGAAGCGTAGTAAATCATAGTACAACTTTCATTGTAGAATTACCATCCTTATAAAGGTAATATCTAATCTAAATTATCAATGTTTTAAAGATAATTTAGATTAGATATAAATGTCCAAATACAATTCTATACACTATAAATTGTTTAATATATTTAGTATTTTTAAAAATAAAGTGGTGTATATGAGTTTTTACACTTTCATAGGTCTTCTATGTAATAATGACTAACTTTTTCATAATTAACAACCTCGAGTTAACCTTTGTTGGATGATTTTTTCTCTACAACTCTCTCCACAAGAGTAACTTTTATTATGTCCCCAGGTTGCTTGCCAATCTTAGCTCTGATATCCTTCTTGATTCCAATAATATGGCAAGGAGTTTTCATTCTAACAAGGCTCCCTTCATAAACTTCCCCATCAAAAGTTGCAGTAACAGGTACTCTTCCCTTTCCAAATTCAGCCTTTACATCGAAGGGAATTTCAATGTAAGCTCCATCAATATCAGGTACTTTTTTAATTTCCGCATTAAATTCATATATCTTACTCATTTGTCTTCCTCCATATAAAATACTACTATTTTACCATAGAACTTTTCATTGAACTTCTTGACAATTAAGTTTCATCTACCTTTCAAAGGAAATTAGAAGAAACTTAATTGTTCCTCCTCATACTCTGTTCTATAAGCTTTTATTATATCTGGCATTTTGTATAGTATACCTTTCCTATTGCATCCTTCTTTAAATAACTTCCACAATTCTTTATTCCTTATAGAATTACACTGATAGGAAAATCCATATTCCTTCACATATTTATCCTTTATTCCTGAAAATTTCTCATTGAGCCTTTCATAAAAGAATTCTCTTTGACCCTGTCTAAGAGTTACTCCAAAATAAGGATAAATAAACTTTGCCCCACTTTCAGCTGCTTTTTCTATTATTCTTAATATATTCTCATCATTGTCCTGAATAAAAGGCAATACAGGCATTAATAATATACCAGAAAAAATCCCATTTTCTGAAAGCTCACTTACTGCTCGGAACCGCTTTGAAGAAGAAGCTACATTGGGTTCAACTTTTTTACTTAACTCGTCCTCAGCAGCAGTAATTGTTACTTTAGCAATTACTGGAGAGTGTTTTTTTATATTCTTTAGTATATCTATATCCCTAACAATTAAGTCACTTTTCGTTGCTATTGCAACACCAAACCCATAAAGATTTATAATTTCTAGTGCTTTTCTAGTTAGCTTACCCTCCCTTTCTAAGGGATTGTATGGATCAGACATTGAACCAGTAGCTATGACCCCTTTTTTTCTCTTTGATTTTAGCTCATTAGTTAATATTTCAATAGCATTTTCCTTACCTCTAACCAAACTAAAATCTTTGATACCATAACACTCACTCCTTGAGTCGCAGTAAATACACCCATGAGAGCAACCTTTATAGATATTCATATTATAATTTGTTCCAAACCAATTCTCATTATAGGTTCTTTGAGATAAGATTTGTTTTGCAGTAATAAACTCCAATACTAACACCTTCTTCCTTCAAGGGTTGTTAATAGGTATATTATATAGGATTTATAGTTTATTTTATAGAACTAAAACCAAATTTAAGATGAATAAAATCCTAGGTAAGATTTATTTTTATTTATCAAGTCTATACTGTCATATTTTCCTATGATAATATTATAAATATACAAAACAAAGTTGATAAATAAGGAGCAGTGTTATTTTGAGTAAACTTAAAAGTAGTAGCCACAGAAAAATTCCTTTTCTAGATAAAATGGGTTATGGCCTTGGGAATTTCACCACTGGAGTTTCAAATCAAGTTATAGGAACCTATTTAGTTTTTTATTGTACAGCCATTCTTGATATCCCAGGCAGTTTAGTTGGACTTGCTGTTAGCTTAAGTATAATTTGGGATGCCATCACAGACCCTCTAATGGGTTATATTTCTGATATGACTAAATCTCAAACCTTTGGAAGACGTCACCAGTACCTCTTAATTGGAGGCATAGGTCTTGGAATATGTAACTTTATACTTTGGAATATAAATTCTGGAATTTCTCAATATTTGAAATTTGCTTTTATTTTCATTTTAATAATTGTAATTAAGACCTTTAGTACAATTTACGTAACTCCCTACACTGCCCTTGGTGCAGAACTTTCTAATGATTATAATGAAAGAACAACAATACAAGGAATTAAAACAATATTCTTCCTTCTTGGACTAGCCTTTGTATCCGTATTTGGTATGTTTGTATTCTTTAGGCCAACGCCAGAATTTCCTTCTGGACAGCTAAACCCTGCCTCTTATAATAACATGGGGCTATTTACTTCAATACTTATAATTGCTTTTGCAGTTTGGTGTTTTTACTCTACTAAAAAATATATTCCTATTCTTAATGAACATATTCAAACTGGCACAAGTGATTCAAAGTTGTCTACTTTACTTTTAGCCTTTAAAAATATATTTCTTAATAAAACCTTTAGGCATGTAGCTTTTGCCTATATGTTTACCAACATAGCTTCAGCCTTAGTTACAAATATGGGACTACATGTTTTTACTTACACTTTTTCATTGAATAGTCAACAAATTGCCCTTATAGTTGGAGTACAATTTTTAATTTCAATTATATCTCAGCCTATCTGGTCACTAATCTCTAAAAGATTAGACAAAAAGCCTTCTATGGTTTTGGGAATTATACTTTGCATCATAAGCAGTTTTATTTTCCTTCTTTTAATATTCATGAAGGATCATGTTACCGGTAATGTGCTTTACTTTTTCCCCTTTGGAATCTTAGCTGGTTTTGGTACCGGTGGACTTTTCACACTACCACTATCAATGATTGCAGATGTAATTGATTTAGATGAGCTTAATACTGGAAAGAGAGCAGAAGGAAGCTATTATGGTTGTTTAACTTTATTTTATAAAATGTCTCAATCTATCACCCTTCTACTTATAGGCTTTATATTAGACTGGGTGAAATTTGATGCAAATTTAACTATACAAGCCGAAAGCACAGTAATCATTCTTGGTTTATTACTTAGTATTGGCTCGGCTATAAGTTTTATTGCAGCACTTTTAAGTGTATTAGGCTATAATCTTAACAGAAATAAGGTTGAAGATATTCAAAGAAAGATTGCTGAAAACACCTCTTTTTGATGTTTATCCACAATAGCTTATAAATAATATCTATATATATATTAACTTATAATAGAGCTTGCTTTCTTTAATGGATTTCAGAACTATCTTAATGAAATGTTAAAAAGCCAGAGTTTTCTCTGGCTTTGTTTTTCATAGTAAGTTTATTATTAAAATATTCATCTAAGCTGTTGTTACTTTAATAGACTAAGATACTTACTAAGTTGTTACACTCTATAAAGAACTTGTTTTTAACTTCCTACTAAAATCGCAGTAAGAGGTTACAACTATTTATCTTTCCATACCAGCATAAATAAAAATTGCATCCCTTAGAAACTCTGCAGTACCAGGTTGCTCTTTATCGTAATAAGCTGTAAATCTTTCATCATCCACATACATTTGAGCAAGTCCCGCATGAGCTTCTTTATTATATTGTGGCCATGAAAAGCCTAGCCACTGTTTATGAAGATCAGCAGCTTTTTGGGCAAGTTCACCTGCTGGGTCTCCTGTTTTGAAAGCCTCTGCTAAGGTTTCTTCTAATTCTCTTCCTATTTCTATCATTTTCTCGTATTGTTCTTCAGTCAAATTCATCATTTTGGCATTAGACTTATTAACAGTGTCCTCACCATATTTTTTTCTAATTTCCTTACCGTATTTCTTTTCATTGTCATCTATAAGCTTTTGTTTAAAACCTTCAAATTTTTCTTTATTTGTCATTTTAAATTTCCCCTCTCTTAATGCTATGGTTTTATCTACATTTGCAATTAATTTATCTAATTGCTCTCTTTTTTCAAGGAGCTTTTGTCGATGGTTTTTAAGTGCAGTAGCTCCATCGAAGGAAGGTGAAGTAACCATAGTTTTTATTGTATCTAAATCCACACCTAATTCCTTGTAAAACAATATTTGTTGTAACATATCAACTTCAGCTTCACCATAAATTCGATATCCTGAGGAATTAATTCTTGCCGGCTTAAGAATTCCTATTTCATCATAATATCTAAGTGTTCTAGTGCTAACACCTGCTAAGTTACTAAGCTTTTGCACTGTATACTCCATATCTATATCTCCTCTCAGGCTCCAAAATTAATTTACTGAGGTGCCTTAATATTAATTTACACCTTTACGCAACGTGAGGGTCAAGAGGTTTTTTCATATTTTTTTGTAAAATGAAAAAGTAACTTCTTGATTGCACTACTTAATTCGTGTTTAGCGATTTTAGTCTTGCACTATATTGGTTAGAATGAGACTAGTTAGTGGATTTCCTCCATGTTGATTGGAGGTACATTATGAATAAAGATAAAAAATATGATTTCAAACACTTAACTGCTACATTACGAACGCCTCACTAAAAACACGAATTTACCTTTTCATTTAACGTTTTCATATTTTTTAATAAAACTTTATCTGATTTCTTCATTTCTTATATACTTAAGAAATCCATCTTCCATTATTAACTTTATTGACCCAGTCTCATCCAAATACTCAACATAGGATCTTAGCATTCTCTCCAATACATTATATTTATAGATAGTTTTCACACCTATCTTGAATTCTTTAATAACCGCCCTCATAATTTCTTCCATTGTCATTGTTCCATTTATCACATTATATACTCTAACTGATATTTCCTTAAAAAAGTCATTATTATCATCTATGAGCTTAGAAATATCCTCATAAATCCCCTTATGTGCCACTATGTATTTACTACAATCCAAATTACGGAGTTTTTCTTTACTTTCTAAAGCTTCCCTAAGTATAAAGCAATAAGGTAATTTTGACCCCCTCATTACCTCATAACTTATTAAAGCATCACCAACATAAGCCACATTATCAGGAGTTGTAATACAAATGTGAGCTGGACTATGGCCTGGAGTATGAATTATTTTAAACTTTACACCACACAAATATATTTTATCTTGTTCATGAGAAATCATAATATCCGTTTCACAAACCATATGTCCATAATGCTCAGTTATTTCTGATAAGTTTTGATTACTATAAAATACCTTTAGATTTATAGTAGAGCTGCAAATATGGGCCTCATAGGCAGGCATAGCAATTATTGAATTATATTTTTCTTTAAAATGCGCATTGTTTCCTATATGGTCTATATGGGAATGAGTGCATAGTATTGCCGATATCTTAAACATATTCTCTTCTAAAAGCTTATCTATACCTTCTCTCTCTCCTTGCTTCCATCCCGTATCTAGCATAATTATCTCTTCATCATTAATTTTGTAAAAAGGAATATAAGTCATTCCAGTATCAATACAAAAGGTATTTCCTTTTACTTTTATTATTTTCATGCAACCATCTCCCTAATTTTCACTTATAAGCTTATATAAAATTATATTTCTAGCAAAATTCAACATTTTATTAACACATAAATCTACATTGATTTGTTTTACTTTGAATTTTAATAATTCTTTCACATGCTTAAGAAACTTCAGCATAATTATTATAACTTTATGATTCCATAAAAACTATGGTATTTGATATATTATGACATTTAACCATGAATTTTATCGCAAATTTAAACGAATTTTCCTTTACATTTTATTCATTATTTATTCAAATTTCTATTTTATGGATATATAATTAAATATAAGATAGTATAAATTATCTAAATTTATACTCTTAATTTGAATTCAGAGGAAAGTGTTTTTATGGACAGTCAAAATTTATTAAAGGATCCTGCAGAATCAAAGCTAAGACGTGAGCTTGGTTTAGGTGCTGCAATTGCAATTGTTGTAGGTAACTGCATTGGTTCTGGTGTTTTCATGGCTCCAGCTTCATTAGCAAGAATTTCCAACCCCACCACTGCAATTATAGCTTGGCTTATCACTTCAGTTGGTTCTCTACTCATAGCCCTTAGTTTTGCAAATTTATCTTCAAGAATTCCAGTCACTGGTGGTCCAATTGCCTACACAAGAAAAGCCTTTGGAGAGTTTCCAGCCTTTCTAATTGGGTGGACATATTGGATTGGTGCTTGGGTTGGTAATGCAGCAATTATTACTGCCTTCATGAGTTATTTTACTTACTTTGTTCCCTCAGCAAATACTCCATTGGCAGCCTTTTTAATCACATCTTTTGTATTATGGTTCTTTACTATTATCAATATCTTAGGAGTGAAGAATGCAGGTATTATAGGTATTATTACTACAATATTAAAAGTAGCAGCTTTATTAGTTTTCCTAGTTATAGCTATAATAAATTTTGATCCCCAATACTTATCTACGGTATCTAGCAGTGAAGTAAGCAGTATGAGCACCTTACCTGCAGCTATAGCAGTAGCTTTATGGGCTTTTGTTGGATTAGAAAGTGCCACTGTCCCTGCTGGAGAAATTAAAAATCCAGAAAAAAACATCAAAAAAAGCACCATTTGGGGTACCCTAATTGCTGCTTGTATCTATATTTTAATATCAGTAGTTGCTATGGGTGCAATGGGTCAGGACGTATTAGCTAAGTCTGATGCCCCACTAGCAGATATAATAAATGCTTCAACTAGTGGAACTTGGGGTGGAACCTTCATTGCTATAGGTGCAATTATTTCTACTCTTGGAGCAACTTCTGGATGGATTTTAACCACTGGAAGAAGTGCCTATGCCGCAGCAGAAGAAAAACTTTTCCCACCAATTTTTGCACATGTAAGCAAAAAATATGCTACTCCTACAGCTTCTCTTATAATCAGTGGAATATGTGCTAATATTCTTCTGATTCTAAATTATGTAGGAAGTTTAAGATCAGCCTTTGACTTTATGATTTTACTTGGAACCTTAGCATTTTTGCCTGCTTACAGTTTTGCTGCAGCTGCAGAAATAGTGTTACTTAAAAAATTCCCAGGAAAATTCAACCTCTGGAATTTCCTTAAAAACTCCTTTATTTCTTTACTAGCTTTTGCTTACTCAATATATGCAATATATGGAACAGGGGCAGAGGTTGTTATGTATGGATTTATCTTAATGCTTGTTGGTATACCTTTCTATGTATATATGATGCTAAGACAACGTGAAACTATAACAATAAGTAAAGGCAAAGAAAATAATATGATGAGCTAAATACTTTTACTTTAAATAAAAAAGAGCAATTGAATTAAAGGTTCAATTGCTCTTTTTAAATGTGTATTAACTTTATAAACACTTTAATTTCCATTAACCTTTGTAGGTGCTGAGTACTTACGCACAATAAAAATTTCTACTCTTCTATTTTTAGCTCTACCGTCACTTGTTGAATTATCATACTTAGGCTTTTGATCTGCATAAGCTTGAATTGACATTCTTCCCATTTGCACTTCACCTGTGCTACCTATAAAATTCATCACATTGATGGCTCTCATAGCACTCAAGTCCCAATTTGAGCGAAACTTAGAATTACTAATTGGTACATTATCTGTATGTCCTACAATTTTGACTTCATTATCTAGTCCCTTGAGCATATGAGAAATTTGCTTAAGTAAGGGCTCCACCCCTTGTAATACTTGTGCATCGCCTGAATTAAAAAGTACAACATCCTGAATGGAAATTTCTAAGCCACCCTCATTGAGCTCTACCTTAACCTTATCTCCATATCCTCCATTTTCAATTTGTCCCTGTAAATTATCTTTAACTTCTTTCATTTTATTATCTTCTAATACATTACTTGAAATAGCTGAGTTTTCAGCCACTTCATTTATATCCCCAGAATTTCCTGGTTGTGGTACTGGAAGGCTTGGCTCTCCCTCTTCCATTAAACCACTTCCGCCTGAGAATATAGCATTAAAGTTCTCCTGAACACTCTTAAATTTTTCGTTATCAACTTTACTCATCGCAAACATAACAATAAAAAGGGCTAGCAAAAGAGTAAGCATATCTGCATAAGGAATTAGCCATGTTTCATCAACGTGTTCTTCATGATGCACTTTTTTCTTTCTCATGATAAATCTCCTTTAAATATCCTTATTGTTCTTTTCAAAACTTACTCTATCCTTTGGCGCTAACATACCTAATAGCTTTTTTTCTATACTTTTTGGATTTTTCCCTTCCTGAATTGATAGAATACCTTCTAATATGATACGCATATTAGTTATTTCCTCATGGGACTTTCGCTTTAATCTAGTTGCAAAAGGATGGAAAATTACATATCCAAAGAAAATTCCATATAGAGTTGCCACAAAGGCAGCAGCTATCATATGACCAAGTTTTTCTGTATCATTTAGGTTTCCAAGAGCTCCAATTAATCCAATAACAGCACCTAAAACTCCAAGGGTTGGTGCTGATCCTCCTGCAGTTGTAAAAATTGAAGCTCCAGCACGGTGTCTTTCTTCCGTCTCATCAATATCAATAGTTAAAACTTCCTCGATAAATTCAGGGTCTGCACCGTCAACTACCATCTCGAGTCCTTTTTTCATAAACTTATTGTCTAGTCCTTGTATAGTATTTTCAAGACTTAATAACCCATTCTTTCTTGTACTTTGTGCCATTTCTATAATTTGTTCTACAATGGCTACCGGTCTTTCTTTTTGCTTATTTCCAAAAAGAACTCCTAGGATTTTAGGAATTTTAAGAAATTCGTCCTTTGGAAAAGAGTTCATTACTGCTGCAATGGTACCAACAAGAATTATTATAGCCGCAGCTGGATTTAGTAGTACAGTAACATCTGCTCCCTTTACAATCATTCCTACAATTATTGCAAAAAAACCTGTAATAACACCGATAATCAAAAAAATATCCATCTTGTATCTCCTCATATCTTTCGTATATGTCAAAATCAAAGTAAATAAATGTAATTTATAAACATGTTTCGACCAAATTATACATTTTTTTCATGGAAGTATTATATCATAAAATATAAATAAAAAAATAACCTTCATAAAATTTTCTTCATAGCACTATTAGTAAAAATTGGGATACTTTTCTTGCAAATATACCCCAAGGTAGAAAAAATTTTAACCATAACTTTCACTGGAACTAATCAACATGTTTTCTTTGCAATAAATTTATAAATTATAAACAATTTGTGATAAACTATCTATAATACATGCATTATTTTAAAGTGATAGTTAAACTTTAAAGAATAAATATTAAATTAAAAACTAGAGGTAATTTATATGAATTTATTTAGAAATCTTATAAACAATTTAGGTTATGTTGTAATACTAGCTTTTATAATTTCAAATATATCTATAGTAAAAAAAATAATACAAAGAGATAAATTTAGAAAAAGAGAACTTACCATACTTGCTTTAGCCTTTTCTATTTTTGGTATAATTGGAACCTATTCTGGTACAGATGTAAACGGAGCCATAGCTAATACCAGAATAATTGGAGTAATGGCTGGTGGAATTCTTTGCGGTCCCTTTGTTGGAATTATAGCTGGTACTCTTGCGGGAATTCATAGGTTTACCTATGATATTGGTGGAATAACTTCTATTCCTTGCGCTATAGCCACAATTATTGCTGGATTTGTTTCTGCTATTCTGTACAAAAGAGGTACAGGTCACAACAAATGGTTCTATGGATTCATTGGTGGATTAGTAATTGAAAGCATTGAAATGCTTCTTATTTTGCTTATCTCTAAGCCTTATACCAGTGCAGTTTCTATAGTAAAAAGTATTTACTTTCCTATGACCTTTACTAATGCTTTAGGTATAAGCATTCTTATACTACTCATAGAAAGAATCTTTAATGAAAAAGATCAAATAGCTGCATCTCAAGCTCAACTAGCCCTAGAAATAGCTAATAAAACTCTCCCCTACTTTAGGGATATAACCAATGATTCTTTGGTTAAGATTTGCTCTATAATAAAAGAGTCTACTGGTGCTGCCGCAGTTTCAATTACTGATAGGAATACAGTTCTTGCTCATGCTGGCCTAGGATCAGATCATCATGTTGTTGGAAGCCCTATACAAACCACAGCTACAAAACAGGTAATTGATAATGGTTCTATGAGTATTTTAAACTGTGCTGAAGAAATACAATGCTTTTGCAAAAGCTGCCCTCTAAAATCTGCAATACTTGTCCCTCTTAAAGAAAACCAAGAGGTCATTGGAACCTTAAAATTATACTACCCAATAGAAAATGGTGTTTCTTATACTACAGAAAAACTGGCAGTTGGATTATCTCAATTAATTTCCACCCAACTTGAAATTAGTAAGTTGGGGAGACTTGAAGATATGGCTACAAAGGCAGAAATAAAGGCTCTTCAAGCTCAAATCAATCCACATTTTCTCTTTAATGCCTTAAATACTATTGTATCTTTTTTAAGATTTAATCCAAATAAAGCAAGGGAGCTTATAGTAAACCTTTCTAACTATTTAAGATATAACATTGAAAACACTAGTACCTTTGTGGATATAAGCAAAGAACTTGAACAAGTTAAAGCTTATGTTGAAATAGAAAAAGCTCGTTTTGGAGATAAATTAAAGGTATCTTATGATGTTGATGAAAATATAAATATTAAAATTCCATCACTTGTTATTCAACCCTTGGTAGAAAACTCTATTAAGCATGGGATTTTAGAGGGTTCTGGATCAGGTAATGTAAAAATCACTGTGAAAAATTATAATTCAAATGAAGTTCTCGTTATAATAGAAGATGATGGTGTTGGAATTTCTCAACATATAATTGACACAATATATAATGGTACTTCTAAGGAAAACAAAATTGGTATGTCTAATGTTAACAATAGACTTAAATATATATATGGTAATGGACTTAATATTGAAAGACTTAGTGTGGGTACAAAAATAAGCTTTATACTTAATGAAAAGGAGAAAGGTGGCTAAATTTATGAACTGTATTATCATAGATGATGAAATTCCTGCCATAGAGGAGTTAAGTTACTTTGTTACTAATTTTAGCTCAATTAAAATACTTGATAAATTCGATGATAGCATAAAAGCTCTTGAATATGTTCAAAATAATGCTGTAGATGTAATTTTCTTGGATATAAGTATGCCTAAATTGGATGGTATTACCTTTAGCAGGGTGATAAACACGTTAAAAGATAAGCCTATTATTGTATTTATAAGTGCTTATAGGGAGCATGCTCTTGAAGCTTTTGAAGTTTCAGCCTTTGATTACATATTAAAGCCTTATTCTGAGGATAGGATAGTTGATACTTTAAAAAAGCTGGAAAACTATAATACTATCACCAAATGTAATAATGATAGAATTACTCTATGGAAAAATGAAAAATTAGTTGTTTTAAGTATTAGTGAAATATGCTATTGTAGAGCTAATGAGCATGAGGTTTTGATTTATACCAAGGAAGAGGAATTTAAAACTAATTCTAGTATTAGTGATTTTCACAAAAAACTTCCTCAAAACAATTTTTTCAAATGCCATCGTTCTTATATTGTAAATTTAGATAAGATAAAAGAAATAATTCCCTGGTTTAACAACACATATTTATTAAGGCTCCAGGATGTGGAAGAAGAAGTCCCTGTTAGCAGACATAACATTTCAAAGTTTAAGCAAATCATGGGCATATAAATGTATTTTATGTGCTCTTTTTGTTATTTAAAGAATTTCTCCATGTAAACATATACATATATTTTATAATATATGTATAAAAAACTATTATACAGGGGGGATTTATCAATGATATCTTTTCTTCTTTCTATTGTTGCCTTAATTGTAGGTTATTTTGTATACAGTAAAATTGTTGAAAAAGCTTTTGGCGCAGATGAAAAAATTCAAACACCAGCTGTAAGACTTGAAGATGGTGTGGATTTTGTTAAAATGCCTGGTTGGAAGATTTTCTTAATTCAATTCCTAAACATTGCTGGGACAGGCCCAATCTTTGGTGCCATTGCCGGTGCATTATGGGGACCTGTTGCCTTTCTATGGATAGTCCTTGGTTCTATATTTGCAGGGGGAGTGCACGACTACTTATCTGGAATGTTATCTGTAAGACATGATGGTGCTAGTATACCTGAAGTTGTAGGAAAATATTTAGGACCTGGTTTTAAAAACTTCATGAGAGGTTTTTCAGTTATAGTTCTTATACTTGTAGGTGTAGTTTTCATAACAACTCCAGCTAATCTTCTAGCTATACTTACACCTGAAAGGCTTGATGCTAAATTTTGGGTTTATGTAATCTTTGCTTATTATATTTTAGCTACCTTACTTCCAATAGATAAACTTATCGGAAAAATTTATCCAATCTTCGGTATTTGCCTTTTAGTTATGGCTTTAGGGGTATCAGGAGGCATAATCTTTGGAGGCTATAAAATTCCTGAGATTACATTAGCAAACCTTCACCCAAAACAACTACCTATTTGGCCATTAATGTTTATATCTATAGCTTGTGGAGCTATCTCTGGCTTCCACTCAACACAATCTCCTATGATGGCAAGATGTATAACTTCTGAAAAACAAGGTAGAGCAATATTCTATGGTTCTATGATTGCTGAAGGTATAGTTGCTCTAATCTGGGCAGCTGCTGCAATAGCCTTCTTTGGTAGCACTGGAGAATTAAATGCACAAATGACTGCTAACGGTGGACAAGGTTGGGTTGTAAGTACAATTTCTACAACTCTACTTGGTAAATTTGGAGGAGCTCTTGCAATACTTGGTGTAATAGCTTGCCCCGTAACTTCTGGAGACACAGCTTTTAGAAGTGCAAGACTTACTATTGCAGACTTTTTAAACTTCAAACAAGGACCAATGAAAAACAGACTTATAATAACTATCCCATTATTTATCATTGGTTTCATTTTAACAAGAATTGACTTTAATATTCTTTGGAGATACTTTGCATGGTCTAATCAAACTTTAGCAATGATTGTACTTTGGGCTTCAGCTATGTACTTAGCTTTAAGAAAACAAATTCATTGGATAGCTACATTGCCAGCAGTATTCATGACTGGCGTTTCTATAACTTATATCCTTGTAGCTCCAGAAGGTTTTAAACTTTCCTCTTCAATAGCTTATCCTGCTGGAATAATAGCTGCAATTGGTGCCCTTGTGGTGTTCCTAATAGCTGCAAAAAAGAAACTTCAAAGCTCTCAAGTAAATGAAAAACTTGAAGCATAATAGATTAATTTAATATAAAATTGCAACTCAAATAAAGAGCTTCTAAGACAAATGTAATACATTTACTTAGAAGCTCTTTATTTGTTCTTTCATATTTAACACTATCTATGAATGAGTTTTAATTGTAACTAAATAATTTCTAGTCTTGGTTTCTGAAACTTTTATATTGTTTCATAACTCTAATCTTCTAGGAATTTTTATCTTTGAGTTCTATAATTTATAATAATCCATAGTATAAGTTTCCTCAAATCCACAGGATTTATAAAGATTTAGTGCATTCTTATTTTTCGCTTCCACTTGAAGCATTACATCTTTTGCACCTTTTTCCTGTAGTATTTTCACAGCTTTAGTTAATATTTCTCTTCCATAACCTCTTCCGCGATACTCAGGAATTACTCCTAATCCATAAATTCCTCCTTGGCCTTCCCTTATTTCTATGTTAACTTTACCCATTACTTTATTATCAACTTCAGCTATGAACATGAGTATTCCACTTTTTTCTTCTTCTTCAGGCATCGGAATGTTTTCTTCCTTAAACTCCTCGTTAAAATATATAGAGTTTTGCCATGCAATTTCTCTTCCATCTTCATTGATAGCTCTTCTTAAAACCACATTGTTACCTGAAGAATTTGTTTCACTATTGCGTCTTAAAAACATCTCATACTCTGAATGATGGTGCTCTGCACCTGTGTTTTTAATAAATTCAAGCCCTGAAATAGAATTATTATCACTAAGCAAAAGTATTTTTTTTGGGTTTCTCTTACCACCTTCATCTTTAACCAGTGAAAATAACTTCTTGAATATCCCCCTCCTCCTATAGCTTGGGTGCACCATTCCATTGATTTCCATAGCAGCCCCACCAAACTCACAGATGCCAATATAACCTACTAACATGTTTTCATAATAGTATAAGAATTCATTGAGGTTATCTATATTTTTCCCTTCAACCTCACTTCTACTTAATTTATAATCAAGTTCTAATTTTAAGGAAACTTTATCTACTTCATGACAAAGATTTTGAAGCTGATTTATCTCCTTATAGTCCTCTAAGTTCAGTTTTTCTTTAATTTTTATATTAAAATTATTTATATTTTCCACATTCCTACCCCCTAATACCATTTTAAGTATCCCTTGTTATTTTTCCCATTTTACCATAATTTCCTATTGTTTGAAATAGATTTTTCATCTTATATCTACAGTTTATAGTGAGATGGTGACATATCTTCTTATGAAATCTATATTTATATCCCTTATGAATAAATGTATCTTCACAAAAGTGTTGCTTAAAATTAGCATAAAGAAATTAAGGTTAGCCTACTAATTAGCCTTCCTTAAATGCACTAACAAATTTGTTTTCTAGTCTACTACCATTCTTTACTACATAAAGAACTAATATAGCAATAATACCCCAGCCCCACCAGGGAATTATAATATTTGAAGAACCCAATGCAGATGCAGCTAGTATTTCCCAAGGCCTAGTTAATATCATTATCATAAAGTATCTACCTAATCTCATTGTACTAAGCCCCACCAAGAAGCCTATAGCATCATCTGGTAAAAAGGGCAATAAGAACAATATTCCAACTAACAGCTCCCCCCTTTTTGAGGAAATAAGCTTCTCATATTTTTCTGAAATTTTAGGACTCACAAATTTCTCAGTAAAAGGCTTTCCAAGTTTTCTTGCAAGAATAAATACTACTACTGACCCACTTATAATAGCTAACAAACTAATGAAAAAGGATTGCCATAAACCAAATACATTTCCACCCACCACAGCACTAATATTACTAGGTATTGGTGCAATTATAACAGACATAAACTGAATAAAGAAGAACATTCCATAAGCCTTGTCACCATAACTCTGAATATATGCCTTAAAGGCTTCCACTGAATTAATTGTGCTAAAAATTCCTGTTGACTTCATGTAGAGGAATATGCTTAACAATAACCCTATAGCCACAAATAAGCATAACCATAATTTTATTTTTTCTTTATGCTTATTCATAAATCGCCTTCAACTCCATAAACTTTATTTCTTCCACCTCATAATTATTACTAGTTGATTCTATTTCTTTAAGATTTCCCTTGTAAATTATCTCGCCCTTTGCCTGAAGCAAGGTTTCAGGTCTAACAAGGTTTCTTGACATATTAAAATCCAAAACCCCACTGTGGTTTAAAATATAATATACAAACTCTGAACATAAAAACCTATCTTGGTAGCATACTTCTTTATTTAGTAGGTTATGTATAAGCCCTTTATAGTTATATTTATAGCTATTGCTATTATCTATAAAATGATTTACCAATTCCTCAGCTTTTTCATATTGTTCTTTTGAAACTTCAACCTTCATTATGGTACCAGGTAAAGTATTGCTAAATTTGTATAACCCTTGATTTAGCACTTCCTGTTTAAACCTCCCGATAAAAGGATTAAATGTATATTTTCTTGCAAAACTATACATTCTATTTAATTCCTTATCCAAAGAAATTGCTGCATGAGTATATTCATCATTGGTGAATAACCCAATAAGCCTTGAAACTGTTGTATTAGTTCTCGTAAGAACAATATATAAATAATGTTTTTCCATTTATTATTACCTCCAGATTAGCAACTTACTGCACTCTCTATAACACAATAATAGCAAGGAAATCTTAAAATATTGTTTGTATAAATCTTAAGAACTTCTTAAGATTTGTAAAATATAACCTTTAAATCACCTTTTCATAGAACTTTACTGTTTAACACAAAAACACTCAGACCTTCCAGTCTGAGTGCAAATTTCTAATTATTCATTAGTTCTCCTTGATAAATTAAGTAATAAGCCTTTCTAGTTAAAACCACTTATTACTTTTCAACTAAACTATTATCCTTGAGGGGGTGGACACTTTCCTTATAACTAAATAAAAATGTTCCTTTCACTTATGGTTAATATCTATTAAATATTGCTTAAAGTGCGCTTTAAAAATTCTCTTGTACGAGGTTCAGCAGGATTATTAAAAATTTGCTCAGGGCTTCCTTCTTCAGCAATGACTCCTTTATCCATAAACACCACTCTGTGAGATACTTCTTTTGCAAAACCCATCTCATGGGTTACTACTAACATAGTAATTCCACTTTCCCCAAGATTCTTCATTACCTTAAGAACCTCTCCTACCATTTCAGGATCTAAAGCTGAAGTTGGCTCATCAAAAAGCATTACATCCGGCTCCATTGAAAGTGCTCTAGCAATAGCCACTCGTTGCTTTTGACCTCCTGATAACTGTCTTGGCTTTGCATTAATGTATCTTTCCATTCCAACAAGATTCAAGTATTTCATAGCCACCTTTTCAGCTTCTTCCCTAGAGCGGTTTAATACTTTTACTTGTCCAACTATGCAGTTATCTAAAACATTTTTATTATTAAACAAATTAAACTGTTGAAATACCATGCCTAATTTAGTTCTATACATACCAGTATCATGATTATTATCTAAGATGTTTTTCCCCTTATATATTATTTCCCCACCCGTTGGCTTTTCTAAAAGATTAATACAACGAAGAAGGGTAGATTTCCCTGATCCAGAGGAGCCAATTATAGAAACTACTTCTCCTTTATTTACTGAGAAGTCAATATCTTTTAAAACCTGATGATCTCCAAAGGATTTTCTTAAATGGTTAACTTCAATTATATTTTCCACGATTTCTCCTCCTCTTTAGTAACTAACTGCATCCCTATTTCCTGATGCTAAAATTACTGATTGTTTTTCTATTTCAATATCACTTATAACATAATTTTCTGCTCCATCTAATCTCTTTTCAATATAGCGTAAAATTCTTGTTACTGTAAAAGTCATGATAAAATATAGCACACAAGCTACAAAGAAGGATTCAAAATATCTAAAGTTATTTCCTGATACTGATTTTGTTTGAAAATATAACTCTGTTACAGAAATTACATTAAGTACTGAAGTATCTTTTATATTAATCACAAACTCATTTCCTATTGAAGGTAAAATATTACGAATTGCTTGAGGTAAAATTATATTCATCATGGTTTGAAAGTGAGTCATACCAATAGCATGAGCAGCTTCAAACTGACCCTTATCAATGGATAGAATTCCTCCACGGATAATTTCTGCCATATATGCCCCTGTATTAATAGATACTATTAATATAGCTGCATATAATCTATTCATATTCATACCAAAAGCTAAAGCGGACCCATAATAAATTACCATAGCCTGCACAATCATAGGTGTTCCACGGAACAATTCTATATAAACAAAAAGTATTGCATTAAGGATTTTTACAAATATTCTTTTAGCTTTTCCTTCTGGTGACGGAATAGTTCGTATAACCCCTACTATAATCCCTATAAAAAAACCTATAATTGTTCCAACCATTGAAATTAAAAGAGTTATTCCAGCCCCTCTAAGAAACATAGACCAGTTATTTGAAATAATTTTTACTATCCAATCTAAACTCATTATTTTACTCCTCCTTTGTGTAAGGGTAACCTAACACAACTCTCCCTAACTTGTTAGGCTACCTAATGAAACATATTTAATATCTAATTAGCAGCAGGCTGATTTTTAATAGCCTTATCCATGATAGCTCTACGCTGCTCTTCTGAGATCCCTGATAAAATTGTATTTATTTTAGCTACTAAATCACTATTTTTAGCTACTCCCACTGCAATTGCTGTATCATCATCAGAAGTTATAAATCCATCTTTAAATTCTATAACTCTAAAATTACTATTTGCTAACTCACTGCTAACTCCTTCTGGGCGTTCAGACACATATCCATCAATAATTCCAGATTCAAGTGCTACTCTCATAGCTGGAAAATTATCCATTGCGGGTTGCTTCTCTACTCCTTGAATTTGATCTATCACCGAATAATGAAAGGTATTTAATTGAGCTGTTATTTTTGCTCCTTGAAAATCTTTAATTGAAGAAGCACTCTCGTATTTTCCACCTTTTTTTACTACCATAACTAAATCTGATTTATAGTAGTTATCTGAAAAGTCAATGGTTTCCTTACGTTCTGCAGTAGGTGACATCCCTGCAATAATTGCATCTATCTTCCCTGAAGTTAATGCTGGCACTAGTCCATCCCATTCTGTTTTAACAATAACCAACTTTTTTCCTAGCCCTTCAGCAATTTGTCTTGCGATTTCCACGTCATATCCTCCAGCATATTCTGCGCTACCCTCTATATTAACTCCGTTGTTAGCCTCATCCTTTTGAGTCCAATTAAAAGGAGCATAACCTGCCTCCATACCTACTCTAAATATCTGCTCTTCACTAACTACTGGTGATGCCTCCTTACTAGAAGCGCTTGTACCACACCCACCTAAAAATAATACTGTTGATAATGTAATTGCTATTAGTCCTAATAATCTTCTTCTCATTGTTAATCTCTCCTTCTTGGTGTTTCATCTAAATTTTGTAATTAAATTTGTTTTACTCTTTTTCTTATGTCTCCTAGAAATTCTTCATGTGGAAGCTAATTTTAAAGTTTTACTTATTTATTAACTACCTTGGCTTCTTTGAAGTTTCTAAAGCTGAAGAGTATAAACTTTCAACTTATATATCCATGATAGAAATTCTACTAAAATTATAAAAATAAAAATGCCACCCCTTCATTCAGGATGGCACTATCTCATCTTTTGGCATTAAAAACACAAAAAGACCTAAGGTAAACTTAGGTCGTCACATGCTTAAATTGACCCTAATTCCCCCTCTCTTCCCAAATGAGATAGCACAACTCAATAAACCGGGACGTCTATTGAGACAGTCCTGCAGTTCTTAACTGCAGACCCAGCAAGTAATACTGAGGATATTACAAGCTTCGGCGACATTTCCTTCTCCCTAGAATCTTTGCTTCCTCAAGCTCCTATAGGGACTGTTAAATCTCGCGCCTCTACCTCACTTATGAAAGTGAGGTCTTATTAAATTATATTCATAGTTTACTACACTAAAGTAAATGTGTCAACAACTATTATGCACTTATTATTAATTTTATTCATTTATCTTATCTATTGTTTTTGAAAACCTTTTCTTTGAACCTTGTAAATAACTCAATAATTTAATTATTTCTTCCTTGACAGTTATTTTGCAAATTGTATAACATGCATAAATATTAATTTTTATGCATAAACACCCCTCTAATTTTAGCTTTCAAATAAATATTTTAGTTCCTACCCTTTAGGGATAAGTTGAATAATTCTATCATCCTTTGAAGTAGGATTTCCTCTGCCATCTCTATTGCTAGTGGTAAAATAAATTGACCCATCATTTCCTTGAATAACATCACGGATACGCCCAAACTCATTTTTTAAAAAAAATTCTTGATTTGTAACAGTCCTTCCATCTTCTCCTAAAGAAATTACAAGTAGTTGACTACCGCGTAAATTGCCCACTACTAATTTTCCTTGCCACGGTCCTATATTTATAAAGGAAATTCCAGCAGGTGCCCAAGTTTCTCCTCCACTTTGTACTAAAGGTTTTTTAGCAGTAATTTCACTAGAAGCCTGATTTCCTTGAACAATGGGCCACCCGTAATTTGCCCCTGACTCAATAATATTCACTTCATCCTGAGCTACTTCTCCATGATCTGTTCCATATAAAATATTTGTTGAATTCCATGCTAGTCCCTGAGGATTTCTAAATCCCAGACTATAAACTGGTGAGTTAGGTATTGGGTTATCCTTAGGAATACTACCATCTAATTCTACTCTTAGTATTTTTCCTGCAGTACTTGTGGGATTTTGTGCTAAAGATGGGGTTCCTCCATCTCCAGTTGTTATATAAAGCTTTTTATCTGGCCCTATCTTTATTCTTCCTCCATTATGCACTTGCCCTCCTGGGATTTTATCTATAATAACTTTATCCACAGAGGCTTTGTTGTTTTTTTCTATTAATCTTACTACTCTATTAAAGAGCCTATTATCCTCAGAGTAGGTATGCATTGCATATATATAATGGTTTTGTATAAAATTTGGATCTAATGCAATCCCTAGAAGTCCACCTTCACCGCGACTCACAAAGGGAGTTGCAAAGGTAATAATAGGTTCAGGATTAACCTTACCATTTTCAATAACCCTAATAGTTCCAGACCTCTCAGTAAAATATATTTTCCCATCACTACTTATGTCTATAGCCCAAGGTACAAATAAGTTTTCAGCAATAACATTGATTTCATAAGGCATCTGCCTTGGTAATAATACTTTCCCTAAGGTTTTTACTGTACCACTAAACCCTCTTTTCATTTTTCTTAAAACCTTATAAATTAATTTATTCACATTAACCTCCTCTAAACGTAAAATTCTTAATACCTACTCCATTATATTATTAGTGATTTGTTTTAGTGCAAATTTACTTTTATAGCCTTACAATTACTCATATCCTTTTCCCTAATAAAGCTTTGAAAAATACTCAAAGTATCTAGATAAAGCTTTTATAAGTTGAGTAGAAGAACACTTTGAAGAAAACCAATAAAAAAGTACATCATTGTGGGCTTTAGTCACAAGGATGTACTTATATATAATGCATGATTTAATCTACTACTTACTGAAAATATTTCTGTGAATACTTAGAAGGGATTATGATTTTTTTAAGATTGATTAACTGTATTTTGGTTGACATATAATTGTTTAAACTAATAAATTTTATAAATCAGCACTTTCCTCCTTCTTCACATGCTATTAAGTACTTTTAATAATAAGAGTCATATGGTCCATAATAGTGATGGTGTTTATCATCATCGTCATAATCATCATGATCATGGTCATCATCATGGTCATGGTCATCATCATAGTCGTAATCATAATTCCCATACTGAGGGTAGTAATAATTATGATATGGTGGGTATGGGTACTGCAATAAAGATAAGGCTGCTAAAGCACCAATAGGGATTCCTCTGCGTCTAAAACGTCTAAATCTCCTTCTAGGTCTTCCCCCTCCAAAAATTTGCCTATCTTCCCTGTTTTCATCTTCCTCCATTACATCTTCTCCAACCAATATGATAATTCGCTCTGGTTCTACCTTTTCTATAATTCCATCAATGACACTGCCATCTTTCAATTTCAAAATAATATGAAAGAACATATTCCTTTGGCACTTATCATGTAAAGCCTGTAGATCCCTGCTATAATAATTTTTTACTGAATTCATAATTAATCAACTCCTTCTAATTGCCATAATATTCCACAATATAGTTAATAGTGTCATATCAATTTATGAGTTTTACAAAAACTACCACCTTCTATTATTTTCTATTTCATTTCCCCATATAGCTATATTTTGATTGTCTAAAACAAAACTTTTCTCTTCCCATTTTAAGGTGTTTAAAAAATATCCTAAAGAATCTGCATTATACCTTCCAGCTATCTTTTGATAAGCTAATAGTTCATATACTCCATCAGAGTCAAAATCCACAGGATATAACCCACTTAATGGGTTTACAAACCCCTCAATAGGCTCCTTTAATCTTCCGTTACTATCATATATTTCACTTAAATAATCTTCTTCTCTAAGAGATATGTCTAAAATATATTGCTCGTTGTTTATCTCACTTATAGCTTCAACTTTAAAGTTATTCTCATAGTTGATTTGGTATTGATACTCTTCATTATACTGATTAAAATCAAAAATCAACTCAGGAATATCATCAACAAAGGAATAAATGTAATGATACATTATTCCACCACTGCCGCCTGAATCTATGCTAATTAAAATATCATTTATGTCATCTCCATTGAAATCCCCTAAAAATATCCGAGGATTATAACCTGAATTTTCACTTAGGGGTACCCTATAAACATTTCCTGTTTTCCCATCCTTTACTGCAAGCGTAATTTGATCCACAAAGGGCCTTTCAGCAGTATACACTCCAGTTAAAAATACCCCATCAGGAATTTTGTCCCCATTTACATCTCCTACTGCACGAAAAACAATCCTTGGCTTTATTATATTATTTCTATTATAGCTGTTATACATATGCTCTCCTTGTTATTAAAGGCTTTCATCATATATTATGATGAAAGTAAAAATCCTGCTACTTATTAATAACCTCCTTCATCTTACTTACTAAATTTGTGTCAGTGTTGAATTTCAATCATATACTATAGTGGTAAGGTTTATAACCAAAGCATGAATATAAGGAGAACTTAGATGTATAATAATGAGTTTTGCCACTGTCCTTATTGCACTAAGCAAGCTACCTGCCCCTTTTTCAATTCACAAATGAGAAAGTATGGCTACCATAATGACTTCATAGATGGCTATGACGATTATGACTACGTCGATAACTATGGAGAATACTTTGAGCTTGAAGATTTCAACTGGAACTATAGAGCTCCACAAAGAGAAGTAAATAGAATCTTAGACTTACTTAATCAGCAGCAACCTGAATTATTCAGAAATTTTACCAGATATGGAGTACCAAGACGTGAGGTAAATGAATACTTTAGAACTTGTATTAATTACACTTTAGACAACGCCTCAAAAGTTTCAGGTAATATAAATCGAAAAACAAATGTGATTTTTAATAATTTCAGAAGGCAATATGGCAATATTTTTGCCGCTCTTAGACGAAGAGGCGTGCCTAATAATGTAGTTAACAGCACCTTTAGAGATGTAATTGAATTTACCCTTAGAAATAGTGCCTCAGTTCCTGTTCCACCACCAACTCCACCTCCAATTCCTGGGAGTGGTTGGAGTCAATGGGAGGATCTTGGTGGAGTTTTAGCTTCCGGTCCTGCTGCAGCTTCTTGGGGATCTAATAGAATTGACACCTTTGTTCGTGGTACTGATAATGCTATGTACCATAAGTGGTGGGATGGCTCTCGTTGGAGTAATTGGGAAAACCTTGGCGGAGTTTTAACTTCAAGCCCTGGTGCTGTTTCCTGGGGCAATAATAGAATTGATACCTTTGTTCGTGGTACTGATAATGCCATGTACCATAAGTGGTGGGATGGCTCTCGTTGGAGTGAATGGGAAAACCTTGGTGGAGTTTTAGCATCAAGCCCAGCTGCTGCTTCTTGGGGTACAAACAGAATTGACACCTTTGTTCGTGGTACTGACAATGCTCTCTACCATAAGTGGTGGGATGGTACTCGTTGGAATGATTGGGAAAACCTTGGCGGAAACCTAACCTCAGCTCCTGCTGCTGTTTCCTGGGGCAATAATAGAATTGATGTATTTGTTCAGGGACAAGGGAACCGTCTATACCATAAATGGTGGGATGGCACTCGCTGGAGTGATTGGGAAGACCTTGGTGGAAATATAACCTCAGCTCCTGCAGTTTCTTCTAGGGGCTCCAATAGACTTGAAGTCTTTGCTAAAGGAAGAAATAATGAGCTTATAACTAAAACTTGGAATGGCTCTAGATGGAGCGATTGGCAAACTATTGGTGGAACCCTAACCTCCGAACCTGGTGCAATATCTTGGGGCCCTAATAGAACTGATGTATTTGTAAGAGGTACAAATAATGCTATGTGGCATATTTGGAGAGATTAGGAGGTATTAAAATGGTAAGTTTTAAAGGCTTTTCTGGAATTATAAAAAGGATTAGTGACCTTAGACAAGGTCAAGATGAAGAAACCTCAGGTTGCTATAAATTAATGGAAGTTGAGAATGAAGATGGATCCATAGTAAACTTTATAGTTGCTCCTACTACTTACTTTGTAAATCATGAAGTTGTAGCTATTGGAGATGAAGTAACAGGATATTATGATGTGAATGCACCTGTACCTCTTATATATCCTCCCCAATATAGGGCACTCATTATGGTTAAGAACACAGATGAGGCAAATGTGAAAGTAGACTATTTTGATGAGGATTTAATCAGCAGTGATGGTAGCTTGAAATTAAGAATCAGTAGAGATACTGAGATGTTACTTCCAAATGGCCAGCCCTTTAACAGAAATCCTGCTGAAAGAAACCTAATTGTTATCTATGGTCCATCAACCAAAAGCATACCTGCTCAAACTACACCCTATGAAATTGTTGTTTTGTGCTAATTAGTAAAATTTAATGTAAGAATAAAGGAGCTGCCTCTCAATGCTTAAAGTTCATTTTGAGCAGTTCCTTTTAATTCTACTTTTCTTGAAGCTTGAGGGAATTCTCACTATACTCTTTTAATAAGCTTACTTTAAATAAATAAAAATGGTATGCACTTCAAATTGAAGTGCATACCATTTTTGTAGTGTCGCTTACTCGGCACTCTTAAGTGATTCTATCATGTCTATTTTATCAAATCTATTATACATAGCTAAATTTACAATTACAGAAAACAAAAGTGTAAGTATAATTGAAATTAAGTAGTAAATTGGATGAATCTTTTGCAAGAATAAAATATCATTAGTTTCAGCAGTACCTATTATAAACTTATTAAAAAACATTCCCATAGGTATTCCTGCTAGGCTTCCTAGCACTGTTAGTATCATGTTTTCCCTGTATATATAAGCTGCTAGTTCATGATTAAAGAAACCTAAAAGCTTTATTGTTGCAAGTTCTCTTTTTCTCTCTGAAATATTTATATTGGTCAGGTTGTATATTACAACAAAAGCCAATACACCAGCGGATATTATTAATACTGGAATTACAGAATTAATAGCAGAAGACATTTTATTAAAATTAATATGAACGTTGCTTTTGAATTCCACAGAATTAATGTCCTCTAAGTCCTTTAATGCATTTAAAGTATTATTTTCAGCTTCCTCAGATAACTCTTTAAGAAGTCCATAAAAACTGTTATACATTATTTTATTGCCTGTTAGTTTCTCATAATATCCAGGACTCATATAAATATAATGTTGAAGATAATGTTCTGTTATAGCAGAGATTTTAACTTGAAAAACCTTATCCTCTAAGGTTATTTCAATGGTTTCTCCAGCTTTTTTATTTAGAAGTTTAGATAACTTCTTAGTTATAACAACACCCTCATCCTGAAGTCTTAATTCTTCATCCTTTATATTTAAATTGATGTAGCTATTAAGTTCTTCTTTACTTTCAGGCACAACTACGTATGCATCTTGACTCTTGTTATCTTCCATAGCTACTGAAGCATTTTTTGAATAACTCAACATAACATCTGTAACATTTGAAATGTTTAGTGCTTTTTCTTTTAGACTGTTCTTTCCATCTTCATTTACATTCTTACTTAAAGTTCCTTGCATATCAAATTTATAAACACTGCTAAATTGAGCTTCTGTAGCTCCAATTATTCCTTCTTTTAAACCAAAGCCTGTAATCATTAATCCAGCACAAGCAGCAATACCTATTACTGTCATAAACAGCCTTTGTTTATATCTAAAAATATTTCTTGCAGTAACCTTCTTTGTAAAGTTCATTCTTTTCCATATAAAATTAACTCTCTCAAGAAGTATAGTTTTACCTGACTTAGGAGGTTTGGGTCTCATTAAAGAGGCTGGCACTTCTCTTAACTCATCTAGTGCAGAGGCTACCGCTGCCACAGCTGTAAATAATATTGCAATTAACGCTGCCTGAAGAGCAAGATTTGTGTTAAAAGGTACTACCATTTCACCTATATCATAACGAGTAGCATAGGCATTCATTATTAATGAAGGAAATAGTTTGAATCCCACAAAAACACCAAGAATACTTCCCAAAATACTAGCTGAAAGTGCGTAAATAAGATAATGAGATACTATAGCAGTACTGGAATATCCTAAAGCTTTAAAGGTACCTATCTCTGTTCTCTTTTCCTGAACCATTCTAGTCATAGTAGTAAGGCTTACCAGTGATGCAACTAGAAAAAATATTAAAGGAAATAACTTTCCAATGCTGTCAATTCTGTCACTATCCTGCCTGTAGGTTTCATATCCGGCATTTTTAGATCTTCCTAGCACATACCAATCAGGTTTTTTGATATCACTGAGCTTTTCCCTATTTTTTTGTATTTCAGACTCCCCATCTTTTATTTTCACATTTGCCTTTTCTTCTTCTGATTTTAACTTTTCTAAATTTGCAGCAATTTCCTTCTCCCCATCTTTAAGTTCTTTTCGTCCACTGTTAAGCTTTGCTAACCCTTCCTGTTTCCCTTTGTTAAGCTCTACTTCTGCTGCTGTAATTTTCTCTTTATTCTTCTCTAGCTCTGCAGCACCTTGATTAAGTTCTATTTCCCCTTGTAGAAGTTTATTCTCATTAATAGCTAGTTGTTGTCTTCCATAGCTTATTTCAGCAGCACCTTTATTAAAGTTGTTTTTTAAAGCCTCCATATCAAAGTAAGTTTTTAAATTCTCTAATTGATTATCATTTTTTAAAGAAGTGTACATGCTATCAAAATCTTTTCCCTTAATATCCTTATCATAAATCTCCTTTATAGCCTTAAATTTATAAGAATATATAGGATTACCTGGATTAGATTCCGCAAGTTCTTGGGCTTTTTCCACTTCTAGTTTCATTGCTGAAGAAATTTCAGTAGCTGCCTGTTGTTTCCCTAATGTTAAGCTAACTTCACTATCCTGTAGCTGCTTTTTACTAGTAGCAATTTGAAACTTTCCTTCTTCTATTTCCTTACGCTTTGAGCTTATCTCATTTTCACCAACTTTAATTTGGCTTTTTCCATCTTGAATTTGCTTTCTACCCTCTGACATCTTTTTATTAAAAAGGGCCTCATTCTTCAATAGTTCTTCTTTTCCTTTTGAGACTTTGCTCTTTGCATCATCTAATTTTCCATAACCCTCTGCAAACTTCTCTTTTGCTTCTTTTTTAGAAGCATTTAGTTCTGCTTCTGCTTCATTTAGTTTCTGATTTCCTTCTTTTATAACTTGAGCATACCTTACTTCATTTCTTAATACTCCAATATCCTCAAGGGCTTTTTCTAAAGTTTCATTATACCTATTGTAACTCTCATTTTGTAACAGACTAGTTTGGGATTGAGGTTTGTCAGCCCTAACATAAATTTCAGTATAAACTTCACTTTTGAAAACCTGAGGAAGAATATATACAAATCCTTTTACTGAACCATTTCCCACAGAACTTGGTTGTCTTTGCTCTGAAACATATAGAGGAGATTGTGCAGTTCCAACAATCTTAAATTCAGTATTTTTTAAGCTATCTTCTAAACTGCTATCATCTCCTGATTTAAGCACTATTGTATCCCCTAAATTAAGTTTATAATTTTCTAAAAACCTGTGCTCTACCACAGCTTCATTATCTGCTTCTGCCCTTCTACCTTTTAACACCCTAATTTGATTAATGGCATTCTCTTCTGGCAGTGAATTAATATTCAGCACTAATTGTCGTTGGTCCTTTTCTACTACCGCATCCACAGAGTAGGCTCCTTCTACCCCTGTTACCTCTCTTATTTTCTTGATTTCATCAACATCGTCCTCAGTAAGTCCAAGGGTAGATATAAGCTTATAGTCCATAAAGTTATTTTTATTAAAGTAAGTATCCGCTGATATTTTCATAGATGGGCTTGTAGCTCTAACTCCTGCATAAAAAGCTACCCCTACTGCAATGATTACAACAATTGATAAGAATCTGGAAAGGGTCTTTTTTATATCTCTAATTAAATTTCTAAAAAAGGATTTTTTCATAATTACCACTCTATACTTTCTATGGACACTGGATTTTCATTCTTTTTAACACTAGCTATCTTTCCACTTTTTACAGTGATAACTCTATCAGCTATTGGAGCTATGGCAGAGTTATGAGTGATAACAATAACTGTCATGTTATATTCCTTTGCAGTACTTGCAAGTAATTTTAATATTGCCTTTCCAGTACTGTAATCTAGTGCTCCTGTAGGTTCATCACAAAGCAACAATTTTGGATTTTTTGCAATTGCCCTTGCTATAGATACCCTTTGCTGTTCCCCACCTGAAAGCTGTGAAGGAAAGTTGTAAAGTCTGTGTTCAAGTCCCACGCTTTTTAGAACCTCCACTGGCTCCATAGAATCTTTGCATATTTCAACTGCTAGCTCCACATTCTCTACTGCATTAAGATTTTGAACTAAATTATAAAATTGAAAGACAAAGCCTATATCATCACGTCTATATCTTGTAAGTTGTTTTTTATCGTACTTGCTTACCTCATTACCATCCACATGGATACTTCCTTCAGATACATAATCCATACCACCTAAAAGATTTAGTATTGTTGACTTTCCTGCACCACTAGCACCAAGAATCACAACAAATTCTCCTTTATCTATAGAAAACGAAACATCATCAACGGCCTTGATTACTATTTCACCCATGTCGTAGCTCTTTTTTACATTTTTAAATTCAACATAGCTTTTCATCTTATGCTCCTTCTTTCATTAGTGTCATGAACCTTAGTTCTCTTTTGCCCCAAAAAAATTCTTCTCTATTTAAAATTGCTGTTTTTAATTACTCAGTTTATATAGAGAAGTTCATTGTTATTTTATATCTTCAGTTTGTAATTTATTTATGAGATCAGTATAAAAGATATAGATCAAATTCAGTGTGAGTTTTTTAACCTCTGCACCATCGCTACATTTCTTAACAATAATTGCAATGCTCTCAACAAGACTCTGAGAAATAAGATATATAATAAAATTATCCTCTAGCTTTTTACCTTGTAATGATAATTCATATTGCATCTTCTCTGTAACAATTCTTGTTATAAAGTCCACAAAAATACTTTTACAATTTTCATATTTAGTCCCTTTACTCTCATTAAGAAGCACAGAAATTTCAACGTTATTTTTATTAAAGATCTCCATTATCTCATCAGCTAATTTGTAAAATATGACTTCTGCCTTTTCGTTAAGCTCCACCCTATTAAACTGCTTGATATAATCTACAAATCTATCGTAAATTGAGCCTACAATATTTTCATGCAGCTCTTCTTTTGATTTAAAATACTTATACAAATTTCCAACAGACGTATTAGATTTTTTTGCAATGTCTCTTATGGAAGCTCCATCGTAGCCTTTTTCATTAAACTCCCTTAAAGCTTCTTCAATTATTCTGTTTCTCACTTCATCCTTTTGATACTGCATTAGAAAACCTCCGTTCTCTTTTAAAGTGTACAAGAATTTATTGTAGATGTCAATGAGATAGTTGCTAGATTTTTATTCAATAATGAATAAGTTTATTTTAAGAAACAGCTTTGATTGTATGGTTTACTACTCCCAAAAGCTATACTATATTTTCCTTAATTCATCTTAAATGATACTTTAAAAGGAATCTTATTTTTGTCACAATAATAATTAAAGAGAATCCATAAGGTAGATTCTCTTTAACCTTTATATACTCATGTTATTTAAAAGCTCTTTTAACTTCTGTAATTCTTCTCTAGATAAAGTTACTCCTTTACCCATCTTTTCATGATTTGGATCCCATTCTCTCAAATCAAACTTTGGCTCCTTATCATTCCAAGAAATTAAGTTTAACTCCTTTTTCCAGCCCTTTGAAGATTCAGAAACAACCCCTAGAATTTCTTTAATTTCAAATTTAATCTCTGCCATAGTAAAATCCCCCTTTCAATAATATAGTTATTTATAACAAATCGTGTATGTAAAAAGCAATACTTATAAGAATAAATAAAATATCATGTTGCTCATTGTTTTAATATAATATACTAGCTCTTACAATATCAGCTCCTTGCTCTACTGAACAACCAACCTTTATATCTATGAAATCTGAATTATTTTTAAGATTAATAAGAAGAAAATCCCCCTCATTAAGATTAATCTTTCTCTCATCAATATTAACCAAGGCATTTCCATTAACGCAATAAAAAGCCTCTGTCAAGCTCTTACTCTTGTCACTACCTTTTGAAAGTTCTTCTTCAATTTGAACAAACTTATCTTTTCTCAGTTCAATGGCACTTATACTACCTTCACACCCACTAGACATCATTAAATTAAAATCTTTGACCTTACCAGTGCTTTTTGTTACCCATTCACCGCTGAAACTATCTTGTTCAAAGGGCTTTAAATGGACAGTGTGTTTTCCCTCATGTTCTAAGGTCATTTCCCCCTCTAACACCATTATAAATCTCCAAATTCCTCTAAGTGAAGTAAAGGTAGACTTTTCTTCCTCAACTATTGCAGAGCTTAGTCTCCACTTAAAATTACGTTCACTATAATTAGCATCCTTAGGATAAATAGCTAATTCTGTGGTAGTTCCCCCTGACCAGTTTGTTGTTTTTTGTTCCACTTTTCTAATTAACTCAATTGAATAACACATTATGTTCTCCCCCCTAATAGTTTAAAATCTTCTTAAAACTTAAAACTGTCTTTTTCTTCCGTAAGGGCATCTTTTTACTCACTAACTTCGTCAGTGTGAGTTCATATTTATTGAACTACTTAATCAACCTCTCTTTAGCTTTATCATATTTCTTTAATCTTTCAAAGTCTTTTGTTGTAGGATTTGTTATTCGGCTTAAATCCATATTATCCTGCAAGTCTGCAAGCTTTACTCTTTTTCCAATAGAGTTTAGTGCCACTCTATCTATGAATTCATCATAGGTTTCTTCTTCTTTTTTCGTAACACTTTCTAACGCCTCAAGGATTTCTGTTTCACCTTCAAAGCCATTTGTTTTTAAGTATTCGTAAGTAATATCTGTATCTTCAATTACATCATGGAGAACCCCTACAACTCTATCTTTTTCATTGTTTAACGAAAGCATTACTTTCAAAGGATGAAGTACATAAGGCTGCCCAGCCTTATCTAATTGTCCACTGTGGGCCTCTACTGCTATTTTTATTGCAACTTCCAGCAAATTCTTCACCTTTATTCCTCCATCTTTGTGACATACTCTCACCACCTATACTACGTTAAAAGGTGAGGGACCTTTTATTCATTAGTTTAAACTGATTATAATGACTATTTATTAATGAATTAGTTAAACTTTAATAAGTTTCATGTGAATAAGTTAAAAATCCCACCATGAGGAAATAGTAGTTTTTATTTCCGAAGCTGAAATCATAGTTTAAACAATTTTAGGGACAACTAGTTTAACTCCAGTTTTCTTATTGTCTGCTTTTTAAATTATCATATATCTTTAAAGCTACCTTTTCAATACTATGTTTCTGTTTATTATTATAGAAAAGCCTATCTTAATATACTTAGTTATTGTTTTTTAAAAGTATACATATACTAATAAATGGTGTAACATACAAGATGTTACACCATTTATTATTCTTATTTTATTTTTATCAAGATATTATATTCTAACCCTTTTGAATCGGCTTTACCAGAAAAATTATCTATTCTTCCAGATACATTATAAAATTGAATTTTAACTTTTAGCCTACTATTTTCGTCAGTGAAGGACATCTCTTCTACTGATAACCCTCTTTCTCTTTGCTTTGTTCCATACTTCTCTAAAAGAACATTAACATAGTCTGTTAAGTCCTTTGAATATACTTCCTTGCCCTCCATAAAAATCTTAACCATTCCTGTTTCATAATCATACTGAATAGCTAATGGACCTTGTTTAGAATTATTAACCTTTACATTTCTAGTATCAAAAAGGTAGTCATAACCTTTTATATCTAGAGGTTCCCCTGAACCCCAAGTGTTAAAATTGAAATATTCATCATTATAATGGTCATATTCCTCACTCAATTTAAAACCAAAAACCTCTTCTACATTATTTAGTCTAAACTTGTCTGGTAAATGTTTAATATCCTTCAAGCTATGGTTTAAGTTAAAATATCTAAGTATACTACTTAACTGTTTTTTATCCTCCTGAGAAATTTTGGAGGAACTTGTAATCAATTGATTTTCCTTTAACATATTATTTCTAATAAGAATTTCTTCAAATCGCTTATTTTGACTATACTTAGAAATGGAGTAGCTACTTATAGGCCCCATGATAGAAATAAAGGCAATTATAGTCAATGATATAGGTAAAATTATATTTCTGAAATTTTTAGCAAATGAGAAATATATCATTACTAGGAATACCCATATACCAAGGACTACAACGTAATATCTATTTTCAGTTACTCCATAAGCATTAATCCTAATTCCCATAGAAATAAACATCATAACTATAAGTGGGATAATTACTTTAGGAAATACCTTCATAAATCTCTTTGCCCAATTATTTTTAGCCAATAAGGTGGTAATAAGGAATAAAACTGAAACACTTATAACCGAATACCAAAGCACTAAGTGAGAAACTAGTCCTTGTGGCCACTGAGTTGTAATAATTATTTTCCCAAAATATATATAAAGAATTATTGTGTACACTGAAATAAGCGGCATTACAATATATAGTATTAAAACTCTAAAAAGTTTTGGATAATGCTCTAGTTCTAGTTTTTCATTCTTTACCGGTACTCCTGCTAAAAAGAAGGAAGGTGCAAAAACTCCCACTACAGTAAACCAAAAATATATATAAATTTCTCCTCTAACATTAACACCTAATAACTCATCAATAGTAAATAAGATGGCTACCAGTCCAAGAAATAAAACCATTGAATAAACTACTGTGGTAAAGAATCTAGTTAAAATTCTTATAACATATAATTCAAAACTATCATTGTTTGAAAGATATGGTATAAATATAAAAGTTAAATATAATATTAGATTTATGCCAATATATCTTGTAATAGAGACCATGTGTAAATCTGGAAGGAAAATATAATAATACAGTGCAAGTATTATTCCTCCAACTACAAAAGCCGTATATAGCAAAGACTTTTTATAACTTTCTTTTCTCTCAAAGAATACTTTTATTGAAAGAGAAAGTGGTATTCCAAGGGTATAAATCATAATAACTCTGCTGAGGGTTTCCCTAAAGTTTTCGCTTGATTTTAGACCCACCTCTGTGTAATAAATCATTAAAATAACACAAATGGTTGAGAGTCCTATGGTCAAAGGAAATCTTTTTAAACTATCTTTAAGTCCTCTAAAAATCCCGAAAAATGTTTCTTTTATTTTCATGGTTTTCTCCCTCCCTTTTAATTGAATATTCTTATAACTTATTGTATCATACATTTTTAAACTTTTCCTCTAAAATCAGCACTATTGATGTCCTCATAGGTTATTACATTTGCTAATAAAATCTCAGTATAGCCTAGTAATTTTATTTAACCATATCTGTATGCTTTCCCAATAGCTCTTAAAATATTGTGAGTGGTTTCTTATATAAATAATTCTATGTATATCCTTAGCATATAATTAAAAATAATATGCTACTCTAAAAAAACATCAGTTGCTTATGTACTGGTGTTTTTAATATATTCTAGTTTTTAAATATCAGTAGATATGATAATAATCATTGCAACAGATGCTCTAAAATTACAGGTTAAATCCTTACATAATTTTAAAAGGTTAGAACTACTAATATTTTCATACTAGTAATTCTAACCTTTATAATTTAAGAGGCTATCTTGTTAGCTTTAATAATTTTTTCTCTCTTTGTAACAGTATCATAATCCTCAAGTATCTTGCATACTTCTTTCGATAGTAAGAATAATGCTATTATGTTTGGTACTGCCATGATACCCATGAACATATCCGCTAGCTTCCATACGAAGGTTGCATCTATTAAAGTTCCAACCACTAAAGCTGCTATAGCAATAACTTTAAAAGTAGTTAGAGTAATCTTTTTAGAATTTAATATAGCTTTTACGTTAGATTCTGCAAAGAAATACCACCCAACTATTGTTGTTAGAGAGAAAAAGGAAAGACAGATTGAAAGGAACATTCCTCCAAAGGTACCAAACCCTGATGCAAAACCATTCTGAGTCATTATAGTTGCAGTTTTAGTCATCTCTACTGCTGATATGTTAGGGTTGTATGCCCCTGAGGCAAGGTTTACCATTACTGTAGACAAGCAAATTAAGAAGGTAGATATAAATACTCCTATCATTGCAGTAAAACCTTGCTCAGCTGGATGCTTAGCATCAGCAACCGCATGTGAGTGTGGTGTTGAACCCATACCAGCTTCATTTGAAAATAGTCCTCTTGCTAGACCATACCTTATAGTTTGCTGAAGGGCTATTCCAAGAGTTCCACCACCAATGGCCTTTGGTGAAAAAGCTCCAATGAATATACTTTTTAGTGCTGGTATAAAATTACCAAGGTTCATAAGTATTATGATAATACTTCCTACTATATAAGCAAGTGCCATAACTGGTACTACTGTTTCTGCAAAGGATGCTATTCTTCCCATACCACCCATTAATATTAAAGTTACTATTATAGCAAGACCAATTGTTACACTAATTGATGGAATTCCAAAAGCATTACTAACTGAGCCTGCTACTGAGTTAGATTGTACCATTATTCCTACAATTCCTAATGCTATAATACAAGCTACAGCAAAAACCATTGATAACCATTTAGATTTCAAACCATTTTTAATGTAATAAGCAGGTCCCCCTACCAACTCTCCATCTTTAGTTTCCCTATATTTTTGTGCAAGCACCGCTTCACTAAATATTGTAGCCATTCCAAAGAAGGCAGATATTAGCATCCAAAAGGCTGCTCCAGGACCTCCTGCTGCAATGGCTGTAGCAACTCCTACTATATTACCAGTACCAACTTGTGCAGCTACTGCAGTTGCTAAAGCTTGAACAGGTGTCATTTTCCCCTCTTCACCCTTTTCTTTATTTGTTAAACCAGAAAGCATTTTCTTTAATGCTGGAAACAGTCTGGTGAATTGCGGAAACTTTAATTTTATTGTCATAAAAATTCCAATGCCCAAAAGAGCAATAATTAATACATAATCCCATAGAATCATATTCACAAATTCAATAATCATATTAATTAATTCCATATATTATCCCCTTTCTTTCTTAAGATTTAGTAAATTTATTATATTCAGTAAGTTTCAAAAAACTTCAGTAGGTTTCATAAAGCACTCTATTTTAATCTATTCTATTCTCTAATAAAACCTATAAATATTTTTAATATGAAGAATTCAATAAAGATACTACATGAATATGTTTAATTCCATTTTGCATTCTATTTTATATAAGTTGCCTAAAATTATTTTGCAATGCATATAATATTGCAACTCATATATATCTCCAATACAAATTCCCCAATTGAACTGATACCTGAAGCCCACTAGGGGTTTGGAAATTTCACCTTCATAAATAGAATATAAATAAAAAAACTCCGCTTAGAGTCTACACCTCTTAGCGGAGTTTTTTAACCATTATTGCCACTATAAAATACCATTCCATCAATAAACTTTTTAAGATTTACTTTTCCTCTTTTTTTGCTTTTTCCTCTTATATAATCCATTTCTGTTTTTACTTGTTCAAAGTTATATAGTCCATTGGAATATTCAATAAACACTTCATTCATATAATCTTCTATACCAAGATTTGCAAGGTTTATCATTCCAACCATGGCAGTTCTTCTAATTCTTTGTTCCATGGTTTTAGTTTGATCTGTAAATTTACTACAAAGCTCTCTTATAGTAAAATCCTCAACACTTTCTTTGCTTTGAATTAAGTGTTCTATAAGATTAAGTATATCCTGACTTCCCGCTTCTCCTGAAATTCCAATTATCCTCATTATCCTCTTTATTTTTTCACTTCTATTATTATTTTTCTCTTTTTCCTTATTTTCATTACTATCATTGGTAAATAAGCTTTGGATTTGGATTAGCTTCCTATTTACATAAAGCTTGTCGCCTACCTTGCCTATAACACTTTCTACTTCTATTGCATTAATGGGTTTAGATATGAAATACTCTACGCCACTCTGATAGGCCTTTCCAATCATATCCTTAGAAGATACTTGAGAAATCATAATAAACTGAATTTCAGGGTACATAGTCTTTACTTCTTTAACTAAGCTAATACCATCTTTTCCTGGCATTAATAAGTCTACTAAAACAATATCAGGAATTAACCTTTGAATTTCTTTTAGCCCATTAGCTCCATCATTAGAGTATCCAAATAAATTACCAAGTCCTCTATCTGTTATTATTCTTTCTAACAATCTTATTATGTTAATGTCATCTTCTACAATAAATATGTTCATTTATATCACCTCTAAGGAATGTCTGGGTATATGAATTACAAAGGTGGCTCCCTTACCCTTTGTAGAGTTTACAGTTATTGTTCCTTTTAATTCTTTTTCTACAATATGCTGAACTACACTTAGGCCTAATCCTCTATTTATTTCTCCTGTTGTATAATTTATCTTAGTAGAAAATCCAGGAGAAAAAACCAAACTTAAACTCTTTTCTTCTATTCCACAGCCAGTATCAGATATTGTAAAAATGTGGTGTTGTTCTTTACCTTTATGCTGAAAGCTAAGACTTTCTCTTTTTTCTGAATCCCCTATTGCATCTAAACTGTTAATTAGTAAATTTCTGAATATGGACATAAGATAGTAATGCTTTGAAGTGTAAAAGGACTCTCCAGGTTCAAAAGATAATTTCACGTCCATATTCCTACGACTCACTTCTCTTTTTAAAGTTTCATGAAGAATAGTAATTATATCTTTAAAATCCATACCGCCTTCAACCTGCTTATCCTCAGTAAGATCCCTTATTCCTCGAATAGCTAATTGATATTCTTTCTTTATTTCATGAACATCTCTGGCAATAGCTAGGGACTTATCTTCCAAAGTTCCTCCCTGTGCTTCACTACTTATTTCCTCAAATAATGAATAAGAATTAGCCATTACTCTTTCGATGTTATCCATATTCTTTTCCATCCAATACATTTCTGACTTGAGTTGAGCAGTGAGCCATAAAAGTCTTGTATATCTTTTTTCATGTTCCTCCTTCATAAGAAGAACCTTATAATATTTGATCCAAGTTAGGGCTAGCCACACAATAAAAGACCTCACCACTGCCACTAGTAATAAAGTTAATATAATCCTTCCATGGAACTTTGAAGTCCCTATAATCACTCTTGCACCTAATTCAATTAGGTTTGCCCCTATGTCACTAGCAATTAGGACTAATAATACCTTATTTAGATTATCTTCCCCAGTTTTTCTTATTAATAAAGCGTAAATTACTCCATAAAAGGTATAAAAAAGTATCTCAAGTTGATATGAAAATATGACGCCCTTAAGTGTTCCAGTTCCTATAAAGTAAATTGCTCCTCTAAGAATATAAACCGTTACTCCTGATAAAAGCCCCATAGAAACGGGTTTGAAATTCTTATACTGATAAAGGAAAACTGCAAAAAATATTATTCCTGCAGAAACCCTAAAGTCTGTGTCCATTATTCCAATGTTAATTTGTGATGCTATAGAAACTATAGCTGCAGCACCTATGATTCTTTTTAAAAGCTCCACTTAAACACATCCTAGCATAATTCATACTTCTTAATTTTTAATTCTTAATAATCTTATTAAAGTCTACTTAAATTTCAACTTTACTAACTGGTTATTTAAATATATGTAAATTGTATCCTCTGTGGTAGAAATCTTCGCTATATCTTTCAAGCTAACATAGACACCATGAAAGTCATAGTAGTCCCTATGTCCATTTTTACTTATTAATCTTAAGGTTTTTCCATGTCTTTCTTCTAAAACCTCATAGTTAAATTCATCAATACAATAAACTGTATCCAGCTCATAGGCATTAACAATCACCACTAAATTTGAATTTTTCTTCTCATCAAGCACTTGAAAAACTTGTTCTAAGGTAATTTGTTTCATATTATCTGCATCTCCTTTAATATACTTCTAAATTTCTAGCAATTACTGTTGTAGAAATACTTGAAATTATTTGTCAATTCATAGTATATCATAATAAAAGTCTTCTTACCAAATCATAAGAAGACTAAATTCATATATTTTATAAAAAAACTTAAAGGCAAAATTTAAGATCACCTAACTTTTTATTTTTCACCCTATTTTGTTCTATAATATTTTTTCCTACTCTCCACTAAAGTAATTCTGCCAATCTATTAAACTAGTGTCTATTACTGTTTTAACTGTATCTTCATATTCATAGATGTAAGGCTTTAGCAAATTAAAAGCTTTCATTAGCTCTAACCACTCCGCTTCTGGCATTGACGAAGATTTACTTTTTAACTTTCTCTCAAAATAATCTACAATAGTATCCATAGAAAAACTACTATCTTTTATTTCTTTGGTTTCCTGCATAATATTAAACCAACTTTTCTCACTTTCAATTCCTACTTCAATAAGTCCTAATAAAAGTTTCCTTCTATTTATAATCTTGCTAAAGCTTACTATTTCACCCTCTAAATATATGTTAAATATAAATTCAAAGTCATCTACCTTATTATCCTGCTCCTTAATATCTCCTACTTGTATTTGCTCTTCTATTCCTATGTTTCTGATTACTTTAGTTCCAATTGTGTCAACAAAATTAGCTTCTAGGAAATTGTTATAAGTTGAATGTTTTCTTGTCACCTCTACTTTTGTTAAGTTTTCACCACTTTTATTCACAAAATACAAATCATAAATCGGCGCTTTTTCTCTCTTGTAAAGAAATAAAAGAAATCTTTCATCCCCATTATGGTGTAAAGATTTACAATTTAAACCATCCACGATTTCTCCTCCATTTTATTGATAAAAAACAATAGCATTGGTTCATTCTTCAGCTTTAAGACTAGGCATTAAGGTATTTCTCCATCTATATACCTAATTTCTAAATCCAAAGTTTCCTTACATTAACTTATTCAATGTTTTATAATTTGTTTCCTAGAAATTATGAGGTAGCCTTAATAAAAGGTTCTACTTAGGATTTTTTTAATTAAATCATGAAGATTTTAAATAAATTTAATTAAAATTTATTTATCTCCACTGCTAAGTATAAATGGTAGGATTTTTATTGAAATCTAACCTTCTTTTTACTTCATTGCCTAAAAAACTTAAAGGGAACCAAAATAAACTCATAAATAAATTAAAGTCTCTTCTTTGGTTCCCTATAGAAAGAATAATTTTTCATGGACTAGCTGTTTAATCAAGTTCACTTTTATATATGAATAAATTGTTAAATCCAACCATTTTATTAATTACTACTTGTTATTAATAATAATTATTGTATAATAGTAATTACAAACCCATTCATAATAAGTTGTACTTTAACAAAACTATCTCCTTAGTCCTTTAGAGTAGGTGAACCCCAAAGCACCTACTCTTTTACATTTTCCATAAATCTTCTGCAGTTGTGGAAATTGCAACAGCACCTGCTGAAAGTGCATCTATTACATCCTTCTTTTTATCAATGAGCCCCCCTGCAATAATCGGTACATTTGTTGCATTTTTCAAATTCCTAATGGCCTTACCAGCTATCCCTGGCATAATTTCAATAGCACTAGGTTGTGTTTCCTGTATATTTTTCACTCCTGTTTTTATTGAAAGAGAATCTATAATAAATATTCTTAGTATGGTGTAAAGCCCCAAGTGTTTTGCATATTTAATGCAGTTAACCTTGGTGGTAATTATTCCGTCTGGAGCTAAATACTTATTTATAAATTCAATACCTACCTTATCCCCTCTAAGTCCATCAATCAAATCTGCGTGTACAAATATGGTTTTACCTGCTTTTTTTAGCTTTGCACAAATGTCAGTTATGCTTAATATATTTCCATAAAGCACAAAAACTATTTGAGCTTTGCTAGCTAAAACATCCTCTAAGTTTTCTTCATTCCTTATAGCCGCAATAACAGGATTTTCTACTAGCATTTCTGTTAAATCACTTATTTTACTCAACCCCCAAATCCCCTTTCTATAAAAACTCTACACTGCCTCTACTTTTCTCGTTGCTATAATATTTACCCCTGTATCTCCTATATTTTCAATAATTATTTCTCCAATATTAACTGGGGCTTTAACCTTTATTCCTTTTAAAAGTTGAATGCATTGGTATATCTTTTCCTTTGGTATATCTCTTTCAGTTTTTACTGGTACTGTTTTAAATTCTCCACCTTCTACTTCTACAGAAGAGGTGATTATTCTAGTGGGGTTAGTACATTCCTTCTCACCATAGGTTTCCCCTCTTTTACAAAGATTACCTGTAACCTTTACCACTTTATCATCTTCTAATTCTATTTGCATTGCACATCCCATTGGACATCCTATACATATTAATTCCCTTATATTACTCATGATACTATGCCTCCTCGATTTTTACAATAATCCTATTACACTGCGGATACTTAGCTAACATATCCTTAGTAATTTTAACTGTTTCCATCTCTCCAGGAGCAAGTATTCTTTTCTTTAGATGAATTTCTCTTACTTCATCAAAATATACAGATACATAGCTGTTTTTATACACATTTCCTACTCTAAATCTAAGTTCAAGTAACTCTTCTATATTTTCAGCATTGATATATTTAGGAACTGTATACCTTACCCCTTGTGTGGCTACCACTTCTATTCCATTTTTACTAAACCTTTTACCCTTTATATACTCTGCTGCATTTTTTCCAGCACTATAGCTTTCTAAGGTAACAAAATCAACTAAATCATGAACATGAAGCACATTACCGCAAGCAAATATTCCTTCAATATTAGTTTGAAGACTCTCATTCACTTCTGGACCACCAGTTATTGGAGATAACGTTACCTGTGACTGTCTAGAAAGCTCATTTTCAGGCAGTAACCCTACTGAAAGAAGAAGGGTATCACAGGAAATATATTCTTCTGTACCTGGTATAGGCTTTCTACTTTCATCTACCTTCGCTACAGTAACCCCTTCTATTCTATCCTTACCTTTTATATCTGTTATAGTGTGAGCTAGCTTAAGAGGAATGCCAAAATCATCAAGGCATTGTACTATATTTCTTTTAAGCCCCCCTGAATAAGGCATTAGTTCTATTACAGCTTTTACCTTAGCTCCCTCCAGAGTCATTCTTCTTGCCATTATAAGTCCAATATCTCCTGAACCTAATATAACTACTTCTTTTCCAGGCATATACCCTTCAATGTTAACAAACTTTTGTGCAGCTCCTGCTGTGTATATTCCTGAACATCTGCTTCCTGGAATATTAATTGCCCCTCTAGGTCTTTCTCTACACCCCATTGCTAAGATTATGGCCTTTGCCTGGATTTCGATTACTCCATCTTTTTCATTTACTATGGTAATGATTTTATCCTTTGTTAAGTCTAATACCATGGTATTTAATTTATAAGGAATTTCCAGTTCCTCTACTCTTTCAATAAATCTTTCCGCATACTCAGGTCCTGTAAGCTCCTCCTTAAAGGTGTGAAGACCAAAACCATTGTGAATACATTGATTTAATATACCTCCAAGTACACTATCTCTTTCTAATATAACTAAATTTTGAACCCCTTCTTCCCGTGCCTTTATAGCTGCTGCAAGGCCTGCAGGTCCCCCTCCAATTACTACTAGATCATAATATTGCATAAAATAAACCTCCCCTATCTATATGAAACCTAACTAACATCTAACCCTAATATATAAATCTTGCTTCTCTTATGGCTTTTCCATGATTAACATAGAAATTTTCTTCCTTAAAGCTTATAACAGAAACTAAACCTCTTTGTTTTTTCCTATTAGTATTCTTGAACTTCCACCAAACTTAGTTATACTAGTTGGATCTACCTTTAGCTCCTTAGCTAAGATTTCTACAATTCTTGTGCTGCAAAATCCTGATTGGCATCTTCCCATACCGGCTCTTGTTCTTCTCTTTATCCCATCCAAGGTTCTTGCCCCAAGAGGTCTTTTTATAGCATCAATTATTTCACCTTCTGTAACAGTTTCACATCTACAAACGATCTTTCCATAAGAAGGATTCTCAGCTATTAGTTTATTTCTCTCTTCATTGCTCATTTCTCTAAATTTAGGAATTCCTTTTCTTATAGGATTAAAGTTTTCATTTTTCTCTGGATTTAATATATTTATAACTATTTCCTCTACCATTTTTCCTATTGCTGGTGCACTAGTTAACCCAGGTGATTCTATTCCTGCCACATTTATAAAGTTTTTAACATCTTCTGCTTCACCAATTATGAAATCATCCTCAATGCTATGTGCTCTAAGTCCTGCAAAAGACGTGATTATCTGATTTGTAGGAACTCTATCTAAGGTTAATCCTGCCCTTAAAATAATATCCTCCATACCTTGCTGAGTTGTTGTTACATCGTTTTTATCCTCTAAATCAATAGCATTAGGTCCTATTAAAAGATTTCCATCTGCTGTTGGGGTTACTAATACCCCCTTCCCCATTTTAGTAGGAAGCTGGAACAAGGTGCTCTTAACTAATTCTCCTACAGCCTTATCTAATAAGCAGTATTCTCCCTTTCTAGGAACAATAGTTATCTTCCTAGAGCTAACCATATTATTTATATCATCTGCAAACAAACCTGCTGCATTTATTACCACTTTTGTTTCTATATCTTCAAAATTAGTTTTAATTAGGAAGGAATCCTTATTTTTTATAACCTTTTTAACCTCTGTTTCAAATCTAAATTCTACTCCATTATGGTAAGCATTTTCTGCTAAGGCCACAGTCATTTCATAAGGACATACAATTCCTCCACTTGGTATATACAATGCTGCCGCTACCCCTTGTGACACATTAGGCTCTAAATTTCTTACCTCTTCTCCCGTTAATAATCTAATATCCTCTACTCCGTTCTTGTGTCCTCTTTCTTTTATTTCAACAAGCTCCCTTATATCCTTTTCATCAAAACATAAAACCATAGAACCATTTCTTATAAAAGGAAAATCCAATTCCTTAGATAGTTCATCGAACATTGGATTCCCTTTTATATTTAGCTTGCTTTTTAAAGTTCCTGGCTTTGCATCGTGCCCTGCATGAACTATACCACTGTTAGCCTTTGAAGTACTTGATGCTACATCAGCACTCTTCTCTACCACGCATGTGTTTAATTTGTATCTTGATAACTCCCTAGCAATTGCACATCCAATAACTCCAGCACCAATAATTGTTACATCAAACATATTGCCCCTCCATCCATTACTTTAAATTTTCTTTATATATTTACTTATTCTTACATCTTCATTTTTGTTAAAGCAAAAATATTTATAAAAAAAGAGCCATGAAGAAAGAAGCTTACTGAATAAGCTTTCTTAACATCATGGCTCTCATATCTCTGCCTGTTAATGTTTTTATTAAATTATATTCTAATTATATCATAAATCCCTAGGAAAATCTATGAGTTTAAAGATTTAAATTTATTAATGGATTTATACTAAGAGCTTTATTTTCTTTCCTCTTAAACCTCTTATGAAACCCAATAGAGGATACTATTTAAGCAAGTGAAAACTCTTACTAACTATAATATGAATTGTTTCAGTTCATATATAAGCTCATAAACAAATTATCAACCTATAGGCTATAGGTTGATAATTTGTTCTATTCTTTGCCTAATGCCTTAAGTGAGGCAGTGTAACTCCTGTATAACTTCTCCTATATATTCTTCCTAGAATATTGCTGCAAAAGTCAAGGCTGCAACTATAGCACCTAGTATTGGAGCCACAACTGGAATCCAAGCATATCCCCAGTCAGAGTCACCTTTACCTGCTATTGGTAAAACAGCATGAGCAATACGTGGTCCTAAATCTCTTGCAGGGTTAATAGCATAACCTGTAGTTCCTCCAAGTGAAAGTCCAATTACCCAAATCAAGAAACCTACTGCTAAAGTTCCTATTCCAGGTGCTAAACTAACTTCACCTAAACCTAAAATTCCAAATACAAGAATAAAGGTTCCTATGAATTCTGCCATACAGTTTGCAAAGGTATTTCTTATTGCAGGTCCAGTTGAGAATACTGCTAATTTTGCCCCCTTATCTTCAGTAGCTGCCCAATGTGGTAGATAATGAAGCCATACTACAACTGCTCCTAAAAATGCACCTATAAATTGACCAGCTATATAAATTGGAACTTCTGCCCAAGCAAACTTTCCAATGGCTGCAAGACCAAGTGTTAATGCAGGATTAAAGTGAGCACCACTTATCCCCCCAAATATGAATGCAGGAATCATTACTGCAAAAGCCCAACCTGCTGTAATAACTATCCACCCTGAGTTTTCACCTTTAGTTTTCTTAAGAACTACGTTTGCTACAACTCCATCCCCAAGTATAATCAGTATCATTGTACCTATAATTTCAGCTAAAAAATGTGACATATAAACCCCATCCCCTCAAATTATTATCTTTCTTTTACCCAACCTAAAGATCTACCAACAGCTTCATGCCATCCTTCTAACAAAGTTTCGCTCTTTTCATTAGTCATTTCTGGTTTAAAGGTTCTTGATATAGCCCAGTTTTCTGCAACCTCTTCTTTACTTGACCAGTATCCAACTGCAAGTCCTGCAAGGTAAGCTGCTCCTAATGCTGTGGTTTCAATTACCTGTGGTCTATCAACTTGAACTCCAAGTATATCTGATTGGAACTGCATTAAGAAGTTGTTTGCACAAGCTCCACCATCAACTTTTAATGCCTTTAAAGTTATTCCTGAATCCTCTTGCATAGCTTTTAATACATCATAGGTTTGATAAGCTAAAGATTCAAGAGTAGCTCTTATAAAGTGCTCCTTCTTAGCTCCTCTTGTAAGTCCTACAATTGTTCCTCTTGCATATTGATCCCAGTATGGAGCCCCAAGTCCTACGAAGGCTGGAACCATATAAACTCCATTAGTATCTTCTACTGCTGTAGCATATGCTTCTGAATCAGCAGCATCTTTTATCATTCTAAGCTCATCTCTTAACCACTGTATTGAAGCACCAGCCGCGAAAATACTTCCTTCAAGAGCATATTCAACCTTGCCATCAACACCCCAAGCTATAGTTGTTAATAACCCATTTTTAGATTTAACTGCTTTTTCACCAGTATTCATAAGCATAAAACATCCTGTACCGTAGGTATTCTTAGCAGTTCCTGGTTGGAAACAAGTTTGACCAAATAAAGCTGCCTGCTGATCTCCTGCTGCTCCTGCAATTGGAACTTCAGTTCCAAATAAAGCTGAGTCTGTATGTCCATATACATAACTTGATGGTTTAACTTCTGGAAGCATTGACTTAGGTATATTTAATTCTTTTAAAATTTCTTCATCCCATTGTAAGTCGTATATATTATAAAGCATTGTTCTTGATGCATTGGTGCAATCGGTTACATGAACCTTACCTTTAGTTAACTGCCAAATAAGCCAAGTATCTATGTTTCCAAATATAAGATTACCTTTTTCAGCTTCTTCTCTAGCTCCTGGTACATTATCAAGTATCCATTTAATTTTTGTTCCTGAAAAATAAGCATCTAATACAAGACCTGTTTTATCCTTAACAACAGTGTCAAAACCCTTTGCCTTTAATTCATCACAAGTCCCAGAAGTTCTTCTACACTGCCAAACTATAGCATTATAAACTGGTATTCCAGTCCTCTTGTCCCAAACTACAGTAGTTTCCCTTTGGTTTGTAATTCCCACAGCTGCTATGTCTGTTCCCTCTGCATTTATTCTAGCCATAGCTTCTGCCGCAACACTAAACTGGCTTGACCATATTTCCATTGGATCATGCTCTACCCAGCCTCCCTTAGGATAAATCTGCTTAAACTCTTTTTGTGCCACACTAACAATGTCACCCTTTTCATTGAATAAAATTGCTCTTGAGCTAGTTGTACCTTGATCCAAGGCCATAATATACTTTGCCATAATAAGTCCCCCTTATAATATATATATTCCATTTATGAATAGTCATAAATAGAAGTGATTATGTAGTGATTTAATTTCTTTAAATGTAAAAGTTTCATTCACCCTATAGTAAATTATAATAAAAATAATATGTGGTTTCTGATGTATTTAGTATATTTTTCTAAAATAATTCTATATTTTAGAAAAGTATACTAAATTAGAATAAAAAGCCGCATTAAAACAGAGATATGATTCTCCTGCTTTAATACGGCTCTCTTTTCTCAGCCAATTTACATCTTAAATTAATTATATATAGTATTTTCACCTTTTTCAATAGAATTTTGAATTTTCTTTTAAATTTGTTACAACTTTGAAAACTTTCTATTTATATATTTATATTAATTTCTCTCTAAAAAAGAACCTTTCATAAAAAAATTCATTAAATCCTATGCTAACATGATATAAAAAAGAGTTACCAAGTACTACCTAAAACCTTTTCCACAAAGACTCTTGCAATTTCTGGATCAAATTGCTTTCCAGCACTGTTTTTAATTTCTATAACAGCTTCTTCTTCGGTTAAAGACTTTCTATAAGGTCTTTCACAGGTCATTGCATCAAAGGAATCTGCAATACTAATTATTCTTGCCTTCCAGGGAATTTCTTCTCCTCTTAATCCCCTTGGATAACCTGTACCATCCCATTTTTCATGGTGAGCAAGAACATACTCAGCAATATCATAATACCTACTTGAGGTAGCAAGAAGTCTATACCCGGTTTCAGGATGTCTTCTTATTTGCTCCCATTCCTCTTGAGCTAGCTTGTCGGGCTTGTCTAAGATAACCTCATCCACTGCAATTTTACCTATATCATGAAGCTCCCCCGCCAGTCTTAGTTCTTTTATTTCATCATCTGTCAAATTATAAGCTTTTCCCATAGCCTCACATATTACACTAACTCTTTTAGAGTGAGCATCCTCCCTTGGGGTTTTTAAGTAAAGTGTATTAAGAATAGATTTTATAACCTCACTACGTCTGCTGGAACTGTAGAAAATCTTTCTCTGATACATGAGATCCTCTGCATTTTTTACAACTTTCCATATATCTTCATTTTCATGCATCTTTGTATCGCAACCAAAAGAAGCGGTGATAATGATATTCATTATGGCTTTTTCCTCAAGCTTCTCTTTAGCCTGATTTATTAATTTTTGTGATAATGCTTTTTCTGCTTTGGGAAGCAAGATAATAAATTCATCTCCCCCTGTTCTACATATAGTATCCCCTTGCCTAAATTCCTTTTTAAGTACTTCTGCAACCTGTTGAAGAAGCATATCACCATATCTATGACCAAAAGCATCATTTATAGTTTTTAATCCATTCACATCAGCAAAAACAATTGATAATGGCAAGGTTTCCTTGCTATTCAATACTTTTAGCTCTTTTTCAAAATATCTTCTATTATACAAACCTGTTAATTGATCATGGTAACTTAAAAATTCAATTTCCTTTCTCTTTTCATTTTTTTCACTACAATCTCTAAAAACTAGCACCATTCCTATGGTACTTCCTGACTTATCCTTAATAGGTGATAGGGTATTTTCAATAACTCTCTCATAACCATCCTTAGAAATTAAAATTTTATTATTATCTAAGTCAGTAGCACGCTCCTCTTCCGTACTTTCCTGTGAAGGGATTTTTACTGTCTCTCTTGTGTTTCCATAAATAACCTTAAAAATGGTTTCTAGGTTATGTCCCATTGCTTCCTCATTACACCACCCTGTAAGTTCCTCTGCCACTGGATTTATAAAGGTTACATTCCTGTTTTTATCAACAGCTATGACACCATCCCCTACAGAAGTCAGGGTAGCATACAGCTTCTCTCTATTTTCCCTTACCTTATATTGTTCAACTTCTATTCTGCTTAACATGTTATTTATTGAACTTCTCAAAAAAGCAAATTCATCCTTGCCAGAAACTTTTAGCTTTTTAACTTCACCTTTACCAAGTTCTATAACTTTAACCTCATCAATTAGCTTTGTAAAAGGCATAGATATATATCTTCCAAGAAGACTAAAAACTATTCCTGAAATCAGTAACATAACTTCTATATAACTTAATATAAATTTATGTATTTGTTTCATGCCTCCTGAAAATAAAGTTCTATTCATATTTAATTTAATTATAACAGGATAATTTCCATGAAAGTCATTTTGTAGCATAAATTTCATATCCATGGTATTCCTATATTTTTGTGATTCAATTAATGTTAACAATTGATTATCACTATTCTCTTTAATTTTTTCCTTTACTAAGTACTCATCATCTATTTCTATTGTGGAAAAGGAAATTTTACTATCTGCTATTTTTTCTAAGGTTTTAACCATTTCCTCGTCGATTAGTCTTCCGAAAACCATCCTCCCCACTGACTCTTTAGTCTTCATAGAATCAGTGATTTCTGAACTAGTAATGAAATAAAATTCATCTCCTAGTTTCATAACGGCTGAAGTATCATCCTTAGTTTTACACATTTTTAAAATTCCACCTATTTCTTTATCAATATTAATTGGAAACTCCTCAAAAGCTTTATTTTTTAAATTATAATATTGTTTGCTTTTAATTAAATCATTCTTTTCAGCAATAATAACAAAGTTAACTTCAAGATTTATAAAAGTATCATCATTTAAATTTTCTTCAGTAAAAGTTGGGTATTTATTTCCTATATATTCATAAGTATCATCCCAATGTGCCCAGTCATTTAGGACACCGCTATACTTGTCCATTTTTTCTTTTAGAAAAGCCTCTATATTCCATCTTATTGAGTTAACTTGAATTTCCTCCTGCTTTTCAAGATAATTTGAAAAAAACCCCTTCAGTGAAAATCTACTAAATAAAACAATAAAAACTGTAGTGGTAATTAATATTAATATTACTTTGTTTCTTACATTCATTTAAACACCCTCTATACAACACTTTTTTTCACTTACTCTCACATGTCTTCTAAAGCCATGAACTTTTATTGTTTTGAAATATTATTAATTAGATTTAATTCTCGTAAAAAAAGTATAAAACTTAACATGCTTTAATTGTATTATAATATATTTTTTTGTTTATTTTCTATATTTCAATCTTTTTTGACATCATTCAACATTTTATTAATTTGTAACCATAAAAACTAATAGGAAATCTATCAGTTTTATGGTTTTAACCTAAATCCAAAACTTAACCTTTCTATACTACTGTCTTAGCTCTCATACCCTACAATTTCAATACCTGCCATGTACCCTTGTTCCTCCAAGCTGCTTTTATTCACCTTATCATATAGTTTTATTTTTACCTGTCCAGCTGATTCTTCTTTGATTTTTTCTCCCATTTTTCCTAGCTTAGGAGCAATAAGTTCACCTGAATCTTTAATTATTGCCTGAATTTCTAGTTTAGCCTTATGATTTTCTAATGATATTGTCACCCTATTGTTACTTACATTTTTAATTATTGCATTACTGTTATTGTAAGTAGCAAATCTATATTCTGAGTCCACAACTACTAAATTACATATAAATCCTGTAAAACTTCCCTTTAAAAATGGAATGTGTGCTATGGAGCAAAATAAACTTACGCTCTCATTGCTGAAATTGTTACACTGTATCCATATATACTCTTTAGGAAAAGAAGTTCCCCAATCTTTTTCTAAGTAACCTTTTCCATTATTAAAATCTATTTCCTCATTATTAATTCTAAGCTTTCCACATACTCTATGGTTCATGCTAATAACTCCATGGTTGCACTCCATATTAGGAATGTAAGCAAAGTATCCCATTATATTTGGCATTAAAGTGGACTTCTTAATAGGCATAAAGGTTCCTAAATTAAGATTTCCCATTATAATTGCATCCTTGTGAACTAAATTTACCTCAATTTTTTCTTCTGTGAAAACATTATTTCCTATTTCTACTTTGAAAGGAATGTCCCGATATTTAAAGGCTTCTATTGGATATTTTACGTAACCTGTTTTTACTTGTTTTTTACCCGTGGCACTTTCATACACATAAATATATTGAACAAAACTGTGAGCCTCCTCAGCTGTTAGGCTAATTCCTGGTATAAAACATGCTACCTTTTTTCTATCTTTTGAAACCTGTCTATAGTACCAACCTTCAAAATAATTTTTTCTTTTAATATCCCCTTGAAATATCATTGGTGAATTAATCTTTTTTAGCCACATAAATTTATTCTGTTTCATTATATTGTACAAATTCTCCTTAATCATTACTAAATTACTAAATTACTCTACTTACTTAGGCTATCCAAAATCAATTAATTTTATATTGAATAAAATTAATTGCAAAGAAAAAGAGAAGGTTAAGTAAGAGTGAACACCTTACTTAACTTTCTCTTTTATTCTTTCTTGATGTATCAGCGTTAAATATTTCTATATCAATTTTTTATAAATTCAATGGATATGTACCATAAATTTTAGCTGCCTCCATAAACATTTCAACCTTCTCAATTGGAGTGTTCATTGGAATTTGACAACCTGTACTTAAAATAAACCCCTTTGGGGAATTATAACCTTTTCTTATAGAATCTTTTACTGAGTCAAAAATCTCCTCTTTAGTTCCTAAATGCACCACATCTACTGGTGGCACATTACCTGTAATTATAACTCTTTGTCCCATTATTTTCTTAGCTTCTTCTAAGTCTTCTACATTATCTATACTAAAGTTTGATATACCTATATCAACTACGTCCTGCCAAATTTCTTTGCTTCGTCCACAGATATGTATACCTGGAGTACTTCCCGTGGTTTCTTTGATTTTCTCTGCATTCTTCTTAAGATAAGGCAGTGAAAACTCTCTAAAAAGTCTTGGACTAATTAGGCTTGTTGATGAAACTGGATCTGCAAAACCGATGGATAACCCTAGTTTTGCTACTTCTTCTATATATCTATTATTTGATTCTGTTACTATTTCCATTAAGGTATGTACCTTTTTAGGATATTTTATCATCCACTTTAATAAATTCTCAGTTCCCACCACAGATGCAGCCACACTAAAAGGACCAGACATTGCAGCTCCTACATCAACTTGCTTTATCAAAGCATCTTTTGTCAATCTTAATGCTTGTAGTAAGATTGGTAATCTTCCATCCCTTAAAGGATTAGCTACCTTTAAGCCTTCAATTTCATTAACCGATTTAGCAGCAGGCTCTAGTAGATATGAAATATTATAATCAGGATAGGCAATTTTAGAACCCATAGCCTCTGCAACGCCTCTGAGACTTGTGGAAATCCCCACACTATCATGGCCTAATTTATTAAAAAGTGCAATTTCTAAGTTTGCCATTAACTCTGCTGAATAATAGTAATCACTAGTTTTTGCTCCAATAAAAGGTGCCATAGTTACTCCCATATCTGGCACACAAATTACACGATCAATTTCCTCACCTTTTGAGAAAGCATCCATTCTTTCCCTTGGAGTCATTTCTTCTTTAAACAATAGGACTCTCTCCTTTACAACTTAATAATTTAGATTCTCTTTATTCATGTTTTTAATTACTCATGATTTCTTTTATTTTTCTAACAGCTTCATTGGCATCCTTTGTGTATAAATCTGCACCAATTCTATTAGCATAGTTTTGAGATATGGGACCTCCACCAATTAACACTTTGTATTTGTCTCTAATATTTTTCTCCTTCAACTTATTAATTACAATTTCCATACCTCCCATGGTAGTGGTCATTAAAGTTGACATGCCAATAAAATCTGCACCAACTTCTTCAGCTTTCTCAATAAATTGATTAAGCGGTACATCTCTTCCAAGGTCGTATACCTCTATTCCACCTGATTCCATCATTATCTTTACTAAGGTCTTTCCAATATCGTGGGTATCCCCTTCAACCACGCCAAGGACAACTTTAATGGGCTTTTCTATACTATTTTTATCTAAGTAAGGCTTTACTACCTCTAAACCTGCATTCATAGCATCTGCACAAATCAAAACCTCTGGAAGAAAATATTCTTCTTCCTCAAAAAGCTTGCTTACCTCATCCATTCCAGGTATTAATGCCTCTGTTATGGTTTCATAGGCTGGTATGTCTTGCTTTAAGGTTTCTTCACAAAGCTCAACTACCTTCTCCTCTTCCATTTCTACCAAACTGTTTTTTATAGTAATAAATATTTCCTGCTTATTCATAGCAACCTCCATATTAAAATCATCATGTCCATTATATAGCACTATAAATTTACATAGTATAAAATTAGCTATGTATAATAAATTCAAATACTTACCTCACTTCCCATAGACATAATAAATAGTAATCTTTCAGCTTTTTGTGTGAAAGTCACTAGATTAAACTACATGGTAAATTATCACTAAATATACTGATAGTTACATCTATATGCCATTTGACTTAAAGAATATATAAGTTTAGTATAAAGATGGATTTTACCAAGAATTTGTTAAAACACGGTGAAAACCATGTTTTAGTTAAGTCTCAGTTTTCATTCCCTATAAATTATAATAGCTATAAATGAATTTATTATGAGTTTATAAAGGTGAAAATTAGTTTTATTTATCTTAAAAGCCTTAGTAATGTAAAGATAACTTTTTACACAAATTAAGTTTTCACTTTTTATCCCTATACTTAAAACTAGAGGTGAAAAAAATATGAATTATATTGAAAAAGGCTCAAAAGAATTTAGAAAGGCAAATGCAGCATTATTTGCTGGTGGTTTCTGTACCTTTGCAGTTTTATATAGTACCCAACCCATACTTCCATACCTTTCTAAAGAATTTAATATTTCCCCCACAACAGCTAGCCTGTCACTCTCTGTTACCACAATTTCATTGGCAATAAGTCTACTTATAGTAGGTTCTTTGTCTGAAGCCTTGGGAAGAAAATCAGTAATGACCTTTTCCATGTTTTCAGCTTCGATCCTTGCCATGCTTACGGCTTTTGTTCCAAGTTTTCATTACCTTATTGTCTTGCGTATACTCCAAGGCTTTGTTTTATCTGGATTATCTGCAATTGCCATGGCTTATTTAGGAGAAGAAATTGAAGAGAAAAGTCTTGGCATTGCCATGGGAATGTTCATTAGTGGTAATTCTCTAGGAGGTATGTTTGGACGTATAACCATAGGGATTTTTACTGATTTATTCAATTGGCGTATCGCCCTTTGTAGTATAGGTGCATTAAGTCTAATCTCTAGTGTATTGTTCTATGTTCAACTTCCACCTTCAAAACACTTTACTCCAAGAACTTTGAACATGAAGAAATTGACTAAATCCATGGTGAATCATTTAAAGAATTCTAACTTGCTCTGCCTTTTTATCACTGGCTTCTTATTACTAGGCTGCTTAGTATCTTTATATAATTACATAGGGTTTCAGTTAATTGCTCCCCCCTACTCTCTAAGCCCTACCTTAGTAAGCTTTATTTTTGTACTTTATCTTTGTGGAACCTTTAGCTCAACTTGGATGGGACATCTTGCAGATAACTATGGAAAGCAAAAGGTATTAAGAATAGCTTTTTTAATAATGCTTACTGGAATAGGAATAACTTTAAGCATAAATATAGCCTTAAAAATTCTAGGTATAGCTCTGCTAACCTTTGGCTTCTTTGGTGGCCATTCTATTGCTAGCAGCTGGGTAGGTCATCTTGCAAGTCACGATAAAGCACAAGCTTCTTCTCTTTATCTTTTCTTTTACTATATAGGATCAAGTGTAGGTGGTACTTCTGCAGGTACTTTCTGGACTAATTATGGATGGATTGGAGTTGTAGGATTAATTATATCTTTTATTCTTATTGCTTTTATAGTTTCAACTAAGCTTCCTAAAGACAAGGCTTATGAAATCCATAAAGCGGAAAAAACAAACCTATAATTTTTGTTAAGTTTTTATAATTTTAAAGTTTGATATAAAAAAAGGGTGTTGCATAGCACATAGAGCCCTAAATAGTACGAAAGCCATGCGTAAATAGAAGGCAAATTCTTCTATTATGCATGGCTTGATTAGTATTAAGTTAATTAATATTTATTTTACTACAGTCCTCTTAGGGATTATAGCCCTAGTAAAAATTTTAGTTTTACTTATAAATTGCCTTGATTGGGTCTAGTTTTGAAGCATTATAGGCTGGTATTATACCGAATACAATCCCTACTATAACAGAAGTAAGTGTTGCTCCTGCAAAGCTTCCTACAGTGAGTACTGGTTTGAAAGGCATAAAAACCCCTGCTAGCTTTCCAAATAAATATCCGCATAAGATACCAATTAGTCCCCCTGTTCCTGTAACCATAATAGCTTCAAATAAGAATTGAAGTAGTATGCTTATTGGTTTTCCTCCAATGGCTCTTCTTATACCAATTTCCCTCTTTCTCTCAGAAACAGATACATACATGATGTTCATAACCCCAATTCCCCCAACGAATAAAGAAATACCTGTTACTAAAGCTACGAAGGTGGTTAATCCTCCAATAATCTTTTCAAAAGCCTTGGTTATTGCCTGAGGATCTTGAGTTTCATATTTTCCTTTTAGAGTAGGATGACTTAAAGCAAGTTCCTTTTTTACCTCTGTAAGGACTTTTTCCCTATCTGCATCAGGCTTAACATAAACATCAATGCTTGAAATTGTAGTATCAGCACTCATATCTTCCATGGACTCCTTAGATACATAGCTAGTTCCACCCGTTAGTGAAAACGCACTTTCTTCCCCTAATACTCCTACCACCTCATGGGTTATACCATTAAGAGTTATTCCTCTACCAATTGCATTTTCAGGATTACCAAAAACCTCTTTTGCGTTTCTCTTGTCTAAAACTATTAACTTTCTAGACTTCTCTTCCGGCTTAATAGTACGTCCATGTTCAATATTTAGCTTTTGATCCTTATACTCACTTAGCACAAGCATTACAGTTTTGTCAAAGTAAGTACCTTGTGCTGTAGAAAAGCTAAACCCTGCAAAGGCGCTTTTACTTTTTTCTACCTTTTGAACCCCATCAATCTTTTGAAGAGAGTAAATATCCGATTCCTCGAAGGGTTCCATCAGGGTCATATCTGCTCCCATATTTTCTGGTTGAAATAGTACATTCACTTTATTTGAACTAGTATCCTCCACTGATTTATTAACCTCTGCCTTTAGTCCATTACCTATGGATAGTATTGTTACTACAGAGCTTATTCCAATAATTATACCTATCATAGTGAGGAAAACTCTTAGTTTGTGTGATTTCATGCTATAGACAGAAGTTTTTAATAAATCTATTATTGACATTTTAACTCCACCTTTGCCATTACCCCATCCTTTATACGAATTACTTTATTAGCATATTTCGTTAAGTCCTCATCATGGGTAACCATTATAATAGTTTTCTTTTCCTCATTGAGCTTTTTTAGTATGTTCATAATATCTTCTCCTGTTTCACTATCCAAAGCTCCTGTAGGCTCATCTGCAAAAATAACATAAGGGTCATTTATTAAGGCCCTAGCAATGGCAATACGTTGCTGCTGTCCCCCTGAAAGTTCTGTAGGCCTTTGTTGTTTCTTGTTCAATAATCCTACAATATCTAAATACTTTTCAGTAAGTCTTGTCCTTTCCTTATGCGATACATTTCCCTTATAAACTAAAGGAAGCTCCACATTTTGACCAATAGTTAGAGATTCTATTAAGTGAAACTGTTGGAAAATAAATCCCATATAGTTATTTCTTAGCTCAGACCTTTGGTTTTCATTTAAGTGAGTAACATCTTCCCCATTAAATATATAGTTACCCTCTTCAAAGCTATCAAGAAATCCAAGAAGATTTAAAAGAGTAGTTTTTCCACTCCCAGACTTCCCCATAATCATTAAAAAGTCTCCTTGTTCTATGGTTAAATCAATATTTTTAAGGGCATGTAGTCTACCCTCTCTCAGTTTATAATACTTATTAATACTCTTTAGCTCTATAACTTTACTCAACAGGATTACCTTCTTTCATATCTTCCCTTGGGTTAGTTACTACTACATCATTTTCCTGCAAGCCTGAATTTATAACTACTTCCTTTGAATCACTTTCAGTATATGTGATTTCTTGCTTAGTTAGTTTATTATCCACTGCCTTAAAAACATAACTCTTATCGTTTTCCTTTAAAATAGCGGTTTTAGGTATCTTTATTGCTTCCTCATCTAATTTAATGCTAGCTTGCACATGGAACCCATTTGTTAATCCCTCTTGTGAATCAAAAGCTATATTTACAGTGTAGTAAGATATATTGGAGTCTCCTCCACCACCAGTTATAGCTTGTGCAGAAATCTGAGGCGCTGTAGGTCTATTTCCTATGGAAGTTATTTTTCCACTTACAGCTTTATTAGTAGATAGTATAAGTATTTCCGCTGGTTGATTTTCTTTTATCTTTGGTTGTTGCTTTTCATTAATGCTTCCCTTCACATAAAAAGTTACGGTTTCAATTGTTATATATGGTGATGTTGGATTGCTCTTTGTATCATGTAAGATTACCCTTCCATCCATAGGTGCTTTAACTGTAGTAAATTCTTTTTCCTTTAATCCCTTTAGTTCACTTTCAAAGGTTTCAATTTGAAGTTGAACTGAATCTATTTGATCCTTATAAGCACTTAGTTGACTATCCACACTTGGAGCTAAGCTAGAATTTAAAGCCAAGTTATCATTACCACCAGCTAATAAGTTTTGATTTTTCTTTGCTTGTTCTTGTTGAGCAAGTAGCTGTTTCTTTGCTTCCCCCTGTTTTGCAACTAGCTGCTTTTTTTGGGCATTACTTGAAGAAAGTTGTCTATTCACTTGCTTAATTTGTTCACTTACTACCTCACTTTTATAAGTAAATAATACCTCATCCTTTTTAATAGCTTGTCCATCTTTCACTGAAGTTTTATCTACAGTTCCTTTAGTAGGGTCTAAAAAGATATCTTCACTTTTCTCTGGAGAAATTACTCCATTTATAAATATTTTTTCTTTTGGTGCAATAGTCAATAGTTCCACCTTCTTAGCCTTAGCAGTATTATTTGTGCTTTTCTTCAAAAAATAAAAACCTAAGGTCGATAAGATTATAATCATGGAAATAACAGAAATTATAATATACTTCTTTTTCATAAAGTATCCTCCTCAATAAATTAAATTAGTTAGCACCTTTCAAAGGTGTTATACATAATTAGTAAAAACTTTTTAATTTTAACTCCTCTCTTTAATCCTTCATGGTCTAAGATAAGTGTTCTAGTATTTCAAGGTAATAAAAAATAACTTTTTAAACAGGGTGCCCCACTTAAATGAGACACCCTGTTACTTCTAATATTATTTATATGGATTTATTACCTAATATTATATTGCCATGAGTTTTAGGGTATCTAGAAACATTGCAGATTACCTTTGTGAAATTTACTACACTTATTTACAAAATTGATGTAACTTCAAATCCTCTTACTTACTTTTCACTTTAGCTTACGTTTATATGCTTTGTTCCTTATTTTCATTATACAGATGTGGATTTTTAATTGCCAATAAATATTTATCGCAAATTCTAACACGTAAAATTCCTATTTTAGTGGGTTTATGTAGCGTTCTTTCTTTTTCGACATCTTGAAAACATTTAACTGTCAAACTTCACTTTTTCTTTTAAGCTATATTGAATTGCTTTAAATATAAAAAGTAAACTGAAATTTGAACAAATTCACCAGAGTTGTATCAATATAATAAAAACCTTATAATATTATCATGGGAAAAAATTAACAAACAATTATAAGGAGATGTTTATGATGGAAAATAACCAAAAACCCAAACTCGGCGGAGGAATAATGACAATATCAATTATTGAACTTATTTTTAGAAGCTTAGCTATCTTTGGATTTGTAATTCTTATGTTAACCAAGGACACAGTTCAAGCCCAACTACAAACTGCTGGTATTGATGCTTCAACCCTTACCACAAGTCAATTAGTAATAAGTTTAGCACTATCTATTTTAGTTGTAGTAGGAATAATATTAATATTGTGTAGAAAATCTTTAGGTGTATATACTTATTTTACTTGTATAGTTATCAGCATTATTTATTCAATTGTTATGAGTGGATTCAGCCTATCAGTGCTTTTAAACCTAATAATTCCTGGTTTAATGGCCGTATTTATTATGCAAAAGCAAGAAATTTTTGGCTTTGGAGCTAAATCAGATTCTATAGACCCACCATCAAATATGCAATAGCTTTAAAACTATTTTTATAATCTAGATTTATCAAAACTTAATGACCTCCTTTGATTCTGATGCGGTTAGCAAACTACATAGAAACCAAAGGAGGTCTATTTTTGTTTACAGATAGATGCTTTAAATATTACTTAGATGGGTGTTGATTTTAAATGAATAATATTACTACAGTTTAACTACTAACTCTTTGTTGCTTGATTATTACAAGAGTTACGGAAAGTATAGCCACAGCAAAGCCAACTACTATAAGCATATTTAAAAATACTGGTGTAAGATTTTCCATATTAAAATTCACGGTGTTAGCTATAATATTATTGGATTTAACATACCAATAGTTTGGTGTAAAAGATGCTATTTTTAATACTGTTTTACCTAACAATTCCTGAGGAACAAATACTCCGCTGATAAAACATGATCCTAAAGAAAAAACATTTGCCGCTGCTGACATGGCACCCTTGCTTTTTACAATATTACCAATAAAATAGCTAACACTCAAAGCTGCAAGGGTAAACACAAAGGAGTTCAATAAAAACAGTGCGCCTTTTGCGGTAAACATATAGCTACCATACATAATAAAGCTTGTTGAAATCATAGCTACCCATGCAAGGATTGCAAAACTAAAGTTTGCTAGTATCATTTGATAATTCATATTTCTAAGCTTTATAGGTGAGCAATTATTTCTCTTTTTTAAGTCTGTATTGTTAAACACAAGCATAACTGAACATACACCTAAAATTAATACTGCAAATAATGCATAGGCCATATAATTAAAATAAAAAGCACGCTTTTCATTTTTACTAATTTCTTCTTCTGAATTATTTACCTTCACTTCAATCCTTTGTAACAAGTCATTATCAACATAACTTATAAGCTGTTCCTCTGATAAATTCTCCATATTGGAACTGTAGATTTTTGCGGTATTTAAATATTTATTAATTATACTATCAACATATATTCCACTTGTTGAACCTGGTAGAGATGTCTTTTCAATTTGTGGTGTTTTACCACTTAGCAATTCTTCAGTAAACCCTTCTGGTACTTTAACTATATATTCTACTTGCCTGAAAAATAATGCATCTTGAAGCTTTTGATTATCATCTGGAATATCTATGAGTTTGCCATTTTTTCCAAGATAATTTTTTAGCCCCTCTACTAGTTTTGAGTCTCCATCATAATTTATAAATGCTATATTAACTTTTGTTTCAGTGAAATCAGTATTTACAGTTTGATTACTTGTATTAGCCAAAGCTATAGCTAAGGATATAAATACTACAACATAAATCATTATTTGAGATAAATTTTTAAAAATTATTTTGAAAAAAGCCTTATAAACTTGCATATTTCTGCCTCCTTAATACCAGGTAGGTAATTGTACTGAAAATTACAGAGAAGCCACAAAGTAAAGCTATATTTATAAAAAACTGCTTATAGGTACTATAATAATATAAGGAATAGAATGAATCTGTTATTAGATTTACTGGATTAAGATAAGATATAATTGGCGCCTTAGTGCTAATTATATATTTCATTTTGTCATTCATCATACCTGATAAAAAAGACATTGTCATGGTACCACCGATTAGAATTGCAATTTTAATTCCTTCACCTTTTTTAATTATTGAAGCAATACAGGTACCAAAGGTAACCCCTGTAATTGTTCCAATTAAACAAGTTAATGCTATATATCCTAATTGACTACCAAATTTTACTTTTAGAATAAAATTTAAATAGCCTATCAAAATAAGCATTATTCCTAACTGTACTGTAGTTGCTGCAAGCATTGAAGCTACAAATACCTTTAATTTATGGGTTGGTGCCATGTTAACCCTTGCCCCTTGTGGGGATAAATTAGCCTGTAGGGCAGTAACTTCTTTAAGCCCACAAAAGCTACCATATAAGCAAGTCATGGCAATTAAACTGTAAAAATAGATTACAACATTATTTGGTTCAGCTTTGCCTGCTACAACTTCCTTAAGATAGTCATTTCTATTTGAAACACTATTTAAAAGCCCTTTCTCCATAGCAGAAGGATTTTTATTGATAATTGTTACCACTGTAGAGGATGTTTGCTTAAAATCTTCTAGGAAGGATTTTATTATAGTTTGTTTTATACCTGAATTTTTTACAACAAGGTTTATCCCATTATCAAACAATATATACCCTTCAATTTTATTGTCCTCTAGAAGTCTATCTGCCTCTTCCTTTGCTGTGTAACTCACATGAAAGAGCTTACTATTCTCTGTGGTCGTATTTGCCGTTGAAAGTGACTCAATAGTTTTAATAAAATCCGCATTTCTTTTATATTCCTCATTTTCAATTATGCCAATTTGAATTTCCGAAAAATTTTCAGCACTTGAAAGATTTGAAAAAGCCATATTAAACAATGTAGCTAAAAGTATTGGGAATAATAAAGTCCAAAACATGTTTTGCTTGTCCCTTAAAATACATTTAAGTCTATATATATAATTATGAAAAACCATTATATCACTCCTTTAATCTCTGAGCTCTTTACCAGTTATCTCTAAGAATACATCATTTAAGGTTGGTGGTTCTGAATAAATCTTTCCAACTACAATATTTTTTGATTTTAGATAATCAAGTAAAGCAACTAAATTATTTTTACCCCTACTTGACTTAGCAACAAGTAAGTTTTCATTATATTCAGCAGAAACTATATTAGGAAGATTTTTGACTCCCTCTAATATGCTATTATCCATTTTGAATACTTCTATAGTTAACTTTTCCCCAGAGTTTATCATACCTTTAAGTTCATCATTAGTTCCCGTAGCAATTATCTTTCCTTTGTCCATAATTGCAATACGAGTGCAGATTTCCTCAACCTCTTCCATATAGTGAGAAGTATACACAATTGTTGCCCCTTCCTTATTAAGGCGTTGTATTCCTTCTAATATATTATTTCTACTTTGTGGGTCAACAGCAACTGTTGGTTCATCTAATATAATTAGCTTTGGCTTATGAGCAATGCCACAAGCAATATTCAATCTACGTAGTAACCCTCCACTTAACTTTTTAGGATAAAACTTTCTAAATTCTTTTAACCCAACAAAATCTATAGCCTCTTCCACCAACTGGCGGCGCTTCTTTTTATCTTTAACATACATTCCACAAAAATAATCAATGTTTTCAAAAACTGTTAACTCTTCAAAGACTGCTACATTTTGCATGATAATACCGATGTCACTCTTAATATCGTAAGCATCTGGTGACATAGGTTTATTATAAATTTCTATAGTGCCTTTATCATATTTAAGTAAAGATAAAATACAATTTATTGCAGTGGTTTTACCAGAACCATTTGGTCCTAAGAGTCCAAAAATCTCCCCTTCATTTACTTCTAAATTTAAATGATCTAGTGCTATTAACTCATTATATCTTTTTACTAGGTTTTTAACCTTTATTACCATATAAATACCTCCAATTATTAATACAATAAAATTCTTTGAAATCATTTGCTAAAAGCAATTATTTCCTTGTCTATATATTAATCATAATACATTTATTTGTAATTTGTTAGTGATTAAACTCCTAGTTACCCATGACAAATGTAATAATCAGCTTGAGGACCTAGCCATGTGGTGTTAAAATTTATATATAAATGAATAACTTCCTATATTTTTAAAATTAACTGTTAAAGACTATGGAATAACTATTACTGAAAAAGGTTGGTAAATAAAATGAAGAGGTTAATTGATAAACTTGTTATTTTTATTATTTGTTTTACTCTATATATGCCAAATGCTAATAACCTATATATGATAGCGCCAATTTTAATTGCTATAGCCTTAAGTGCTCTCTTAAGCTACTTAGAAAATGACAGTATAACCTTGTCAGTGTTTACTGCTTATTTGGTTGCTTGTTTTTTTAAACCAGCTTTCTTATTCTTTATTCCTCTGATATGTTATGATGTAATATTTTTAAAGCTAAAACTGATATGGGTATTCTCCTTTCTTCCACTTTTTATAAACTCCACTGAAATCCTATTTACTTCAAAGTGGTTAATAGCACCAGTTATTGTTGCTACCTATACTTTAAAACATCGTAGCGTTTCTCTTGAAAAATTTGAAAAACATTTTCATAACCTTCAAGATGATACTAAAGAAATGAGAATAAAGCTTGAAAAGCAAAATAAAGAACTTATGGAAAAACAAGATTATGAAATAAACCTTGCCACGGTAACAGAACGAAATAGAATAGCAAGAGATATTCATGATAACGTGGGGCACTTACTTTCAAGATCTATTTTACAAGTGGGAGCACTCCTTGCCATCAATAAAAATGAGGAAACAAAGGAAAGTTTAACACTTGTGAAAAACACACTGTCCGAAGCTATGGATAGCATACGCAACAGTGTTCATAATTTGCACGAGGAATCAATTACACTAGGTACTGAGATACAAAAACTAGTTGATAATTTTAAATTTTGCCCTATTAAGTTCCAATACGATATGAATGCAAATCTTGAAAATAATATTAAGTATTGCTTTATTGCTGTTACCAAAGAAGCTTTATCAAACATTATAAAACATTCCAATGCTACTACTGTATCATTAACAATTCGTGAGCATCCAGCACTCTACCAATTGGTTATACAAGATAATGGCTCTAACTGCAGTTGTAATAGTGAAAATGGTATAGGGCTAAAGAATATTACAGACAGAGTTAATGCAGTAGGTGGCAACGTTAATGTGAGCATAGATAAAGGTTTTAGAATTTTCATCTCAATACCGAAAAAATAATTATTTAGAAAGGATTAAATAAAAATATGAGAGTAGTTGTTGTAGACGATGATAAGTTAGTATGTGTAGCTCTTAAAACCATATTAGAAGCTGAAAAAGATATTTCCGTTGTAGGCACTGGTCACAATGGTAAAGAAGCTATAGAACTTTATAATAATTTGAAGCCTGATATTTTGTTAATTGATATAAGAATGGAAACCATGACGGGGCTTGAGGCCGCAGAATCTATTTTAACCAAGGATAAACAGGGAAAAATATTATTTCTCACCACTTTTTCAGATAATGAATATATAGTTAAAGCATTGAGGATTGGTGCTAAGGGCTATATTATAAAGCAGAACTTTGAATCCATTGTACCTTCTCTTAGAGCTGTATTTATGGGGCAAAGTGTCTTTGGTGATGATATTGTTTCAAAAATCCCATCCCTAATTTCCACTAACAACAAAACTGATTTTTCAGCTTCTGGAATTACTGAAAAGGAATTAGATATAATTACCCTTGTAGCTGAGGGACTTAGTAACAAAGAAATAGCTACTAGATTATATTTAAGTGAAGGCACTGTTAGAAATAATATTTCTATAATTTTAGAAAAATTAAGTTTAAGAGATAGAACACAACTTGCAGTATTTTATTATAAAAATAGGTAAATAGTTTCTTCACTAAAATTAGAACTCTAACTTAGTTAATGAAGTAAGTAAATCTATAGTATGTTAATATATTATAATGAATTAAAACTTACCCTATAGTCAAAGATTCAATTAAGATTATAGGGTGAACTTCCACTTTATGAGAGTTATTTTCAATGTGTACGAAAAAGGTTTGGATTTCTCCAAACCTTCTCTTGTAATTAATAGATAAAAACACTTTAATTCATCGTATATTTATAAACCTAATTGGTTTCAATTATAATGACAAGCAATGCTTTTTTTATTTATCTCCAAATATAAGACACTGTGAAAATAATTTTTCATAGCCCTCTGAGGCTCCAAGCTCCATATAATCCATTTTACCTGCTAAGTCCTCTATCTCTTTCTTAACATCAACGGACATAAGTGCCATATATGCTCCAGTCTTTGAGGAATTCCCCACATATACTAGTTTATCCTTTACCTCTTCTGGTAAAATTCCAGTACCTACAAGACTTTCTGCTGGCAGGTGAGCTCCAAACTGTCCAGCTATCATCACCTTATGTAGTTCCTTCATTTCAATGTCCGCTTGTTTTAATAAGGCATGAAAACCGGATAAAATAGCTCCTTTAGCTAATTGTACTTGCCTAATATCCCCTTGGGTTATTAACAGTTGTTCTGGATTGCTTTTTAAAACAAACTCTCTTTTCTTCCCGTTTAATTGGATCATAGGGTATCGATAATCAGTTTCTTCTAAGTTTTCCTTTTTTATAAATGCCCCATCTTTTTTTACAATTCCTGTTTTAAGTAGTTCTTTAATTGCAGCTAATATACCACTTCCACATATTCCCACAGGTTCTTCTTCTCCTATAACCTTAAGTTCTATGCCCTTTTCTGTAATTACTACATCTTCAATGGCTCCCTCTGCTGCTCTCATTCCTGAACTTATATTCATTCCTTCTAAGGCTGGTCCAGCTGCACAGGAACAGGAAAGCAAACTTCCTCCCTTAGATAAAACTATCTCTCCATTAGTTCCTATATCTATAAATAGTATGTTTTCCTTAGCTTTATGCAATTCACAAACATAGGCACCTGCTACTATATCTGCTCCAATATAGGAAGATACAGAAGGAAGGCAATATACCCATGCCCCCTTTGCAGCTTTAATGCCAAGATCCTTTGCCTGTATATTTTTTGCCTTTACAAATACTGGAGCATAGGGAGACTTTCCAATTGAGGTTGCATCAATACCTAATAGAAAATGCATCATAGTACAGTTTGCAGCTACTGAAATTTCATAAATATTTTCTTTTCTTACTTTTGCTTCACTGCATACCTCTTCTATCAATTCATTTATAGCCTCTACTATAGTTTTCTGTAAATCTTCTTTAGCCCCTTCTGCATGTTCCAATTCATAGGTTATTCTAGTTAATACATCTAACCCAAACTTCTTTTGTGGATTAATTGTTGAAGCAGTAGCTAGCTCCTCACCATTGTTCATATCTATTAAAGCTGCTACCACTGTTGTGGTTCCAATGTCAATGGCAATCCCATATACAAGTTCAGTAGTATCCCCTGGTTCAAGAGCAATTAATTCACAGTGATTAAATACTCCAGTTACAGTTCCGTAGCTACTTTCATAGTCTCTAAGTAACTGCCAATTAACCTTTTTAGTCCCAAGAACCTGACATAAAGAATCTTCAAAAGGACTTTGGTTTTCCAAAGTAGGATTTTCTATATGAAAGCTTTTTTTGCAAATTCCTGGTTTAAACTGAAATTTAGGCATGTAACCAGTGGTAAGTATTTTATGCTTTCTTTCCTTTTGCAGAAGTTCTATTGTAATATCTCCTTCTGGTACTACTAAACAAGACAGCCTTATGCCTGCTTCTATTTCATCTTTTTTTAATAACTTTCTTTCTGTTGATGAAAGTTCTGAAAGGTTTCCTTCCACTAGTCTAACTTTACATTTTCCACAGGAACCTTTTCCATTACAAGGATTATCCACAAAAATTTCATTTTCTAATAAAAGCTGTAGCAAGTTTTTCTTTTGCGTGTATTCAAAGGTTTTACCTAGCTGTTTAATAAAAATCTTAGCCATTGATTATAGCATCTCCTTTTTTAAACTCTCAAGCATTGCTTTAACATTTGTTAAGGGAGATTTCATTCCAAGACCACAGGCAGGTGATATTATATTTACTCCATCTCTAACACATTTTTGGGTTAACTCAGAAACCTTATTTGGCTCTCCAAATTCGATTGCATAGGTGCTTACATTACCCATTAGCAACCTATCCCCTAGATTTTTTCTTGCTTCACTTATGCTAACAATAGAGTCGAAGCTTAGCACATCACTTTTAATTTTATCCACTTCTTTATAAACACTCTTCATTTGTCCACATATGTGCACAATAGTTTTCACCTTTTCCTCTTGTATACTATCAACAAGCTTATTAAGGTATTTCACTGCAAATTCATCAAAAAACTTTGGTCCTAAAATTTCACCAGTTCCACTTGGATCAGAAATAGCAATTATATCTGCGCCCGCTTCTATTTGCTTTTTTGCAAAGGAAATTAATTGTTCTGTAACAAAATCAAGATATTTATGAGCTTCTGCATTGCTTTTTCTAAGCTCTTTATAGAATACTACTGGCTCCATAACTGAACTAGCAGTACTTATTGGTCCTGTTAAGTTTCCTATAATAGGAACATTGCTATCCTTTGACTTTAATAATTTAATTGCATCAATAACTACTTTAGCTCTTCCTTCTTCAAAATTAATTTCCGGAAGTTTGTTGTATTCCTTTACTGAAGCTATTGCATACTCCACTACATGAGGTTCATATATGTTTGTTCCCATATTCACTGCTGCTCCAAACTCCTCTGCCTCTATGGTCATGCAAAAAGGAACTCCATAATTTTCAAAACAACCCTTTTCGTATACTGCAGTAGCTAAATCAGCCATGATTTGCGGATTACTGTGAGCCTTTGAAAAATCTATTCCAAGTTCCTCGATTACTTCAGTTGTAACCATATTCATCATGCCTCCAGGACAAATACAAGGCAGCCTATCAACTTGTTCTTTGTTGAAAACCTTATTTAATCGTTCTCTTGGCGATATCATAATACATCCTTCTTTCTAAGTTATATTAAGCTGTGCTTTTCCTTCATCATAGTTTAGCATTATAGGTTCAATCTACAACCCTTTAAGCTATATTCAGTAATTTTTTTGCAAGCTTTACTGCCTCCACTGCATTGGACGAATACCCATCTGCACCTATAGTATCTGCAAATTTTTGTGAAATTGGTCCCCCACCTATAATCACTTTAACTTCTTCTCTAATTCCTGCTTCCTTTAATAATTCAATAACCTTACCCATACCTGCCATAGTTGTTGTCATTAAGGTTGACATACACACAAGAGAGGCATTAACTTCTTTAGCTTTATCTACAAAACTTTGAAGTGAAACATCCCTTCCTAAATCAATCATGTCAAAACCAGCAGTTTCTAACATGATTTTTACTAGGTTCTTTCCAATGTCATGAGTATCTCCTTCTACAACTCCAATTACTGCCTTGGGCTTGCTGTTTCCTTCTTCTTCCTTGGGAAGATGTGGTCTTAATATAGATAGCCCTTCATACATTGCATCTGAGCATAGTAATACATCCGTTACAAAATACTCCTCATCTTCATATAATTGGCTTGCACGGTTCATGCCATCTACAAGTCCTTCCATAATACCATCAAAGGCTGGATATTTTGCCTCTAGGTATTCCCCGCAAGCTTCTATTACCTCCTCTTCTTCCATTTCTACTACACCATCTGATAATCTTTTTAGTAACTGTTCTTTTGATGTTGTCATTACTTACCCTCCATTTAAATAAATAATTTTAAAGCTTATATTTTACACTTTTACATGAAATTTTTGGGATCTACTGGCCACTTTCCATATTTTCTAGCTGAGGCCATAAATTGATCAATATTCTCTAAAGGAACACTTCCTGAAAGGTCACAGCCTGATGCTAAAATATAGCCACAAGGACTGTCATAAGCCTTTTGCAAACAAGTTTTTACTGCTAAATCTACCTCTTCAGTGCTTCCTAAAATTAAAACCTCCACTGGGTCTACATTTCCAAGAATAGGAACCTTATCACCAACCACTTGTTTTGTATACTCTAAATCAACTCTATTATCTATACTCAACATATCGCAGCCTGATTTTACCATATCCCCTACTATTGATGTGGTATCTCCACAAATATGGTAACAAACCATGCCTTTTGCCTCATGAATATCCTTCATTAAATCTATAGTGTAAGGTAGTACAAATTCTAAATATTGTTTTCTATTTAAAATTGTTCCAGATGCAATTGGATCACAAAGTAATATAAGGGCTCCACGTTTTATAAATTCTCTATATATCATCTTTAATGCTTCTGTACAGAACTTAACTAACTCATGCACCTTCTCTGGATTTTTTCTAGTTGCTCTTAAAAGATTTTCAGTTTTATAAATACTTGCCGCTGCAGTAAAAGGTCCCGATATCAAAACTCCTGTTGGAACTTCTTTTCCTAATTTTTCAATTAATATTTCTGCAGCCTCAATATGTAATTGAAAGGCTTTATCATTTTTCAGTTCTAACTTTGATATATCAAGCTTATCTACATCATTCAGGTCTTCTAAAACATATTTTATAATGGCTGGCACATCATTCTCTGGATCATTCATATTACTTCCTAGTGCCATACCAACACCATGTAATCCATACTCAACTACTAATAAATCATTTCCAAACCTTTCATAACAAGCCATTTGTGCTTTAGCTTCATTTAAAGCACTGCTTCTTTTTTCTTTATGGGTCATACCTAACGCTAGTCCTGACATAGAGCAAGCTACAGGCATTGCCATTATTCTGTCCATAGGTTTTCCTGTCATAAAGGCAGTTAACCTTTCAATTGGAGTCATTTTATCATCCTTATGCATACAACCATCTCCTTTTTCTTTTTTAGACCTATTATTTTATTTAAAGCAATTGGATAGCTTTAATAATTCCCTCTTTTAACTGAAACTCCTTATTCTTCATGCATGTTTGACCAATAAATTTTGCTAAGCCAATAGCCTTTATGCATCCTTCCTCATAATTTGTAGGTGCTCCTATGGAAACATCCTTCCATATAGCTTTATCTGTCCCTAGTAAGGCAAAAGTAGTTTTTGGACAAAGTACTACTACCATTTCTTTATCTATAATTTTATCTATTCTTTTTAATAAAGGATAAGTAAACATTTCTACTACTTGTTCTGCAAATTTAGGTCCAAGGATATTTAACCCTCCTGAAGAATCAGCATAGCTGATGATGTTTACACCTGATTTTTGCGCTTCTTGTATAAATCCAATTATTTCATGTTGAAATTTATCAAAAACTTCCCTAATTAACTCTGGATTCTTCCTGAAGGTTTTAAAAACAACTGTTGGTTCAATTAAAACATTCATAATTGTAAAAGGGCCTGAAACATTTAAAACTACATTTTCTCCTTGTTCTCTTAATGATTTACAGGCCTTTAATACTTCTGAAATTCTTCCTGTTGAAAAATCAATTTTTGGCAAAGCCAACAGTTCTTCTGTAGTTGTACAAATATACTCCTTTGCTCTTGGTCCTATGTTCTCATCTCCAAGATTAACCTTCCCACCAAGTGCCTCACCTTCTACAGTATGACAAAAGGGTAATTCACAAAGGTTTGCCTTATAGTAATTTTTAAACTCTTTGGCAAGTAACACCATACTATCCCAGTTTTTATAAGCATCAGGAAATTTCAAACTTGTTTTTTCAATAACTTCTTTACTAATTCCCTGTTCATTACCATATGTACATTTATAGTCAATTATTTTGCCCATGGTACTCCCTCCAACTTATTAACAAACTTTCTCAATATTTTATTTTTCTGTAGGTTAGTTCCAATTACAGTTACTTTTGTTGTTTTCATAGTATTTAAGTACTCCCAATGATAATGGTGTGGAGTATAGTCAAAGTAAACTAACTCTTTTGTAGTGAGCTGAATAATTCCTTTGGCTCTAACAATAAAACCATATTCCTCTTGATTTAAAGAAATTAATATTTTATCTATTTCTTCTTTTGAAAAGTTTCTTAGCTTATCTATAGAAAAAGTTTCGAACCTCTTATTTGCCGCCAGAAAGGCAGGTTTATCCTTTAGCTGATTTTCATAGGATTCCATACTATTTATTGTTTCAATAATTTCTTCCCCTGATAGGGAAATCCATGGTTCTTTAAAAATAGTAGCTTTAGGATTTACTAAACTTATTCTCTTAATAATATCTTCAATTTCATTATTCACTAGATTGTCTAAATGACTTAAAAAAATCATGTGTGCATTTTCGATTTGGTCTAAGTAAAAACTTCCAAAAATCTCGCAGTAATCCTTAAAGGCACTCACATCTACAATAGTAATTACATTCTTAACCTTTACATTTAAAGCTGAGTTTAAAGAAACTTTATTGCAAACCTTTAGTATCTCTGATAAACTGCCTACACCAGAAGGTTCGATAAATATGTTATCTGGTTTATATTCTAAGGCTAACTCTTCAAAGGCCCTTTTAAAATTTCCTGCCACTGTACAACAGATACATCCAGAATAAATCTCTTTTATTGGAAGGCTGTGATTTATTAAATCTCCATCAATGCCAATATTACCAAACTCATTTTCAATTAAAGCATTTTTTCCTTGCATAATTGGAATTACCTTATTTAAAAATGTTGTCTTTCCACAGCCTAAAAACCCTGAAATAATATTTATATTTATACTCATCAAACCCCTCCCTACTAAATTTACTTCATAGCATATACTTAAGAAGATTTCATAACCATGCTAAATATATAAATTAAAACATAATTACTCCTATTGTATCCCCTGAACTTAAGGCAGTCTAATAATGATTTAGGATAGATAAATTTTATCAATTGAATATACCTATAGTAGAGTATAATGTTTATAAGTAACATTTTTAAATAACCTTAAAACGCTATTAAGTTTAATCTAAATTCTGTTAATTAATCAGGGGAATTTTTTAAAAGTATATTATTAAATATAAAGAGATTACACATGCAAAACCTTAGATTTATCCGCACAAAATGTGTCTAGTGTTTTATTATTCTATATGGATATTACTATTGAAAATAAATGATATTAAAAGGGCCAGTCTTCAATTATGTGGCTAGAAATTTGCAAAAACTATATAATATATATAAACAAACTCAAACTATATAATCTATTGTTGATTACTCAAGGACTATTTCTATGATAAATATATAAATATTGGGTACTATATTTAAGCTTATCCGTTTCTTTATGAAAAATAACTTCTACAAAATCCTTAAAGGTAGAAATAACTTTTACGTATAATATAATGAATTTTAACTTATTCAACCTAAAATGGAGGAATGCTTATGGCACAAACAACTAAAAAGGCGCTGGCTGCCTCGCTAAAAAAATTGTTATCCCAGAAATCTATGGATAAAATTACTGTCATTGATATTGTTGAGGACTGTGAAGTTAATAGACAAACCTTCTATTATCATTTTAAGGATATATATGACCTTGTTGAATGGATTTACACCGTGGAAGCATCAAAAGCCCTTGGTGATAAGAAAACTTACGACACCTGGCAACAGGGGTTCATGAATATTTTTAAATATGTACTTGAGAACAAATCTTTTGTAAAAAATACTTATCATTCCCTTAGCAGAGAGCACCTAGAAAATTATCTTTATAATGAGACTTATAATCTTTTAATTGGAGTTATTGAAGAAAAAGCAGTCGGGATGAATGTAAGAGAAGAAGATAAAGCATTTATTGCTGATTTTTATAAGTATGCTTTTGTAGGGCTCATGCTTGAATGGATTGGTAGGGGGATGAAGGAAAATCCTTCTACTATCATTGAACGAGTAAGCATTGTAACTCATGGGGATATTATGAAATCTCTTGAAAACTTCAAAGCTCATACTAATATTTAGACAAACAGTGTCTTGTGTATAAAGTTTTTACAATATCGACTTTATGCCAAAACTCTGAACAAGGCCCTGGTATTGTCTATTGCTCCTGCCTCTAAAAATTTCTATTATATATACATGAAGTAAATATAAAACTTAGGGGGTATTTATAATGTATTATAGTAATGGAAATTATGAGGCATTTGCTCGTCCACAAAAACCAGCTAATGTAGATAAAAAATCAGCATATCTTGTTGGTTCAGGACTTGCATCACTAGCTGCAGCTTGTTTTTTAGTCCGTGATGGTCAAATGAAAGGTGAACATATTCACATCCTAGAAGAGCTTAACATTGCTGGGGGTGCCTGTGATGGTATCAATGACCCTTCAAAAGGGTTTATAATCAGAGGGGGACGTGAAATGGAGAACCATTTTGAATGTTTATGGGATTTATTCCGCTCCATCCCTTCTCTTGAAACTGAAGATGCTTCAGTCCTTGATGAATTTTACTGGCTAAATAAGAAAGATCCAAACTACTCACTTATGAGAGCTACTGTAAATAGAGGTGAAGATGCTCATACTGATGGCAAATTCACTTTAACTCCAAAAGCTTCGATGGAGATAGTAAGCTTATTCATGAGTCGTGATGAGGACTTATATGATAAAAAGATTACTGATGTATTTACAGAGGAGTTTTTCGCTTCTAACTTCTGGTTATATTGGAGAACAATGTTTGCTTTCGAGGATTGGCATAGTGCTTTAGAAATGAAGCTTTATATCCAAAGATTTATTCATCATATTGGAGGACTTCCTGACTTTTCAGCACTGAAGTTTACTAAATACAATCAATATGAATCCTTAATTCTTCCAATGATAAAATACCTTGAAGAACACGGTGTTCATTTCCAATATGATACTAAAGTAACCAATGTTATTTTTGATATAAATAATAGTAAAAAGGTTGCAACTAAAATAATTTGTGAGCATGGTGGAAAAGAAGACTATATTGATCTTTTAGAGGATGATTTAGTATTTATTACAAATGGAAGCTGTACAGAAAATTCTACACTAGGTGATGACAATAATGCTCCAATATTTAATGATTCTGTTGGCGGCTGCTGGGAACTTTGGAAAAATATTTCTAATCAAGATCCAGCCTTTGGTCAACCTGATAAATTCTGTGGAAATAAACAAGCAACCACTTGGGAATCAGCAACAGTTACTACCTTAGATGAAAAAATCCCACCATATATAGAAAAAATCTGTAAGAGAGATCCTTTCAGTGGAAAAGTTGTTACTGGTGGTATAATAACTGTTAAAGATTCAAATTGGTTAATGAGTTATACTTTAAATCGTCAACCACACTTTAAAAGCCAACCTAAGGATCAACTTGTAGTTTGGGTATATGGATTATTTGTAGATGTTCCTGGTAACTATATTAAGAAACCAATGAGAGAATGTACAGGAATAGAAATTACAGAAGAATGGTTATATCATTTAGGAGTACCTGAAGCTGAAATCCATGAACTAGCAACAAAATCAGCTCATTGCATTCCATGTATGATGCCATATATAACTGCATTCTTCATGCCAAGAGCTAAAGGTGACAGACCTAAGGTTGTTCCTGAGGGAAGTGTAAACTTTGCCTTTATAGGTCAATTTGCTGATACAGTACGTGATACAGTATTTACAACAGAGTATTCTGTAAGGACAGCAATGGAAGCTGTCTATACCCTACTTGATGTAGACCGTGGAGTACCAGAAGTATTTGGTTCTTGTTACGATATTAGAGTACTATTAGACTCTACTTCAAAAATGTTAGATGGTAAAAAACTTACTGACCTACACCTTCCAATACCACCTAGCTTACTTGATGGAAGAGTTATGCAAATGGCATCTAAAACAGTTATTCCTGAGTTGCTAAAACGTTACAATTTAATTTAGAGGGAATAAAAGTTTACATTCATCTTATATAAAGCTACCTTGGTTCTCTTAAGTCATTTAGAGTGTGAATAAAAAAGATTATTTTATTACAAAACTTTAGCAAGCACTAAATTTAAAAATAAATATAAGTCTAGTCCATGCTTATAATAACCCTTGGACTAGACTTTCTTTTTTAAGTCTAAATACTCTTAATAAGCTCTTCAATCTTTTTCTCAAGCTTTAAAGGTGCTGTAGCTGGTGCAAATCTATCTACAACCTTACCTGATCCATCAACAAGAAACTTTGTAAAGTTCCACTTTATTGTATCACCAAATAATCCTTTTTTTTCCTCACATAGATGCTTGAATAAAGGATGTGCATTAGGGCCTTTCACATCCACTTTTTCAAACATTGGAAACTCAACTCCAAAGCTAGATTTACAGAAACTTTTTATTTCCTGATTTCCTCCTGGTTCTTGACTTCCAAATTGATTACAAGGAAATCCTAAAATTTCAAACTTTTCATTGCCAAATTTTTTGTACAGAGCTTCCAGCTCATTATATTGCGGTGTAAAGCCTCACTTACTGGCAACATTAACAATTAGCAATACTTTTCCTTCATATTTTCTTAAGCTGATAATTTCTTCATCAATTGTTTTTAATTGAATATCATAGATTGACATTGTACAGTCTCCTTCTTATTTATAATTTTATATTTTACATGCTGTCATTAAAGCTTTTAGTTTATTTACTATAACTAATTATAACATACTTTTAATTGTATGCAATACGATTTTAAGAAATATAATTTTGCAAAATTATTAATGTATTTGTTGGTAGAGAATTTGTAGAATCTGCTGAATCAAAATTACTAGCGGAAAGAAAAGATTATCTTTTTAAAATGCAGCTAATTTGTCTCCTATAAGTCTATCTGAAAGTTACCACCTAAACTTTTACTCCTTTACTTCTCAATGAATCACTCCATACTACATAAAATGACATAAAATCAAAACCTCTAAAACCTTTGTTTAATTTAACTTGAATTTATAAATAAATTTAGTGTTTTCTTATATAAAAAAGTAATTTTATTGTATAATTATAGTATTAGATGTTTTATTTAATAGATAAGAACTACAAAATAGAAATTATCAATACCACCTTTGATAACTTACTCCGTCTTAAGGTATTCAAATGGATATCTGCACTAAACAGTATAATCATAAAATTTATTTTTATTGGAAGGGGACAATACATATGGGTGAAAGTCATAGGAGTTTGCTAACTAAACCAATGAAGAAGATTCTCATTGTTCTTATGCTGATTTCTCTATTTTTAAATTTAGATGTATTTGCAGCTGACGAAAACACCACTTTATCTGTAGATGTTGTAAAGAGCTTAATAGAGACAGATACTGGCATAGAAAGTTTAGTATCTTTATTGGAAAAAAATAAGAAATACATGAAAGAAAATAAACCCTTCTACTATTATTACATAAGCGCTGTAAAATCTTATGTTGTGGACTCTGACTATAAAATGGCAGAGGAGCAATTTAGACTGTCCCTAGAACAGGCTGAAAATAGTGGTAATCCACAAGAAGAAGGTCTTGCAATTAGAGGCCTCATTGACCTAAATAACTGTTATGGCGATATTGCTATGTTAATTGACTATGGTAGTAGACTGTTGCAGTTAGGACAGAAAAATAATCAACCGGATATGATCATTGAAGGTGCTTACAGCATAGCCTATGGACATTACTATATTTTTGATGATTCAAAAGTTATAGAATATCTTGATATGGGGGCTACTAAAGCATTTAACACAAACAATAAAATAGCCATTGCCCAGTTTTATAACATGATGGGAGAGCTTACCTACTCCCAGAAGAATTATGAAGCATCTAGAGGATATTTTAAAAATGTTCAAGAACAATTAGCAACGCTTGATTCCAATAATCGAATGGTAAGGTCAATGAACTTCATTAGTAAAGCAATGCCTCTTATAATAGACAGTATAGAAGGTAAGCCAAGAGATCTCACCCTCCAAAAATCCACAGAATTGCTTGAATCTTCTCAGAAGTACATTGCATTTAACAAGGAACTTCTGATAAACCTTTATGCATGGAATGCGGAAATATATAAAAATTATAAAATGCTACCAGAAACGATAATAAACTATGAAAAAGGTCTAGAAATAGCTAAGAAAATAAAACATATAGATACACAAATTGACCCCTACCAGAGTTACAAACTAAAGCTAGCATTAGCCTATCATGAAATAGGAGAATATGAAAAATCTTCACAGCTTTATGTTAACCAAGCTAGACAATGGGAAAAAAAAGAGTTTCTAAAGAAAAATGAAAATAATATTACAGAAGTAAAGAGTCTTGGTGAAGAGCAACTAAAAGAAAAGATAGACATGTTAAATAAGCTTAAAATTATGAGTGAAGAAAAAATTATAATGCAGAAAAAAGCATTAAATACCTCTCTATTTTTCATTGCATTATTAGCTGTTGGCTTATTTTTCATTGCTATGGAATACAGACGAATTGTAACTCTAAAAAAACGTATCTACCTTCAGTCTATTACCGATAGCCTGACACAAGTTTATAACAGAGGCAGAATTGTTGAAATAATGGAAACCGAGCTTATGGCTGAAAACAAAATTGCTATTATAGATATAGATGATTTTAAGCAAATCAATGACACTTATGGACATGCTGTTGGAGATGAAGTAATTGTTGGTATTGTAAACGCAATAAAAAAATCTCTTAGAGCAACAGATGTCATAGGCCGATATGGAGGAGAAGAGTTTGTTTTAATCCTGAAACAGGTAGATGATAATGATGCTCTGAAGGTGATTGAAAGAGTACGACAAGATGTGGAAGCCATAGAGTGGCCTTATGCTGGCTTAAAAACCACAGTAAGCATTGGGATGATGAAAAAATGTAACATGAGCACTGACAAGCTGTTTATTTCAGTGGACCAGCTACTTTATGAAGCCAAAAGAAGTGGTAAAAATCGTGTTGTTTATAAACATTCTTAAAAATAATTCTACTTATTTTTAGGTAGTAAAGTTATGGATAGAAAAGCATGTATGAGAAGAACAAGGATAGAAACAGAGGAGTAGATAAATTTATTGAAAACTTTGTAATGAGATAAAGTTCAGGACTATCTCCTAACGGAGAATTTAAATTAAATTCAATAATATTAAAATATATAAAAAGGATAATGTGATAACTATTTCATTATCCTTTTCTTTATTCTTTATATTTTTTTCTTTTATATTTGTAAATATATACTCCTACTTATGAAAATAATTTTATTTTAACTGTCTCCCACAAAGAGAGTATACTAAAATCATGTTTTTGAAAAAAATATTATTCCTTTTCGCAGTGAACTACAATATTGTCTATAGCATTACTGTTTTTATGAAGTTTTCTGCTCTTTCAAAATCTTTATAATTTGGATGCCCCTTTGCAAACTTGCTCATAATTTCAAAGATTTTATTATTGCTAAAATCTTTGCTAACAAAACTTCCTTTACAAGCAAAGCTGCCCTTACATATTGCTCCTTTTGATGTTAAAAGCTTAATTAGTTTTTTATTGTAAAAGGTTAAGCCAACTCCACTTGTTGAAAATACAAAAACCTTTTTATTTTTTAAGTTTAATTTATCTACATAACTTAATAACTGTGGTGACATACTTTCTTTATATACTCCAGCTCCAAATCCAATTAAATCATACTCTTCAATTTTAATATCTTTACAATTTTTTAGATTTATTAACTCAGCTTTAGTTATTTTTGCAAATACCTCTGCTATTTTTTCAGTATTACCTTTGTAGCTAGAACAATATATAATTAGAGATTTCATAAACTTTATTTTCCCCCATTCATTCTATTTTCTACATAACTGCTTGTAGCTTTATGTAATTTTTATGTAAATCTACACCCTTTCCCCTTTTGAAAGCAGACCTTTAAGGATTAGCTACTACAGCTTGCACTGCTATTAGAAACTAAAATATTCTTTTTAAAATTTTATTTGATAATACATTATACTAATATATATGGGACAATAAATTAATATTTCATAATATCCTATCATAAAATTTAATAGCAGTGGTTTTATAAATTAATTTTACTGCTTAGATAGGAGTGTAATAAAATTATGATAATGAAAATAACCTTACTTATACTATTTTCATCCTTATGTGTTCTAAATATTCTTTATGAAAAAAACAATAAAAAAAAAGGAATTGCTTTTACTAAACCATTTCTAATGCCACTTCTTACTATCATATATTTATCAAATGCATCTCATATAAATTACTACATTGTACTAGGCTTAAGCTTTGGATTTCTTGGGGATGTATTTTTATTAAACAATCATAAGAAGCACTATGTTCTTGCTGGCATTATATCCTTTCTAATCGGTCATATATTTTATATTTATGTGTTTATATCAGATTCATATATGGTAAAATCTATTCCCCTATGGTTTCTATTATTTTTACTTCCCTATGCTAGTATATCTTTTCTAATGTTTAAAAAACTTATATCTACAATGGAATCCATGAAATTACCAACAGTATTTTATATGTGTATTCTCTGTATCATGAGCTTTATGAGTTTTTCACGTATTTGGTCTGCTTCCCTCTTATCCTTCATTTTAACCTTCTTAGGATCATTATGTTTTTTAATTTCTGATTCCATATTAGCTTTTGATATGTTTTCAATGGAAAGAAAGAATAATGGCGCAACTGTAATGGAAACTTATATTGCAGCACAGCTTTTAATTATTGCTGGATTACTTATATAGCTAAAAGGGTACTTAAATATTCTACTAGTATTCAGTCCACTATCAAGAATTCTCCAAAACCTCATAGGTAAAATCTCTTCACTATGGGCCCTTTTGCTTATGAGGTTTGAGGGAAGATAAAATGAAACATTATACTTTTATAATACAAGATTAATTTTATATGCAATACCTACGCCATCACATGTTAGGCTCACATTGGCATAGCTACCAACACTACAACTTATGCCGACAAAACACGCTGGAAAAAGCTTGTTCCCTTTTCATACCTTCACTTTAACCTTTTCGCTTAATTATTAATTCTCTTATATAACTAATCAATTCCTTTGCATTGCTCTCAGCTTCAGGAAGTGAAGACAACAGCCAGTGACCCGCGCCATTTTTTTCTTCATATAAAAATATATCCTTTTCCTCATTTTTAGCCTTGAGCTTTTTTACCATCCTGGATATGCACTGAGTGCAGTAGTTTTCCTTCCTCAAAGCTTTAATAACTCTAAGTAATTTTATTTCATCCTGTCCATAAGTTCGATAACCATTTTTGGTTCTTGGCACTTCAATAAATCCATTTCTCTCCCAGTTTATAATTACATTTATTGACACCCCAAGTAGCTTTGCTACTTCATTTCTTTTTAATGAAGTATTCCTTTCCTCCGGCAAGTCACTCTTTAATATTTCCTCGATTACTTTCATAACCTTAAGTTCACTATTCTTTTCCTTTTTTATATGTGCTAAATACTCCTTACTTAACTCTAATGCCTTTACTAACTCTCCTTGAGCTGCACTTCTTATAATATTTTGAACTTCAAACTTCATGTAGCATTTAATTAATTCGCCTTTTAAAGCAATTCTTATAAGTTTAATCTGATCTAGATGTGCTTCGGTATAAATCCTATAACCATTCTCTTTTCTTTCCACAGAAATAATATAGCCCCATTTTTCATATAACATAATAGTATTAGGATGTACCCCCATTAATTTAGCAACTTCAGAAGTACTATAGTTTCTCATTTGATACCTCCATCCTTGTATCACCAAATTGTATTTATCATTATAGCATACCCCAAAAACTCTGGTAGTATAGTGGAGAGTTTTAATATTCTTTATTTCCATATAAAAGAAAAGCACACTTTTTAGATTGTTAATATGTTTGTTTGATTTTTATGAGAGCTTCCAAATATGTTATTTGCTCTAAAAAAGCAAAAACTTTAACATCAGCTCATTTCTTTCTTATCTTATCAACACACTCAACATAGTTTTTCATATATTATATTAAAATGTGCACGTAATTCATTTCATGAAAAAAGCCTCCTTGAATTCAAGGAGGCCTTAGAATATAAATATAATAAAATATTACTCCATTAACTCTTCTAAACCAGCTTCAGATGTAAGCTTTTCAAGATTATTGAATATCTTCTTTTCGTCCCAATTCCACCATTTAAGCTTTAGTAATAATTCTATTTTTTCTTCACTAAAACGTTTCTTAATAAGTTTAGCTGGATTGCCACCATATATTGAATATGGTTCAATATTTTTTACTACAGTTGAGTTAGTAGCAATAATGGCACCATCACCAACTTTAACACCAGGCATAATGGTTACATTTTCACCTATCCAAACATCATTTCCAATTACCGTATCACCCTTAAGGGGTAACTGTTCTATTGTAGGAGTAACCTTCTCCCAGCCTCCACCAAATATATTAAATGGGTAAGTTGTTATACCATCCATTCTATGATTTGCTCCGTTCATAATAAACTTAACACCCTCTGCTATTGCGCAAAATTTACCTATTATTAACTTATCTCCTAGAAATTCATAATGATGTTCTATATTGTCATAGAATTTCTCTGGAGACTTTTTATTATCACTATAATAAGTATATTCTCCGATTTCTACATTTGTTCTTTTAGGTAAATTACTTATGTAGCAAACTGTTTTAATATTTTCGTTTGGGTATAGCTTTTTCCTATCTGGTCCTATCATAAAGTACTCACTCCTTTTAGCTTTTTATATTTTTCTTATTAGCTTATGTCTTTCAAAATCATAGCTACTGTGGATTTTCCAGATGCCATTATCCCAGTTGTAATAAATATTCCATTACTTTCTACAATGTATTTTGGTATATTATTTTTTACTATATCCATTGCGTTACCTCCATTAATTATTACTTCTACTATAACAGAAGCTTAGAACAAAAAAACGTATCTTTATTATACTTACTTTATAAAAATATATTTATTCAGGTATAAAAATTATTCAATAAGTAAGTACTGTATTCTTATCAAATCATCTTTTATCTACTACCCTTACATGCCTTGAATATGGACCCTACCCTATTATTCAAATCAAAATATCCTGAGTCCATTAATACTGTTGGTTTAACTTTCAGTGCATTAGGTCTTCCATTTTCTAGACACTCTTCATCTCCGTATGCAGCAACAATTTCACCTAGAAACATTGTGAAATCAAATACTGGTATGGTTTGTATTACCTTACACAGATAATTTACAGGACACTCTTTTATCATTGGTGCATTTCCTGCTTCATCATAAAAGGATTCAAAAATCTCTGATTTATCTACTTTATTACCAGAAACAGTGCCGCAATAATCAGTTTTTTCAACTGTCTCAGATGATGGAATATTTACAGTGAAAAATCCATTTTCTAATACTCCAGTAGTTGTACAATGAGAGTTTTTCAACGAAATATATAGTACAGGTTTTTGACTTACAACTCCGTATGCGCCAATAGTTGTGTAGTTAGGTTTTCCATTAACAGTTGATCCTGCTAAAACCGTAATGTATGGACCAAATGGAATATTTGCTATCTTCTTCTTATTCATAATTATTCTCCTCACTAAATCTTCTATTGTCGCGACAATAGAAATTATAAGGTAAAAACAAATAAAATAATAGACTTTTTCTTTTCCATGGGTTATTATATAGATAAAGTATGCCCCTTATGGGGCATACTTTATTTTTTAAAATTATTTTTAACCTGAATGGATTTTAAGGGCAATGCCTGTGACCATTGGAAAAGACAAAGTAGTTGCAACAGCAAAATACCACACCATAATAAAAAAGATGTCAATGCTTGAAGAAGAAAACGAAATATAAAAAAGCCATGATTTCTATAGATAGATATCTGAGAACTCGATATTTATCCTATTTATATTTTTTTCATCTAATAGAGATGAGCAAATCTGTTCATTACTCTCAGGAATCATTATATCAGGAAGCCTAATTATGAACTCGCTCCCCTCTCCAAGTTTACTTTTTACTGAGATATTACCTCCATGCATTTCCACCAAGGACTTTACTAATGCTAGTCCAATACCACTTCCTTCATTACTTCTTTTTAATGAAGTATCCACCTGCGTAAACCTATCAAAAATCAAATTACACATATCCTCGGGTATTCCTATACCAGTGTCTTTAACTGAAATACAAACATAATTTTTCTCTAAAAATATATCAACAAATATAGAGCCGCTTTCTTTCCCATACTTTACGGCATTAGCTAAAAGATTTAAGATAATTCTTTCGATACTATCAGGATCACAAGCTATAATTTTTTCTTCTATTTCTGTATCAAAAGTTAATGTTATTCCATTATGTTCAATAAACTCTGCAACAGAAATACTAATATCCTCCACTGTTTTTACTATATCAAAATTTATCAATTTTATTTTAAAACTAGCCCCATCAATTTTTGTAATATCTATTAGGTTATTAATTAGCCTCAGCAGCCTGTAAGTATTTTGCTTTATCATTTTAAAATATTTATTGATTTGATTTCTATCTAAGCTACTACCTTTCATGCTATTATCAAGCATTTGTTCAGCAGTGTATATAACATTTAGAGGTGTTCTCAGTTCATGAGAAATATTTGCAAAGAAGTCAGTTCTAGTTTTCTCGTACTCCTGTAATTTTGCATTTACAGCTTCTAGCATCTGTTTGCTTTCCACAATACGTTTTTTGTTTAAGAAATCCTTACAATAGGAAGCATAGTTTAAGGATGAGATTATTTGCGCTAAAACAACTGTAATTAATACATTCACCATAGTGCTGTATAAAACTTGCACTGTATCAACACTCAATATTAGTCCATATATGAAAAAAACTAATGAAATTGAGTAGATAAAAAATGTTTTCAGTGGGCGGATAAGAAAGCATGTAGCAAAAGAAAACATACAGATAATATACGCAGATATTCCTCCAGTAATATATATGGAGTTTATTCCTATGAAGCTACACCATATCATAGTTATGAAGATTAAAGAGTATATAAAAACTTTTTTACAAACAGAATTATTTTGTTTTTTTATAAAGATGCCTAACCCTAAGAAAACCATGAGAAAAGGCATGACAATTAAATGTGCATAATATAAATAGGAATATGCAGGAACTACACTCCTCATTGATTTGTATATAAGCAAATCCAAAACTAATAGTAAAGCATTAACTATAAATAATACAATGGTTAATACTTGAGATCTTTTAAGATTTATATTTGTTATTGTCTCATCAAATTCGTATTTATAAGGCTTTAAATAATAAGAGAAGAAAGCACTTTTTCTCTTTAAGAGCATCTCGGACACCTCAACATTCTACAATTTTCAGTAATTTTTTACAATTTACAGTAATATTATACATTTGTTTCAATTTTATGTAAACCAATAGTTTTATGTAATATCTTTAAATGTACTTTACTCCTTTTAGGAAGATTTTCTGTATAAAGAAGTTTACAACATATACCAATGACTTATAACATACAATATTAGAGCTTTACAACTCGGGTAAGCGTCTATCACATCTGAAAATCAACTATCCAAGGATTGGTTTGAAAGGCCACACCTGTGACCATTGAAAAGATAAATTAATTACAGCAGCAAAATATTAAGTGATGGTAAGAAAGCTGGCCAGACTTAAAGATGAGAAAAAAGCATGAGTATTTTGCACATAAAATACCCCCCCTAAAACTAAGGGGGGGGTTGTGCAATTCTCATGATTTATGCCTTTGGGAAATAATCATTAAATATGTTATTTATAAGTATGGCAAATCTTTATAAGATTGTGCTTAATTGTTACTTCTTCAAAGGGAATTCAAATTTCACTTTAATAATTATTGATATCCTATCTTTATTCCCCTTATTTGTTCGCCGAAACTACCATAAACTCACAACTTTCAGATATCATAGATTATTCTCCTTCCTTAAATAAAAAACCAGTTATAACGGCTGGAGATGGCATAATAAAAATATATTCCCCCTTCTTTTTTAAGTGAATATATACTCACTCTAAAACCAATAAATGTTTTTGTCAAACTAATTCTTCTTTAAGAATGAGTTATGATAAAGTATAAAAGTGTAAAGTTTTCAAACTTTACACTTTTACTAAATAAAAATACTTTTATCACAAAATCTATATCCATACAATACTAATTTGAAGATAAATATTCCATTAATGATGTACATTAATTAAAATCTTATAAATTAAATACTTTCACACTAATAAACTAAATATATTGGGCTGTTAATGATGTTTTACAGTTAGCTAATTGCTTTGGAGTCCCTTCAAATATTATCTCTCCACCCTTGGATCCGCCCTCTGGTCCAAGGTCAATGATCCAATCTGCACTTCTTATAATTTCAATGTTATGCTCTATTATAATAACTGTATTTCCGTTATCCACAATCCTTTCAACAATACCTATAAAGTTTTCTATATCTGCCATATGAAGTCCCGTAGACGGTTCATCCATAACATACACTAAACTATCTTTATGCATTTCATTAGCAAGTTTTAGCCTTTGACATTCCCCACCTGATAGTGTATCCAGGGACTGTCCGAGAGTTAAGTAGCCTATTCCCATTTCTTCTATGGACTTAAGCTTTGTTTTTATTTGTTTTTCATTGAAAAATACTAAAGCTTGTGAAACTGACATTTCGAGAACCTCAACAATGTTTTTCTTTTTAAAAGTGTATTCTAATACTTCCTTTTTAAATCTCTTTCCTTCACAAACTTCGCATGTATTTTTAGAACTTTCCATAAAGGCAAGTTCTGTTTCAATAACTCCAAGGCCATTGCAATTTTCGCAAGCCCCTTCCGAGTTAGAGCTAAAGAAAGATGCGCTTACCCCATTCTCCTTGGCAAAAGCTTTTCTTATGTTATCCATTATGCCGCTGTAAGTAGCTATATTGGATCTAGAATTTGCTGAAACAGCACTCTGGTCAATTAGAACTGCATCTTTGTTTTGTCTTAAAAATTCATGTTTCATAAGTGTACTCTTGCCAGAGCCTGCAACCCCAGTAACAACAGTTAAAACACCTTTTGGAATTTTAGTTGACACATTTCTCAAATTATTCAAGCAACAATTATTAACTTCTAAATATCCCTTATGCTTTCTTGGTTCCTTCTTTATTTGAAGACTCTTACGTAAAGCATTTCCTGTTAGTGTGCCTGAGGTCAATAGTTCATCATAGTTGCCCTCATAAACTATACTCCCTCCTTTTGTACCTGCTAAGGGTCCAACATCGACAATATAATCTGCAATCTGAATAACATCGGGGTCATGCTCAACTACAAGCACTGTGTTTCCCTTATCCCTGAGTTTAACTAAAAGTTCATTTAACCTGTGGACATCCCTAGGATGGAGCCCAATGCTAGGTTCATCAAAGATATACATCAAATCTGATAGACTGCTATTTAAATGCTTAACCATTTTTATACGTTGAGACTCGCCACCTGAAAGCGTGGATGTCTCCCTGTCTAAAGTTAAATACCCAAGGCCTATATCTATGATATTATTGAGCTTTTCCTTTATACTTTCAATTACTGGCTGAGCTTTCTTAACGTCAATATCATTAATTACTTTTACGAGTTCATCGATTTGCATGGATAAAAAATCCCATATATTATACCCTTTAATTAAAGGCTTTAAGGCTTCCTTATTGAGCCTTTTACCACCACAAAGTGGGCACTTTCCTTCAAATAATAAGCTACTTAACTTTTTCATGGAAGCCTCGGACATATCTCCATCCTTCTTTAAATACAACCTATTAAACTTTACAATGAGCCCTTCATAAGTTATATTCATATTTCCACCCTCTACCAACTTTATTTTTTCAGGGGCGCCATGTAGAAATTTATCTAACTCTTCCTTTGTATAGTCACATATCTTTTTATCGTTATCAAAGAACTCCGAATCAGTGAAGATTTTCCAATGCCAGGAGCCAACTCCAAAACCTGATAGCAAAATAGCACCTTCATTTAAGGACTTGCCCCTATCAAGTATCCTATCCAAATCCACAGTTAATTTCTTCCCAAGGCCTTCGCACTCAGGGCACATACCGCTTATATCATTAAAGGAAAATTTGTTTGCAAGTCCAATATATGGCTCTCCTATTCTTGAGAACAATACTCTGATAAAGGAATTAATGTCTGTGATTGTTCCCAAGGTTGATCTTGAGTTAGAACCTATTCTCTTTTGATCAATAATTATTGGAGTAGAAAGATTTTCTATGCGGTCTGCCTTCACCTCTCCACATTTTGGTAAAAAAGTTCTAACGAAGGCACTAAAATTTTCATTTAATTGTCGCTGTGCTTCCCTGCCAATGGTCTCAAAAACAATAGATGATTTTCCTGAACCGGAAACCCCTGTGAAAATAGTTATCTTTCTTTTAGGTATCCTTAAGGATACATTTTTCAAGTTATTCTCCCTACATCCCTTTAGTACAATAAATTGTTCCTCCATGTTTCTTCCTCCTTCTACTATGGAATTTACTCATATTTTCTAGTCATAAAATAACATAGAACACCTGAGAAAAATATTGCAACTCCTGATACTTCAAACCATATATTAACCCCAATGAGTTCTGAGATAGGACCAGATATGGCAAGACCAACAGGAGTTGCCAAGCTCATTATGCTCATCATTAGGGACATTACCTTTCCAAGCTTTTCTTGCTCAACAGATCTTTGCATATAGGCCATATATGGAATTGAAAAGAAGGTTCCTATAAAGCCTATAAGAAATGAAATACCTACGAAACCAATGAAAAGGTTTGAGGGTAGAACACCACCAATACTAGCAACAATTCCAAGGAACATAAGTGAAAGTGAGATCATAAGAAATTGTTTTTTAAGGCCTCCCCAAACACCAATGACCAGTGAGGATACCAATAAGCCTGTTGCAAAAAAGAACTGAGTTACTCCATTGTGCCATGCAGTTCCATTGAAATGAACACGTATTAAAAGCGGAAAGAGAGAACTAAGTGGTACATACGCTATTGTGGTCAAAATTATCGGCAAGGTAAGTGCCCTTAGTGGTCTATTACTCCCTATTGCCTTTATCCCCTGTTTCATATCTTCAATAAAGTTTAATTCTCTTTTAATCCCTTTGATATCAGGTATTTTAACAAATAAAAGTGTTATTATTGCCAGTGCTGCTCCAATAATATCTACTAGCATGATACTTTGAATACTGGCTACTGACATTAATGCTGCTCCAATCACTGGTCCAGCCATGCTTGTTCCTGAATTAATCATCTGCCCAAAACCTCCAGCCTTTACTAAATCTTCAGGTGGCACTAGCATTGGAATAGAAGCTTGGAGGGCTGGTGCGTGGAAGGTACTTCCTAGGGCTCTTATAAATAATATTCCGTATATGAATGAAACTGACGGCTCTTTAAGAAGGAAGGCTACTCCAAGTACTACACTGGATAGGGCAACCAGAGAATCTGCCAGAATCATTACCGTTTTTCTGTTGTATCTGTCTACCCATACCCCTGCAAAGGGCCCTATAAGTGCCTGTGGCAAGAAGCCAACAATTGATGCACTGGTCAAGGTTATTGCAGAGCCCGTCTTTACAGTTAGCCACCAGATAATAGCAAACTGTACTGCAGCTGAACCAATAATTGAAAATGCTTGTCCTGTATAAATCAACGCAAATACTTTCTTCCAGTTTTGTTTTTCTCTATTCATAACATTCACCCTTTCATTTTTAATTTTCTATTATTTACTTATGAAATCTCATACATAACTAATTATTTCTTTCTATCACTTTCACCTAAATGAAGGAATATAATAGCCCCTAAGCCAAGTCATATGCTTCTTATCCTTTAGTTATCCAAATTGCATTTTTCATTATAGCATAGAACTAAAACTCTGGTGCTATAGTGGAGAGTTTCAGTATATTCACTGCCAATCGTTAAGCACTTAACCTTTTTACATATGCTCCATCGTAGAAATAGGTCAATCACAGTTTCGTAGGTTTGGACACTGGCGGAAATAAATCTATAAATTATGATTCCATCATCATACTTATTTGCAACACAAAAGGGACACTTCTCAACATTGTAAAAACATCAAGTTAGAAGTGTCCCTTTTAAATAAATTATAACTTATATGGCTACCATTTTTTTTAATCTATAATATACTTAACTCTCCCTACAATACCACCTTCAAGCATAACCTTAATGCCATGTGGGTGAGTCTGTGAATTTGTAAGGATTTTAAGAACAACACCTTCCGTTAATCTCCCTGTGGGCTGGTCTTGTTTTTGTACGACTCTCACTCTTGTACCTGGCTTTATATTTTCCCTCTTCGTTCCTATCATTATCGCATTCCCTGCTTTCTTAACATTAAAGTAACTTTCTCCATATTAATAGAGTAAACATAACTTCGTATCATCTTCCATTTTGAAAAGCTTCCTGCCAACTTTCACATGCCCTGAGTATCCAAAAATCATGTGATAAATTCACAGGCGTAGTAACAGGATAAATATATTAATTTTAAGTTGCTAATTTTCCTTTTATTTTATCCCTTAACTCATTAAAACTGTTCACTGAACCAAAAACTTTTTTAACAACATGATAACCATATTCATGACATAGTATAGAATTTATACAAATTTCTAATAGTTCTTCGGAACTACTATTCCCATAATATCCTTCTAAAAAATCCTTATCAAAGCTAAAAGCATCACAAATCACTGTCATTTCCTCATAGATTGCCGGAGCACATAAGGAATCTGCAAAATCAATAACTGTAATTTTTCCATTACTACCAATAATCAGATTATCTTCAGTCAAATCCCCATGTACATATACCAATGGCTCAACTTTCAAGTTTTCCAGGTATTTTTTCTGCTTTTCCTTTATTTCTTCAGGCGCATCCTGCCACCACTTACTGTTCATGGTTCGCTCCATAACATTAATTCCATTGAAATTATCACACCTTGTTGCCCATCGCTGTACAATACTACGTAGATTCTTAGCAATATGAATTTTTTCTAATCTGCTCAGGGTACTTTTTATATCCCCTAAGGTTTCCCCTTCTACAAAATCCATAATAAGATATCGGAAAAGATATTTGTCCTGTATCTGTCCTTTTGCAACTAATTTCGGTACAGAAACTCCAATTGCATTTGCCCTTTCCAGGGCAAAGACTTCAGCTTTATAGTCAGGTAAACTGTTATAACCAGATTCTAATGGAACAAATACCTTTGCAATATATTTTCCTACTCTAAAAACACCATTGGCACCTGGCTTACAATTCTCAAGTGGCTTGAAATTCAAACCCTCATTATGAAATATCTTTTTTATCAGTGGTGTAAACTCTTCTTTAGAGCAATACACCTTTCCCCAGGTTTCCCAATCTTTAATCTCAAAATTAAATAAATGATTCACCATTATAACCCCATTTAGATTTTATTTTATTATGTGATTTTTTTATTTTTCCTCCAAATGCAATAATATTATAGCTTAATCCTAATAACGATACTTACCTAACCTCAATGAAAATAACTCATATTTATCTTATTTTCTGTAAAATTCCATGCCTTTTTTAGATAATTTTTCTTCCCATATCATCGTTAATATATTTAGTTCCTCAGTATAATCAACTTTTAATTCATCTTTATCATATTCAAGCTTATCCAATATCTCAATTGTAAAATCTGATTCACCCTTGTCCTTCCATTGTTGTTGGAGCTCCTTGTTAGGGTGATTACCGAAGTTTAATTTAAATTTTGTACTGTTTATGGTACCTTTCAAGTCTTCAGTTCCTTCTATGTAGCACTTATTATTGAAGTTAGATTTAATAATAAATAATCCCATATCTGCCTTCATGTTTTTGTACAATTCCTTAAGTTCTTTTTTTCTCTCCATAAATGATACCTCTTTTCCTTCAACTTTTAATATACTTTTTTATCTCAACCAGTATTCTTTGCAATCCTTAGTTCTTTGTACATATCCATAATCAACCAAGTACCGTCTAATCACCGCATAATCGTCATAAATCTCATTTAATATTTCATTTAACTCTTTTTCAGTATAGCGTTTTCCACGCTCCAACTGCTGAGATATTTTTGTCAAAACAACAACCTTTTTCTTTTCTTTTTTAGGAAATATTTTTAATCTTAAAGGGGATAAATTTTCAAATGAAGTTTTTAATATTTCCTGTTTTTCTTTTTCAGTAATAACATAACGATGATCAACCATAGTTGCATTACTATGAATAGGTATGATTACCTCATCGGTCCATGCTCCTTTTTCCATTACTTTTTCATAGATAGCTAAATATAGCTTTGCCTGTTTCGCCTTTTCACGAAACATAAACCTTTGATGTCTTACTGTTGAAGGAGAGTTGCCTAACAGTTTTGCAATTTCTTTATCTGATACTTCCGAATACATCAAAGCTAATAGTTCTTTCTGATTACTTGTAAGGGTATTGTATTTTGACTCTGTATAAAGCAAATTCCTTAAATTATCTCCATGTTCCATATCAATATGTATTTTAACAGCGCGAGATGCTTCAAAAAATCTACCATTAAAAGAAAAAATTTCTCCTACTTCAAATACCTCTCCACAAGTGTTGCAAATATAGGAATTATCTTCTATATCAAATCTATACCCCTTCTTAAGTTCTTCTACTGAAAGGTTATCAATCTCCATACTCATGACTCCTTTTGTTTATATTTAACATAAACATATTCTATATTTGTTTATTATTTTTGTCAACATTATTAAACACAAATAGTGTTATTATATAATTCCAAAAAAGTAATGGACTAAACTTTGACTATCCATACTGGATAAGCTCCTTCGTTATTGATGCGGTTGGCGAACCTGTATCTATTTTAGCAAAGGAGGTTTATTTTTTCTGCTCATAACTAAAAGCTTTTTAGAACCACGGGCCTAGGCCGTGGTATTCGTTACACAAAAAAAGACAAACAGTGTCAGAAACTGCTTGTCCAGTAATATGATAGATTTATATTCATTTTACACAACTGATACATTTCTACTTGATACGATTCATAAGCTTTTTTAAATCTTTTTTCACTATAATTATATAGCTAGGTATAGCATATACAAGTATACCGATTGTGAAAATTCCAGGGATATAACTACTAAACAAAACCTCTAGTCCATCACCAAAATAGTATGCGCCAAGTCCAACTAGAAATAAATTGAGAATATAAAATACAACTCCTATATTTAAATTAGATATTCCTTTCGATACTAAATATACAAATAACGCTGCAGTGATCAAACCTAATATAGACATACCTGCTACTATAATAGGTGAAGTGCTAGAGCTTGTTAAAATGAATAACGTAGCTTCAAGCATCTCTCTAAAAATCGTAATTCCTGCGATGATAGATACTCCTTTGCGGCTTAAAGATATAAATTTTTCGTCAGGATTGGTATTAAAAGTCTTACTTTTTCTTAAAAGCACCACACTGTACAATACCAATGCAGCTAGTACAATTCCAAGTAAACCGTCAAATAACTCCCCTGCAGGACCATTTAATAGAGCAACCTGTGAGAATATTACACTGGCAATTACAGCTGCAAAGAATGCACCCAAGGCCCCTCCTACAAACACACTTTTCGTCATATTATATAGTTTATTTTTATTAAAATACACCACAAGGGGAATTATAACTAAGAATATTTCTATACCTTCCCTAAAGCAAATTAAAAATGGTGCAAACATACCTTGTAACCTCGCTTTTATTGAATGTGAATTATTATTTGATTGTTATTGTTTAATATATTATATGCTTGGCCAATATAGATGTGATTCTTTTGGATTACGTACCACCCACTTAAATTCACCAAATTCTCCATTATTTTTAATGAATTAGATAATTACCATTACAATTAATGTTTTAGCAACTTTCATTTAAACAAACCTGTAAAACTCAAATTTTAACGTAAATATCCTTAGTTCTGTACAAAGGATAGTCCAAAATCAAAATTCCCTCAAACCGCCTAGTCTGAGGGAAATACACTTCAATATTCACTTAAAACCGTGAAAACATTAATATCAGTCTATTTTTTCTCTATCAATGCCACACATTCAACATGTGCCGTTTGTTTCTGATAGAAGGTATGTTATGACTTGTCCTATCATAACAAAGCATTGTAACTCTTTATTTTCAATGGTTAGAAGAAACTTTTTTATTAAAGCAAGTTATCTTAAACCATTATTAAGTATATACTAGCTTTAATCATTGGTAGCAGATTAGTAGTATTACTACTACTGATTAGCTATTCATTATCAATATTTAGTATTTTATGTGCTTCTTCTGCTAAATTTGAGTTTTTTAAATTTCTAAACTGATTATCATTTGCTTTTTTAACTATTTCCACCTTAGCTTTTATGCCATGGATTCTAATATTTGTTTTTAATAACTCAATACATTCATCTAAGTCGCCTTCGTTGTTTCTTCTATCTAACGCTACAGCCAGTTCTAAACAAATATCTAAATCATAGTAACTATCTTCTACTATCTTCTTAAGATAATAAATCTCATTTTCTAAATTATTATGAAAAGTTTTCTCTAACATTAACAAAATTCTATACGAGAAATCTTCATTTATCGGACTATCAGTTAATTCTATGGACTTTTCTAGCATATTTTTAACATAATCGTAATCGCAAAGATTACCAATACTAAGTAAACGATATTCAGCATAGCCCCTGTAAATCTCTGATAGAAACTCCTCAGATTTTATATTCGTATGCTCCTCACACAAACTTTTAATTTTTTCATAACTATTAATTACATCAGTAACAGGAATTTGGTTTCTTCCTTTAAGCTCTCGTATTTTTATATAAGTTGTATCTATATCTAACTCAATACTTTTCAAATCGAGCGTCCTTATTTTCCCTTCTAGTTCTCGCATCATATTGTTAATTTCATTATTTTTCCTTGTATAGTCCTTTTGTAGTATCTTAAATTTTTCACTATACTCTGTTTCAATTTCATCAAGCTTTTTACTACTTTTATTTGTTTTTAATCTAATTAGCCTGTGATTTTTATCCATTTCTTTTATTAGTTCCTCTTTTATTTTATCTATATCTTTTGTTTTCATATATTGAAACACAGAAATCGAAGTCACAACTATTGTAAAAAATATTGCACTTACAGCAACAGTATTATTAATTCTTCCCACAGTACTATCCGCCATCGCTTTAATTGCATTTGCTTGATCTACAGAATATGTATTTGTAACCTCCATTTTAATATCTGTTGAATTCAACCCTTTACTTATAAAGTAAATTGTTGCTCCTACTAATACAGTAAATGATATAAAAAAAAGGATTTCACTTATATTTATTTTAAATTTGTTACCATTTTTTATTTTCATATGTTCCACATCCCCCTCCAACGTATATTTCTGCATTAAGTCTCAAAATCCTTTAAATAAAAAAGTATCTGCATTTAACAGATACTTTTTTGTGTTAAAATGTAATTGTTGAAAACTAGAAAGATTGATTTATATGTTAGTACTTATCTATTTCTTTTTAAAATCTTAAGTAATTTTGGCAAATTAATGCTTCCACCATTAAACTCATATGGTTTAACTGTAATTATGTCATTTAAAATTCTTGTTTCATCCTCACTATTATTTTCACATTCAATTAAGGCATTATATTTATAGTTTAATAACTGTAATGATTCTATAGTCATATCCTTATATTGAATAGCACTCCTTGCAAGCATTAACTGAGATTTTAAATGCATAATATTAGCTTGTAGTTGCTGAACAGCAATTTCATTACTTCCATATAACTCAAATTCCTTAGAAGTTGGAAGGTTTAAATAACAATTCAATGCTTCTTTTATTCTTTCTAAACCCTCACTTTTATCAGTTGGTGTAACCGAAAATAATAGCTTTCCACTTTCATTTTTTAATTCTGAATCAGCCTCGATTCCTATATCTTTTAGAAATTGAGTAAAATATACAAGATATTGCTTACATATAGGCTCAATTTCACTTGGAAATTGAAAAATTTCAGTATGGGAGCTTTTATTTACTTCTAATATAACTTTAGAATATACTTCATCTAAAACTTTTTTGAAAGTCTCATTACACTTGGTAAACTCATTTTTAAATAGATTTTCATGTTCTTCTAAATAAAATAACACTCCAAATCCATTACATACTGCTTCATCATCTTGATAGTATTCAAGCTCTTTACAATTTAAATCCTTAGTATATCTCTTGAAAGATTCAGCAAAATCAGCAATACTCCATGGTTTATTCCATAGCTCCCAGTCCATCCTTAAACAAAAGCTTATGTATGGGCACTTATTCTTACTTTTGTATCCACCATTTAATTTAAGCCTAACTTCTATTTCATAAAATTCATCATAGTTATCACATCCAATTTTAAATATGATATCATCAAAATAACTTTTTATTTCTGAAAAACTGGCTTTCATTAATTCTGGTATCACTTTATCATTATCTACATTGTAATATCTATCATTTTGAAAGCACCTATAATCGGTTATGCCATTAACTGTTAAATCACAATAATATTTATCTATTCTCCTTACCTGTATATCTAACATAAATCCTCCACTGAACCATATTTTTTTATTTCTTCTAATACATATTCTTCACAATTAAAAAAAATCCTTCTAAACCGAAAAAAGACTAGGAATTTTACCTAGTCTCATTCAATACATATTTCATTCCAAAACTCATCTTCAAATCCAAACAATACCCTTCCAATGTCAAGTAAGCTCTTATCAATCCTTCTTTTAATAGTATCATAAGTATGTCCTGTCCTTAACCCTATAACTTTATATGTGAGCTTATCAAAGTATTTATAGCATAAGATCCTTTGGTTGTCTTCCTTTAATCCACCTATAGCACCTATTATGTTAGATAGCCTTTTATTAAGCCTGTTGCGTTCATTTTGAAGCTTGTCTATGTTCTCTATACTATTGTTCTCCTTCTCTATAGCTATGTGTATAAGCCTTATGCGAGCTTTAATATCAGGAACACTTTTAAGCCATTCATCAGTTAATTTAATAACTTCCTCACGTTTCACTATACCACCTCATTATATAAATATCTTTGTGCAAAACTAATGCTTTCTACAGTACCTGGAATACTATCCCTATAAATTGCTTTTTCATCACAATAAAACTTCCTAGCTAATTCTCTTCCCCATGGAGAGCTCCTAATCTTTCTTAAGGCTTGACTCTTTAATTGTCTTGCTCTCTCTCCAGATACCCCTAGTATTTCCCCTATCTCATTTAATGTCATGCAACTATTATTCTCCCATCCATAGTGAAGCTTTAATATATTTCTTGCTTGCAATGTGTTATATTTGCTCATGACTTCCTCAAGCTCCATGCGTAACTCTTGCCTATATATCTGCTCTTCCACATTCTCAAAGCTATAATCTACACCCTCTATGCAATCCATTAGCTCTGTATCTCCATTTTCCCCAACAGGAGTATTAAGGCTTGTTTCTTCATTAGTGCTTCTATATTTAACAAATCTACTAATCCTCTGATATATCCAATAGATTGCATAGGTTATAAACTTAGCTGGATTCTCTATATCAGATTTATACTTACTAGCTGCAGTAATAAGACCTATATATCCTTCTTGCTCTAAGTCCTCTCTATCTATTGAGTTTGTACCCTCTGTATAGAACTTATTTACTAGTTTATTTACAATACCTCTATTTTGTTCTATAAGCTTATCTAGTGCTTGTTTATCTCCATTTTGATATAATTGCACTAATTCCTCATTGGTCATACTATATCACCTCAAAACAATTGGGATCTATTTCACTCATATACAATACCTCTGGAATATATTTAATGTTATATACTCTTTCAAATACATTATTTATTATTTTTTGGTTATTTATATAATCGGAAAAAGAAAAACAATTATTCCAATAATGCTTTGCTATTAAGTCTAGCTTATCTACTGAATATTTCTCAATTAATCCATACACTATTTGATTTACTAATATAAAGGGGGCAACAAATAACTTCTTGTAATCTAAAAAGTTAGAGTCAATACTTATAAGTAAATCTCTATAGTTATCAGTTGGAATATTATCATCTTTTAATGTCATAAAGATGCACTTATGCCTATCTATCTGATTTGAAGGATATTTATTGTATGGCTTGTATTGATTTAAGATAAAATTTATTTCATTTGTAGATACATCATTTTCACTTTTTATATCATTAAGAGAAGCTATTCCACTTCTATATCTCCATGTTAATCCTTCTTTAATAATATTCTTTCTAAATCTCATAGTGCTTCTATGTATTAAAATAGTCATAATATCTCTCCTTAATTTTGCTTTATTACTTTCCTCAATTAAACTTAGTTATAATGCTATTTTCAAGCCTATGTAAGCTAGTAGCTGACTTATTTAATATTGCTTCTAGCTTTTTTATAGAAATGTTTTTTCTATATCTGAGTAATAAATACTTTCTCTCTTCATCATTAAGAATATTATCTATTATAAAGTCATAATCCACCAAAATATTTTCTAATCTTCTTATCTCTATATTCAAATTTATCTGTTCAATCTTATTCGTAGATACTGCTCTCTTGCCTTGCAACTCTTTCATTTTATCTAAGCACTGAAAATAGTACTTTATTTTATTAACCATTTTAAATTGCTCCTTTTTATGGACTCCGTAATCTCCGTATAGACATTTTCAGCTTCATACGAATTTCGTACAAAGAACTACTTCTTTTCCTCTTTTTAAGGCCTCGCAAACCTCGCAATGCTTCTTTTTATGGACTGCAAAAACTGCAGATAGTTATTTTTATGGACTCCACAATCTCCCTATAGCCCTTTTTATGGGTGCCAAAAGTGTCGAATAAATCCTTTTTAAGGACTCAAAAAACTCAAGATACTTCTTTTTAAGGTAGTCGAAAAGGACGGATAGCTCCTTTTTAGGGCGTTCAAAAAGTTCAATATATAATTATTAAAGCTAAGTTTTGACAAGTTTTATATTTTTCTATATACGCACGAATACTAACATTTACTAACACTCTTGTGACCTTAGCATTTCTTATCACGTTAACAATTGTTAACAAAATACATGTTATCAATTGTTATCATTTTCATATAAATTAAGGAGCTAAAGAGCAATATTCAGCCCTAAGCTCCAATTAAATCTATAGTTTATCTGGAATATCTTTTATATTTATTTCAACGATTTTAGTCTTAAATTCCCATCCTTCAAATGTATCTTGGTACAATTCGTTACTTCCAGCTGCTGCTATAGCCTGCTCTATATATAATCTTGTAACTTCAAGCATCTTTATTATTTGGTACAGTGGTGGAAATGGAATATGCTTCACTCTATCCTCTATAACATTATTAATTGATTTAATTGCTATTGGATTCTGATGGAACTCCTCAGTAATTTTAAGTATTTCCTCAGCATTTAATGTACTCCCAATCTCTTTAAGAAGATTAATTGTATCTAGCAGTTTCTTTGGATCCGTACTTGGTGTTAATTTTCTATTTAAGTACTCAATACCCTCTTGAATATAGTTAAGTAATTCTTTACCTTGCCTTTCATTTGCAACTTGTATTTGTTGTATTAACTCATTTTTCTTATTACGTTTACCTTCTTCCGTATAGTTCAAATCAGCATTAACATCTTTCATTTGTTTTTTAGCTTTTAGGACAAACTCCTTATATACTTCCCATAATTTAATTACTCCATTTTTATAGTTTTGTGCATTTATCATATCTTACTACCTTCCTTATCTCTAATTATTTAACTCTAGCTTTGCCTTTCTCTTCCAGTATCTTTCTTGTGCTGCTTTTACCTTATCTTTGTTCTTTGCCCTCCATTCTCTCATGTACTTATTTCTTGCATCTTTAATTTGCTGATCCATTAATTACACCTCTCTTAAAATAAAAAGCCACAAGAAAATAACTAACTCTACTTTGAGTTAAGCTATATTTCCTGTGGCTATTATCTCTAATGCCTTACACTTATTATAGTGCAGTACTTAAATATTAAATTTATTATTTATCTTTATATTTATTTTACTATAAAACTACTCTTAAAGCTAGTGTTTTCAATGCTTTACTGTAGTTACTAGGTGACTTTATTTAGTAACTACTACACTCCCCATTCTTCTTTAAGCTTATTTAAAAACTTCATGCCCTCTCCGTTATCTTTTTTAATATCTGGATGAAGTTTAAGAGCTGCAGCTTTATATATTGCTTTTAAATACTCTTTTTCTTCTTCTGTGTAGGTACTTTCACTTGATTTAGAGTAACCACTAAAATTATAATTATTATCGTAGTTGTAGTTACTGTAACTTTTGTCATGATAACTACTATAACTCTCATAACTAGCCTTTAATTTCTTTAAGTATTCCTCATTCCTTAGAACTCCAAAAACATCATAGCAATAGTCATAAGTGCTGTCTCCATACTTTTTCTCAAAGTCAGCTTTAACTCTAAAATACTCTTTAATTTTAGCTCTATACTCTTCACTAACTTTAAATTCTTCTGTAGCTTCAAACTCAGCCATAATTGTATCTATTATAGGTTGAAGCTTAACATATACCATATCACATAATTCATCCTCTGTTATGCCTATATCTTGAAGTTTATCACTTAATCCTAAGGCATGGTCACCTACCCATGTCCAGTCCTCAGCTATGCTATAGTAATCCATTGTGCATATAACCCACTGTTTCTTTTTGACCTTTCCATTCTCCCTATAGCTCTTATGAATACTTATCTTATATGAATACTTTAAAGGTCTTTCAAACCTCTCTTCGGTATATGAGTACCCATAAAGAATCTTTACGGGACCATTGTTGAGGCTAATTTTAGTTTCTGTAACCTTTATTCCTTTAGCAGCTCCATGGGAATTAACCTTTTTATTTTTTATTTTCTGTATAACACAATACATTTCATCACTTCCCTTGTGGTTATCACAAATACTTGCTTAGTAACCACTTTGAAATTATCTATTGTTATATATCAACTTCCATATTAATAATTCTTTTAGCTCCGGTACTCTATTTCTACGATTACAAAAATCAATATAAGCTAAAAATATTGGTATCGCCATTTTCTCACCCTTAACTCTTAAATTTTAACACTATCCAAACTCTTAGAAATTTAGATAACTTAAATTCTTATTCTAACCTTCATACCATTAAATAAAGCTTTGTGTCTATCATCATAGTTATAGAAATAATAACCGTCGTACTTGTTGCTATGTTCTACCCTTCCAGCTTCCCATTGGCCATATTGTGGATTATAAGCTTCTATAGGTTGTCCACAAGTTAATTCAATGTTATTAATACTATACCTCTTATTAATATTTAAGCTTAAACACCCTTCCATAACAACCTTTGAATAGTGCTTTATTTCTCCTATAAAGCTTTCTAAGTGCTCTATAAGGTTTTCCATAGCTTAATATGCTTTTATATCTTCAAATTCTTTATATTCTGCCTTATTATAAACTCTATTTATATCCTTTAAGGTATTTTCTACTATAGACAAGGCTTTTGTATATTCTTTATTCATGAAAAGTCACTCCTAACCCTTGAAATCTATCACCAGAAGAAGTAAACTATACTTGCGATGTTATGGCTTACTTTCTTTGGTAAGTCTATTTTTTATCTATTTTTAAGGTCTATATAGATTTTTCTATGTAGTCCTTCTTTTTTATATTCTTTAGATATTTTTATTATATGAAAGCTTTGATTAAGCTCTTCAATAAGCTTATCTTTGTCAGCTTCATGTGAATATGATACTTTCAGTTTAAGCAAACTTTCCTACCTTCCTTCCATTCTTGATATATCTTAAACCTCTACCAGTAAGCAATCCATGAAATTCAAGTTGCTTCTTTCTCTTTGGAAGATTTGTGTTAAGTAATATTCTAACTACACCATTTTTTACACCTCTTATACCAGGAAGCTTACCCTTCATTTCAGACTCAATAATTACAAATATTTGACCTTTATACTTTAGAGTACTTTTTTTATATGCTTTCATCACTTCCACTCCCCATTATATAAGTACTATTTCTTGACCAACTTCGCTTAAATAACTTAAATCTGTTAACCCTAGTATTAAACCCTCTTTAAACATAATTCTTGCTTCTACTGATGCTGAAATGCCACAAGTAGTTTCAAACTCTTCCAATAAGTACTCATATTCCTTAGATAACAATTGCAATAATTTTTGTTTTAGCTCTTCTCTTAGTTTTACACTTTCATCTAACTCTCTTTGCAATTCCGGATTTTTTCTCATTGGCTCTCCAAAATGTTCATTTATATGTCTATATTCCCTCTCTATCGTATTGTTAATAATATTTTCTAAAGTCTTATTCATTGTACTTCCTCCCTAAATATTTTATTTTTGAAAGTTGTTTTATATCTCCGGCCAGTACCTTCCCGACAAGTTTCTTAAGTTCAATCTCCTTGCATTTTAGGTAATTTTCCTTAATAGAGCTAATTGTTAAACTTAGCTTGGTACTTTCCATGCCTACTCCCCCTAATTACACATATTTTTCATCAATAACTTGTGTTTCTTTATAGTAGTTGAATGTGACTACTTTGTTTGATATGCCAGCTCTATTTTTACCTATGATAACATCCAACTCCTCTGGGCCTTGCCCATCCTCTTTCTCTCGTGCATTAAGTAATAATATAATGTTTGCATCCTGCTCTATATTTCCAGTTTCCTTTAAATCTGCAATTACTGGTGTTTTGTCATGTCTTGATTCAACTGCTCTATTTAACTGTGCTAAGCAAATTACTGCTACATCTAACTTTTTAGCCAACTTCCTTAATTTGCTTGATATCGTATTAACTTTTACCCTCTCATCTCTACATTTTTCTTCTGTATCTAATAGAGTTAAGTAATCTACTATAACAACATCAAGCCCATATTTATTTTTATAACTTGTAGCTTGTCTAGTTAATTCCTCAACAGTTAAATTCTCAGTATCATTGATTCCTAGCTTTAAATTAGTTAACTTCCCCATGTGATCCATAATTGTTGTAAGTTCACTTGAGTTCAATTTTCCAGTTCTAACTTTGTAATTCTTTATAGAGCCACTATTTGATACTACTCTTTGCCCCAATTCTTCTTTAGCCATTTCTAAAGAAAAGTATAAAACACTATTTTTTATTGATAATCTCTTTGCTAATTCCAACGAAAAGGCAGTTTTACCAACTGCAGGCCTTGCACCAATTACTATATATTTTTTCTTCTCAATACCATTTAGATATGTATCAAGCTTTTTATATCCTGTAGCCATGCCAGTAACCTGACCACCATTTTTATAATTACGTTCAATCCCATCAAGTGTACACATTAGCACATCACTAATATTACTTATAGGATTGCTTAGTATATCATTACTTTCCATACTGCTTGATATATAGCTATATATCTGTGATGGATCCTCACCTTTGGATAGCCTCTTATCAATTTCTCTTGATATTTCAAAACATTTTCTTTTGTTTGAATTGCTAATAACCTTATTCTGCAGTGTATTAAAAGAATTCTTTGTTAAGTTACCATTCGAATAGAGCTCAGATAGCTCTGACACTTTTATATGACCCTTTAAGATATCATTAAGTGATATTATGTCTACCTTCTGCTCCTTGGCTATAAGCTGCTTAATAGCCTTTAAAATAGCTCTACATTTTTCATTTTCAAAGTAACTTTCATTAACTTTTAAATCATTTATTAATGATGTATCTGCAATTAGAGCAGCAATTAAACCTGTTTCTATCTCAGTACTTTCTCTACTTAGATTTAATTTTAAATAATCACTCATAAATACACCTCCTATTCATATAATTCCATGGCTTCTTTTTCTGTAGCATAGGTAAGATTTTTACTTGTACCTATATCAATTTTTAAAATATCTGACATTGAAGGTGAAAAGCTACAATTCATTAAAACATACTCTATTCTTTGATTAAATTCTTTTTCACTCATATTTTTCATATGTTCATACCATTGTGCAGCTCTCTCTTGAGTTATTACAAATCCTCTATTTTCAAACTCTGTTACTAGTGATTTAAGTCCACTTTTAAATACATTTTCATTTAACATAAAATTTCCCCCTTTAATTCTTTAACCAATCATTAGCGCTAACTTCCTTCCTGCCTTTTAGTTCAAACACTCCTCTCCAGTTGTTTACTATACTTTGATTTAATATTTCTACTTTCTCGGCATCACTTTTTGATAGTTTATCTAGTTTATTTACGATTAGAGTTAGTGATCTATCTGTTAATGGCTTTTTAATAGCATCTCTCATCTTAATAAAATCTCTAAGTGCTTCTTTAATCTGTTCATTCATGGTATATGAATTAATTATTTCATTAAGTTCATCTCTCTTAGTATTCTTTTCACAACTAGTTGTATTATCTAATCTATCCTTATCTACCCTATCCTTACCTAACCTAACCTGTGTATCCAATTTGGATACCATTTGGCAGTCATTTGGTACACCAGTGGTATCCATATCATTTTTCATGATATACTTACCACTATTTGTAATACTTAAAAACTCCTTTTCGTCTTTATATTGAGTTTCGTTATACCTATCACCTCGAAGATAATTATTTACTTTCCAGTCTGTTATGACAACTATGCCACTTTCAAATGGAATTAAAAAACCTTTTGCTAATAACAGTTTCAAATCATCGTTACTGCAATTTACCATGCTAGTTATCTTCTTGGGTGATGATACAAAACCATCATCATCAGCCCTCATCCCTAAATGAAAATATAGAGATTGTGATGAAGCAGGTAATTCTAAAAACTTATCAGTGTCTACTACATCTAAGCTAAACATTCTTCTCTTTGCCACACTATCACCTGCTTAACATATATAATCAGATAGGTCTTGACCTAAGTTATCTCTTAAAAATCTTTCAAGCTCAAAGTAAGGTATTTTAAATCTTCCTAACTTCAAGGCTTGCAACTTACCTTCTCTAATTAACTTATAGGTTGTATTAGCATTACTTTTTAATATTTTCGCCGTTTCTTCTACAGTGAATAATAAATCTGGAAGATCCTTTGACGTTTTATTCTTGGTAAAGTTTATAGTTTCTGCACTAGATAATGTTTGTAGTGTAGACTTAACTACTTCTTCAATAGTACATTGAACCTGCACTAGATCTTTAGTTGCTTTACTCATTTAATAATCCCACCCCATCTATTAATACTCTTTGTATCTATCTTTTTAGTAAAGTTTTGTGTAGTTACTATTTTCATTACTATAGTAACTACAGCTTTTTTATTTTGACCAGTAATGGTCTAATGGTTGCTTTTCCTATTCTGAGCAATTTTTATTTTCGCAAGATATGGCGAAAGTTTATAGATATGAATTTTAAGCAGGTTTTTCCTATTTAATCAGGAAAATAATATTACTTGCCTTATGTTTTTGACATGAATTAATTAAATTAATTTTTTAATAATTTTAATCTTCAAAGAATAAGTCTTTGACATCTTCACTAAGCGTATTAGCTATTTTTTTCATTAATCCAAAAGTCACGTTATCATAGTTACCCTTTTCTATTTGAACCAAAGTGTTAGGAGAAATTCCTAAAGAATACTCTTCTACCAACTTCTGTCTTAATTGTTTTTGTGTTAAGCCTCTCTTTATTCTCGCTATTTTTACTTTCATTACATTCACCTCATTTTAGATAATTTTTATCTGTTTATTTAATATTATAGGTAATTTTTATCTGTGTCAATAGATAAATTATGTTTTTATAGATATTTTTTATCTGATGTGGTATATTAATTATTGAGGTGATAATATTGAAGTACGAAGAACTGGGTAAAAATATAAGAGAGTTTAGGAAAATGGCAAAATTGACTCAAAAAGAACTTGGAGAAAAAATATACAAGTCTGAAATATCAATAAGAAAGTATGAAAGTGGAAAGCTTAATATCCCCCCTTCAACTTTATATGATATTTGTAACATACTAAATATTTCAGCTGAAACTCTTCTAGGTTCTGATTATGAGAATTACTATCTTCATAATTTTGGGGAAGTAAATAGCAATAGCAATAATCTTACTGAAAAAACTTTAAAAGTTACTGAAGAAACCCTAGATGTTTTAGAAAACTATAAAAAATATGGTGATTCTTGGCGCGATGCAGTATTTAGAATTGAAAATGTACCTGAATATTTATTAAATTCAATATTAAACTATATTGAAAATACCCAAAATTACTATTCTTCATTACTAGTAAATCTTTCTTCTGATGAATTACCTAAAAGCCCAGAAGATGAAACTATATCATATTTAACTCCAGAACAAGTTAATGACATAATTAATAAGGTATCAGAACTTATTAAATATGAGTTATACAAATTGGAGAGAATTAAACCTAATGATAACTAATAAAATTGATAAATAAAACAAGTTGCTTAATGTTAATATAAGGGTTCTTCTTTATGTTGAACCCTTTTAAAAATCTAAAGGAGAAGTGATAATATGCCTGGAACATATAAACGTGGCGACCAATGGTACTATTACTTTAATGCAGGCAAGGTAGATGGTATTTATAAAAAGATATGCCGTAAAGGAGGTAAGACTAAAGTTGAAGCTGAAAAGGCTCTCAGAAAGGCTCTAGAAGAGTTTGAGAATACTGGTAACTCTAAAGCTGATAACAATATTAGTATTAGCGATTACTTTGATTATTGGTACAATAACTATGTACTAATAAACTGTAAGTATAATACGCAGCAAGCATATAAGGTAGTTATTGAAAATCATATCAAGCCTAGCTTTGGTATAAATAAATTAAAAAATATAACTCCACTCATGCTACAGGATTTTATTAATAAAAAATATAGGGATGGCTTTTCCAGAGCCAGCATAAGCAATTTCTATGGTGTTCTTTCTGGAGCCCTAAAATCAGCAGTATACCCATATCAATATATCAAGGAAAATCCTATGCAATATGTTAAATTGCCTAAGGAAAATACATTAAAAGAAAATGAAGAAGATCTTAAGGTTATATCTATTGGGGATTTCAATAAAATTATTGATAGATTTCCTCAAGGTAGTTCCTTTTATATACCTTTACAAATTGCCTTTCATACTGGTTTAAGAGCTGCAGAGGTATGCGGACTTACTTGGGAATGTATTGATTTAGATAATAAAACATTGAAGGTAGAAAAAATACTTATCAGTAAAGGCAAAGGCATATTTGAATTTGGTACACCTAAGACCAAAAGCTCTATAAGAACAATTACTATCGGAAGTACTCTTGCCACAATTCTAAAAAGACATAAGATTTATCAATCTGAAAACAAATTAAAGTACGGAAAACATTACACAAATTCTACTTTTGTTTGTACTAAAGAAAATGGCGAAAACATTACTACTGATACATTGAAATATCTAAGCAGAGTTATTAATTATGAGCTTGGCATCAGCTTTAATTTTCACTCATTAAGGCATACCCATGCTACTATGCTTGTAGAAGCAGGAGCCAATATAAAGGATATCCAAGAACGACTTGGACACAGTAGACTTGCTACAACTATGGACACATATTCTCATGTAACTAAGAAAATGAAACTAGATACTGTAGATATATTTGAAAGTCTAGTAGCAAAAAAATAATTTGCTACCAATTCATTTCATTGGTAGCAAATTCGTAGTAAAACTATAAAAATTATATTTTAATTATCTTCTACCCATTGATTTTCCTAACTATTTTAGCCACACACTCCACATGTGCCGTCTGTGGAAACATATCCACTGGTTGAATTTCTAGGGTCTTATATCCAAGAACATCTAGCACTCCTAAATCCCTAGCTAAAGTTGCTGGATCACAGGATACATAAACTATTCTTCTTGGCTCTATTTCTGATAAAGCCTTTAATAAGGATTCTTCACAGCCTTTTCTTGGAGGGTCTACCACTACCACATCTGCTTTTATTCCTTGGGCAATTAATCTTGGAATTTCCTCTTCAGATTTTCCCACTATGAATTTAGCATTTGTAACTCCATTAGCTCTTGCATTTTCTTTAGCGTTTTCAATTGCCTCTGGAATTATTTCCACCCCGTATACCTTCTTAGCTTTTTTAGATAAGAATAATGATATGGTTCCAGTTCCACAGTAAGCATCGAATACCGTTTCCTCTCCAGTTAATCCTGCATATTCTAGTGCTTTGCCATACAACATTTCAGTTTGCACGGGGTTAACTTGGAAGAAGGAAAGTGGCGATATATTAAACTTAAACTCTCCGATGTAATCACTTATATGGTCCTGTCCCCATAAAGTTAGAGATTTAAGTCCTAAAATTACATTAGTTTTTTCCTTATTCATGTTTTGAATTATAGAAACTACTCCGGTAATATTTTCTTTTATTAAATCTATAAACTCCTGTTTATGAGGAAGCTCTTCGCTGCGAGTTACTAATACCACCATAATTTCACCAGTTTTAAAGCCTTTTCTCACCATTATATGTCTTACTATTCCACTATGAGATTTTTCATCATATGGTGATATTTTAAACTTTTTCATCCATTGTTTTGTAAGTGCTATAACCTGGTCTCCAACTTCATCTTGAATGTAGCATTTATCCATATTAATAATGTCATGAGATCTTTGAGCATAGAACCCAACTAAAATTTCTTCGCCTGTAGCTCCTACTGGAAGTTGCACCTTATTTCTATAATTATAGGGGGTCTCCATACCTAAGGTGTTATGTATAATTACATCTTCCAATTTACCAATTCTGCTTATTACATTCTTAACTCTTTCTGTTTTAAAGTTTAACTGCTCCTCATAGGAGTAATGCTGAAGGTTACAGCCTCCACATCTTTTATAAGTACCGCATACAGGCTCAACTCTTTTTTCTGAAGCCTCAATTACTTCTAAAAGCTTTCCAACCCCATAATTTTTATTTACTTTAATTATCTTTACTTTAACTACTTCACCTTTCAGTGCCCCTGCAATAAATACAGTGAAGCCTTCAACCTTTGCTACGCCTTCACCTTCGTGTCCATAATTTTCTATTGTTACTATGTAATCTCTATTTTTTTCTATATTAATTAGATTATTCATTTCCTTATTCATAATTTCTCCTTTTAAAATACATTGCTTCATTGTCATACCTTAGTATTTTACCAAATAAGCTATAACTTAACCACTATCCTATGTAGAAAATTTATAAATAAGCTGAACCCCGCATAAATACTATATTTTCTTATATTGTTTTATTGTTAGACCTAGATCAATATTTGGGACACGTTTTTTTATGTCTATAAAATTATACTAGCACTATTTTATGAAAGTAACATGATTTACACAATCTATTCATCAATATGTAACATTATTACTTATTTTTATCTCACCAAACAAAACTTACTTATTCTTGAAATTAATTACATAAATCTTAAATAGGAATATATTTTTTATTTTATTATGTTACTCTCATAACCTTATAAATATATATGAGTAATCACATCTCACGTTTAAGTTACAAGTTTTATATTTATTAAGTTTATTTTGTAAACAATATATGTAATATTTTAGTTGACATATTTTTTACCACCTTGTATAATTATACCATATTAGGTACCTAATTTACATGAATGGATAAATCCATAAATTATAACTCAAGGGGGATGTAAAATGAAAAAAAGAAAATTAACTTCATTAGTTCTAATAGCTGGCCTATGCATGGGGCTTCTATTTGAAACTACTGCATTTGCTCAAGACACTAATAAAGCTTGGTCTACAGAAACTGTACAGCTATATTACACTGGAACAATTCAATTTGTTCCCTCATTCGTAGTTCCAGCTGATGCAGGATATTATTTAACCGAAGGTAAGAATGTAAAACAGGCATATGTAAACTATACTAGAGATAATGAAAGTGTAACCACAAATGGCGGACGACTTTATACTGGAACTGCAAGTTCAACCAGCCAAACAACTCAATATTCAGCTACAGCACATGCGTGGGATAGTTTAAATCCATGGGCTTCTAAGACACTATTCAATTATGGATGGATATATTTTTAAAGGTTCTATAATAAAAGTGGCTCCAAGAGCCACTTTTATTATATTAAGGAGGTTATAAGTATGAGGTATATATTATCTAGATCACTTCAGCTTATTATATCAATGATAATTATCGGATTATTAATTACATTATGTCTATCAAACTTTATCGAATCATTTAAAATGGCTAATATTCCAGCAAACGGATTAACAAATAGCTATTATACTTTTTCTATTGGAGAATATAAAGATAAAATTACTAAAGATAAAATAATTTTGTCTGATATGTTAACCTTTTTAGAGACTCAAAAGTCTAAGCTTATACTATTAAAGGAGTCAGATTCGAAAGTTTTCGGAGTATATTCATTAGGCTATACTTTTTCACCAAACATTTTATCTGGTAGAACTTTTACAAAAGATGATTTTGAAAAAAAAACTAATACAATCATAGTTAGTGAAAGTATGCAAGATAAATGTATCGAAATAGATGGTAAAAGGTTTTATGAATTTGACGCTAATTACTTCGAAGTAATCGGAATTTTTAAACCCAGTGATAATCTTATAAATAAGGATGCTATAGCATATTATAATTTATCTTCCTCACAGCTCAAAAGTAAAAATATCATTTATGATAATTATATTTTTGGTCGCTATCAAATAGATGCAGGTGATAAGACATTAGAAATTATAAATCAATTAAATAACTATTGTACTGTGAAAGTATCAAGATCCAGCACAGATAACAATTTTCTCGAGAGATTGCAAAAAACAATATCATCCCAAGGGCTTACATTATTTCCAATTATATTAACTATCATTTTAATTCTTTTAAATTCAGTTAACCTTTCTTCAAATTGGATAGAAAATAGAAGAAAAGAAATTTTCGTTAGAAGACTAGTGGGGGCTACTGACCGAAAAGTATCTATAATGCTTTTAAGGGATTTTTTCATAGTTATTTCTATGAGTTACATTATTGTTTTACTAATATCAATGATGATTCACAAGATAGACTTGGTAATATTGTTAAACTTTAAATTTTCACCAGAAACTATTTTTATATCTTATACAACAACCCTTCTAGTAGGGTTAATTTCAGCAGGATTAATGATGATAACCTATCATAAGAACAGCATATCACAAATTAGGGGATGATTAAAATGTTTAGACAATTTAAATATGCATTGTTAGATATAAAACTTTCAAAGAGAATTAATATAATTTTCTTCCTTCAAATGATAATTGTATTTTTACTCATTAATTCTTCAATTAATGACATTATCAGAGTAAATAATGGTATAACTAGACTTGAAAACTTAAAAAACAATAAAGCCTATATTAATAGGGATGCCACATCTAATGGTAAAGTAGATGCATTGATTGCTGATCAAGATAACTCCATCCCAAAACTAAAAGAATTATATCAATATATTATAAATAATAGTAAATTTGATAAATATTCGAAGTGGGAATATACTACTTTGAAAAGCATTAATGATAATCCTATTATTCAATCAACTGCTAATAAAATGTTTTTTGACATCTATGATATTAAAGTCATTGAAGGGCGTATGTTTAATAATTCAGATTTTACAAACGATTTAAAGGTAATTCCCATAGTTGTAGGGTATGATTTAAAAGATGTGTACAAACTTGGAGAAACTTATTTTGAGATTGATCCTGCTACAAATAATAAAGTTACTTATGAAGTTATTGGTGTGTTAGAACATAATTCTTCTTACCCCTCACTTGTTGATATTGGACAAGAATTAGATTTAAATTATACTTTTTTCCAGCCCTTAAACATGCAAATCTTAAATGATTTCGGAAGTATAGATATGGCAATAAGTTCAACAGTAGTTTTCACTAATAACGAAAGTGAAGTAACTGCTATTGAGCAGAAATCTGTTGAATTAGGATTATTCTCTATGAACTATAGACCAATTCAGGAACGTATAGATGAATTTCTTGGATATTTTAGAAAGAAAATGATATATCAAATCTCTATCGCAATTATGGTTCTGTTATTCGCATCTACTAGTATGGCACTGAACCTAACAACTATAATCACAAAAAAGATGAGGGAAATATCAATTCACTTAATTTGTGGTGGCAGTATATACTCAATTTTGCAAAGATTTTTATGGCAATTAATAATTGTACAAACCCTAGCTCTAGTGCCAACAATTTTTGTTTACAAAATAGATTCTAGTTTGATATATACCATATTAATCGCCGTCTTAATATCAACATTTATAATGATTATGCCTTATTTTAAAATCAAAACCACTAATATTGTAGAGCTAGTAAGGAGGAATGAATAATGGTTAAAGGTACACCAATAATAGAATTAAGTAATATAAAAAAAGTTTATGGTCAAGGCAATAGCGCTGTCAATGCGCTACGTGAAATTGATATTAGTATAGAAAAAGGTGAAATGTTATCAATTATGGGACCCTCTGGTTCTGGCAAATCCAGCTTATTAAATATTATAGGACTGTTAGATGATGCAACAGATGGCAGTTATAAACTCCAAGGCAATCTAATCAGTACATTATCTTCATCTGATAAAGCAGAACTTAGAAATACAACTTTTGGATTTGTTGTTCAAGATTTTGCTTTAATAGAGAAATATACTGTACTACAAAATATTGAAATTCCATTTGTCTATTTAAAGAGCAAAATAACTAAAAAAGAGAAGAATGAACGAATACATAATGTATTGAAATTATTAGGAATTGAGGAAAAAAAATATGAGTTAGCTCATAATTTATCTGGTGGACAAAGACAAAGAGTTTCAATTGCGAGAGCAATAATAAATAATCCTGAAATTATACTTGCAGATGAACCCACTGGTGCATTAGATTCTATAACTGCAAATGAGATAATAAATATATTGAAAGAACTAAATAACACAGGCAAAACTGTGATAATAATAACTCATGATAAAGATGTTGCCTCACACTGTAACAGAACTATTAATATTAAAGACGGTAAGGTTTTGTAAATTTCATTAGTATAACAAGAAAATAAACCCTCATTAGTAAATGTATAAATTTATTATTGAAGATTTTGAAAGTAGAATTTTATATTTATTATACTACATTAAAAAATCATAAATAATTCTGGAAACATCCATAGATTGTGCCATTCAAGCTATAGATGTTCCTTTTTGCCGTGCTTGATCTATAAAAGCATTATTATTCATAAGATATTTTCAAACTATACGTGGAGCTAACAGGCTATGTGTTCGAATGTAGAAACTTTTTTAGAACATATATAATATAATTTCGGAATATAAAAATTACTATGGAGAATAATCCCATAGTAATTTCTAACAAAAATAAAAATCTATGAATATTACTAAATATTAAGTTGAGAAATTTAAATTACAATGGATTATTACTAAGCTTATAATCTATATACTTTTTCAGGGTTGTAATATGCATCGCATAAAACCTATCTTCATCATTTTTCAACATTTCGTTTATTTCCGCTAATGTAACCCATCTAATATTTTGTGTTTCATTAGTTTCATTTAGTATTTCTCCCCTAGTCCTACATATAAATATTTCAACCTGTATTGGATACTTTCCCTCAATATTCTGCGCACATGTAAAGGGAATATAGCTCAACACTTTATACTCTTTTGACTGTGAAAATTCAGCTTTATCTTCACCATCAATGGTAATTACCTCTAATCCTGTTTCTTCGAATATCTCTCTTCTTAAGCACTCATAAACACTTTCAAATTCCCTTACCTTACCAGCTGGTATTTCAATTAAACCCTTCTCACTAGCATTATCTTTATGCCTTTCTTGTATCAATATATAATCTACTCCATCCACTGTTCTCTCAATTATTCCACCAGCTGCTGGCTTAGAAAAATACTCCATACATTACCACACACTCCCTTCACTCTATATCTTAATAATCTCTTAACAATCTTAGCTAATTACCGTAAGATATATTATATGATTCATCTTAAACCTTTAGGTTTTTCTTCAATATTATAAATTTTTTTATCTTAATAATAATTACTTAAAACTTAATATATTCTTACACTTTTCGTATTTCATTTAATAACACGTCTACTATTTTGTTTTCTGAAAACTTGCCAAATACTTCACCTTTTTTAAATAATAAAAATTCATTCTTGCCACCTGCTATTCCAATATCAGCTTCTTTAGCCTCTCCTGGCCCATTTACTGCACATCCCATTACAGCTACCTTTATATTTTTATTAATATCTTTTAACCTTGTTTCAACTTCATTAGCTATATCTATAAGTTTAACTTGACACCTGCCACATGTGGGACATGAAATAAACTCTACTCCTTCTTTTCTAATTTCTAGGGCCCTTAAAATTTCTTTTCCAGCTATTACTTCTTCTACATGGTCTCCGGTTAATGAAACCCGTAAAGTGTCACCAATACCTTCTGATAGTAAAGTTCCAATTGCAATTGCTGCCTTCATTCTACCAGTACTTGGAGTTCCTGCTTCAGTAATACCGATATGCAGTGGATATTGAGTACTTTCTGCAATTTTACGATAAGCTTGAATCGTCATCGGAACACTAGATGCTTTAATAGAATACAATATATTATCAAATCCAAAGTACTCCAATTTGTTTGCATAGCTTATTGCACTCTCGACTAATCCATCACTTGTAACTCCATTATATTTCGAAATAATTTCTTTATCTACAGATCCTGAATTTACTCCTATTCTTATTGGAACTTCTCTTTCCTTAGCTAGACTAGCAATAACCCTAATTTTTTCCATATCTCCTAAGTTTCCTGGATTAAGCCTTACTTTATCTACACCATTCTTAATACTTTCTATTGCCAATTGATAATTAAAATGTATATCTGCTACTAAAGGAATTTTAATTTCTTTTTTAATCTTACTAATCGCTTCTGCAGACTCCCTATCTACCACGGCCACTCTTGCAATGTCGCATCCACACTCTTCCAATCTCTTAATTTGATTTATGGTTCCCTGTACATCCCTAGTATCAGTATTCGTCATAGACTGAATTGAAATAGGTGAGTCGCCACCGATAAAAATATCCCCTACTCTAATCTTTTTTGTCTTCTTTCTCATTGTAAAATCAGTACTCATCAATCTACCCCCATCTACTTTTCATATAATAATAACTAAGAAATTACCCACAAATGGATTCATTAAACTCATCTTCAACAGCTTCAACTATTGTATCAATTGTTTTAAACGTATCATTAATATCACATTCAGTGTTTACTACATAATCACATTTAAAAAATAAGTATTCTTCTTTTTCGCTCTCCATTCTTAGTTCCACAGTATTAATAGGTTCTACCTTACTTTTTAAATGTATATTATCATATTTTAACCGCCCATACATTCTATTCCTACGTTCACTCTGTCCACATTTTAAATATACAATTACAATCTTTCTATCCACTACATTTTTAATTAAATCTTGGCAAGCACTTGGATTAAATGCATATATACATTTTTCGTGCTGTTTATATTGACTCTTATAGGACCAATACCACTCATCACTGAATAGTGATCTATATGCTAAAGATTTATGTTGTATACAACTAAAATTTGTGTTTTTTATCAATTCAGCCTCATCTTCATTGACAAAAACATGACCTTCCTCATTCTCATATCTTTTTTTCCTAGTTGTATATGTATTTATATTTTTATAGCCTTTCTTTTCCATATAGTTAGCTATTGTACTTTTCCCACTTCCTGATTCTCCTATTAAACATATAATAATCCCATTTTTCAAAATAAAACTCATTTTATTATAAGTCTCCCCTTTTTTAAATTTTAATTTACTTTGTATTAGTTAACTAAAGTTATACACCCTTGCATACCTATCTTATCTTTTAAAATTATTAGGCACCCTAAAATTTCAGTGATTTTTTTTGATTCCTCAAGAACTAATTCAATATCATGTTCTTTCTTTACTTTATTGCACAATGCTGTAGCTAAAGAATCAGCTAAAGCTGCATCCTTACAAATAACCACAACAGCATCTGCCTTTCCGTAACTAAAAGAATGTCCTACCGTTCCAGAAGAAGTGCATATACCTAAAGGTAATTTATCCTTCTTAATTAAAACTTTAATTTTATTTGAAAGAGGAGAGTATCCTGCAAATATTGAAATTATAATATCCTCTCTAGAATTTACATATATGTCTCCTCCATTCTCTACTATTATTTCATCTAACCCAAATCTTTTTTCAATTGCTTTACCTATAAATTCAGAGAAAGCTCCTGCAACAGCTGCCATAGGACCAACATTAGCTATACTCGCAACCTCTGACATCCTCTTAGCAATAGTTGGTGATTGCTCACCTATAGTATAGGGGCTAAATGTAGTTTGATATAGTGGATCTTTTAAAATATATTTCTCTAATTCTGTACGGAGTTGTTTAACTTCTCGAAAAGTAAATTCTTCTAATTCTTTTGTATATTTTTCTTTATTTACACATACCCATATATCAGTTTCTTTATATACTACTAAAAATGACTTTTTATTACTATTTTCAATTTCATCTCTATAAAAACGCACTTCATACATTCTACCTTCACATCTAGCTCCTTAACTTTCTCAATTTTAATTAATCATATTAATAGCCTTAACCGGACATGCTATTACACATTCATAACACGCTATACATAACTCTTTTTTAAATTGCAAGTCCCATGTACTACGATTTAAACTAAGTGATTTACCATTGCAAACACCAGTACACACACCACAATTAATGCATTTCTCTTTGTCAATATCAATTATTTTACTTGTATTTTTATTAATATCCATTTTAAAATCTCCTTTGCACTTGTATTTCTTAATACTAATTGTGACTTATATGGTGCTTAACTTGGTTATGAAATTTTCTTCTATAAAGCAAATAATCTTCATTTGCCTCTTCCATCTTTTCAACATACTGGGTAAAGTATGTCTTATCTTTGGTCCAGATAAAAGATAAGGCATACTTATTTGCTAATGATAAATCATTCTCCAGCTTATTTTTCACAACTTCTAACTCATCATTTATTATTAATCCTTCCTTCTTTAGAATGTTATAACATCTAAAACTTGGAAAAATCATTTCATTTATTCTCCTAGCAAAAGAAGAGTAGTTTTTTCGATGAACACCTTCTGTAATATATTGCTCTAACCTTAACTTATGAAACTCTAAATTATTTAATATAGCGCTTTCTCCACTTTCAATCTCGTTTAATTTTTCATCTAGAAACTTTTCACTATATTGGAAGACATCTTTTAAAACATATTTTATTTTATCTTTACAACTTAAACTTTCTATATGTTCAAATATAGGTGAATTCCTAAATACTAACAAAGTTACCTCACCATTTTCATGAACTAGGATATCTTCTAAGTTCTTTTCATGTTCCTTATATCTAATTTTTTGTTCAACATTAGATAGTTTCGTTAGTATAACATACTCATCTTCATATCCCTCAACTACTACGTATGATGTATACGGGAATGGTTTATCCTTATCTGGGTAAAGGAACTTTGCATATGCGATAACTCTAAAATTATCCTTTGATAAATCATCACTTATATAATCTTTCATTCTACTTATAGGAATGTTTATAACTTCTATTATCCCTTTATTGAAAAGCATGTTTTTTAATCCATCTAAAGAGCTTGTCCATCCATTTTTTTCATCATTATTGAATCCTATATATCTATCTAAGAAGAATAATTCTATATCCTTCATAGAGCACCAATTTTTAAGTAAATAATATATAGTTCTATCAAAACACATGAACTCTTTATAAATTAAAAATTCTTCAAAATCGTTGTCTTTTTCATCTTTAAAATTCATATTATTACTCCTTATAACTTTTATTAAATTACAATTTATTTTGTTTAACTTCTATCATTAGTGCTTTATATAGCTGCTTCTGTTTCTTTTTCTTCTTTTTCTTTTTTCTTATCCTTAGATATTATTAAAGGTAATGCACATAAAATAACGCTAATTCCTACATAAATAAACACTGTGTTTAAGATAGTATTTCCCAAGTATCCAAATACAACATAAGCTATAGGTGTTGCAATAAATGCTATAAGATACATGGTTGAAAAAGTTCTCCCTAAGAACTGTTTCTCTACGTTTATTTGAATATAGGAAAAGAATAAAGTGTTGAATATACTTCCAGTAAATCCAAAGATAAAAATTATAATAAATAATGTAAAACTTTTAGCTAATAGCGTAAGAAACAATAATGGAATACCAGATAAAGCAATTGAAATAGCTAGTGTTTTCTGATTAATCGGTAATTTAGAAACAAAAAAGGATGTCAAAATAACACAAATTCCACCCAATGAATAAGCTGATAGTATATATGAATAATACTTACTTCCTTCCATTAAAATATTTTGCACAAATAAAGGCATCAAAACTTCAAATGAAGCTAAAAATACATTTATAACTGATACTAATATCAATATATTTATTATAATTTTATTTTTATAAACATATACTAATCCTTCTTTGATATTTTCCATTACATTTCCTTGTTTTTTTGTATTAACATTTGATTTTTTATAATCTATAAACAGTTCTAGAATTGCAGATAATATAAAAGATAGTCCATTTATTAGAAATGCTCCTGGAGCTCCTAGTAAACTTATTGAAAGTATAAATGCTCCTATAAATGGACCTATTACTTTTGTAGTTTCAGCTGCGCTGGTTAAAAACGTATTAGCTTTTACCAAGGAGTTTTTCTCTATGATCTCAGGAACTATAGACTTAAATGTAGGCTTGAATAAACAACTTGAAGTACCTAATATAAAGTTTGTCATAATTAAAATTGGTACATTTACTATTTTATAATAAGCCATTATTGCGGTTAAAATCGACATTAGTCCACTTAAAATATCTGTTACTATCAATATATTTTTTTTGTTTAATCTATCTGAAAATTCTCCCCCAACTAAACTAAATAAAGCAGTAGGCACTAGCGTAGCTGCTAGAATTACTCCTATTATTTTTGCAGAACCAGTTTGCTCTGTTATCCACCAAGCTAATACTACATTATAAATAACAGTTCCTATTCTAGAAATAACATTTGCTATAAGTAATAATGTGAAATTTTTGGTCCATACCTTTATATTCGTCATACTATCTATCCCCCTATTTTTCCATTAGCTACTCTTGTACTCTACAGAAATAGCTTCATCGTATATGTCTTGTAACCTTTCAAGCTCTTTTCTTATATTTTTATTTTCTATCTTTCCTGAAAGCCAAACTAAGTATCCAGCATTCATATCTTCTTCATACAAAATGTCTCCAGCTTTTTTAAAGCATGTACATTCAATAATTTCAGATCTTGCTTTTAACTTCTCAACACCATGTACTGCTTTTATAATCCCCTTATTTTTATAAGGAACATTATACATAAACAAACATGCATTCCTACCTGTATTTAGTTCAACTTTAGATAAACGATTGAACAATTCCTCTTTATCATCAATCACATTAATGTAATAATATAACTTAGTAAAATCTATTCCATATCCTTGCTTAAAAATATGCTCGTAAAAATATCCTCCACCACCAGGTCGTGAAGTAGTCTCTATAACAAAAATATCATCATTCTTATATCTTAATTCTGTATGAGTAGCACTGCTTTTTAATCCTGTTGCTCTAACTGCATCATAAGATGCATCTTTAATTTTCTTACATTCATTTTCACTTAGCTCTGTGTCTATAAAATATAACCTATCTGGATAATACGGTCCTTTAGGTATTCCTCTTGCTAAAATCCCACTAACTATCGGTTTCCCATCAACCCACAAGGTATCAACTGAGAATTCCTCTCCATCAATATAGTCTTCTATTAAAATTCCTGTATTGTTAAGTTTTTCTTTAGTCACAACAGTAAAGTTCAATAAAAATATTTTAGATGCTTGACTTATTAATTCTTCTTTACTATCTACTTTTTTAACACCCATGCTAGCGTATCCTTGAGAAGGTTTAATAATTACAGGGAAATTAATATAATTTATATCGTCTTCTACCTCTTTCAATGACTTATACAATTTACTTTTAGCTGTAGGAACACCACTGTTCATCCAAACCTTTTTCATTTCAAACTTATCTCTATTTGCATAAACTGCATCCAAGGATTCAGTATATACTTTAAACTCCTCTGCTAACCTAGCAGTTTGAGTTAAAAAACTTTCATTCACTGTCATAATAACATCTGGATTTCCCACGACCTCTTCTATGATTTTTTTTGCATCATTATAATTACTTTTCAAATCACATTTAATTATAAGTTTTTCATCCTCATTATCTCTATTTTCAGCTTCAAGGAAATAAAGTATATCACCTTCTTCCCTCGCAATCTCTTTAAATCTATTTTTAATAAAATCCACTGTCTCAACTAAAACTATTTTTTTATTCACTTTGCTATCATCCCTTTCGCAGTGCCCAAGAAATAAAATTATAAAATGATAATTTTTCACTTGACTTCTCTGTTGAGCACATAAGTTAATCTTTATTTACCATCTAAAAATATAAAATAATACATTTTACATTGATCATTTAATACTTTTTATTCATATATCACATGAAAATTCCCCACTAGCTAAATACATTTTAAATTCTCTAACAATTTTTGTCTGAATTGGTCTATACTTTGGTTTTGGTTAATATTTAATAAAGCTAATACAAGTCTATCCAAACCAAAACCTATGCACATTGTATTTATAAGCTTTTCATTTTCATCCTTCAGTTCAAAAGGCTTAGAAAAATGATTATGATGTTTATTAATTGATGCAACTGAAATATACTCACTTACATTATTGCAATAAATACAAAGTTCAATTTTATCATCAGATATTAACTGTGAAAACAATTGTTTTTCTGCATTATCAGAAAAGAAAATATCATTTGCTATCTCCAACTTAAAATCTAACCCTATTAATCTACCTAGCAGGTAAAAAAAGTTTATAGACTCTTTTTGATATTTTTTTATTTTGTAATCATTTGTAAAAAATACAATTTCTCTCATACTAAATTCATGTAATCGCTCTTGATTGTTTAGATTACCTGATTCATCTCTAAAACAAGATCCTTTTACAGTTAATATAACATCAGATTTAGTATCAAACTTATATCCCTTTAATAATGGGTAACAATGTAAGCAAAGGGCTGGATTTAAAATATATTTAGGTTTTTTCACGTAATTGTACACTTGCTTTTCTTTATATAATTCTGAATATTTCTTTTGAAATTCATCAAATTTACTAGGATTATTAGTGATAGGTGCCACAAAACTTATATGTTGGCATCCTGTCTCAAAATACCCTGATTTATCAATGGTTTCTGTCAAAATCATTGATGGAACATTTATTTCTTCCACTCCATATATCTCTTCAAAATATGCCTTTATCAACTCATCTAAAAAAGTATAAAGCTTAATATAATTATTGTTATAAGCATTTATACCAATAGATATTGGATAGTTATATTTTTCAAAAGTCTTTTTAAAACTACATAGATTATTTTCAAGGTTCTTTTCCAGGGTTCTTTTCACACTTCTAACAAATGTATCCCTATGCTTTTTCTCAATATTTACATGAAATTTATCTAACGAACCATTCTCTCTAGAATCAAAAAGTGTATTTTGTTTACCAATTAAAGCTGTATTGGATAGCTTGTTCATAATCCCATCTAAGGTAGATTCAACTTCTTCTTTATTAAGATACTCTGTTGCTTGAATTGTAATATTGTTCTCATTAAACTTTACACTGGAAATTTGTGTAAAGTAAAATTTTAATTGATATTTTAATATCCTTTTTATAAAATTAACATTACTTAAATTTCTCTCAATGACTATTTCTTGCATATTTGCACCTCTCTCGAACTATTCTAGATTGCATTTTTCAATAAACAATTTAATTTTTGATAAAGTTTCAATGTCCTCAAATTTAAAATTGTCAAAATTTATTTTTCCACCAATTAGATTATTTATATTTAGTACAATCCCCATCATGCATAAAGAATCTATTCCTAAAACCCCAAGAGGTACATCTTTATTTTTATCATACTCTTCCACTATTCTTGTTATTTTTTCTTCTGCTAAAACTCCATGTAAAACTTTTTGTAACATTTCATTCATATCTTTCTCTCCTTTACTACTTGTACACAATTAAGTTAACGGTTTAATCTGAGAATCTTCAGGCATCATTTTTACAGGTTTTTCAATAGTAAACTTACCTTCCTCAATCCATTGTTTCAGTGTATTAGCTATTACTCTTGCTTTGTACATACTTGATATTGATGAAGTAGGTATTTTCTTACCATTTAAATCAACCAGCCCGCTCTTCAATTCTTCATAATTTATTTCTCTTATTATTGGCCTATCTCTTTTCCTAATGCCGTAATCCACCAAATTGGTTTTAATATCTCTGTCTCTAACCATAGTAAATCCAACCATTTCTTCATCTAAAATAGGAATCGGTATACCAATGCCAACAGCCATACTAACTCCATATTTATTAATTGATAGAGCTCTCATAAAATTTGTATTCATTTTTTTCATATCACCTATAACACTTAAAGTACGTGTAGGTCCAATAGGAACTCCATTTTCATTCTCTTTCTGAACTGTTTTAAACTGAGTTCCATTCCATGCTACATACCCTTCAGTACCTCCAAGAAATATTTTGGTTCCAACACCTATAGTTCGCATATAAGGATCATTTATTAATGGGCTTAACTCACCAGCATTACAATATGTAATATTTTCATGATTGGGTAATAATTTCCCCATATAGGTATAAATAGTTTCATCAGTTGAGTTTGTTGCAGCAACATAATTTTGATATGCATTCCTAGGATTAAACATTACACATTCATTTATATTATTCTTATCAATGTACATTTCTATATTCTTATTAGGTTTACAATCTGTAACAGTTCCTTCAACTTTTAACTTAACCCTTTTACCTGAAATTAGATCTTCAATTACATGCGCACCACCATATAATTCTTTAGAGCCTTCTCTCAGCTCAGTTGCGCCAATAAATGCGTCCGCTGAAGCTACTCCTCCATATGCTGGTACATCATTTAACCAAATCTTAGACATTTTTGTTGGCTCTGAAGTTTGTCCAAAATTTAAAAATGCACCTGTTGAACACATTGGTCCAAAGGTTCCTGTTGTCACAACATCAACCTTTTTTGCTGTTTCTTTAATGCCCACATCATCAACCATTTTAATAATTTCCTCTGCTGTCAGAACTACTGCAATTCCATTTTTTATTTTCCAGTTAATTTCTTCATAACTCTTCACTTTAATTCACCCCATATATATTTTTAACATTTTTACAATTTACTAAAAATAAACTAGTAAATCTCCCCTTTTAATATAGAAAAGTTTCATAGTGCTAAATTAGAGATTTTCCCAATTACACTAATTGAAATTTTTAACTATATTTCCAATTATTTATGACTATATTATAACATCCAACTATAAATAATCAACTATTTTTTTATTTTTTTCGTTACCTTTAGTTTTTTTATTACAAATTTCACGTATATTTTGTTTACTTTTTCACCTTATATCAAATTATAATTGTTAATTTTTCTTACTCTAATAATGTAAGCTAATGAAAAACTGTAGCCTATACTACTTTTTGCACATTATATATACAAATTTGAACTTATGTTAATCTAAATTATAATTTAGCAATTAATGATTGCATTCTATCTTTATAATTCTTCCTAGTTTTTTTAATTATTACCATATTTTTTTGTTTTTCCTATTTTATTTTCAACTATTCTGTAGTAAACTAATGATATGATTTACTTGTTACTATAATAATTCAAATTGGAGTGATACTGGTAAAATGAAATTTTTAACTACGGGTGAAAAGCTACGCAACCTTAGACATCAACTTAATATAGAACAAGATGCCTTAACTCAAATTGGGGTTTCTAGAAATTTTATAAGTATGCTTGAAAATAATAAAAGAGAACTAACTGAGAGTAGAGCTATGCAAATTACTGAATTATTACGAAAAATAGCTGAAGAAAAAGATATGGATTTTAATATTGCTGATGATTATCTTTTTATAACACCTTGTGAAGAAGCAGAAAGGTACTGTTGTACTGCTTTAGATAATTTGAAATCACTTGCTGAAGCCAGTGCTATTTATGAAGTAATCAATACTTATAATCTTAATTCTATAAGACCACGATATTATTTAGCAATTGCAGACATGTTATTTGAGGAAAAAAACTACTCTAAAGCTTTTATAAATTATCTGGATTCTCTTCACTCATATATGGATATAAAGGAACATATAAAAATGCCTTATATTTATAATAGACTTGGAAGATGTAGAAGTTTAAATCTTGATTACATGGAAGCCCTTTTTTATTTTATAAAATCTTATGAAGCCTCATTACTTTACGGTGATGAAAAAACAAAAAAAGTTGTTCTATATAATATTGCATGGTGCAATATTAATATTAATAACATAGACTCTGCGCTCCATTATATTAACAGATATTTAGAACTCTGTAATAAAAATGAAACATTTGATGATTATATTAGAGGTACTATTTTAAAAGCAGATTACTATGTCAGAATACAAGAATTTGAATTAGCTGAAAAAATTTATAATAAGTCAATCAAACTATTTGCCGATGAATATAACCCACTTTTAGGTTATATATATAACAACCTAGGTGACATTTATGTGAAAATAAATTCTACCTCTTTAGCATTAGAATGTTTTGATAAAGCTCAATCAATAATTGAGAAAGCTGATATTGCACGCCTTTCTCATACACTTATTCATAAAGCTAATTTATTCATATCGACTAACGATTATTCAGAGGCTTTGTTGCAAACAGTTCAGGCTATAGCTTATGCTAAATCCTTCAAAGACACTGAATACTTATACAAAGGCTATGTCTTATTAGAAACAATCTATGAACATTTTAATAACAATGAAAAGTTAAAACAAGTTTATAAAGATATGCTTAATCTATTAGATGATACCAGCGACGCTAATGCTAAAATGAAGATTCATGCTAAGTTATCTATTATTAGTATAAAGGATAACAAGCTTGATACTTGTCTCACTTATTTGAAAAATATAGTAAATATGTAAAACATATTTACTATATAAATATATATTTAATTATAGGAGGGTATTTATGAAAAACAAAATTTTTAAACTTTTGGGGGTCTCGTTAATTTTATCTACATTTATACTTGGTGTAACATCAATTACACTAAAAAGTGAATTACCACCTCCATATGGTCAGGTTACACCTAATATGACTGATGGTGAATTGCCACCTCCATATGGTCAAGCTACACCTAATATGACTGATGGTGAATTACCACCTCCATATGGTCAAGCTACACCTAATATGATTGATGGTGAATTACCACCTCCATATGGTCAAGCTATACCTGCTGCAAGTAACGGAGAGTTGCCACCTACATATGGGCAAGTTACAACTGATATGAACCAAATTGTAACATATATCTAATAATCTAAATTTACTATTATCATGAAATGGGCTAGACACCAAATTAAATTCTAACCTATCTATCCCATTTCTTTTCCAAAAGTTCATTTTACTAATAAATTGTTGATTGATAATTAAACCTTTAATGTGACTATTGCTGATAATATGTAAAACCAATCAAATAAAGATAATCCCTCAAATCATCTTAAATGTGCCCTTTATAGCAAACTATTCCTTTCTATCCTTGCATCACACTCTACATAACTTATCTGGGGGAACATATCTATTGGTTGAAGCTCCACAGTTTTATATCCTAGACCATCTAACACCCCTAAATTCCTCGCCAAAGTGGCTGGATTACAGGATACATAAACTATTCTTCTTGGCTTTATTTCTGCTAAAGCCTTAAATAATGATTCTTCACAACCTTTTCTTGGAGGGTCTACCACTACCACATCTACTTTTATTCCTTGGGCAATTAATCTTGGAATTTCTTCTTCAGATTTTCCTACTATGGATTCAGCATTTGTAACTCCATTAGCTCTTGCATTTTCTATGGCCTCTTGAATTATTTCCACCCCCTATACCTTCTTAGCTTTTTTAGATAAGAATAACGTTGAAGGTTACAGCCTCCACATCTTTTATAGGTGCCACATATAGACTCAACTCTTTTTTCTGAAGCCTCAATTACTTCTAAAAGTTTTCCACCCCCATAATTTTTATTTACTTTAATTATCTTTACTTTAACTACTTCACCTTTCAGTGCCCCAACAATAAATACAGTGAAGCCTTCAACCTTTGCTATGCTTTCATCTTCGTGTCCATAATTTTCCATTGTTACAATGTAATTTTATTTTTTTCTATATTAACTAGATTATTTATCTTCTTATTCATAATTTCTCCTTTTTAAAAACATTACTTCATTGTCATACCTTCGTATTTTACCAAATAAGCTATACACTATTACGGAGAAAATTTATAAATAAGCTTAACACCTCATACACTATATTTTCTTATATACTACACAAATTAATATTCTCCTCATCAGGCATTAACCTAAATAAACTCGTGATTGTGACTTTAAGAACTTTATTAAATAATGAATAAGTTCATTTTGTTAACAACTTTGGAAGCAGATTTAAACTTCCACCAAAGCAACTTATATCAGCTGAGCAACTGCCACTCTAGAAGATGGCAGACTTCAAGCTTCCAAAATGTTGTTAAAGCTTATGTACAAAAAAAACGCATACTGCAATTTCTTGCAGTATGCTATAAATTATATTGTTCTATAAATTTACTAAATAGATATTATGCCGACTACTCTATAAAGGTTTCGCACTCAGTATTTGCACTTGTCATTGCTCCCGGTCCTTGGATTTGAACAAAGTTAGCATGACAATCCCTATTATCATTGTATCTGCATTTTATTGCATCACATTTGATTTTAGGACTCATTTGTATTTCTGTACTGTTGAATAACTGTCTTACTTCTCCTGGTATATTCATGTTTAACATGTGAGTCACAGTATTTTTTAATCCTTTTTCTGCAAAGGTTCCACAGTTTGTATACTCACTTGAATGTGCTCCAGCACCATGAACATGAATTACATTAGCAGAACATAATCCAGTCATATTATGTACACAAGATTGTGCACTACAGGTTAATGCTCCATTAGTCATAAATAACACTTCCTTTCATACTTTTAAGGTTAGTGTATGGAGTTTTTAAAGTTTTTATACAGATATTAAATCTAAATACTAAAATGTACCAACTAATATGCAAAAAAAGACACCCGCTAGAGGGTGCCAATAATAAAATCAGTTGCCATATGTTATCTTTTAAATTTTTAGCCACTTGTTCCAATATTATACATAAATATTATGAATAACTCAATAGTTTTACCAAAATTATACAAAATTATTTTTTAATTCATATTTTTAGGCCTAAATTCATAACTAATAACTCAAATTAGCCCTTCCACTATAAACAATTCCACGTTTTGGATCCATGGTTATAAAGCATCCAGACTTAATTATAGTTGAAGCTCCTGTTGCATTATAGATTATTGGAATATCTTTCGCTGCACATTCAATTACTACACTAGAACTCATTTCATCTTCTTCAACAATTATTCCTGTAACTTTATCAAGAACTTCCATAAATTCTCTTCCAAGTCTTCTTACAACTATAATTTCTCCATCTTCTAGTTTGTTTAATGCATCTTTTGCATCTTTTACATGTAATGCAGTTCCACAGGCAGATACATCATTAGTTCCCTTACCTTGAAGTAGTATATCTCCAATGATATGAACTTTCATCATGTTAGTACTTCCCACATAGTTCATTGGAATACCTGCAGCAATTACTACTAAGTCACCTTTTTTAACATATCCTGCTGATAATGCAATTTCAGCTGAGTTTTGAATTAACTCATCAGTAGTTTCTGTTTTTGGTGTTAGGATTGGATATACTCCCCAATTTAGAGCAAGGCTTCTTGCAACCTTTTCATATGGAGTACATGCTATTATATTGCATTCAGGTCTATATTTAGATACTTGTCTTGCAGTATGACCGCTTTGAGTTGCTGTAATTATAGCTGAAGCTTTAAGATCCATTGCTGTATTACAAGTTGCAAGACTTATAGCATTTGGTACATTTGGTATATGAGACTTTCTTTTTTTCTTTAAGTTTGCTTCATAGTTTATATGATGCTCAGCGGTTACCGCAATTTGTGCCATAGTATTAACTACTTCTACTGGATACTTACCATTAGCAGTTTCACCACTTAACATTATAGCATCTGTACCATCAAAGATAGCATTAGCTACATCCGATGCCTCAGCCCTTGTAGGTCTTGGATTTCTTATCATTGAGTCTAACATTTGAGTTGCTGTAATTACTGGTTTACCAGCTTCATTACATTTTTCAATGATAATTTTCTGAACTACAGGCACTTCTTCTGGTGGTATTTCAACCCCCAAATCTCCTCTTGCTACCATTATTCCATCTGAGTATTTTATTATTTCATCTATATTATTTACGCCCTGTCTGTTTTCGATTTTAGAAAAAATCTGTATGTCTTTTCCACCATTTCTACTTAGAACTTTTCTTATATCAAGTACATCTGATGCTTTTCTAATAAAGGATGCTGCTACTATATCAACTTCATTTTCTATACCAAACTTTAAATCTGCAATATCCTTATCTGTAAGAGATGGTAGATTTATTGCAACTCCAGGAACATTAACTCCTTTATGATTTCCAATTACACCTGTATTCTTCACTGTAGTGTGAATCTTATTTCCTTCAATGCTCTGAACTTCAAGTGCTACTAACCCATCATTTATAAGAATTGTGTCCTTTGGTTCCACATCTTCATGAAGTTTATTATAGGTAACAGAACACTTAGTTTCATCTCCTAATATATCCTCCCCTGAAAACACTGTGAAAATAGTTCCTTCTTTAAGTTCTACAGTTCCACCTTCAAAATTCCCTGTTCTTATTTCTGGTCCTTTTGTGTCTAATATTATTGCTGTATGTCTATCTAATTCTTTTCTTACTTCCTTTACCATATCTATTCTTTTCTTATGTTCTTCATGGGACCCATGAGAAAAGTTAAGCCTTGCAGCATTCATACCTAATTTTATAAGTTTTTTAACAATTTCCTTGTCATCAGTAGTAGGTCCTATTGTACATATTATTTTAGTCTTTTTCATAAATTTCCTCCTAGGTATCTATTATACTTGTGATAAATTATAAATTTAATTATAAGAATTCAAATCTTAGTTCAATCTAAATTGCTTTAATTTTAATTAGATAAAGCTATGGATATATCATATAATTCTTGGTTGAAATGTTTTTCTATAGCTAGAGCTTCTGTAATATCCATATCTATGATTTCGCCATTTTTAGTGCCAACCACTCTTGAAGATTTCCCTTCTAGTAGTACTTCTACTGCTTTTGCTCCTAATCGAGAAGCAAGAATTCTATCAAAAGCACTTGGTATTCCGCCTCTTTGTATATATCCAAGCACTGTAGCTCTACTTTCAATCCCTGTTACCTCTTCAATCTTTTTAACTAGTTTATGTGCACCGCCCACACCCTCAGCTAAAATTATTATATTGTGTAATTTTCCTCTGCTCTTTCCTTGAAAAATACTTCTACATATGTCTTCAAAGCTAAACTCTTTTTCAGGAACAATTACATTTTCAGCTCCTCCTGCAATGCCTGCAAATAGCGCTAAATCTCCACAATTTCTTCCCATTACCTCTATAACACTAACTCTTTCATGGGAGCTTGAAGTATCTCTGATTTTATTTATAGCATCTAAAGCTGTATTAAGAGCAGTATCAAAGCCTACAGTATAATCAGTATAAGCAAGATCATTATCTATGGTTCCTGGTATTCCAACTGTAGGTACTCCAAGTTCTGATAAAAGCTGGGCTCCTCTGAAGGAACCATCTCCACCTATAACTACTACTCCATCTATTTTTAAAACTTTTATTACATTTAATGCTTTTTCTCTTCCTTGAGGGGTCTTAAATTCTTCACTACGAGCAGTTCTAAGAATAGTTCCTCCTCTGTGGATAATATCTGAAACAGAACTTCTGCCCATTTCTTCTACTTCCCCATTGATAAGGCCATTATATCCTCTATGTACTCCAAGAACTCTAAGTCCTCTATCATTGCCCATTCTTACTACTGCTCTAATTGCTGCATTCATTGCTGGAGAATCTCCACCACTTGTTAAAACTGCTATAGTCTTCATTGTTATGCCCCCTTTAAAATTCATACTATATATTAATTCTAATATTTACCTGTAATAATATCAACGTATTTATCTAAAAATTAAACCCATTTTAACATAAATCTTCATGTAATGGTTTCCACTTTTTTTATTATCTAAATGTAACTGTTTCCATAGTTTTCATAGCTATTTATAGAATTTCCTTATCCACTGATAATAATTCAATTTCCATAAATAATTTGATTTTTAATTTTTAAGTTAGTGTAAAATCCAGTTATGTTTTTTCATAGAAAAAGCACCTTCAAGGGAATAGAAACCTTGAAGGTACTTCTTACATTATTTTTACATTACTATCTCCAAACATATCTTTCAATATGGAGATGGTGTCAAAATCATTTTTTAACCAAGCCTGCCTATCTAGTAGATATCTCTTTCTATCATTAGCAGTGCAAAGGTATACTGGAGTTGCTCCCAAGTTGTCCTTAAAGGTTATTTTTATCTCCTTCATGGATGGATTAAGCATTGATTTGTCTTTAATTAAAATAAAAATCTTCTCATTGCTCACATTGATAAGTGGAGATATTTCTTCACAGAGTACTTTTGTTTGTTCCTCTTCTCTCACACTAACCCTTCCATTTATTATAACCATTTCATCTTCATTAATTAAATTTCTGTAATTGTCATAGGTTTTAGGGAACACAATAACTTCAATAGTTCCAAACAAATCCTCTAGAGTTAGGAATGCCATCATAGCATTGTTTTTAGTAATCTTTCTTGTAACTGAAGAAATTAATCCTCCTAAAATCACCTTAGTTCCATCCTTTATGTTAGGAATCTCTTCTCCAACCGTTACTCCCTCTTCTAACACATCACTTACAATAATATCTGAAACCTTATGACTTGTAAGGATTTTTAGGGACTTTTCATAATCGTCTAAGGGATGACCTGAAAGATATATTCCTGTCATTTCCTTCTCCATGGCTAAAAGATACTTTTTATTAAACTCTTCAATATTAGGATATTGTATTTGAATACTAGTCTCTTCTTCAGTTAAATCTCCAAATAAGTTTATTTGACCTGCAATGTTTCTCTTTCTTTCATTGGCTACACCATCTAAAAGCTTCTCGAACACTGCCATGAGTTTTGAACGATAAACTCCTAAAGAATCAAAGGCTCCTGCTTTTATTAAACTTTCCACAGCTCTCTTATTAACTGCAGAGGTATCAATTTTATTACAAAAGTCATTGAAGTTTTTAAAATTACCTTTCTTCACTCTATCTCTTACAATAGAATTAATAACTGGCACTCCTACATTTTTTATTGCAGAAAGTCCAAATCTAATGGTATTCCCCTTTACTGTAAAGCCTGAGTTACTTTCATTAATATCTGGAGGCAGCACTTGAATTCCTAACTGCTCAGCAAATCTTATATAATAAGCAACTTTTTCATTGGTACCCATTATACTATTAAGCATTGCTGCAATGTACTCTGCGGGGTAATAACACATTAAATACGCTGTTTGATAGCCTACAACTGCGTAGGCTGCTGCATGGCTCTTGTTAAAAGCATATGAGGCGAAGTCCATCATCTGGTCAAATATCTTATTTGCTGCCTCTTCGCTTATGCCATTTCTCAAACATCCTGGAACTTCTACATTTCCAGTTTCATCAACTATTCCATAAATAAAGTTACGTCTTTCTTCTTCCATAACTTTATGCTTCTTCTTAGACATTGCACGTCTTACTAAGTCTGAACGTCCTAAGGAGTATCCTGCTAAATCTCTTACGATTTGCATAACTTGCTCTTGGTAAACCATTACCCCATAGGTCACCCCTAGAATTGGTTCAAGTTCTGGTGTAATATATTGAACCTTATCTGGGTTATTTTTACTTTCAACATATCTTGGAATTTCTGCCATAGGACCTGGTCTGTAAAGACTTATTCCCGCAATTATATCCTCTAGATTGTCTGGTCTTAATTCCTTCATGAAGGAAGTCATTCCAGCAGATTCTAACTGGAATACCCCAACGGTTTTCCCTTCTCCAATCATTCTGTAGACTTTTTCATCTTCAAAGTCTATTTTATCAAGGTCAATGTGAATTCCCAGATTATCTTCTATATTTTTAATAGTATCTTGCATAACTGTTAAAGTACGAAGTCCAAGGAAATCCATCTTTAAAAGCCCAAGTTCTTCTAGCGTTCCCATAGTAAATTGAGTTACAATCATATCTTCATTTTTCTGAAGTGGAACATATTCAACTAATGGGTTTGAAGCTATAACAACTCCTGCTGCGTGGGTAGAACTATGACGAGGCAACCCCTCTAAGTCTCTAGCTACATCTATTAGTTCCTTAACTCTTTCATCATCATCATATGCTGCCTTTAACTCTGGATTCATATCCAAAGCCTTATCTATGGTAATTCCCAGAACTGTAGGAATCATTTTAGCTATTCTATCAACTTCCGAATATGGATAGTTCATAGCTCTTCCCACATCTCTAATACAAGCTCTAGCTGCCATGGTTCCAAAGGTTATTATTTGTGATACATTATTTACTCCATACTTATCAACTACGTAGTCAATAATTTCTTGTCTTCTTTCGTAGCAGAAATCCGAATCTATGTCCGGCATACTTATTCTTTCAGGATTTAGAAATCTCTCAAAGAGTAAGCTGTATTTTATTGAATCTATCTTAGTTATTCCCAAGGTGTATGCAACTACCGATCCTGCTGCTGAACCTCTTCCTGGTCCTGTGGGAATTCCATTTTCATTTGCAAACCTTATGAAATCCCAAACAATTAAAAAGTAGTCTACATAACCCATTTGTTTTATGATATTAAGCTCATATTCTAGCCTGTCACAAATTTCTTTTACATTACACTCCTCATCACAAAGAGTATTAATCCTATTGAAATCTAAATCTTTTTCTCTTAGTTCTTTAAAGCAGTCATATCTTTCAATAAGTCCCCTGTAACAAGTCTCCCTAAGGTAATCATAGGGATCTACCCCCTCAGGCAGTGGAAACTTTGGTAGCTTAGATACATGAAATTCGTAATCAAAATTACACTTTTCTGCAATCTTCACTGTATTTTCTAAAGCTTCAGGAACATAAGAAAAGATTTTCTCCATTTCTTCTGGTGATTTTAGATAAAATTCATCAGAAGGGTATTTCATCCTTTTCTCATCTTCCATGGTTTTTCCTGTTTGAATACATAACAATATTTCATGTGAGTGACTATCCTTCTTATTTATATAATGAACATCATTGGTACAAATAACAGGTATATCACATTCTTTAGCCAGCTGAATTATAAGTCCGTTTACTTGTAGTTGCTCTGACATTCCATGATACTGAAGTTCTAAATAAAACTCTCCATCAAAGATTTCCTTATACATTAATGCAAGTTTCTTAGCTTTTTCCTTATTGCCCTTCAGTAAATTTGATTGAACTTCTCCTCCAAGACAGGCACTAGTTGCAATAAGGCCCTCACTATGAGCTTTTAAGAACTCATGGTCTACCCTAGGTTTATAATAAAAACCTTCAATTGAAGCTGTTGAAACAATTTTCATCAAGTTTTCATAGCCCTTTTTATTCTGGACTAGCAATACTAAGTGATAGGTTTCATTATCTAAGTCAGGTTGCTTAATATGCCTAGACTTTCCAGCCACGTATATTTCACATCCTATAATTGGCTTAATACCTTCTTCTATAGCTGCCTTATAAAAATCTACTGCTCCATACATAGTACCATGATCTGTAATTGCAATACTCTTCATTCCAAGTTCCTTGGTTTTCTTAATTAGCTTTGATATCTTACCTGATCCATCTAATAAGCTATATTCTGTGTGAACATGTAGATGTACAAAGTTACCAGGACTCTGTTTTTCTTCTATAGTTTTTTCCATTTTACTGAATCACCTCCTATTGAGCTAATTCCCCTTTGACAATTAATCTTTGTTTGCCACTTAAGCTACAAGTTACTAGCGTAATGGTTGGAGTTTTTGTAGGATTTAACACATGAACTTCTTCTGGATTTACAGTCTCTTGTCCAGTAACCTTATATGTATAAGTCTTGTCAAGAGTGGTTACTATTATATCATCTCCAGGCTTTAGTTTATCAATTTTTAGAAAGAACTCTCCTGTAGTAAAATTCCTATGGCCAACTAATGCAAAATTCCCGATTTCTCCTGGTTTTGCTGTGCCTTTAAAGTGACCAACTGCCTGACTAATTATCTCGTCCTTAGTCCCTTCTGCCACGGCCACCTTTAGATTTATTTTAGGAATTTCCAGAAGTGCAATAGGTGTAATGTTCACCTTATTAGCACTAGCCCCTTCCACAGTGGTAGCTTTTTCTTCAGGAGCAGCAATTTTTCCCTCTTCCATATTCTTCATTACTGTTTCGAAGTCCTTAATCAAATTATCCTGTACTTTTGAAGTTTTCCATTTGTTAAATAATCCATAACTTATTGACCCTAAACCCACAACTAATAAAAAAATCCCCACGATTCGAAATATCTTATTTTTCAAGGTATCCCCCCCTTTAGGCATTTCAAAAATAGCTAAGTCAGTATCCTCGTCTATTTTGAGTTATACTTCGTCAAGATAACCCTTAGATAGCTCTACTATATAAGGAACCTCTCTCCTTGTCTGCATAAGCTTGCTTGTGAACTCAAAATATCCTTCACATCTTTGACTTGTTATTTATTTTCATATGCCTTAATTCCCCTAATTTATTACTATGTTTCCTCTATTATAATACCACAAAAAAGGAGTGCCACATAGACACTCCTCTCTAACTCACTTAATAATCTTACTATTAAGCAGCTTGCTCTTCTTCTTTTCTTCTTGTTGCAATATACATTGCTGCACCCATTATAGCAACTAAGAATCCCATTGAAATAAAGCTATTTGTTCCTGCTACAGAACCTGCTTGAGGTAACTTAGAAACTGCTATTGTTTGCTCAAGAGCAAAGTAATCGCTACAGTGATCTAAAGTTATTACTGCGTAACCATCTTTATCAACATTAACATCTGTTTGAACCTTTTCATAAGTTCCTTTTTCAGGGAAGTATCTAAAGAAAGTTACTGTTTTATTAGCCCACTCAGTTCCCATAAATACTTTTATTTCAGCCTTTCCTGGAAGCTCTCCATCATGCTTAAATGAAAGCATAAATACTGGAACTTTAGCATCTAACATATCTTCAACAACAGTATTAATTTTTGATTTTAGTGAGTCGTCTACAGTTTTTAATGATAAATCTATATCCATAACCTTAGTTATATCCTTACCATTAAAGGTCCAGGTTACATTTCCAGCCTTAAAGGTAACAACCTTGTCTGTTCCTTTTAAAGCTTCGAAAACTTCTTTATCCACTGTAGTATCCTTAGATGCATCTACAATTATTTTAGTTATATTATTATCTTTAATATTGTTTACTATTGTAGCTGTATCATTATCTATAGTTGGAACTTCAACTGGAGTTTCATCTACAGTTGTGTCTTCTCCTTTAACTAGTAAGTCTTGTTTCTCGAAAGCAACTGATTTAGACTTCTTAAGTTCTTTAATCATTGCATCTCTCATTACAATATTTGTATCAGCGAGGTTCTTGTTTCCTGAGAAGTTATATCCATCTCCATTAGTTGCCATGAAGTCATTAGTAACTATTTTATAGTACTTATCTGCTTCTATCTTAGTTCCATCCATTAATCTGATAGATGTAATCTTTTCTCCTACTGGTTTAGTCTCATCGTAAAATACCTTGATTCCATAGTATTGAATCCAACCTACTCCATTATTTGGGTTTATACCATGTTCTAAGTTTTTCTTAAGATCTGCTCCTGTAAGTTCCATTGTAACTAAAGTATTATCAAATGGGAATACTGTATACATATCTCCTACTGTTAATTCACCTTTTGCTAATGGTGCTCTGATACCACCACCATTAGTTAAACCGATTTGAGCTCCTGTAATATCCATCATCAATTTTGTATTAAATTGTCCAAGAGTTGTAAGTCCTGCAGTTTTATCGTGGTCTAAGTCATTCTCTAAAGTTGTAACTACTTCATTGAGAATTGGACTTAACTCTGCATTATATTTGTCATAGATAGCTTTTGTAGCTGGGTCTTCTGGTAAATCTTTAACTTTTCCAGATAGATCCTCTAAAGTTGAAATTCCATAAACTTTATCATTTAAGAATCCTAAAGAGATTTGTCCAATAGCTCTACCATTATTTCCAGCTTGAATAACAGGTATTCCATTTACTACTCCATTCACTACTTGATGTGAATGAGCTGTGATTATGGCATCAACACCTTTAACAGCTTTAGCAAAATCAGCTCCCTCACCAGTGATTACTTTTGTAGTTTTATCTTGGAAAGTTCCAAGGTGAGATAAAACCACTACTGCGTCAACTTTTTCAGTTTTATTTAAATAAGTTGCCCACTCATTTGCAGCAGTAATTGGGTCTCTAAATTCAAGATTTTCAACATTAGCTGCTAATGTTTTAAAGGCAGTTTCTGGAGTTGCAATTCCAATTAAACCAATTCTCTTTCCTGCTTCAGTAATAATTTTATATGGTTTTGCAAATTCAGCAGGTTTTCCAGTTTTCTTATCATAAATATTTGAAGCTAAGAAATCAAAACCTCCATCTTTAGCCCAGGTTTCTATTTTATTTGTTCCCCAATCAAACTCATGGTTTCCTAGTGCTGATGCTTCAACTCTTATTTCTTTAAGCATTTCTGTAATAACTGAACCATAAGTTAAGTTAGACATAGCACTTCCTTGGTAACTATCTCCAGCTGATAAAACAGCATATCCATTGTTAGCATTTTCCAATGCAGTGTATTTTTTAACTGCAGCAGCAAACTTAGCTATTCCCGGATTTTTGCTGCTTGCTTTACTATCCACTGTTCCGTGGAAGTCATTAAATGTTATAAAATTAGCTGTTTTTCCACCTAAAGCTTTAACCACATCAATAGTAGTTAAACTCTTAATGTTTGGAGTTCTATCATCAGTTGATTTAGGTATTGTTAACTTTCCTTCTGCAACAAGTTTTTTAGCTTGTTCTCTAAGTTCATTGTCAAAAGTATATCCTGTTACCTTCCAGTTGTTATCAACTACTGGAGTAATAGTCCCACCTTTAACCTTAACAATATAATCCTTGATAAAATCCCTAACTGCTGAAATTGGTTCTGCTGAGGAATCATATACAACTTGTACACCTTCACCCTTGTATAATCCTGATTCAGAGTTAAGTAGAGTGGTATTTGCTCTATAGTTATTAACTGTTAAATATATTTCATCACTATCTTTTACAACTGTTCCATCATTATAAGTTAACTTCTCTATTCTAGCACCTGGTTCTTTTGCTATGTTAACTTCATACTTAACTCCACCAAACATATCATAGTTGTAAATTCTAACTTTTTCATTGAAGGAAACTGTTAAATCTCCTGGTTTGAAAGTATTATAGTAGCTTGCTGACCATTCCATATATTTTTTTAATTGAGCACCATTAACTTTTAAAGTCATTAATGTATTATCAAATTTATAAACCTTAGAAGTATCAGCCTTTTTGATATCACCTTCTGCTATATTTGCTCCTGGTTCAAATATAGCAGCTCCTGATACATGACGAGCGCCCGTAGGAACATTTTTAGCATAATACATTTGTGTATTTAAGATTAAATCAACTACTGCTGAATCTTGAACCTGAGCTTGAGTTATTCCATTAAACTCCTCTGCTGGTGCAAGTTGTCCACCTTCAAGCTTACCAATAACTTGTCTAGCATCTACTAATGCTTTCTCATGGTAAGGTTGAAACTTTGCTTTTAATGCCTCATCATCTGGAACATCTTTAGTGTCCATAAGTTTAGATGTAGCAGCTGTAACAGTATATTTTCCACCTTCTTGTTTAACTGTTAGTTCAGCAACTGATAATTGTTCTCCTGATTTACCTGGCTCTGTTATATAGGCATTATTTACTTTTTCACCAACAATTTTTGAATGAGCATGTCCCGCAATTATTAAAGAAAGTTCTGGGTTAGCCTGAGCCATTTCCCTTGCACTATCCCCATTGCCATATTCACTGTCTATTCCCATATGCATTGAAGCTATAAATATATCTGCTTTATTTCCATCCTTAAGTTCTTTTATTACAGCTTTAGTTTCTTCTACTGGATTTTTAACAACATAGTCCTTAAGGTTTGGACCATCCCACTTAGTAATGTGTGGAGTTACCATACCTATAATAGCTATTTTAATACCATTCTTTTCAACAATTTTGTATGGTTGTCCTAATCTTTCTCCACTTGGTTTGTATACATTTCCACACAACATAGTTGTAGTTGTTAATCCCTTTACAACCTTTTCAAGGGCTGGAACTCCATAATTAAATTCATGGTTTCCAAGGGTAAATGTATCGTAACCCATTTCATTCATTCCTAACATCATTGGATGCACATCCTCATTTAGGAATAAATATGACGAATTGTCCTGAATTGTGTCCCCATTATCTACTAGAATTGTGTTTGAGTTTAGCGCTCTTAACTGCTTTACTAAAGTAGCAACCTTAGTCATACTACCTGAAGTTATCGCAGCATCTGAGGCATATTCCCATGGATAGAATCTGCCGTGCAAGTCTGAAGTTGCAAGAACTTGAATTTTAGTATCTTGCGTTTCAGCATAAGCCGTTATTAAGTTTACTGGAGATATGAAATTAATTACTAAAGCAAAAGCTAGTAACAATGCACCATATCTTTTCGACTTAAAAAGTTTCATAACTTTCCCCCCAATTACATATATTCTCACAAAGTTCTACATTGTAAAACACTTGCTTGTAATACAAATTATACCACTACAATAATTAAAATAAAATGTTATATAGCTTCACTAATTTAAAATTTATGTTACTTTTTTCGACACTTATTTTTTTAAATATAATAATTTTATCTTGTACCTATAATTAAAATAAAAAAACCTTTAGAAATATTATTTCCTAAAGGATAGTTATGTTAAATATATTAATTACATTTATAACTACATTAAATTTATTAAGCTGTGATTAATAGGTTTAATTTACTGTTTGTTTATTTAAATCTTTGTCTTTCTAGCATGCAATTAACAAAATAAGTGTAACTTATACTTTGTTTTCCTTAATTTCTACGAGATAAGTGAGTTAGGTTTCATCTTTCAGTATTATGTAAATTGCCAGAAACTATTTTTACAGATTTATCGCTTTAAAACTTTTGCAGAAAGTAAAGCTTTTGCAATAAGTTCCTTATTGGCGTTATACATGGTTACCTCAACTTTTGAATAGTATCTTCCTCGGTCTAGAACCTCTGAATAAATATCTATTACCCTTCCCATTTGTACAGGCTTCATAAAGTAGGAAGTAAAACTATCTATGGCTACATTGGTACTTGTATTTTGCCTTAAAGCTATAGTTCCCATAGTGGATAATAACATATTTAATGAGTTCCAGGAAGCAGTTCCTATAGAATCTAGCATTTCAGGAATTATCTCTCCCCAAAAATGCATGGTATCCTTATTAGTTTCAAATTCAAAATTCTTAAGAATTAAATCATCCATGGTTTCACCTACATGTGGTTGTCTTAGAACTAGTTGCATAGCTTTAATTACATCTTCTCTTGATATAACCCCTACCAACTTCTTTTTCACCACTACAGGGCAAAGTTTTATTCCTTCCCAAGCCATAATATGTGCAGCATAAGCTACAGTAGTTGTTGGCATCACTACAATTGGGTCCTTTATCATTATATTAGCGATAATTTCATCATCCTTATTATCCTTAATATCATTTAAAGTAACTATTCCTATTACTTTTTGATTTTCATCCACAACTGGATATCTTTCATGCTTTGTTTTATCAATTAAGTCTTTAAGTTTTTTTACTTTATCATAGCTGGTCAAATACTTTGGATTTTTTTCCATTATATCTTCCACTAATATTATTTCTTTTTTAACGTTATTTTCAAAAATTGCTTTATTAATCATACTAGCTACAGTAAAAGTGTCATAGGTGCAAGAGATTAGCGGAAGTTCATTTTCATCTGCTAATTCTTCAATTTCCTCACTACAGGAAAATCCTCCCGTTATTAAAACAGCACAACCATTTTCAAGAGCAAGCCTTTGGGCCTCCTCTCTGTTTCCTACAATAAGAAGGGCTCCTGGACTGATATATTTTTTTATTGTTTCAACTTCCATGGCTCCAATAACAAACTTTTCTAAGTTCTTATGAGCTCCTTGTTTTCCTCCTAGAAGAGTTCCATCAACAATGTTTACCACTTCACCGAAGGTAATTTTGTCTATATTTCTTTTTTCAAGTTTTTCTACCCTTACAGTTCCAACCCTTGGAACTGTATTAACAATCCCAATGGATTCACACTCTTTAATAGCTCTATAGGCAGTACCCTCACTTACACCTAAATCACTACTAACACCTCTTACTGAAATTTTCGTACCAATATCTAGAGAAAGTATATACTTAATAATATCCTCATGCTTTGACATACTCTACCTACCTTCTTTATGTAGCTCCTCTGCAATTTTTTCTATTCTTCTTAATCTATGGTTTACCCCAGATTTACCTACTGGAGGATTAAGCATTGCCCCAAGCTCCTTAAGTGACTCATCAGGAAATTCTAATCTAAGCTCTGCTACTTCCCTTAAGTTTTTAGGCAACCTATCTAATCCGATTTCTTCTTCAATTAGCTTTATACTCTCTACCTGGCGGACAGCAGCATTTACTGTTTTACTCAAGTTTGCGGTTTCACAGTTAACTAACCTATTTACATTATTTCTCATTTCCTTCATGATTCTTATATTTTCTAGTTGGAGAAGTGAACTATGAGCACTAATGATGTTTAGCAAATCAACTATTTGTTCTCCTTCTTTAATGTAAATTACAAAGCTATTTTTTCTTTGAATAACTTTTGAAGAAAGACCATAGGTATTTATTAACTTGCTTAGTTCTGTAGCATAATCAAAGTTATGAGTCACGAATTCTAAGTGATAAGTCTTTTCTGGATTACTTATGCTTCCTCCACCTAAAAATGCCCCTCTTATATATGCTCTTTTCTTTAATTCATCATCAATCATATTTTCTGGTATTCCATAATTAATTGTTAGTAATTCTTCTCTTTCCAAAACTCCTACTTCTTCTAAGAGAGTTCTTACATCAATATCCTCAGGTATTATAACTACATAAACATTATTTTTCTTTAATGAATTACTCCTCTTTACAAGAAGTTTTGTGTGCACATTAAAGTGCTCTTTTAATATCTTGAAAATTAATCTAGCTATAGCAGGGTTTTCTGTTACTACCTTAAAACTAACAGACTTATTTGTTCCAAGTCCTAAAGTCCCACTTGCCTTCATTATGGCAGATAATTCTGCTATAGCTTCTTCTTTTGATAAATTTGTATATCTGCAAATTTCATTCTTAACCTTTAGTGAAAATGACATTTCTTTACTCCCTATTTCTTTTAGCTTCTTTTAACTTTTGTGATAGATAAAAGAACTCTAAGATTCTTTTTTCATCATAGAATAATTTTTTTCTCATTACTGTTTCAACTAATATTTCTGCAAGTCTATCTTCGTTATGTCTTACATATCCATTCTTAATTTTAACAATGTTTGCTTTAATATACTCCACATCCAGATTATCATTTTTAGATTTTTCCAGAACTACCGGAATAGAACCTTCCTCTAAATATTTCTTTTTTAAATCTTCACCAATATTTTCTCCATTTACTATTGCATAGTCTATAATTAAACTGCCACAATGCTCATGAATTGCTTTAATGTGATCTTGCACTGTAAAATTATCAGTTTCTCCAGGCTGAGTCATTATATTAGATACGTAAATTTTAATTCCTCTAGTATCATTTAAGGCTTCTTTTATATCCCTTACTAATAGGTTAGGGATTATACTAGTATAAAGACTTCCTGGTCCTAAAATAACAGCATCCGCCTCTAAAATTGCAGTTATAGCTTCCTCTACTGCTTTAGCTTCTTTAGGCTCTATAAACACACTTTCAATAGGTGAATTTCTTCTTACTGCTTCTATGGGTATTACAGATTCCCCTCTTACCAAGGAACCATTTTTAAGCCTTGCAAAAAGTTGAAGATTTTCTAAGGTTACTGGCAGTACCCTTCCAGTAACTGCAAGTACAGAACAGGTTTTTTTTATAGCTTCTAGGAAGTTATCTGATATACCATCCATTGCTGCTAAGAATAGATTACCAAAGTTTTGGTTCTCAAGTCTTCCATCCTTAAACCTGTACCTAAATAAATCTTCCATTATAGGCTCAGTATCTGCAAGGGCTATTATGCAGTTTCTTATATCTCCTGGAGGCAAAATTCCTAGGTCCTGTCTTAAAACCCCAGAACCTCCTCCATCATCAGCTACTGTAACAATAGCTGTAATATTACTAGTGAACTTTTTAAGGCCACTTAGCATATTAGAAAGCCCTGTTCCTCCACCAATAACAACTATTTTAGGGCCCTTAACTAGGATTTTCTTTTCATAGATTAGTTCTCCTATATTTTTCTTACTTAGAGATAAATTTACTACTTCTAAGTTTAAAAGTGCAAACATTCTTTCAGTATAATTAGAAAATCCATAATAAACAGCAAAAATGCCGATGAAAATAATTAAAATCCAAAATAGAATATAATCTAATCCAAAGTAAAACTTATTTATAAGTTCCATAACGGCATAAACTATAAGTGCAATGCCAAAAACTGACTTGGCAAGCCACCGCTTAATTCCAATTCCTGGCCTTAGCCAGTACCTAAGCTTCATAGCTTACCTGCTCCTCGATTTACATCCTCATTAATATCCCTGTGATCAACAGTAACATTATGACCATTATGACAAAGTAACTCATAAATTTTATTTGCAATTGCCACTGAACGATGCCTTCCACCTGTACATCCTATTGAAATAATCAGTTGTCTTTTTCCCTCATTTTTATAGTTTGGTATTAAAAATAACAACATATCAATTAGTTTATCTACAAACTCTTTAGTTTCATTTTTAGTAAGAACATAATCTCTCACGGGCTTATCTAATCCTGAAAACGGCTTAAGTTCGGGGATGTAGAAGGGATTTGGCAAGAATCTTACATCAAAGACTAAATCAGAGTCTAGTGGAATTCCATATTTAAAACCAAAGGAAACTACATTTATAAGAAGTTGGGTTTCTATTTGCCCCTGCTCTCCAAAATAATTTATAATTTCTTCATTTAGTTCCTTATTGGAAAGTTTTGTAGTATTAATAATTTTATTAGCTTTATCTCTTATAGCTCTGAGCTTTTTTCTCTCAATACTAATACCATTTATAACTCTACCATCAGGTGCTAATGGGTGCTTTCTTCTACTTTCCTTATAGCGCTTTACTAATACTTCATCTGTTGCTTCTAAAAACAATACTTCATATAAATATCCATCCTCATTAAGAAGATTTAAACTTTGAAATAAATCATCGAAAAATCTTCTACCACGGATATCTACAACTATAGCTATTTTATCAATTTTACCCTCTGTTTGAAAACAAGCCTCTGCAAATTTTGGAATTAATGTGGGTGGTAAATTGTCAACACAAAAATATCCTAAATCTTCAAGACTTCTGATAGCTTGTGTTTTTCCAGCGCCTGACATTCCCGTCACTATTACAAATCTCATTTAATACACCCCTTTGCAAATTTGTATTCATTATTATTATCTTAAATTCATAATAAACTTATAAGACAAATTCATTATAAATTGAAGTATTGTTTATTAAAATTTCTGTTGAAGTTTTCCATGCTACCTGGAATGCTATAAAAGAACTAAAATAACATCTATTCCATTTTGCAACCTACTTAATATAAGTTGTTTTAGAATGATTTTCTATTTGAAAAATAGTGCTCAAACTTGCATATAAGTTCATTAGTATATTTATATTACTTTTAATTATTATACCACATAATATATTATATTTAACATCTTGTTAATAACATACATAAATAATAAAAATACACATTGAAATTCAATGTGTATTTCTATTATATGTGAATTTTAAATAGTTGCTAAGATTTCTTTCAGTGCTTTTATAAACTTATGATTTTGGACTTCTGTTCCAATGGTTACTCTCATCCAACCTGGCATTCCTAATAAATGTCCTGGTCTTACGATAATTCCAGCTCTTAATAATCTATCAAAAACTATTTTGTCATCCACTAAAGTGTTCATCATAATAAAGTTAGCATTAGTCCTTGCATAAGGCAATCTCATTTTGTCTAGTTCTTCATATAAGTAATCTCTGCCTTTAACATTAGTATCATGAACTAATGTTAAGAAAGCTTCGTCCTCTAATGCTGCTATAGCTGCCTTTTGAGCGAATAGATTTACATCAAAAGGTCCTATAATTCTATTAAAATATTCTCCTAACTCCTTATGAACAATACCATATCCACATCTTAAAGCTGCAAGGCCATAAGCCTTTGAAAAGGTTCTCAAGATTACCATGTTAGGATATTTAGGAAGTAATTCTAAAGAATCAGGGAAGTTCTTATCAGTAACATATTCAATATAAGCTTCATCCATTATAATTACCACATTAGGTGGAATTTTACCTAATACCTTATCTAATTCCTCTCTCGTAAAAATAGTTCCAGTTGGGTTATTTGGGTTGCAGAACCAAATAATTTTAGTTCTTTCAGTAATGGCATTTACCATTTCTTCTATATCTAACCCATTATTTTTCATAGGAATTGAAATTACCTTTCCTCCCATTAACTTAACTGAAGCTTCATATCTTGGAAATGTAATTTCTGCCATAATACTTTCATCTCCAGGATTTATAAAAGTATTACAAATAACTCTTATAAGAGAGTCTGATCCTGTGCCGCAAAATACTTGTTCTGGTGATATTCCCAACCTTTTACTTATTGCTTCTTTTAGTTCGAAATTAGATGCATCTGGATACATATGAGTTTCATTGATAATATCATTAAGTGCTTCCTTAACCTTTGGTGAACATCCTAATGGATTTTCATTGGAAGCAAGCTTAATAACCTCCTCAAGTCCTAACTCTCTCTTAACCTCATCAATCGGCTTTCCTGCCTTATAAACCCCTAGGTCAAGAACTTCTGCTCTAATAGCATACCCCATTTGTTTTTCCCCCTTATTTATTTATCTATATAACTACAATATTTAAAAGTTTAAAAATTATGAATTTTCTTTTGGTTTTTTAAGGGAGTACTTTATAAACTTAATATACAAGAAATTTTTCTTACATATTAAGTTTATATTTCTTCCCTTAAGGCATCTTCAAAAATAAGCAAGTCAGTGTCCTTGTCTATTTTTTGTTATACTACGTCAACAGAACCCTTAGATAGCTCTACTATCTGCTGATTCTGATTCAGTGCCTAACTTAAAATATCCTTCACATCTTTGACTTACTATTTATTTTCAGATACCTAAGTTTTTAAACTAAGAAATACTGTAATTTAAAAATTATAAAGTCTATATATTTTTAGCCTTTATAATTTAGTTATCTTCCCCAATGATTCTAACTTCGGTGTGTAGTTCTACCCCAAACTTCTCATACACCTTAGCTTTAACTAATGAAATTAACTCTAAAACATCCTTTGCACTAGCGCCTCCCTTATTTATAAGGAATCCAGAATGTTTTTCTGATACTTCTGCATCTCCTACATGAAAGCCCTTTAACTCAGCATCTTGTATTAATTTACTTGCAAAATATCCCTCAGGTCTTTTAAAAGTGCTTCCTGCTGAAGCATACTCAAGTGGCTGTTTTTCGCATCTTCTTTGTGTAAGTTCATCAATTCTAGCCTTAATCTTGTCTCTATCTCCATTTGCTAACTCCAAGGTTACTTGAAGTACTATATATCCATGTTTTAAAATTGCACTCATTCTATAGGAAAGTTCCAATTCTTCCTTAGAAAGGCTTCTTATTTCGCCTTCATTGTCTATAACTAAAGCGCTATAAAGTACCTTTGACATCTCACCATCATAAGCACCAGCATTCATTGTGGTAGCTCCTCCAATGCTTCCAGGTATTCCGCAAGCAAACTCAAAACCTGCAAGGCTTGAGTTTAAGGCAGCTGTAGAAACATCATTAAGTTTTGCCCCACTCTCCGCAATGATTTTATTACTTTCTACTGTAATTTTATTTAATTTACAAAACTTAATTACAACCCCTCTTATGCCTCCATCCTTAACTAAAAGGTTTGAGCCATTACCTAAAATAAAATAATTCACATTACTGTCTTTACAAAGTGAAATTGTCCTTTTTACCATATCATAATTAGTTGGATATACTAATGCATCTGCTGGTCCTCCAACTTTAAAAGAAGTATGATTTTTCATAGGTTCATCAAGTGCTACATTTTCCACTCCTACAATTTCTTTTAACTCTTTTATAAAATTCATATTCAAGCTCATTCTATACCTCTTCTTAATCATTATTATATACTTAGTATAAATTAATTTGCATTGCCATATCAAGGATTATTACATATTTTTTCCCTTTTCTCTTAAATAATTTACAAATTTATGTTCATCACTGTTCATTATTAATTCTTCTGGCATATTTAAATCTTTTATAAGTTCCTCAGCTTCCTTAAATTCTCCAATTTGAAAACAAGTATGTGCATCACTTCCAAAGATTATTTTAACGCTATGTTCTTTGCATAACCTTGCAATGTTATAACAAGTATCCTCACAACCTTTTCTTGCTCCTTTAAAGGAGCTACTATTTATTTCAATAATAATATCCTTTTCTTTAGCTTTTTTTACAAAGGCTTCATTATCCATTGGAAAACTAGGATTCCCAGGGTGTCCAATAATCATTACATTTGGATTATCCATAACCTTTAGATAAGCATTCGTATGTTCTTCTACGGTACCTGGCTCAATACATACGTCATGAAGACTAGCTATAATATAGTCTAGGTTATTTTGTATTCTTTCTGGTATATCTATATTTCCTTGAAAGTCTATGATGTTGGCTTCACAGCCTCTTAATATTTTAACACCATATAATTCCCTAGGAATTACTCGTAAGTTACCAAAATAAAACAAATGAGGTCCTCCTGGCATATTAGGTCCATGGTCTGAAACTCCTAAGACCTTGATTCCTTTATTAGCTGCTTCCTTTGCATTTTCTAATAAAGTTGTGTAGGCATGACCACTAGCTATAGTATGAGTGTGCACATCTATAGAATTTTTCATTTATCTTCCTCCTCTATACTTGTTCTTTTTTATAAACAAGCTATCCTTCCATAGTATGGTTAAAGTATTCTATTATACTCTCAGCTGCTTTACTATCCATAGAAGGAGTGTCTATTAATTCTTCGTAGGTAGCATTTTTTATATTCTCAATACTTCCAAACTTTTTAAGTAGTTCTCTTCTTCGCTTTTCTCCAATCTTAGGAATCTCTTCTAAAATTGAATAAAGAGTCCTCTTATCTCTTAAGGTTCTATGATAGGTTATTGCAAAGCGATGAACCTCATCTTGTATTCTAGTTATTAGGTGCATGCATTGAGAACTAGGCTTTATAGGCACTTCAATATTATCATATATAAGTCCTCGTGTTTTGTGCTTGTCATCTTTAACCATACCACAAACTGGAATATTTATCTTCAAGTCTTGAAGGACTTCTAAAGCTACATTTACCTGTCCTCTTCCACCATCCATCATAATTAAATCTGGAAACACAGAAAATTTACCTGCACTTAAGGCAATTTCATTATTTTTTATTTTTTCTACTTCTTCAAGTCCATGTCTAAATCTTCTATATAAAATTTCCCTCATTGACTCATAGTCATTAGCGCCTTGAACAGTTTTTATCTTAAATCTTCTATAATCACTATTCTTGCTTACCCCATCTTGAAATACTACCATGGTACCAACTGAATCCATTCCCATTATATTGGAAATATCATAGGCTTCAATTCTACTTGGTATTTCATCTAAATTAAGAGTTTCTACAAGTTCCGTTAATGCAATAGTATGAAGTTCTTTATTCACTTTATGTTTAATTTTAAACATCTCTAAGGCATGATTTGCATTCTTCTGTACCATTTCTAAAACCTTACGTTTTTCTCCCTTTTGAGGTATTTTAATTAAAACCTTATATTCCTTTTTCATTGTAAGCCACTGCTCAAGGATTTCTATATCTTCACAATGGGTAACATATATATGCTTAGGCACAAAGGCCGTTCCTCCATAGAAACTCTTTATGAAGTTTGAAACCACGCTGTCAGGGCTTTCACTTCCTGTATCATCTAAAATAAAGTCTTCTCGTCCAACCATTTTTCCATCTCTTAGGAAAAAGATTTGAATACAACTATCTTTTTCATCTTGAGATATAGCAATAAAATCCTCATTTTCAAAGTTTCCACTGATAATTTTTTGTTTTTCATTTATTTTTTCAATAGCTAATAACTTATCCCTAAGGGTAGCTGCCCTTTCAAAGTCTAAACTTTCTGAGGCTTCTTCCATTTCTTTTCTCAGCTTATCCGTTATCTCCTTATCTTTCCCTGTTAAAAGGTCTATGATTTCATTGACGATTTTCCCGTACTCAGCTCTTGATATCAATCCATCACAAGGGGCTTTACATAGATTTATATGATAATTTAAACAAGGTCTAGTTTTAGGTCCATCTTCTTTTATAACTCTTCTACAAGTTCTAAGAGGAAATATTTTTTTTATTAGCTCATAAACAGTATAAACTGCACTGGCATCTGTATAAGGTCCAAAATATCTTGCGCCATCCTTGGCGTGATTTCTTGTAACAATGACCCTAGGAAACTCTTCATTTACAGTGATTTTTATAAAAGGAAAGTACTTATCATCTTTTAACAAAATATTATATCTTGGACTATATTTTTTAATTAAATTACACTCTAATATTAAAGCTTCAATTTCAGAGTCTGTAACTATATATTCAAATTCATCAATGTTCTTAACCATAGCCTTAACCTTTTCGCTATGATTTTTAGAACTTTGAAAGTACTGCCTTACCCTATTTTTTAGATTTTTTGCTTTACCTACATATATAACTTCACCTAAAGAATTTCTCATAAGATAAACTCCTGGGCTATCAGGCAAATTCTTTAAATGAAATTCAAAATCAAACATAGTTTCACCTCCATAAAAACGGATTTACATATTTCTACAACTATTTGTAATATTTAGATTGCAATAAAGAGACTACACTAACAATAAATATACTCTTGCATTTTTCATATAATTTGCTTTTAATTTATTGAGTAATATAGAAATATTGCTGCAATTTATATACTATCATTAAATTTCTTATTTATCACAGAAATCAAAAATCAACTATAAAACTAATTTTAAGATTATTTGAATATATCAAACAATCTCCCTAAATTATAACCTGCATAGCCTATGGATAGCACAATAATAGCTCCCTCTAAAAAGTTACCAATAAAACTTCCTGTTGTAAAGGTAATGGGAAGTTTATATTTCTTATTACTAAAGGGATAAAATAAAGGTACACCTCTTTTGGTGCACATATCACAAATTAAATGTAGAAAAAAACTGAAAAAGAAGTAAAACTCCACATATATTAATTCGTAAATATTAGCAAAAAAACTGAGGACTACTGAAAATATTATTAATCCTAGTAAACTATGAGTTAAACCCATTCTATGAGTTGATACTCCTATTAGTATTAGTGAAATCCCAATGATTTTTAAAATGGGAACATTATTGATAATACTATCTAAGTACAACATTAATATGCCCAAAGAACAAAATAATGTTACCTTAGTGGCCTGATTTCTAAAGGGCAATAAATATCTATTTACAAAACTTTTCGGATGATCTATATCTGGCAAAAGAGAACCAATTATGGCGAAAACTAAGTTAATTAGTCCGAATTTCCCGGGTAATATATTACACAAAAATACAAAAACTGATGTTCCAACTGCTGCATGAGTTTTCCCTTTCATAACTTACTCCTTCTTAAGATCTGTTGTGAAATTTAACCTTAATCAGGTTAAAAATGAATCTTATTGCTCATAATTATACTTTCCTTGAACTTTATTACCCTATTATAACATATTTGAAATTATGCATAAAAATAAACCCCCGATGTTCCAAGGGTTTATTTTTTCTTATTTACCAAAATAACTCTTCATTAATGCTCCAGCCATATCTGTTGCATTATAAGAATCATTTCCACCTTCTTCTACAATTATAGCAAAAGCTATCTTTGGATTTTCATAAGGTGCAAAACCTATATACCAAGAATGAGGAATTTTCTTTCCAGTATCTTGATCCGCAGTACCTGTTTTACCACTGACTTGAACTCCATAGACTTCACTATCCTTACCTGTTCCTTTGGTTACTACGGATCTCATATACTTTTTCAATATTTCAGCATTGTCTGAAGAAGTTATTGTTCCTATTGCCTTAGGCTCATAACTCTTAACTACGTCTCCGTTAGTAGCTACAATTTGCTTTACTACATTTGGCTCCATCATGATTCCATTGTTTGCTATAGTTCCGGCAACTAACGCCATCTCTATTGGGCTTGCAAGAACTCCACTTTGACCTATACCACTTTGTGCAATGTTTCCTATCTCTTCCTTCTTGTAAGTTGGAAATTTGCTATTATCTATAGTTAAAGTTCTTGAAGGAATGTCCTTGTTGAAAAGAAATTTTTCTGCTGTAGCTCTTAAAGTATCATTACCTAAATCCATAGCTAAAGAACCAAAAACCACATTACTAGACACAGTAAACCCTTGTTCTAAGTTAATGCTACCAAAGGCTTTTCCTTTATAGTTTTCTAAGTATTGACTTTTATTAAACTGTATTCTGCCTTCATCTTTAAAGGTTTTATTTGTAACCCCACTAATATTTTCTAATGCACTTATAGCAGTTACTGCCTTAAAGGTTGAACCTGGTGGATAGAGACCAGAAACTGCTCTGTTTAAGAAGGGTGTATTAGCATCGGAACTTAGTTTTTCCCAATCCTCTTTTAAAGTGTTAGGATTAAATCCTGGTTTGGATACCATAGCTAATACTTCTCCAGTAGTTGGATCCAATGCCACCACTGAACCTCGTTTATTTCCTAATAAGTCATAGGCTTTTTTTTGAAGGTCTGAATTTATGGTAGTTATTACATTATTTCCTTCCTTAGTTTCTTCCTTTGAGAACTTAAAGAAACTAAGAAAATCTTTTATTCCATTTATAGACTTACCACTTAATTCCTCATCTAATTTCTTTTCTATACCACTCATTCCATATACTTCATCATAATAACCTATTACATGAGCAAAAGGAACTCCACCAATATATTCTCTATTTTGTGTGAACTCACCGGTTTTTTCGCCCTTTACTATAAGATTATTGTCTCTATCAAATATACTACCTCTTAAAATTTTGCTTTTTTCTGCTGCGTTTCTTTTATTATAAACACTTTGTACAGCAGCATCACTTTTAAAAAGCACAGTATAATTTATATGGGTAATTAGCGCTACAAATAATAAGAGAAATATAACCATGACTTTTTTTACATTGTTTGAAAGATTATTCATAGCTATTCCCCTCCTCTGAAATTTTTTGTATTATACCTAAAGAAATGTAAGTTATAAGCACTGAACTTCCTCCATAGCTCACTAGGGGAAGAGTAATTCCAGTTAGTGGAATTGCACCTGTAACTCCACCTATAATTACTAATACTTGTGAAACTATCATAGTACTATATCCAACTGCAAGTAGTCTTGAAAAATTATCTTTAGCATAAATAGCAGCCCTAATACATCTATAGAAAATTAAAAAATACAAAATAATAATTGCAAGTCCTGTTAATAATCCTAGTTCCTCACATATCCCTGAAAATATAAAGTCACTTTCAATAACTGGTATAAACCCAGGATATCCCATTCCTAAGCCCTTTCCAAAAAAACCCCCATTTGCAATAGCAATTAAAGATTGGACTAACTGAAGTCCTGCATCATAACCGTACTTCCAAGGATCTTGCCAAATCATTACCCTAGTTCTAACATGACCAAAAAGAAAATATCCTGCCACTGCTCCAACTATAAATAATACTAGAGCAATAACCACATACTTTCCTTTTGAAGTAGCTATATATAACATAGTAAGGGAAATCGAGAAGAAAATCAGAGCAGAACCTAGGTCTGTCTGTAATAACATAAATGCTAAGGATATCATTACTACTATAGCTGGTTCAATTAAGCTAGTTACACTATTAAACTTAGGGTTATCTTTAAATAATTTACCTCCAAGCTTCTTTGATAGTTTAGAAGGATTCCCATAATCCTTGAGAGCTGAAGCTAAATATGCCACCAGAGCTACTTTTCCAAACTCAGATGGCTGAAAAGAAAATCCTGCTATGGAAACCCAGTTTTTCGCTCCAAAGGTTTCCTTTCCCAGAAGGCTTCCCATTGCCATAAAAACTAGAGTTACCACTAAGTAAAAGTACTTATACTTGCTAAAGCTTTTTAAATCCGGAAGTATTACTACTACAAGAATAAAGGCAGCTACTCCTAAAGTAAAAAATATGATTTGCTTTGTAGCTAAAAAAGTTCTTGCTTCATCCGTTACATAGGTTCCTCCTGAAACTGGCAAATCTAACCTATAAAGCATAGCAAGTCCAATAACTGCTAATATATTTGAAAATATTAAAATATACTTATCTCCGTCTGGAAAAAACTTTCTTATTATAAAGTGAGAATAAGCTAAAAGTCCACATAATATGGCTCCCATAATTACTGCACCCTTATCAAAAGTGGGAGATATAAAGGCTACATTTACAAATATGGTAGCTATTAATAAATAAGTGAGCCATAGCACTCGCTTTTCTTCTTTTAAAGTATCCATAATTTCATCCTTTCATGTGACTGTTAACTCTTAAAATACCTTAACTATATTGCTTTAACTATTTTTAAACATTCCTTTAGTTAAATAAGCTCTTAATAGTCAAAGTAGTTTAGTTCCTAGAACTAGTCTTCTTATAATGAAACTTAATTCCTATTAAAGAACTTTAAAGGTAGAAGTCCCTACTCTTATCTTATCTCCTTTATTTAAAGTCACTTTATTTTTTATCCTGACCTCATTAATAAAGGTTCCATTAGTACTATTTAAGTCCTCTAAAATATAATCTGTGTTTCTAAAATATATCTTTAAATGATGAGAAGATACGTATCTATCTTCTAAAACAACCATATTATCTTCATTTCTGCCCATAGTTAGAACTTCATTTACAGGAATTACTCCGCCACTTCTAAGATTATGATTATCTCCTTTATCTACTACTTCCAATCCGAAATCTACAGTTTTTTTCTTTTTTTTCTTTCCTACTGATTTAGTGTCATTATACATAATCTTTAATGCATAGATTATAATAAAGTAAATAATAGCTATTATCACTAAATTGAATATGAATTTTAAACTATTCATAACAAAACTCCTTTTTATAATCAACAATATCATTCAAACAACCTTCTAGTAATATTTCCTAGGTGCCCTATATAATATACGTAACTTTAATATTTAAGGTGAGGTCATTGAAGAAATAAGTTAATTTTTAGTTTGGTATTGACCAAGATTTAAAATGTTATAGGACTTAAAAGCTAATTTTTTATAGTTAAAAGCTTCAGGAAACCATAATGTCCCACGTGTAATGATTTCCCTAAGCCCTTTTAAACATAATACTTTTCAAACTTCAAGTCTTTATTTTCTAAGTCTACATTATTATAACATTTTTTTAAGATACTGTCCTGTATATGACTTTTCACAACGACATATATCCCTTGGTGTACCAACACATAATATAGTACCACCTTTATCTCCACCTTCTGGCCCTAAGTCTATGATATGATCAGAACATTTTATTACGTCTAGGTTATGTTCAATAACAACTACTGTGTTTCCGCCTTCTACAAGTCTTTGAAGTATAGAAATTAATTTATTCACATCATCAATATGCAGTCCAGTAGTAGGCTCATCTAGAATATATAGAGTTTTTCCTGTGCTTCTCTTAGATAGTTCATAGGCAAGTTTAATTCTTTGTGCCTCTCCTCCAGATAAGGTTGTAGAGGGCTGACCTAATCTAACATATCCAAGTCCTACATCCATTAGTGTTTGCAATCTACCACTTATTCTTGGTAGATTTTCAAAGAACTTAAGAGCTTCTTCTACTGTCATTTCAAGGACTTCATCTATATTTTTACCTTTATATTTTACTTCCAAGGTTTCTCTATTATATCTTTTTCCTTTGCAAACTTCACAAGGTACATAAACATCAGATAAAAATTGCATTTCAATTTTTATTATTCCATCACCTTTACAAGCTTCACATCTTCCACCCTTTACATTAAAGCTAAATCTTCCTGGTTTATAACCTCTCATTTTAGCTTCTGAAGTGGTTGCAAACACATCTCTTATCAAATCAAAAACTCCTGTATAGGTTGCTGGGTTACTTCTTGGAGTTCTCCCAATTGGACTTTGGTCAATATTGATAATTTTATCTATATTTTCGCTTCCTAAAATGTCCATATGTTTTCCTGGAAGCTTTTTGGTATTATTAATTTTTTTATTAAGCCCTTTGTATAAAATTTCATTTACCAAAGTACTTTTTCCTGAGCCTGAAACTCCTGTAACTGAAGTAAATACTCCTAATGGAAAAGATACTGTTACATTTTTTAAGTTATTTTCTCTTGCACCCTTTACAGTAATTGATCTTTCTAAGTCAACTTTTCTGTATTCTTCTGGTAGGTGAACCTTCATCTTGCCGCTTAAATATTGTCCTGTAATAGAGTTTTCACAATTCATAACATCTTCCATAGTTCCAGCAACAACAATCTCTCCACCATGTTCACCAGCTTTAGGTCCAATGTCTACTATAAAGTCTGCTGCTTTCATAGTATCTTCATCATGCTCAACAACAACTAAGGTATTTCCTAAATCTCTTAAATGTTGTAATGTTCCAATAAGCTTATCATTATCTCTTTGATGTAATCCAATACTAGGCTCATCTAATATATATAATACGCCCATTAAACTTGAGCCAATTTGAGTAGCAAGTCTTATTCTTTGAGCTTCCCCTCCAGAGAGAGTTCCTGCTGAACGAGTCAGATTCAAGTAATCAAGACCTACATCCTTTAAAAAGTTTAATCTGCTCTTAATTTCTTTCAAAATTTGTGCAGCAATAATAGCATTCTTTTCTGATAGTATCAAAGTATCTAAAAACTTAATTTCATCTATAATTGATAACTGACAAAGCTGAGAAATATTTATTTCTCCTATTGTTACTGAAAGGGCCTCTTTTGAAAGTCTTGCTCCATTACACTTAGGACAAGGGTTGTCACTCATATACTCTTCTACTTCTTTTTTTATATAATCTGATGAGGTTTCAAAATATCTTCTTTTTAAGTTATTTATAACTCCCTCAAAGGCATGATTGTATACCCCTGTTTTAAATTCCTTTGTATATTCCACCCTGATTCTTTCTCCATTAGTTCCATATAGGACTATATCTTTTACCTTAGGCTCTAACTGTTCAAAAGGTGTATCTAAACTGAAATTGTAATGATTAGCTAAGGCAGTTAATACTGAAAAGGTCCAAGAATCATCTTTTAAGCTACTTTCACCAAAGGTAACTATAGCTCCTTCACTTATGCTCTTAGTTTTATCTGGAACTATTAAGTCTTCATCAATCTCCATAAGTGTTCCTAATCCATCACACTTGTCACACTTTCCAAAAGGAGAGTTAAAGGAAAACATTCTAGGTGCCAATTCTCCAATACTAATTCCACACTCAACACAAGCAAATTGCTCACTAAAAAGTATATCTTCTCCATCAATTATGCTGACAATCGCTAATCCTTCGCCTAGTTTTAAAGCTGCTTCAAGTGAATCAGAAAGTCTAGACTCAACACCTTCCTTAACCACAATCCTATCTATCACAATTTCAATAGTATGCTTTTTGTTTTTATCTAGCTTCACTTCATCTTCAGCTAAATCAACTAAAGTCCCATCAACTCTTGCTCTTACATACCCATTCTTTTTTATGCTTTCAATAACCTTTACATGCTCACCTTTCTTACCCCTAATTACAGGAGCTAGAACTTGAAGCTTAGTTCTTTCAGGTAACCCCATAACTTGGTCTACCATTTGATCAACTGTTTGTTGGGTAATTTCCTTACCGCACTTTGGGCAGTGAGGTACTCCAATTCTTGCATATAAAAGTCTTAGGTAGTCATATATTTCTGTTACAGTTCCCACCGTTGAACGAGGATTTCTACTTGTAGTTTTTTGATCTATGGAAATTGCAGGGGATAAGCCTTCTATATATTCCACTTCTGGTTTATTCATTTGCCCTAAGAATTGTCTTGCATAGGCGGAAAGAGATTCCACATATCTCCTTTGTCCTTCAGCATAAAGGGTATCAAAGGCTAAAGAAGACTTACCTGATCCCGACAAGCCTGTAAATACAACAAACTTATCACGAGGTATCTCCAAATCTACATTTTTTAAATTATGTACCTTTGCTCCTTTTATAAATATTTTATCTCTCATAGTTTACTCCTTCATTAATTTTATAACTTATACTTTTTTTTCAATCGTAGAACTTCGTCTCTGATTCGAGCCGCTGTTTCAAACTGTAAATCCTTTGCAGCTTGTTTCATTTCCTTCTCAAGTTTCTCTACATGTTTTCCTAAATCTACTCTATCAGCTTCTAGTGCTTCCTCTAAACTTCCATATTCTACAACCTCTTCTGCCACGGCAGTAGATACTTCGATTACATCTCTAATATCCTTCATTATAGTTGTAGGAGTTATTCCATGTTCTTCATTATACTCCAACTGTATTTTTCTTCTTCTATTGGTTTCTGATATGGCTTTATCCATTGAATTAGTTATATTGTCTGCATACATTATAACCTTGCTGGCGGAATTTCTAGCAGCTCTTCCAATAGTTTGTATAAGAGAGGTTTCACTTCTTAAAAATCCTTCCTTATCTGCATCTAAAATTGCTACTAGTGCTACTTCTGGTATGTCTAATCCTTCTCTTAAAAGGTTAATTCCCACTAAAACATCAAATTCGCCTTTTCTCAAATCCCTTATAATTTTCATTCTTTCAATGGTATCTATATCTGAGTGTAAATATGTAGTTTTCACTCCCATTTCTTTAAAATACTTAGTTAAATCCTCTGCCATCTTTTTTGTAAGGGTAGTAACAAGAATTCTAAAGCCTTTTTCAATAGTATTATTAATTTCCCCATATAAATCATCAATTTGGCCCTTTATGGGACGTATAATTACCTCTGGGTCTAAAAGTCCTGTTGGTCTAATGATTTGTTCTGCTGTATTTTCACTATGTTCAGCCTCATACTTACTTGGAGTAGCACTAACAAATAGCACTTGATTTAGCTTTTGTTCAAACTCATCAAATTGTAGCGGTCTATTATCATAGGCTGAAGGAAGTCTAAAGCCATATTCCACTAAGGAAGTCTTTCTAGATTTATCTCCTCCATGCATAGCTCTAATCTGAGGAAGAGTTACATGACTTTCGTCTATAAATAATAAGAAATCCTTTGGAAAATAATCAATTAAGGTCTGTGGTGATGTTCCTGCTGGCCTTCCATCTAAAATTCTAGAATAGTTTTCTATCCCCGAACAATATCCTACTTCTCTCATCATCTCTATATCAAAATTAGTTCTTTGTTTTAATCTTTGAGCTTCCAAAAGTTTATCCTGATTCTTAAGGTCCTCTAGTCTTTGTTCAAGTTCCATTTCAATTTGCTTTATAGCAATTTCTAACCTATCCTTGGAAGTTGCAAAGTGAGAGGCTGGGAAAATAGCAACATGTTTTCTGCCAGAAATTATTTCTCCTGTCAATGTGTCAAATTCCCTAATTCTATCTATTTCATCTCCAAAAAACTCTACCCTTATACCTTTACTAGTAGATGATGCAGGAAAAATATCTAAAACATCTCCTCTAACCCTAAAGGTACCACGTACAAAGTTAATATCATTTCTTTCATATTGTATATCTACAAGTTGTCTTATAACCGCATTTCTATCCTTTTCCATACCTTCTCTTAAAGATACAGTTAGCTTCTTATATTCCTCTGGATTACCAAGTCCATAAATACAAGATACAGAGGCAACTACTATTACGTCTCTCCTTTCAATTAAGGCAGAGGTAGCAGAGTGTCTCAGCATTTCTATTTCGTCATTAATTGAGGCATCCTTTTCGATAAAGGTATCTGTTTGAGCAACATAGGCCTCTGGTTGATAGTAATCATAGTAAGACACAAAATATTCTACTGCATTCTCCGGAAAAAACTCCTTAAATTCCGAACAAAGCTGAGCCGCTAAAGTTTTGTTATGTGCCAGTACCAAAGTTGGTCTTTGCACCTTTTCAATAATATTTGCCATAGTAAAGGTTTTTCCTGAACCAGTAACTCCTAACAGAGTTTGAAACTTTTTATCTTCTCTAATACCTCTTGCTATACTCTCTATTGCCTGTGGTTGATCCCCCATAGGTTTAAATTTTGAGTGAATTTTAAATCCTGTCATATATTCACCTCATTATTCTTTATTTTCCTTATCTTCATCATCTTGTTCTTTTTTTCTTAATTTATTTAAAACATCAGTAAAGTTTCCCTCTTCTGTTTTCATTATTCTTGACTTAGATGGAATATTTCTAGGAACGATGACAATTCCTATTCTTCCCTCATTGCTTACTTTTGTATGACTTATTTCTCTAATTTCACCATTTGCCTTTTTAATCTTCATCCAAATATAATTAGGAATAGTTTCTAGAAAACTAAACATCATTTCATCGGTAGTTATCTTATTATCGTTAATTTCAAGTATTAAATCTCCTGACTTTAGTCCCATGGTACTAGCCAAGGACTTTGGTGCTACCTCAAGAATTCTTATGCCTTCTTCATTACTAGAATACATAGGTTCATCATTTCTCTCAGTATACTTTTCAAAGGCTATCATTGCTTCATGAGCTAGAGGTGTAATTATAAGTAATAATAATTGAACAACAAAACCATAATTACTAAATATAGATAATGCTGAAACAAAGATTCCAAACCCAATAATTAAAGCTCCAGAAAAAAGAGTTTTCGCTGTTTTACTCTTTGTAAAAGTTACTGAAGAATATCCAACTCCAGCAAATAAAGGTAATGCACCAATTATCATGGTTTCAAACAAAGCTTTATTTGCACCGTGATTTACTATTGGCCACCACTGTGGTGTCGCCACAGCTTCTCCGGATATAAAAGTTCCACTAGTGGCCTCCATCATCATAAGTATTGCCACTGGCAGTATCCATTGTCTTTTAAAGGCAAATCCACCTACAATTTTCCTATCTCTTCCCCCAAATACTGGAATAGCTCCCCTTTTTCCATCTAATATTACTAATATTCCTTCTACTACATGCATTACTCCTATTAAGAGCAAAAGACTTGTAATATCTACTTTTAGTAAATTTAGACTTGGATTATTTAAGAATTTCGAAGCTATATTCAATAATATAGAAGTTACTCCTAATACAGCGCCTGAATAAGACAAGCAAAGAAACCTAGGATTAAAAAACATAAGTAAAATAGATATCATGAAAACTATGTAAATATTGGAATTCACGTGGAATACTACACCCAAATATGTAAAAATCATACTAGCTAAAACCCCTCCAAATATCCCCATGACAATTTGGGAAATGGTAAGTTCGAAGGGAGATGTAGAGTTTTCACCCATAATTAACTTTTCTAAGGTAGCAGTTTTTTTATTTTTAATATAAAAAACAATTCCCATCATTATTAAAACAAAAGCATAAGATGGCTCAACAATAGCATAAGAAACTTGTGTTAAGGTATAAATAAGTAGCTCCATGTTTAACGCCTCCTCTCACATTATGCTAACTACAAATATACATATATTATATCAATAAGTAACTAAATTCAACACTTTAATTATTGAGTATTAAGCTTAATACTCAACACAAAGCTAAAAGCTCATTAAATGATGAACAAGTTCATTTTATTCAACAACTTTGGAAGCAGATCTAGGTTGTAACCGAAATATTCACCTTGAAATTCCATAGAAATTAAGTATCCACTTTTCCACATAAAAATAACCAATGTAATGCAAGTTTATTATGCATCCTTATTTGTTATTCATATTATGTGCCCAGCAGATACTTAATAAAAATTTATTTCAACTTTTCTCTAGCTACTTCTAAAGCCTTTTTGAATTGGGGATCTGAATCCCTATTATAAGGTTTTTCTTTTAACTCTTGTGGATAAAGCACCTCTACATCTGGTGCTATTCCTATACCATGAATGTTTTGTCCATTTGGAGTAAAATACTTAGAAATTGTAACCTTAAGAGCTGTTCCATCTCCAAAGCCATCCTTATCTCTATAGAAAGTAGTTTGAACAACACCTTTTCCAAAGGTCTTCTCACCTACTAAAGTTCCTAAGCCATAATCCTTAATTGCTCCAACAAAAATTTCTGAGGCACTAGCAGAACCTCCATCAATTAATATAGTTAATGGCATTCCTTCAGCAATTCCTCCTATAGAGTCATAATTCTTTTTATTTTTTTCTTTATCTTCGGTGTATACTATATTCTTTCCTTTAGTCACAAAATTAGAAGTCATTTTTACTGTTTGATCTAATAGTCCACCAGGGTTTTCTCTTAAATCTAATACTAAGCTCTTCATTCCTTTTGTAGTTAAATTTTTCAGAGCATTATCGAAATTACTTGCAGTGTGTTCATCAAACATTGAAACTTGAATATACCCAATACCATTTTCAAGAATTTCACTTTTAACTGTTACCATTTCTATTTCTGCCCTTTTTGCTTTAACCTCAAAGGTTCCCCTAGTCTGTCTTGAAAGGCTTAGTTTAACTTCTTCTCCTGCTTTACCCTTCATCATAGAAGTAGCTTTCTCCATGTCTTGAGCTGTTACAGTAATATCATTAACGCTTTCAATTACGTCACCTTTTAAAATTCCTGCCTTTTCAGCCGGAGAATTTTCAAAGGTTGATATAACTACTATCTTGTCTTCCTTAGCACCAATCTGTAATCCAAGTCCTACATAAGTTCCACCAGTTTGAGTGGCAAAATCTGAGAACTCAGCTTCATTCATAAATACAGTATATGGATCCTGTAGAGCTGCAGCCATTCCCTTTGCGGCTCCCTCAACCAACTTATCTTTGTTAATTTCTCCAATATAATACTTATCTATCTTATCCTTTATGGTATATAGCTTTTCAAAATCAATTATATTTTCGTAAGTTTTTCTGCTAACTAATACCTTTCCATTAGGCATTTTAAAAGAAATAAGATTTGTAATGCCAAAGGTAAGGACATTGGTAAAAAGCACTATTGCCACAGTTCTTCTTATCCATTTTCTTTTTTCACTTTTCATATTCCCATTGTCCATGAAATCCACCCTCTCTATATAGTCCATATATATTATGTATGTAAATACTAGATAATTATAACACTTTCAGGTAATTTTTAATAATTATTTTAAAGAAATAATTATTAAGTTTCTCTTAGCTCTACCACATTCCCCAAACACACGTTCTACAACATTAACATTAACATATCTTTTATATGTATGCAAGAGAGACTAAGAAATTTTTTCTTAGTCTCTCTTTAACTTAATATTATCTTGTGTTAAATCTATTTTATAATACACTTCTATAAAATTCTATGTGTACAAAAATCTACATGATTTTAAAATATGTCTTCAGAAAATACTTTTAATTTTTCTTACTTCACAGTAAACTTTATAAATAAATTTCTTATCTAAAAAGATCTTAAACCTTTAAGAACTTTCTCATTGAAATAATACTTCCTACAGTTCCTATGAACATACCTGATAGAATAAACTCCCAAATTACTACTTTCCAAACATAAGATACCCCTATTAAAGAGAATCCCATTAATGCCTGAGAAGGCAATTTACTTACTAATAAACTATAAACTATGCTCAGGATAATAGTAGAAATTATCCCTCCAATTATACCAAGCATAACACCTTCGATAATGAATGGCCATCTTATAAACCAGTCTGTAGCACCTACATATTTCATTATTCCAATTTCACGTTTTCTTGAGTAAACAGTAATTTTTATAGTATTACCAATTAAGAACAGAGACACAATTATGAATACTACAAATGACACAGCTCCAACTACTTTTACTGAATTAGTTAAGGCTGAAATTTTTTCTATTATATCCCTAGCATCTCCTATGCTTTCAATTTCTTCCGCATCCTTTACAGCTGCTATTATAGCATCTACTACCTCTGGCTTATTAACTTTTACAGTATAAGAGCCTGGAAAAGGATTTTTTTGTTCAAAGCCAGCTGTTAAAACTTCAGCATTTTCCTTGAACTGTTCCTTAACTTTTTCTAAGGCTTGTTCTTTAGTTTCAATATTTACTTCCTTTACTCCCTCAATTTCCTCTAAAGTCTTTTTAAGAGAAGTTTTTTGTTCCTCTGTGATTTCATCTTTCAAAAACACCTTTACTTCAACCTTAGAACCTAACTGTTCCACTGCCTTATTAACATTTACCATGGTTAAGGTTATTACCCCTAAAATAAATAGTGTAGCTGCTACAGTTGCAACAGAAGCAATACTCAAAGTTTTATTTCTTCTTATACTCTTTAATGCATCATTAAAAAAATACTTAACTGAATCAAATTTCATATCCGTATTTACCCCTTTCTTCGTCTCTAGCTACTGTACCTTTTTCTATAGCAATAACTCTTTTTTTCATGGTATCAACAATATCTTTAGCATGAGTTGCCATAACAATAGTAGTGCCTGCTCTGTTTATATCACTGATAATGTCCATAATCTCTAGTGAAGTTTCAGGGTCAAGATTTCCTGTAGGCTCGTCCGCAATTAAAAGAGATGGGCTATTTACTATAGATCTAGCAATTGAAACTCTTTGCTGTTCTCCACCAGACAATTGGTTTGGAAATGCATTTCTCTTTTTTGTTAGTCCTACCATTGCTAGAACTGATGGAACTTTCTTTTGAATTTCTCTCTCACTAGCACCTATAACTCTAAGAGCAAAAGCTACATTCTCGTATATGTTTAAAGTTGGTATTAATCTAAAGTCTTGAAATACTACTCCAATCTTTCTTCTATAAAAAGGAACTTCCTTGTGGGTAAGCTTAGTTATATTAGTATCTGCAATTATAACTTCTCCCGCCGTTGGATCTATTTCCTTTAATAACATTTTTATAAAAGTTGACTTTCCTGCTCCACTAGGCCCTACAAGGAACACAAATTCACCTTTATCTATATTTATATTTAAATTTGATAGTGCAAGAACATTATTATCATAAACTTTAGTTACATTCTTAAATTCTATCATGTAAATTCTCACTCTCCTTAAAATTTTATTCTTTAATCAATGCATAGCCTAAATAAATTAACCATATTTTTTATTATATAGTTAATTTAAGCTGTTTTTGTGCAAATCAAATCCATGTGCGTAAAAAATATATGTTCATTATAACATAAAAATACAAGATAAAATAATTAAAACCAAAAAATATAGTGAAAAACATGTTATTTTGTATAAAAATTAATGGAAATGTTGTAATAACATTTCCATCTTCGACAAAATTTTCTTCTAATTTTCTTTTATACGAAATACATATACCATAATCCTAAATCAAACATAAGAAAATAAAATAGTATTAGTGTACAAATACACATTATTGCTCCAATTAAATTAAATTTCACAAAATACATTCTCCACTGTTTTTGATAATTTAAAGGACCAAGGGTATCTGGTTTTAAAAATGCTAAAGCACAAATAAACAAACCAAAACATGACATAATTATACCAGTGCTTCTAACCCCTCTTAGTAAAACGTACAAAGATATTGGATTTTTGCTTATTAAACAATATATAGTTGTAGCTACCAAACCAATTAAAATTGGTAGAAGGACAATTTTCAAAGAAAGTTTTATGCAGTATACGAAATCCTCAAAAAAATTAGCTATTGCTGTTTTCATAATTACTTCTCTCCTTACTGTGATAAAATTCTTTAACTTTCAAACAATTCATCAGTGTAAAAATTATATCACAATTTGTCTGAAAAATCACTAAATCATAGATATAAATCTATTAGTTCTACAATCATATTCATAGCCTATTTCACTTAATTTATGTTGAATTTCTTTTATTTCAATATTATAGTAGAGAGCAAAATCCTCTAAAGAACTAAACTCATCTCTTAGTTTCATATTTACTATACTTAAGGCCATATAAGAATCCATTTTTAATAAAGTATCTTTATCCATAAACTTTTTCTCCTTACACCACGTTATTTTAGCTCTTAGTGAAAACTTTCAAGGTAATAGTTAAGTGCTATTTATAAAACTAAAGGTGGATTTTAAAATCCACCTTTAGTAGTTATTAAACTTATTTTAAAATTAACCTTAAAAACTAATTTTATCTTAAAAATTTTATTTTAATTCAAGTCCTTTTTTAACTGCTTTTACTATATCTTCAGAAGTTAATCCATAGGCTTTTAAAAGCTCTGCAGGTTTTCCACTCTCACCAAAGGTATCCTTTATTCCAACTCTTATTACTGGCACAGCATGTAAAGATGTAACAACCTCTGCAACTGCTGAACCAAGTCCACCTATTATACTATGTTCTTCTGCAGTAATAATAATTCCTGTTTCCCTCGCAGCTTTTCCAATTAACTCTTCATCGATAGGTTTTATTGTGTGAATGTTGATAACTCTAGCCTTAATTCCTTCTTCAGCTAAAATATTACATGCTTCAAGAGCAGCATCTACCATTATTCCAGTAGCAATTATAGATACATCTTTACCCTCTCTTAAAGTCACACCTTTTCCAATTTCAAATTTATAACCTTCGTTATCATTAATAACTGGCACACCACTTCTACCTAATCTTACGTAGCATGGTCCATTATATTTTGCTACTGCCTCAATAGCAGCTTCAGTTTCTACTGCATCACTTGGGCTAATAACAACCATATTTGGTATACTTCTCATTAAAGATATATCTTCAACTGATTGGTGGGAAGCTCCATCTTCACCAACGGTAATTCCTGCATGAGTTGCACAAACTTTTACATTTAATTTTGGATAGCATATTGAGTTTCTGATTTGTTCAAAAGCTCTTCCTGCTGCAAACATAGCAAAAGTTGATGCAAATGGAATTTTACCACAAGCAGCAAGCCCCGCTGCTACAGTCATCATATTTCCTTCTGCAATCCCCATGTTTATAAATCTATCAGGGCAAACTTTTTTAAAATCTGCTGTTTTAGTAGATTTTGATAAATCCGCATCAAGTACTACTATATTTTCGTTTTCTTGACCTATTCTAGCAAGTGCTTTTCCGTAGGCTTCTCTTGTTGCTATTTTACTCATTATGCTTCCCCTCCAATTTCACTTAACGCTTGTTCACATTGTTCTTTATTAGGAGTAGAACCATGCCATCCTGCTTCATTCTCCATGAAAGATACGCCCTTACCTTTTATAGTTTTGCATACTACCATAGTAGGTTTATCCTTAACCTTTTTACCTTCTTCAATAGCATTTTTTATCGCCTCTAAATCATGACCATCTTCAAGAGAAATCACATTCCATCCAAAAGCAACAAACTTATCTGCAATTGGATTTGGATTCATTACATCTTCTACATCCCCATCAATTTGAAGCCCGTTGAAGTCAACAAAAGCAGTTAAATTATCTAATTTATAATGTGCTGCTGCCATAGAAGCTTCCCAAACTTGACCTTCTTCAAGTTCACCGTCTCCTAGCAATGTGTATACTCTATATTCCTTTTTATCTAACTTTCCAGCAAGAGCCATTCCTACTGCCGCTGAAATTCCTTGACCTAAGGATCCTGTAGACATATCTACACCTGGTATGTAATTCATATTAGGATGTCCTTGTAACATTGATCCTAATTTTCTTAATCCCATTAATTCTTCTTTATTAAAAAATCCTTTTTCAGCAAGAACACTATATAATACTGGAGCAGCGTGTCCCTTTGAAAGTACAAATCTATCTCTGTTAGGATCTTTAGGGTTTTTAGGATCTACATTCATTTCATTAAAATATAATGTAGTCATAATTTCTACTGCTGATAAGGAGCCACCTGGGTGTCCTGAACCTGACTCTGTTAACATTTTAATTATGTCTTGTCTTATATTCTTAGTAATGCCTTTTAATGACTCTAGTGATTTTTTCATAGTATACCTCCTAGATTTACTTCTATAGTTTATTATAACAATTTTCTTCTTTTTAACAACAGTTTGTTGTAATTTAACAACATTTTATTATAAATAAGTGGACAAATTCTCCTTGAAAAAGAAAATTTGTGTTACTCTAATAATGTTTTATTATCAAATTATGTGATTTTTACCCTATATAAGTGTTATTTGTGATACTTTAATTAGCTTTTCCTCACTATCGCACTCTAATTTTTACTATTGTCACAATATTTTTTCATTTAAAGTGTGGCAAATTAACTTCTTTTATATAACCAATTTATTTAATTACAAGTATTTAAGTAATTATAACTCCTCTTCACTACATAGTTTTTAAAAATAGAAAGACTGCTAGCTAATAATCTAACAGTCCATTTTCTTGTATTAACTTTTACTTTTAACCTTTAAGTCTAAACTGATCATCAATGCAACATCTACTTTTTCCATGTCATCATCGGTCATATGACCAATTTTTTCCTTAAGCCTTCTTTTATCTAAGGTTCTCACTTGCTCTAGCAAAACTACTGAATCTTTATTCAAACCATACTCTTCTGAAGATATTTCCACATGAGTAGGGAGTTTCGCCTTATTTATCTGAGAAGTTATTGCTGCAACAATTACAGTAGGACTATATCTATTTCCAATATCATTTTGAATAATGATTACTGGTCTAATCCCACCTTGCTCTGAGCCAACTACAGGACTCAGGTCAGCATAAAAGATATCTCCCCTCTTCACAACAGTTGTCATGAGGCATTCACTCTCCTAAAGCCTAGCTTCATATTCAATTAAATCATACATATCATTTTCAAAACCAATTTCTGCACTCTCTAGATTCAACTCCGCCATAGCTAAATAGCCATGCTTCATATCTTCCAAAAAGGTTGAAGATTTTCTTTCTTCTATATATAGTATTAAACCTTTATCAATAAATCCACTATTTTTTTTACTTTCTTTTTGAAAAGCTTCATTAAATTCTTGGCAAAAAGTCTTTGAGAGTTCTGCAATCAATTTCTTTGAATTAGACATGGAAATTTAATACCTCCTGTTAACAATAACAACTATATGTACAGATTAATTATAATTCAACAACTGTCATTATGTCAAAGAAATTAAATCATATTTCTACTTTTTCCAACATTTTTTTAACACTTTTCTTCTATAATTAGGACTTATTTATACATAATTCCTTATTTTTATGATTTTACCTTGTTTTTTGTAAACTCTTGGAACTCTTTTACTTACTGCACAAACTACCTCGTAACTTATAGTTCCTAACTTATTGGCGATATCATCGGCGGTAATGACGTTGTTATACTCATCTTCACCTATAAGTATAACCTCATCTCCTACTTTTACTCCTTGAATATCAGTAATATCTATCATACACTGATCCATGCAAATTCTTCCTACTACTGGTGCCAATTTGCCCCCAACAATAACTTTTGCTTTTTCAAACAGCAGTCTGGTAAAACCATCTGCGTACCCAATAGGCAAAGTAGCAATCACACTTTCTCTCTCGGTTATAAAAGTTCTTCCATAACTGATATATTCACCTTTTCCTAAGGTCTTTACGTGCACTATATTTGCCTTTATGGACATTACAGGTTTTACCTTTACCTTTTCCATAGCTACTTCCTGAGATGGATAATACCCATAAAGTATAATTCCTGGTCTCACTGCATTATAATGAACTGTTGGTAAATCTAATACTGCCGCACTATTGCTTAAGTGCTTTATTGGAATATTTACACCTAATTCTAATAATTTTTCATTAAACTCATTATACCTTTTAACTTGCAATAACGAATAAGTTTTATCAAAATCATCTGAGCAAGAAAAATGAGTAAAAAGTCCTACTATTTCTACATTAGGTAACTTACTTATTTTATATACCTCCAAAGCACTTTCCTCATAAGGTAAAAATCCAATTCGTCCCATGCCTGTATCCACTGCTATATGAATTTTAGCAATCTTATTGGCATGAACTGCAACTTCAGATAAAGCTTCTGCATCACTATAAGTATAAATAGTTTGCTCAATATCGTAGTCAAGTATGCTTCCGTATAAGGTAGGTGGTGTAAAGCCCAATATCATAATAGGTACATTAATCCCATTTTTCCTTAACTCAATGGCTTCAGTTACAATTGCCACACCAAACCTATTAGCACCATTCTCTAAAAGCACAGGCGCTATATCTACTGCTCCATGACCATATCCATCTGCTTTTATTATTGCTATTATATCTTCACTCGTCGATACTCTTCTAATTTCCCTCATATTATCTGCAAGTACATCTAAATTTATTTCTGCCCATACAGGCCTTAAATCTTTAAACAACTTATTCACCCCACTAGTCACTTAGAGGAATTAGGTTATAATTCCTCATCATTAATTTTCTCAGTCCAATTGAAGTTGTCATAAGTGTATCTTACTCTCTCTTTTTCTTTTTCATCGTAAATCACTAGCTTCTTAGGTAAGTTGTCCTTTATACTTACGTACATAATTCCTTTAAACAAATTTCTATTGCTTCCTGGAATTAAAACCTCTATAAGTAATAGTTCTTCATCATTAATGGTTTCTTTTTTATAGCCCAGATCTTCATTTGTGTATATTAATCCTATGTATTCTCCAATAAAACCATATTTTAATACTTCATCAAAAGCCTTGTCAACTTTATAGTCTCGTTTGTTTTCCTTATCTACTACTATTACCTCCTCACCCCTAAAGGTGAAGGTTCTTCCCTCATTAAGATCTAGTTTATAAGCTACATCCTTCTTATAAACCTGATGTCCTTTATAAACAAGAGTTTGCATATCATTAACCACTTCTATGGTCACATCACTTTTATACCCTTGTTTTTTAGATAATGTAGTAATTATATCCTCTGGATCTTGTGGTTTTGATATCTTACTAATTCCAACCCCTATAATTGCCAAAACTATAAAAGTTGTCATGATCCCTAGTAGTGTAAAAATAATTTTTTTCTTCACAATTGCCCTCCAAGTAATTTATACACTACTATATTTATTATAAAAAGTAACATTCTATAACCAGCAATTACCGGTATTATGACAATTATACCTTGATAAAATAACCTAGGTTGTTTTGTGCACTTCTTGAAGTTTATTGGATTTTAACTTGCAAAACATATTCTTTTTTATTTATTTCTCATAATATCTTTTATTATGAATGGTAACTCTTGTATTAAATGAGATGCATTAACACAAAACATATCTTCAGCTAGCTTGTCCCCGCAATAACCATGAATATAAGCTGCCAAGTAAGTAGCTTCTAAAGGTTCATATCCCTGGGCAATGAAGGATGCAATAATTCCTGTTAACGTATCTCCCATCCCCCCTGATGCCATTGCACTATTTCCTGTAGTGTTTATGAATACATAATCACCATCTGTAATTATAGTTCTATAACCCTTAAGTAATAAAATTATATCATTATCCTTTGCAAACTTCTTAGCTATTTTTACCTTATCTTCTTTTACTTCATCTACAGTGAGCCCTGTAAGTCTTGCCATTTCACCATAGTGCGGAGTAAGTATCACTTTATGATTTTTGCACTGTAAAAGTTCTAAATTGTTTTGTAAAACATTCAAACCATCTGCATCTATTATTATTGGACAGTCACTTTTTAAAATAGTTTCACTTAAAATATTATAAGTCAGTCTACTATTACCCATACCAGGGCCAATTGCTATAACATTGCTTTTAACTATAATATTATTTATTTTTTCTGTATCCTCATAACTTAAAGTCATAGCTTCCGTAAGCTTTACACTCATAATATCCTGAAGTTCCTTTGGAGTACAAAGAGTTACAAGTCCAGCTCCACTTCTTACTGCTGCTTGAGCTGTTAAATAAGCTGCTCCTGCATATCCTTTAGAGCCTGCAATTATGAAAACTCTTCCATAATCCCCCTTATATCCATCCTCATTCCTAGGTCTTATTACATCTTGTATCATAGTTTCATCTATCTTTATCTCCCTACTACTAAATATGAGGGAGCTTAATTTATTCTTCTTTAGTATATTCAAGGTCCTTTCCATGGGAATTCACCTCCAAAACAGCATAAGCTATTGCACTATCCTCTCCATGAGAAATGCTTAAATGCAAATTATATTCCCCTTGTTTTTCAGCAATTAACTTTGCCTTTCCCTTCAATACAACAATAGGCTTTCCTAGAGTAGTACTCTCGATTATAATATCCTTAAACTCGAAGCCCCTAAAACCTGTGCCTAAAGCTTTAGACACAGCTTCCTTTGCTGCAAATCTTCCTGCTATGTACTCTGGTCTTAGATTTCTACCTTTAAGGTACTCTATTTCTTCACTAGTAAAAATCCTTTGTAAAAATCCTTCACCTTTATCTAATGCAGATTTTATTCTTCTAATCTCAATTATGTCTACTCCTACACCTACTATCACAACACCACCTCCTTCTTTCATTAAATAATGAAAAAGTTCCTCAAGGAACACATTCATTTTCACTAACAATTATAAAATAAATTTAAAGAACCAGTATTTAGCAAAGGAATATTTAATCACTTAAAACATACATTAATAATCCTAGGACATAGATACCTTATATGCAAAAACCACCCTTACGAACCTTCTATTTGCACTTAAAATACCCTTTCAAATTTTAGGTTCTTTTAAATATATTACCATAAAACTTAATCTTATTGTATAGACTTCAACCATGAAATTTAATTTTGTATAAAAAATAAGGGAGTGAAATCTCCCTTAGCAACTAGCTATTCCTTTAAACTCTTCATCAAAATCACTTATATATTCATCTATATATTCTCCAGCAATATCTATGAAATGGATTGGTGATACAGTATTATCGCTTAATAACTTTAATAATGTTTTTACCTTATGTCTTTGAGGACTAATATATTTTTCGCAATCGCTATAGATTTTTTCAATATTCCCATTAACTACACCTTGTGTTTCTATCTCAATTCCATATGCTTGTACATTTCTTTGGTTACCATCAACTTCCATAAGAAAATCACTTTTCAGAAGTTTATATACGTATGTAAACTCTCGTCCCTCTTCCAATACCTTATTCATTAAAGTTTCAACTACCACTTCGATAACCCCCTTGTTATTACTAACTCTATGAATAAATTTTAACACTTAAAAAACAAAAATTGTGTCACTTAATGGTGGGAGTTTTTAAAGATTCTCCCTTAAAAATGACACAATCATCATGAAATTGATATATCAACATAGTATAAATCAGAGTTTTTTCCTTGTATTTCCATTTAAGTAGTCATTATAGTTCTTTTCGTGTCGGAAAACACTAAATTTGTTGAAGCTTTTTTGTAAAATAGTCGCTACCTTTTTGTAAAAATCATTCATTTAACTCTTCAACCTTTTTGTAAACTCCTATGTTTTATCAATTTAACGTCAACCTTTTTGTAAAAATCTTTCCTAAAAAGTTACTTTAATCAATATGTAATTTATACATTTGTCGAAAAAAACTAGACTCCTAAATAATGATTTAGTTTATTTTAAACAACCTTACTAGAAGAAGTTTTGCCTAAAACAAAGCTGTGTTTGAAGCCTAGTTTTTCATTTACTCATAATATCCTATAACTAAAATTATTAAAAATTAGTAATACAAGTTATCTCTAGAGTTGTGCTTTTATATTTTCAACAGCTCTTTTTACGGTTTCTAAGTTTTCTCCTTTAAGTTCTTTTTGAGAAAATTTAGCTTTATTATATATGTCCGTCATTTCATCTAGTTTATCTATATTATCAACTTTAATTTTTGTTACATTTTTTAGTTGTGAAGCAGTCATATATGGTTTGAAAATTTCTGCCTTTTCCGTAACTCTTTCAAACTCACTGTAGCTGTAAAGAATTTCTTCTCTAAGATTTCCTCTTTTCCTAAATATAGTTTTCTTAAGCTTTTGTATAAGCCCTTCTTTATTCTTTTTCTTGTTACTAAGTTTTTCCCTGAGCTCAACGTAACCTTCTTCTCTTTTTTCTACTTTAACTAAGGCTGAAATGCTTCTCACAATTATTATTATTATAGCTGCAGCTAGTATAATTTTTAATATTACAGCTACGTAAGCTATAGAAGCTTCATCTGTAAAAGTATCCTGCTTAAAAAGTTCTTCTATTGGTACATTAACCTTTGCAAATCCTTCAAGTACTGCTTCAGCATTCATTTCCCTATTTGCAAATAGCTTACCTAAAAGTTCTACTCCATAAGCAACAGGATAACGTACTATAATAATAATAACGCCTAAAATTATATTTAAAATATAGTTTATTCCTCCATATATGGACTTAACAATAGCTGAGAATATCCTATAGGTGTGCTCTTGAAAGATAATAACCATGAACCCTATGATTCCTAGGTTTATATATTTAGAATGTTTGCTTCTGATATTATAGCTATATCTTAAACTTTCTCTTAAGTTAATAACCACTAAAATCAGATACATAACAAATACTCTAAACATTTTCTCTAACAATGGATAGGAAAAGATGAAAATAAATACAGCGACTCCTACCATGAGATAAGCTCCTGCAATCCATCTTTGCTTATATTCATAATAATTTATTTGATTAGGTTCTTCTCTATAAACTACAATTATTGAAGCTGTAAAGAATAAATAATTTAGTATCGCTTTATATGGGTCGTAAATAATCCATAATATTACTGCTCCAATTATTAAAGGAACTAAAAGAATTATGTGCTTTTTATATTCCTTATCATATAAATACTCCATTAAAAACACATTAAACAAAGTAATTAAATAAAGGTTAAAGGATACTTCATTAGCTAGGAAGGTACAAGTTAACATTGTCCAGATAATATATATCATTAGCACATATGTTGAAGAGTACAGAGTTTTTATTTGCCTAAACCAACTCATTATTTTACTCCCCCTTTATATACTATTTTTTCTATACCCTCAATATTGGGTAATGAGGATTTTAAAGAAACATCTATAATTTTTAACCTATACCCATTTTTTCTCATCTTAGTTATTAGGTTTATATCCTTGTCATTAAAGTATGGGGATATAATTACATAGGTACAATTAGGATTTAAGTGTTGAAGCCTGCTAGTTAAATACTCATTAAAATCGCACTTTATAGCTAAATCTACTCTTGCACACATCTCCATAATGCTAGTAAAACTATTCATAGCTGGCTTTATTTCATTTGGAGCTTTAGTGTCAAAGGTTACTAACTGAGCGTTTGTCCAAAGTCCAGTAGGAATTCCTTCCTTTAAAGCCTTAGCTGCTAGAGAAGCTGCAATCCTAGCTCCTGAGTCAATAGCATCTTTTTGAATGTTTGTCCAGTACGGATCTCCACATTGAAGGTTTAAAATTATAACTAGCTCTCGTTCTGAGGTATAGTCATAGTCTTTAACCATAAGCTTATTCATTTTTAAACTGGACTTCCAATGGATATCCTTCATTCTATCTTCAACATTATATTCTCTTATCCCTTTAATAAAAAGAGGGTCCTTGTGTATCCACCTTCTAACAGCATCTTCTCCTTGAAAATTAGTGATATCAAACTCATACTTATTAATACCATGAATTCTTGGATAAACTAAAATTTCTACATAATCTTCTTCCTCTTTGGTATTAGCAGAAAATCCAAATATATCTCCTACATTTATTCTCATATTTTTTATTAAGTAAGTACCTCTCTCAGCACCTACTAGAGTATATATTCTTTTCTTTCTTTCATACCATTTAACCGAATACTTACTAACATGCCAAATATCATTGCCTTCCCTAAACATGGTTGCGTCATTAGCATATTTTAATCCTGATGGAATTTTCTCTTCAATTGCCAGAAAAAATAAGGGTAGTCTCTTATTATTTTCTAGTACCATAGTCATTTCAAAGGTTTCACCTTCTACTATTCTATTGTTGTCTATAGTTCTATATATTTTAAGATTGTCAAAGCCCTTTCTTCTGGTAAAATCAGCAAATATCACAAGCAAGGCAACCAGAGCTATTAAGAATAAATATTGAAATAACATGGTATCACCCCTATATTTTTTCTAAGGGAGTTTCAACAGTATTCAATATATCATTAATTACGCTTTGTGCTTTATTATTTCCAATATTTATTTCATTTTTAACTATAATTCTATGACTCATAATTGGTACTGCAAGTTCTTTTACATCTTCTGGAATAACATAATCTCTTCCTCTGATGGCTGCTAAAGCTTGACACCCCTTCATCATATTTAAGGATGCTCTAGGGCTGCATCCAAGTTCAATTTCTTTATGAACTCTTGTAGCCTTAACAATGTCCAAAATGTAGTTCTTAATTTCTTCGCTTACATGAACCTTACTGTAGTTATTTTGTACATACTCTATCTCTTCCATAGTTACAACTGATTGTAAGGTATCTAAGGGGTCTGACTCCATAAATCTATCTAACATTTGCTTTTCTTCATTATAATCTGGATAACCCATGGAAAGCTTAATAAAAAATCTATCTAGCTGTGCTTCTGGTAATGGGAAAGTTCCGAATTGCTCTACAGGGTTTTGCGTTGCTATAACAAAGAAAGGTTTTTTTAAAGGAATAGTGTTTCCTTCCACCGTAATTTGTCTTTCCTCCATACACTCTAAAAGAGCAGATTGTGTTCTCGGAGTAGCCCTATTTATTTCATCTGCCAATACTATCTGACTTAAGAGGGGTCCTTCTCTAAACTCAAAATCTTGACTACGTTGGTTATAAAAATAAATCCCTGTTAAGTCTGATGGTAATAAATCTGGAGTAAACTGAATTCTTTTAAAACTGCAATTCATAGTTTTAGCTAAACTTCTCGATAGTTTCGTCTTTCCAAGCCCTGGAACATCTTCTAACAGTACATGACCCGAGGTAATAAAGGCTACTGTTATCTTGTCTATATTTTCCTTCTTTCCTATTATTACCTTTCCAATATTTCCCCTAACCTTTTCACTAAATTGTTGAAACTTTATAATCTCCATAAATTAACCTCCTAACTATATGAATATATTATACCAAGTTTTTCATAGATATTTATATACTTTTAAATAGTTTTCAAAATATTAAAACTTATGAAATTTGTTTCATAGCCAAACCTCTTTCTAGACGATTAATTCATATAATTAATTCAGTGCACACAAAAAAATAAAGAGAAATAATTTAACATTATCAAGTAACGCTAAACACATTTCTCCAATTAACTAAACTTATTTATGAAGTTATATATGAAGTTATTTAAACTATTTTCTCATTTGCCCTTTTACTGCTCATAAATTGGAATTCATCTGCGATTACCTCCGAAATAAACTTTCTTTGGCCTTCCGCATTCTCATAAACTTTTGTTTGAAGTCTCCCAGTAACACTTATTATACTTCCCTTAACTAAATATTCACTAACTATTTCTGCTTTCTTTCCCCAAAGCACTACTGGTATAAAATCCACTTGCTTTTCTCCCGCTGGGGTCTTATAAGGTCTATCTACTGCTAACATAATTCTAGTTAATACCTTGTTATTATCCTCCAGAACTTTCATTTCTGGGTCTCTAGTCAATCTTCCAACTAAAACAATTCTATTCATGGTTTACCTCCAAAATATATATTCTTCTTTTAAGGATTTTATCCATGCTAGAACTTTATAATCATCCTTTGAAAAAAATAACAATAAATATGTGTTAACACTTTGTAAATATTTTTTCCAAATTCTATAATTTAGTAATCCTATAATCATATTGTACTTGTTTATTAAAATATCCTTAGTAATTAAACATCAATAACCTGTGTTACAAAGTATAAAAAAACATACTCTGTAGGCTAGCTATAATCTTGTTTTATTATCTCCTAATAATGCTCTATACTAGCTATATATATCTGAAAATTCTAATTGTATTTTTTGTACATTTCCTGCATTAGCAGCTTTTTTTTGTTCTGCTATACTTTCCTTTTTTGAAAGTATGTTTGGAAGTTCTAATATAAACTCACTGCCCCTATTTTCCTTACTCTTAACATAAACTTGTCCACCATGAGCTTGCATTATAGATTTAACTAGGGATAACCCAATTCCACTACCTTCATGAGATCTAGTAAATAGAGATTCACTTTGTACAAATCTTTCAAATATTTTCTTATGCATATTTTTAGGTATACCTATGCCATTATCCTTTACAGATATCCTTACCTTTTCTCCCAAGTCCGATAGTTTTACGTATATTTCACCATTTTCCTTTGAGAACTTAACTGCATTAGAAAGCAAGTTAAGCATTACTCTCTCCATGTTTTCTCTATCTATACCAATAATTTTCTCTTCAACATCCGTATCAAAAATTATGGACATTCCTTTATTCTCAATATATTCTACTGTAGATAAAGTTATATCCTCAATAACTTTCACAATATCATAATTTCCGAAATCCATTTTTAAATATCCTACATCAATTCGAGTAATATCAATTAAATTATTTATAAGCCTTAGTAACCTATAACAATTTTGCTTCATAACACCTAAGTACTTATTCTTATCTAAATGTTTTGCTTCTTTTCCTTGATTAAACTCTAATACTTGAACGATGCTTAATATTATATTTAATGGAGTTTTCAATTCATGTGATACGTTAGAAATAAATTCAGTTTTTAGCTTATCGTACTTTAACGCTTGGTCCAGTTTAAATTTATCTTTTTCTGCTTTTTTTCTCTCCATTATATCATGAATAACAAAAATCACTGACATCTTATTATCAAAAAATATGGGTACTGCCCCCATCTCCACTTGAACTTTTGTGCCATTTTTTCTTTTTAAAATCATTTCTTTAAATTCTGATTGCTGTATATTTTTATATACAGTCCTATACATTTGAAAGCCTTCTTTTAAACTATCCTTATGAACAAAATCAAAAATTTTCTTTTTATTTAGCTCATTTAAGGATTGAACTCCAAGTATTTTAAACAAGGCATCATTAGAAAATGTAACTTTATCTTCATTATAAATAGCTACTCCAAAAGGCATGAATTGAAGTATTTTAGAGTAGTTTGCTTGATTTCGTTGAAGACATTGTTCAGCCACTACCTTTTTAGTAATATTCTTACCAATAAATAAGGTGAAAATTTCTTCATTTTCTTTAAAACACATAGCTGTTAATTCTGCATAAATTTGCGAGCCATCTTTTCTTGTAAGCTTTCTTTCCACTACTGGTAGCATTGTATCACTAACCATTAACTTTTTAGCATCACTTATGACATTTTCTTTTGCATCTAAATCAAACTTAACTAACTCAAAGAAATCTTTCCCTAATACTTCCTTCTCACTTTCTTTGCCTAGAAGCTCAACCCCTGCCTTATTAGCAAATAGGATTGCTCCTTTTTTAACTAAAATCACAGAATTAGGTGTATGGGTAATTATAGTTTTTAAAGTTCCTTCACTAAGTTGATTCAATCCTTCCACCTGAATATTATCTTCTACTGTTTCTAGGTCTTTATATCCATTGCTTGTTATATCCGCAAAATAATCATTAACTAGCTTTTGCTCTTCGTGAAGTAAGTCATCTAACTTGAACAAAAGCAGCATGGCTTCCATCCCATCAAAAACAACACCTTTGCCAACTATCTCAACGTTAATATTCTCATGAAAAGATGTGCTTATCTTAGTTCTTATTCTATTCAATATTTTTCTTTGGCTTAAAAACTCATAATTAAATTTTACTTCTTCATCACCCATAAACTGTACAAAACTATCTAATGGCAAATTCTTTATCTCCATTAAGGTGGAGAATCTTAAAAATCTTATAGCTCTTTCATTGCAGTACAAAATCTTATTATTCTCACCAATAATTATTACAGGGTCCGAAAGAATATCATAAAATTCAACATCTACGTTAGTAATTGAAATCATTGATATCCTCCTATACAATATCTACTACTTATTTACACTATAAATAAATCATGCAGTTTATATTTTACACTATAATATAAAGGTATTTTACAAATTTTTTCCGTTAAATTTCTTTCAAATTCTACATATATCGTTCATTCCTTAAGCATTTTTTAATATAGTTATAATCCCAATTAAAATCGCTCATTTTTTTCTCCTGTTTTTCCACCTGAAAAACTACTTGCATATTTTTTGATTTCCAAATTTTACATGAAAATATACTACCGCATTTGGCTCTATGACTATATTTAGCTACTCTAATAATTAGTATACTAATTATTTAATTATTCTTTACTCTATATTCTCTATAAATTCCTCTATAATAAGCTGTATGTCGAAATTAGAGTAAAATTTATAACTTCTTTATATAAAATAGAAAGAACAAAAATGGATGACAACCTCTTTCTCCATTTTTGTTCTCCTTACATTATCAACTTGACTTCATTTATATAGACTTAATTAAAAAAAATTCATAAACAAACTCTCATCATTTGCATTTTCCTTAATAGAGATTGTTTTAAAAAAACTTTATTGTACAAAAACAATGTACAGCCTATATTACTTTTCTAAGCTTTGAATCTTTTTATTCCTACACCTTTTACATACCTTTAGTTTAGTACCATCTCCTAGGGTCTTATCATATAAAACCTTAATTCTCTCAACTTTACAAACTGGACAAGTCCCTCTTCCTCTTGATGGTAAGTTCCATAGTGCTTTCCCTCTGTTTTGCTTTGACATAAAAAATCCCCCACTTTACATTTAATTAGTATAATGTTTAAATTTAAAGATTTTATAAGCTTCAAATTTAAATCCTATAAAAGAATATAGACAATAAGACTAAGCTCATTACCTAGCTTTTCTTTTATTTAACTTCATTTAATTAAATATTATTATAAGTGCAGGGATTTTATGACTATTATTTTATTATATCTTTTAGATACTCCTTAAAGTCCTCTTTTAAGTCTTCTCTTTTTAAAGCATATTCAACTGTAGCTTGAAGGAATCCTAATTTATCTCCCACATCATGTCTTCTTCCTTCAAAGACATAAGCATACATTTCTTCCTTGGAAATCAAAGTTTTAAGAGCATCAGTTAGTTGAATTTCTCCACCTTTACCTGGCTTGGTCTGCTCTAAGATATTAAAAATCTCAGGTGTTATTATATATCTTCCTAATATAGCAACATTAGAAGGTGCTTCTTCAACCTTTGGTTTCTCTACTAAATCTTCAACAGTGTACATTCTATTAGAAATTTCTGTTCCTTTAACAATACCATACTTGTTAACATTTTCTCTCTTTACTTCTTGAACGCCTAAAATTGTAGCATTTTTTTCTTCATAGGCTTCGATTAACTGCTTTAAGCAAGGAACCTCACTATCAACAATATCATCACCTAGCATAACTGCAAAGGGCTCATTTCCCACAAAGGCTTTTGCACAACTTATTGCATGACCAAGACCCTTAGGTTCTTTTTGTCTTATATAATGTATATTTGCTAAGTTAGTGCTTTCATGTACTAACTCCAACAAATCTTGTTTTCCACCCTTTTCAAGGTTTAGCTCCAGTTCAATAGCCTTATCAAAGTGATCTTCTATAGGCTTTTTATTTCTTCCTGTTATAATAAGAATTTCTTCTATTCCAGAAGCTACTGCCTCCTCGATTATGTACTGAATGGTAGGCTTATCCACTATTGGTAGCATTTCCTTAGGCACTGCTTTTGTAGCAGGTAAAAATCTAGTACCAAGTCCTGCTGCTGGTATTATGGCTTTTTTAACTTTCATATAATATCACCTCATAAAAATTAATGTATATGGAATTAAAGTCTTAATATCCTTAATTCGAATGTAGCTTCCTTAGGTATTTTACATAAACTTACTAATTTTTCTTATTAAGAATCTATAGAAGGCGTGTATACCTAGATTTAGGATTTCCAACTTTATATTATATCCATAATGTATCAAAACCTTTTATTAACTGCAATGTTATTAAACATTCACAGGATTATTTTAACACATAACACTATAAAAAGTAAAAGATAGCGATAAACTCGCTATCTTTAGGAGGATAGTTAGGATCATGAGTTAGGCATCTTCAAAAGATAAATAAGTCAGTACCCTCGTCTATTTTGAGTTATGCTGCGTCAACAGAACTCTTAGATAGCTCTATCATCTAAGAACTCTGTTTCCTTGTCAACAAGCTTGTTTGTAAACTCAAAATATCCTTCACATCTTTGGCTTCTTATTTATTTTCAGATACCTTATGGCACATGAACTTTAATTAGTTTCAGTTGTCCCAAAATTTTAACTTTCCCAAGGGAGCATGGTATTAATATACTTTCACCTTTAATTATTGACTCTTCTCCTTCAGAATATACTATTTTCCCTTCACCTTCTATGCAGCTATACAGAAAAAATTTTTCACCCTTAGTATCATCCTGAAAATTATTTCTAATGTCATATTCTTCAAATTCAAAGTACGTACAAGAAATATATTTTCTTCTCTGATAATCTTCTGTGACTTGAAGCTCTCCTTCAAGCTTTTTACTGCTTAAGTTAAAGTCTATTACCTTCATAGCTTTATCTACATGAATTTCTCTTCCCCTATTATAATCATATACCCTGTAAGTAATATCACTACTTTGCTGAATCTCTAGAAGCACTACCCCCTTGCCAATAGCATGGATTAGTCCACTCTCAATAAAGAATACATCGCCTTTTTTTACTGGAATTATATTTAAACATTTTTCTAAGGTTCCTCTTTCAATTCCCTCCATAAAGTCATTCTCATTGCATCCTTTTGTTCCAATTATAAGATTAGCACCTTCCTCAGCTTCTAATACATACCAAGCCTCTGTTTTTCCCCTGTCCTCTTCTAATAGCTTTGCATAATAGTCATTGGGATGTACTTGAACTGATAAATTATCACTAGCGCTAATGAATTTTAATAGTAAAGGAAACTCTTCCTCTTGAAACCTCTCACCTAAAACTTTATCTTTATATAAGGTTATTAATTCTTTTAAGGTAATTCCTTCATACTTTCCATTTGAAATTATACTGGATCCATTTTTATGACAGCTAATTTCCCAACTCTCGCCTATATCTCCCTGTGGTAAGTTATCCTTTATAGCTTCTAATCCTCTACCTCCCCAAATCTTATCAAAATATATGGGCTTAAATTTCAATGGATACACCTTATCACCTATTTGTATTGCTGAGCTAAAGCTTTAAATTAAAGGATTTATAATATAAAACCTACTTATAATTAAATCTATAATACTTAATTTAAAGTAAAAACTATGAAGGAGTTCTTCATAGTTTATTTAGCTATTAATATATAATATTGATTAGGTCCTATTTCTGTTACCTAATGTTTTATTTTTAATTTATAGAGTCAGTTATAAAGCAATAAACTAGCATATAGGCTTTTATACTTTATATTTTTTTGTATTTCTCTAAAATCTTAGGATAATCTATCTCTTATTTTCACTTAACCTATATTTTAACTCTCTATCATGAGCCAAAAGAGCATTTAATTCCCCACCTAATAAAATGGTGGTGGATGTGATTTGAAGCCACAGCATTAAAATTATAATTGCTCCTATGCTTCCATATATAGCGGAGTAGTTTCCATAATTATTCACATAGTAAGCAAATAACATAGAAAGTATAATCCATAAAAAACTAGTGAATATTGCTCCTGGCATTACTTCAAGCCAATTTACCTTTTTACAAGGAATAAAGTAGTATAGAGCTGAAAAAACCACTATCATGCCTAAAAATCCTACAGGATATCTTATTAGTCCAATATATCTAACAACATCTCCATCTAGCCCAATCCATCCTACAAGATATTTGCTTAACATTTCTCCAAAAACTAAAAATAAAAGCAGGAAGATTATTACTAAAGATACTCCTATCATAAAAAACACTGAAATAAAGATAATCTTTATATACCCTCTAGTTTCTTTTTCTTCATAGGCTTCGTTTAATCCATAAATAATAGCCCTAAACCCTCTAGATGCGGTATACAAGGTAAATAATAATGAGATAGATAGTAAGTTAGTATTTCTTGTTTGTAATAACTGTAGAGCTAAAGTGGATACAGAAGCATGTAATTCTGATGGCATCATTGTTGCCAGAATTACTAATACTTCATTAGGATTTACATTAGTAAACCCTACCATAGTTAAAAGAAATATTAAAAAAGGGAAAAAAGCAAACATCATATCAAAGGCCATTTGAGAGGCTAGAGCTGATATATTATGATGCTTATACCGTAATATGATTTTAATTATATACTGAGTTAATCTCATTTTTCTTTCTCCCGTCAATATTAATATGAGCAAAATTGTACTATAATTTAAATAGTTCATTATAATATATTGTATTTAGTTAGAATAAATTTATTCCAACATGAAAAAGGGTGATTTTGCTTACAATATAATTAGTGTTTATAGTAGCTAAAAATTCATCTTTGAAAACTCTATTTAAATAAATTTGGTATAACAAAATTCTATATTTTTATAGGAATTAGTATGTACTTATAACTATATCTTAAGATACTATGAATCATTAGATTATTTTGCTTTAAAATTCAAATTAGTATCCTTTTAAGCACCCTATAATAGTATATATCATTGGATTATACCACTTCAAATCCAATACTGTAATATTTTAACATATTGCTATTTCAAAATATAGAGAGGAAGAGATTTTTATGAAAATTGCACTAGCTCAAACAGATATAATCTGGGAAGATAAGAAGGCTAATTTACATATAGCAGAAAGCTTTATAGCTAAAGCCTCAGAAGAAAACATTGATTTAATTCTATTTCCTGAAATGTGCTTTACAGGCTTTACTATGAATGTTGAAAACTGTGGAGAAGTCTATGATTGGAATAGTGAAATTCCATCACAGTCAAGTGCTGAAACCACTATTGCCTTAGTAAAAACTCTTGCTATTAATCATGGTATAAACATTGGTTTTGGCTATATTGAAAAAATACTAGGTCAGGCAAAAGGAAGAAACAACTATGCTATTATGAGTAAAGATGGAGAAATTCTCAGCAACTATAGTAAAATTCACCCTTTTTCCTTTGGTACAGAAAGCCACTATTATTTTGGTGGTGAGAAAATAGTTCATTGTAGAGTAAATAACCTTAATGTTTCTACTTTTATTTGCTATGATTTGAGGTTTCCTGAAATTTTTCAAATTGCTTCAAAAGAAGCTGAGCTTATTACAGTTGCTGCAAGTTGGCCCAAAGGAAGAATTAATCATTGGATTGACCTTCTAAAGGCTAGGGCTATTGAAAACCAATGCTATATTGCTGGAATTAATAGAGTTGGTATTGGTGATGGCTTAGAATACAATGGAAACTCTTTAATTGTTGATCCTTTAGGAAATATTGTTGCTAGTTCTTTAGAAAATATAGAAGGATTAATTGTGGCAGAATTAGATGTAGATTTAGTCCATTCCTTAAGACGAGATTTTCCTCTTAAAGCTGATAGGAGAGAATCTTTATACAAGGAGCTACTTATTGATAATATAGAAGCTATCAATGAAAGTATTCACTAGTGTTTTTTTACAGCTCTCAATGTAGATATTAAAAATGATTAATACAGGAGATTCAAAATTAAAATAATTTGTAAATCATAGACTTTAAATAAATTTAGTGAACCAGTGTAAAAACCTAACTTATACAAGAGCCTACCCTGACTCCCTTAAGGCCTTTTTAAGATAAAAAAATAAAACTTCACCTTAGAAGCTTATTTTGCTGAAAAATTTATAGGGAATAAAAATAAGTTTACATTCTAAGCTCCTTTTTATTCCCTTATTAATTTTTAATATTTCATTCTAAATATTCATTAAATAATGAAAAGCTAATTTTGTATAGTGTCCTTTATAAGGAGATTAAACTCCCATCTAATGAGTATGGACAATTCCCCTTCCATAACAGGGTTAATAATTAGCTTTTTCTTTTACTTATGTTTCTTTTCCCCAATAGTATAACCTATACCATTCACATTTATATTAATATCAATACCTGGTGTAGACACTTTATTAAGTGAAACATATCTTTTATTACTTCTATCATTTATACCATGGTTAACTAAATCTCGAAAGTCTTTGCTAAAAACATACAAAGCAAGGACAATAAATATTGGAATATTAGCTATAGCTATAGCTATTTTATAATCTTTCATATGAATTCCCCCAAGTTTTCAACCTATGCTTACTATAAATAATTATATGACTTAATCATTACTTTATTGCGTATTAGTTCTATTTTATTTAATTGCTCTAAGAAGGAGATTTAATTCAGCCAAAGTTTACTTTTTAGTCAAAGCCTTATCCTAAAGATAATTAAGAATTATCCTTCAAAAATGTGGTTGAGTTCTACACAGCTCCTATTCCAGCAAATAAACTAATCCGAACTTTTTTTACTTATAAAACCTTCTTTAAGGTTTTACCTATTTTATCATATATAATTAAGTTTGCCCTATTATCATATTGAGTTACTGACTTATTGATGAGAATTAAGTTATTTCCTTTATAGTATCTTATTAACCCTGCTGCTGGATAAACTGTAAGCGAAGTTCCTCCAACAATTAACACCTCTGCATGCTGAATAAATGAAATTGCTTTATTTAACACATCTAAATCTAAGCTTTCTTCATATAAAACCACATCTGGCTTTATAATGCCACCGCAAATATCACATTTAGGTACATCCTTATACCCAATAATTAAATCTAAGGAAAATGATTTATTACAACTCATGCAGTAATTTCTATGAATAGAGCCATGAAGTTCTAGAACCTTTTCATTTCCTGCCTTTTGGTGTAAGCCATCTATATTTTGAGTTATTATAGCTTTTAATTTCCCTCTTCTTTCAAGTTCTGCTAAAGCTAAATGTGCATCATTAGGCTTTGCATCCTTATAAACCATTTTTTCTTTATAAAATTCGTAAAACTCTTTGGTATGATTTACGAAAAAACTATGGGAAAGTATATCCTCTGGGGAAATATAGTCTTTGGTTCTTTCACTATACAGTCCATTGGCACTTCTAAAGTCTGGAATATTACTTTCTGTAGACACTCCTGCTCCTCCGAAAAAAACAATATTATTAGCTCCTTCAATAATTTCCTTTAGCTTAGCAATACTCATCTACTCACCTCATTTTTATCTGATACAAATTATTCTTCATAATTCCTGTGGATTTTTAGTAATTAATTATTTATTATCCTCTTTCTTATTTAACTTTGTAAACTCATCAGTAACTTTAAAGTCTAGGTTAAAAGAAAGTTTGTTGATTTTAGCTAAGAGCTCTTCTTTTTTTCTTCCTGTTAAAGGTGTAGGTTTATAGTCATTCACATTAGTTTTAGAGGAAATGCTGGCTGGAATTACTCTAACAGCATAGTCTTCTAATTTTTTATTTATGAAATTTGCCCTTACCTGGAGGATATAGGTGTCTTTGTCTGCAGGGTTACTGTGACCTCCATAGGCAAAGTTGCCTAAGCTATAGGTTATAATCTTTCCCTTGTAGCTTTCTAACCCTTGAATAACATGAGGATGTTGTGAAACAATAAGGTCTGCTCCTTTATCTATTACATAATGAGCTAGATATTTTTGGGTTTCATTAGGTGTGTAGACTCTTTCTTCTCCCCAATGAAAATTAATTATCACAAAATCTACTTTTGCCCTCAATTCCTCTATATCCTTTTTTAGCTTTGCCAGATAAGCCTTATCGTAACTATACCCTGTATAGCCTAAGATTCCGATTTTAATACCCTTAACTTCCTTTATAAAGCTATATCCTTCTCCAAAGTATCCAATTTCAGCGGCTTTTAGGGCAGCTATGGTATCTTGAAACCCTTGCTTATAATAATCGTATATGTGATTATTTGAAAGATTAACAGTCTCAATGCCTCCAAGGGCAAAAGCTTTAGCATATTCAGGTTTTCCCTTAAATCTAAATTCCTTCTCTACCTTTGCAGTTGCTTCTGTTAATGGGGTTTCTAAATTTGTAATTGTAATATCATCTGCTTTAAATATATGGCTTACATTGCTATAAAAATAGTTTAAATCATTATTATTTTGTGCTAACACATGAGGGATTCTCCCTTGATACCCGAAGGTTTCATCCATTCCTAAAAGACTATCACCAGTGGCTGTAATTAAAATTTCAGCTTTTATGTCCTGTGGTTCTGGTGTTATTTCACCTTCCGAGATTATTCCTTCCACTGGTGTTTCCTCTGGCTTGTTTTCCGTGACCTGTTCTTCATTAGAAGTTTCTTTTTTCTGAACAGGTTCTATGTACTGTTCTTTTTTGTTCATTGAAGACCATCCCCAATGATTTATCATGTTATAACCTATTAAAATTGCTGAACAAATTAATATTACAATTAGAGAATATTTATAAATTAGTTTTTTCCTTCTTGCTTTTCGTCTCTGAAGCCTTCCCATAGTGACCACCCTTATCTTTTGATTTATAAAAAGACTGCTTTATAAATCATAAAATATTTATAAAAGCAGCCCTATATTCCCTGAAATTCTACCTAATAAATTATAATATCACTTTATTTAAAATTTCTATTCCCTCTTCTATATCCTTAGTGTTTACCATTTCTAAGTTTGTATCCTTATATCTTACAGGGTATACTAAAGTTCCTGTTTTTACGCCGTTGCCTTCTTTATGAATTTTAGATCCATCTCCACCTTGTTCACTAAAAATATAGTGTGGCTTTTTCCCTAAGCTAGCGAAAGCTTCCTCAAGAATTTCTTTTATTTCATGATGCATTATTAAACTTCTGTCCATAAACTTAATCCCAACACCGTTACCTAACTTAAAGTTTCCCTTTCCACCTAGGTTATCTGTTGCTTCTTCACCATCTATAACAATAGAAAACATTGGATTTATGCTGTAAGCTGCAGCTCTAGCCCCTCTTCCCCCTACTTTGTTTTGCGTAGAGAATACAAAGAATAACTCTTTTTCTAAACAGCTTAAAACTTCTCTATTTTTAGCTAGGTTTTCCATAGCTTTAAGCATCATGTAGCACCCAACTCTATTATCTAAAAAAGGAGCTATAATGTTATTTCTTTCTTCAATAATATTTGAGCTAAATACAGCTACATCTCCTTCTTCTATAAGCTCAAGGGCCTCTTCTCTTGAGGATACTCCTAAATCTATATATAAATCATCGATCTTTGGCTCATCCTTTGTTGCACAAACCCTTCCACTATTTCCATTTTCAAATTCTACAATAGTATTTATCATTGAGGATTCTTTAAAGTCTCCAATTTTACCTACTCTTGCAAAGCCCTTGTCGTCAACATAAGTTACAATTACCCCCATGGTATCCATATGAGCTGTAATCATAAGTCTTTCTTCTTCCTTTTCACTTTTCTTACCCATCTTTACAATTACATTACCCATCTTCTCTACTTCATGACACAGCTCAAGTCTATTTAGTTCTTCTATTATAACTTGTCTAACTTCTTCTTCATGACCACTAACACCAAAAGCGCTTAGTAGTGATTCTAATAATCTATCCATTTATTCTTCCTCCTATTTTTAAAATTACCATAAACTAAATTATTTTATAAATCTTTAAAATTTTATTAGAATTTGCACATGTCAATTTGTCCTGTGCAAAACTTGTGTGTAACTTCTTATTCTCAAGGTTACAAATAGCTTATCTTATAAAACTGTAAAAGGCTTACTATTTTGCATTGGTCAAATTGTTTAACGCAAAAATAACTACAGATTCTTGTTTGCAACATTCTAAACAACTTATTTTAAAGTCAGAAATCCCTAGAATCCGCATAAACAATATATATTGTTATATTGTTAAATTTGCATATTGACTTGTTGATTTATTTATAATTTCTTATATTTTTATGTTTATAACTTCTTGCGGAGGTATTTCTTTCCTAGTATTTTTACTAAGTACCTCATGAAAATTAACTAGGCTCTATTATTGAAACTTCTCCTAACCCATTAGCTTAAAGACTTTTCAAGTATTCTTTTAAAAGTAACACCGCATTTTTAAAATCTTCCTTTGACGCTACGGATACTGAGGAGTGAATATATCTGCAAGGCACAGAAATTGTAGCAATTTTGGCACCCTCGCCTACAGTATGAATTGCTCCAGCATCATTTCCTCCTGCTATGGCTTTTCTTCTTTGGTATGATATATTCTTTTCATCTCCAATAGCCATAATATCTCTTGCAATATCCTGATCAAAGATGCTTGTTAAATCCATGATAGATATAGCTGGACCTTTTCCTACTTCAGTAGCGCTTAAGTGTTTTGGAACTGTTGGCATATCTGCACAAATAGTGCCTTCAAGAGCAATACCTAAGTCTGCTTTAACATTTAAAGCAGAAATAAAGGTTCCTCTTTCTCCAACTTCCTCTTGTATGTTAAAGGTTCCATATAAATCTATATCGTAGTTTTCCTTAAGTATTTCCATAAGAATTAAGCAGCCAATTCTATCATCAAAAGCCTTTCCCTTAATTAAGCCTTCACCAAAGCTATCATACTCCATGTCAAACACTACATAGTCTCCCATTTTTATATACTTTTTAGCCTCTTCTCTAGAATTTGCTCCAATATCAATACAACAATCCTTATAAGATAATCCCTTTTCTCTTTCGTCCTTACCTTGAAGATGAATAGGCTTTCCCCCTATTACTCCTGGTATTTTATCTTTTCCAATTAAGACTACCTTTGATGGAATTATTTTTTCATTTATTCCTCCAAGAGCTCTAAACTTTAAAGTTCCATCCTCGTTTAAGCCCGTAACAATGAAGCCTACCTCATCCATATGAGCATCTATTAATACTTTTTTTCCCTTACCCTTTTTATGAACAATAATATTTCCTAACCTATCCACTTTTATTTCATCTACATAAGGAGCAACTTCACTTTTAATTAATTCTCTTACATCCCCTTCAAAGCCTGAAGGGCCTGGAAGAGAACAAAGCTTATCTAGTAGTCCACCCTTTTCTAATAGGTTGTCTAATAGCATAGTAATCCCTCCAATTCTTCACCATTAAGCTTTTCTATAAGCTTAGCCATAATACGTCCTGTATTTTTAACATCCTTCATATTAACAACTTCTACAGAAGTATGCATGTATTTAAGAGGTATAGAAATTAATAGGGTTGGTATTCCCTGCCCTGCTATTTGAATATCCCAAGCATCTGTTCCTGTATCTCCTGGTTCCACCTCTACCTGATAAGGAATACTATATTCTTCTGCAACCTCCATAAGCTTTTCCCTAACCCTTGGATGAATATTTGGTCCAATACAAATTACTGGACCTTGTCCTAGGTTATTATCTCTTTCCTGAGCTCCCATTTTACCACTATCAAAGGTGACATCCACTGCAATACCTATATCTGGATTGATGGCATTACTTGCAGTTTTTGCCCCTCTATGACCTACTTCTTCTTGAGCAGAGCATACAAAATATACATCTAAATCGTGATTTACATTTTTAAGCTCCTTAGCACAAGTGTAAAGAGAAACTACTCCAGCTCTATCATCAAGCGCCTTACAAGTTACATTATCATTAAGCAATTCTTTAAAGTGTCTTTTTACTGTTACATAATCTCCAACCTTAACTATTTTTTCTAAGGATTCCTTGGAATAACCTGTATCAATAAGTAGTGCTTCTAAAGTTACAGCCTTTGCTCTTTCTTCTTCCTTCATTAGATGTGGTGGTTTAATTCCTATGATTCCTAGTATGTCCTTTTCTCCATGAACAACTACTTCTTGGGAAACTAGTGTTTTAACATCTATTCCATTTCCTCTAAACTCTAAAAATCCATTTTCTTTTATGGCTGTTACAGACATAAATATTTCATCCAAGTGAGCCATAAGCATTATTTTGCCTTTTCCATTTCCTTTCTTATGGACAATAATATTGTTTAAATTATCTACAGAAACATTTCCAAATCCTGAAAAAGCCTTATTAACTTCCTCATGTAACCAATGTTCCCTTCCGCTAGGACCATGGCCCTCACAAAGTGTTTTCAGTAATCCCTTCTCCTCCATTGTGATTCCTCCTTAATGTTTTAATAAATATATGACCTTAATATTAAATTGTTATTTTCATCATAAGCTTTTATTCTTCACAAAAACTCCTAAGCTAAGGTTTATTTCACAACCCCTTAATGAAGCCATATAACCTTATAGAAAACTAATCCTTACACATAGTTCCCTCTCAGCACAGAGCTAACTAAACTTTTCTACTAACTTAAATTTAAGTGAATATTATATTTGTTAAAAATTTTCAAATAAGTCTACTATTATTATAAGATTTTTCTAGTTTAAAATCAAAGGTCTTTATAAATTTAAATATTATGAACCCAAGCTCAATCTCCATAAGTTATATATGTAGATGATATTTTTAGTGTTCTTAAGATTTTCTTCAATATAATAGTTATTTGTTGTCTATAAAAGAATTTTTCCTTCACTGGTTACTTGCGATAATTAGTAACAATATGAAAAGCACTACTCTCTAAAAAATAGTGCTTTTATTAATTAAAATATTAAGTTCGAATTACAAGCATTATAAGCACATAGGTATTCTATATTACTAAATGCAACTTACAAGCCTTACTATGGTAATTATCTATCATATTTTTTTAATACCTTAATATCTAACTTAGTACAACTGACTATTGTACCATTTCACATAGGTTCTATTTTTAGTACAAGGAACATAATGAATACTTTGTTTACTTTAATTTCTTATAACTATATTTTTTATAAAATGGGCTCTTCTGCCTTAACTTTATAGTAATCTGATTGTTTTTTGGCATGATCCATATTCTTTCCTATATTGGGGAGTATATAATCAAAGTAAGTTATTAATTCATTATATAAGGTGTCCCATAGCTTATTTTTAAAACCTACTACTTTATTGTAAAGAAGCAGCTTTTTATCTTCTAAGGAATCACATTGATTAAAACTCTCTTTTGAAAATAGAGTTTGGTAATCTATATCACTGTAGATGTATTCCCTAAAGAAAACCTTTGGTATATCCTCTCTAACTTTATAAAAATTAATGATAAGATTAAGAGAGTTGTCCTTAAGAATTTCCTCACTACTGTAGGATTTATATAATTCTTCTAACTTGCTACATAACTTAATTTTAACATCTTGGCTATAGCAATTAATATAATCAATTCCATCTAAAATCAACTTATGACAATACATTTTTTCCAGACTTTCCTTCTTGTAAGAAAGCTTCTCCATAAGGTAATCATAGTAACTCTTCTTAAATTCATTAAAAGTATTAATAGTAAAAGTATATAAAATCACATGTAACTTTTCATTGAATATATCACAAATATTATTAAAATCCTCATAAGTGTTAATAAAATATATGGGTTCTTCAAACTCACCATTAAATATAACATCTAAATTAAATTTAACTTCAGAAGTTAAGGTGTCAAATTTGGTTTTGCAAAGGCTAAAAATTTTAGACAAATAATTATATTGGCATATAAAAAGTTCTCTACATATACTATAAACTTGAAATTCTATCTCACTAGGTTCGGCATTTTTATGATTTAACTTCACATTTTCTACTTCCTGACAACCTTCTGTTTTAAAGTTTAAATACTGCTTTAATGTATTTCTGTAGTTATAGAGCCTGTCCTCCATCCCTACCAATAAAGTTTCTCTTATTTTCTTCACAAAGTAAGAAATTACAATGAAGGTTATATCCTTTATCAAGTCTTCCTTTAAGTTTTCTGTTGTGGTGATAAAAGTCTCCCTCATAGCTAATACTTTATCAACATAGACCTTTTCCTCTAAAGTCTCTCTTTCCTTTTGTAAATCTAGTAAAAGTTTCTTAACTGTCCATAAAAAAACTTCATAGTCATGAATTTTATCTTCTATTACCAGCTTTACCTTTTCTTCTGATAATTCAATACCCTTATATAATTCTTGAAGCTTATCACTAAAACATTCCTTAGTTAAAGTTTTAAAATCTTCCTTTAATTGTAATGAGGCTTCCCCCTTATTGATAAAGCTAGTGAATTCTAGTATAAATTCATGCTGATATAAAAATAAATTGTTTTCTAATACCTTTTTAACTTCATCCCCTATGGCAAAAAGCTCTTTCTTATCTAGTTGAATATTATAGTCTGACTTATCTTTACCCTTTATTAAGGAACAGTGAAATAACTGAAGAATCTTATGTTTAAAATTATAAAAGTCATAGGTTTTATGCTCAACTATATGTTGTATTTCTGTTAAAATATCTCCTTCACTTTCACTTCTACCAAAGTAGCTCTCGAATATTTGAATTAAATTCTCTAAAAGCTCAGTGGCATCTACATAAGATTTTATATTATTGTAAAGTGAAGTCTGTAATTTCTCTTCATTACCCATAGAAATTCAACTCCTAAATCAAATTGCCTTTGGTTCTTTCTTAAACTAATTATTCTACATTTTTCAATAAATACCTCTAAAAACATATAAGAAATTGTTCCTTGATTATGAAAGTCTTTATATTATATTTAATTAAATTGAACGAATGTTATTCAGCATATTCTTAATTAATAAAATATCACTAAGTACGTTTTGAACTTTATTTGTAGAACAAATGCGTGTATTCACACTCCCATTTAAATAACTAGCTGCTACTTGCAATATTTTACATGCATCTTGAAATATATTAGTTTCAAGTCCTTCCAAACAATTTTTTAGGCGAAAAGCTGAAATTCCTATATAATAAAAAAACTAGTCTTATTATGGTAGACTAGTTTTTTGAAATGTTATCAATATTAACCTTTTTACTTGAAATTATTTAATGCCTTATTTCTTTACATATTTATAAAAAAACTTTTCTTCACTTGAAGTTAAATAAATAATTCCTTCTATAAGACCAATTAAGGCTGGTATATAAGTCCAACAGAAAACCAAGTATAAAATTCCTAATCCAATTCTTCCTAAGTAAAACTTATGTATACCTAAACCACCTAATAGTATAGCTAGTATACCTGCTGTTGTTTTACTTTTAGTATTAACAACAACATTTGGGTTCCCATACATTTGTTGACCCTGAGGTGGCATTTGATATTGTGGTGCCTGATATTGTGGTTGCGGAGCCTGATATTGTGGTTGTGGTGGTGCTTGGTAGTGTGGCTGTTGAACAACCATTGGTTCTCCACAATATTTACACTCCGTGGCATTAAAATCAACTGATGCTCCACAAGCTGGACATTTTTTATCATTCATTGAAATCTCTCCCTTTTTAAAATTATTATATAAACCTAAAACCTAGACCTATGCTATACATGAACGCATCTTGTTTTTCTTTAGGCTTTTAAATATAAATATAATTACTTTGAAATTGAACGTTTATAAAAAGCTATTTAATGTTTAGTGCTTCCCTATTTATTACAAGTCTTTGTGTTTCTTCAAGGATGTCTTGTAAATTCATGAAACCTGTATCCCCTGACGGCTCTTGCAACCCTATCTTGAAAGCTATTAAATTACCCTTGATTTGACTCTCTATTACTTTAACAGCATTATTATCAATAATTCTACCAAAAGGAGTTGAAACTTGAATACGTTCCTTCAATGCCTTAAATGAGCAAAATATTGGTGGAAACTTATCATCCATATGTATTCTTTTGAGAATATCTTCAATTTCAAGAAGTTCCATCATAATTGAAGCTTTACCACACTGTTCATTTTGAACTTTATTACTTTCATCTATTTCCCTTCCTGAAAATACTGTAAATACAGAAATTATCCCAATAAAGGCCGCAAAGATTATTAGTTCCCAAATTATATACCAAACTACACTACTTCCTATTAAAAAAATTGAAAGTACATTAGCCGAAATTGCGTAGAGAACAAATGACGTCATAAAGGAAATAGTATATGGTATACCAATTTTTTTATATAAGCTGCTTGGTAGAATAACCACTATATTTATTGCTAAAAGTCCTATAATTAAAGTAAACAACATCAATATAGATTTCACTGGTGCAATAATAATAAATAATCCGAAGACTTTAAAAAAAGCTAAGATTAATGCTATGTCAAACGCAATACATCCTAAGACTTTTAACCTATCACTTATTGAAATTTTATTATTATTCATAATTAACCCTCCAATTTAGTTCCGCACTCACTGCAAAACTTAGTTCCTGGGGAATTTTCTGTATTACAATTTTGGCATTTCTTTTTTCCCATTGAAAACCCGCAATTAGGACAAAACTTTGCATTCTCATCTACTAAAATCCTACAAGAGAAACACTCAATTTTTGCTACTTCAAGCTTTTCTCCACAATTGGAGCAAAACTTAACTCCTTCTGCATTTGAGTGCTGACATTTCTTACAAGTAGTCATTTTTCCAGGTGTATTCATAACGCTACCTGCAGCATTTGCGAAGGTGTTTCCTACAGCTATACCAGCTCCAGCTCCAATACCAATTCCAATTCCAGCTGTAGCTAAGTTCCCACCACTTTCGTTTCCAGCAGCAGTTTGCATAACATCAAATGACCTTTTAACATTATAGCGATTATCTCCAATAATATCGAAGGCTGCCTTTTCAGCAAGTATTTTATTTATAATATCAAAGTCCTCATCTGGAAAATTAACAGATGCGATATTGAAATTAACAATTTCTATACCAAAGCGTTCAAATTCTCCTGAAAGACGTATTTTAGCAATTTCAGATATTTCTTCAAGTTGTGGAGTTAATTCCAGTGCAGAAATTTTCTGATTAATAATTATATCAGCAATAATAGTCTTTATCTTTGTTACTATAACTCCTTTAAAATATTTAGTTACAATGTCATATTTTATAATCTGAGTACCACCTAAAGCACCAATTAATTGTGTTAAAAACACACGATAATCTGAAATTCTAATAGCAAACTGTCCAAAGGCACGCACTCTTAATCTAACTGCATACTTAGGGTCAATTAAACTTATTGGATCTGTTGTACCCCATAATATGTCTAGCTTAGCAGTGTTATTTATAAAAAACACTTCTGCTGTGAAGGGGGTTCTTCCTCCAAAAGGAACATTAATCAAGGACTGTAAAATAGGAATATTTTGAGTAGCGAGAGTATAAGTGCCTGGTGAAAAGTAATCTAGAGCCTTTCCTCCCCTAACAAAAACCGCAATTTGGCCTTCTCCAACAATAAGTTGAGTTCCAAAAACAAAGCTATCTCCAGGATAACGATATACCAGCCAGTCTCGGTTTCTTATTCCATCAAATTTTATTACATTAATAATAGCCAATCCTATCACCTCAATTTCATAAAAAATTTCTACTAAAATAGTATTCTATAACATGTATGTTATTCCTCCATTTCCGACATCATTTTTTCCGACAATGTTAATTTTCATATGTCATATAAGGTATACTTTTACTTATTTTTTCATGTTGTTAGAATTAAACTTACTTTTCAATTAAAACTTTGCTTATTCTGCCTGTAAAGATGTAAATCAAAGGTTTACCTTACCTACCATTCAAATATATGTAATCTTATTGAACAATGATGTTAAAGTTAAAAAGACTAGAAGCTGAATGACTCAAGCCTCTAGTCTTTGTTTTATCTTAATTTACTTTCACATCCCTGTCTATTGAGAATAAATACAAGTACTTATCTTCAACTTTTTTACCTAAGAGCTTCTCAACTGCTTCTCCATAGTAATTCAGCTGAGTCTTGTATCTGTCTATAATTATTTCTTCCTCACCCTGACGAAGATAATCTGTCTTATAATCCAGGATTATAGCCTTTCCTTCCTCTTCAAAGTAGCAATCTATAATCCCTCTAAGAACTATTTTTTCCTCTTCATAGATTCCTTTTTGCAAAGTATTATCTAGTAGAGTACTGCTGACTTCCATACGGAAGGGTAGCTCTCTTTTCAAGGTGCCATTTTTATGAGCCTGCAGCATTCTAACCCCTAAATTGCTTTGGAAAAACTTATAAATCTTTTCCTCTTTAATTACTTTAGCTTCCTCTGAGGTCAAAAGTTCTCTAAGTTCCATTTGGTTTATTTGGGTTTTTATTTCTTCTAAGGTATTCACCTTTTCTAAATCTAATCTTTGCATTACTCCATGAAGGGCCGTTCCTATCTCTGCAGGGGTGAGACCTTTTTTCTCCTGTAAAAATAGAGGGGCTTTCATTAAAGGCTTATTATATTCCCTATGATAGTCATCTTGTAATCTTTCTTCATCTTCAATGAAATCATCCACAATATCCATAGCTTTTAGCTTTGAAACTGTGATTACTGTTGGTAACTTAGTTGATTCTTCAAATTTATATTTGTAATTTAAATTATTCTCTATAAAAGATCTTCCTTCTTCCTCTATAGGACCTTCTTCTAACTTTCCTAGTTTTTCTTCTACAGAAGTAGTAGTCTCTTCTTCTTCAATAACTTTAGAAAACTGAATTTTGTTATGAAAAATCACTTCCCACTTGGAGTTATGTTCATTTAGATATTCAATATTGGTATCATCCTTATAACCTCTTAAAGGTTCTCCATCTACATGTTTCATTATAGCTGGTGCCACCCAATCTATATAACTCTTTTGCTTTGAAATATAGCTTTCTGCTATTACTTCCTCCTCATCTCTTGCTGCATCTATCCATTCCTCTATTTTTTTATCCAGTTTTTTATGAGAAGTAACAAGAATTAACTTTTCCTTAGCTCTAGTAAGAGCTACATAAAGAAGTCTCATTTCCTCTGATTTATTTTCTCCTTGGATTTTCTTAGCTATATAATCCCTTTGAGCAGTACTTAAAGTTATTCTTTTTTCTAAGTCCACATACATGGGTCCATAGCCTAATTCATTGTGAAATAGTATTTTACTTTTTAAATCACTTTGATTAAATTGCTTACTCATACCGCATAAGAACACCACTGGAAACTCTAACCCTTTACTTTTGTGAATACTCATAACCCTAACTACATCTTCATTTTCTCCAATAACTTTTGCGGCCCCTAAATCTTCACTATTTTTTTGAAGATTATTTATAAAATTTATAAAATTATAAAGTCCTTTATAACTAGTTCTTTCAAATTCCTTAGCTCTCTGGAAGAGAATTCTTAAATTTGCCTGTCTTTGAATACCTCCTGGCATAGCTCCCACATAGCCATAATATCCTGTTTCCATGCAAAGTTCCCAAATTAGATTGTTTATTGGAGTATACCTTGCCCTGTTTCTCCACATTTGAAGAGTTCTTAAAAACTCTTTAATTTTCATTGTAAGAGGATCTTCATTTTCCTGATTTTCATTATCTTTATTAATAATATCTAGATAATTATCTTCTTCTAGAAAATTTATATTCTCAGGTCTATTGCTTTCTTTAGGATTTCCCCTTAATTCTAAGTCATAGTCTTCAACACCTTCTATAGTGCTGTGTTCTTCTAAATCATTATTCTTCAATAAACTATGTTCCCTTATATACCTTCTCATAGCATCATAAAAGTTTAATTTTTTATCAACTAGCCTTATATCTGCTAGTTCCTCCGAGACAAAGCCTCCAATAGGTGAGCGAAGTACTGCAATAAGAGGAATATCCTGAAGAGGATTATCTATAATTTGAAGTAAACTTATTATAGTTTTTACCTCAATGGTATCAAAGTACCCTGTGCCCCCTTCTGCATATAGTGGAATATTTAAATTTTTAAATTCTTCTAGATAAATAGGAGCAAATTTATTTGCTGAACGAAGAAGTATAACAATATCTCTAAACTGAAGCTGTCTATAGCTTTTTAAGTTTTTATCATAGACCTTAAATGTATCCTTACCCTTATACTCCATAAGTTGTTGAATCCTTTTAGCCACGGCCCTTGCTTCAATTTGAATTGCATCTAGTTCTTCTTCCTCAATTTCTTCTTCTCTGTCCTCTTCTGATTTTTCTTGTTCCTTTGATTCATTAGGAGCTTCTATCTTACTAATTTTCTCTAGGATTTTTCTTTCAGACTTAAACTCTCCATCACAACTCACTTCATCTTCAAGAAGTAGATTTTCACCCTCAGTCAAATTCACCTCATTATCAAGAGAAATTATGTGTAACTCTACAGCTCCTCCAACAATTCCCTCTTCTTCTAAAGGGTGAAACTCAGCTCCTAGCTTTAGTTCTTCTTCTTCAGTGTAATTAAGTTCTCCTACCTTTTCACTCATAATAGAGTTAAAAATGTAGTTAATTCCATTGATAACTTCTTCTCTACTCCTAAAATTTTTGTGAAGGGTAATTAACCTATTATCTCCACCTGCTTCTTTAATGTAGCTATCTTTCTTTTCTTTAAATAGCTCTGGTTTTGCCATTCTAAATCTATAAATACTTTGCTTTAAATCTCCTACCATGAACCTATTTCTAAATCCCGACTCTTTCCTTGAAATAAGGTTTACTATTTCTTCTTGTACATCATTTGAGTCTTGGTATTCATCCACTAAAATTTCTTCAAATTTATCCTTTAAATCTAATGCTACTTGAGAAGGCACTTCTTTTCCTTCTTCATTAAGAGTTTTTAGGATTTCTAGGGCAAAGTGCTCTTGGTCATTAAAGTCAATAATCCCTCTTTCTCTTTTTTTCTTAGCAAATTTATCTCTAAATTCAAGGACTAAGTTTGAAAGCTCTAACATAAGAGGATAAAGCTCTTTAAGTATTTCACCATTTTCAGGAGAGGTAAAAGAAAGAATCTTTTCACTTACTTCCTTGTAAATATCCTTAGCCTTATTTCTTAAGTTTTTAACTTCCTCCTGAATGATTTTTTCTTCTTCCTCTTTTAATCTTACAGTGGCTAATTTGCCAAAAGAATTTTCTTTTATAAAATTGCTTAACTCTTCTAAGGAGGTTTTAACCTTCTCCTTTGAACTTTCTATTATTTGCAGATCGCTTTCCAGGTTCTCTCTATATTTTTCTAAAAAATTATTTTCATCTATAAGTCTTCCCCCTCTAGTAAGAAGTTTTTCTCCTAGAGTTAAATCTTCTATAACTTCACTTACAAACTCATCTTTAAAAGAAAATCCTTCAAAACCATTAGTTATATTAAAATCCTCTGCCTTTTCTAAAAGCCAGCTTTTAGGATTTGGTGTACTCATTGAAAAATTATAAAGTCTTAGAATTAAATCATACAGTGCTCTGTCACTTTTATTATTACAATAGCTTTCAACAAGTTTATGGAAGCTTTCATTTTCATCATTATATTTTTCCTCAAAGACCTCATCTAGAGCTTCTCCTCTTATCAAAGCAATTTCAGTACTATCTCCAACTCTAAAGCTAGGGTCTAAGTCAATTTGATGAAAATTATTTCTTATTAGATTTAAACAAAAGGAATGAAGAGTTGAGATATTAGCCTTATTCAAAAGTGTAAGTTGCTTTTGAAGATTGCTATTATTAGGATTTTTTTCAAGCTCCTTTGATATTGCTTCTCCAATTCTCTCTCTCATTTCAGCAGCAGCTGCATTAGTAAAAGTTACGATAAGAAGTCTATCTATATCTACTGGGTTATCTCTGTCTGTAATTATTTTTATAATTCTCTCAACTAATACTGCTGTTTTTCCTGAACCTGCTGCTGCAGAAACTAACACATCTGCATATCTTGTGTTAATTGCCTTTAGCTGGTCTTCCGTCCATTTAACTGCTGCGGCTTTATTTTCACTATTAGAAACATCTTTTATAGCTTCCTTACTATTTAAGGTAGACTCTTCTCTTACCTCTTGTAAATCCTCTTTATTTTCCATCTCTGTCATCTCCCTTCACTTTAGCTTCTTCTTCAATGACTTCTAATATATCTTTTTTAGCCATTAGTTTTGGGGTATTATATTTGTTTAACCCTAAGGTGCTATCAAACTGACATATGGATAAAAAGTCACAAAAATCACATTGAGTGCTACTAGTCTTTTTACAAGGTTCAATACTAATATTACCACTAAGCATTTCCTCACAGATTTTAGCTACATTTTCCTTCATATGTGCCTTTAGCACTTCAAAACCCCCATAGGTTATGGCAGAAGTACCTCTATCTGAAAACTCTGGTTCTTCGTCACCCTTTTTAGGCTTTTTAAGAGTTACAGGAATTACTGAGGAAGCTCCACCTTCTTCAAGGGTCATATCCATTTCTCTAACTACCTCTAAATCCCTTATAATCAGTCCATGCATTTTTAGACTTTTTAACATTTCTTCTTTAAGTTCTTCATCAGATAACTGCTTTTTAGCTTGAATTAAAGGATCATCTATGGACAAATAAAGCATAGCTGCTGGATTTGTGTTCTCTTTCTTAAAGGTCTTCTCTAGAGTTAAAATTGCATCAAGATAAGTTAGTAATTGAATTTGAAGTCCATTATAAACCTCATGCAAATTTAGTTCTGTGTTGCCTGACTTGTAATCCACTACTCTATAATAGCTTTCCCCATTTACTTCTCCTTTGTCTACCCTATCTATCTTTCCCTCAAGAGTTAATCTCTCTCCGTTAGATAAAGTAATTTCAATTGGTGGATAATCATTGTCTGGTCTTGATCCAAAGGAAATTTCATAGCCTAGTGGCTTAAAGTTTCCTCTGTCCATTTGTTCATCAATGATTAACACCATTCTATGAAGAACTCTTTTTAATCTTTTAATAACATATTCATGTCTTTTAGAGCTACTTAAAATAAAGTTTTCATCAATTGAAACTAAATATTCTATTACCTCATCAATTGTTTTATTAAAAAATTCCTCATCTAATTTTCCCCAAACCTTGTTTTCTCGCTCCACTATTTCTGAAAACTTTTCTAACCCTTTATGAAGAAAATTTCCTAGGTCTGGTGGAGCAAAGGTATACACTTTTCTCTCTTTTGCTCTCAGCCCATATTGGACAAAGTATGCAAAAGGACAATGAGCATACCTTTCTATTTTAGACACACTAAAGTTATTTCCATAAAGCTTTCTTATTTTTTCACTTTTAATTTCTTTTACTGCATTGGTATAAGAAAACCCTGAAAGTACCTTGTTAGTTATTTCCTTATAGTTTTCATGTTCTTTAAAATACTTATAAGCTTCCTGCCAAATAGGGTGAATTTTATCTTCTTCAATATACCCTCTGATTTTACTTATTAAGTGATTAAAGGCTGGTGTTTTAGCAACTAAATCTTCGTAGTTTTCTTCTTTGTTGTATTCTACTCCAATGCTACTTTCTTCTGTGATTCTTTTAAATATAGCTTTAAGCCTTGGAATTATTATAGAGTAACGCTTTGCCCTTCCTTCAGCATCTGCTATTGGGTAAGTTATACAAAGATACTCTCTTGGCAACGTAAGAGTATTATAAATTAAAAACTGCTCTGCAAAAGCTTGCTGAAGGCTATTGTCAGCCATACTTACTCCATTGCTTTGAAATAGCGTTCTATCTGAATCATTAAATAACCCTTCATCATTACTGCTTCTTGGAAAAACTCCATCGTTTACTCCAACTACATAAAGAGCTTTTATTTCATGGGTTCTTATACGCTCTGCACTTCCTACTATAACTGAATCTAAGGAGGGTGGAATTAGTCCCATTTGATTTTGCATTATTCCCATGGTGAAAATACTGTTAAACTCCTCAAGAGTTACTTCCTCATCTCCTAATACTTCTACTAATTGATCCATAATTTCTATAATCAAATTCCAAATGCTGCTGTATTCCTCTACTAAAAGCAAATTATCTTCAGCTTTAAATACTTCTATATATTGCTCTACCTTTTCATATACATTCCCTTCCTTTAAGAAATTGAAAAGATTAGTGGTAATTGCTTTAACAGTTTTTTCTCCCTTTAAAACCTTTTGCAAGGAAAATAGATCGCCCACTGCTTTATCTCTTAGTGCCATAATATTAGGGTACTTTTCACTTTCTCTCCAAAACTTATCCTCAGTCCATCGCTTTTTACTCTTTATTCCATACTCCAACACATAGTTTTCTAGTAAGTCTACTTCTTCTATAGATAACCTATTGAATCCAGCCTTAATATACCTTAATACCGCCACATCACTCCAGCTCCTAATGAACACTTCCAGAATTGATGTAATATATATGACTAAAGGGTTTCCTGACACATCTTTTTTATTATCAATAAAATGAGGAATTTCATATTCATTAAAGATTACCTTTGTGATTTCCTCATAACTTTCTAAATCTCTTGTTACTACAGCAATATCATTGAACCTTAGACCTTTTTCTCTAACTAACTTTAAAATATCCTTTGCAATGTATTCTATTTCTACATATGAATTTTGGGCCTTAAAAATCTTAATATCTTCTGTTTTTTCTTCAAAAGCCTTAACTCCAATATTAAAATAATTTCTTTCTAGAAAAGCTAGTTCACTAGAGTTTTCAAATCTATGATTTACTTTTAAATAAAGAGGATTTTTAGGGTAATAACCATAGTCCTGTGCAATGTTTGTTAAAGTACTTTCAGTAATGAAAATAGGATAAAAAGGATTAGTTTCATCCTCCTTATTTCTTATTTCCTTTCCGCTATAAGGAAGAGTTATATTTACATCTTTACCCACCTTAAAAAGCTTTCCAATAACATTATATTGCTGAGGTGTAAAGCCGCTAAATTCATCAATCCAAAACTCTGCACCCTTTAGAAACTTACTCTCCTCCAACTTTTCATATAAAAGATTAAGGTCGTCCTCAGGATCAAAATACCCTGTATTAAGTTTCTTTTGAAAGCAATTATAAATTAAAGCTATATCAGAAAGCTTATGAAATAACAGTGTATTATCAACAACTTTTTCCTTAAGCTCTACTAAAACTTCGGGAGTTACATTATGTCTTTTAAGCTCTGTAATTACCTCTGAAACAGTATCTACAAAGCCCCTTTGTTTTGATATCTTACCAAAGATGCTTAAATCATCCCTGATTTCCTGTAATATTTTATTAATTATCATTGCTTTTCCAGTAGAGTTCATGTGACTATGAGCTATGCCTCCAACTTCACTAAATACAGTAAAGGCTAATCTCTTAAAACTAAGTACATGAACATTGTTAATTCCAGTGGCTCCAATCCTTTGTATTAATGATTTCTCTGCTCTAAAGGAAAGTTGTTCTGGAACTACAAGAATTAAGGGATGAGTTACCCCCTCTTTTACTCTATTATAAATTTCCTCAGTACAGGTATAACTCTTACCTGTACCAGATCTGCCATATATAAATCTAATGCTCATTACATTTTCACATCCTAATTTTTATTGTTTATCTTCTAATACTTTTTACCTAAAGTCATACTTATTTATTAAAAGCTGCTTAAATAAAAACCGTAATCACTAGCCAAATTTAATAGCAAGTAACCCTCTTAAATAATTCTTTCTATAATTATATCTTAAACTCCTATTAATAAACAAACTAATAATCTACTTTGCATTAACTAGCTATATTTTTAAAGAATTTAAATTTAAATTCCATACTAATTTTTAAAGCTTTAATATGACTAAAGGCTTCTAAGACTAAAGTATATTTTACTAACCTTGAAAAAGCCTTAAGACACCCAAGATAGATTCAATGCATAAGTTAAGTCTTGACTTTGAAATCCTAAAATATAGTTTTACATATAAATTAAATTTCTACAGTAATTTATTAGACTAATTAAAATAGTTTTAATTTAATATGAAAAATTTTCAAAATGGTGTATAATGAAGTTGTTTATAAATTGTTTTATATGGAGGGAAAGTTATGAACAAGATTATTACAATTGAAGAAGCTGTTTCTCACATTAAAGATGGCATGTCTGTTATGATTGGTGGCTTCTTAGCAGTGGGAACACCTGATAAGCTTATTGATGCCTTAATAGCAAAAGGTGTAAAGGACTTAACTATTATAGGAAATGATACAGGCTTTGTAGATAAAGGAATTGGTAAGCTAATTGTAAGCAAACAAGCTAAGAAAACGATTGCTTCTCACATAGGTACAAATCCTGAAACTGGACGTCAAATGAATGAGAAAGAAATGGATGTAGAGCTTGTACCACAAGGAACTCTTGCTGAAAGAGTTAGATGTGGTGGTGCAGGACTTGGTGGTTTCTTAACTCCAACTGGTCTTGGAACAGTGGTTGAAGAAGGAAAAGAAAAAATCACTGTTGATGGAATAGAATACTTATTAGAAAAACCATTAAGAGCTGATGTAGCTTTAATTTTTGGTTCAAAAGTAGATAAAAAAGGAAACGTTTATTATCACGAAGCAACTAGAAACTTTAACCCACTAATGGCTGCTGCTGCAGATTTAGTTATAGTTGAAGCTGAAGAATTAGTTGAAGTTGGAGAAATAAATCCAAATGAAGTTATGACACCTTCAATATTTGTAGACTACATCGTAAAGGGGGATAAATAACATGGATAAGAACATGGTTAGAGAAGTTATTGCTAAAAGAGTTGCTAAAGAGTTAAAGGATGGAGACGTTGTTAACCTTGGTATAGGTCTTCCAACTTTAGTAGCTAACTATATTCCTGAAGGAATAGATGTTACTCTTCAATCAGAAAACGGTTTCGTTGGCATTGGACCTGCTCCTGCTGCTGGTGAAGAAGATAAAGATTTAGTTAATGCTGGTGGCTTACATGTTACAGTACTTCCTGGCGCTGCTTTCTTTGATTCTTCGGTATCCTTTGGAATCATAAGAGGTGGACATGTAGATGCTACTGTTTTAGGAGCTCTAGAAGTTGACCAAGAAGGAAACCTTGCTAACTGGATGATACCTGGTAAAAAAGTTCCTGGAATGGGCGGAGCTATGGATTTAGTTGTTGGAGCTAAGAAGGTTATTGTTGCTATGGAACATACTGCAAAAGGTGCTCCAAAAATATTAAAAAAATGTACTTTACCTTTAACAGCTGCACATCAAGTTAACTTAATAGTAACTGAAATGGCTGTTATGGAAGTAACTCCAGAAGGCTTAGTATTAAGAGAACTAGGACCAGAATCAACAATTGAAGATGTTAAGAATGCTACTCTTGCTGACTTAATCATTCCTGAAAATATAGGAAGAATGGAAGTTTAGTTGTAGTTCTTTCACTTTATAGTGGTAATAAGAAATATTTATTTTTTAAATATAAAAACTGCTGAAAAATACATTTTATTTTTCAGCAGTTTTATTTTATTGAATTTTATTCCTCTTATAGTATAGTCTACCTACTCCTACTTCATCCATTAGTAAATCAAATTTACTAATACATATAAGTTGCAATAATATTTCTACATTACTTAATCAATTAAAAGCAACTAATATAAAAGAGAATGTAAAAGTAGATTCATTTTAAATTTACTATCTTTATTGCATTCCATATAAATTAAGTTTACTTGGTAATATTAACATCCATTTTCTCCTCTTATTGAAATAACTAACTTATACGAACTAATCTTTTATTCTGTAGCTTGTATATTTGAAAATCACCCTATTATTAAAATTTTTATCAAGATTTACAAAGGATAAAAATATATTCTTTGCAGATACTAAGTTTGTAATGAAAATTAATAAAATATAATATTTCATTACAACTAAATAACCTTTATTTAGTTCTAAATTAACTTTATAACTGATTATATTATTAATCTTTTATAAGGTTGAATAAAAAATTCATATTATTAAAAAGAAAAGGAGATGATTCACATGGAAAAAAATAAAAGCATAGGATGTATAGTTAGTGAATGTAAGTATCATGCTCAAGAGCAAAACTATTGTACACTAGACCAAATTCAAGTTGTTAAGCATGAAGGTCAAGCTGATACAAAACAATGTACAGATTGTGGTAGCTTCGAATTAGGTCAATAATTCATTTTGAAACTATGTTAAGATTATTTTTCATGAAATTAAAACTTAATTTTAACAAGTAAGTTAAACAAAAGACACAATACCTCATTAAAGGTATTGTGTCTTTTGTTTTTGTCAGAAAATAAAGGCTTATACTGAACATTGTCATTGAATAGGCTATGCTTTTATAATATAATATTTATTGTAGTACATCTTTATATTTTGTGACATTTATTGTCACATTGAAGTATGTATAGCTATGAAACTGTTTTATATGTAAATTTACAGTTTATTAATTATAAAACATCATTATTTTCTCATGGTTACGGCTGAAATATACAAGTTATAAGTATATTTTCTACCAAATTAGCCAAATAAATTTATTGAATTTGATGTTATATTACATATTATTAACTAAATTTAGAAATAAACATATGATAATAGTGATATCAGTTACTTAAAGGGGGGGAATTTGTCTATGTTAGAAGTATCATCTAGCACAAAAAGAAAAAGAAAGAAAAATAGTTTCTTTAATAAATATATAATTTTAAGCATATTATGTATTGCAGTGCTTGCATCGGTTCCTTATACAAGGTCTAAGATTTCTCAGTATCAATCTAAAAATGAAGACCTTAGAAAACAAGTGGAAACTTTAAAAAAGGAAAATGCAGAACTCACAGAAAAAAATGATTCTCTTAATAAATCTAAAAGCCAGCTAGAAGAGAGAATCAATGCTCTTCCAAAATCATCTCAATAATTAATAGATATAAGGGGAACGGGAATTTATGAAAACATCTGAATCTAAATCTAATTTAAAATCATTAATTGGTAAAACAATATTTTTTGTTATACTATTTCTTTCTTTAATTGGTACTGTTTTCACTCAAAGTCAGGCAATTATGGCAAAGTCTGAAAGCAAAAAACTTCAATCTGAACTAGAAGAAGTTAAGTCCTCTATAAATAATTTATCTCAGCAGAACACTTCTTTACAAGCTGAAATTACAGATAAAGAAACTGCCTATAAAAAAGCTATGGAAAATATAAAATTTGCTTATTTAACCTTTGATGATGGTCCATCTATTCATACTGATAAGCTTTTAGATACTTTAGATAAATACAAAGTAAAAGCTACCTTCTTCGTTAACTATAAAGAAGGTAAAGATGATATATATAAAGATATAGTGAAACGTGGACATGTTCTTGCAAACCACACCTATAGTCATGACTATAAAAAAGTTTACTCTTCAAAAGACAACTTTATAGCTGATGTTGAGAAACTAGATGGGGAACTTGAAAGAATTACTGGTGCAAAACCCTCTAAAATTTTAAGGTTTCCTGGTGGGTCAAACAACACAATAAGTTGGAACTATAGCGGATCTTCTCGCTTTATGCCTGAACTAGCTAAAGAAATGACTAATAAAGGGTATACTTTCTTTGATTGGAATGTAGACTCTACAGATGCATCAACCTTTAGACAGGAAAAACATATTATCGTAAATAGGGTGTTAGAAGATTGTACCTATGTTAAGCATGCTAATATATTAATGCATGACTTGGATCCAAAAGACACTACCCTAGAGGCACTGCCTGAAATAATTGAAGGCCTTAAAAATCAAGGTTTTATGTTTGATGTTTTAACTCACGATTCACCTAAGGCACAATTTACAGAAGTTAACTAATAGTAGATAATTTATAAATTTATAAGAAAAGAAGTCAGAGTTTTTCTGACTTCTTTTTATCGTTTCACCTAAGAAACAGTATGAATTTGTAGTTCTATTTTACCTTGCTATTACCTATTTATAGCTTTAGCATATTTCCTACAATTACATATTATAATTGATTTCTTCTTTTCACATATTTATTTACAATTATCATAGCTAGAGTTGCACTGATTATACCAACTACTATTCCCCCTACTACGTCTGATAAATAATGAACATATAGGTACATTCTAGAAAAAGCCATAATTCCTGCTAAGGCTAAGTAACATAATTTGTATTTATCCATAATTCTATAAAGCACCCAGGCTGCTGCAAAGGAGGAGCTGGTGTGTCCTGATGGAAAAGAGTAACTTGTTGGTATTTTAATTAATGAATTTTCTATTGGGTATGCAGTTATTGGTCTTGGCCTTTGAACAATTTGTTTAATACTTAAATCTGTAAAGAGTAAGCTTAAAAACAAGGCAACAAGACAGGTAATACCTGTTTTTCTATGCTTTTTCGTTGCTATAAGAATTAAACTTATTACTATCCAAATAATTCCCGCCTCACCTAAAGCTGTAATCTTAGGCATAAGAAAATCAAACAATGAATTTTGTAGTCCATAATGAACAAAGTCTACAATGCTCTTATCAATACTGTGCAAAAATTCCATCTAAAATTCCTCACACTTAAATTCTTTTTGTCTCTCACCTATTATTGGTATAATTTTAATCTTATTCATATCGATCTCCTTAGTCCTTATATTTCATCCTCTTTAAACTCCTGAATTCCGTTAACAGTTAAAAGTTCTTTCAAGCGTCCTTCCTTCATTGCTTCTCCCTGAAGAGTTTCAGTAAAGCCAAAGAAATAAGCCCCTTTATCTTGTAGGTATTCTATAAGGTTATCAAAAAACTCTTCCTGGTCTACTCCATTTGGTATGGATATGACTCCATCTATGCTAAAAGCATTTCCTCCTATTAGTTCATTTCTATCTAGGTTCATAGTAAGTGTCCTCCTATGTAAATGTTTATCAGCTAAGTTATATTTGATTACTCAACATTTTCCTTTAGTTCTATACTAAAATTATACCAAAATAATTCACTTCAATCCACAAAAACCCTTGACTGTGATTTTATAAGTGTTATAATGATATAAAATTTAATTGTTATATTATTTATTATTGCCATATATTATCTATTTGAAATATATTGTATCTTGTGTAATAATCATAATATAATAGTCATATAATATATTTATATATTTTTAATGCGATGAAGAGAAGAGTAGGCCTCTAGAACATTTACAGAGAGAAAGTGCAATAGCTGAAAGTACTTTTAAATGAACTGTTGCTGAAGACCACCTCTGAGTAACTTTAATAAAGTTCGTTGACCACGTTATAGTCATAAAAGTTGACATAGAATTTTCTATGTAAATTGGGTGGAACCGCGGGTATATCTCGTCCCTTTTCAGTAATGAAAAGAGACGAGTTTTTTTATTATTAATATTTATTCACAACGTTTTTTAAAATTATAAATAAATATTAGTTGAAAGTTAATTTGTAAACTAACAGACATTTATAGAAAATCTTATCCCAATTATTACATTTTCTCTATCTGTCTACTTCATATTAAAACAGAAATGAAAGGAGAACAAAAATGATAAAAATAACACTTAAAGACGGCTCAGTAAAAGAATACCAAAATCCAATATCAGTTTTTGATATTGCTAAAGACATTTCAGAAGGATTAGCTAGAGTAGCAACTGCTGGAAGTGTAAATGGAGAAACAGTAGACTTGCGTTTTATAGTTAGTAATGATTGCGAGCTTAGTATATTAACCTTTGATGATGAGGAAGGTAAAAAAGCTTTTAGACATACATCAGCCCACATCTTAGCTCAAGCTGTAAGCAGACTTTTCCCTACAGCTAAACTAGCTATAGGACCTGCTATAGATAATGGTTACTACTATGATTTTGATACTGAAAGACCATTTACTTTCGAAGATATTGATCACATTGAAGCTGAAATGAAAAAAATAGTTAAGGAAGATTTTAAAATAGAATTATTTGAACTTCCAAGAGAAGAAGCTATAGCCTTCATGCAAGAAAAGGAAGAGCCTTATAAAGTAGAACTTATTCAAGAGCTACCAGAAGGAGCAAAAATAACTTTCTACAAGCAAGGGGAATTTGTTGACCTTTGTGCTGGACCACACCTTATGTCCACAAAATATATAAAGGCTTTTAAATTAACAAAGCTTGCTGGAGCTTACTGGAGAGGTAATGAGAAAAACAAAATGTTATCTCGTATCTATGGAACTTCCTTTACTAAAAAATCTGATTTAGATGCTCATCTTGAAGCATTAGAGGAAGCTAAAAAACGTGACCACAATAAACTTGGAAGAGAGCTTAAGCTATTTACAACTGCAGAAGCAATAGGCCAAGGACTTCCTCTATTAATGCCAAAGGGAGCTAAGGTAATTCAACTTCTTCAAAGGTTTGTTGAAGATGAGGAAGAAAGAAGAGGCTATGTTCTAACTAAGACTCCAATGCTTGCAAAGAGCGACCTTTATAAAATTTCTGGACACTGGGATCACTATAAAGACGGTATGTTTGTTCTTGGACATGAAGAAACTGATACTGAAGTATTTGCTCTTCGTCCAATGACTTGCCCATTCCAGTTTATGATTTATAAGAATGATAAGAAGAGTTACAGAGACTTACCAATTAGATATGGTGAAACTTCTACTTTGTTTAGAAATGAGTCCTCAGGAGAAATGCATGGTTTAATCCGTGTTAGACAATTTACAATTTCCGAAGGACACCTAGTATGTACTCCTGATCAACTTGAGGAAGAATTCAGAGGAGTAGTTGATTTAATCAACTTCATGATGAACACTTTAGGAATTCAAGATGACATCACTTATCAATTCTCTCTATGGGATGAATCTAGAAAAGATAAATATATAGATAGACCTGAAGCATGGTATGCTACTCAAGATAAGATGAGACAAATTCTTGATAATCTTGGTATCAACTATAAAGAAGCAATTGGAGAAGCTGCTTTCTATGGACCAAAACTTGACTTACAGTTCAAAAACGTTCATGGAAAAGAAGATACAATAATCACTGTACAAATTGACTTCTCATTAGCTGAAAGATTTGGAATGACTTATATCGATAAGGATGGAAAAGAAAAGCATCCTTACATCATTCATAGAACTTCTATAGGATGTTATGAAAGAACTCTTGCAATGCTTATTGAAAAATATGCTGGTGCTTTCCCTGTTTGGCTTGCACCTGTTCAAGCTAAAATTCTTCCAATCTCTGAGAAATATCATGATTATGCTGAAGAAGTTACTAAAGCCTTTAAAAATAAAGGGATTAGAGTTGAAACTGACTACAGAGCTGAAAAGATTGGTTACAAAATTAGAGAAGCTCGTAATGAAAGAGCGCCTTATATCCTAGTAGTTGGGGAAAAAGAAGCTGAAAACAGAGAAGTTGCAGTAAGAAGCCGTAAGAATGGTGATGAAGGTGCTCTTCCATTAGATAGCTTCATCGAAAGAGTATTAAAAGAAATTGAAACTAAAGAAAAATAGTTTCTAAAGATTTATAATAATATAGCAAAAGCTAAATGAACTGGGATATCCTATTATGGATATCCCAGTTTTTTATTCTTCATAATTAATTTTCAAAATTTTGATTTGAGTTTTACATTGTTATTAATTGTTTTTTAATTTGTCTTGTCTTTTCATGTTACTGTCCTTGTTATAATTTATATATTTGTATATTTCTATAATCCTCTAAATCTTTCATCCTTATATAAGCTATTATTTTCAAGGACATAGTTGATCTCCTGAAGAATTTTTCCTTTGTCCTTGCTTAATACTCCAGCAAAGTTTATATAATTTGATGCATGATTACTTCTAAAGATTGTACCCTGAACTTCAGTATTTTCAATAAACTCCCTCATTTCTTCCATAACTTCTCTTGGAGTTAATAAGGAAAATTCTCCTGACATTATTTTATGCTTTAACTCTGTACCCTCTTCAATCATTAGGGTTAAAATCCCTAAATAATCAGGATTTATTTCACTAATTACTTTAGCACTTTCTATTGCATGCTCTTTAGTGTTTTCTTTTCCACCAAGTCCTGATATAAGTGTAACAGAAAGAGCAATTTCTGCCCCTTTGGCTTTTCTGCCCGCTTCAATTATATCCTTTGCAGTTACCCCTTTATTTATTTCCTTTAATATTTTATCGCTTCCGCTTTCAATTCCTAAATAAATTATTCCAATTCCATGATTTCTAAGCTCCTTAAGCTCTTCTAGATTTTTACTTAATATGGACTTTGGTGACCCATATACCCCAACTCGTTTACACTCTGGGAATAATTCTTTTATTCCTTTAAGTATAGTGACTAAATCTACTGTCCTCATAATTAAGGCATCACCATCAGCTAAAAAAACTTTTTCAACTTTAGCATATCTTCTTCTTGCTTCACTTAAATCTTCAAGAATATGTTCTACACTTCTTATTCTAAAGCTTTTTTCCTTATACATGCTACAAAAACTACAGTTGTTATGTGAACATCCAATAGTGGCTTGAATTATTAAGCTATAGGCTTCACTTGGTGGTCTATATACTGTTCCTTCATATCTCACTTTCATCATCCTCTCTTCAATAACTCATTTATCTCATCTTAGAATTTCTTTTGTTATTTTAATTTCAAAATTAGTTAGCATAGCTTGTTTTCCATTAACTTAAAGAGACCTTCCAGGAAATCTTAGGTTACTTAACCTAGTCTTTATTTGGAGATCCTATATAATACCTTTCTAATTTACTTTACCTATCATATAAAATTATACATAAAAACCCAACAAAATAAACAAAATAAAAGTGAGTTTTATTTACTTGAAATTGGAGGACTTTTTATGAAGAAATTAGTATGTGCACTACTTGGTCTTTATCTATTAGGCTCAAATTATATTGACTTACAAAATTCTATGCTTGAAACCGTGACTACCTTCAAGCAGGAAGAACCCGCCGTAGATGCCTATGAATTATCAACTTTTAATACTATTGAACCTTTAATTCCTCATATATCTGATGGCATTAATTCTTATTATGGTCGAAATAGATATATAGATTTTGAAAATGCAAAAGTTATAAACTTTAAACCTTTAAGTGAGGATAATAAATATTACGAGGTAACACTTCAAGTAGTAACTTGTGAACCAGACCATAAAGGTCCTTATGGAGTAGACAGAATTACTTTAATTGATGAATTTGGTAGCATTAAGATTACTAATTTTATTCACATTGCTACTTCACAGAAGAAGCAATAACTTTTATTTGATTTTACATAAGCTTTAAGGGATTAAACTTCCTTCTTCTCCTATAGAAAATTATTAAGGGAACCATAGCCAGGTTCAATTTAAGCCTCACTGTGGTTCCCTATAATTTTTATAACTTCTTATTTTTTACTTTTAAAGGGTAGTTTTATTTTAAAGCCTTTTATATTTAATTTCTTTTTAAGAAAACTAATAAGAAAAACTACTGCCGCAATCACTACCACATAAGGTAATATTAAAGCTATAAAAACTAAAAAGCTCTTACATAAATCAATTAACCCTTTAGTTGAATTTTTCAAGGCTGCAATAATTTTATCTCCTAAAGTTATAGGAGTCTTCTCATTAGGTGTAAGCTCTACAACTTCTATAAGGTTTATAGAAACTTGAGAATAGCTCACCATGTTATCCCATTTTTTTAAGGTTCCAGTTAGTGATTCTATTTCAAATCTTAATTCTGATAAGCGTTTTTCAAGTTCGATTATATCCTTAAGGTCACCAGATTTTTTTAATAGTTCTAGTATCCTCTCTTCTTGTATTTTAAGAGTCTTTAGTCTCGCTTCTGTATCAAAATATTGAGCTGTTACATCTTCTCCATTTACACTTTTAGATATAACATTTCCAAACTTATTAGCATCATTTAAAAACCCATCAAAAACTTCCTTAGGAATTCTAGCTATAATACTAGCACTTCTATTTTCACTATAGCCCTTCTTTACATTCTCGTTATATAATTGGTTTTTGTCACTACTTCCATGAATATTTGAGTTTTCAATATATCCTCCCTTTTCTTCAATTTCCTTTAGTATACCATTTAAACTTTCCTCAAATTTTACTGTCTCTATAGTTGTACTTCCAGCCTTAATAATCTTTCTTTCATTATCAATAGCACGTATTTTATTAGCATTTGTTCCCTCATTAGTAGCTGGCTTTTCACCTATCTTAGAGTCTTCAGGCTTAACTTGAACACCTTCACTTTTAGCCTTATCCATAATCTCTTGTTTATTTAAAGCTGTTGATGGTGACTGTTGCGCTGACCCATCTTTCTTACTTCCACATCCAGCAAAAACAAACATAAAAACTAAAATAGCTGAAATTGCCTTAAATCGTAAACTTTTTCCTTTCATAACTCTCTCTCCTTATACTTTTCAATTCTTTCTTGCCATAAGCTTTTCCTTGATGTTTAAACTTAGTTTCTACCTTACAAAGCCATAGCTTAACTTCCCATCACTGTATTCTGTACTCTATATTAATTCTTGTTATTATATATACGAAGATTAATTATAAAAATTCAATATTATATTAAATAATGAATAATTTCATCTTCTGGAGTTGCTTTGAAAGCAGATTTGGACTAAACAAAGGTTACTTTGTGAACAAACTGCGTTTGTTACTCTAAAGCAAGCTTACCTTAAACTTTCTTGAGCACAACAGAGGATGTTATAACAAATCTTAACTATTATATTTAGACGCAAAAAGACTAGTATTTAAATTGTAAATACTAGTCTTTTTTATCCAATAAAATTATAGCTATAAATTATTATTTGTAATATGAAAGTGCATGCTTGCCCATGGTTTCCCATATAGCCTTAAAAGTTTCTTTTGAAACACTTTTGTTTTTGCCATTATCTAAGGGGTCATTATAATAAAGATTACTTTCATCATATCCAGTAAGTAGTACTGCATGTTGTGATAGATTTACACTAATATTTTCACCATTGCTAATCCACTGAGCTTTTCTTGATGGTTGTTTAAAGTCTACAGTGACCCATACAACTACTGGTCTCTTATCAGCCAAAACTTTCTCAATATCATTATAATTTACACCATTTAAAATCAATGACTTGCCAGGCATGTACTCTTCTATTAAAGGTTTTAATGGTTCTGGATATATAGAGTACCCTGGTGATTTTCCTGTTATATCTCCCACAAATCCTACGTTGGGATTACCCCAAGATGCAATAGCTGATCCATTGTAAGTTAAAGGAGTGGTATCCTTTCTTACTTTTTCTGCTAAAGTCATTTTGTCTACTGCAATACCACTATAATTTAACATCATAGCAATGGAGGTTACTTCACAGCCATTTTTCAATTCTGGAAGTTGACTAATTACTGGTACATCTAATAATACAGATTTAGGAGGATTTTTCTTTGCCTCTTCCTCTTGTTTCTTCTTCAACTCTTCTTGCTGCTTTTTTTCCGCTGCAAGTCTAATTTCTTCTTCCCTTTTCTTTTTCTCTTCTATTTTTTTAGCTTCTGCTTCCGCCTTTAGCCTTGCCTTTTCTTCTTTTTCCAAGCGTTTCTTTTCTGCCTTTAATCTTTTAGCTTCTTCATCGGAATCTACATACTCTATTTTGCCTTTGAAAGCAGTAAGACTCATATGTTGCTTTAGAGCTAAGAGCTTTTCATCTTGAAATTGATAAAATAAGAAGGCGCCAACTAATAGGCCTATACTAATTAAAAGCATAATTGTAGAAATAACCTTCTTCATAGACTTTGCCATCCTACCTTAATATCTTTTATTTTATAGGAAATCAAAGTTAAGCCCTAACTTATACGCTACTCCTACCTTGGTTCCCTTAAGGCTCTTTGTGGATGAATTTTATTTATTACGAATAGAATTCATCTTCACCTTTAAAGCCTTTGCTTCTATATAAATCATTATTATACTTATGTTTATTATTCGGTATATAATTTATAATCTTTAGTGATTGGAAGGCAAAAGCTATATTCCTTATGCTTCCAATTCCTTTTCTTCTATAATTTCTTCACTAACAGTGTTTTGTGGTTTGGTAACTACATATACAGAATATATTATAATAATTGCTCCAAAAAGTTGCATAATGCTTAGTTTTTCTCCTAGTACTAAAAAACTAAATACAAAAGTTACCACTGGAAGTAAGTTCATAAACAGAGAAGTGATTTCCACTCCTAATTCTTTCATTGAAAAGGTATAAGCAAAATTTGCTGCTGAAGAACATACCACAGCTAAAAATAATAAATTAAATACTACAGTGCCACTTATCATATTAACTCTTATAGCTTCTCCTTTTTCAAAAAGTAAAAAAGGAAACAGCCCTAGTGTCCCAAAAATTGCCTGATAGGTAGTTATTGTAATATCAGAATACTTTTTAAATAAGGGCTTTGTAAACACCATATATAAACACCAAGCTATTACACTACCGAACATGAATACATATCCCAATGCTGTACCGCTTATAGCATCATTTCCAATAACAAAGTAAACTCCTATAACAGATAAAATAATACTTCTAATACTTCTAATACTTATTTTACTTTTATAGGCTATAGCATCAGCAACTAGTGCACCTATAGGTAATGTAGCCACTATAATTGAGGAAGAGTTAGCAGAAATTCTCATAACTCCATTGTTTTCACACCAAAAATACAAAGTGGTGGCGAAAAACCCTGTAAGTGCCATAAGTTTTAAATCTTCCTTTTTAACCCTCTCTTTGCTTGTTTTCATTTTCACAACTATTAAAATACTAGTAGCTATTAGAAATCTCACTACGGCAAAAGCCACTGGAGAAAATGCTTCTAATACTATTTTCATGCTGATAAAGGAAATTCCCCATACCACAATAGTTGCAATCAGAGCAAAGTACGCAACTGTCCTTGTCTTACTCAACTTCCCAACTCCTTCTTTTCATCTCATAGTTTATTTATATTACAAATAAAGATATCTAAGAATTTTTTATATTACTTAGCTTCAATTATTTAAATAACTTTATCTTAAGTCTTAAAGGCTTTTCTTCTGAAACCCTAACTTTATTTTAGCTCTTATTTTCTATAAAGCTAAAATTTTATTGCTAAAACCTATTACAAGTTTTCTTTCTCAAAGTTTATTAGCCACTGTTTTCTCCAGAGTCCTCCTCCAAAGCCCACTAACGAACCGTTAGCACCTATAACCCTATGTCATGGGACAAATAGACTGTGAGGGTTTTTATTATTAGCTCCCCCAACCGCTCTTACTGCTTTTGGATTGTTTATGGCTATGGCCACATCTTTGTAGGAAACCGTATTCCCATAGGGAATATCCTCAAGAGCTTTCCATACACTCTTCTGAAATTCCGTACCTTTTTTATACGTTAACTTAACTGTAAAATCTTTTCTTTTTCCACTAAAATATTCTTCTAGTTGAATTAATGCCTGCTTCAACGGCTCAGGTATGTTTTTAGGATTTTTTTCTACTTCAATTTTATCATCTATAAAATCTATAAAAGAAACTCCCTCTTGGTTTCCTTCTAATCTTATAACACCAATGGGGGAATTATAATATGCAAAACATAAATCTTCCATCTTCATCTCTCCTTGTGTATAGAACTTTCCTTTAATCTTAATGCAATAACTTCATTATCTCAAATATTCACCTTAAAATCAAAGTTATTTCATGTTTTTGCAATATAATTAATATAATTATATTGTCATATAATTTCATTGGAGGATGTTTATGAAGTGTGGAATTTTATACTTTTCTGCTACTGGGAACACTGAATACGTAGCAAAACTCTTTAAACAAGAACTACTAAAATACAATATAAGCAGTGAATTAATAGAAATTGATAAAGTTAATGAATTTAAAGATACTTATGACATGCTAATATTGGGGGCTCCCATTTATTGTGAGACTTATCCTGATTATTTTATTAATTTTATTATGAATAATCTTAAAGTAGGAAAAGGACGGAAAACTATATTATTTTCTACTCAAACTGCTAACTCAGGTTCAGGTCCTAAAATACTTGGAGAAAAACTTAAAAAGCTTGGATTTAAAATTTACGGAGAAGTTTGTTTCTCCATGCCTAATAATTATTATCTAACTTTATTCCCAAGTACACCAAAAGAAAAAGCTGAAAAATACATAAGTGATGCCCCAAAGAGAATTTCTAAGATTGTTAAAGACTTTCACAACGGCAATAGAACTCTTGATTCAACTAAGAGTGTAAATTTAATTGTAGCTAAATTGTTTTATCCTATATATAAATCCTACTCTTATAGTTGGGCAAGAAAAAAAATTAATATAGATGATAAGCTATGTAATAGATGCGGCAAGTGTGTAAAAAACTGCCCTACTAAAAATATTAAGATGCTTAATAACAATATATACTTTAACAACAGTTGCATTAGCTGCCAAAGATGTCTTCATAGGTGTCCAAGTAATGCGTTTATGTATAAACATAAACACTTTCAGCAATACAAACCAGTTTTGATATGTAGTAAACTTCTTATTAAATAATGAACAAGTCATTTTCATCAATAACTTTCGATAATTTACTACTCCTATAACTACAAAATACTAAAGGACTTCAATGGCAATCTTTGTAACTTTAGTTTGCCGTTAAAGTCCTTTAGTATATTAAGTCTACATAAACCTATTTAAAAATCCTTGTACTTTATCTTTATACCCTTCTTCATCTACCCAAAAAGCATAGCCATGCCCTGCCTTTGGAACAATGAATAGCTCTTTTTCTGCATTCAATGCCTCATAAAGGGGATAAACCATTTTTGTTGGAACAAATTTATCTTCACTACCATGAATAAAAAGTATGGGCTTTTTACTTTTTTTAACAGCTTCTAATGCAGATGCTTCTCCAAAGAAGTATCCTGCTCGAAGCTTGCATATAATACTGGTTATTTGAATTAATGGAAAGGATGGTATGTTAAACATCTTCTTCATTTGAAATATTAATATATCTTTTGCTGAAGTATAGGCACAATCTGATACTATACATCTCACATTATCAGGTAAGTCCTCCCCACTAGTCATAAGAACGGTACCACCTCCCATAGATATGCCATGAAGTACAATATCACTGTTCTTACCCTGTTTTTCAAGAATATAACTCACCCATTGAATTAAATCTTTTCTATCATGCCAGCCAAAACCAATATAATTTCCCTGACTTTCTCCATGTCCACGAAGATCAGGCATTAGTACGTTATATCCTAACTCTTCATGATAGTACCTAGCTAAAAAGGCCATACCGCTGCCCCTACCTGTATAGCCATGAACCAATATTACAGTTTTATCCGTAGGCACTTCTGCCATTAAGTAGTTTCCATAAAGCTTTAACCCGTCATAGGATTTCATCTGTGCACTTGCCCAAACCTTTCCTTGAAACCACTCTTTGCTTTCTTTCCAATTACTTTCAAATTCATCACTTGATAAGTCTGGATTTCCCTCCATAAATTTCTTTTTTCTACGAAGAACTCCGAAATTATAAAAGTAAATTCCCCCCAAAATAAAAACAGCTAATATTATTAAAATAATTACAGTTAATATAAGTATTATTTTTCCCCTCATACTTCTCCCCCTCTGCTTCAAGTTATAATTTTTATAGGATTAAAATTTATATCTTAGTTATGTACTCCTAAAAACCCAATAGCTTTACTATAATTTCATACGTAAATAGTTTTTAATTATAGCTTAAATAACTTATATGAAAATTAAACCTCTAAAATATCAGTTGTCTCACCTTAATAATATATTATAATCATTTTCCTATTAGTAAGGAATAAAATTTAAAATTTTAATAAATCATTTAAATAAACCTTACTGTAAAAGCCTATATAGTAAAATCTAGTTCACTTTTATTGTACATGATGTTTTGGTAATTAATATTTAAATTTGTGCCCCCAAAACCCTATTTATTACTTTACTTAGTTATACTTGATAAACCTATGAACCATAAAAGTCTATGGATAATTACTTACCCATAGACTTCTTTGCCTTTATATTAAATAATGAACCAGTTCATCTTCTTCAACGATTTTGGAAGTAGGTTTAACTCCTACCTTAAAATTGTTTAAGCACTAAAGTATACGTGACAATTATCCTTCCAAAGTGTTTTTAAACCTTATATTTCTTCTCAAAGTAATGTACTATTTCATACATTGCATAAGCAATAACTGAAAGTACAATTATACTCATCATTACCATATCAAGCTGTGCAACTTGACCTCCATAAACTATTAAGAAACCAAGCCCTTCTTTAGCTACAAGGAATTCTCCCATAATGACTCCAACCCAAGAAAGACCAACATTAATTTTTAAAGCTGATATAAGGGTTGGAACTGTAGATGGGATAATAAGATGTTTTAAAGTTTGAAACTTACTAGCTCCAAAGGTTTTTAATAGTTTAATCTTATCTTCATCCACCTCTTTAAATCCTGCAAGAACGCTAATTATAGTAACAATAATTGATATTAGAAGAGCCATTACAATGATAGCCTCCATGCCGTTTCCTACCCAAAATATAATTATTGGACCTAGGGCAACCTTAGGAAGGGCATTTAAAACTACTAAATAAGGATCTAAAACCTTACATAAAAAGTCTGACCACCATAAAATTACTGCAATAACAGTTCCAAGTAGTGTACCTAAAGTAAAGCCTACAATGGTTTCATAGCAAGTGACTAAAATATGTCTAACAAGAGTTCCTTCATTATATATATTTATAGCACTTTGAACCATTCTAGAGGGGGTACTAGTTAGAAATGGATCTATAACCTTCAATCTTCCTAGTACTTCCCATAAAACAAAAAATACTACAAGAATTAGTATTCTAGTAAATAAAATCTCATTTTTTCTTATTTTAACTTTTCTTATATATTCTATATGGTCATCACTAAAGTGATGGTCATCAGTAAGCTGATTGTCACCTATAAGCTTATGATTACTATCCTTACTCCTCACAAGTTGGTCATTAGTATTTTGCTGATTTTCTTCTATTTTAATATTATCCTTAATTTTTCTCTTATTAGGTTTCATCATTAAAGTCCATCTCCTTCCATATTTCATTGAAATAGGTTCTAAACTCTGCTTCTTCTCTGCACTTTAATGGTGTTCTACAATCACAAGTAAACACTATCTCTAGTTCTTTTTTTATTTTAGCTGGTCTTTTAGAAAGTACTACAACCTTTGAAGACATGGATACAGCTTCTGAAATATCATGAGTAACCATTATAGCAGTCTTACCCTCTTTTTTTATAATGTCATATATCTCATCACTTACATTTAACCTGCTTTGATAATCTAATGCTGAAAAAGGTTCATCTAAAAGAAGCACCTCTGGATCTAATGCCAAAGTCCTGATTAAGGCTACTCTTTGTCTCATACCACCTGAGAGTTCCTTTGGATAATGGTTTTTAAAATCCCATAGACCATAATTCTTAAGTAGCTGTTGTAACTTGTCCTTACTATTTTCATTTAGACGATTCTTAATTTTTAACCCTAAAGAAACATTATCCCAAACAGTAAGCCACTCAAAAAGGTGGTCTCTTTGAAACATATAACCAAGCTTTTCAGAATAGCTATATATGACTTCACTATCTAGTAACACTTCTCCCTTAGAAGGCTTAATAAGCCCAGCAATAATATTTAAAAGAGTTGACTTACCGCAACCTGAAGGTCCTACTATACTAACAAAATCTCCTGTTTCAATAGAAAGGTTAATATTCTCTAGGGCAGAAGTTTCTCCCTTTAGAGAATGATAGTTCATATAAATATTTCTCAATTCTACTTTACTCATCTGCTCATCTCCTTTTACTCTTGTATATAGGTAACCACGTTCTAGAATTACTCTTATACATGAACTTTACCTTGTTTAACTGAAGGCTTTTACGAGTAAATAAAATAGCTTTTACACCGATAGCCTTTAGATAAACCAAACTCAAGACTTAAAAGGGCAAGTTACCCCTTAACTTTCCCTTTAAAATAATAAATAAAGTTGTTCATGGTTTAATATATGATTGAATCGTAAATATTGTTAAAGAAAAACTATTATTAAACTGTGAAATGCAAAAGAGGATAGGTTTCCCTATCCTCTTTTTATGTTTTATTCTTATTTCCATACTCTAAGCTGTATAATCTTAAAAAGCTTACTCTATATAAAACTCTCCTTTAGACATAACCTTTCCTGTTCCACCAATAAAAATTTTAAAATCTTCATTTATTCTACTAGCATGAACTTCTATTGTACAAGGCATACCTATAATAACTCCTTGTTCAGCTTTTACTATTATGTCATTATCATCCTTGAACTTGTTTTTTAATAGATAAGCTCCTAATGCTGCATTTCCTATTCCACACCCAGGATCTTCAATGCCTTCTCTTGGACATATATTTCTTGTGTGTACATCCAAGTCTTTGTTGTATGTGTCATAGGTAAAAACTTGTGCTTCGCTAACACCATATTTATTACATAAGTCTTTCAATCCGCTTCTTCTTTTTACTCTCATCAATACCTCTAAAGACTTTACTGGTACTACTAGATGCCCAAGCCCTGTATCTATTGGTTGAATTGGTAAATCCACTATCAGCTCCTCTAGTTTTATTCCTAGAACCTCAGCTACTTCTTTTCTATCTTGAACAAAATCATAAAATACTGGTTGTTTACTTTCCATTATTACTGATATTTTATTATTTTCACTTTTTACTCTTATTTCTTTGTTTCCAGCTCTTGTCTTTATTACAAAGCTATCTTTTAAATAAGAATTTATGCTCTTTTCATTTTCTAAAGCTACAAATGCTGCCACTGTAGGATGTCCAGCAATATCTACTTCTTTATTAGGAGTAAAATATCTTAGCTCAAAGTCAACTTCACTATCTCCATTTTTCACAAATACAGTTTCAACTAAATTTAACTGCTTGGCTATAGCTTGCATAGTGCACTCTGTTAAGTCTTCACAGTTAAGAAATATAGCTGCTGGATTACCTTCAAAGGCTCTTTCTCCAAAACTATTAACAACATAATAAAACTTGCTCTTCATTTAAAATCTCCATTAAATATATTTTTCTATATGGTTTAGTCACTAGCTGTAAAATCGCCTACATCCGTAAATTATAGGTTCATTACCCACAATTGTTTCACTATCATACCTCTATAATCATTCCTGTTTTAATCTCATTTAAAGTTTTCACATTTTTTCTTAAGTAATTGTATGCTTCTTCTCCAGTGCAATGACAAGTATAATACTTTTCAACTCCACTATTATTTAAACTATCTGCAAGGTTCTGAAAGTAAGCTGCATACTTAGGACTATTTACTTTCATCCCCATTAGGTGAAACCCAGCAATAACCGTACTTACCTTTGTGTTTGCAATAGTTTTAGCCTTTTCTACAATATTCACAATACCTCTATGAGAACAACCACAAAATAAACTATACTTATGATTTTCACTAATCAAAAGGTTTATTTCATGGATAAAATCATCCTTTTTTATCGTCCCATCACTATATCTTTTTAACAACCTATCATTGCCTTTAGGTAGAAGCTTATCACCATCAATATTATTAAATAGGGTTAACTCATCATCAATAGAAATTACTCCATCCACAAATTCAAATCTATCACTTAGCAGTTCTTTCTTTAACCCTATATTAAACTTGATGATTCCTAATAGTTTGGTTAAGTAGTCATCAAAGGCTCCTTTACCCACATAAATCTTTGCCTTAGAATTTATCTTTAAAAATCCTTCTAGCCCTCCACCATGGTCATTGTGCCCGTGAGATATTATAACAATATCTACCTCCTCTAAATTTACTCCTAATTTAGAGGCATTGTGCACAAAAGAGTCATCTGAACCAGTATCAAAAAGTATCTTATGATTATTTGTTTCTATATACAACGATAATCCGTGACTACTCTTATATTCCTTTGATATGGTTCTATTTTCAAATAGTGTTACTACTTTCATAACTTCTACCACTCACACTTTCCCTTATTATTTTCTACTTTTCAACTTAATTATAGTCTAATATGCCATTTACTTTTTCAATAATTCTTTAGGAGTTTTCATAGACCATATATTGTTCATTATAACTACCCCTATTATAATAACTTTTTAATTCCTAGTTCCTATATCACTTTATAAGCTAATCTTGGGATTATACGTCCTTTAGCCACAAGTGACTCTACTTCTCCTTGAAGCTTTGCTCCCATTTTTATATAAAATTCTTTTGCCTGTGGACTTGTGACTATTTCAAATTCCTTTATGTTTAATTTTCTGCATATGTCTATAGCGTGATTCCAGAGTAATCTCCCGTAACCTTTGCCTATACGCTTGGGCTCAATAAAAAAGTATTCCAAAGAATTTTCTTTTTCACTAACTAATATTCCATAGAATCCAACTATATCTTCATTTTCTTTAATAATATAGGTAGGATTATTCTTTATAAATTCCTTATCTACTTTATAAAATTCTTTAAACCTGTCCATATAATTAGAATCATATCCCCAATATGCTTCAGACCTAATAGCTAAATTAGTAAGCTCCCCACAGTCCCAGGAAGATGCTTGATTTATACTAATCATTTTTTTCACCTCATAAGATCTACTTTACTATATAATCTAATGTTTTTTTGCTAGACTATCTCATTAAGCTTTACGCTTAAACTATTATAGGCATCAACAAGCCAAGGATGTACTACTTTCAAGTTTGATTTATTATCCATAAGATACTTTATATAGGCATATGCTCCATGCTCTAAGGATATATTTAGTCCATTGACTACATCTTCTAAGTATGGTGGCCCCCCTTTTTGATCCCATTTAACTTTATCAGCAACAAATAATAATAAATCTAATTGTTTATATTCCTTCTTTAAGGTTGTATGGCAACCAATTGCACTTAATATGTCCTCATTGCTAATGTTCCAAATTTCTTTAGCCATACCTTGAGAAATTTTTTGATGAAGAATCAAAGGAAACTCTTCTTCTTCTTTTAACACTTGAATACCCAGCAAATTTGAAATTTCTAATCGCTGCTGAAATGGAACTATAGCACTAATGTCATGCAGAAGACCTGCTATTTCAGCAGCCTCTTCATTTATTCCAAATTTAATGGCTAGAGTCTTGCATTCCTCTGCTACTGCTTTAGAATGCTCTGCTACAATTTGTCTATTATGAAGTATTAGCAAATCATAAATATCCTTATGTAAATCACCAGTAACTACAAATCCATCAAGTAACCTTTTAAAAACCTCTTTCATTATATTAACTCAACTCCTTTAACCCTTGGCGTAATTTATCTATTGTCTGGATTACTTTACTCATATTTTCCTCAGTATTTAAATTATTTCTAGCATATAGTAGTACTGGTCTTAATGACTCTACTGAATGTCCAAACTCATACATCCATTTATATCTTGGAACCATCCATAAGTGAAAATGATGAGTCGTATCTTCATTATAAAAATAATAAACTTTTTCTATGCCTAAAACCGTCCTCTGTACTTCCCTAATTTTATGTACTAATTCAATATACTCATGCATCTCTTCAAAAGTTAGTTCATCCATACAATAAAAATGTCTCTTGGATGCTAAAATTGCTAAACCTGGTATTGGATAAGCTACATCTTGATGCACATGAAAATGTTTAGTTTCTTTAATGACTCCTCCCGTAGGTTCAACTAATCCACTTATAATTGCACAACTTAAACACTGAACTTCCATTCTTCTTCCTTCAGCCAAAGTTATTATTCTCCCCACTATATCACCATTCCTAATTAAAATTTGTTCTATTCTTTTTATAAGTTATTTTTATATAAACTAGTTCCTAATAGTTTCATAATAAATTTTTATTTACTATATTTATATTATAAGTTATATTTTTACATAAAACTATAGAATACTCATAATCAACTCTTTGTTTAATTACCTTCTTGATTAAAGTAAATAGAGGTGCATCACGAAATTTAATGAGAAGGTTTTAGGATATTAATTCTTTTTTTAAAGCTGAACAATTACTTTATGCAAATGATATGGCTAACATCTACTTAAATATTCATTAGTAAAACTTGTAAAACTCCTGAAATTATTATATTGAAATTTAAAGCAAAATTTAACCTTCTATAAAATATGTTCCTCTTGACAACATTTTCTGAGTTATTTGAGTTTCATGGTAAAAAATGTTATACTATATAATTAAATACTCTAATTATTCAATAGCATATGTGATGTATTTTGATATTGATTTAGGGGGGAAGAAAATAATGCAAATATACTTTGAAGAATTTACAAATGAAATTGATGACCTTATAAGCTTTTTGACATCAAATACTTGGGAGTTCCATGGAACTCCTAATCCAAACCCAGATAGAATTCGAGTCAGCTATGAAAATCAGTATTACTCTAGTGATGATGCTAAAACCTTTTGGGTTCTTTCAGACTCAGGTGTGAAAATTGGAATCATTAGGGTTTTTGATTTAGAAGATGGTAACCCACTATTTGACATAAGAATTTCCAATACGTACAAAGGTATGGGAATAGGTACAAGTACCATAAAATGGCTTGTTGATTATATATTCACTAATTATCCCGAGAAAAAAAGGCTAGAAGGTACTACAAGACAAGATAACTATGCTATGAGATGTGTATTTCATAAATGTGGATTTGTGAAAGAAGCTCACTATAGAAATGGTTGGGAATGCAGTGATGGCAGTATATATGATGCAATTGGATATGGAATCACAAAAGAGGATTGGCAAAAGAGGCAAACTACTCCAGTAAATTGGAAGGATTTTAAATTTTAGCTATATAAATCAACCTATATAGTAAAAAAGTATAATAATGGAGGCTCTATAGCCTCCATTAACTTTCCTATAATACTTACAGCTTTTACAATAGATTATATATTTTAATTTATCCTTAACCTAAAACAAGTCTATACATTGCTGGTCCTAATAATTATAGAAAAGTACTAGTTATTTTTAATTACCTCTAAGTATCTATTAATAACACGTTTATGTCTTTGTAAAGTATTATCTGGAATATGATTTATATCGAAAAAACCACATTCAAGAGTTTCAATTCCGTCAGCTTTTAGATATCCATTAAAATCCTTTGTGTAATAGGCAACTAGAACTACATAATATTCGTCCCCATTTTTTAGCCTTACAAAATTATCACTTCCTGAGAAAACATCAACCAATTTTAAATTCTCTATAACTAACCCTGTCTCCTCAAATATTTCTCTTTTACCTGCATCTTCTGTTGACTCTCCAAGTTCAATTTGTCCTCCCGGTAATCCCCATGCCCCAAAGGGCTCACTCCTTTTTTGCAATAATATTTCACCAATATCATTAACAACCACAACAGTTGTAGCAACAAAATTCACAGGTCTAGTGCCAATTATTCCTCTTAATTCTTCAACGTATCCCATAGTTATTCCTCCATATTGTTATATTGTTATATTGTTATAAGCCAATAACTTTTCAATTTCTTAAATCCACTTATCATTTATTAAGTTGGTATTTCTAATATCTTTAATTCATTTTCTAATTCTCTACTACCCTTAAACCCTATAGCAAATCAAAATGGTACACTATTTACTTTTATTATCTAAACTTTCTATAAGAGTTCACCCAGTATTACTACTCTACCACCATCTGGACACTTTCCTTGAAATTTAGTTGCTTTACTATTGCCATAATCTAAAGTTCCACCATTTAATAAAACATAAATACTTGGGTAAATGCTATTCCATAATTCATGGCATATTGGTGCACAAATATCCTCTACTATATATGAATCATCCTTTTTATGATGTCCAGCTCTACAATTGCTTTCTATAATTGTTAACTTAACTTTCGACATATTGTCATCACCTGCTTACTTTCTAAGATGTGCTGCTAATATAGTTATAACTGTATCTTTAGACCCAATTATAATATTTCTCCATAACTTGCTACACTAGATTATAATTAAAGCCAATCTTCTGTAATGGACACTTTCCTATTTGTATTATCAAGTTCAATGTTTGCTCCTATTGGTAAGGTCATCATTGGATGTGTATGACAGCAATCAAACTATGCAATAAAAGGCAACTTTTTATTACTACTGAACTTGTACCCAGATATGAATAGTTTCAGAAATCATAAGTTTACTTACCTTTAGCTTGTATTCCTTATCTTTTATTTTCATAATTCTCTTATCTACAACTTCCCAAAGCATATCTCCATCTAACTTGTTTACTTCTTTACCAATAAACTTGTCTAGTTTTTCTTTAATATGCTTTTGCAATGTAATCTTAGCTATTTCATCCTCTTCATTTTCTAAGGTGACTTCTACCCCTTTTACAACTAGTTTTCTTTTGTTAATGACTTCTTCAAGCTTTTCTAGTCGAGCATTTTTGTCTTCAATTTCTGATTCTAAAGTTTTAATCTTGTGATGATATTGATCTATTCTATAACTAATGAAAGTGCTAAATGATAATATTCCTATAAGTCCACCCAAAAGAAATCCTGTGGTGAGAAAGAAAAAATACCTATCTTTTCTTATTTTGTCCATAACTCACCACACCTCTCCACAAGCTTCAAAGTGTAATACCCAAGATTAGCTCCTAATAATGCCGCTAAAACATATACAATTTGTTTAATCATTAATCGTACTTCACCTTTAAAAACTCCTTCATCTAAAACTTGAAAGGAAGTGAAGGTCCCCCCTAAAGCAGTAGCTATTGCCCATATCTTAACAGAACTTGCAAAATCCATCATAGTTTTTAATGGTGGGTGATTGTTTATCATTGCTGCAACACCTGCAAAAGTGCAAGCACCTAACATAACCCCAAAAGCAATAAAATAGCTATAGAATATATTTGAAATAAAGTTATTCATAATTTTTCCTTTTCTTTTCAAATTGATTTCTATATAAGCTATGCTTTTTTAAAGTGAAATATGTTTTATGCTAGAAGTCCCCATATATACTCATTTCCACTTCTTTTTTACAGCAATACTTCCCCTTGCTCATAAACTATAAATAATCTAAAGCATCAACTAATTGATACTCATTATAGTCATTAACTAGGTCTCGAAGAATCTTGCAATGATCAGCTCCATAAATTACTAAAACCCTGTCATCTTCCTTCGCTATAGCTTGAAGATTACTAAAGATATATATATTTCTTCTATACCATTCTACAAGAGTTTTACTACCACAGTAATTATCTCCAGCACCTACTTGTACAGGACTAAGGTATAAATCACTATGGTCATTGTTGAATTTTTCATGAGAATTAAGATATCTAAAAACATCTATTACCTCATTATTATTTATGATAGAATTCATCTGCTCTCCTGCTCCTTGAACCTTACTCATAAAGTTATTGAAAAATTGTTTGTTATTACTTTCCGCATACATAAGCATTTCTTCAATTGGCAATCCTACAGAATAATCTAATGGATATATTTGCTTATGACCTAACAATTTTCCTAGTCTAAATGCTACTTGAACAATTTCACTACTTTCCTCTACTACATCATTTTTCGTAAACTCTCCACTGCAATACTTTAAATATTCTTCGTTTATCTCTACTTCTTTTTCTTTACTTAACTCTATTGCAATTTTATTAGGTTTAAATCTTGCTAATGCCTCAACAAGCTTTATAATCTCAAGTTGCTTTTTATTTTTAGTTACGTCTTCAACTTCAATTTTCATTAAATGTTCTCCACATAACCCAAAATGGTATGTACCTAAAATAAGTATCTTTGCTTTTTCTCCCATAATTTATCCCCCTAATTACTTTTATAAAATCACTCTTATAAATCCAATTTTAGTACTAGCATGGTACAATCTAATTTAAAACCTTGCTTTGGAAGAACTCTATCTAAGGGGTAGTTCTTAATATCAATATCGGCTATTACCTTTTTTATATTGTTATCCTTCAAAGTTTTTACTCCTTCTATAACCAAGTGGTTTATATAGCCTTGTCCCCTCTTTTCTGGAACTACACCAATGTAGTTAATACCACCAATATCTTCTGTCAATCTTTGCGGTACTACTAATCCTAATAGTTCTTGTTGCTCATTATAAGCTAATTTCCACCAGCCTTCGTTATAGTCAATATCCTTCAGTAGGTTGAAATATTTTATTGCAGCTTCTTTACTTCCAAACTCTTTTACCCATGCTAAATCATCTTCATCTAAAGTTCCCGCTGTAACCTTTTCAATTGCATTAATAAACTCCTGGGAACCAACTTGTTCTAATGTACTGAAATATAAATCTCCTAATAAGCTATTAATTACTTCTTCTTCCCAAACAAAGCTTTTCTTTTCTTGAGTAACTTTAAACTCAACTGCTGTTAAAGCCTTTACATATTGTTGAAAGTTATTTTTATCAGAATAAAGATGGCATTCTACATTATTAAATTCTTTTACCTTCATTATTTTTAAACTGTCACTTAGTAATTTTCCCTTCGTTTCATCATTAAAATTCTTCATCCATATATCTAACATTTTCAAACTATTGTCAAAGACACCATATATTAGCCTTCCTAAGATGTTACCATGATCCTCAACAACAAAGCACCATTCTAACTTTGTTATTCCTTCATTAATCCAGGATTCTAATATATCCTTAAAGGAGCTTTTCTCTGGTGTAGTAGCCTTAATAACTGACTCAATTTCACTTTTATTTATATTTCTTAAAATCATCTACTCCCCACCCTATTTATATCTTATAAAAATAAACTTTATAAAGATACCCTTATTTTCTATAATATATATTATAATCTATTTTTTTACATTTAACTATAAAATAGACTTATCTTATATCTATTAAATTCTTGCACATACAACTTGATAATTAATTTACCTTTAAGATCATTTATCCATTAATTATATCCTTCACACTTGATAAAAAACTAAGATATATAAAGAATATAAGGAATAGTACATAATCAGCAAATATAATAAAGTTCATATTTACTATTTCTCCTAGCACACCAGCAAGAGCCATACCTAATGGCATTAATGCAGATGCTAAAGCATTTTTAAATCCGAAGACCTTGGATCTCATATTTGGAGATACACAACTTTGCATAGTTGATTGAATTAATGACCCCATTATAGCTAAACTTAATCCATCAATAAAGAATAATATAAAAATTAAGTAAGGATTTAATGTAAAAGAATAAAGAATCATAGTGATCGAGACTATTATTCCACTTGTAATGAAAGCAAAAAATCTTTTTTCTTTTTTTATTTCAACTAAGGACAATATAGTGAAACCAATAAACATACCGAGGGTATTTATAGCCATTGCAACCCCATATAGTTCAATTCCAAGTTCCTTATTTGCTTTAAACCACGGTAATGTTAAAGTCATTGACATAGATGCGAAAAAATTGAAAAATGCTATGGTTATATAAAGGTATTTAAGACCCTTTAAATTGTTAACATATCTTATTCCTTCTTTCATATCTTCCATAAAATTCAACTTTTGTGAAACCTGTTGAATTTTTGGTATATTAGTAAAATATTCTGCAATCCCTGATAATAAAAAAGTTATTCCATTAAATATGAATAATAAAGGTGCTGCAATAAGGTTTACTAAAAAACCACCTAATGCGTATCCAACCATTTCATTAACCGAACTTACTAGCTCAAACATAGAATTTGCTTTTATCAATTTAGAGTTTGAAACAACATCAGGTATAGATGAATTTATAGTAGGATAAAAAAAGCACCTGCATACATCAACAATAATTCCTGCTATAAGAATCATCCATATTTGTAGAAAATTCATTACTGCTGCTATCCCAATGAAAAGAATAGTAACACCACTAATACCATCACAAACAATTAATATTTTTCTTCTATCATGCCTATCAATAAATGTGCCAGCAAAGGGTGAAATTAATATCTTGGGTATAATTGTAATTGCCATTAATACCCCCATTAAAGCAACTGAACCAGTTTCAGCAAGAATCCAAAAGCGAAGTGCGATATCATAAATATTATCTCCAAACACTGATACCACTTGCCCTTGCAGTAATAGCGTAAAGTTTCTGTTCCATAGTTTTTCACTTACACTTTTTTCATATTCTCTCTTATTATCTTTCGATTTTCCTAATCCTCTTTTATGGTTTTCATTATTTACAATACTCTCTTTCATTTACTCTTACCCCCAATTAATAATATAAATAATACTCATGCTTATTGGCCTCTCTCAACTTCTTTCAAGAGCATAAAAAATACCCTAAAACAATAAAATTAACTTTTTTACTGTTTTAGGGTATTCCCAAATTCCTATTAACTTATATACATATCTCTTTGCTAAAACTATGTTTTTCTCTAATACTTTTACTTGGTAGCTTCTATCTAATATTCTTAGTTCATAATGTTTCAAACTATGTAGTCTTACGTAATCTTCGTAGGGTTTGTTTTCTCCAAACAAATATATTAGTTTCTTCATGATATCTCTCCTTTCTTTTTTTTAATTATAACCATATTGATTTTAAAAAATAATTATAGCACTTTACGATTACTTTGTAAATATTGGAAATGTTGTTTCAAATAAAAATGCCACCATAAATCTAATTATAGTGGCATTTTTATAATAAAATTATTTATTATCTCTTAAGCTAAGAAGCTTATTTTTTAATTCCTGTTCAATTTGATTTAATTCCATTTCAGCTTCTTTACGTTTTTGCTTTCCTTCAGTTTGTATACGCATTACTTCGTCAAGAGTTGAAATTAGGGATTGGTTTGTTGCACGAATTGTCTCAATATCTACAATTCCTCTTTCTGATTCTTTTGCAGTTTCTATGGTTGACATTTTTAAAGTTTCAGCGTTTTTACGTAAAAGCTCATTAGTCATATCTGATACTTCTCGTTGTGCTTTAGCTGCTTGGTTTGAGTGCGCAACTCCTAGAGCTAAAACCATTTGACTTTTCCAAAGAGGAATAGTATTCACAATAGTAGATTGGATTTTCTCACACATTAAAGTGTCATTGTTTTGCACAAGGCGAATTTGTGGAGCCATTTGAATAGAAATCATTCTTGTTAGTTCTAAGTCATGAATTTTCTTTTCAAATCTATTGCACAAAGCTGCAAAATCATTAGCTGTCTGAGCATCCTCTGGAAGTCCACTTACTCTAGCCCTTTCTGTTAGTGCAGGTAATTCCTCTTCCTCTAGTTTTGCAAGTTTCTTCTTTCCTGCTAAAATGTACATTGAAAGTTCTTTAAAATAAACCTTATTAAGCTCATACATCTTATCTAGAATTGCTACATCTTTTAAAAGTTGCATTTGATGATTTTCTAAGGCAGTACAAATCTTATTTATATTTAAATCAACTTTATCATACTTTGCTTTCATAGCAGTTAACTTATTTGCACTTTTCTTAAAGAATCCGAAGAATCCTTCTTTCTCTTCGTTAGCATCAAAGTTCTTTAGCTCTAATACTACACCTGAAAGCATGCCTCCTATTTCTCCTAAATCCTTAGTCTTTACATTATTTAAAGCGGTCTCCGAAAAATCAGCTATTTTCTTTTGAGATCCAACTCCAAATTGTAGAATCATATTTGAATTAGTTATATCAATCTTAGCCGCAAAATCATCTACCATTTTCTTTTCTTCTTCAGTTAAGAAGCTATCATCAAGTACTGGAGCTTCTTCTTTTTTCTCCTGTACTTCCACGATTTTAGTTTCTTCTTCAAATGGTTCAAAGGTTAAGGTTGGAACCTCACCTATCCCATCTTTCATTTCATTATCCACCATAATACCCTCCTTATATATGAAGTATCCACATAGTTAGATACCTTTACTTCTTAAAATCCTTTTCTGTTAAGCCTTCTTGAGAAAGCAAGGTTTCTAGCACAGAAATATCTGAAGATATATCAAAAGCTATATCTCTAAACAAATCATCTAATAACTTTTCAAAAGCTCCACTTATTGTGTCTAATGTATCCTCTATTTCACTTTTAGCTGTCATTATATTTTCACCTTGAACTGGTTGAGCGTCAAGCTGCTCATAACTAGTTACTAGCTTAAGTGTAATAGGCAGATAATAACTCATAAGCTTATGCAGTGCTGGAAGCTGCTCTGGGTGCTGCTCTACATAATTAAATATCTTTTCTGTAATTATCTCTAGTCTATAAAGCTTCCTTGATATTTCCTCTCCTGGTATAGCATCATTAGCTTCCCTAATTTTTTTAATATATCTTCTACCTTCTTCAATTGCCTCTCTAAGTTCTTTTTGAGAAGGATCATTTCTTTTTTCTGCTTCTTCCCTTTGTTTGCTAGCTTCTTGTTCACTTTGCTTTCTTTGCTCATCTTGAGTTCTTTGATAATGCTCGTAGATTTCATAATTTAATAAAAGATAGGTTTCATTGTTATCAATATGACCTTCTGGAAACATTCCTAAGTCAATCATCTTTCTTAAATCCTTTACCACAAACTTATCTGTTTCCCCAATATGAGAAGCTAGTTCTTTTATAGAACAGTAATTACGCCCTCTAAGCTGTCTTACATATTTCTTAAAACGTTTCACTCTCTTTCTTAACTTAACTCCTGTTAAAGCCATGGATAAACTTCCTAGTGATAGTAAAAATAAAGCTCCAAACCCAATAGCACCAATGGATGAAAAAGTGCCCAAAGCAAGATTAATAATTCCATATACTAAAGAAGTTGCACCAAATAACCCTGTTCCAGTAAATCCAAATACCATGTATAAGATACCAGAAACATTTCCTGCAGGTTTTTTAGCAATTTGTGTGTTATTAACACTTTGATTTTTCATCACTTGTTGCTTATCAAACCATTGTTCAGTATAGTTACCCCTATCTCTAGGACCATTATAATTTGGCCTAAAATTATTTCTTACTTCATTTAAAGTGTTCTCTGCAGTAAAACGAATTTCATCTTTTAGTCTAGTAAAATCTCTAGTATTTAATGCATCCTGAACTGTAGACCAAATTTCATCTCCTAAATTCGAAAAATCCCACTTGTCCATATTAATTCCTCCAAATTATCTCTTAAAATTATTCCAAAAAAATAATTTTCCCTGTGAATTACTGTAACTTTATTATTTCTCTAATATATCCCCACTTAGTCAATACTTATTTAGTACATCCCTAAAAGTCTTAAAGCTGTCAATATAGGATATTTTGTAAATCATCTTAGTTTAAGTTCTAATATTAAGAGCCAATAAAAAAATCCAGATAAAATATACGCCTATTTACTTTTATTATAAGTTGATCTAAACAGTTCTGTAACGTATAAATAATAATGTGTCAACTTATATAATTTAATGAGTTAATTATATATTAAAATCATAAAAATAACAATTTTAAAAGTGCTTATTAACCTCTTAATAACAAGTTATTTTAAAATTTTAAAATTTTACTTTCACCTTACATACTTACTATGAAAATTAAAGCTCTGCTTTGGTTTGCTATTTCCCATTAACACCTTACTCTTTATGTAAAACCCACTTAGTTAACATCTTAACAATTAAAATCTCGATAATATAAAATCTTATCGAGATTTCCCTTAGGCATTTTTAAATACCTTATTAATCATCTGCTTTTACATTCCAATTAATTCTATAGCTCCCTTTATGGTTCCCTTCAACTTTTATTTTATAGGTTCCATCCTGATCAACTTTTATATTTTTTTTCACTGGTTCTTTAGGATTTTCAATCTTAAACAATTCCTTATTACTTTCGTCAATAAAAGATATTGTTAGATTGCCCTCCCTTGTAACTACCTCAACATCCAAATCTAGTATGTCTCCCTGTTTAAGTTTTAATGAAGTGAACTTACTTCCTTTAAAACTTGAATAAGTCATTTCAGTTCTATTATTTGTACTATTTTCTGAGGACATGACGGTTCTGTAACCTCCCCCAGAACATCCTACTAGAAACACTGTCAGCAAAAGTATTATTCCTATTGTTTTTAATTTTAATCTCCCCATATTAGACCCCTTTCCCTTTATTAATACCTATATATGTGATTTATCTATAATAAGTGAATATTATATTATTCCTTATTTAATATTTTCCCTCTAATTATATTATAAGTTATTTTTTTACAACTAGCCATAAAAATAAGTTCACCCACTTAATAGTGAATGAACTTATTTTTACTAACCTGCTCTTAAATTTGTTACTTCAAGAATCAGTCCTTATTTAAATTATAATACGTATTTTTTTTCTAATTCTTCTAATATATTTATATATTTTTGTTGAATATTCTTTTCTTCCATTTCTTTTTCAAAGGCTTCACATTCAATATCAATAGTGCTTAATGTTTCTCCACTCAATTTTCTATTAGCAAAAGTGTAAACTGTGCTGTCTTCTTTGTCTATGTGCCTAGTTAATAAATGAGTGTATGAAACTGCATTTGCAATTACATCCACCTTACTTTCATCATCTCCAGCTTTTACTCTTCCTAAAGCTTCTTCTAATTCTTTCATATGAAGTCTTCCTAAATCATGCTCTACCAACATTCCTAAGTTAACTAACTTTTCAGCAGGACCTCCAATTTCAGTTACCATTCGGTTGAAAAGAATTTTTTCCTCTTTTCCATGGTGATGATTATCTGCATAACTTCTAACAAAGTCAATCATCTTTTCGAAATCCTCATAATCAACCTCTGCCCCTTTTAAAATTCCATAGCTTGCTTTTCTTAAAACTACCAGCATTCTTTTAATATATTTATGTTCTTCAACCATTAAATTAATTCCGTTCATAGTTACATCTCCTTTTATCTAAATACTCTTTATTTATATTTTCCATTTAAATTAGTAAAATATTCTTAGCCTAACCTGCCTAATAAGTAAATCTGAAAATAAATTACTTCTAAAAAATTTCTTTTATCATTAAGTTAATTTAATTATAGAATATCCTTTTAAAAAATTCGGTAACTATAGATACGGATTTAACAATTTAATCCTCAGTATCAGGGTTATACTCTAAAATATCTCCTGGTTGGCAATCTAGTATTCTACAAATAGCATTAAGAGTGGAAAATCGTATTGCACTTACTTTTCCTGTTTTAATGTTCGAAAGATTAACGTTAGAAATTCCAACTTTTTCAGCTAATTCATTTAATGACATTTTACGGTGTGCCATCATTCGGTCAAGTCTTAAAATAATAGCCATATCATATCCTCCTTAAAGAGTTTCATCTGATTGCTTTTGAAGTTCTATACCATATTCAAATATTAAAGCAATACAAAATACAACCAGTCCTACTGCAAAGAATACACCACCAAAAGATATGAATGAAGTAACCCTTGTTCCACCTTCTAAAATTAGCGGGCGTATTGACTGAACAACTTTTGTTGAAATTAAATGTACTGGTTCAAATGCAAGAAGAAGACCTGATAAAACCTTTAACTTTTTAACATTACTAATATTAAAAGGTGAGTAATCCTTCTCTATAGATTTTAACAAGTTGGATACCACTGCTAAAATAGCAATAATAAGTAGTGCATCCATGGAGGACACAAAAAGTGCAGTAAACTCTCTAAATAATCCATTATCATAATTGATAGAGAAGCTTTTAACAGTAAAATATACTGCTAAAGTTACAAGCACTAAAGTCATAACTCTGACAAACATTAGCATTGCCTTACTAATTTTTTTAATTTTGATACTGTTTTGACTCATAAAATCAACCTCCTTTATTTACCATATATTTATCATAACATGTTAATTAATGTATTTCAAGTATTTTTTATCGTTTAACATTAAAAAATATATTTATAACAGTAAATCACCTTTTTGAAAGCTTAATAGTAATACGAGATGCCATGTTTGTAAATGATAACTGAATATTTGTAAGCGAAACGCAGTTCCAAAATAAAAACTACCCTTGCTAATAAAATGAAGACTGATTATCTTCAATCATAAGCAAAGATAGCTTTTAATTTATCTCCTTTTTAATACTAATTCGATCTTGTTCATTCTAGTATCTTTTAATTTAGGCTTGTTTTTGTAATAGTAATTATAAGCTAGCTCCATCCCTTCAGCTAGGGTAAGCTTTGGCATGTACAATCCATGGTCTTTTGCTTTTTTTGTGTTTAGTAAATAGGTAACATTTCTAAAGGGAAAGTACTCTCTTGTATTTATATTTTCTTTTTCCTCATCAACTTCTACAATATTAACCTTCTTGTTAACTATTCCCATAGCAGTTTTTACTAAGTCATTCCAAGTTACAATTTCAGGGTGAGTTACATTGTATGCTTGTCCTATAGATTTCTCTGTTTTTACAGCGCTTTCAAAGACTTGAACTAAGTCACTGATATGAATAAATTGAGTTTTCTTATCCCCACTTGGTATAGGAACATCTAACCCGTCACTTATCCTATCGAAGAAATAAGCTTCTCTATATAAGTTGTTTTCTTCTCCATATATATAAGTTGGTCTAAATATAGTTATAGGAAACTTTTCTTTTTCCCACACTTCAAAGAGGTAATCTTCTACTTCCTTTTTATTGTATCCATAGGCGTCCCAATTATAATTTTCTCCTCTAGTAAAGTCTTCAGTAATCATTTCCTCTGAAGGTATGTATACTGCTCCTGAGCTACAAAACACATATCTTTTTAAATTATCTCTATTTAGAACTTCAATTAGATTTTTTACATCATCTTTAACATAGGCTGAAATATCAAAGACATAGTCATAACTTTCTCCTAAAAGATTTCTTTCTAAGTCTTCAATTAATTTTCTATCACCCTTTAGATGTTTTCTTATGCCTTCATATTTAATTTCCTTAATCCCTCTTGTGAAAATGTCCACAGTATACCCTTTAGCTATAAGATGTTTTGCTAAAGAACTGCTTACAAATTCAGTTCCTCCCATAACTAATACTTTCATATATTATCCTCCATGATTTCTTTAATAAATATCGAATTTTAGAAGATGTTTTTATTCTCACCTATTGGTTGATTTCTAACGAAATCCCTTACCTTCATATGCTTAAGACAGTTTTCCTAAAAACACACTAAATTTATATATAGTATGAGAACATAATACTTTAATCCAAATATCACCTTTTATTTTATCTATCCAATTAATGAAATTAGTCCATTAGCTAAGGTTTCTCCCCAGGATAAATAATCATGGCCACTATTAAAATATTCAAAATTAACTGTATACCCTTTTGAAACTAATACATCTTTTAATTTTATATTTGTACCAATCATACCTTCTTTATGTTCAAGAACACCTACATTCAAATAAAACTTAAGAGGCAATTTATCTACTGACTTAAATTCAGTACTTAGCCAACAATCAAGGTCTGAACCTTCATAACTTTCTGGCTTGTACCAATAAGATCCCGATTGTGAAAGTACATTACCAAATACTTCTGAATGTTTTAACCCTAAATATGTAGCAGTTAATCCGCCTAAACTAAGACCTCCAATAATAGCATCATCTACCTTGTTTGAAATATTATACTTTTCTCTAACCCAAGGAATTAATTCTTTTACTACAATGTCTCCAAAAATATCGTTACAACGTAATTCTTCTCCTCTAGTTTCAGTTGAGTCTATAAATATCACAACTATTGGAGGCATTTTTTCATCACTAATTAAATTATCTAACACTTGTACTGCTGATAGAACATTGATATATTCATCTCCATCAGTTAAAGTTAAAAACTTATAAGGCTTATCATCTTTTTTATAATCATGAGGAGTATAAATTCTAACTCTACGTCCTTCTTTAAAGTTTTCACTTTGAAATTCATATTCATGCAAGCGTCCCTTTAGTGTATCACTTCTTTCCTTTACCCAAAAATGCTCCTCAGCTTTTGGCATTACCACATAAGACACAATTTCATCTTTTTCTCCGTTCTGCCCTCTAAAAACTAATTTATTTTTATTAAACTCATCATGTATTAACTTATCCCATCTTTCATTAGAATCAGCATCAAGAGAATCATTAAGTGAAAAAGAATATCTAAAACGCTGATTATTTTTCACTTTATAGCTGGCATACCATAAATTTGTTTTAAGCAGTCTTTCCATTTTATTTTCAAGGAAGTTCATCATTCCAACGGGAGGAATAAGTACTATATTTTCAACCTCTTCATCCGCTTTGAAAACAAAAGTTACTAAAGCATTTTCAGAATCACCTTCTATATTCTCAATAATTGGAGCTCCTTCATCTTTAATTTTATCCCAAAACTCATGAAGAGCTTCCCTATTTCCTTTGTTAATTTTCTCTTCTAATTCTACGATTATCTTACTTTTTGATAACACTCTTTCCATGACCATTCCCCCTCATACTTTATTTTTATACGTTGTCTTTTCCCATGGTTCTAAACTCTCTATTCCTTTACCAACTAGTTAATAATAGCATTTATCTAAATAAACCCATTTTTAGATAAAAATAATATAGATTCTTCTGTTTCTTCTAATTTAGTTTCTAATGACCATTTGGCATTGGGTGCATATGTTTCAAGCAATTCTAAAGTTTTTAAAATATCAATATCCCCATTACACAAACCATAGTGATTATCCGAAATACCATAATTATTATGTAAGTGTACATACTTAATATGTTTATTTAACCCTTTAATCCATTGTTCTAATGGTACTGATGAATTTACATTAGCATGTCCAATATCAAGACAAGCAGAAAACCTAGGACTATCAACTACTTCTATTAGCTCTGCTATAGTCCCCCATTGATCTTCACACACATTTTCAATATATATTTCAACATCATGGTCGATACTTTCTAAATAATCCTTCCAAAATTCTGCTGAAGTTTCTAGCCACTGTATAGGAAAAAATGCCTTTGGTACATATCCTGCATGAAATATTAAGTGTTTAGCTTTAATGCTCCTAGCAGTATAGTAGGCATCCAAAAATCTACTTTTCACTACTTCAACTATTTTAGGGTCTCTGCTTCCTGTAAATAAATCAACAAAAGGTCCGTGTAAAGATACCTGCTGTATGTGTTCTAACTTACACCTTATAGTTTCAAGTTTTCTATTATAATCACCTATAGAGTATGGCTGAATAAAACTCTGGACTTCAAACCCTAACCCCATCTCCTTAGCCAGCTTGAGAATTTTCTCTGACTCATCTTTTAAAGTAGAAACATAAACCTCTTTCACCTAATCACCCCCTCGAAAACTTCCATTTAGTTTATCACTAATTCTCAACCCATCCACTCCATTTGTAATCCTTATGAAACTCTACTTCCACAATTCCACAGTATGGTATTGAGGGTTGAAATTTAAATTGCCTCATCACAACTCCATGAGTTACTACGATTATCTTGTCATAATCTAAATATTTTTCTAAAGCTTTAAAGGATCTGCCTGCAACAGTGCTAAGTTTTTCCCATCCTTTCGAATCTTTCTCATCATATTCTCCCTTACAAAGGGTACATTCTCTTGCAGCCTGCTTAACTATTTCATCGTCAACGTAATTATAAGTTAAATCTGGTAACCACTCATGGATATCAAGTTCAATGTTTATATCCAGTGAAGTTTCTTTGGATATAATTGCAGCTGTCTGCAAAGCTCTTGTATAAGGTGAAGACACAATAATACTTGCCCCTTTTAACCTTTCATCCTTAGCCACAGCCTTTGCTTGCTCTACTCCTGCTGGTGTAAGGTGTCCTAGATCTATTCCATGCCCTTTAAAACTTCTTTCTGTTACATCACTGTAGTCCGGCTCCCCATGCCTTATTAGTATAAGTTTTATCATAATACTACCCCCAATTTATACATTTTCCTTATAGTCTTTTTACCTCTTAACTTTGAAACTTTAACTTCCAACCATATCCTTTTATTATATTATAAGTTATATTCTTACAGATAACTATAAACCCACTGATTATTTATCAGATTATACACAATTGTGTGAATTATTTACATTTCATGATATTATATATCCATAAGTTTAAATTTTTTATATAAATTTGAGTATAGGTATAAGGGGAAGAGGTGAGTATTTAGGTTAAATATACTTAATATTTGACCTAAAGATATGTTATGAATACAAAAATTATAAATATTGAAACTACAAGCATAGAGCTATGCACTTTAGGAAATTATGGTCCTGTGGTAGTCTTGGAAACTGGAATGGGTTGCTCTTTTTATGAGTGGAGTAATATTGCTAATGAAATCTCAAAAGTTGCAAGAGTTATTTTGTACCATAGAGAAGGTTATGGTAACAGTGCTTTAACAACTAATAAGTGTACAAGCTTAAGAATTTCTAAAAATTTAAAGCTCCTGTTAGAAAAAGAAAATATAACTGAACCTATAATATTAGTGGGTCATTCTTTTGGTGGTATATGTGCTTTACATTTTACTAAACTATTTCCTAATTATGTCTCTGGCTTAGTTTTAGTTGATTCAAGTCCAATTGAAATGTACAAAGTAGAAGAACTAAAAAGATCTCTGCCTTCTATTCAGTCTACCTACCCTACAGCTAGGGCTTTAAAAAGAATGAGACATATGGGAAGTATGAGTGAGGATCAAATTATTAAAGAAGTTAATCCTAAATTAGCACCTTGGCAACTTAACTTTCCAGTGTGCATACAGGATAAAATAAAAAACTTTATAATTAAACCTGATTTGTACAAAGCAACGTCCTCAGAACTTGAAAATATGATTGATAGTGGAAAAGAAGTAGAAACTTTAGGTTCTATGGGCTTAGATATTCCGTTGAAGGTTTTAGGAAGAGATGGAACCCCTGAAATAAATAACTTAATTAACGCTGGAATTATAGAAAATGAGGCTATAACTTTTGAAAACTTATTACAAGAACTAAATAAATCTAAAGCATCCTATAGCTCTAAGGGAGAATTTACTTTAGTCAATGGTGCAGGTCATAATATCCATCAATATTGCCCTGAAATAATAGTAGAGAAAGTTCTTGAAGTAATCAATCAAGTTAATATTAAATAGTCCATTTAATTTAGCTATTTCTATAGTTATTGCTGTTATGACTAGGGATGGTAATTTAAAAGCATTCCAACCTTCTAATCAATTATAAATCTTTAATAAAATCAAGGTAAATATACTATATAAGTTAAGTGGAGACTTTGGTTCCTATAATTGAACAGCTGCCTCATAATGCAGAGCTATGCACTACGAGGCAGCCTTTTTATATCATCTTTATAAAATTCACTTGCTTTATAAAATAATAATCATGATCCCTCTTAAGTTCCAATAATCTTAAATTTATTTCATAATCACTCTTTTATTCTTCAAAGTCTATAATGCTTTCAATAGTAGTAGGTAAATTCCCTAATCTGTTTTTTATAAAAGTAGGATAGAAAGGTTCCTTTTGTATTTCACCTATTGGAACCCACTTGAATTCAAAGGTTTTATCATGTTCTGATACTAAAAATACATCTTCTTTAGTAATTGATTCCTTATCTTTACAATTAATTAGATAATAAAAACAAATTTCATGGTATTTGCTATCATCGCTGCCAAAAAAGCTTTGACATACCCATAGTAATCTCTCGATTTCAACATAAACTCCTAACTCTTCTTCCATTTCTCTTATAATAGTAGTTTCAGTATCTTCAAGGATTTCTACTCTTCCTCCAGGTAATGCATAAAAATCGTCATTTATTCTACGATGAATAAGTACTTTATTATCATGAAATAAAATTCCTGCAGTTCTAAAATTAAAAGTCCCATTTTTTGTTTTAAAGTTAATCATTTTTTACCTCTATTCAATTTATTTAATTTGTGCCTGAGTTAAAACTTAAATTAAGCTCAATGAAAGCGTAGCTAAATTATTTAAAGCATGTATTGCAACTATCATTAAATATGGATGATACTCCTTATCATCATAAATAATAAATGTATATGCATAAATTATTCCTGGGAAAATCATTAACAATATATAAAATGGACTATACCAGTGTTGGGCTGCAAAAATAATTGCAGATATGAGTATTATCACTTTTTTGTTTTTTACTTTTAGGAAATCTTGAAGAATTCTTATAATTCCTAATTGAAAAATAAAACTTTCAATTATGGGGACTATAATTACTCCAATTATAAACATCTCCAAATCTGGTACACTATTTTCAATTGGTCCACCTACTGCTCCAATATTTGTAGTATATAAAATACCTATTGGCGTCATGAGTAAATTAAATAAAACTTTCATAATGAGTATAGTAATAATAAATTTAACTGGTGTTAATCCTTTAAGGTAATTGTGTAATCTTATTAAATTATTTTTCATTGGTATCCCCCTGATGTATTAAAAATATATCTTACTTATTCTCTTTTGAGAGCAATACTAAAATGTCTTTCATTATATCGTATATAAATTATTGCTAGAGCTTTCACCTAAGTAAGAAACTCAAAGGCATATTTTCCTTTTTCTTCAAAACCCATAGCTTCATAGGTGTTTCTAGCTGCCATATTTGTCTGCCATGCCTCTAATACAGGTGTTTTATTTTCCTTAAGCGCAATGTGAATCATATGTCCAATTAGTTCCTTGCCATATCCCCTATTTCTGTAGCTTTCATCTATATAAACACTTGTAACTTCTGCATAATTCTTGGTTTTTCCTATAAACCTTGCCATTCCTATGGCTTTACCTTCATATTCTAAAAGGTAAACACCTGATTTCATTTTTGGCAGTATTTTATCATCATTAGTAATACTTCTAACTTCCTCTTCTGTTTTCGCCTCTAAAAAAGCCGCTGTAAACTTTTTAACCTTTTCTATATCCTCTTTTTTTAAGGTTGCCAGTCTAATTTTAGTTCTGTAATTTTTAGAAATCTCTTTGTATTTTTCAGGATTTAACTTGTAAAAGATATTTTGTTCTGGCTTTCTTTTATCTCCTAGAAGACAAAGTAAAGCAGTAACCTTCTCTAATGTTCCTGCAAGTAGTATTTTATTGTAATTAAGACCTTTAAATTCCTCTGCAATGGCTTTTAAGCTTTGTTCAGTACTATAATGAAAGCTTGTGAAATCAGAATTTCCATCATTTTTTATATGAAGTATACCTGTTATTTCTTTACTATCTTCACTTATAAATAGCTCTCCAAAGTTTTCAGAGTTATTTTCAATTAATTCTATTAATATTGAATTATACATTTCATCTTTGTATAGATAATCTAATATACTCTGTTTTGTTTTACTGGTTAATTGATTTATTTTTCTCATAACCTACCCTCTTCTTTCTAACCCCTTATTTTTCTCAGCTCTTTTAGGACTAAAGTATCTCTATCCACCCAAGGGTTTCTATCATTAGAATCCTTTTTAAGTATTTCTTCATTTATTTTTATTGCTTCATCAATATACAGCCATATAGGCTGAAAATCTAAATCTGCCTCGTAATCATCTAAGTTTTGAGCTGTCTTTGTATTAGACACTTCACATAAATAATAATGAGAGGTCATTTCAAACATTGAAGTTCCATCAAAGTCATCAATTTTTCTCTCAACCATTACTCCCATTTTTCCCAGTACATTATTTACTGTATATCCTGTCTCTTCACAAACTTCTCTCATTAATGCTTCTTCAAAGGCTTCTTCCTTATTTACTCCACCCCCTGGAAACTTATAATCACCTTTATTTGTATGTACCATTAAAATTTTGCTATCTTTGAAAATAATCCCTCTAACTGCTTGTCTGTAATTTACCTTCCTGTTTTCCATATGTTCTTTTTTAAGTCCTAATTCATAGTTAAAAATCATACTTAAGCCCCTCTCATTTTATCTATTAGATATTTTACTTGTACCTATAAAAATATTTCTAAAAATCCAGTAATCTTACTTAATTCAAAGTCTTGTAGTATACCCCTGTCTGAATCATAAAACTTTCCTTTAAAGAAAACCATTAAATGACCTTTAGAATTTACAATGCAGCAATCTGGAAGTTTGTCTCCCTCTTTTAGAGTATAAACCATTTTATTTGAATGAGCAATTCCATAGTAATTTAAAGTTTCTATAACCTTACTCATAGAACCTTGTCCTTTTTTATTTCCCATTAAATCAGCTACCTTCTCAAAGGGTTCTCCTGAAAGCATAGCAATACATCCTTGACAACATAGTCCTTCTTTTGTGTCTTCAAGGACTTTAATGGTATCTATTCTTCTTATTGGATTTTCTAAGCTATATGGACTATTTTTATTAATTCTACTAAGTTCAGAAATCATTTGAAAAGATATTCTCAATTCTTCACTTGCAGAAATATTCTTATAATCTGTCTTTGTTACTGGTATATAGTAAGTTCCATTTCCCTTTGGAATCAGCTTACACTCATAATCAAAGCCATTAACTACTACTTTAGCAGGTATATTTCCTTTTTTCTCACATACTTCCCATACATTGAAGGGAACTTTAATAAATAGCCTTTTCCCCTCTTCAAAAATTTCCCCAATAAACTTGTATTCCATGATACCCTCCTTAATTACTTTATAAAATTAGGTCAACCTAAACCCCTCTTGTAATATAATAAATATATAAATATTAAAACTTAGGAGAGGTTATAATTGAAAAAATATTTTATTCTTATAACTGTACTATTATTTTTCACTTTTCTTGTAAGTGGTTGTAAAAGTAATACACAGGTAAAAAATGAAAATAACAACAATATAAATCTTAATAACGAAAACTCTAACAACCAAAACTCTAATAATCAGGGTACTAATAACTCAACTAACAATAATTCGAACTCTAATACCCCTGGCAATAATCAGCAAGAAAAACCAACTACTGAAAAGCCAAATGACCCAAAACCAGGTAGCGTAACCCCTAATGAAAATAAACCTTCAATAAAAGATACTAATTGCAGATTATATTTCTTTAACACCAGTGAACTTGCAATGTATTATGTAGATACAACTATTCCTGTAGAGGATAATGCCATAATTAAAGCTTTAACCAAAGAACTGCAAAACCAAAATTACAGTATGGACTTTTTAACTCTAACAAGTAAAGTACAAATTAAATCTGCAAAGGTGGATAGAGATAAAAAACTTCTTACAGTGGTATTTTCAGATTCATATGTTAACCACATGACTTTAGGGAATGCTACCGAAAGTGGACTTCTTGCTATGCTACTCTCCACCTATGGCTATAACTTAGGCGTTGATAAAGTTGCTATATACTTTAACGATGAACTTTACACTAGTTTAAGAGGTGAGTTACCTGAAGGCTATTTTAAGGTTAACTATGATGATGCAAAGAAATTTGTTAAGTAAACTATATGATTTAGGAACCAAAATGTAGTCTTATATCATATCTTAAATCTACCTTGGTTCTCTTTTTAAATTTTAGATATGCTTAAAATAAAACGTCATCCTGAAACTCTATAACTAGCTAAATTATATGTAACTTTCTATAATACTACTCCATTCACAATACTATAATGGAGTAGCATTTTTCATTCTACACATTGACCAGTTTAAGGAAGTCTTTTGAATTTCACTGCTTAAATGCCATAAATTATCTACCACCCGCAGTTCTACATTTCTCTTAAATAGCGCTGCAAAAATATCGTCAATAATAATTTGATTAATTGGAACTTCTGCTGCTTCACTTACATAATATCCAGCAGTTTCATCCTGAAGGTAAAACTTCGAAGGGCTAAATTCATATAAGTATAAGGTTGTATTTTTCATAACTTCAAACCATTTATATTCTATGGCTACAACATGATTACAAGACTTTGATGTGAAATACTTATCCTTATCCTCACTAGTTGATAAAGAGCCCCAATGATAGGCAACTCTTGGACACTCTCTAGGAGTTAAAAAATTTGGTAGACACTCTTCATTAACTGCCCATACAAGCCCCTTGCTCTTATCTAAATCATCTCTATAGGGTAGCCTTGGCTGGAATATTTTAATATTATTCTCTTCACTTACATGGAATAATCTCATTTTACTCACCTACTCTTTAATCTCATGGTAATATACTTTTATATTCTATTTTACCATAAAGTTACTGTAACAATATACCATATTGTATTTTTAATAATGCTTTTTTACAAGGATTCAACGTCATACTTAGCTTATATTCAAATTCACCTCGATCCCATTAATGGTTCTAAAAATGACAGCAATAGATTTTGCCTTGAAAATCTAAAACAGTTTAATATAGAAAGTTAAAATGCCCCTGTAGGATGTATCAATTTTATACATTCTACAGGGGTATTTAATCATATTCGTTTGCTATATCAGTCCCACATCTAACCTCTTATATGTTTCAATTTTACTATAACACGTTGGCATGCTTTTGCAAATTCCCCTCTATTGTCTGAAAGTAATTTTATATTTGATGAACAGGCTATTATCTCCACTACTTCATCAATAGATAAATTGTCTGTATGAATGTGTTCCTTAAATATGTCCTTTGAAAGGCCTTCCATGCACCTGTCTATCTGCTTTGCAGCCCAAGACTCCTTCCCCTCCGCCCTACTTCTTAACCTTTTAAATAAGGTTTCCTTTGAGGCCCATAAAACAAAATGCTTTACTTCAATATGCTCTGCTCTTAATTTCTCTACAATATCTTTAAAATACTGTGGATTCACTACAGTCATGGGCACAATTAGTATTCCTTTGTAGTTATCATTAATATATTTCAGCATAGAAAAATTAAACTCTCTCCACATTTGAAAGTCTTGAAAATCACCTTTTTCTAGTCCTTTGGGAATATTTTTTCTAATAAAGAAACCCACATTCTCTGGATCATACACATAAGAATTAGGAATCCTTCTATGAAGCTCAAAAGCAGTTTGAGTTTTTCCTGAGCCAAAAGCTCCATTTATCCAAACTAACATTTTATTTCTCCTTTTTACTATTAATCTTCTTTCCAAATTCTTTGGACTTCCATTAACTTTTCTCCATCAAAGCTAAGTTTATAGATGTCAGGCATTTCAAGAGTAGTCCAAAAATCGTAACCATAGCTTTTATTAAAATAGTTCATTATCAAAACCATTATATTTCCATGGGTTCCAACTGCAATGTTTTTCCCACTATATTCCCTTAAAATCCTTAAAATAGCCTTAACTCCTCTTAATTGAGCTTCTAAACCAGACTCTCCACCCTCAAAAGCGAAAGTAAGATCCTGCCAAACTCGCATTACAGAGTTTTCAAAATCCTCTACGGGTTTTTCTGATAACATTCTTTCCCTGAAAGCTTCCTCTATTTGAATACCTAAGTTTAAAGTTTTGGCTAGTCCCTCTACAGTCTGTATTGCTCTTTTGTAAGGACTAGCTATAATATGACTAATACTTTCACCTAATAATAAAGCTGTAACTTTCTCAGTAGCTTTAAATCCGTTACTAGATAGTGGTCTATTTAACTCATCAGGAGTATAGGTTGAATGAGCATGACGAACTAAATATATATTAGTAACCATTTTATCACCTTCAATCTTAATTAGTTGGTTCAGCCTTTTCTTTCAAAAGTGTTAAAACTTTATACCCATCACTTGTAGTTCCACCATATGCACCCCACCAACTTGGATATTTAAATGGAATTGCAGTAACAATAAATTGGAACAAGTTGTAATAAGCTATAAAGGTAAATAGATTATTTAAAATAGTATTTGACATCTTTCCTGCTATTAGTATCGAACCTATTCCTACCATTAAAGATATCAATGGTCCACCTAAAGAGGATATTATTTTTCCAGACCTTGTGAGTTTTTCTCCATTCCATGAAACAAAGCCTGTAAGTGGATGAAAACCTCTAAGTACTACTTGAAGCCCTCCAATTTTAAAGTTTCTATTACTATTACCCACCCCAAGATAAATTGCAACCTTATCCTTGCTAAAAATTCTTGCAGGTATAGCGTGTCCTAACTCATGAATAATTGTGGTTATCTGAAATACTATGACAAATGCACATATATTGGCAGCCATTTGTATAATCTCCATATTATTTCCCTCTCTATTTTAATCGCTGCAGTTTTCTTATAAATTATTATATTCTTTATAAAAATTCGTTGAATTCCCTATTTTACTCTCATGAATTTCTCCTTTGTATTCTTTAGTAAAGATAAAAGGTAAAAATACAATAGCACTTATTACTATTCCCGCAACTAAGTCCATTGGTGAAATAACCTGGGTATATCCCCCATTATTAAAACTAACTGCTAAAGTATTGTTAATTAAGTGTATAATTATTACTGACCAAAGATTTTCAGTTTTCATATATACATATCCTAGGAATATACCAGCAAACATACAGTAAAACACATGACTTATTACACAAAATATAGGAGTTTCTGGACTATATAACATAAAACAAAGAGGTAAATGCCATATTCCCCATATAAAACCTAATATAATAACCCCTTTTTTCTTGCCGAAAAGAATTTGAAGTCTAACTTGTAAATATTCTCTCCACCCCAATTCTTCACCGAAGAATATTATGTAAGATAAAGCAATCCCAAAAGGTATATTAACTATGGATAATATAATTTTAGGAACAAGTTCTTTGAAGGTTTCATCTAATCCACCATAAATAAGTACACTAAACATAATAGTTATTATTTTAAGACCTAAAAATAATAAACCTAACAGAGCCACCTTCTTAAAATTCTTTGTAAGCACCATATTTATTTTCTCATACGCAACAGGATTTCCACTGCAAATCATAATAAAGGTGATTAAACTAGCTATAACTATTAATCCATTTAATACAACATCTACCTTCGTGGGAAAGACAAATACTCCAACTGCAAAAATTCCCATAGCCAAGACAAAGGTGACAATATAAATTTTGAAAAATCTCATTAACCCCCTAGGTACATTTTCCTTATCATAACGAAGCTGCACTATTATAGCTGCTAAAGCTGGGTACAACATCTGTAGTAATCCAAAAGTGTCAGCTTTAATGTTGTTGTTACTCTTTAGTATAAAAAACATAACTACTCCCATAAGGAAGGTTATTACAAAAGTAATTATCAAAAACATGGTAACTTCTTTTTTAATTTGTCCTAATCTAATACTCATAAACTCTCTCCCTTTAATCCTTTCAAGAATAACCTTTTATATAACTTTTTACTGATTCCCACTATATTGAGAAATCTCTATATTTATCCACAAAGTCTTAAATAAACCAAAACAAGCTAGGTTAATGCTAATCTAAATCTTGGCTTTCCTTACCTTTACATATATTTTAAAAAGCTCTACTAACAACATTGCCAGCAAAATTTATGGAATCTTCAACTCTCAACCTTTGAACTTCACTAAGTTCTTGTAAGTCTTCCCATTTATATTCTGAATGCTCACTACTTAGCTTTATAATTGCTTCCTTTGGCAATTCGCACTTAAAAATACCAACCTGAGAATTAAAACTTTTATGATAATATAAGCCTGTAAAAGCTTTTACTATTATATCTATCCCTAATTCTTCCCTGCACTCACGTTTAATAGCCTCATGTATTGTCTCCCCTGGCTCAACTCCACCTCCTGGAAGCCCCCATCGCTTATCATTATAAGTTTGCTTTAGCAGCAGAACTTTCCCTTCACTATTTGTAATTGCAGCATGTACACTAAATCTATAAAAATCATTAAATCCCATTGCAACTTCCCCCTAAATCACATTTATCATAATCAATAATTTTACTTACCCATTTTAAACCTTCCTCAACATATTCTCTGCTTGGTTTAGTTTCTGGAGTATGCTCAAAAACAAAGGTTACATCTTTACATCTAGCTAAAAACTTAATTATCTCTTCAACCTTATGAAATCTTTCATCGTCCTCCTGTGATGGATGAACTGGTGTCCAAATATACTCCTTATCTTCGTAATGTATATTATGTAGATGAACTTCTCCTATGAAATCCTTCCACTTTTCTAAACAATTTACTATCTCTTCACTTGTAGCTATTATGTAATCACCAATATCTATGCATAATTGTATATTGTATTTTCTCCATATGTTTGTAGGAAACTGTTGAAGATAGTTTATTCCTGCACTACAGCGATTTATTCCTAATTTAGGTTCACAGATTAACTTGATCCCATACTTTTTTTGAATATAGCTTAACCTTTTTAAACCCTCTTCAATTAGCTCCTCTGTATTAACTGTCACTTCCCCCTTAAAATAAGGAAAGTGAACTAATAGGTATTCTGCCCCTAAAGCTGATAATTTTTCTGCTTCAGCTTCAAGCATGTCCCAAGCTTCTTCAGGATCATATTTAAACTTTTCAAGCAAATCATACTTACTGCCACTTCGTAACAAGGGGGAGTGAATCCCAAAGGTGCAACCCTTTTCCCTGCAAACTTCCAAGAACTTATTGAAATCCTCATTCTCAGAAAATTCCCCAATCTCTATATGCTTAATTCCTTCCATAAACAACTCCGAATATAGCTCAGGGTTTGAATAAATTATACTTCCCGACATTCCTAATCTATTTCCCATGATTTTATACTCCTATTCCTATTAAATAAGGGTCCAATCTCCTTACATTGTTGTACCATATTTCTATTAATATCCTGAACTTTTATATCCCTTATATTAATATTTCTTTTATCACTCACATTTGTCATGAAATTTTTAAATTTCCCCTCCATTTACTAGCTCTTTGACCCATCTATAGCATTCTTCCAATTCTTCATCACTCATTAAATTTGACTTATGTTCAAACAAGACTTTATAACTATTGTTCACACTATTTAAAGCATTAAAATATATCCCCATATCTCCCCAGCCTTCTTCAACTTTAAGCGAAGGTAATGCTGGATAGTGGCCATTTGAATCTACCTTAGCATTCCACAGGTGAACTAAGTGAGTATACTTTCCAAACCTTTTAATTATTTCTAATCCTTTAAAGTTCTTGTCTATGCAATCTTGTATATGTATCCTTCCAAAATCCAGACATAGTTTTATGCTAGGATATTCCTCTAATAGCTCTTCTAAAAGTTTAGTTCCATATATAAACTTATTTAATCCGTCTAACTCTAAAACTGGAGTAAAGTTGTATTTTCTTCCTTGATCACATAAAATTTTAAAAAAATTTCTGCTTCTTTCTTCAAAAAACTCATAGGATATTTCAGATTCATAGTAATACTCTGTTTTATCATAAAATCTCCAAGATGACCAATCTACTTCATCGTCTAAAATAACTGGCTTGGGGTAATGAAGTAAAATATAATCTGGATTAAAATCCTGTGATCTTTTAAATTCCTCCTCCATATACTTTATTGATTCTTCATAAGTTACAGCATCTTTAGAAAGATATTGTGGATCCCTTGCTCTCCACTGACCTTTTAATAAGGGAAAATGAATTCCCATTTGGATATTTCTCTCCCTAAGGTTGTACCTAAGGACTTTAAGTTCCTCCATGGACTCCATTTGAGTAGCCTCAACGCCAAAAAAGTAATCTCTAAAGTCTCTGTTTTGCTTATCTATGTCAAAAACCTCAAATTGTCCAATTAAAAATCTCTTTATGTATTTACCTTCCCCGTCTTGTGTTATCTCCCCAATTGCCATTTTCATTCCCCCTTAAAGCTTTAAGCATACACATAATCTATTCATTACAACCTCTTAATTATTAAATATTCTTATTAATATCTTTATTAATTACTCATACTTTTCATTATGATTATTAATTTTTGCAAGAATAATTAGTATATAATGTATTAATATTACAATTGTACCATTAACTCTAATAAAATGTATATAATAGGGATTACTTTGTTTGCAATAAAAATAACCACATGAGTTGTATTACTACTGTTCTCATGTGGCCATGGGTAAGATATTATAAGGGATTTTGTGAAAGCTTTACTTAAGTTAGGGGCATGGGTTAGGCTTTCAAGCTGGAATATTATTCTTATTCACCTTGAAGGCCTTCAGGGAACTAAAGCAAGCTCCTGTATAAGCTTGTCTCAACTTTAGTTCCCTATAGTTAGCTACTTATACTAGAATGTAGCCTTTAAGCTATAAGGTGTAGTGGTGCTATAAGCTCCATTATATCCTACAATCTTTACATAGTATTTTCCTGTTGTAGGAACTCTATAAGATATACTTTCACTAGTTGTGCTTCCGTTTTCTGATTTAGCAACTACTGTTCCTGCTGAATTTACTAAATATAACTCATAATCCTTTGGAAGATTTGTTAAATTTATAGTTATAGTTCTTCCAGCTGTACTATTTAAATAATAGTAATCTACATCTGTTGACGAATAAATATATGAGCTATAAGCTGTTCCACTTGTTAAAGCTGTTGCTGCACTCATTGTATTATTTGGCTCGTAAGTGTCGCCTGATGGTGTAGTTGAACCGATACCTACGCTAGCGAAAGCATCAGCAACTTTAGTTGCTATAGTAGTATCTGTTGGATATAAATCCCTAGCAGCTTGTACTAAAGCGTTTTTAGCATCAGTAAATTGAGAATACTGAGTTAAATATGAAGTTAATGCTCTATAATATATTTGTGCCATTTTATTATTATCATTAATTGATGTTGCTGCAAGATAGAATGCTTTATTAGGAATTCCACTATTTATATGAACTCCACCCCAGTCTCCACTTGATGTATTAGGAAGTGTTCTGTACTGATTCATATGAGCTGGTTGATTATATAAAGTAGGGTTAGATAAACTTCTTAGAGCATCTCCTGGTGTATTTGGTGTATAGCAATCCTCACCCATTAACCAGTCACTAGTTTGTCCTTCAATTAAATATCCAAAAACATCTGAGAAAGATTCATTTAACGCACCTGATTGGTTTTCATATTCTAATCCAGCAGTTCTTTCTGTAACGGCATGAGTAAATTCATGTCCTACAACATCAAGAGAAGATCCAATATGAGCAAAGGTTGTACCACTACAATCCCCAAATACCATTTGTGTTCCATTCCAGAATGCATTATCCATTGGTTCATTTGGATATTGTGGATCTCTACCGTTTACTGTTGCTATAATAGCTGCTCCTTGGTTATCATAGCTATTTCTATTTAAATTGTTTCTGAAGAAATCATAGGTTACAGCCATGTTAGCATGTACATCAACTGCATCTAACTGAGTTGATGCGTTAAAAACATTATCCACATCACTAACTATTGTTCCCGGGAATCTTGCTGTTCTATTAGCATCATAAGTTTCAATTCTTGCTCCCTTAGTTAAGTCTCTCATATAGTATCTTCCACTTACTAAGTCAAGGTTTAAATTTCTTGTTGCTAAAAGACCTGTTCCAGTACCAGTACTTGCAACCTTCTTAATTTCATTTCTTGTCTTTACTACAGCTCCAGTGTTTGCATTTACTATACTTTTTACATTTCCATAGTAAGGTGCCATAAATTGAGTTGTCACATAATAAACAGGTATCCAATTACCATTATCATTATATATATATTGCTCAGTCTTAGGATCTGCAGAGTATTTAATCTCATTTTCCTTAATATTTAATTCTTTTAATACATTTTTAATAGCATTTTCACTTGAAAGTTTAAATTCTTTCTTCCAAGCCTTATCGCTTACATTGCTCTCTACATTACCATTAACAGCGTATACAGTTCCATCTTCATTTGTGTGAACTATAACTTCTGTTCCGTACACTGGAATGCCATCTACAACCAATTTATTTTTGTAATGTTTCTTGTTTAGGCTGTCAACCTCAACTGATTCATTTACAAACTCTCCAACACTTACCTCAAACATATCTTTATTCTTGCTCATAAATGCTGCAGCATCTTTTGAATCATCTACACCTTTTTCAGAAAGAGTTCCTGTAATAAAGTTTGGAATATTCTTTTTGCTATCCCATTTTACTTCAAACTTGTCCCCTTTCTTTTCTGATTTTTCTCTAAATTTTTCGATTGTTTCCATTTTCTTAGGACTTAACCCTTGTGCATTTGATTCATTGTTTAATGATGCAGCAGAAGCAACTGAACTCATTGAAAGTGCTGTTACCATTACTAAACTTAATACTTTTTTCATAAAAGTTTCCCCCTTTTTAATTATAATTGGATTTGTACTCTTTAAAGCAATCCATTTTAAGTTGAAAGTTAAACACCAAATCTTGTAAAAGTTAAATAAAAGGCATGTCATAAAACTCCCCAATCCTTGATTTGCCTAATCTTAACTCCTACAATCCCTCCTTTCTTTCTTATTTATTATTTATGTTAAAATTTATGTAACTTGATTAGTTGCATAATAAATTTACTTTAAACTCATTATACAATTATTAACTTTTTCTAAATAATAATCTGGATTTGTTTCCAAATTATTAACTCCTTGTATTTATTATACATATAAACCACCCCCTTGGCAACATTTTTTTTAAAAAATATTGTTGCTACTATTTTTATTGATTTTTTTATATTTTTGAAGCCATTTATAGTTTCCTAGTCATTGAATAAACTTAATAGTTAGTTAAAGACTGTTTTATAGATTAAATAAACTTTTAATAGAACCATATGATACAGGTTCCATGATGAAATTTTAACTCTGGTTCCCTATAAAACAAGAAAACAAAAAAACAGCCCACATATTTCTATATGGGCTGTTCCATAAATTATTAGAATTATTATTAAAGAAATCCTTTTATCGGCTCTCTAACTATTCTAATGTTATGAGATAATTAACTTCATGTTTATAACCTTATAAAATATTAAACACATATACAACAGTATATGCGTTCTTCTTCTTTAGTTGGAAAATAATTGTTACTTAATTATGCCATATGAACAATTACACTTCTACCTTGTAGATCTGGGTCATCTGAACGTTTTAGTTGTTGTGTAACTGTCAACCCCATGCAAATAACAGTAACCCCTAATAAAATAGCCGATAATCTTTTTATCTTTTTCATAAATTATCCTCCTCCCATATAATGATAATATAATTATATTATAATTATATTATCATTATAATACATTATCACCACTAACTTCCAGTAATATTTTGTGACAATTTAATAAAATAATTTGCTTTTTCCATTTTATTTTCCTTGATATATAGTTCTGTTAACTTTAAATAAGCTTTAAGCAATTCTGAAAAATTGTATTTTCCCTTTACCAAATCTATAATTTTATAATATATCTCTTCTGCTTCTTCACATCTATTTAACTTTTCATAAACATCTATTAATAAGTAATATCCTTCAATAAGATAGTAATTATCATTATATTTTTTAGCTAAATCGCATCCAACTTTTAATAGCAACATTGATTCTGTGTATAACTGTTTTTCTATATACAAATTAGCCTTTTCAATAATAGTGTGAGATAATTTTGCTTCATCATGGTCTACTCTTATAGCTTCAGAAATATTAAAGTATTTAAGACTATTATCAAAATCTTTCTTCTCTAGGTACATACGACCTAAATTATTATAAATAGTGCCTTCAATTTTTTTGTTAATATTAGTAGAGTCATCAAGCCTTTCCACCAAAACCTGTATTGCCTCTTCAGTATGTCCTTGTTCATTTAAACAATTGGCTTTTAAAATGTTGGCTTGGATGTTTTTTTCCTTGTAGTCATATAGATTTACTATCTTAAAAATATATAATTCTATATATTCTAGGGCCTTTTCTACTTTTCCAAACTTCTTATACGTAAGAGCCATATTGAATATACACTTAACTTCAGTATCAATATCTTTGATTTCTGCTGCATACTGTTGGGCCCTTCCAAAATATAAAAGAGCCTCAACATAGTCTAACTCACAGTGTTTACACATACCCAATCTATTATTTAAGTAGCATTGTTTGTCTATGTTTTTTATTTCTTTATAAATCTCTAAAGAATTGTTATAGGCTATAAAGGCATCTAAAAACTGATAGCTTTCATATTTTATATCTCCTAGCACCTTATAAGCATTGGCTTCTTCTTCTTTTAGTCCATATTTAGAACCAATTTCAATAACAGAATTAACATCTTCTTCTGTTGGGTTGTTTTCCATTTTGCCCTTACAGTAAATTCCTGCTTCTTCTTCTCTTGACATTAGTAAATCGTTTTCATTTATGTTTATTTCAACATTAAGTTCTTTTGCTTTTGATCTTAATTTTTCCATAATTAACTTTGCTGTGTTCTTATTTAAGTTTCTTTTTCCAACTTCTATCATGCCAAAATAGCTTCTAGTCATTGTATCATCTGTAAAATCATTTTGAGTCATGTTTAATTCTTTTCTAATTTTTTTTAATCTTTGGCCAGGTGTTAGAAACTCCATTCACATCATCCCTCTATGGTATATTTAATTTGTTTAAAGGACTTAATTTGTTTTACATTATATTTACATTATAGTTCATTATTCACAAAATTAACATATCTATAAACAAAATACTCTAATGATGCCCAAAATATTCCTCTATAGTACCTTGTCCGAAAATCTCTGTACCATATAATTCTTCTTTTAATCCGTTACTAAAATCAGTTATGAATTTTTTCTTCTCATCCATAATTTTCTTAGCTGATTCTGTTTTTAACAATTTAAATCCTTCATTACAAAAGTTTACTTCAAAGCCCTCAATTCTATTCGAAAGCAATCTGAAAAAATAGGGATTATTCTTATCAATCCAGTTTGAAGTCATGAATATAGACATAGCCCCTATCTCATCTAAAATATCCGCATCTTGTAAGATTTTTAAACAATAATCATCATCTTCTGCTTCTTTATCAGAATGTTTTTCAATTAAATATAGTAATCTATCTACCTTCTGTACCTCATTAGCTATGTGTTTATGTTCTCCTAACCATTGCTCAACAATATTTCTTCCTAATGTAGCATGGTTTTCTCTTATATGTATTCTACCTATATCATGTAATATGGCAGCTAATCTTGTAAGTAAAACTTCCTCATAAGATAATTGATGACTTTCTATATTTAAAAGTTTTTTAACATACCCTTCCACTCTTAGTGAATGTAACACAACAAATTCCCAAGAATTACGCCAGGGATGAATAGTTTCATAGTTTATTGTTCTACCTCTTAAGTAAGAAACAAGAAATTTCTTACCTTCTTCTAAAATAGCTTCTTCCATATTAGTCCCCCTATTCAAGCTCTCTTACCCCTTAAAACATTACATAATTACAACTTAGTTTTAATATATGTTGTTACTTATTATGATACCTCTTACCTGATTTAGTGGTCAATAATTTTATTATATTATAGGTAAATTTATATCTTAATTATTATATTTATGCTTTAGTTATAAAATTTATCTTACTTATACATTAGTTATGAAGATTTTATTTCCTTATGTCTAATTTTAATTATTTCAACACATTAGTCACTTATTAAGCCTTAAAGTTTTATGATTTATTTATAAAATATTCTTTTCAATGATAAATTTATTTTTCTATGGTTGGACCTTGAACTTCAACTAAATTAGTATTGAATGTTATTCTTATTGCTCAAGCTCTGTCCATTGTATATAATAAAGTTTTAAGCTATAATTGTTTCAATTAAACTTCAATATTAGGAGTGATTAAATGAATTATAATCGAAAATATTATGGTTTTGATTTTCTTTCTATATTTTTATTTCTTTTAAGCTTTCTTTTTAGTCTTTGGCAGAGAACTACCCCTTTAGGTTTATTCCTTTTCATATACTCAGCATATAGAGTATTCTCCAAGAATACTTATAAGCGACAGAAGGAATATGATACATTTTATACTTATGCTAATAAAATTTTCAATAAAATAGGTATAAAAATCCCTTATTATATAGCTCCATTAAATTTTAGTGCAGTTACTCCCCTTATTAGTAATCTTAGATATAAAATAAATCAAAGACGTGAATTTAAAATAACTAAATGCCCTTATTGTAAACAAAAGCTGAGATTGCCAAGAGGCAAAGGGAAAATTACTGTTACCTGTAAAACCTGTTTAAAGGAATTTAAATTTAAAACTTAAAATAAAAGATTATGCACTAAAAAAGTATGCACTGGCATACTTTTTTTAGTGCATAAAATTTAGTTTGTAAGCCTAAAATAATTAGCGAAAGGTGTTCATATACAAAAACTCAAAATGAATTTCATAACTTTTAAAGTTTTATTTTGAAACCACCACACTTGTTTTTAAAGCCACTAATAAATGTTCAATATAATTTAACATTTTAGTTTCAAAATAATATTTTATTTGGTTATATTTTTATCACTAATTTAAAAAAAGACTTCCGCGAGATAAATCGTCATATTTCGCCTTTTTATTAATGAATATGATATCCTTTTCATATTTACCATAAATTACTTTCAGATAATTTTAAATTTTACTTCACTTTTTATTAAATTCATGATAGAATAAGTTCACAAATACTTCATAAATGCATTTATATTCTCTATTTGGGACAAACTCCCCAATTGTAATTAATGTTTCATAATATGTGTAAAAGTGCAATTATTTCAAAATTATAATAATTAGGAGGAACTTTATGAAAAACTTAATGAACGCATGGAATCGACTGAGTCTAGTAAAAAGAATTATTGTAGGTTTGGTTATTGGTATTATCTTAGCTGTAACTGCTCCAAGTGTAGCGAAACCTATTACTATTTTTGGTTCTTTATTTGTTGGTGCTTTAAAAGCCGTTGCCCCTGCTCTAGTATTATTCATAGTAACTGGTGCTATCTCACAACATAAGTCTGGTCACCAAACAAATATGAAAACCGTTATTGTACTTTATCTTTTAGGAACTTTTTTAGCTGGAGCAACAGCAGTTGTAGCAAGCTTTATGTTCCCAGTAAGTTTAACTCTTGCTGCTGGAGTTGAAAACGTTACTCCTCCTGGCGGTGTAGTAGATGTTCTTAAAGCCTTACTTTTAAATCTAGTTGATAATCCAATAAAAGCGCTATTTAATGCTAACTATATTGGTATACTTTCATGGGCTGTACTTTTAGGATTTGCTTTAAAGAATGCTGCCGATTCAACAAAAACATTGGTTAATAATATTTCAGATGCCTTATCTCAAATTGTTATATGGGTTATAAACTTTGCACCACTTGGAATCATGGGACTTGTAATTGATACTATTGTTACAAGCGGAATTGCATCCCTACTTAGCTATGGAAAGTTACTTATACTTCTACTTGGATCTATGGTATTTGTAGCTCTTGTGGTAAATCCTATCATGGTGTATGTATGCATTCGTCAAAATCCATATCCGCTTGTGTTTAAATGCTTAAGAGAAAGTGGTATTACAGCTTTCTTTACACGTAGCTCAGCTGCAAACATTCCTGTAAACATGGGCTTATGTGAAGATTTAGGTTTAGATAAAGATACTTACTCAGTATCAATTCCACTAGGAGCTACTATTAATATGGCTGGTGCAGCTATTACAATTTCTATATTAACCCTTGCAGCAGTTCATACTCTTGGTATTCAAGTAGACCTTGGAACAGCTATAATTCTTAGTGTACTATCTGCTGTAAGTGCATGTGGTGCATCTGGAGTTGCTGGAGGCTCACTACTACTTATTCCTCTAGCATGTAGCTTATTCGGAATCCCTGGAGATGTAGCAATGCAAGTAGTTGGTGTAGGCTTTATAGTAGGTGTTATCCAAGACTCTGCTGAAACTGCATTAAATTCATCTACTGATGCACTCTTTACAGCAGCAGCTGAATTTTCAAAATGGAAAAAAGAAGGAAAAGAAATTAAAATTAAGAAAGCTGCTTAATGAAGTAGTTTTATAAGAACTAACATCATTAACAATTAATACTTTAATAAATAAAACCGATTGATAAGCTAATTAATATTGGATTACAAACTTGTTAAAATACTAAATAAGTAACCAGTTTAACAATCATTGCTTCCTAAAATAAACCATATATTTATTAAAATCTTAAAGCCCTTCTTAGGCATTCTAATCTATGCCAAGAAGGGCTTTAGCCATGTTAAAACTTATATAAAACAATTCCTAATACATCTTTAACAACATTTTGTAAGTTTCAAGTCTGCCATCTTCTATAAGTGGCTGTAAATCAACCTTGCAGTTGCTCAGACTAAGGAAATTGCTTTGGTGGTAATCAAAATCTGCTTCCAAAGTTTTTAAACAAAATGAGCTAGCTCATTATTTAATATGTTTTTTCACATAAGCTTTTTATAAAACTTGTGTTATTGTTTACCTTACCAATTCATTCATTTCAATGGCAGTAAGCTTTAATTTTTCAGCACTGCTAGCAATTTCTTCACTTGCCTCAGCACTCTTACTAACTGAGTCTGCTACAACTTCAAATCCACTTAGTGTATTTTCTGTAGTTTCAACTATATTAGAATTAAACACAACAACGCTTCCTGTTTCCTCTAGTAAGTTATTCATTAACTCATTAACTTCTCTGATATTTTCACCTGATAACTTTTGCTTATTTATCATATTTATTACATTGGATACAGTTTCACTTAATATCTTATTTCCAAATTCTATTTTTTCATTATTATCTTCCATCAGTGTTTCCACCTGTAGAGTTTTCTCTTTAAATTCCTTAACAATAATGTCTACATCATTTAAAGACTTCTTGCTATTCTCAGCAAGTTTTCTAACTTCTTCTGCTACTACTGAAAAACCTCTTCCTGCCTCTCCTGCTCTTGCCGCTTCAATGCTAGCATTTAACGCTAAAAGGTTTGTTTGATCAGAAATACTACTTATCATACTTAAAATTTCATCCATCTGCCTTGATTTTTCCTTCAGAATCTTAGTTGCTTCAGAAGTTGTTTTTATACTTCTCATTGCTCCGTCCATAATTCCTAAAACATCGTTTAAAGATTTCTCATTATAATTAGAAACCTCCATTAACTCTTCAGATACAGTTTCAGTATCTTTTATCTTTGAAGATATGGTCTTATTTATGTCAAGTAAAGTTTCTAATATTTCTTTACTTTTATAGGACTTATTTAGCATTTCGTTAGCATCCGCACTAATCGATTGGCTTGTACTAGCAATTTCCTGCATAGAACTATTTTCTTCCTCAATAATAGTTGACAAAGTTTCACTGGAATTACGCATCACATCTGCAAATTCTGATATTTTTCCAAATAATATGGATATACTATTATTTTTTTCATTAAGGCTCTTTTCATTTTCCTCAACTTCCTTGAGTAATCTAGCAGCAAATAAGGTGAAAATAAAAATCCCAAAAGAAACAAGGCTGATATCTACAATTCTAATAATTAACTCCCTCAGAAATACTTGTTTATCTGGAAGCACAAAAGGATTAAAGAAAAATACTGCTACCTGACATAATATGCTTGTGATTATAGACATTATATTCATCTTAACATCTAAAAATATAGCCCCAAGAATTATGAAATAAAAAACACTTATCCATAGCTCCTTTGAAGGAACTAATAGCGCAATATATAAATAATTGACATAGGAGATTACTAATATAACTTTTTTAAGTATACTTAAATTCTTTTCCCAATGCGCCTCATCTTTTGTGGTTTTTTTATACATAGTTTTAAAAATTACTAATTCAATTATAATTAAACTAATAAGTGCACCAAGATGGCTCCATTTCATTTCGCTATATAAGCCAAAATACTTCATCACTGAAAATAAGCCTCCTGCTAATAAAGCACTTATTGAGTATATAATTAATACAAATTTTAGCGTTCTTTTTTGATAATTTACAATAATACTTCCGGGATTCTCCATAATTACACTCCTTATTAAATTATTATGTTAGAAATCTTAACCCCTCTAAAATCCTCTTATCCATTCCTTACTACCATTTGTATAATAAAGCAGCCATAGTATACCCACCAGCTACTGAGCAAAAAATAGTAATATCATCTTTACTAAATTTCTCCTCTTTCAATTTATCGTCCAGAGCCATAATCGGACTTGTACATCCAGTATAGCCATATTTGTTTCCAACAAATGTAGCTTGCTCAGGAGTCGATCCTAGCATATCAATAGTTAATTCTAAATCAGCTTTAGAAAATTGAGACATAAAATAATGAGCAACATCCTTTGAGGAATATCCATTTTCCTTTAACAATCCCGTTATTAACTCTGTCCACTTTTCGGATAAAAAGCCAAAATCAAAGGGATTCCACTGCATTTTTTTATGATCTGGATTTATGTTTATATCTGTTATATTTGATAATCCACAGGCAGGGAATCTAATAGTTTCATTGTAGGTATCATCTGTATACATTCTAGACCCTAAAACTCCTCTTTCCTCAGCTTCTTCCCTTACCTCTAAAATTACTGCAGCTGCCCCATCTGAAATACATCCATATACAACCAAGTCATTTTCTTTTGCAAATGGACTTATATTCATAGCTCCAACTACTAAAATTCTTTTATACTTCTTATCAGTCTTTAAATATCTTGATGCAATATCTATACCTGTAATCATTCCTATGCAATCATTGTTAATATCAAATACATTTGTAACATTTATAGCTTGTAACTTATTCTTTAATATTAAAGCACAGCAGGGAGTTAAATACTCTGGAGTATCTGACACTGATATAATTGCATCTATATCTTCTGGGTTTAAATTTCCGTTAACAAGTGCAGTCTTGCAAGCTTCAACAGCCATTGTTATGCTTGTCTCATTTTTCTCTGCTAAAGTTCTCTTTTCTCTACCAACCTTCTCCATTAATCCAATAGCATGTTCTTCTAGATTGTATTTTTCAAAGTGTTTCACATAATACTGATTATCTACTATTTTCTTAGGATGGTAACTTCCCACCCCTTGTATGTATACATTTTTAAACATATAAATCGCCTCCAAATTTTACTCTTTACTTTTACTAAATAGTTCAACTTTTAATAAGCCTTAAAGAATACAATTTTTATACCAATCCAAATACGCTTCACCCCATTTGCGTTAAAATTTCCGATAGTATTTTTGTGGCGACTATAAATAAGCGCTCAAAAAAATACCGAAGAAGACTCCTATAAAAATAACTATACGTCTCCCTTGGTATTATGTAAGTACTTTAATTAAGTAAATACTTCGGCAACCTGGCAATCATAGGATTATTTATCCCTTAGACCCACGGCTTTGCGTCCCCGCCTTTCAACGAGTTTGCCATTTCGACATTTAATTTTATGATACACCATATTATAGCATAATTTGTAAAAATATTAAAGTTTTTCAACAAAATTACCTAATAGTCTAACTAATTTATCTAATGATATATTATTTATCGTGACGTCCCTTCGAAAACATTAATTAAATCTTCCCTATAGCTAAATAAGTATACAAACTAACTCTCTACTCTTCATTACTTCTTTCTATAAAACTTTCCAAACCACTATTGACATATAATCTTTATCATGTAATAATTATTATTAATTAGTAATCGTTATATGAATTGATGAATAGTAAGTAACACATAATAATCTGGGAAAATAAACAATTTTTTTCATTACAAATTACTATTTCAATTCATGTAGGCTTCCAGGATGAAAATTTGTTTTATTCATCTTCATAAGCCATAAGGGAATCAAGGTAGCTTTCATGTATTAGTTAGCTTTAATTTTGATTCTCTATAAATTAAAATTTAGGAGGAATTAATTATGTCATTAATCGGAACTCAAGTAAAAGAATTTAAAGCATCAGCCTTTCAAAATGGTAACTTTTTAGATGTTACTGAAGAAAATTTTAAAGGACACTGGAGTGTAGTTTGCTTTTATCCAGCAGATTTTACCTTTGTTTGCCCAACAGAATTAGAGGATTTACAAGATAATTACGAAACCTTTAAAAGCCTTGGAGTAGAAGTTTATTCTGTGTCAACTGATACTCACTTTACACATAAAGCATGGCATGATAGCTCAGAAACTATAAAGAAAATCCAATATATTATGATTGGAGACCCATCACATATTTTATCTCGTAACTTTGATGTTCTAATTGAAGAAGCAGGTCTTGCTGATCGTGGAACATTTATCATTGACCCAGACGGAGTTATTCAAGCAGTAGAAATTAACGCAGGTGGTATTGGCCGTGATGCAAGTACTTTAGTTAATAAAATTAAAGCAGCACAATATGTTAGAAATAATCCAGGTGAAGTTTGCCCAGCTAAGTGGAAAGAAGGAGCTGCAACTCTTAAACCACATTTAGATCTTGTAGGAAAAATTTAAGGAGTTAATACTATGATACTTGATGCAGAGATAAAAGCTCAATTATCACAATACCTTGAATTAATGGAAAACAATGTGCTGATTAAAATAAACCCAGGTTCTGACGATATATCTAAAGATATGTTGTCCCTAGTTAATGAGCTAGCTAGTATGTCAGCTAAAATCGCAGTAGAAAAAGCAGTGCTTGAAAGAACTCCAAGCTTTAGCATAAACCATCCTAATGAGGACACTGGAATAACCTTCGCTGGTATTCCTTTAGGCCATGAATTCACCTCCCTAGTATTGGCCTTACTACAAGCCAGTGGAAGACCTCCAAAGGTTGATGATAAAGTAATTAATCAAGTTAAAAACCTTAAGGGCAAATATAACTTTGAAACTTACATTAGTCTTAGCTGTCACAATTGCCCTGAAGTGGTGCAAAGTCTAAACTTAATGGGTATCCTTAATTCAAACATTACTCATACCATGATTGATGGAGCTACTTTCAAAAATGAGGTTGAAAGCAAAAATATCTTGGCAGTGCCATCAGTATACTTAAACGGAGAATTCTTCAGCAGTGGACGTATGACTATTGAAGAAATTCTAGAAAAACTAGGCAGTGGTGAAGATGTATCAGAACTATCTAATAAAGAGCCTTATGATGTATTAATTGTTGGTGGTGGTCCTGCTGGTGCAAGTGCTGCTATCTACTCAGCTCGTAAGGGTATTCGTACAGGTTTAGTTGCTGAACGCTTTGGTGGTCAGGTTATGGATACTTTAGGAATAGAAAACTTTATTAGTATGAAATATACAGAAGGTCCAAAGCTTGTAGCAAGCCTTGAAGAACACGTTAACCAATACAACGTGGATGTAATGAAATTACAACGTGCAAAGCGCCTTACAAAGAAGGATTATATTGAAGTTGAACTAGAAAGCGGTGCTATCCTAAAAGGAAAAACTGTGATAATTTCAACTGGTGCTCGTTGGCGTAAGGTAGGTGTACCTGGTGAAGAGGAGTTTAAGACTAAAGGTGTAGCCTACTGTCCTCACTGTGATGGTCCATTATTTGCTGGAAAAGATGTAGCGGTTATTGGTGGTGGTAATTCTGGTATAGAAGCTGCCATTGACCTTGCTGGTATTGTAAGACATGTAACAGTACTAGAATTCATGCCCGAATTAAAGGCTGATGCTGTACTTCAAAAACGTCTTTACAGCTTACCTAATGTAACTGTTATAAAAAATGCTCAAACAAAAGAAATCACTGGTACTGATAAAGTTAATGGTATTTCTTATATCGACCGTGATAATGGCGAAATTCATCATATTGAACTTCAAGGAGTATTTGTTCAAATTGGCCTTGTGCCAAACACAGATTGGTTAGGAGAAGAAGTCAAGCGTAGTAGATTTGGAGAAATAATTGTAGATAAGTATGGTGCTACAAGTGTACCTGGAGTATTTGCTGCTGGTGACTGTACTGACAGTGCTTACAAACAAATAATTATTTCTATGGGCTCAGGTGCAACTGCAGCCTTAGGAGCTTTTGATTACTTAATACGTAGTTAACTATAAAATCAATGGATTTCGCTCAAAACTTTTAAAAGTTTCCAGGCTCTCTTATAGAGAGTTTGGGAACTTTTCTTGTCTCATTTATCTATATATTAGTTCAACCTATTAACTATAAAACAGCTTATACTTAAATTTTGTGATCACTGATAACTGGTATTATTCCTATAAGCTAATTAAGAGATTTTGAACAATGAATTATTATAAATCATGAATATTATTTATAATGAATACGATAAATTTTCGCATTTGAAGTCTTTAAAAAAGCTATTTCAAAAACATTAAATTGCTTTTCAAATAGCCTTCATTTTACTGACTAATTAGATATTTACTATTCCATATTCTCTAATCTCTACTAAAGTACTACCTGTTTTATGATAAAATCCTTATGGCTATGTACTTTAAATTCTATAGAAACCTCCTACTTTTCATAGTGAATATGATATGTATCATAAGGTTCCTCCAGCACATATCCAAACTTTTGTGCAAGGGCAACTGAAACAAGATTTGCAGCATCCCAACTAGGATATTTTCCTTTTTCAACACAATCTAATATTAATGCAGCAGCAGCTACAGTTGCTAAGCCTTTTCTTCTATGATCAGGGTGCGTATCAATTTCAATCTCAATACCATCATCATAAACACTGTAGGATGAGGCTCCACAAACAATTTTCTCCTTATGCAAAATACAATATCCTATACCTTTATTAATATAATCCTCTATGGAATGAAACTGACTTGTAAAATCCTCTGAAACCTCCTGCAAAGATGGATCATTGGCTAAGGCCTCATCTATTTTCTTTAGTTCATATCCTTCTGGTAGCTTGCCTAGAAAAGATTGTATATGCTTATAATCTAGACATTCAGGATTCTTCTTGAAGGCATAACGCTGAAATTTATCTATGTACCCTTTATAAACAGTTTCTATACGACTTTTCCACTCCTCATTCTCAACAATCACTATATTATCCTTAGGTAAATTTGTAAGTAATTCCTCTGTGCCCTTTGCATACGGATCTCCAGCATAAAACACAAAAACACCTACTATAATTTGAGCAACAGTAGGATTTATAAGATCATTAACCCAAGCTATTCCCATGTGTCCTTGAAGATAGGATAAAATCATAGTGTCACTCATATTTTTAAACATAGAACTCAACTGTTCCCTTATATTAGTACCTGCTTTATAAATCATAAAATCACTTCTTTCTTGTCATATAATCTACATCTTCTCTCTTTTAACATTTTAGATAAATCATAATACCAACATCATAATAATTATTCCCCTAACCACCAGTTTAGCATGTCATACCACCACTGGTCTTTCTGTTTCATAACGCCTTTGTGATTTGAATTAGTTCCCTGTATATATATAACCAGGAGTTGCTATAATTGGAGCAATACGAACAATTTTAGAATGTATCAAGGACTTACCTTATTACAGTAAGTCCTCTTTTTATATCTACATAAGGCATCTTGAAAAATAAATAAGTCAGTATCCTTGCCTCACTCAAAATATCCTTCACATCTTTGACTTATTATTTGTTTTCAGCTGCCTATGCTTGATACTTTAATTGTACATTTTAATAAATCTTCTTTCTATCAAGCATAAAGTTCTTTTTAAGTTACTCCTGCAACTTAAAGTTGCACACCTTAATTCTGCTATTAAGTTCCTATTAATCTCTCATCTAAAATCTTTTTATTCTTTTGCTATAAGGCATCTTCATAATAGTCTTCACTATAAATACACCTCTCCTAAAAAATGCCCTTTATATGTAGCCTGCATTTTCATTGAGCGTCTACCGAACTACCCTTGGAAACACCAATGAAATTTCAAAGCCATCTGTATACTCTTCAGAGATTTCTAGTGTGATTTTCAAGTTTTCTGCTACTTGCTCTGCTAGGTATAAACCCATACCTGTGGAATTCTTTCTCTGCTCTCCAAGCTCCCCCGTGAATCCCTTTTCAAAAATAAGGGGTAAGTCATAGGCTTTAACACCAATTCCGTTATCCCTTATGATAAGTCTTATACTTTTCTTATTCTCCTGCGAGGCAATAACAATATGAGGACAAGATTCATTAGGTTTCTTATATTTTATAGCATTGCTAATTACTTGTCTTATTATAAACTGAACACCCTTTTTATCTGAAACAACATTAAAATCTTCAAGTTCCACTATTACCTTTATTCCCTGCTCTTGTAATAAAATTTCATATTCCTCTAGTACCTCACAGCAAAGGGTTTTTAAAGATACTTCTTTAAAGTAATAATCATTGCGAGAAGCCTTCAGCCTTGCATAATATAGCATCCTTTCTATATCCTCTTGCATCTTTGTTCTTGCATACTCTAGCCTTTTATATATTACAGGTGATATTTCTTCTCTTCGATTATCTAGTACAAAGGTCATAAGTCCTAAGGGAGTTTTTATCTCATGGGCCCAAGCTTCTATATACTCTTTATACTCATCAATATTCTTACTTTGATTTTTTATAGTAGCTTGATTTTCTCGCATTATCTTCCCTATTTTTTCAATTACTTGCATTTCCTTTTTACTGACTAAGCCTATAATTTCCTTCTCTTTACTTATAATTGGCTCCTCTAAAAAACTTAGAATTACTTCCTGTTTTTTTAAGTCCTTTTTATAAACAATAAGAGCTATAATAAAATACAAAAGTAGAGAACCAAGGACCATTGTGGGAAAAAGATACCTAAATTCATTGCCATCAACAAGCCATAGTAGAAACCCAAAGATAATATTTAATGTGATTATAACAATGATCCATAGACTATATTTTTTTAATATTTCCATTAAAGTTTCAATCATTATACTTATCTCCAATAAACTCTAAAAAGTAGCCTTTCCCCCTAATAGTGACTATGTTATAATCTGTATCAAGGTGCTTCATAGTTTTCTTTAACCGAGTCATATTAACATGAAGAGCATTTTCATCTACATACTCTTTAGTACCCCAAAGCTTTTCGAAAATCATATCCTTTGTAACTATATCTTGATAATGTACAAGTAAAAGCTCCATAATTTTCCCTTGATTATCAGGTAAAATCATAGTTTTTCCCTTAACATTAATCATATGAGTTTGTGCATCTAGACTAATGCCCCCTATTTCTAAAAAGTTACTTCTGTCCTCCCCGCGACGAAGCAAATTTGATATCCTTGCTAGCAGTCGCTTTTTATGACAGGGTTTATTTATATATTCATCAGCACCAATTTCTAGTGCATGAAGTTCATCTCTTAGCTGTTCTCTTCCTGTTAGCACAAGAATTGGAACTGTGCTTTTCTGCCTAATTTCCTTACAAATTTCAAATCCTGAAATCCCTGGTAAGTTTAGGTCTAATAAGACCAGGTCTGGTGAAGCTATGAAGATTTGTTCTGTTACCTTTAAAAAGCTAGTTATGCAATAAGTCTCATAGCCTTCCTTTTCTAATATATAAACAAGCTCTTCTCTCATTAATTGCTCATCTTCAACAATAACAATCCTCTTCACCATAAGCCTTCTAACTATCCTCTCTTTTTATATCTGTAAGCTTTAAAATACTTTTATCACTGATTTTCTTTACAGCAACCATATAAGAAAATTCTACCATAGAAAGTAATATTATAACAGGAATTGAAATAAGCATTAACTTATTAACTTGACTTTTCATAGCTGTGGTCATAACACCTGTAAATAATGACCTTACTCCAAATATACTACTGATGGTAGCCACAACTAGTGAAAGTGAAAAATACCAAGTAATTTGGCTTCTTGCTGATTTACAAAGCATTTTATAGGTTGCACCAATATATATTAGTGATTGATAATGCTTTCTTGCTTTTTGTTGCTGCATCAAAAACTGTACTCCCATAACTGTATTTGCTATTATAAGAAAAATAATAGCAAGATAAATTGTTGTATAACTTGCTGCTACTCTATAAAATAGCTCTCTCCCCATATTTTGAAGATAGCTTTCATAATGTAAATCAGTAGTGTTTAGTTTTTCATTAACCTTACTAATAGCCTGCATTAACCCCTCATCCTTAACAAACTTCTTTGTTAAAGTAGCATTCCAATAAGTAGTAACATTATTTTTATCAGTAAATTTATTAAACACCTTTTCTGGAACGATTAATCCATAACTAATAGTTATTAGGCTATCTGTTACTATGCTATCCTTATAATACTTGTCTACTAATTCATAGCTTTCATTTCCTATCTTTAAAAAAGGCTTATCTTTTAAAGCTTTTTCAAGTATATCCATAGAATTTGAGTTGGAAAACTCTGGATCATTATAAAGAGCCACTTCATTGTCCTTTAGTACCAGTTGTTCCTTTCCTGCTAGCTGCAAAAGCTTGTTATAGCCATCTATAGAAATTAAATATGGCCTAGTAGCATACTGGAGATTTTTTAGTAAAATCTCCTTATTTTCTCCATCCTCTTGTTTTTTTACAGCCTTTATTAACCCATCTATAGAAAAACTTTTTGTGCTCTCATTTTCAAAATAAATTCCTGCCTTTATAGGGGATAATTCATCAATATACTCCTGTAAATTAAGTCTTTCTAGCTCAGACTTTAACACCTGTTCCTCTACATTAAAGGTATAATCAATAACATGAGGTTCCTTTGAATTAGATATAAAGCCTACAGATAAACCATATCCAAAGCAACAAAGTGCCATTAAGATTAAAAGAGAAGAAATTGCTAAAGTATTTGGCTTTGAAAAAACAAACTCTTGAAGTTGCCTAAAGGTAAACATTACTAATCCATTTTTATTCTGCTTCTTTGTAAGAATCATTTCAAATAAGATTCCAATACCATGAAATATAAGAAAAGTACCACAAAGTCCTAAAATCACTGTAATACCCATAAAGGTTGTATGCTCCCAAGCAGTTCCTATAATAGCCCTAGCATAAGCAACTGCAAGTAGTATAACACCTAAAACTAATTGAATACTTATAACTGCTTTGTTTATCTTTCTATGTTTTTCTACCTGTGAATCTGAAAGTAGCTCTGTAATGTCTTTTTTAAAAAACTTCCCACTTAAAATACCAAGTGCTATAAGTCTAATTATAAAATATCCAATAATAGTTCCTATAATTGCTGAAAGGGAAAAGGAAAATTCATGTCCAATAACTCCAATTCCTATTACCTTAGCTGTAACTAAACTAATTATCTCAGATAAAAAAATTGCTGCCGGAATACCTATTGCTAGTGATATGATGCTGTTCCATAATTCCTCAGCAAAGAGCATTAAAAATAGCTTGCTACGCTTCATTCCTAGCATTAAATACATACCTAACTCATGGCCTCTTCTGTCCAGTTGATATTTTCCTGCAAAGTATACAAGAAAGAATAAAATAAATAAAGAAAAGCCATATAAAACTGGAATTAGTAAAAATAATTTCTCTACGGCCTGACTTTCCATAGTTTTTAAAAATATGATAGCATCCTGCTTTTCAAGAGCTAAAATAATATAAAAAGATATAATTGACACAATTAGAGAAGCGAAAAATAATCCATTTTCTTTGCGAGTTCGCTTACTATTCTTCATTACTAAATCATAGAACATTAGCACTGCCACCTCCTAGTTGTGCCATAACTAGAAGTATTCTTTCATAAAACGCCTGTCTAGTTTCTTCTGGTAGCTTTCGTCTTAACTCATGAAAAAGCTTTCCATCCTGTATAAATAAAATTCTTGTACAGAAACTGGCAGCATTAGCATCATGAGTAACCATTAAAATGGTAGTGCCTTGCTCCTCATTCAAATCAGCTAACTTTTGCATTAAAGCCTTTGCATTTTTAGAATCTAAAGCCCCTGTAGGTTCATCTGCAAGAACAATCTCTGGGTTTAAAACAAGAGCTCTTGCAGCTGCCACACGTTGCTTTTGTCCCCCTGACATTTCATTTGGGAATTTATCTAGCACATCACTAATTTCCATATAATCTGCTAAATTTTCTAATACAGCTTTGCTCTTACTTTCTAATTTATTATGAATTGCCACAGGAAGTAAAATATTTTCTCTTGCAGTTAAATTTTCAAGCAGCTCAAAGTTTTGAAATAAATAACCTATTCTACTGCCTCTATAATCTGCTAATTTATTTCCCTTAAAGCCTTCAATATTTTCACCTTTTAATAAAATATTTCCCTCTGTACCGTGGGTAGTAGTTGCAATGCAATTAAGTAAAGTTGTTTTTCCTGAACCACTACTTCCCATAATTCCAATAAACTCTCCATTTATAACCTGAAAACTTATTCCATCTAAAGCCTTTGTAACGGAGGCAGTTTTCCCATAATATTTTTTTAAATCCTTAACCTCTAATATTTTCTCACTCATTTTTATCTCCTCTCACCTTTGCCTTTATAATTAAATAATAAACCTTTCTAAGATTAACACCGTTTTCAAAATTTTAAGTCTGGCCTCTTATATAAGTGTTAGTTTCCCACTTATACAAGTTGACCCCTTGATTATTTATGATCATCACACTCTTATATATGTGCCTGTTCAATCTACTAAGAAAATAGCTTTTATTACAGTTTAGGCCAACTTACAAAGTAACTCCTGAAAATGAACTGCTCATTGCTTAAATAAATTAACTTATTCATGTATCTTATATTCCTATTATACAAAGGATCCATTCGATAAAACACTTACACTTAGTGAAAGGTTTCTTTTGGTTCTTCTCATACTTTTTATTTCAAAATTAAATGCTATAATTTCATTTGAAACTATAGCATTTACATAATTTTTATATATTTTTATTTATAGTACACATGTTAAGAATATTAACGACCTTAAAATCAGTTACAGCCCTTACTTACTATCTTTCATCAGTCACTTGCTTTATCTTTTACATAAACTATTTTTTTAATAGTATTTTCAGAAAGATAGTATTTATTAGCTAGTTCACTTATTGTAGCTCCATTTATATATTCTTTTCTTATACTATCATTTCTCATAGAAAGATTACGTCTATATCCAGAATTATCTCCCCATTTTTTTCTTGTTCCTTCAGCTTTAGGTATATATAGATACTCACCTTCTATATACTTTTGAACCTCATCCATCAAGGCTTGGGGCAAGATTTCCTTTGCATTTTTGTATTTCACCTAAATCTCCTACTTCTCTCTAAAATAGCTTTCAAATTCATCCACCGATTTGAAATCCAACAATCTAATGTTATTTTTCATAATTAATGAAATTAATTCCTTTTCAAACTTATCAATTGCCATAAGAATTTGTTCATCATCTTTCTGAGAAACTAGTTCCAATAAATCTACTTTAAATATATTGCTAAAGTGTTTTGAGTATTCTACATAAGCATTTCTATCATCATACCATATACCCTCTTCAATTTTAGCGATAAACTCACTAACTTCTTCTTGAATATATGAGAAGAGTTCAAATAATTTGTAGTAGTCCTTTTTACTAACAGCGTTTTTGCATTTATTAATACTTTTTTTCAATTCCTCATAATAGCCAGTGAAAAGTGTTTCAAACAACTCAACCTGTTTTTTTTCTTTCTTCATACTGAGTAGTAACTCTCTAGTATTTTCAATAAGACTTAAGGATTTTACATGGATTTCTTCACTAGAAGTAGCAAAAATTATATGATTTACTAATGCTTCATAATCCTTAGGTAATCTTCCTAGATTTAAAGAATCCCTTAAAACTGAACCATTTCCATTTTTATAATACTGGCTGTTTGCAAACCCTAAGGCATTTGCGATTTTTTTAAGAAGTTTTCCAGCTTCTAGCCTTACACTGCTTATACTATCTCTATACTTATACATATTATAAAGATATATATAACTCTCATTAAAGTACTCATAAGCTTTATTTAATAATGCTTCATCATACTGGCCACTTAATACAACTTTAAGACTATCTTTCAAACTTTCAAATTTACTAAGAGCATCTTCATCTGAACAATAAGCTACTTCTGTATCTAAAAGTAAATATCCTTGCGGACTATCCATTGCAGCATTTGCAACTAATCTTTCCCAGCTTATAGGGAATAGATCATAACTTACTCCTTCTACAATAAATTGAGTTGAAAGTTTTTTCCCTCTTTCATCTTTAGGAATGAAGTAAAACCCTACTCCTGAATTCCCATCTTCATCTTCCTTCTTGTTTCCATATACTACAAGTAATAAGATATCCTCCTTATATTCACTAATTATTTTATTTTTTACTATTTCTAATACCCTTTTATCTCTTTTCATTTTTTTACCTCCAGATTATTTTTAAATTTTTAAAATTAATGGATCCATCGATTTCTTAATTTAATTATATATACATCTTATAATTAAATATATAGACAGTTCTCTTCTGGGTAATTCTGTACATATCTTAGTAATAAAGCTTTAGTCCTCAATCATAGGATGTTCCCTCAGCAGTAATGTGCTTATATAATGATGTCTGTTGGTTTATATTATTATCCATAGCTTTCACCCCTCATAATTCTTATTATGGTTTCCCTGCACAGGTTACTGTGTTTAAAATTATATAGTCACGCAAATAGGACATCAAACTTAGCAAAGCTCAATGATTTAACTCTAGTTGAGAAAACTCTAGGAATTACTTTGCATTTCTTTCTGTATTATTGGATATATTTACAAGTTGTGATTTTTACAGTATACTATGGTTAATGTTATAGGAATTTCTAGAAATTTTAATATACAGTCTAAATAAAAATCAGGTATAGCTGGGTAGCTATACCTGATTTTTTCATAATTTGGTTGGATATAATATTATATACCCTTCTCAAAAACTTCTTGATACCCCATAATAGACAATACCAATACATTTTCATCACTGCAATAAATCTATACTACTTATGATTCGCCTCATCATGACAGTGATAACGTAGATTCCTTACTTAGGACTTTTTAAATAAACTTTTAAGTAACTTATAACTTATCATTCCACATTTCTCTAACACCCTCCAGATTATTCTGAGAACTTTTTAGTTTGTTCAGTGCTAAACCAATATAAACATAAGCTATAGTATGATATACTAACCAATAGAAATTAAAATGTTCTATACTTAAAATTTTCAAGAGTGTATTTATTATAAGAGGAGTAGTTAGCGCATAAATGCTTAAGCTGTACAACTGTCCATATTTCAACCTCGTTTTAAAAATTCCGTTGATTATTAGGGCAAATAGAGCTAAAAATAGAGAGCTTAAGAGTCCACCTAAGAAATACCCTAGGATATTTACAATAAAAATAAATGGTATAATAATCTTTGCATAAGGTAAATAGCTATATGCTATATCTTTATTTATGGTTAATTCTTGTAATGATTTAAATTCGGTTACTTGAGTTTGTAATTGGTTCTTTTTTTGAATCATTTTATCTTTTAGTATTAAAATACCTTGATTATGAGAATCTAAAACATCAGGATTAGTGCTGTTAGTTGTATCTATAATAATATAATTATCTTCATCATCTGATAAAACCATTGGCATACTGCCCTCAACACTTAACTCTCCATTTATAAGTTCAAAGTTTGGACAATTGTCATTATATATTTTCATAAATTCTGATATGGTATTATTCGCTTCAATAGATCCTCTTATAGATCCAATAGCTCCAAGAAGTAACGATATTAATAGCAAATATAGTATTGCCTTCCCAGTAGTTTCTTTTAACACATTCTCATAATGCTCTATTCCTCGAATGCTACCTAATATTTTCTTCCAAAAACTTAACCTTATTTTTTCTGTATTACCTTCCATAAAACCCTCCCCAATATGTAAATATTTCTAATTATACATTTATTCGACAATTTTAGCACAATTCCTCTTTGAGATTACAAAAAGTCTAGGTTATTTGTGATACGGTTCTGCGTAACAGCGACAAATGATAAAAATTAGTTAACTGAATTTTCTATAACTGATTAATACTAGGATTATTAAAATTTGCCCATGCTAAATTACTGTCAATGCATCTAGCCATTCTGTACGCTATTGGTTTAAATCCACACTTCGGCCAAAATGTTGAGGATGCAAGGTTGGTTATTCTCCAATCTGTTATTATACTGTTATATCCCTTTTCTTTCATAATCCTATAGCCTTCATTCATCAACTTTTTACCAACACCACTTCTCATTTGGGAATAGTAAGTGCCCGCAATACTTAACTCTACCCCATCATCAGGTACCATCAAATCTGGAGTACTCGGCCAATATGCTTGAAATCCTAATCCTTTCATTTCTTTTTCTGCAATAAAGATCATTGCGTCATTCTCCTCTACCGTACTCTTATACCCCTTCTTTATGTCTGCTACAACTTCGGGTAAGGCGGGTTCAAAGGTCGGTGCTGAATTTTGATAGGATTGGATTATACTAGACATATTACACATTATTTCACTATCCATTTTATTAGCAACTCTAATTTCTACATCAGATACATTATCAAAAAGCTTGTATTCCTCCATGCTCATTACCCCATGTACTTGTTGGATAAAAAAGCTTAATTTAAGGAATGCCTCATAATATACCTGATTTCCAAGAGGTATTATAGTATAGTGCATAAAGCAACCTTGTTCAAGCCATAGAATAGCAACCTTCGCATAGAGATGCCTTATAAGCTCAGAGGATTGATCCAATCTGATTGCAATGCCCTCATAGGGAACCCATACATGCCTGCCTCTTCTATTATCAATCTTTATCTCTCCCATTATATAGCCTACTAGTTTATCATTAGCAAATGCTCCTATCCCAATGACTTTACTATTAGCAAACAATTTTTCAAGTGAATCTGTGATATATTTTGTATTAAGGCAACTATTCTTCAGCAAGGGAAACACTTCACTCTCAAGGCTTTGCCTATTTATTAGCAAATCAACCATTGCAGGTATATCATCAATAGTAATTGATCTGAATTCATATTTGCTCATTTCTATCCTCCAAATAATTTATGTAACTATTCAGCCAGCAAAAAAATTCTTACGCAGTACGCAGTGTCTTGAATCACTTGCGTTCCTAAGAAGAGGACTTTTTTAAAATTAAATAATAAGGAAAAAAGTCCCCTTTTCAATGTGGCTGCTGTCTTGATTCCCTACACTCCGTACTACTGAATGAAAAATTAACTTTAAGGCTGAATATTTACTAATCTTATATTTTATTACATATTTTATCATAACAAATTACCATTAACTATGTAAAAAACAGTTCATAATTGTTTTTTACATACATTTAATGTACTTATCCATTTGTAAATATCACTCTTATTCTTCTTTACACATCCCTATTTATAATGTATATTATAATTTTTCTCATAAATATTACATACGAAAATCATTTTACCTACTTGTAATACGGTATTTTCATCTATAAAAATAGCCTTAGGCAAGTTATATCAATGCCTAAAGCTATAAACCTCATTTACTTGTGGTACGGTTCCCCCTTAAAAATCCCAATTCTATTATTAGTCTCATAACCCAAGTATTGACATGTTATTTATTCCCTGTTAATATATGTATATAAACAAGGAAAGCGAGGTAGACAATATGACAATTAATATTAAGTTAAAACTGATAATTTCAGATTTTCTTTGTCTGCCTATAGACTTTCAAGGTGATTTTTTATAATTATATCTAAAAGTCTAAAAAATATAGGGTAGGTTCATTTATAGGTTAAGTCTTAACTTTATTTTCCTAAGGCTTCCCCGTTGAAATATATTTTTCATCACCAAAAGCCTTAATGAAGCCAAAGTATAAGTATTGTATAAGTAAGTGTTGACTTTGATTTACTATATACAAGGACTTTCTAACCTTTAGATGCCCTATTATTTAGGTAACTTCTCGCAGACTAAGCACTTCTGATTTTATCAGAGGTGTTTTATTTTTTCTTAATATAAGGCATCTTCAAAAAATAAATAAGTCAGTTTGTTTGTCTATTTTAAGTTATACTGCGTCAACAGAACCCTTAGATAGCGCTACTATCTGCGGAACCTGTTTCCTTGCCTAACTCAAAATATCCTTCACATCTTTGACTTGTTATTTATTTTCAGATGCCTAATTGTCATTTATTTTTTGTACGAAACGATTTATATTTTGAAAGAGGTGTTACCTATCGAACGTTTAAAGAAAATATTATTAGAAATTGATGATTGCAATGTATCTTATTATCGTAAAATTTATGAGGATAATTCTCATATTATGTCTCGTAAACTAGGCTGTACTCCACAGGCTAGCAGTTTCAAAAGGAAATTAGCTTTGCAATCACTTGTTAAAGGACCTTATTACTATCATAAGGATATAGAGTTTAAATTTGATGTTACTCATAAGCTTTTACTTGAAAAACCAACTATAACAATTAAAATTCCTATATCTCATTTGAAGCTTAAAAGTATAGCTTCTTATTCAGAAGCTGAAAAATTAGCTATTGAAGATTATTGCCTTAGAAAACTTGGTTACTATATTAACTTAAAGAATGAGGAATATTATAACCGTACCAAGGAAGCAAAAATTACTGGAATGCTTTATATTTATAATCCAGGTCAGGAGGTACTAAAGCGTAATTGCTCCTTTTTAATCTCTCCTTGGAGGGATAGTTCTCAAAACCTTTCAAGTTTAGAGTCCTCAGAAAAAGCTAAGCCTTTTGTGGAGCTTGACACTCCTTATAGAGAAGTTGAAGAAAATGAACTTGTTGATTTTTCAATAGATGATGAGTATTTATGTATAATGATTCAAGCTTTACTACCTATATATAAAGATAAAGAAAAGAAGTTAACCATCAATGGCAAGAAGGCTGCAAAGATGATGACTAGGGACTTACCCCTAATACTTGATGAATTTGTAGATAACTTTGATAATGTTACCTTAAATAACTGTCTCAAAGTAGCTTCAATCCAAGAGGAAATCCGTAGATTCTTAAGTGAAAACTCCTACAGCTCTTTTGTAGCTAATGGAAGTATTTTGCCTCGTTTCAAAGGGACGGAGCTTCCAGAAGAAAATTCCTTACCATTTAAAAGTCCAGTGGAGGATGAAGTGAAAATTCCCCTTAGTGATGGCAGCTCTATTGCTGGAATGGCAGTGAAAAAAGGAGTAACTATTATTACTGGGGGTGGATACTCTGGAAAAAGTACCTTGTTGGATGCCATATCTGTTGGAGTGTATAATCATATTCCTGGGGACGGACGTGAATTTGTAATAACTGATGAAACTGCTATAACTATATCAGCTGAGGATGGTAGGTCAATTCAAAACCTAGACTTATCGCCTTTCATAAAATCCTTATCTATGGTAAATGTAAAGTCCTTCTCAACAGATCGTGCAAGTGGGAGTACCTCACAAGCTGCTAACATTATTGAGGCCATTAATTATGGCTCAAAGCTATTTTTGATTGATGAAGATAGAAGTGCTACAAACTTTATGATAAAGGATTCTAGAATGAAAAAGCTTATAAAAAAGGAGCCCATAACTCCATTTACTGATAGGATACGTCAAATGTTCTATTCGACTGGAACTTCAACCATACTTGTTATTGGTGGAAGCAGTGAATATCTTGAAATAGCAGATAACGTAATCCTCATGGAAGATTTTACTGCTTACAATATAACAAAAGAAACAAAACTAATGTGTTTAGACTTTAGGGAGCTTGCTGTTGAAGAAGTCTTAGAACCTGTGAACTGGTATCATCAGCGTAAGTTAAAGAGTAAGGGCTTTACACCCTATCCTAATGACCAAGGCACTGAAAAGTTTAATGTCATAGAAAAGGAGTCCATTGCTTTAGGTGATGAAAAACTTGATTTGCGTATGCTACCTGGAATAATCTCACATGCACAGCTAAATGCATTGGCTTATTTACTAAGATTTATAGAACTTAAGTCAACCACCTTAGAAAATGTTGATATTGAAGAAGCCATTTTAGAAGCATACAAGGAAATTGAAGCCAATGGATTAGACTCAATTTATCCAAATGTCTTCTTAACTCAGCGATGGCTTGAACTTCCTAGAAAAATAGAATTAGCCGCTGCTATAAATCGTATGAGAACTGTGGAGTTTTTATAATAAATCTTCCGAAGCAGCTCTTCAAAATGAACCAACTTACTATTTAATATGTAATCTAAATAAAAATAAAAGAACGTAAAAAGACTTTTCGTAATAAAAATACGGTATAGCCACCTAGCTATACCGTATTTTTTATAATTTAGTTGGGTATAACATAATATATAATTCAATTTATACCCTTTCAAGCTAGTTGTATCAAGGACTTATAAGAAGTCTAGCTTACTTATGGCCTGATTCTCCATAGCCATTCTAAATGAAGTTTTCTCACTTCATTTGTAGTTAACTTTTCCATGCATCACTTTTATTGGGTAGGTTACTTAAATTTATACTGTTTAAAAAAGGAAGTGGCTATTTTGTTTAAGAAAAACAAAGAAATCCTAATTACTCTAGCTTCAGCTATGATAATTACTGCTATATCTACACTGAAAACAAGTTTTGCTATGTCTCCTAAGGTAAATACTGATTATTTTATCTTAGATCCATATAAATATGTAGACTGGAATAGCTATGGTCAATATAAGGCAGGTTTCCATGCTCATACTACTGAAAGTGATGGAAGCAACACCCCAAAGGAAATGATTGAAGATCATTATGCAAAAGGTTTTGACATTCTAGCAATTACTGACCATAATTTCACAACGACCACTTGGGATAGAACTGACAGACCAGAAAATAAAACTTATTTAACCTCAGAGCGTTTAAAAGAAATTAATGCCGGTATAGGTAGAAACGGCAGAGGTATGTTAGCTGTTAAATATTCCAATGAGCAATCAATCGCAAATCATCTAAATACTTTTTTTGCAGACTATAACAATAAATCTGGAGATACTTTAGAAGATATTATAACTCGTACAGAAGCGTTAGGAGGAATTTCTCACATCGATCATCCTGGCAGCTATACTGGCGGAAGTAGTGATATAGTTAAAGGAGAAGCTCTTTCAAAAGATCCGGCTGTATATAGAAAATATGTTGATTTATTTAAGAAATATAAAACACTTGTAGGTATGGAAATTATTAATGAAAAAGATGTAGATTCCTTAAGTGATAGAATCCTTTGGGATAGTATTCTTTCAGAAACAATGGATGTGAGAAATCCTGTATGGGGGTTTTCAAATGATGATACTCATAGTGTTGATATAACTGGCTTCAGTTATAATATGATGTTAATGCCAAAAAACAATGCAGATAACCTTCGCAATGCTATGAAAAACGGAACCTTCTATGCAGTTGCAAAAATAGCCAAAAGAGAGTTAGGACCTAATTTTAAAGCTGAAGGCCCTACTCCAGTAATTCGTAATATCAAAATAGATCAAGAGGAAAACTCCATTACTATTAAAGGTTCTCATTATAATACTGTTCAATGGATTGCTGATGGGAAAATAATTGCAACAGGTAATACTATTGATTTAAATGATTTCGAAGATAAATTTGATTCCTATGTACGTGCACAACTTATAGGAAATGGCGGAATTAGCTTTACCCAACCCTTTGGAGTAAATAAATATACTATAAATAACCTTCAAGCTTCTATAGAAGAAACTCATTTGAGCAAAGATCTCAAGAAGAGCCTTTTAACAAAGCTTAATGATGCGGAGAAATCAATGCGAAAAGACAAGGATGATTATGTAGATATATTAAATGGATTTTCAAAGGAGGTAAAAACTTTAGTAGGATCAAATTTGACGGAGGAAGAAGTGCATAAAATCATAGAAGCAGTAGATGAGATTATTTTAAATTTAAAACCTCAAAATTAAATAATTCCTTATACGCCAATGGTTACATATAATTGGCGTATTTTTTGCATTTCATTCAATTACTTATTAATCTTCTTAGTATATTTACCTTATTTTCAATTAGTATCTGTTTTTTTATTATAAATTGCCTCCTACATAAAAATGCCTTTCTTTATTACTGTTGTCCCTCTTGCAACCATAACATAGATTTTATAGTTATACTTAATGAATGGATATTAACATAAACCTCTTACAATTACCCCACTTTATACAAAATACGACATTTATAGTAAAGATTTCAGAATAACTTACGATATAATATATAGTTTATATAAAGGAGATGAATTTATTTTGGGAGATTTTGAAAACGTTTTTAAAAAGAGAAAAAAAATGCAAATTCTTGTTGCAATTGTAGCAGCAATAGCGGTAATGGCATCGTATTTTGCTAACCTTCAAACAATAGCATTAGTAATAGTTATAGGACTTGTAGTATTTACAAGATTCAACTGGAGATGTCCAAAATGCAATAAATACTTGGGAAGATCAGGCAATCCTACCCATTGTAGTAACTGTGGAGAAAAATTACAATAATTGCAAATACATAATTTGGAGTGTTCTAAGAATATTAAACGTTCAGAATACATGATTTTCTTTTAATTTCTTAGAATCACTCCTTTTCAATATTTTTATACCTTTGTAATTATTCGTAGGTAATTCTTATACTTATCCGATAAATTTTATTTTATATTGAAAACTTCAAAATTCTTTTAACAATTATACTAATTCATTATTTAACCATTTTTCTATTTCTAAAATCATAGATGAGTAATGTTTAATAATTCCCCATTTAACATATTTCCTTTCAAAATAACTAAAAACTATAGTAAGAAATTTGTATTTCTCTAATTATTCCATTATAGTGATGATATTATCTTCAATTATTATGGCTTGACTATCTGTTAATTTGATAGTAGGACAATCCCTTGTATCAATACATGCACATTCTGTACCTTCTTCTTGGTGAACATTTAGTATGCAATTAATATATCCTAAATTTTCAGGTAAATTTTGAGCTAAAGCAACACTTCCAGCACTAACCCCTACATATACTCCACCATTATCTAAAAACTTCTTTAATGGAACACTGAATTTCATGCGATTCATTCTGTCTAATAAATATTCTGTAGTTCCTCCACAAACATATATCACATCAAAGTCGCAAATCTCATCACAACTTATAATTCTATCTAAATCATAGGTAACTATATTACTTTCTAAAATACCAGCAATTAAAAGATCTTCTTTACACAAAGGAACAAATTCCTTAGCATCTTCAGTTATTGCGGCTGTTGGGATAAACATAGCTTTAATTTCATCACTTGGTAACTTCGCTAACTCGAAAAACTTTTTCTCAATATTTCTATTTGTAAACCCTGTTGATGTTAGCATTATTTTTTTCATATTTGCCCCCCAATTATAATAAACTCCGAGTTAAACTTACTCTTATGAAAATTATAACATATATTACATACTCTGTATTATGCTTATATGTGTATCAACTAAAGCATTGTAGTTTTACAACTGATGAATTAACTACCTTAAAAATAGGTTTTTATTAAAATTACTTTTACATTTTATCTATATAGATTTACTACTTGAAACCTTAAAGTATTTTGCTATCCAAGTATTGAAAAACTTAATTTTATTTAAAGCTATGACGTAGTATATCTATAAGGAACCAGAGTTAAAACTTACCTTATACATCAGTCCTACCCTGGTTCACTTAAGGCTTTTTGA
>NZ_AMQH01000004.1 GCF_000300195.1 Clostridium tunisiense TJ | reverse complement strand
CCTTAAAAATAGGTTTTTATTAAAATTACTTTTACATTTTATCTATATAGATTTACTACTTGAAACCTTAAAGTATTTTGCTATCCAAGTATTGAAAAACTTAATTTTATTTAAAGCTATGACGTAGTATATCTATAAGGAACCAGAGTTAAAACTTACCTTATACATCAGTCCTACCCTGGTTCACTTAAGGCTTTTTGAACCTGAATAAATTAAACTTTCACTAAGGAAGCCTATAGGCTTCTACTTCACTTAAATTTTGCATATTAACCCATCTTTCTCCTCATAATAATGTTGAGAGGTGGTGAGTCTACATGAAGAAGTTTTTTACCATATTCGTAATTCTACTTTCTTTATCACTTAATACAATTAATGTTATACCTGTGTCCGCAGCTAATACCTTTAAAGAAGGGGTTTATAAAGCAGCTGATTTTAACTTTTCCTCAGAAAATCTTTATTCTGTTCAAAACATTTCTGCCACAGATGATGTTTACTTACAATTATTCGATGAAAATCAACTAATAATACAATCTATAAGATTGTCTCCTAAGTCTGAAAAGTTTAATCTAATTTCTCTAAAGCCAACCTATAGAATAGTTATAGTAGGCAATGGTGAAGTATACATATCTTAATGGACACTAAAATTGGTGTCCTTTTTTAATTTATATCCTTGGCGTTTACTTCTTCTCTTTGATAAAACTTATATAGGCGTAAAAATTTATCTTATTATAAATACTTATTTGTATATTGTTATATTTATAAGAAGATTTAGTGTTCATGCGGGTTCCAGCAATTTTCACAGCCTTTCCAAAAAAAAATAAGAGGTGAAAATCCTAATCCTGTAGATTATTACTTTCATCTCTTTATTTATAAATCCTATATTCAAATCAGTAAATTCTATGTGTAAACTAAGAAATTAAATGTTATATTCCTATGTCTCAACTAAACTTTCAATCTTGATCTGCTCTCTAAATTTATTGCTTAACCCTACTACACTTACTTTTATCTGAGCAGCTACTTCCACAGCTGCACTTGTTATTTTTAGTATCACTATAAACTTTTTTAAAGGCAAATCCAAAGATGGCAAGAAAAACTAATCCAACTATTATATTTCCCATATTACGCTTCAACTCCTAACTGAATTCGTTTTGAATCAGATTTTTTAATTGTTATGAAAATATACACTGCCGCTACAATAGCTATTATTATAGCAGGTACAAGTCCTGTTGCAGGTTTTCCATAAACTATTAAAGTTCCTACTTGAGCTATGACCATTGCTAAAAGATAACCCACACTGAATTGGAAACCTAAAGCTCTAAATAACCATTTCTTTGATCCCATTTCTGAGTTCATAGCTCCAATAGCTGCAAAGCAAGGTGGTGTAAATAAGTTAAAGGCTAGGTATGCAAAAGCCGTTACTGGAGTAAAGAATTCTGTTAAAACTCCTCCTGGTAAATGTAATGCTTCCTCAGAAGCTACAGCTAATAATACTGCAATGGTAGCAACTACATTTTCTTTTGCTATAAAGCCTGTTATTGCAGCTGCTGCAAGTTGCCATCCTACCATTCCTAATGGAATTAGTATTGGAGCAATTATTGTTCCAAGGGAAGCAAGAATGCTTAAGCTTTGATCCTCCACAGGCTGAAGATTCCAACCATAAGCTTGGGCAAACCATACAAAAGTATTGCAAACAAGAATAATAGTAGTAGCTTTATAAATAAAGCCTTTTGCTTTGTCTACCATTTGTAGGAAAGCATATTTTAAACTTGGCATTTTGTATTCTGGTAGTTCCATTATGAAGTAAGAAGAACTCTCCCAAACAAAAATTTTCTTAAGTAAAAGTCCCCCAATTACAATCATAACTATAGCTAGTAAATATATACTTGCTCCAACCCAAGAATTACCTGGGAAGAACACCGCTGTAAAAAGTGCAATAATTGGAAGTTTTGCACCACAAGGTACAAAAGGAGTAAGAATTGTAGTCATTCTTCTCTCATTAATATCTTCTATAGTTCTAGTTGCCATAACCCCTGGGATTGCACAGCCAGAACCAACAATCATAGGTATAATGGACTTTCCTGAAAGTCCAATTTTCTTAAAGAATCTATCCATTACTATGGCAACTCTAGCCATATATCCACAATCTTCAAGTAGTGATAAGCAGAAAAATAATACCATAACTAGAGGTAAGAATCCTATAACCGCTCCAACTCCACCAATAACACCATCAACTATAAGGGCTTGTAATAATGGAGCAACTCCTAAGCTTTCTAAAAATCCATTGGCTGCATTTGGAACAATTTCTGCAAATACTACTTCATTAAAGTAGTCTGATAAGAATCCTCCTAGCCCATTAATTGAGAAAGAGAATACAGCCCACATTATTGCAAAGAAAATTGGTATTCCAAACCACTTGTGAGCCACAACTCTATCTACTTTATCTGAAAAGTTAACCTTTTTCGCATCTCTTTTTTTATCTAAGCTCTTATTAACAATACCATCTACTAGCTTTTGTCTAGCAATGTCCGAGTCTTTATCCGCAAGCTCTAGTATACCTTGTGGTTTCTTTTCTTCTCCAACCTTTATTGCTTCATTAATTAAATCTAATAAGCCTTCCTCTGAAGTAGCAGTTGTATTAACTACTGAACAGCCTAGTAATTTACTTAAAGCTTTTAAATCGATTATGTCCCCTCTTTTAGAAAGAACATCATTTTTATTTACAGCGATAACCACTGGAATTCCAAGTTCCAAAAGTTGAGTTGTAAAAAATAAGCTTCTACTAAAATTAGCTCCATCTACTATGTTAATAATTACATCTGGTGCTTCTTCTAAAATGAAATCCCTTGTGATCTTCTCCTCACCACTAAAAGGTGAAATAGAATAAGCTCCTGGAAGATCAACAATTTTTATGTTTCTACCCTTTGAATTATATTTTTTCTTGAGTTCCGCCTCTTTTTTAGCTACAGTAACACCGGCCCAGTTACCTACTGCCTCTGTCTTTCCTGTAATAGCATTATACAAGGTGGTTTTACCACAGTTAGGATTTCCCGCTAATGCAATTTTCATCTTAATTCCCCCTCAAAAATTTATATTCGATATTGATACTCATTATCACTGTATATGTAAAATAAAAGGTGCTACTTTCATGGATATTCAGGCCAAATAATGAATAAGTTCATTTTGTTTAAATTTACCTCTTCTAAAAGGTGGTTGAACTTAATTTAATAAAATAGCCTAAAATATCTATTTCAGAGCAATAACTTTAACACCAAAATTTCAGAGTTAAAGTTATTCACCCCCTATAGCACATTAAAATCTTAAGTACAAAGTTTTATCTTATAGATTATGCATTATCACAAAGGCAATGTTTTTAATAATAGAACCAGGATTCTAAAACTAAATTTATAGGTCTAGTAATAGAGCTGGGCTCTAAGTGTTGACCGTGCTTCAAAGAACTTGAACTACGCCTCAAGCACAATTGATTTTGCCATGTTTTCATCAAGTGCATATCTACTATCTTTAATATTAACAATATAATTCCCTGCTAGCTTAGAGATAAGAGTAATTTCTTCCCCTTGAAAGCAACCTAAGGTAAAAAGAAACTTTTGTATTTTTTCCTTTCCTTCCACCTGTTTAATATTAAATGTTTCACCGATTCCTGCTTTTGATAATAACATAATTTTTTCACCTACTTTTAATAATATTGAATTTTATTCTCTATTGATAAATAATATCATTTACTCAAGGGGTTTGTCAATATAATCCTACCATATTTTAATAAATAATCAGTATCTATGTATTATTAAAATATTATTTGTGGAAAACTATGTATTAGTTTATATAAATAAAGGATGTGTCATATATGGAATTTCTTCAAAGTCAGGAAACATTAACTACCCTCCAATGGATTCTTAGGGCTGTTGTTGCTTTTTTCTTTTTAATGATTGTTGCTAAAGCCTTAGGTCAACGCAGCATTTCTCAATTAAGGCTTATTGATTTTGTTATTGCTTTGGTTATTGGAAATGTTATTGCCCATCCATTATCAGATGAAAACCTAGGAATGAAAGGCTCCATTACCACCACAATTACATTAGTAGTCCTATATATTGGTGGTGTATTTATGCTACTTAGATGGCCAGGGTTTAGGAGGCTACTTAATAGTAAACCAGTTCTCCTTGTTAAGGATGGAGAAATCCTTTATAAAGGTTTGAAAAAAGCAAGGATATCCATTGATATTTTATTAGAGGAATTGCGAGAAGGAAAAGTGAAGGATATTGATACCGTAGCATTAGCCTTTTGGGAAGCAGACGGAAAAATTTCGTTTTTCCTTGATCCAAAATATGAACCTGTAACAAATTCATCTTTGCAGATAGAGACCACTCCCTTTGATTACCCAAAGATAATTATTAAGGAGGGTATAATAAATCTTAAAGAGTTAAAACAACTTAACAAAGATGAAGACTGGGTTGTTTCCAATGTAAAAAACATATACCATACTGAAGTGAAAAATGTTCTACTGGCTACCCTTGATAAAAAGTCTACTATGAAGATTTTTTTATATAAGTGAGGGGTTGGTTATTGGAAACAATATAGACTTACTTCGTATAATTTATATTATTCATTTTCAAAAAGCCTTAAGGGAACCAATATAGGTTCCCTGTATAATTTAACTCTTGGCTTTGATTTTTTATAATTAGACCTATATGTGATATGAAAATATCAGGTATCAACCTTCCAAATTGTTTTACTTATTTAAGGAAAAATATCTTACTTCTGATACGATTCACCTTAAGGAGTATAACGTAGGCTTTATTTTCAAATAACTATAGTATTTTTCTACTAAAACTCAGCTTATACATTCTGTTATCTCTGAGTCTAGAGCAGAGAATCAGGATGTATAAGTTAATAGTTGAAGTTAAAACCCCTTATTTATCTTATCAGCTCAATTACATCAATATTTGGATTTCTATATCGCTTTCTTTTACAAGTCTTCTCCCCCCATTGAATTGCTTGTCTAGGACAATATTGAATACAAGCTGCACATTGCTCACAATTATGTTCCCATATTGGTTTATCAATATTAAATTGGATGTTATTGACTGGACAGATTCTTTCACATAATTTGCATCCATTACAATTATCATTAACCCAAAAATCTTTATCTCTTAAATGAAGATTTCCCATTATTTTGTCTGTTGCCTTAATAAAAGCTCTATCAATTAATGTATCAATCATTAGTTTACTCAATTCACATTTGTAGTTTTTTCTTTCTCTAATTAGTTGAGTTATCTTCCTTATTTTTTTCTTTTCTCTTTTAAAAGTCTTGTTTTGTTTTTCAATAGAACTTGCACCATATGCGAAAATATTGTTTCCTGGCATATGAATTAAAAAACCAGAATTTAATATTACACCCTTGCTTTTTAATATTTTTCTCAATTTTATTAATACCTCAGCAGGAGCTCCTCCATGAGTTGCTATTGCAAAAACGTAGGTATCCTTATTAATTTCTAGTTTTTTTAAGATTTTTTCTAAGATTAATGGTAATCGTGCATAAATTGTTGGAAAAACTATTCCAAGTGCTTTCCCTTCAACTTTAATTTTCTCTTCTGCTATAATTGAAGATATATTGCATAATTTAAAGTCTCTAAGTTCACTATTAATATCCTTAGCTACCTGTAGACTGTTTCCCGTTCCTGAAAAATATATTATTGTATCCTCAGCTATTACCATAAAAACCACTCCTTTTATCAACTTTCAAGTAATTTTTATTTTACTTATAAAATTACTTTTCCCAATGAATATTTTGATTTCTATTGGTATTATAGACCAGGTACTACGGTACACAGTCAAGACTTATTTTTTTAAATAAATTTCTATGTCATCACAGCATTCTATATTCTTTAATAATATAGTTTCTTTAACTTTTTCAAGTAGTTTTTTTATTTTCTCTAATTCATTTATTTTTGCACTTATTTCATTTGTTTTACTTTCAACAATTGTTTTGATATCTTCAATATTTCCACATAATATTTCATCATGTATCAATATACTTATTTCTCTCAATGAGAATCCAAAGCCTTTAATTATAAGAATAAACCTAATTAGTTCTATATCTTTTTTTGAATAAATTCTATATCCATTCTCATCCCTTTTAGGTTGAGAAAGCAAACCAATTTTTTCATAATGCCTTATAGTTTCCTTATTTACCTTTAATTCCTTCACCAAATCTCCAATATTATAAATATCTTTCACATACATCCTCCATTACTATTTCAATAAAGTCAGCTTGTTATAAAATAATATATACTCAAAACACATCAATTGAAATAAATTCCTCACCTATTCTTAGAATATGGCACCACCTCATGCATAACTTTTTCTAATAAATCTTTAATATAAACTATTATAAACAACTTATCTACATTTCTCATTTAAACATATACTTTATCCAAGTAATTATAACATAATCTAATCACACTTTTTAATATCCTAGGACTATTTTCAAATTTCAAATCAGACTCTACTTGTTTTGATTCTCCACAGGTACGGTTCAACATATCACTACTAAATACCATCTATATATGTGATTTGTGGAAAAAATAGTAAAATAATGTTATAATTAATTTATAATTGTAATTTCACATTAAGCTACTTTATTTCTCATAGGTAGTAGCTTAAAGAGTTTATAAATCATAGTCTTAGTTTAAGTAATATGATAACGGGAGTGAATTATATTGGATAATAAAATTAAAGTACACTTCATGGGCATATGCGGAAGCGGTGCTGCACCCATAGCAATCATAGCAAAGAATAGTGGATTTCAGGTTTCTGGATGTGATTTAAATGCGTCAGGGTATTATAAAGATGCTCTTTCAGAAAATGGTATAGAAATTTTACAGGGTCATGATTTAAGCCATATTGAAGATATTGATATCTTAGCAATATCACCAGCCATTTTAGACCTTTCACCTAATCATCCTGAAATAGTGGAAGCTAGAAAAAGAGGAATTTTAATGACCTGGCAGGAGTTTTCTTCAAAATATATTCAAAATGAAAAGTTTCTTATTTCCATTGCAGGTACCCATGGCAAATCTACAACTACAGTTTTAATGGGACTTGTTTTAGAAAATGGAGGACTAGATCCAATTGTGGAAGCTGGAACTACCTTTAAGAAATGGGGTGGCGGCTACAGGCTTGGAAAATCTGATTACTTTGTATGTGAAGCTGATGAATTCAATAATAATTTTTTAAATTATAGTTCTTCAATAGCCATAATAAACAATGTGGAAATGGATCATCCTGAGTTTTTTAAAGATATAACTGAAGTTAAGACTTCCTTCAAAAATTTTATAAAGAAACTTAAGGGTCCTAAAATTTTAATTGTTAATGAAGATAGCTTTGCTATTGGTGAAATATTATTTGAATTAAAGCAGTGGCTAAAGGATGAAGAAGTAAAGGTCATTGGCTATTATATAGATAACAAGATAGACTTCCCCTTCCACTCAGAGTATAAAGCAGAATTAACTTTAAATGCTCCTGACCACTCTTCATTTAAAGTCCTAAGTAATCATAAGGAATATAATTTTAATCTTGGCTTGATAGGTAAACATAATGTAGAAAATTCTTTAGGGGTACTAATTGCAGCCTTAGAACTAGGTGTTACTGTGGATTCTATAAAGGATTCCTTTGAAAATTTCAAGGGAATAGGTAGAAGACTAGAATTAATAGGAGAAGTTCATGAAATTAGGATTTTTGATGACTATGCACATCATCCTACTGCAGTTGCCACTACCTTAGCTTCAATTAAACTTAGTTATCCTGACAAGAAGGTGTTTGCTGTTTTTGAGCCTCATCAACTTTCAAGAGCAAAGCTATTTTTCAATGAGTTTGCTCTAGCACTAGAAAAAGCTGACAGAGTAATTATTACAAAACCCTTTTTAGGAAGAGAAGCAAACAAGAATCTAGAGCCTGTAGATTTTGAACTACTATGTGCTAAAATAGGTAATCATAAAGCAGAGCATATAAAAACTTCTGATGAAATCTGCAGTAAAATCCTTAGTGAAGCTAAAAGTGGAGACATTATCATAGTTTTTGGAGCAGGTGAATCCTATAAATTATCTAGAGAAATAATTAATGCATTAAATAAAAAATCATAGTCCATACTTGTTTTCCTATCAATATTGAAGGTGAATAAAATGAACTTCGTCTTTTAAGCATGTCCTAAACAGAACTTCAAACCTTGAATAATAGTTTTTTAATGAAATTAGAGTTGGATATCGGTGGTATTAATCTCCACCAGCATCCAACTCTAACTTTATAAAAACCTCATTTAATCTAAATTTATTTGTCCATAATGTTCCCCATTACGTTTCATAATAGCTGCCTTCTCACTAATCCAATGGACTGTAAAATACCCACTGGAAAAATTATTTAGCCCATCAATTCTATTCCAATTCACTGGCTTTTTAAATAAACAGAGCTTTTTTTCATATACGGTGCTGTATCCTCCAAGAAAGAAGGACCTTTCAACAATCACCACTGTGTTAGTTTTTTCTGGTGATGTAAAGTATACTTCTTTTTGTTCCAAAAAAATTAGTGGATACAATATAACAGCAATTGAAACTAAAGTAAGACCAATATAAGCAATTGTTTTATTCCATAGTTCCTCTCTAACAACATAGGAAGTAAATAAATATAAACCTGCTATAATTAATCCAGCATCTGTATAATTGCCAATTGGTGATAATTGAAAAAACAGCCTGAGGATTATAGTGACTATTACAATAATTATATAAATCCTAACTATAGTCTTAAATAAACTTTTTCTATTTATACTAATCCCTCCATATTTCTAACAATTAACACTTGAGTTATATAATTATACCGCATCTGAAAAATTGCTAGTATTATAGCTTTATACACGGTTCATTGATAGAATTTTAACTTATTCATCTTTATAAACCCTTAAGAGAACCAGGGTAGGCCTCATATATAAGTTAAATTTTAATTCTGTTTCACAATATTAAAATTTACCTAACACTCAAAATACCATTGAAAGTGAGCCTTTAGGAACTATTAAGTAACCTAAATCAAGATTACTTCTCTTTTATACTGTAAACTATTATTTTCTTACTTTATCTTAACATAACTACCAAAGTTATTTATATACTCATTCCCATTTCCCTGTCTACTCATTCCTTTTTCAGTAATGTATGCATAATCAAGGTAATCCTCATCTAGCAAGTAAATTAAATGAACCTGCTTAGTTTCATTTGGCTTTAAGTCACAGAAGAAGAAATGTCCTCCTGGATAATCCGATTGATCAAAATATATTGGCTCCTTGCTATTTGCGATATCATTACCACTTCTAATATCATTAGCAAATGCTTTAAGGGTACCATCTGATTCTTTCATTCTATATTGAATCGTTGGATATACACCCACGTCTTTTACCTCTTTATTAAGGGGATTTTTAAATGTTAAAGTTACATAGGCAAATTTTCTTCTTGCAGTTTCAGTAACTTGATTTAACTTGTTGTTTTCCCATTTAATAGAGACACTTCTTTCATAATCCTTCAATGTTCCATCCTCATTTAACTGTTCAACATATTCATTATACTCAAAAAAAGAATTTTCATCTAACTTAGGTAACTTATCCATAATCTCAACTTTATCTACAGTGAATTCCAATTTTTCCCTTACTCTAACATCCATATTGATTTTTTCGTTCATATTGAAAACATGATCAGCAGGAACGGGAGGAGCGATATATACATCGTCGTTGCTTGTTTCAACTGTTGGATTATATAGTTTTAAAAATTCTCCAGGAACTACTTCATATTTTATATTTTCTGCTACTTTTTTAAGTTCCTCTAAGGAAATCCCACCACCAACTGTAATAATTTGACCATCCTCTTCATAAATTAAGTCTATTGAATATTTATAAGGCATACCTTCACTTGTATAAATATTTGCCTTTACACCACCAATTGCACCTTCTTCTATACTACTTATACACCCCTTTGTATTCTGATATATATAATCATTTTGATACATAATTATTCCTTTTTCAGAACCAGCATCTCTATTAGGGCCATATTTTCCTGGGGCATTTGCAATAGGTAAATAACCCTCAGGAAGATATTCAGGGGTTATATTAATTAACGGTATTTTATTAATCTTCTTCTCTGATTTAACCTCATAATTAACCACTCCCAAATCTTCATCTCTACTTGTTGTAACAAGAAATTTTTTGCATATTCCATAAGCAGTTACAGAAAAAGCTAGAGTAGCTACTGCAGCGGCAATAAGAACTATAATCTTTTTCCTTTTCATCCTTGTGCCCTTTCTATTAGTAAGGTTAATAGGTTCTATGTTATTTTGTCTTTTAATTATGTCTATCTTTTCATCTTTATACTTTTCTGAGAACTCATGCACTTCTGTAACTTTATCTAGCTCCATAACAGCATCTTCCTCACCTATAAGATAGGTCATTATATCAATTTCAATTTTATTATCCATGCAATTCATCTCCAATCATTTCTTTTTCTATGACTTTTTTTAACCATTTTCTTGCACGTTCATATCTCTTAGTAGCTACTTTTTCACTGATATTTAATAATACTGATATCTCTTTATAACTAAGATCATAATAGCAATGATACCTAATTATCTCACGGTACTTTGCCGGTAGCCTAGAAATCAGTTGCAAAACAATTTGCCTGTCCTCTATAGCTTTTATTGAGTCAAATTTATGTTGATTTTCACTTATCATAGGTTCATCTATACCTTTATCGAATAACTCAGATTCTTTCTTATTTTTACGATATTTATCAATGGCAATATTTTTTATGGTATATGTTATTAATCGTTTCGTCTCCATACTGGATACTTCACTAATATGTCCTAAATGTGGAATTAACTTTATAAATGCATCTTGAACTGCATCTTCTGCTTGTCCAGAATTATTTAGAATTGAATATGCAATACCATACATTTTATGTTCATAAATACTATAAAGTTGCTCTAATATGCTATTTTGAAAATCTTCAACTGCCAAAGTCTTCACTTAATCACTCCTTCCATTTGAGAATACTCTCACCCTATATAACGAATGAAATTCAATTTTGCGACAGTAATAATGGGAATATCTATAAATTATTTTAATCTATAGATATTCCCATTCTATTTAAGCTTTTTTTCTACTATAAAGCTAGAAGTCTTTTTTCAATGTAAAAATATAATTAACGCCCTAGGACATTGACACGCCCTCAATTAGTTACTAGTTATAAACTCCACAGCCTTCAAAGTTCTTTCAGCTAAATCTTCTGGGTACCAGTGACCAATTCCTTTATTAATATGATATTCATGGGCAAGTCCAACTTCTTTAAATAATTTTAAAAGATGCTGAACAGTTGGGTCAGTGTCCTGTTCCCCTTCAAGAATAACTATTTTTGTTTTTCTTTCTGCTAATTTTTTTGTGTCCTCAAGTCCCATGCTATCTAAGTAATCACCAGGACATAATGCAATAACCCCTTTTATTGGCATAGTATTTTCAAAAGCAATATTAATAGAAGTAGTTGCACCACCAGAGAAACCTCCAATTATTACACAAGTTTCATCTATGGAATAGTTTAATAATAACTGTTTATAGCAAGCTTTTAGTTCTTCTCTTGATAGAGCTGGATCCCTAAGCCAGCCAAAGCTGTTATGGAAATACATTTGTGATGATTGAGGATATACAACTATGTACCCTTCTTCTAAAAGTGCATCAGGTTTCCAATACCAGCTATTATTTCTCATATTGCAATGAAATCCATCACCATGTAGGCAAAAGAATAATGGATGTTTTTTTGTTGGGTCATAGGATTTTGGAAGGTGAACTCCATATTTTAGCTTAGAATTTTCTTTAGCTTTTTGAAGTAGCTGTGCATTTAAATTATTAAGAGACTCATATTCAGGATGATTTCTTATTAAATCAAAGTTTGGCCAATGTAGTGGAAATGGATAATCTTTTTCAAGTGCTCTTTTTATAAGCTTAATACAACTGTCACTATTATTGGTTCTAGTATATATTCTAGATTCATCTACCATAAGTTCAAACAGATTTTCTTCATATTCCTCCTTTGGTAAAAGTTCCTTTGCCTGAAGAAGTATATTTAAAACCTCATCATACTTTTCTTCAGAGAAGGGTATCGAATAGTATTGTTCAAATTCATAAAAGTTTTTATAATTCATAAATATCCCCCTAATTAATATTTATTTATAGGTTTCTATGATGGAATTTTAACTTATTCGGTATGAATTTCATTCATCTTCATAGCCCCCTAAAGGAACCAGAGTAGTACTCATGTATGAGTTAAGTTTTAACTCTGGTTCTCTATAAATTAACCCCATTGTACTAATAATATTTTTGTTTCATCAGAATAGTTGTTCTACTTTTAAATAACCCTAGTTGCTTTACTTGCAAAACCAGTTATATTAACAGTTATTAATCATATATTCTATAACCTCATAAGAAATCAATGCTCTATTATTGTAGATGTCCATTAAGCCCCCTTGGTGACAAGCAAAGATTCCATGCTGAAGCATAGCTGCACCAAAGTCTCTTTCTAGTGCACCATTATAAGTAGCTAGTACACAGTACTCTGCTGCATTTCCACAAAGTACAACAAAATCAACTTCTTTTTCTTTTAATATTTCTTCTAAATTTGTCTTCCAAAAACTATTGCTAAAAGTCTTTAAAACCTCTATATCACTATCCTCACTAACCAATTTCTCTACATTTTCAAAGGTGCTATCATTGCCACCTTCAATATCTCTAATCACTATGACAGGTTTACCAGCCTCTCTAAACAATTTAGCAGTTTCATTTATATATTCGAAAGTATTATGGTATTCCTGTTCTTCTTTTCTATGTCCTATAAAAGCTTCCTGTACATCAATTATTAATAACGCAATATTCATTTTGCACGCCTCCTGAATTTTATTTTAACTAATGAAAAAATTCATTTTGAATAGTGACTTTAGAAGAAAATATACCTTTCACCTTAAACTTGTTAAAGAAATAATGAGGATAGGCTAATTATCCTTCTAAAATCTAGTTAAAATTGGGCATAAAAATGCCCGGATGAAATAATTACTTCTCCCGGGCAGCAATTTCAAAGCATTTTCACAGATTTTTAATAAAATGTGCCGGGAACTATGCTTATTTTTACTATGCTATTTAAATTCATCATAATACATCGCTCCCTTCCTACAATTTATACCATAATTATACACTTACATATATATCCAGTCAACCCTATAAGGAGCACTAAACTGTTTTTTTATATCAACTCTAGAATTCACTCACATCAATGGTTTCATCACATTACTTTAAGAGAAAAAAACTTGAAGCTCCTATAATCACACCTTATAATTCCACTTTCACATTAATTTAATATATAGCTATGCCTTGTCATACTGTAAATTAGACTAAGCATTTCACTACTTCAATGACAAAACACTTTAACTTTTCAAGTGGTAAATCTATAAATGAAAACATAAAAGTTAAATCAATTCATTGATAATAACCTTCCTTTTACATTGGTTTAATATAAAGAAAAACCTAATCATATTAGCAAAATAGGAAAAGTACCACATTTCCATACGTGTTAATATGTATCTAATACTTACTACTTTTTCTTGGAGGAAAAATATATGAAGAAAATTAAACCTTACAATTTATATCTTATTATTACTTTAATATCCCAGATACTTTTTTCTCTTATTTTCACTGTTAACATTTTATATCATATAAATACAGCTAAATTAAATCCACTGCAATTAGTTTTAGTAGGTACAGTATTGGAAATAACTATATTTTTATTTGAAATACCCACTGGAATTGTTGCTGATATTAAAAGCAGGAAGTTGTCTATTATAATTGGTTATACCTTAATGGGCACTGGTTTTATTATAGAAGGTTTTTTTCCCTTTTTCTTTTCTATAATTATATCTCAGTTATTTTTTGGAATTGGTTATACCTTTATAAGTGGCGCTACTCAAGCATGGATTATTGATGAATTAGGAGAAGAAAACTCAGGAAATATTTTTGTAAAAGGATCTCAATTGGGACAACTTGGGGAATTAATTGCAATCCCAATTAGCATAATAGTAGGCTTAATAAGTCTTAGTCTACCAATTGTGCTAGGTGGAGCTGGCATGATTCTTCTAGCTATTTTTTTAATAATTGTAATGACAGAAGATGGCTATACACCAAGGCCTCATAAAAATCACACCCACTGGACTCAAATATTAGACACATTAAAAACCACTAAGCAATATATTAAACTTAATCACCTCTTAATTCTATTGCTTGCTCTAGGTTTAGCTTATGGTTTATATAGTGAAGGCTTTGATAGATTATGGACTGCACATCTAATAAAAAATTTCAATTGGGATTTAATGAAGACTTTAAACTCTGTTACTTCTTTTGGCATAATTAGAGGCATCTCTATTTTATTATCAATAGTTGCCTTAGAAATATTAAATAGAAGGTTACATTTTAATAAATTAGCTTTACTTATTAAAGTACTGCTAATAAGTTCACTAATAATCATGCTTTCCCTAATTGGCTTTAGCATGACAAAGAACTTATATATGGCACTAATCCTATTTTGGATTATCATTATAGCGAGGAGCATTACAAGCCCATTATTAGATACTATGTTAAGCAATATTATTACTGATAATAACATTAGAGCAACTATTTTTTCAATCAGAGGCCAAGTTGATTCAATTGGTCAAATTTTAGGTGGCCCTATTGTAGGTTCATTTGGAATTATTTATTCAATTAGAACTGCCTTGCTTATATCAGCTATTCTTTTATCACCCGTTCTATTAATCTATAAATTAATTATTTATAATTTGAAAAAAATAATTTCTATAAAAATTAAGAGTTAAAATCTAAATTAAAATCCTCCATATGAAATAATATTGCCAGCTGTACATTCAATAAGATTATTTACTACAGGCGATAAATATCAATGGGCCAAGGTAGCTTATTTACTTACATCCACATGTTCTATATTCCTAATAGATAAGTAAGCAATAAATGCTCCTACAAATGAAAATATAATGGGTATTATAACTATAGAACTTAATGAAAACCCATTAGCATTTGAGCACATAACAGTTACAATTAATATGGAGGATATTATTGTAGTTGGCACTGATTTTTTTCTCATTCCAAAGTATAGTGGTATTAGTGACATAAAAGCAGAAGTTACTGCGCTAGTATTAATTGAAATTATTGCGTTTGATAAAATTTCTTTAGTAATTTCATCTGGTATAAAGTTAGTAAAGCTATTAATTGCAATTAAAATACCATCTATAAAAATATTAGACAAAAATATAGCTACAAAAGTGAATATGAGCACAATGATGAGTTTTGCTACAATGAGCTTTTTTCGGTTTATTGGATACATAAAGAGCAGTGTCATTGTGCCATTTTTATATTCTTCAATAATTAGTTTGGAAAGTAGTACTGATGCAAATATTATAAAGGTAGCTTTTACTGAAGAATCAACCATTTGAAAAGCAAAGTTATAATTATTTAATATTAGCTCTCCTTCACTTTTAGATATTAAAATCCCAGCTATCATTATTCCTATTATCACTAAATTAGCAATAATAGCACCTTTAATATATCCTGCAACTTTAAACTTTTTCATTTCTAATTTCATAAGCTTAAACATTTCTACTACCCCCATTTAATAAATTTAAGAAATATTCTTCCAAGGATCCATTTTTCTTTGTTATCCCCTCTATGGATATATCACTGTTAATTAGTGTTTTAGTTATTTGATTTTGAGATATACTGCCATCATATATTCTAATTGTTTTGCTATCCAGAACCTTAAAATTAGATATATTTAGGTTGTTTGACAGAACATAAGCTACCTTTTCAGCATCACTTACAATTAGCTCTATATATTCCGTATTACCTGCTCTAATACTCTCCATAGAAACCTCTTCAATTAATCTACCATTATTAATTACCCCTATGGTATCTGCTATTTGTTCAATTTCTGCTAAGATGTGGCTAGAAATTAATATGGTTATGCCATACTCTTTGCTAAGCATTTTGAATAAATCTCTAAATTCCTTAATGCCTATGGGATCAAGACCATTTATAGGCTCATCTAGGATTAACAATTCTGGCTTTGTAGTTATAGCTCTAGCAATGCCCAGCCTTTGCTTCATCCCAAGGGAAAAATCCTTCACTGATTTATTATCAATATTGTTTAACCCTACAAGATCTAAGGCTTTATCTATAGCCTTCTTATCAAAGTATCCCATATACTCACAGTGAAGTTCTAAATTTTCTCTTGCTGAAAGTTTTTCATAAAATACAGGATATTCAATGATGGTTCCTAACCTTTTTAACACCTCATAGGAGGTATCCTTTAGTTTTTCACCAAAGATTTCAATTTCCCCACTGGTAGGCTTAACTAGGTTTGTAATCATCCTCATAAGGGTTGTTTTACCAGCCCCATTTGGTCCTAAAAACCCATAAACTTCTCCCTTTTTAACACTCATATTCACGTTAGATACAACTTCTTTTCCATTATAAGCTTTTGTCAAATTGTTAGTTTTTAATACATATAACATATCTATCTCCCCATTCCAAATTGTCTATATTAATGAACTGTCTATATTTATATTGTAGCAACTGAACTTATCTTTTTTTTTACTTAAATCTTACAAAATTCTTAAGTTTGCATCCAAAATAAAAAGATGCTCAATTTTACTAAGCACCTTATTGACTAGTAGGTTATTTTCTTTAACTTAACGATAAATGCCGTCTTCTCATAAGGCTTACTTTCTAGAAAAATTTCTCCTCCTAAGGTTTCAACAAGTCTTTTAGTTATGGTGAGTCCAAGACCACTGCCTTGATACTGCTTGTTTCTTGAGTCCTCAAGAGTATACATTCTTTCAAAAATCCTGTCTTTATATATTTCGCTAATTCCCTTACCTTTATCCCAAATTTCTAAATATACATAGTCCTCATGACTTTTTAAGGATAAGCCTAGAAACTTTCCTGCAGCTCCATATTTAATAGCATTTGAAATTAAATTGTTTAAAATTCTATCTATAGCTTCTTCATTTCCCATAGAAAAAATGTTTTCTTCTGGAACATCTATATGAACTTCAATGCCATTACTTGTTAGGACATCATAAAAACCTAAGAGGGTTTTTAAGCAAAGTTCTTTTATATTAACTCTTGTTAAAGGAATATCCTTGTCCCCTGCTTCAAGCTTTGCTAAATCAAAGAACTTATTAATTAGCTCTAAAACTTCCCTTGCTTTACCTTCTACCTTACACAGCAAAGTATCTCTTTCTTCTTTACTTATATCCTTATCCAGCTTTATTGTTTCAATGTATCCAAGTACCACTGTAAGAGGCGTTTTTAAGTCATGAGAAATGTTTGATAGCATTTTTTTCATTGCTATTTCTGTCTTTGAATAATCTGCCTGTACCTTTTGATTATTCTCTAAGAGTTTATTAATTCTTGTTAACACTGAAATAAGCTCTTTATCATCAGTGAAAACTAAAAGTTTCTCATTGGTGCAATTATCAATGATGTTATCTAGCTTCTCATAAGTGTACTTTAAATCAGCACTTCTTTTCTTTTGTGACATATATTGAAAACAAATTACCCCTAATAAAATGAAAATAACTATTGATAAAAAATATATCATTTAAAGTTCTCCTAACTTATAGCCTATGCCCCATAAGGTTTTGATGTATTCAGGTTTTGAAGGATTATCCTCTATTTTTTCTCTTAATCTTCTCATATGAACACTTATTACATTCTCATCTCCAAAATAATCATCTTTCCAAACAAAACTATAGATTTCTCCCTTAGTGAAAACTCTGTTAGGATTTGAAATAAATAGCTTTAAAATATCAAATTCCTTTGAAGTGAGCTGCAAGTTTACACCATTTTTAGTAACGGTATAATTTTTAAGTTCAATAGAAAGATTGCCAAAGTTAATAACTTCATCTTCTTTCTTCTGCTCGCTTTGTGAGTATTTAGTTGCTCGTCTTATTGCTGCCTTAATTCTTGCTGAAAGCTCAACCATAGAAAAAGGCTTAGCTATATAATCATCAGCACCTAAGCCAAGACCAATAGCCTTATCAAAATCTCTATCCTTTGCTGACATAATTAAAATTGGTATTGAGCTTTTTTCCCTTATAATTTTCAAAACTTCCATTCCATCAAGGTTTGGCAGCATTATATCAAGAAGAATTAAATCAAAGGAATTGCTAAAAAACTTACCTAGACCTTCTTCTCCATTAAAAGCTGCAGTTAGGGTAAAACCTTCTTTTTTTAAATAATTCACTACCATTTCACTTATAGACACATCATCTTCAATAAGTAGAATTCTATTTTCCATAAAACATAACCTCATTCTTACATAACAATTATTTCAATATTATACCATAGTATCCCAATACATACCAAATCCTTCACTTTTATAATTATTACTCTACTTAACTGCATAAAACAAGGAGTGCTCCCCTAAATCTCTCTTTTATAAGCTGTTATTAAATGACTTATAAGCCCTTTTATATAATTTTTGTAAAGGTTTAAAAAAAGAAGTGAAAACCAGTTGAATTAATGTTAGAATATTTATGTCAGTATAAGGCATTTTCAAGTGCCTAATTATAAAAATCCCTCAAGGAGTATTTCTTGAGAAAAAATATTTTTTTAGAAAAGGAGCATTAATATGAATAAGCCAATTTTATCAGCTCACTTCGAGTCAAGAATGCCATCAGATGTAAGACTAGCTCAAATGAAATATGAAGAGCGTAAAGTTAAACCTGAAGCTGTAATCAACGTAGGTATAGGTAACGTTTCTCTTCCTACAAACCCAGCTATGATGAAAAGAATGTTTGAACTAGGTGCACCTGAAAGCCCATTTGCAAAGGGTGTTGTTAGATATTCAACTACTGCTGGTGTTCAAGAGTGCCAAGATGCTTTCAAAAACATCCTTAAGTGTGAAGGTTTTGATACAAGCAAATTATTTGTTCAAGTAACTGACGGCGGATCTGCTGCTATGGAATTGCTTTTACTAGGAGTTTGTGGTGCTGCAGGCACTGGGGACAAGCCACTTATGGTTATTGACCCAGCATACACAAATTATATTTCTTTTGCAGAAAGAATTGGACGTAAAATTGTTACAGTATCTCGTGATTTAAATGAAAATGGTAAGTTTAGTCTTCCAGAATTAAATAAAATAGAAGAATCAATAAAAGAGCATAATCCAGGAGCACTTCTTGTGATCCCTTATGACAACCCAACTGGACAATACTTTGATTTTGAAACTCTTAAAGAATTAGCTAAGCTTTGCGTTAAGTACAACATGTGGATGGTAAGTGATGAAGCTTATCGTGAATTATTCTATGATGTAAACAGTAAGCTTGTAAGTATTTGGGGAGTTACTGATGCTGAGGTTCCTGGTATTGAAGGAAGAAGAATCAGTATCGAAACTACATCAAAAGTATGGAATGCTTGTGGTTTAAGAATAGGTGCTCTAATTACAGATAGTGCTGAATTCAACAACCGTTCTGTTGCTGAGTATACTGCAAACCTTTGTGCTAACGTAATTGGTCAGTACATCTTCGGTGCTCTTGCTCACCAAACTAAAGAAGAAATTGCTCAGTGGTGCACTAGCATTAGAGAATACTACAAAGAGCAAATCTTCAACGTATATAATGGTCTTAAAAAACAAGAGCCTGGCTTAATTGTTTCTAGCCCAGATGCATCTATCTACACTGTAATCGATGTTAGAAACGTAGTAAAACCTGGCTTTAACGGAATTGACTTCATTTTATACTGTGCTCAAGAAGGATCTGTTAACATTGATGGAGTTGAAACAACTCTACTTGTAGCACCAATGAAAGGCTTCTACAATGTAGCTAAAGATGCAGTAAACCCAGGAAATACTCAATTTAGAATTTCCTTCGTTGAAACTCCAGAAAACATGGCAAAAGTTCCTGAGTTATTTGTTAAGCTTTTAAGACAATTTGAAGCTCAAAGATAATTTAAAAATCATATAGTTTTAAGGGAAGCCAAAAATGGCTTCCCTTAATTTATATTTTAAGAAGAATCTGCGCTAAATTTTTTTAAGTTCCTCTACTGTTCTTTCATTTCTTACATCTCCAGTGTTCAATGTTGTTTTTGCTTCAATCAACATCACATGTACTTCTTCTTCAGCAACTGGCATATGTTCAACTCCTTTTGGAATAATAAGAAATTCTCCTTCTTTTAAATAAACGTCTTTATCCCTAAACCTAATAATCAATAGTCCTTTTAGAACATAAAACATCTCATCTTCATTCTCATGAATGTGCCATAAAAATTCACCCTTGAATTTGGCAACTTTCACATATGATTCATTAACCTCACCTAAAATTTTAGGACTCCAATGCTCATTAAAAAGATTTAACTTCTCGTAAATGTTAATTTTATCCATCTTTATATCTCCTTCGCTATACCTAATAAGAATGTTGTAAACTAAATTGCAGTTTCTTGATTAAAAATCTTACATGTTTAATATTTTTATTACGCTTTTTATAGAACTAATAATTGGTATCAATAAAAATAATCCGCTTATTATCATTGCACTTATTGGTAGACTTTTCTTATAACCTTTTCCAGTAATTGCAATAATGCCAATCACAAAACTAACTAAAGATATAGCAAACATAAAGTTCATTATAAAATAAGAAATAGCCAAACTCTTATTTAAGCCTGTACCCATTGGCGCCGACAAGTCTATGATTGTTTGAACAACAACATAGATGATAGGAATCAATGCTAATAAAAAAGATATAATTCCCAGTTTTGAATGTTTTAATCTTTCCATAACGCACCCCTCTATAAGTATTTCATAATATCTTACTAATATGTGGTTTTGATTTACAACTCTTCACTTCTTTTATTATACATCTTTTCCTTCAATTCTAGTATAATGTATATAAATAGATAATTAGGGGGAAAATGTTATGTCAATTAATTGCCAAAGAGAATTTGAACTTTTAAAGAAAATTGGTTTTGTAAGAACTAGCGGCTCAGAAGAAGAATTTAAAGCTGCAAACATGCTACTAGAAGAAATTGCTTCCATAGGATGTGAAGGACACTTAGAAGCTTTTAAAGCTCCAACTTCTAAAATTACAAAAGCTACGCTAAAAGTAGTGGAGCCCTATGAGAAGGAATATGAGATTGCACCATATAACTGTGCAATTGGCACGCCTGAAGGTGGAATAACTACAGATTTTATATATATTGAGGATGGACTTGATGTAAATTTAGTTAACCTTAAAGGAAAATTTGTACTTATGAATACTCGTCCAAACCCTAAGCTTTATAAAAAACTTATTGATGCTGGTATTGCTGGTTATATAACTATGTCTGGTACTGCCATGGATGAGGAAGATAAAACTGATATTTCTATTGCTAGAATCCGTGAAAAAAATACACAACATGGAAAAATACCTGCTGTAAATATGCGCATGAAGGACTGCTTTGAAATAGTTAGGGACAAGGCTTCTAAAGTACATGTGGAAATAATCATGGAGGATATAGAACTTCCTTCTCAAAATGTGGTTGTAACCTTAGAAGGAACAAAATACCCTGAGGAGATAATTTCCTTCGGTGCTCACTATGACAGTGTTCCTTATAGTACAGGAGTATATGACAATGGAGCTGGTTCCGTTATTATAATGGAGCTTTTAAGACATTTCAAAGAAAATCCACCAATGAGAACTGTAAAATTTGTATGGTATGGTTCTGAGGAAGTTGGACTTCTTGGAAGTAAAGCATACTTAAAAGACCATGAAGAAGAGCTTAAAAAACATCTTCTAATGATTAATGTAGACGTTGCTGGTTCTATTCTTGGAAAAGAAATGGCTCTAGTTACTGCTGAGCAAAGCTTAGTTGATTATATTGATCATACAGCTAAAGTTAAAGGATTCCCACTTAAAGTAGAACAGAGCATATACTCAAGTGATTCTACAGCTTTTGCTGATGCTGGAATTCCATCAGTTACCTTCTGCCGCTTTGCACCTCATGGTGGAGCATTCATTCATACTAGAGATGATGTTATGGATTACTTAAGTGCTGAAGCTTTAGAAAAAACTACTATAATAACTAAGGAATTCAGTGAAGCAGTTATAAATTCAGTGGTATTCCCAGTTGATAGGAAAATTCCTGAGAATATGAGAAAGAAATTAGATGAGTACTTTGATAAAGAACCTAAGAAAGAAGAGTCATCTGAGAATAAAAAATAATTATAAACAGGGCTATTTCAAGTTGAACAGCTAAAGCTCCTTGAAAATAGCCCTATTTTTTTTAATAACTTTTTAAATAATGAACAAGTTCATTTTATAAAGCTGCTTTGGAAGCAGATTTAAATTGCCGCCAAAGGAACTTACCTATACTGAGCAACTGCCACTTAAAGAAGCTGTCAGACTTAAAGCTTCCAAGATGTTGTTAAAGCAAAGTCTGTCCATAATTTATTAATAACATTGGTGGTATTTATTCCAACGGTAGGTTTTTTAGTTTCTGCTCCACTGCTCTTGATATTCTAAACAAGGAGGAGCCTGCCATAATCCCTGCTGCTATAGCTGCTGCATAACCTACAGTATGTGAACCATTACGAAGAAACTCATCCATCATGCCGTTAACAGCATAATTCATAGTAAAATAAAGTGCACGTCCAGGAATTAAGGGAACCACTGAAGAAGTCAAAAAAGTAGTAGTTGGTGTTTTCTCAATTCGTGCTAAAACCTCTGAATATATAGTAACTATCATAGTAGATATAAAATACCTAGACATTTCACTTACAATCCAATTACCTAATAAAAGATAGACTATCCAAGAAAGCATGCCACCTATAGCCGCAAGCCATAATCTTCTTCCTTTTATATTAAAAAGAATTGAGAATCCCAAGGAACCTATAAAAGCTGTGGCAATTTGAGTTATATAAATCATTTAAAACTACCTCCGAAAAAAATTGAAGCAATACCAAAGCCTACAGCAATAGATAATGCTACAACAACTGCTTCACAAAGTCGAAATAACCCTGATATGGTATCTCCACTGATTATATCCCTGATGGAATTTGTAAGAGCAATTCCTGGAATCATCAGCATTATATTTCCTATGATAATCTTATCTAAATTATCCCCAACACCAACATTAACAGATACTATTGCAAGTATTCCAATAATAAAAGAGCAGATTATATTAGAAAATATCACGTTCTTATCCACCTTCTGAACTACAATAATGAATAACTTCAAAAGTATAGCTATTAAAGAGGATACTAGGGCATCCATTAAGGTTCCCCCAAAAAAGATAGTAAAACCACCAGCAATTATGGCATAAGCAAAATATTCAATAGTAGAACTATAAACCTTCTCTTTATTTATTTCCTTCAATTCATCAATAATATATTCAGGCTCTGGCCTGTTACTACATATATATCTCGAAAGGCTGTTGAGCTTATCCACCTTATCTAAATTAGTAGAGTATTTATAAATTCTTCTGGTTTGAGTAAGAATACTCCCGTCCTCTCTCTGCACGGTGACCACAATACTTGAGGTTATTGTAAAAACATCAATCCGCTTTGCATTATAAGCCTTACAAATACGTCTAATAGAATCCTCAACCCTATTAATTTCAGCACCACTAACTAGCATTTGCTCTCCGATATCCATTACACAGTATAATAATTCCTCAGTTAACATTATAAATATCTCCTTTAAGTATTTAATCATCAATATTATAACTAATAATGTCACTGTAATCTATAACATATTCTGTTCATAATTTATTAAATCCTAATGAGGTAAATTTGCATTAGTCAATTTGTTCAACGCATTTTTTTGTTTTAGGGAACCAGAGTTGAAACTTAAGTTATGCGTGAGCTCTAGCCAGGTTCCCACAAGGGGTTATTAATATTAATGAAATTCATACTAAACAAGTTAAAATTCCATCCTTAAGCCCTATTGCTACCTCTAGAAAAATTTATTCAAAAAGTAACTGGGCTATTTTCAAAGGGAGACTTTATCCACTTTGAAAATAGCCCTTTATGCCTCTATATTAATCACCCCTAAGGTAATTTTATTATTTTATACCAATAGCTTTTACCTAAGAATTCTTTCATCAAGCCTTCTTACAAAGCCATAAGTATAAGGATCAAAATACTTGTTCCAAAATCTTAAAGCAGTAGGATTAATAGTTTCGCAGTCTACTCCTAACCTTTTTATACCATCCTTCTTTAAGGTTTCAAGTACAAAGGCAAGTAAACTTTGATATATATTTTTCCCTCTATAATCTTCTTTTAAATAGGCACCGCAAATATTTAAAACATCTGGTTCCTCAGAAATAAAGGTTTCTCCATCCTTCATAATTTCAAAGTATCCAATAATATCAGATTTATCCTTTGCAACAAAGAACCTTGACTTTCGCCTATTACACATAGCGATAAATTTCTCTTCTGAAAACTCTTCATTAGGGAAATAGGTAGGACTCTTTATCATATGTCTAGCCAAACTATTTTTTAATGACAGCAAACAACTTGCCTCACTATAATGAATTTCCTCATAAGTGTACTCTTTATTTACTTGAATATTTAAAGGCTTGTCAACACTTCTTATAGCATCACTGCACCTTATACCAAAGCCATTCATTGATAAAGATGTCATAACTTCAGCATCATGACTATATGCACAAATTCCATAGCTTAAAATTTCTTCCTTAACCATTTCTTCCGAAGTATGTTGAAATAAAAGTGAAGCGAGCCTACCTCTATCTTCACCTCTATAGCCATTAGCAAATAATGGCGAGAAGGAACCTTTTACATTTCCAAAATGACCATTAATACTTGCCCAGAAGCTTAGATATCCTAACAGCTTTCCTTTTTCTAGTGCTACTACCCCATAATTCCCCTTAAACATTTCAGTCAACAAATCAGTAAGAACAACCTTATAGTCTTTTTCATATAAGGCCTCTATATACTTTCGCTCCCTATCATATTGTGCTTGTGCAATGTTAACTGCATCTTCTATATACTTTTCATTTAATTTCTCAAATAACATTCCCCTACCTCACTTTATTAGTTTATTTTATAACTTTCTTACTTTATAACTATTTTAATTTCTTCACTCATAATTCCTTACCCCAAGATTTTTTCTACTACATATCACCACTAAGACTAATCAAAGAATATATACTATGCACCTCTAATTATACATAATATTCCTAAAATGTCATATATTTTAGTTAGCATTTTTATTGAAAATAAGGTTTATTCTTAATGTGGAATTATTATGAAACTTTCACTTTATTAAATTATAAATTTGAATTTATTTTTTAACACCTGAAAACTTCTTTCAATCCAATTATTGACACTAATAATTATCACAACTAAACTTAATATGTAAAATAAATTCAGTAAAGTTATTTTTTAACTAATCAATAAATCTTAGATATATTATTCAAGTGTACTTTATTATTAAATATAGTTATCACATATTTTTACCAACTTAATATAATAGTGTATTGAATTTATATTACGGATTTACAAATTTAAAGCTTATTAACATGGGGCTTAGCTTTAATTTGTGCACTTATAGAATTAATATATTAAAATAAAATCTTGGGGGGATTTTTATGACACAAACTGCACCTAATGTAAAAATTGGATATAAGTCTTTATTAAGTGAAAAAGCATACCTTATGAACTTAACTGCTAACTTAATATCTAGATTTGGTGACTCTATTGACTCTATAGCTTATGGCTGGATGATTTATGAACTTACAGGCTCAAAGGCATTATTAGCAGTATTATTTGGAATTAATGCAATACCTAATATTATCTTTCAACCTATAGCCGGAGTATTTGTAGATTATTTTAAAAAGAAGAGAATTATAGCTCTCTGTGATTTAGGCAGAGGATTATTAGTCCTACTAACGGCATTTTTATTTTTCACAGAAAATTTAAGACCTTGGCACTTAATTGTAATAACATTTTGCAATTCAACCTTGGAATCCTTTAGAGGACCCGCAAGTATGGCTATGTTCCCTTATATATTAAGTAAAGAAAAATACTCTTTAGGAACAGCTTTTTCTCAAAGCACAAGCAGATTTGTAGAAATTATAGGCTTCGCAGCAGCTGGAATAATAATTGGTATTTTAGGTATAAGTGGTGCTATTATAATCGATGGTGTAACCTTCTTAATCTGCGCCACTATAATTGTAAATATTAGGTATGAAGGAGAAATTGTTAAAAAGAAAGCTGTAGAATATAAACAATACTTTACTGATTTAAAAGACGGTCTAAAATATTTTAAAAATGATAAGCTTATAGCAAACATTTGCTTGTTTGGAGCCGTATTCAGTGCTTTATTAGTACCTTTCAACTCACTTCAAGCTGCATATGTAGGAGAAGGCTTAAGTCAAGGTCCTGAAATTATATCCCTTATTAACATTGCTATGACAATGGGACTAATTCTAGGCTCTCTTTTCTATCCTAGGATTGCAAAAAAAATTAAAGGACTATATCTGTTTTTAACCTCTGGGATACTTTTTGGTATTGTGTATATCATTTTCTCTATACTTCCTATTGTAAACCAGACTCTACTGCTTCCTATTATAACTATAACTTGTTTATTTGGTGGTTTTGTTGCTTCGCTATTCATGATGATTATTAATGTAGCTTTTATGACTAATATAAATCAAGAATACCTTGGAAGAGTTGCTGGGTTATTCAATTCCATGGCTATGTGCTCAACTCCTATTGCATCTATGATCGTGGCTTCAATTGCACCTTTTACATCCATTATGTATTTGTATGCTGGATGTGGAATATTAGTAATACTACTGTTTATCGCTCAAATATTCAATAAGCATTTAAGAAATCTTTAAACCTCAAAACATAGTTTGTAATATAAGAAATCATAATCTTTTTATACATTACTTGAAAATTAACATTAAGTTTCTTGGTCTTCATATAGAAGTTAAAAGCAAAGAAAAAAGTGCTACATCCTAGAAAGATTAGCACTTTATCTTAATTAATAATCAATTAATTTTATCAAATAGCCCTAAAACAAAATAAATGTTCTAAGAAAAGCTTAGTGTTGGTAGCACTAAGCTTTTCTTACTTATCTCATATAAATTTTTTTAAAAAATATCATGGCCGCCTCTTCAGTTATCAATTATTCCTAATAGATTAAGAAGGAGTACCCTTTACGGATACACCTTCTTAATTGCTTAAATAGTCCACTATGCTATCATTAATATTAAGTATTATCTAATCAATTTCCCTTAGCTTATTAATTATCATTTCCGAAATTAGCATATGGAACTCTAGAAATAATACTGTAGCAATGTGTTTATTTCAGCCATTCTATCTCTCATAAGTTCTAAATCTCTTAGGCTTTTAGAATTTATGAGAGACAATACCTTTAAAAACATTAGCTTTTCAAAGGAAATTATTAAAAAGTCCTCCATCTCAATAGCACCCAAACAATTAATGCATTTTATGGAATATATGCTACAATTTATATATATTCTAAAATAGTACTTTCACATTATATTATGTGGTAATAAAATAAATTTGAGGTGTTATTATGCTAATACAACCACTTTGTATTGTTTTCGCTCCATGCATAGTCTGATGAAGGACAGTAATTGCATGGAGCAATAAATCCTACTGTCCGAAATTAGACTTTGCCTTTCTTAAATATATTAATAAATTAAAGGAGCAAAGCTATGAAAAACAATGTATTATTAGGATTTTCAGAAGTGGATATTACCCCCTTCTCTAATGTTCAGACTATTGGATTCAATCGAAAAGATAATATGTCAAAAGGAATATTGCATAAACTCATTGCACAAATTTCAATATGGCATTCAAAGGAAGAAAAATGTTGTCTTGTTGCTATAGATCACATAGGATTTTCATGCCAGGAAGGAAATCTACTTCGAGATTTAATTGGAAATGAACTTGGCATTACCCGTGATAAGGTTATGCTCTGCTTTAGCCATACCCACTCTGCACCTAATGTAAGCATTGAAACAGAGTATTTCAGTTTTCTTTGTAATCAAGTTATTTTAGGTGTTAGTGAAGCAGAAAAAAATTTAAAGCCCATTGAAGCTGCTTGGGGCATTGCAGAAGCAGATATAGGAATTAATAGACGAGATGAAAATGGGGTTTTAGATAGGCGTGTGGCTATTCTTAAAATTAGTGATGCTGAACAGTCTCATCTAAGATTGCTTATTTTAAGAGTTACAGCTCATGCTAATGTTTTGCTTAGAGATAATTATTTATTATCTTCAGACTTTATTGGTGTTACAAGGAATTTACTTGAGGAAAAGTATGGTTGCAAGGTAATGATAACCCAAGGGGCTTCTGGTAATGTAAAACCTAAGTATAGTGGCTCATTAGAAGCTTTAGATAAAATGTCAATTGAGATTAAGAACTCTATCGATAAATGTATTGAAAATCTTAAGCCACATACAATTGAAAATTTGTCTATGTTCTCTAAAAGTGAATCTTTCTTTGCAGATGTTCCCACATTAAAACGAGCAAAAGAAATTTCAGATGAAGCTATGAATGAAAATAGCATAGATGGCTCAAAGTGGCTTAAAGAAATTAATTGCTTGCATAGTGAAGGCATAAAACAGCAATCGAAAGATATTGAGATTCAGTATTTTAAACTCAATGAAGGATGTCTTTGTGGAGTTTCTAATGAAATCATGTGTGAAATTGCTGTGGAGGTAGTCCAGGCATGTCATAATGAACTTATATATTTAGGTGGTTATACCAATGGCTGTGATGGCTATTTACCAACTGCTGAAGAATATGATAAAGGCGGCTATGAGGTTCTTCACTCATACTTAATTTATTATATATATCATGGTACAGTTATGCCTCTTAATCCTGATACCGCAAGCAAGTTAGTAAAACTAATTTCTGAGCAATTGTAGAACCAGATTTTTTACTGAAACTCAAAAGAATTTAATGAAAAAACCTATGCTGAATATGATATGCTCCCTTCAAAGTAACAGTTTGTTACTTCAACTTCCACCATAGGAGAGCATATTATTACTCAATTAGCATAGGTCTTTCTTATAAGAACTTCTTCATAATAACTGCGGGTATAGGGTTCCATGATGGAATTTCAACTTATTAAGGATGAATTTCATTCACTTTTATAATATACAAAACTAAAAAAATCTATAAATCCGGATTTTATAAGCTATTTTCAATTTTGCGGTTTAAATCGTAATATATTACATACACATAACATGCTATTATAATGTATATTTGTGGATTTATTTATAGTAATTTTTCATTAGTGAATTCCTGTTTTACCTTCTTTATATGTATAACTATATAACTTACATATTCACCTTAACCCTTTGTGATGAAACAGTTATGATGAAAGTAACCACTGAAACCTTAAGTATAACAGTTAGTTTCTGAGCTAAGAATAAATATATCCTAGTTTTTTCTCAACATAGTTCATGAATTCCTCTTAAAACTCTAAAATCCTGTGAAAAGCACCGTCATATCTTGCTTAACCACCACTTTAGCAATTAATTATAATATAAATAAAATATTATTATATTTATTTACTACAATCACCGCTTTATACTATTTCACTTTAAACAATTTATAGCAAGTGAAAAACAATGATTATAAAATCATATAACTGTGATTTATTACTTCACTGTTGAATATAATGAGCACTGTATCGCAATACATTTATCTCATTTGTCCATATATACTAGTGAAATTAGTCCACACTCTACTTATTTATAAAACTTCTGTACTTAGCTGTCACATAAAAACATAAACATTCGTTTGATTCTTCCATGTTTTTACTCTATAATTATAAATATAGATTTGTATATAATTATCCTCACAAACCTCTAAATCACATTGTGCTCCCATTTCTTCAAGAGCCTATGAATTTCACTATGACAAAATAGATGTTCAACAAGTATTGCAATCATCTTAGTTTTATTAAACACATATAAATCCTCTCTGCATTTCACTCCCCTATTTCTAAATCCACGGCTCATAAATTCAGAAATAATAGCCCTTACAAAGTTTTCCCTTTTCCTCAGGATATCAAAATCCCCCAGTACCATCCCCCCTAGGCATTTATTATGATGAATAGGTATAAAGATAGTAATCACCCTCATTATTAGCTTCTAAAAGCATCTTTCTTAAGGATTCTCCATGACTAGTAACCCCTTTAGGATTGCAATCCACAACTCTAATTCCAGCTATAATACATTTTCTAATAAATCTTGAACCCACTTCAAGATTTTAACTTGCCTTCACTTTCTATTCCCACCGCTCCACTATCAAAAGGTGCATTATAGCCTATATCAATAGCTAATGTCACTCTTTTATTAATCCTATGAATCTCCTCAGCGAAGATATATGCCACTAGAGCATAAATTTCATATTGAGAGGAGAATAAAAATGAACTTTTCAAAAATCGAGAACCTAGTACTACTTTCAAAAGCTGGCAGCGAAAAAGCTAAAGAAGAGCTAATAGGGGATTTTAAACCCTTTATTTTAAACTTATGTAAAAAATCTCATGTAAATGGCTTTGAATTTGAAGACCTTAAAAATGAATGTTACCAAACACTGTTTAAATGTGTAAAAGTGTATGACTTAAGCAAGCACAGATTTGTAGCCTACGCCACCAATGCAATAAAAAATTCTATAAATAACTTAATTAGAATTTCCAAAAGAAGAGACAATAGAGAAGGTCCTAAAACCTTGATTTTAGATGATAATTTAGAGCACGCTTTATTCTATGATATGGACTTTGTAGAGGATCAAATATATAAAGCTACTCTTAATAAAGAATTAAAAGCTTCACTTAAAACTCTAAACAGAGATGAACTGGAACTTATAGACCTTATATATATACGAAAACTTTCTCTAAAGCAGTATTCTGACTGTAAAGGTATTTCTTATGTAAAAGCTATTACTAAGAGGAATAATATGCTTAAGAAACTGAGAAATAGTCTTTCAAAAGAAGATTATATTATATAGTAACTTGGCATTTTAAAGGAGAACAATGTAAACTTACAGATGTTTTCTAGCAGTATAGAACGTAGAAAAAGCATGTTAACTCTATGGAGATTAACATGCTTTTAACCATATAAATAATTGCTATAAACAGTATAAGATTGCGAGCTACATATTATAGCTTGAACTTTTCTGGATTCTTTACTCTCATTGATAAAATATGACCACATTTTGTACATATATCTGCTATAACTTGAGAACCAGTATTAAAGATACCTTTAAGTGGGAACATTGAGCCTTGTGCGTAATGTCTTCCTTTACCAATCTCTTTACACCCACAAATTGGGCATTTCTTACCCTCTTCCATATAATCACTTCCATTCTAATTCTCTATAATATGCGATTGTGCCTTAATACCACTTTAATACATTCATAGTATTAAAGATTTATTTTTAAAAGACATACCTAAAATACTTATTTACAAAGTTAGCCATAGGTCTTTTTTCGTCTTTTTCCCCTATATAATCTAACTCATGATCATAGAAATATAAATATGCTATACTTTTCTTCTTATCAGATGTCCCAATCATGCCGAAAGATTTTGGGTATTCCGCTTTACTTTTGTCATTTCCCTCTACGACTTTAAATTCGTAACTATTTATGGAAAATTCATATTCAGGTATTAAATATTTATCCTCATTATAAGTAGAGGGGACTTTCTTAGTTAAAAAGTTATAATTACTTGTTAATTTCTCCTTTTCACTCTTATAGGTTGCCTCATCATATTCAACAACAAGTACCATTGTGTCTGTATCAGATAGTATTGTTGGTATATGATTGTATTTATATGCTATATCAAGGCTTTTAGGTAAATCCTCAAGAGCAGGCATAAAGTTTTTCGCATATGCATCAATCTTAGTCCCACTATTAAGATACTTCTTAATGTTTGTACTTGACTTGCTACAGCCAGTAAAACTCAGCATCAATACAATAATTGCCATAATTATATATATTTTTTTCATACTTACTCACTACTCCTAAAATAAATAATACTTACTCAACAAATTATATAGTTCTTCAACTATATAAGAATGAGCGCGATAAATTATCCTACGTACTAGTTATTCTTTATGCTATAGATAACACAATCTTTTGATTGACCCTTTGCATTTATTATCATATCTTTAACTATATATTCTTTTTCCATTCCTGCCTTTTCCATAATCCTTCCTGAAGCTAGATTATCTGTGTTATGTGTAGCACTAATTTCACTAACTTTTATATAATTAAATGCAAAGTCTATTACTGCTCTTAATGCTTCTGTTCCGTAGCCTTTATTCCACCAATTATATCCTATTGAGTATCCTACTTTGCATTTCGTTTCATTAAAATCAAAATCAAAAAGATCTATTAATCCTATTAGTTCTTTAGTTTCAGTTAACTCCATTCCCCAGTAATAGAAAGAGGGATTTTCATATTGATCAATGATTTCCTTAACCATATAAACGGTTTCTTCTGAATTTTTGTGTATACCTTTAATCAAGTTATCAGTAACTCTTTCATCTGATTTAAGATAAGTGTAGATAGCTTGAACATCATCAAGTGAAATCTTTCTTAATGTTAATCCTTTTGTATTAATTGTTGCGGTTCCTATATTCATATAGTTCTCTCCTTTTTTAATTAAATTGTAATTAAAAATATCAATCTTTTCTATAAATGCTACCCCTACTTTAAGCAAATTTATAATTATTTCTTCTCAAGGTTCATAATGTCTAAATATATTATGCTATCTTTACAATTCTATTCTACCATATTATTACTGTAATAATATACCTATGACATTTGACTGCCCCTAAAATTAACTCTTTTTAGTTGAAAGCAATAAAATAAATATATCTATTTACTTTATATGTATAATAAAGTAAATTTTTATAAAGTATTTCCATAAATGTACGAGAAAGTTATTAGGTGTATAGTTATTTTAGTTAAAGTATGAAAGGGATGGTTTTAATGAGAAAAATTTATACAACTATATTGAGTTTAAGTTTATGTTTTGTTTTCTTATTCTCTACTACAGCATATGCTGCTGCAATTGATGAAACAGAGGCAAATGATTCATCAAGCACAGCTCAGCTAATTCAAGCAAACAATGAGGATCCTTCCAAAATTATTTCAGGAAACTATGATGGTCAAAACGTTGTTGTTGGTAATATTACTAGTACTACTGATGAAGACTGGTATAAAGTTTACCTGCCTGCTAATAGTGATACTATACTAGGCATAAATAGTTCAGCACTTAGTGGTTCAAGTCAATTTGAAGTATATGATGAAAATTTAAATCTTGTAAGAGGTATACCTTATGTGACCAATCCAGCTTATTTTGGGGCTACTCCATTTTATGTAAATATACCAACATCAGGGTATTATTATGTTAAAGTATCCTCTACGCTACTTACTGGAGAATATAGATTTTATATAGGCGGACCAGACTATGCATTAAATAGTTACACTTATAATGCAACAAGTCCTGTTACATTAACGCCAACAATAAAAACTGCACAAGCTACTTATGACCTTAGCAATATTACTTCACTTCCAAGTAACGCAATTGTTTATTATGTTTCTTTACAAGGAACAAAAGTTAACAGTGCAACCAATCAATATAGAAGCATAAAAATAGAGGGTGATTCTTCATGGATTAGTACATCTTCTTACACATATGTTGCAAATGTACCTGTTATTAGTAATAAAACTTTAAGAAATAGATGGACCTTTAAACTTGACGGTACAGTATCAACTTCAACAGGATATTTTAAATTAACTCCTCAGATTAAGTTTAGCTATATTTATCCTGTACTACCACAATAGTATTAATATAATTTAGAAAATAAGTTTAATAACTATACACCAAAATTTAATTTAAAGATTATAGAGGAAGTGATTTTAAATTGAGAGTTAATAATTATTCAGCTTTAAATAAAGTTATATATGATGATTTTAGAAATAAACAATCTAGATTAATAGAGTCAATAAACAAGTCAGTTTATAAGAAGCCAAATAGTTTATCTTTAGATAGCTTATCAATTGAATCTGGGAAGTTAATTCTTGAAAGTCAGAAAAAACTAGCTTCAATAGGGAAAAATGCAGAGGAATTTGTTGCTAAAGACAATGTTTTGGATTTAAGAAAGGGAACTTATTATAAGTTGAAAACAAGTTCTAATACAACAGCTATACTTACCGTTGGGGATGGAGGTAATGTATACATGCCATTTTCTGAACTAGGACTTGGTGATAATTTTACGTTGCCCCCCTCAGACTATGGTGAAATAAATAAAATTAGAAGATTAATTACTTCTCTTGCAGAAGATGGAAGTGCCTTTGAAGTTCGAACTGGAGGGTTTAAGCATAATGAAATTTTAGATATGCTAGGTAAAGTAGGAATTAAGCCAGGTTGGTTTGAAGTGAAATCTGAGTCAAAAACTAACAAGTTCTATTTAGTGGACAATGGACTAATATATCCTGAATATCAAGCGGAAGCTGAAAGGCGGTATTTTACCAAAGCTAATTTATTTAAATCTGGTTTCACTAAAGACTCAGTATTTATAATTGAGGGAAAAGAATATAAATTAAATGAAAATGGAAGTTTAGATATTCCAGAGGGAGTTTGTTGCCTTATAGATAATATGAAAATTATAAAATAAATTTCTGTACTAAATAGTAATTACATATTAAAGATGCTTACTATTTGAAAGTTTGTAGATTATTAAAGGATTTTTACTTGGCAATCTATAGACATGTTTTACGTTTGAAGCTTGGCGTGCTTTGGAGCCATGGAGTAATAAACCATGCCTTTCACTTGTAATATAATAATTTGTGCCCACAATTTATTTCCCCATGCTGGGCGCACATCAAAAACCAACGTCTGCCCTTTGCAGACGTTGGCTAGTTAAATAACGAACAATTCTATTTTATTATATCCTCTAGGGTATAACACTTTATTCTACTCCAACAAAGAGTCCTCTAGATCCTCGTCTTACTAAATAACTTTGATAAGCAAGTTCATTTGCTAATAGTTTCCTTCCACCAAAGTAATAATCCCATTCAGGAGTTGTAAAGGTTACGATAACTCTACCTCTACCATAAGGATATTCTATCATAACTGGGTTATTATTTTCATCAGTAAGAATTACTCCAGTTCCTATTGGTAAGTTAGTGAAATATCCGTGGGATGATGCGTTCCATCCATCTAAATCATTTCGATAACCATTATCTATGATTTGTCCACAATTACCACCAAAGCAAGGAAGTGCTGCAGTAATTATTGGGTGAGAGCTATTTGCTATATTGTTGTTTTCAGTGTAACTTTCTTGATACTTAAGTCCACCTACAAAGGTAGCAACTGTAGAATAATACTGAACCCAAGCTAAATTTGCAGATAATATACCACCACTTCTTACAAAAGCTTCAATGGAAGGTAGAATTACTTCATTTGGCATTATATTTGCATAGTAATTATCAAATTGTGCAGAGGGAATTATTATTTCTTTAAATCTAGATAAATTAACGGAGTCAATTTGATCTGAGCTTATTGTGCAAAAATTTACTCCTTGTGCTTCAAGTTCTTCATTCATGGAATTAAATCCCCAAGAAGGATTATCTTGAATTAATAATACAGTTTCATTTCCTGTACAGGTATTAACAGACAAAGCTTGTAATTTTTCTTGTCTACCTCGAAAATAGTCTATTGAAGTGTTTCTAATAGAATCTAAATTTTTCATATTAGTCACCTTTTACTTTTATTAGAGACTTTACTCTCTAATATATAATATGTTAAGAAGTTAACCCTTGTTCCTTAAAATCTAGTGAGTTTTTGGCTATCTGCCAATGTTGGAGTGAGAGTATTCAATTAAGCCTAAAGTTCCACTCCCTCCCCCCTTCAATCTCCACTACATAATCCTTACACACTTCATAGGCCCTTGACCCCACAGCTTCATCAAAGCACAGTAATTTCTTCACCACAAACTCTGCACTGTTAATACCACTTGGATGATTCCGCATTAAAAAGTACACCTCCAAATACTGACTTTATATTTGTTCAGCATTTGGGGTGTACTTCAAAGTTACATACCCTTTTAAGAAACTAATTCTGTTCCAATTTATTAATGTCCCTGGGATGATTTATTTATTTAATCTCTTTAACTTCCTTAATTGCCTTATCTCCAAATTGATTATCAACTACCTTTTCATATGGTGGTCTTTCTTTTAAAAGCTCAGGGTTATAGGATTGAATAATATCCATTAATCTTGTCATATCTTCCTTATTAACCACTGGAGTTTTTGAGAAAGCTTCAATTTGTCTGTAGTTTTTAACAACTTGAATCATTATAGCTTCATCTGTATCTGGGAAGAAGGATTTAATTGCTTTTATAACTTCTTCATCAGAGTTTTTCTCAACCCAAAGTTGTCCTTTATATATAGCTCTTGTGAACTTCTCAATAATTTGAGGATTTTTTTCCATATAAGATTTTGTAGCATAGAAGCAAGTGTAAGGAAGAGTTCCTGCTGCTTCACCAATTGAATGAATTGAACCACCTTGCTCTTTAACTATCATACTAGCTGTAGGTTCAAAAATTGCTGCATATTCACCAGTTCCACCTTTAAAAGCTGCTGGCACAACACCAAAAGCAATGTTAGTTATCATGTTCATATCTGTCTTAACATTAATCCCACGATTTCTAAGCACATATTCAAAAGCCATTTGTGGCATTCCACCTGGTCTTCCACCTATAACATCTTTTCCTTTTAAGGATTCCCATTTAAAATCTTTTTCTTCTTTCCTTGAAACTAGGAAAGAACCATCTTTTTGTGTAAGCTGCGCAAATACTATTGGATAATCATCTCTCTTTTGATTATAAATATATAGCACTTGTTCTGGGCCTGAAAAACCTATGTCTGCGTTTCCACTAAGTAGTTGTTGCATGGTTTTATCGAAACCCTTCTCCAAAGCACAGTTTATTGTTATTTCGTCTTCTAACAACACCTTCAGGTAGCTTCGATGAAGATCCACTGATGTTTACTATAAGCTCTTCATTTTTACTATCCCAAACAATGCTTTCTACTATAGCTTTTAAAACTTCTCTCTTTTTAGCTGTTTCCTTAATTAAATTCATGGACGCTTTAAAGATTTTAAGACTTTCATTTATATATTCTATATACTCATTTAGGGTTTCCATAGGTTCCTTTTGTGACTTTAAACCTAATAGTTCTTCCTCTAACTTCTTGTTTTCCACATTTAATTTATTAATCTCATCTTGAATTAAATTAATTATTGGTAAATCTTCTAACAATGCTAGTTTTCTAATTAATCCTTGAATAGATTTCTTATTATCATCAATAGTCTTATTTATTTTTAAAATATTTTCATCTATTTCTGAATGAGCTGCTACCTCACTATTATCTTCCTCTATCTTTGCAATTAGCTGATTAATATCAATAGCTGTAATTTTTGAAAGAATTAAATCTTCGGCTATTTCAGCATTAAGCATTTTACTATCACACCTACTGGCAGCTCTGGCTTTTAGATTACACCTATAATATCTAGCTATATCACCTGTTTTGGGATTTTTCTTGCTCCAGGAACTCATACCACTTCCACAAGTTCCACAAACCATCATTCCTGATAATAAAAACTTATTGCCTGTGCCTGACCTTGGTGAAGACTTCTCCACATTTTCATTATTAATTGCTTGGCATTTTATCCACAGTTTACTTGGAATAATCCCCTTGTGAGTTCCCACAGCCACAATCCACTGATTGATTGGTTTATCCTTTTTACCATTTTCTCGTTTGTTGTAAGGCATCACACCATTAGTCCCATTAAAATCCCCATAAGTAATAGCTCCATGATTTTGAAAAAACTTTTCAATCCTCCCATCTGCAATAGCATACACTGGATTTTTAATAATTTGTTCCACAGACGTTCTAGAAAACTCTCCACCAGTTTTACCCTTATAATTATTTTTACAAAGGTAGGTTGCAACGGACGGAAAACCTTTCTTTTTAAGGTAAAGATCATAAATTAGTTTTACTATTTCAATTTCCTCAGGAACTTCAATAAGCTTATACATCTTTTTATTTTTCCCATTTTCATCAACATACTCTACTGCTTCTGACTTATATCCCAGGGGAGTAGTTCCCCCAAGCCATCTACCTGTCTTAGCAAGTTCCATCATATTATCTCTGATTCTTTCTGCTATGGTTTCCCTTTCTAACTGTGCAAAAACAGAGGATATATATACCATGGCTCTACCTATGGGAGTTGAAGTATCAAACTGCTCTTTTATGGATATAAAATCAATGTTCTTACCTTGTAATTCCTCAAGGGTAGAAGAAAAATCAGCGACACTACGTGAAATTCTATCCAGCCTATAACAAATAAGAACATTAAACTTTTTCTCCTTAGCATCTTTCATCATATTCTTAAAGCTAGGTCTATTAATATTTCCTCCACTAAAACCTTCATCCTTGTAAATAATAAATTCCTTAATTCCTAGCCTTGAGCCATACTCCTTACATAATTGTATTTGGTTATCTATTGATTCTCCCTTTTCTGTTGCAACGGATTTTCTTGCGTATATAGCAGCTTTCATAGACACCTCCATAACCATGTGAAAATAAAGACTTCATCATATCGAAAATTAATTTCTACATGAGCATAAAATCTACTTACTTTAAGTTTATGAAATTAAGCACTGAGACTTGATTAAATATGGGTTTAAAATAGGAATAATTTAAAATAGGGGTAATAATGTATTAATAGAAGCAATTTTAATGTGGAGCAACCATGACTAAAACAAATATAAAGGTTAAGGTAAATCATCCCGAAACAGAAGAAGGAATGAAAAAGTATGAGGAAATTAAGGTAGAAAATTTTTATAAGATTTTAAAGGATATGCTTAATAAGGATGGGTTAAAACTGTTAGGCGATGCTCTTAAAAGGAATAAGTCTATTTAAATAGGCAAATTTAAATGTAATTTTAATAAATGGTGAAAATAGTATATGCAAAATTAAGAATTTAAACCTATAAAAATCCACTACAAACAAAACCAAGGCTGCTAACCTTGGTTTACTTTATTGTATTTATTAAATTAATTAATTCTTCTTTAGTTTTAACCTTATCCTCAAATTTTTCCTCTAGTAACATAGGGACTTGATGTGTTACTTTATCCTCCTCTATTTTAAACTTTCCTTGATATGATCCTAAAACTATGTAACAATTATCTTTGCTAGATTTCCCTTGAAATCTTTGAGCAAAAACTATAAAATGTTCTCCCATTTCCATAGGTGGTATTCCATCATTTGTGGATTTTACATCTTTGAATTCTTTAGGGTCAAAAAACTTATCTGGAAATTTATTTTTATATTCTTTAATAAGAATCTCCTTTGGAATAATTCCCCCCTCATCTATAATACATACCTTACTGCCTTTCAATACATCATTACTACCAGTCTTAAACACATCATAGATTTCTACTTCAGTGTATGTAATTGGTATATTTTCATCATACATTTCAGATTTTGCATTAATAACCCTACCTTCAATAATTATATCTGCATCTGCCTTTAATTCACGTATATTCTTATAAACTTTTTTCAGTATTATTCTCGAATCTTGAACTTCATATTCCTCATTCTTGTTATTGATATGGATTGAACTTGAAACTTGAGCTGTAGTAACTATACTTTTAGACTCATTTATAAAATTTTCTATAAAGTGATTCTTGTAAGTTATCGCAAATAAAGCCACTATTAAAAAAGTAAGCAATGTTAGTTTTCTTCTCATTTTATTTACTCCTTCCTAAATTATAATTCTTAGTTAGTTATTATAAATGTAGTGTTCTCAATTTAATAATTTTAAATTTATGCTTTACTATAATAAAATATTAAGATTTTGAGCAAAATAAAAAGAGTGATAAGACATCACTCTTTGGTCACATTTTAAGAAAGTTGTGAATTAATTCTTGTTTATTATGCGAAAGAATAAAGTTCATCACTTTTTCCTATTTCATAATGACACTCAATTATTTCACCAGGGGCAATTCTTTCTGCATATGTCAATGTTCTTATAACCATTTCATGGCATACCATTATCACTTTATTATAATTTGCGTACTTATCAGCAACCTTTTTAACTCTACTTCTTAATGAATTTAAGTCTTCCCATCGTCTTATCTCTCCGTTAGGATAGATACCTTTATGATTATTAAAATCTTTTGTTAAGTCTAAACATTCTTCAAATACACGATATTGAAAGGTTAAATCAGGCATCCATTCATGTAAGTCCATCTCTACTGTTATATCAATATTTGTCTTTTGAGAAATAATTGCAGCAGTCTGTAAAGCCCTTGTATATGGGGAAGATACAATAATATCTGCACTTTTTAATCTCGGGTCTATTGCTGTTGTCAATGCTTGTGCTATACCTTCTTTTGATAAAGGCGCCAAATCTTTGCCATGTCCTATATATCCTCTTTCATCACATGGGCTATAATCCGGTTGTCCATGTCTAACTAAATAAAATTGTGCCATATAACATCCTCCATTTAATTCGCAATAATTTACTAAAACGATACAAATTCTAGTGTATATATCCTGAAAAAAGTACTTGATAAATATAGTGCTATTTAATTGCCTATGCACCTATATTTTTATTTTTTAAATTTAAAATATTCATAAATTCTTCGTCTGATATGATTGAAATGTCTTTTTGTTGAGCTTTATCTAATTTACTCCCAGCATCTAATCCCACAACTAACATAGTTGTTTTAGAAGTTATATTATTAGATATTTCTGCTCCATTTTTAATTGCAATTTCTTGCATTGTATTTCTTGGATAATCACTTTTCCCAGTAAAACATACAACTTCGTCATGAAGTATATCTGTTGTTTCAATGTCTAAGTCAATATTCTCTAATGCTCTAGCTTTTATATGATTAGGATAATTTTTATTTTTAAACTTTGCCCCAACTGTTAACCAAGTTTGAGGTCTTACTATTCTTAAAATTTCATACACATTTTTTATATCAGACATTGCAGTATGTTGAACTTCAGCAGAAACCTTATAATGATTAACTAAGTTTTGCAGAGCATAACTTCCAAGTGTATTATCTTCCATTCTTATAGCTCTCATTGAACAATAAGTTGGATAATCTTCTGGTATCCATTCATAATGGACTAAAAACTTTTTATCAAAGGGACAATTATGTGCAACTATAGGATAAGGGTATTTTTTCAAAAAATTCTTGAATAAATTAATATATTTCTCATCTTCACTTATGTCATAAAATCCAAATCCATAACGTTTCTCACCCTTATAATTTTGTATTTCATTGCCTAAATAAAGCTGATCTACAATTTCATAATCTTCAACTACCAAACAAGCTACTTCATATATTCCAGAATGAACAGAAAAGTCTTGTGTTTCTAAATCAATTAAAATCATCTTATCCATTATAAATACTCCATTCTGTTAACTTACTAGAGCCAAATTTTTCATTTATGTATGACTTTACTGCCTCAACATTATAAAAATCCAAGGAAGAATCCTCAATTAATAAGTTAACATTTCCACCAAATATACTTTTTCTTATTGTGAAGGTTAATGACTTATTAATTTTTTTACCACTAATATCTATATCTTTATATTCCATAGTTGCTTTAAAAATTGGCATGAACTTATACCTTGCAGTCTCAACACCATCTTTTTGGATAATAACTAATGCATTATTATTTAGTTTATTCAACTCAAGTTTCTCATCAATATCAAATAGCCCTTGACCAGCTCTACAATTAATGCCTTTTAAAAAATCTCCATATCTTTCTTCACTAAGAAAGTGGTCTACATGTATTTTATTATTAGAATAATTAAGAACTGAACAATCAAAATCACCTAATATCTCTTGCAACATATTTCCCAATATCCATTCCCCCTTAACCATAATATATAATAATAAGTATTAGCTTGAACAATAAAATATCAATTAACAGCATTATACCACATATATACATTTAACCTATAATTATACATAGCATTTGTCAGCTATTTATTTATTTCTTCAACCAAACAATTTATAAGCCTATTAAAGTTTCTAGCTATTTGTTTTATATTACTATCTAAACTTTTTATATCTTTCATTATTGTTTTTATATTATTGTCAATCTCTTCAGGCTTCTTATTTTCAATTGTATTAACTTTTTCATCTACAGCCACCTCTAATTCTATTAAATTTATTCTTTGTAATGAGGAGTCTTTAATTATTGATTTTAAATTGCTTCCAACATAGATCCTTTCTTTTGCCACTTCCTTCTCATCTATTTCTTTGGTATTTTTTTGTGTTAAGTTACTCTTATAATCAATAAGCTTTCCATCATATGTATACCATACTTTTTCACCTTCATCCCAATGGAATTCAGTTAACTCTTTAATTTTATTCAGAATATTTTTAGAGGTACAATTTAATAAGGCTCTCCTTCCTATAACTTCCAAAATCACCTCTGGAGTATAATTTTCTTCCACTAACTTTTTTAATACTTCTTTTAATATACCTTTTTTTATTTCTTCCATATCAATTTCTTTTTGAGTAATAGCCATTTTTCCACCCCATTAACATATGAATGCAGTGGTAGGTTAACCCTCCGTTTCGGTATACCGAAACAGAGGGTTAGCCTACCACTAATAAATCTATATTCAAATACTCTTAATAATATAGCAAAAACATATAACCTAAATTTAAGGCTATATGTTTATATAAATTGTATTTTTGTTATTTTTATATAACTGGTGTTCTTATCATATGAGACATATAATTTATCAATAAAATTAATTACAAAGTTTCTTTTCGAAAGTTTCAATTTACTTATTTCTTCAGCTTCAATTTCCTTCTCATTTTTTTCATTAGAAAATATTATTTCTAGAAATTTATTTACTTCTTTATGAAAGTCTTCAAATTTAATTGGCTCTTCTTCAATCAAATCTTCATACTCTTTCTTTATATTATCATACCTCACTAGTATGTTTTTATTATAAATGCTTTGATTTTTAAGTGCTCTTTTCACGCTACTACTTTCTTCACTTTTCATGAGTTCCTCAATTATATTATTTTTACTCTCTAACTCACTAACTTTTTCATTTAATGCTTGTAAATATGCCTTGTAAGACTCTTTCTTCTCTTGAAAACTAAATTCATATTGTTTGTAGAGGTTATTAGCACTCTGTAATTTCATAGAAGTAAGTTCTTCTATAAAATTTAGAAATTCATTTTCAACCAGCTCCTTAGGTATCCTATGATTGCCCTTGCTTTGGTGATGATTTTTGTTATTGCAACAATAAACAGAAGTCTTTTTAGCTCCTGGATTTTTAGGAATCATCACCTCTTTGCATTCATCACAGTAGAGCTTATCTTTAAGAATAAATGGAGTAAAGTGAATGTATGGATCTGAACTATCTTCTCTTACCTTTCTATATTTCACAGTTTTGTCCCAATCATCTTTTTCTATTATCTCAATATCTGCATTATGCTTACCCTTAAATACATCTTTATGTTTTATTGGATTTCTCTTACCTCCACGTCTATTCCAAGTGATACAGCCTGTATAAGTTTCATTTTTAATAACTGCTTCAATTCTACTTTTAGTCCATCTTGAATAATGATGCCTATTATTCATAGCGTCTGCTATTCTTTTATAGCCTAATCCCATTTGATATAACTCAAATATATCCTCAACAGCCTTTCTTTCAAAATCTGACTTAATTAATATAGAATTTACCTTTCCTTGTTTTATACGAGCACTTTCGCTAACATAACCTAATGGTATCCTTCCACCAGCCCATACCCCTTTTTCTACACAAGATTTATTCCCTTCTTTTACTCTTGTTGCCAATATAGAGCTTTCAAGTTCTGCTACTGATGAGAGTATTAAATGTAAGAATCTATTTATATTTTCATTACCTGTATTTAAAGTTTCACCCTTTTTAGTGTAATGAATTTCTACTCCATATTTCTTAAATATGGCTTGAATTAAAAGAGCTTCCTCTGTAACCCTAGATAATCTATCTCTTGAATAAACAAGAAGATGTTTGAACATACCATTCTGTGCAGATATTATAAGTCTTCGAAGTTCTGGTCTGTTATGAAAGTTTTCCTCTTCTGAATCATATTTTAATTCTTTATTATAATACTTAGATGCTGAAGAGTTTTCCTCAAAAATCAATCTATCTTCAATAATAAATTTATCTTGTGCAAAGCTCATAGCTTCTTTTATCTGATTTTCTATTGAAAATCCATCTCTCTCCTGTTTCCTTGTGGACACCCTTGCATAAATCGCTGCAATATTTTCACTACAATAGTCTAACTGTACATGTCTTTCCATAAAATTTATCTACCTCCACTTTTTCAACGAAGCAATCAATTACATCTTTTAATGTGGTGTAATTTGATTCTGAAACTTCCAATTTATACTTTATCAAGTTAGTAATTTTAGATTCACTCAACTCCATTAAAGATTTATATCTAGACTCTAGCTCTCTAAGTTTTTCACTAATAATTACTTCTTCATTAGATAGACTCTCTATTTCTATTCTTAAATCCTTATCATTAGGATACTCTAAAAACTTTTCTACCTTTTCCCTTTGCAGATTTATATTCTTAATTAGATTTGCCTTGTTTTCTTTAATCTCATCTTTTATTTTCTCTTGTGCTTTCTTCTTTATTTCATTGTTAATATTTCTTAGCTTTATTACTAATAAGTTTTCTTTTGCTGCAGCATTAACTCTTTTGTAATTCATAGAATTGTTACATGTGCTACATTTATAATAATCTCCTTTAAGCTCCATTCTATTGTTACACTTCTTACAGTACACTTTTTCTAACAGTAATCTTTTAAATGGATTGTATACTCGAATACTTTTTTCGTCTCCTATCGTCGCCATCTTTTCAGCAGCTTTTAACCATGTCTCCTCTTCAATAATCCCTTCTACATTTTCACATTTGTAAAAGTAATCCAATGATACTGGAAGTTCTTCTCCTGTTTCTTTTTCAACTATATTAAATCCATTATACGAATAGTTTTCAGTATCAAATAAAGCACGTTTTGCATATATGGGCCTCTTCAAAATCTTTTCAATTTCTGATTTATTTTTTATGTCATTAAATTTTACATCTTTTAAAGCCTCATGTAAGTCATTAAAAGATTGTATATCCTCTCTTAGAAATGTTTTAAATATAAGTTCAATATCATTCTTTTCTCTAGGTACAGCTTTATATCCCTTTGCAAATCTTTTGTCTTCTATAATTACATTCTCAGAAACCATTAATCCATATGGTGGTTTCTGACCATATTCCCCAGCTTCTTTCTTCATTCTTTTTCCATTGTTCACTCTATCCCTAATATAAGTGGGTTCTAGTTCAGCAACTGCCATAAGTATATTATCAACAAAACTAGATAATGGGGAATTATCTACCTTAGTTTTAACATCATTTGTAAACAATATAGTAACACCATACTTTACTAGTGCGTTTTTAATTTCTAAATAATCCTCAAAAATTCTTGCTAATCTATCTCTTCTATAAACAATAACATACTTAAAATATCCAGCCTTAGCATCTTCAAGTAAGTTATGAAGCTTTTCACGTTGATTAATCTTATTTTTAGTAGCAGATATAGCTTCCTCATAAACTTTATACACTAAGAGATTTTTCTCAAAGGCATAGTTTTTACCAAGTGCTACTTGAGTTTCTAAAGACTCACTTTGTTTTGCACTAGACTGTCTTGCATATATTGCAGTATAAGTGTAAGGATCATTTATCATTTGCTTTATTAACTCCTGTTCTGTTGGAATCCTCTCCACATTCCTCACCTAATAAATAATTGCTTTCCACTAATAAATCTATTATGAACTTCATAAACCTATTACGAAAATCAATCTTATCCTTAAAAATAACCTCTATTTCTTGCTTCATGTTTAATCCTCCTTAATTATGTTGTTATAAAAAGTCATTAAGTTTTAAAATTTCTTTTAAGAAATATTTCATTAATAGTCATAGTGTATTTAAAGTTGTGCCGAAGATAATAAAAACTATATTGTTGTGGGAAACATCCAAACTTTGAATATATGCAGAAAAGAGTTTGGTAAACTTTATTGGAATTATAAATGTGTGATTTAGGGGGAATGTGCCAACCTGACTTGTAATCTATTACTTCTAATGTGTCTTCATCTAAAAAGTGAAGTTTATCAATCTTAGCAAAATATATATTCTTATCCTCCCTTGCCTTTATAAATTTATCAATTAGTATGTTTTCTTCTCCTTTATCTTTAGGGTTGTAATAATACTTAATTAAAGTGGTAACTGCCCTCATTTTATAAATATCTTCTTCTTTTTTGGAGTTGTAGCCTAGTGATAACCAATTATCATGTAAGATACTTAGTAAATTATCAAGAGATGTGACTTGACCACTAGGCAGTTGATTGAACTCAGATAAGGTTTTGTGAAGGGTAATATCAAAAGATAGGTATTTATTGATAGGTTTACTCACTTTTAACACCGCCTTGTGATAATAGCATGTGCAAAAGAAATAATATTATTCATGAAAATGAATTCATATTAATGAATAATGAGCAATAAAAAAAAGACCTAGTAAAACTAGATCTTAATTACTTTATTTGCTTCACTTTAAAGCAAGTTTCTATATTTAGCTTTATTTGATTTAACATTAACTTATTAAATTCTTTTTCATCTTTCACCCTAGGTAAAAATTCTATATACATCTTAATAAATTCTTCTAAGAAGTTTTGGAAAGATTCCTTACTTTTTATATTGCTTAGATTAGCCTTAATACATAGATTATCATCATTTTGAACTACTGTTAACTCACCATTATAATCATAAAATATAGGTACTTCATTTAGTGGAATATTTAAAACTTGTACCATTTTATTTAATAGTTCAAGCTGAAAAGAATCCGACTTCCCATTCTCGATGTTATTTAATAATCCTGAAGAAATGTTTAATTGATCAGATAATTCTAATGTTGTTAAATCTTTTTTCTTTCTATATTCTCGCACCTTTTCTCCAAAGACTTTGTATATCATGGATGATCACCCCTCCATAATAAATTATGGACAAGTATTTTTTTAATATACAAAGTCTCACATAAATTAATTATTTCATTATAAATTACATTTGGCAAATTATCCATAGCTAACTTACTTATTATATACTATATTTAAAAACCTATATAAATTTATTCTTAAATAATCTTTATTATTCTATCTATTGTATCAAAATTACATTTTTTGGCAACCACTTTTAAGTTATGAATGTATTCTTCACTATTTAATATTATAATTAATTTTTCTTTTCCTCTCGTCGTTGCAACATAATGTTCATTTTTGTCTCTATTCCAGTGTAATTTAAAGTCATCTGAAAAGATAATCACTTGTTCAAACTCTAATCCCTTAGCTGAGTGTATAGTCATTATTTTATGCTTATATTCTTTCCCATTAAAGGCATTATCATATTGATTGTCAAGTATAGATTCAATAAACTTTGAAATTTCATCATCACTTCTAAATGGTATTTGCAAAATATTGAATAATTCTATTATACTCCCTTCAATTTCAGCTTCAGTTACATCACTTTTTCTTAGTCTATAAATTACTTGATCTATTGTTTTAATCTCATTTTTACTTAATTCAACTGGTAAGCAGTTTATTAAATCATAAACAGTGTAATTGCTATTTTTTACATATTTTGCAAGTTCAATAAGTATAGTTGCATTTTCCGTTCCTAGATCATCTAATGGTGTCCTAGGAACATATACAAAGTTATATCCATTTTTATTTATTTCATTTTCCAAATCCTTTGCAATTGTTTTTGCTACCCTTAAAAGTATAACAATTTCCTTTTCTAAATCTAAAATATCTAATGGATTAATATCACTTTCTATTCCAATAACATTCTGCACTTCATCTACTATCTTATAATCCCTAGTATCATGCCTTTCTAATATATTTGCATAATTTTGTATATCGCAACAACATCTGAAATTTTCCTTTAACTCATACTTACTAAAACCATTATTATTATCATTTATTAAGTCATTAAAAAGTTCAGGTTTAGCTCCCCTCCACTGGTAAATTGATTGTTTTGGATCACCAACAATAAATAACTTAATGCCAAGTGCATCTTTTATATACATAAATAATTTGTGCATATCCTGGTCACAATCTTGATATTCATCTATAAATAACTTAAAATATCTTGCTTGAATATATTGCTTAGCTACTCTCGATTTTAATAGTATCTGAAGAGCTAATTCAAACTTAAAATTCTTTTTGTTATCTTTATAAGTACCTAATTTATTCTTATATTTAATTAAATCCAATCCTTCTTTAAAAGTATCAAATTTATCTACATTATAAACAACTTCGAATTGATCTGAATATTCATTTCCAAAAGCATCTTTTATAAATGGTTTTATAATTTCTTGCTCAACAAAACCATCGTTAGTACCTATAAAGTGCCCCCTAGTTTTTCCAGATAATCTATCCTTAATTTCTTTTGCTGCCTTTCTGGTAAATGTTATTGCTGCAATTTTATAGTGCTTTTTATTGCTCTCTAGGTCATTTATTATTTTCTTAGTAAGTGTTGTAGTTTTCCCTGATCCTGCCCCAGCTGTAACTAATATATTTCCATTATCATGCAAAATACTTTCTCTATCTTTTTCATCTATCAAATTAACTCAACTCCCTCAGACAATTAAACTTATCACTTTCATAGATTTTTATACAATCATCTTTTGTTAAGCCTTCAACTAACTCAACCATATTTAATAACTTTTTATCTTGCATGTAATCAACCACTTTATCAATTGGTTTTTCTAAAATTTCTGCCATTCGTTCCCCAATAACACTGAATAAGTCATTTTCCAAATCTACTTCAGATAAATATATACATCTTTTTTTAAGTTCAGTTATTAAACTTTCATGACTTGTATATAACTGTTGCTTCTTATTTTTTAATTCGATATGTTTATCTTTTTTTGTTGTTGTAGAATCAAATGGCATTTGTATATTGTCGAGTTTAGATTTATTTAATAATTCTAAACATCTATTTAATCCAAGCAATTCATACTCATTTGATGTACCTTTTTTATTTTTTAAATCATTATCAGTTTTGACACTAGTTTCAATATCTAACCCATTAAGTACTTCAAAGTATGGTTTAAAATGTGTGCCTGTTACTTGTAAAATATATCCCCCATTTAACTCATATTCTGGATTAACCTCATCTAAAACTTTTTCAAATAAAATTTTTTCTGATGGTCCTTCTATTAGAAGCACCTTCTCTGCAAATAATGCATTTGATAATTCCTTATTTAGTTTCTTTTTAGTAATTTTATAACTTGAGTCTATTCTATATAGATATGAATCACATTCTATTTTATCCTGTGAATGTATTCTAATTAACATTGCTTTATCCATCTCATATAAAATTTCTGAAGAATGTGTTGAAATGAAGATGTACTTATAAATATCTTCTTCAAAAAATTGTTTAGACAACGCTATTTGCATAGATCTGTGAAAGTTATTCTCAGGTTCTTCTAATAAATAGACAACTACTTTATCCTCATATTTTTTTTTGTTTAAATAATTAAATAGTGAATATGATAACATTTTTCTTCTTCCATCCCCAGAGGTTGGATAATGATTTTCATCTCCATCTCTTTTTATATATGGTATTATATCCGAAAAAAAGCCTTTCACAGCCATTTCTGATTTCATTTCAATCTTAATACTCTCTTTTTTTAGTTTTTTATACTCTTCAGTTATTTCTGCTTGAAAACTACTTATAGTAGTCATTTTGCCTATTTGCTTATTTACTTCATCTGTTAAAGCATTAATATCTCTAATTATTTGTTTATCTCCTTCTGTATTAGAATTCTCATTAAATATGTACCTTTTATTTTTCTCAAATAGTCTTTCTAAATCAATTAAGGGATCTATATATACTAATTTAAATATATTGTCTATTGCATATGAAGTTCCTTTGAATGGAATATCCTTAAGATTCTGCAAGTCATCTCCCCATTTCATTATAGGTTCTCCAAAAACTTCTTTTTCGTCAAATTCTCCTTCTACTCTTATATAAAAAATATCCCCTCGTTGAGAATTCCGAACCCATCCATCTCTAGTTTCTGAAACAAACTTCTTAGTATCTTCACTTTGATCAAAATCTGATAAATCTAATGTTAAAGTTATTTCAATCTTTTCCTTAATATTATTTTTATGATAGTCTGTAGGCAAGAACCCATTTTTTCTCACTTCTTTATCTAATAAAAATCTCAAACTACATAGAAAGTTCGTTTTACCAACATCATTCATCCCAAATATTACATTCTTATTATCGAGTTTTATATTTATGTTCTTAAAATTTCTAAAATTACTTATCTGTAAATTTTCAAACTTCATCTTAGTTCCCCCATTAATTAAATAATTTGATTTTATATATTAAATTAATAAAAAACTATATCATAGTATATTAGCTGTATAAGAATTAAAAGCTTCTACAATTGAACACTACTTTTAATATAGATTTTATGGCATTCTGTATTCGGTATAACAATTTTACTAGGACTTAATTCATTTATTTTACTTATAATATTATTATCTGGATGATTGTATCTATTATAAATACCAAAAGGTACAATCCAAAACGAAAAATCATTTATGTCATCTAATATTTCTTTACTCCAAGAATTACTGGATCCATGGTGTGGAACCTGAACAATTAAAATGCTATTAAGAAAATGTTTAAAATGCTTTATGATTTCTTTATAGCAACTTCTTAAGGTTATATCACCAAAAAGTATTGTTCCACTTAAGTTTTGTTGATGAACAATACTAACTCTATCAAATTTATAGTGACTATAGAGGTTGTAGCAATGCCTCTTAGTTATATTCCTATATTTTTTTTCGTTAGCACATATGTGTTGTCTTTCATTAAAAACATAATTATCACTAATTACATTTCTCGGTAAAGGTCCATGAAACATGATTATAGAAGTGTTGTTTATTTCCCATACCTTCTTATATATTTTTTTAAGTTTTCTCCTTTTTACTTTATCAACAACAATTTCAATTATTTTTTCTGTAGAACTTACATCATATCCTTCCGCTTTCAGCAGTTTATAAAATTCATCTATCTCTACTTGATCACAACTATAGTTGAAAAATCTAAATAGCCATAAATTCTTAAAAATTATGAATCCATCATGTGTCTTAAAAAGTAACTTTTCAGTCCTTTCAATTAATTCTTTGTTTAGCACATTGTTTTTAAATTCATTATCATCTCTCAATGTAATATTTAACTCATTATCTACTAGGTCGTATAGTTTATCTTCCAATATTACTTCATTAGAGGTTTTATCCCCTCCCATTACTATTATTTGTTTAACTCCTTTATCTAATAAATAGTTAATAGGGTCAGATAAAAACTCGTAATAACTATCTAATTCATATGGATATTTAAGTGAAATTATTAATCTTTCAATCGGATCAACGTATGGAATTACTATCGTTTCTACTTGTAATTCACTTAATAATTTATCTAATTGATTTACATGATCACCATCAAAGTGCGATAAAACTAATAAATTCAGAATATTATTGCATCTCTTCATTGACCAATGAAAATCTTCAATTTCCCAAGATATAAACTTTTGACTACTATGCGTACCACAGTCGTATACAAAAGAAAATTCACTTTCTTTATTATAAATACATCCTGAATAGAACATACCTTGTCCTACATTGTGAAAAGTAGTGTCACATTTAATATTCATAATCATCTCTCCTTTTTCTTTCATATTTCATTTATCCACTTACATAATCAAACACTTCCTACTTTTATTTAGCAAAATAATTAATAAATGAATATTTCTCGATCTTATTATACCAGAGTATGTAATATTATGTTATTATTTGTATAAAAAAATAAAAGTTACCTGTAAATAGATAACTTTTATAAAAGTTCTTTGCTATGTCTTTATCCATATATTACTTTAAGTAAAAATTCTATTGAACGAGCAAATAAACTTAACTCCTCTTCTTTCTCTCAACTTTTATGTACAATGGTTCCACCTTAAAACCTGTGTTTCTGAAGTAGGTGCATCTGCTCCCTGTCCTGTGGTAAGTTCTATTTCTATGCCTTCTTCCTTAAAGAAACCTTGATTTATTGCTGCATACATTGGTGCATAGAAAATTGATCTAGTAACTTCATTTAGTCTAATCTTAGTAACTGTAGTGTCTTTCTTTGGTGTGCATCCTACAAAAGCTGTAGCAAAGATAAATAAGATTGTGACAATGGCTGTTAATTTGAAATACTTTTTCCTCATGTTTTACCTCCTTAAACTCTTCCTTTTAGTTCTCCGCTCTTTGAACCCTTGGAATTTTTATGAACTAGTTTTTAAGCATAATCCATAATATGATTTAAGAAGTAAAAGTGTTATTAAATAATAGTTGCATAAGAATTATTATTAAAACTTATTTCTCATGAAGATTTTACTAAGTAATAAAACCAAAGCTCCTAACTTTGGTTTACTTTACTGTATTTATTAAATTAATTAATTCTTCTTTAGTTTTAACTTTATCTTCAAACTTATCTTGTAAATACTTAGGCATATCATTAATAAATATAGCTAAACATTTTTTATACTACTAAAATTTTTACATTTCTTTTTTCCAATACTTTAATGCATCATTAAAATACGAATTTGCTTCTTCTTCTGACTTAAAAGATTTTTTAGGAATTATGTGTGCCTCAAATTCTTTTATATAAATGTAAATATAAGAATCATCTTGTTTTATTTTAGTAATTCCATTCCATAAACTCAAACTATCATTTACTTTTGTTATCTCTCTTACTCCTTCTTCACTGATTTCTATTGAATGTTCCCCAATAATTCCTTCATTTCTTTTTGAAAACTTTTTAATTCCCAGCTTCATAAAAAATAACATCAAGCAATATGACATAGGTATTGATAAAATTATTTGTTGAATAACTTGCTCCATTGATTCAAAATCAAGAAATGAAATAAATGCAACTAAAAATATTATTGCAATAACATTCGTATAAAATTTAAATTTAGCTTTTGAATCATATCTAATATTATATTTAGTAAAATTCCAACAATCATCTGGGGTTATATTTGTTACTACTTTCAATTTATTTTCCCACCTTTAAACTATCTATATATTTCTTAATAAATTAATTTACCTTTTTTTTGAAATTGTATCATGGTTTAACAGAGTAATAACTATTTTGTAACTTATCACACTCTAGCCATTACTTAAATATCCAGATTTAGCTAGGTTAATTAACATGCTTTGGCTTTTTGTAAAGCTTGACCATCATCAACGAAGCGGACTTGAGTGTTTATTATATGATGAACGCTCAATATCCTATGATAATAGTCGTCTATATTCATCAAAACACCTTTTAGCTTCTTGCATTCTACCTAACTTAGTCAGTATTAATCCCTTATTATAGAAAAAATCTGCATCATTTGGATTAAGTTTTATTGCCTCATCAAAACACAAAAGTGCTTCTTCTCTTCTTCCTACTTCATATAAATTGTTGCCTTTATTATAATAAGCTATGTCATCGTCTGGTTCTAATTCTATAACTTTATCATAACATTTAATTGCCTCATTAAATTCTCCTAATTTCTGTAACACAAAGCCTTTCTCAAAGTATGCATTTGACTTGTATTGGTCTAATCTAATAGCTTTATCATACATTTCAATTGCTTCCTCTAGTTTACCTATAATATATAACTGATTTCCTTTATTAAAATAAAATGAAGGTTCCTCTGAGTTGATACTAATACTTTTGTCATAGCACTTAATAGCATCTTCGCTTTTATCTAACAAACCATAGGCATTACCCATGTTATAATAACCGTATGGATCTTGTTCCCTTAATTCTAACCCTTTTTTAAAATTTAATATTGCTTCTTCATAACTTCCTAAATCCTGATATGCATTTCCAATATTGAAATAAGCCTCTGCGCATTTGGGATTTAATTCTAATATTTTGTTGTATTTTTCTATCCCTTTGTGATATTCTCCATTATCACATAATTCAAGACCTTCCTTATTAAAATTAGAAGTTATTTCATATTTGCTTAACTCTTTCAAGTAATTAATCATCCCTTCACTTTTTATTCCTATAAACTGTAATCTATAATAGTGAATTAGCATTTATTATTTTCTTCTCATATTCTTTAATCTTTTCTCTAGTAATTTCATAAAGTTTTTCTTCAAGATTACGGATTTCAGTATCAACATTTTCTATTTCACTTTCATTATTAGTAATCATCAGCTTACCATATACCTTGCATAGTCTTTCTTTGTGTTGATTTCCTCCAGCGTATCCTCACCAGTAATTCTCTTATCCTCCTCAGGAGAATACATTATAAAAAATTGCTTAAAATTGCTGCGAGCTTGAGTTAGAGAATACTTTCCATTGGGCCCCCCTAGGACTCTATCTGCATTTGAATCGTTTTGTTCATCATCTTCCCAATTACAAATTAAACAAATATCATATAGCCCTTGATCATCTAATGTAGGATATCCACAACAAGGACATTTAAATCTTTCCTTATACTTACTTACCACTAAATCACCTCTCGACTCATTTTGTCTAACGTTTCGCACTCAAGATGTTTCTTGACCTAGCCAAACTTAGCTTGGCTCAGGAATGTGCCTTGTTATCTTGTAAAATTTTCTATCATTTAATCCTATACTCAAATTAATGATATTTACCTACAACAAAAATCTCCACCAAGGTAGACTACAAAATTTTGTTAGATGATGCCCATTTACAATTGTACTTTATTCAAAGATAATTATATAAAAATGTTTATGTATTCCCTTGTAAAGTTGAATCATCGTACTTTTTAATAAATCTCTTCAACTGGTCTAAGCACTGAAACATAAAGCTCTGATCGCTACCAAAATCAAACTTTAGCTCATTCTCAGACATTCTTTCTGAAACCATACCTTTAATTGAAATATGACCTTTGTTATCAAAAACAAGGCTAAACTCCACTTCACATTCACAAGATATAAATTTTACTTCTCCACTTATATCTTGATAACAACGATTAAGTTGCTCATATAGCATAGCGAAATCTTTAGTAGTTAGCCATATTTCTATCTTTGCATAAAAGTCTCCACTCTTTACCTCTACAGATCCTTTAGCATCATACCCGCCTAAATAGCTAGTTTGATTAGGAAATCCATATACTTCCTCTATATTAAACTTTATAAATGAATTGTATCCACCTATTACTATCTCTTCCATATAAAAAACCTCCAAATCAAAAATGAATATAATATACGTGTAATGCCTTTACTGGCTGTAAAAGGGTTTGGACTAACGTCTCATACTTAAGATGCTTATTCACCCAGCCAAACTTGGCTAGGTTAAGGAATATGCTTTTGCTTCTTCGGAGTCTTAACCCTATATTAAGCAAAGGGAACTTGAGTTCATTGTTATAAGAAGTCACCTTTGGCAGCATTAACTTTTATTATCTCAGAATAAACTGGATTTTTGTGCCTCAAACACCCGAATAGATAACAATCCTTTTCAATAAATGGTTGATAGTAACTCTGTATTATCTTCCCACGTTTAACTTTATCATAACTATTTCGAAACTCTGTTATTTCTCTAAACGCATTAGTTACTTGATACTTTTTGCTTTCTTCATCTATTTCATCATCTTCTATAATGTCTTTTATTAATTCATCTTTATCTTTGAGAGTATCAATAAAAAGCTTATCTATAGTATTTTCATAACCTAATTGCTTAAGTGCAAATATATACATTTCAAAATCTTGAGGAGAAATAGCAACCTCCTCAAATGCTATTGGATATAACTCGGTAACTTTGTTTAAATCCTTTATTTCATAGTAAATATTTATAATATCTACTGTATCAACTTCAAATGTTTTATCTTCTCCATTATTTAATAAATATTTAGCAACTGTTTCAGCCTCTCTTTCAATTCCTAGTTTTGCTAAAGTCATTCCATAGTTTAGATATGGTCGAAATGTATAATGTTTTAATTTTCTTTTTAAGTGAGAATTATAGAAGTGTACCTTTGCCTCTTTGAATTTATTCTGTCTGTAAAGGGCTACACCTAAGTTGTTTAAATTCGCTGAAGTTTGTTCTATCTCAATAGCTTTTTTAAGTACAAATTCTGCCTTACTATCTTCATTCTTGGTTAAATACGCTTCCCCTAATACTGAGTATGGAATATGAGATTGAGGATTTAAATTAACAGCTTTTTCTAACACAGTTATAGCCTTATCCTCTCGATATCTCCACCCTTCACCATTAGGTTCACCCTCATAAAGATAGAAATACCCTAGATTAGTCAACGTTTGAATGCATGGAATTATTTCAACTCCATACTTCAAAATTTCGTAAGCTCTCTCAAAATCCCTCGTCTCCATATATGCACTTGCTAATTTACCTATTAAACCCTCATCTAAAGAATTGCTATTGAATTGGCTTTGTAATTCATATCTAATTTTATCGAAATCCATGTTCCCCTCCATACTATACTTCCTTAAAGATGATGTCTTATAACGTTTCGTACTTCCGACGCTTATTAACCTAGCCATACTTGGCTTGGTTAATAAATTTACTTTAGCTACTGCAAAGGCTTGACCATCATATGTAAAATTCGACTTGAGTGCACTGTTAGTTGATTGAAAGCGTTTCACTTATTCTTCAATTGAATATATTGATAAGTTATTTGCAATTATTTTAAATTCACTTAAATTTAGAAATTTTTCTGGACCATCCATTAGTATGTTAAGTTCAAAACTTTCTTCTTCATACAGATACACTTCATTCCAGATACAATAACTTCCACATATATTACTAGGTATTACTGCAAACTTAACACCAGTAAATACCAAATTGTGAATTCCTCTGTTTTTCATACATGCATTACAGTCAATTGTAAGTATTAATTCATATTCAGATACATTTTCTATAGATACTACTTTTGAATCATGAAGATCATATTCTTTTTCTAAATTTATAATACCCATAGGGAGACTGCTTTCTATTGCTTTGTAATGACTGTTGTAGTCATTACAAGTTTTTCTAAATTTTTCGAAAAAAATATTAAAATTATTTTTACCCTCAACTTGCATCTCTTCATATAGTTTTCTTGTAAATACTCTCAAAATAACTACTCCTATTTATAATAATTAATCGTGAAATCACATAAGTAAATTATACCATTTATGCCTTTTACCTACATCTGAATATTTAAATAAATTAGCATTATTTGTATCTTCTTCCAATAAAAAAGTTTGCTGAACACTTTCAACAAACTTAACTCTCTCTTCTTTTCCTCTTAATTTTTATTTACAACGATTCTGCTTTAAAATCTGCACTTTTAAAGTAATAACATCTAATTTCTATCCTATGATAAGTTCTATTCCAAAAACAAAAAGACAATCCATAGCTAACACTTGAGCTCCTTAAAAGCTTTAGCTATAAATTGTCTAATATTATTTTTTTTTAGTTATTCTATGTTAAAACGTGCCATCTTTGATAAACTTCTCAACGTCATCTAACATTAAGTTAGCAGCTTTAACTCCACCAGCTGTATTCCATATAGCATCATCAACCTTAAAAACTTTATTGTTTTTAGATACTTCTAAAGTTTTAAATAGTGGATCTTCAACCCATTCTTTTTCTCTAGCTGCTCCTTCACCTTTTTCATTTTCATAGGTAAAGTAGAACATTACATCTCCATCAGCTTCTTTAATTCTTTCTTTGCCAATTTCTAATGTAAATTCTGTACTTTGTTGAGCTTCTGGTCTAGCAAAGCCGATTTGCTTAAGGATAGTTCCTGAAAAAGTATCTCCAAGATATATTCTAGTTTTACCAGGCATAAATCTTACTAAGGAAACCTTAGTTTGAAGCTTGTCTCCAGCTGTTTTAGCTATCTTTTCAACTCTAGCATCAAATTTACTTAAAACTTCTTTTGCTTCTTTTTCTTTATTTAGTACCTTGCCATAAAACTCAAAGTTTGTCTTCCATTCACCTCTTAGAGTATCTGAGTATACTGTTGGTGCTATTTCAGAAAGCTGAGTGTATATTTTTTCGTGTCTCATTTTATTACCAATAATTAAATCTGGTTTAAGTGCAGCTATTGCCTCTATGTTAACTTGGCCTTCTGTTCCTAAGTTTTGAACTCCTTCCATTTCCTTTTCTATATGTGCATACCATGGTTTACCAGTCCAAGATTGAACTGCTCCCACTGGCTTAACTCCTAGTTCAAGTAAAGCTTCTGTTCCTTCATTTGTAAGAATAACTACCTTCTTAGGCTCACCATTTATTACAGTTTGTCCCATAGCATGGTCCACTGTTCTTGTTGCTTTGCTTGCATCAGCTGGAGCATCTTTTGCCTCACCACTTGAGCAAGCTGTGAAGGTTACACCCATAATCATTGTTAGTGAAAGTGCTGTAACTGCTTTTAATATTTTCTTGCTAATTTTACTTTTTAAACTGTTGCTAAACATATGTATTCCCTCCAAATATATATTAAATTTCTTTTCAAGCTATATTTTGCCTAGATGTATAATATCATAGCTTTTTATTAATTGCAACTGATTTTCATTTAGATTTGATAACAATTTTTAATATCATTGACACCTATGAAATCTGACTTTATACTATATATGAATTTATATATTTATTTTAGAGAGGATGTTACATAGTGTTTTCTATAAGTAATAAACAGGTTCTACACAATAACAAAAGAAAAGTGTTTCTTCTTATTATTTTAATTTTGATCTTAGTACTAGCTTTTCTCGGAAGTATAGTATTAGGTTACATAAAAACAGATTTAAAGGATTTATATAGTACCTATAAAAACTTCCAAGGTACTACAGAACAAATAGTAATACAAAGTTCAAGAATGCCAAGAGCTCTAACTGCTCTGTTTGTTGGAGCTGCTTTAAGTGTTTCTGGAGTTTTAATGCAAACTTTAACCAAAAACCCTATGGCCTCCCCTGGGCTTTTAGGAGTTAATTCAGGAGCAGCTTTTTTCATGGTATTTGTATATAGTTTTTTCCCTAGTGTTGGAACTAATTACTCAATTTTGTTTTCTTTTATAGGTGCCGCACTTTCTGTAGTTTTAGTGTACACCCTTGCTGGTGGTTTAAAGGGACACATCCAAACCTTCGATTTAACCATATCTGGAGCTGCAATCTCAGCCTTATTTATGTCCTTTACTCAATCAGTGCTTTATAAAGATCAAACTACAATGGAAGAAATTATATATTGGCTCACAGGTTCTGTTGAAGGAACAAATATAGATACTCTTTTAAAGGTGATGCCCTTCATTATAATAGCCCTTATTTTAAGTTTTTTAATGGCACGAAATTTAGATATATTTTCTCTAGGAGAAGAAATTGCAAAAGGTCTTGGAGTAAAAACAGAGCTATTAAAGGTTCAAATGATAATTCTTGTAGTGATTTTAGCTGGAGCTTCTGTAGCCGTTGCAGGTCCAATTAGCCTTGTGGGTCTAGTTATTCCACATATTACAAAGGCAATGGTTGGGTCAGAATTTAAATGGGTAATTCCTTATAGTGCAGTGCTTGGTTCCATACTTCTTTTACTTTCTGATATTGCTTCAAGATTTATAATATACCCAAAAGAAGTTCCAGTTGGAGCAGTTACAGCTATAATAGGTACCTTTTTCTTTGTTTATATAGCTAGAAAGGCGGAAAATAAGTAATGGATAAGTTTATAGTAGTTAGAAAAGATAAATTTTCTTTAATATATGAGAAAAGAAGTTTTAAAGTATTAATATCAATCTTATTATTAGGACTTATATCAATGGTTATTAGCCTTTGTATTGGACAAACATTTATTCCACTTGATAAAGTCATTAACACAATTTTAGGTGGAAAAGGTGGAGAAGCTTACATAATTAATTCTCTAAGACTCCCAAGAGCCTTAGTTGGTTTTTTAGTTGGTGCCTCCTTAGGTCTTTCTGGTGCAATTTTGCAAGGAGTTGTTAAAAATCCTTTAGCTGATCCAAATGTTATGGGAGTAGTAAATGGTGGTTCTGTTGGTGCTCTTTTGTTTTTAACTCTATTTACAAATCCAAAGAACAACTCACTAACTACCAGTATATTTTATATGCCTGTATTTACTTTTGCTGGTGCCTTTTTATCAGTTTTATTAATTTATTTTCTTGCACTAAAAAAAGGAGTAACTCCTTTTAGGTTAATCCTTATTGGTATTGCAATATCAGGAGCCCTAAAAGCAATTACCTCCATTTTAATAATAAGCGGACCTGTAGTTTTCATTGCAGAAGCTCAAATTTGGTTAACAGGTACAATATACGGAACCAGCTGGACTCACGTTAAGCTTCTAACTCCTTGGTTTATATTATTATTTATTCTTACAATAATTTTCACAAGAGAATTAAACCTTCAAAATCTTGAAGATAACATTTCAACGGGTCTTGGAACTAAAGTTGAAAAATATAGATTTTTACTTATGATTATCAGTGCAGCCCTTGCTAGTGGCGCCGTTGCTGTAGGTGGTGGCATTAGTTTTGTTGGTCTTATTGCACCACATATATGCAGGAAACTTACCAACTCTAGCTTTGAAAATATAATTCCTTTATCTGCTTTAATAGGTGGAATCATAGTGGTGTTATCTGATTTAGCTGCAAGAACACTATTTTTCCCTTTAGATTTACCTGTAGGAATCTTTACCGCTGGTGTTGGTGCTCCATTTTTTATTTACTTACTGATTAAAAATCAAAGAACTATGAAGAGAGGGATTTAAATGAATTTTTCAGCAGAAAACTTAACTTTAGGCTATGGCGATTATATAGTTCTTAAAGATATAAATGTTACTATACCAAAAAATAAAATTACCATTCTTGTTGGAAGTAACGGTTGTGGTAAATCTACCTTACTTAAAACCATGTCTAGACTTTTAAAACCCTTTGCGGGAAAGGTAGTTCTTGGAGATGAAGATATCTTTTCAAAACCTAATAAGGAAGTTGCTAAAAAGCTTTCAATCTTAACTCAAAGCCCTACTGCTCCTTCAGATTTAACTGTATTTAACTTAGTGAAACAAGGTAGATATCCATACCAAAGTTGGTTTAATCAATGGAGTAAAGAAGATGAAAAAATAGTAGAATATGCTCTTGAGAAAACAGGCATAAGTGATATAAAAGATAAAAAGCTATCTGATCTTTCTGGTGGTCAAAAACAACGAGCTTGGATTGCTATGACTCTTGCTCAACAAACAGACATCATCCTACTAGATGAGCCTACTAACCACTTAGATATTAAATATAAAATAGAAGTCCTTGATTTATTAAAAGAGCTAAATGAGAAGGAGAATAGAACTATTGTAATAGTTTTACATGATATTAACCTGGCTTGTAGATATGCAGATCACATAATTGCAATTAAAGATGGCAAGGTCTATGGGGAAGGAAAACCAGAGGAAATTATCTCAGAAGGTCTTATTAAAGAGGTTTTTCAAATAAACTCTAAAATAGTTCCCTGCCCTGTGTTTAATACTCCTATGTGTATTACTTTTCAGTAATATAATATTTAATACTTAATTCTAATAAAGTTTTGCTATTAATAATTTACTAGTAGTTTTCTTTAAGAAATCTATCATAAATGTGAAACATCCCCAGAGGAAAGTAGCCTTGCATTATTAAATGCTTGGTGGCTATCCTTTGGGGATTTCAAATTTTACTCCTATATTTCTCATTTCTTTAACCTCCAATCTTATTGTAAAGTCATCCTAATTTACACCTGCTATATCATCACCATCTAAATTTTGACCTTCTAGGTATTTAAAACACTTTCTTGTAATTTTCATTAACAATTCCCCTAATAATCACATAATTAATGTTACTCTGATATAATCCACTCATAACTTTTTAGTTCTAATCCTAAACTCTCTACTAATTTAATTGAATTTTTATTCTCTTCTTCAACTAGGTATACTGGCAATAGATTATTCTGATGACACCAATTAATACATGCCTTAACTACCTCTTTGCCATAACCTTTCTTGCGATAATTAGGCAAAGTATAAACCACAATATTGCACCCACTACTATATACTTCTGAAATAAATGCTGTTGCTGCAATGTTACCATCTTTTAATATAAAAAATTGTCTTTTCTCTTGTAATATATTTTCCTTTCTTCTAATGTAGTTTTCTTTGTCTTCTATTTCTTGAAAATTAACTTTTCTAATTATGTCTTCTGTTAACACCTCTGCCTTTGTATCAAATACCATATTTGGATTTTCTATCGAATATCGTCTCATTTTTCTAAACCTATATTTATTGTCATTTATATTCATAGCTTTTAGTATGTTTGAAATAGATTCCATGCTACCATCAAAGTTGCTTTTGCATATGCTAGCAAACTTACTAGAACAAGAGCATATGATGCTATCATTAAATTTAGATATGATAATAGGATAAAAATATTTATTATTTAAGGGCATATCTCTGTATATAGATTCAAAAACCATATGCTCAGTTACTTCATTTTTGTTTACACCTAGAAACTTATTATAATACTCTTCAAATCTAGACATATTTATTCCTTGCTCCTCTTAAACTCTTTTCTATATTTGCAGGTTCATCTAACTAGTGGATTTCAGTCTTTAATATTTGAAACACCATCTTTGTTCTATAAAACAACATGAATTAATTATACCATTTATGTATTTTACTTACATATATATTGGAATAAATTCTCTAGTCTTTGTCTTTATATAAATATAACCAAGGTTATCCACCTGCACTATAATCTTTCGCCTCTCAATAATTATCTGATTTTTTCTCCCTCTAACCCCATAACATTGAATCCTAACTACACCCACTCCAGTAATGTTTTATCTATTATTATCAGTACAACTAAAAAAGGTTTGCTCAACGCTTAAGCAAACCTTTTTTTATATCTTTATTAGCCTTTATATTATTATTCTTAAAAGTATAGGTATTGTAAATATTGATAATAATGTTGTAGCAACTACCACCACAGCACCATATTCCCTCTTAACGTTAAAGCTATCTGAAAATATGGAGGTCATTGCAGCTGCTGGCATGGACCCTAAAATTATTACTGTGTTTGAAACTATAGATCTATCTCTTATGAGTAGTGAAATGAAGTATAATATCGCTGGTATTAAGATTAACTTCATAGCTATGCCATAGTATAGCGTCCAATCTATTAAGTGCTCTTTTATATTTACCTTAGTTGCTAGTACTCCAATTATTATCATTGATAGTGGGCCAGTGATATTCCCAATAGAGTTTGCACTGGCTAAGACTACTCCTGGTAACTTTAAATCAAGAAGCATCATTATAATGCCAATATATACAGCTATAAGTGATGGATTTCTTAGTGCTTTCAATAGTTCCTTTACAAGTTCCTGTTTTTCCATCCTACCTTTAAATATAATAATTCCGTAGGTCCAAAGGAAAATGTTAAAGAAAATATTAAATATAGATCCATACATTACAGCTTCAGCACCATATATAGCATTTAAAATAGGAAATCCAATGTACCCTGTATTAGTAAAAACATTTGCAAAGTGCAGTATAGTCCTCTTCTCATTTTTAACTGGTATTGTTAAGACCTTAGATATAATAATAAGTATTATATACACTGCAAGACTATAGTAAAAAGTCTTTAACACATTACTTTTAACTCCTCCATCATAAGAAAAGCTGAAAGAAGTAATAATCATGCAAGGCAGTGTTATATCCAGCAATATCTTAGTTAATCCCCTATTCACATGCTCTTCTATAATCCCCTTCTTACTTCCATAAACCCCTACTAGCATTATTAAAAATAAAGAAATAACACTCTTTATAATAGTTGGCATTTCCATCTCAACACCTCCCAAGGAAAGTATTATTCATTTTATTCCTTTACTTAGGGTTTTGTGCTTTTTTTATATTTTCAACTATTCAGCTTTTTAGTTAATTTAATTTCCTCAGGAACTTATCTATAAGCTATGAAACTACTTCCTCAAACTACCCACTCTTCGCAATTCCATACCTCTGTTACAATATCATTGTAAAACTCTGGTTCGTGGCATACTAAAATTATGCTACCCTCATATTCTTTTAAGGCACGTCTCAGTTCATCTTTAGCATGAATATCTAAATGGTTTATAGGCTCATCTAAGACTAATATATTTGAGGGTTTGTTAATTAGTTTGCATAGTCTTAGTTTAGCTTGTTCTCCTCCACTTAATATATCCACAGTGCTGTCTATATGCTGCCTGGTTAATCCACACTGCGCAAGACTTTTTCTTACTTCTGTCACTGTCATTTGTGGAAAGCCATCCCACATATCATATAAAACCTCTGTGGTATTATCCTCTGCCATTTCCTGCTGAAAATAACCTATCTTTGTATATTCGCTTAAGATTATGTCTCCACTTATAGGCTCTAAAAGTCCAAGTAAGCTTTTTAAAAGAGTAGTTTTTCCTAAACCATTAGCTCCAGTTATTGCAATTTTTTGTCCTCTTTTCATCTTTAAATTAAGAGGTATGCTTAGGGGCTTATCATATCCAATAACTAAGTTTTGGGTCTGAAAAATCATATTTTCTGGCATTGCTACACTTATAAAATTAAAGTAAGGCTTAATTATTTCTTTTTTAATTTCTATTCTTTCAATTTTATCAAGCTTTTTCTCCCTAGCTTTAGCTTGTTTTGCTGTTGAAGCTCTTACTTTATTTTTTCTTATATAATCTTCAAGCTTTTTAATTTCCGTTTGCTGCTCTTTATATTCAATGAGCCTCTGCTGTTTTCTAATTTCATAAAGCCTAACAAAGTAATCATAGTTACCTTCATATCTTGTCAGCTCCTTGTGTTCAAGATGATAAATTACATTTACTACACTATTTATAAAGCTATTGTCATGGGATATTAGTATGAATGCATTTTCATAGTCTATCAAATAACCCTTCAGCCACTCTATATGCTCTTCATCTAAATGATTAGTCGGCTCATCTAATAGCAAAATATCAGGCTTTTCTAAAAGAAGCTTAGCAAGTAAAATTTTAATTCTCTGTCCCCCACTTAAGGTGGAAACTTCCTTTTCTAAAAGCTCCTTAAAGCCAAGACCATTTGCCGTTGCCTGTATTTTTGAATCAATGGTGTAAAAATCACTTTTATCTAATATTTCTTGGATTTTAGCTATTTTATTTAAGGCTTTATCCATTTCTTCTGTATTCATATTACCAAGGCTATTATATAAACCATTAATCTTATCTTCCATATTATATAAATCAATAAATGCTTCTCTCAAGAAATCTATTGTGCTAACCCCTTCTTTTAAATCAACCAGCTGATCCATATATCCAATGGTATATTTTTTATTCCATTGAATAGCGCCACCATCTGGCAGAAGCTGATTAGTAATAATCTTCATAAAGGTGGATTTACCTTCTCCATTAGCCCCAATAAGCCCCACATGTTCTCCCTTATATAGATTAAAGGATACATTGCTAAAAAGTATTCTATCCCCGAAAGAATGGTTCATGTTTTCAATTGTTAAAATGCTCATAAATTGCACCTCCCTGTACCCTCATAAATATGATACCATCTAGTAGTACAAGGACCCAAGTTTATAAATGTTTCTGTAATAAACATGACCATTTAGGTATCTGAAAATAAATAACAAGACAAAAATGTAAAGGATATTTTGAGTTATCCCTTAAAATATAACTCAAAACTAAAGGCATATCTTCATAGTAAAAACTAGGAAAATATGCCTTATATATAGGGAAGCAAAATCAATAATTGTTTGTACATTGAATCTCCCTTGGTTCCTTTAGATCTTTTTTTACATGAACAAATTAATATTCATCATATAAGGTATCTGAAAATAAATAATAAGTCAAAGATGTAAAGGATATTTTGAGTTCACAATCAAGCTTGTGCAGACAAGGAAACAGGTTCCGCAGATAGTAGCGCTATCTAAGGGCTCTGTTGACGTAGTATAACACAAAATAGCCGAGCATACTGGCTTACTTATTTTTCGAAGATGCCTAAAGCCCCTATCACCCATATTTTTTTTGATTTCTGATTATTCTCCTGATGCTGCTTTCCGTTAAGAAATACTCTTCGCATAGGACTTTAACTGACACCCCAGAGGAATACTTGCTAAAAATTTCTTTATCTCTACCTTCAAGTTGTCTTTTGGTTTCAGTATTTTCTCCCCAGGACTTTTTATTTTCATTTTTTCTAGGTATATAAATATATCCCCCATCAATATAGTCTTGAATTAGTTCTATAATATTGTTTGGTAATATATTTTCTGCTTTCTCATATTTCATAATTCTTCGCTCCAATCTACATTTAGTTTCTAAATGAAGATGCAAAGACTCAATAAAACATGAAAAACTTAATATTTACTTACAAGATATACCACATGATAATTTAAAATTAAATTAAGTGGTTTTAACACTTTTGTATAACTTTAGTTTTCTCTGCAGATATCTATTTATTGGCTCCAAGCAAAAGTTTTTCACATTCTACAAGCTTTGCATGGAGCCTATTACTATTGTTTGACACATATCTAATCCACTTCCTTTTTTATCCTATAATAAACTATTTTACTATTCTTTGTCAATTTTGTTCCTTATATACTGAACTGAAAAGTTAGTATACTACTTACAAATTCATATTTATTTAATTTTATTAATATCACAAAAACCCATGGCCTAATTATGATTATAGGGCTTTAAAGCAGTTTTCCTATAAAGTTATAAACAATCTCATCTTCCCATTGAGAAATTTTAATGTGTTCAAAGGTTTCCTCTCCAACAGAGTAGCTTAATAATTCTTTAAGCTCCTTATAATACTTTTCTCTATCTATTCTAACTTTACTAAGTAAACTCTTTTGAGCGCAAGGCTTGCTATTTGCATCAGAGGGAAGCATTAGCATTGCTAAGCCACCAACATACTTATTTTTATTCACATTAGGTTTAATCATATTTATATAAGTAGTGCCATCCTTTGGACTTTTAAGGTTAAAAAATATAAGTTTGTCCGAAATATCATAATCCCCTTTAAAGGTTTTAACCTCTTCTCCCTTTGAAAGTATTTTAAATACTACCTCATCATTTAAAAATTCAACAACACCTTCATGAATGGCTCCTTCTTTTGCTATGTTTGTTACTAAGAAATAAATATAATACTGCTCTTCAAATATGTTGAATTGAACTTTTTCCCTATTTTCTACATTTTCAAGTTCTCCTGAAACTAATGGAGTAGTTATAAGTTGTTCTAATGTTAAGTTATAAATCTCACATATAAATATTAAGGTTTCAATGGAGGGAAAAGCCTCTCCAGCCTTATATTTAGAAAGTAAATCCTCTGAAACCCCAATCTTTTTAGCAAGATTTTTTTGGGTTAGTTCCAGTTGAATTAGTTTTTTTAAATTATAAATAAAAGTTTTTGATGCTCTTTCAAAAATATGATTTTTTAAAGCTTTAATCTCGTTAATGTTACTTTCCCCGACTTCTGAGTTATTCTTTATATAGTTTAATTTATTCTTAATATTTTCATCTATTCCTTTAAGCTCCAATAAATTCTTTTTCACCATTTTCACCACCTATTGTAATTCCTATAATAATAATCAAGTTACTTGAATATTATTCAAGTATGTATTATAAACTTTTCAAGTATTTTTGATACTTCTATATAGTAATTGTAACAAGACAGCTAATATATTACCATAATAATGAAGTTTGAAACTCATATATTATAGGCACTATGAATATTTTCATTTATAGATTTTATATGTATATAGATAGATAAGCTTAAAACTTTATATCTTTTTAGTATGAAAATTTGTTCATACCAAGAATAGCTTAGATATTTGTATTACAGTGAGCTTGCCTCTCTCCTTGTGGAAACTACTTTTGGAAGTAATATTTAAAATGTTAAAGTGGTTTCTCTATATAAATTAAGTATAAATCTTTTGCAAAACAATTGCACTATTTAAAAGTTGGAGGAAACTTTATGAAGAAATTTAATAAAGATTTTGATAAAACAAAAATTAAAGCTATTTTATTTGACTCTGGTAGAGTACTAAATGAGCCAGCTACAGGTCATTGGTTTATAACTAATAATTTTTTCTCATATATAGATAAGAAAAAATTTGATTCTATACCTGTTCCTCAGAAAAAGTTAGCTTTTCATAAAGCAGCAGAATATATTAATAATCAAAAATTAATTAGGGATGAAAACGAGGAATATTTACACTTTTTTAATTACTATAGTATTTTTGCAAGTTTTCTACCCGAATTAAACTTAAGAATAGAAGATGTACAAGCTATCACCAAGGATTATGTGTATAACTATAATAAATATAGCTTTTTTAATGATTCCATAGAGCTTATCCCTGAACTAAGTAAATCTTATAAATTAGCTGTGGTATCTGATGCATGGCCATCTCTTGAAAATGTTTTTAGAGAAGTGGGGCTAAGAGATTATTTTTCATCTTTTATTATCTCCTCACAAAGAGGTATTACAAAGCCTCATGAGTTAATGTATAAGGCTGCTCTTGAAGAATTAAAGGTTTTGCCTGAGGAAGCCATATTTATAGATGATAATATAGAAAATTGTCATGGGGCAATGAAGCTAGGTATTATTTCTTTTGTATTATGTAGGGATTTTAAATCCTATGCTTATCATAAGTTATTTAAAAGAAATTACACCACAATCAGAAGCTTATTAGATATTAAAAAACTCTTAGTGTAGTAAATAAAAAAAGTTTGCTGATAAATTCAGCAAACTTTTTTTCTCTTACCCTAGATTCACTTAATTTATAATATTTTCTGAAGAATCTACCCTTAATTTTGTTTAAATCAAAGATATACCATAAATTATAGCCGATGTTAAAAACATCTTAATAGCTCTATAAATATTCTTTGTTGCTCTTTCCCGATCTTCAATAACCCCATCTACTTCATTTTGATACATTCCTCTATTTCTTATATATTCATAATCCTTGCTCATCTTAGAACCACCCATGGCACCCGCAGCCCCTATTACTATTACTACAATGGCTGCATACTTCAGTATACTCCTTTGATCATATCCTCCAAAGTAACATACAGCTATTATTATTAATGAAATAACCACTCCTGAAATTGCATATATTAAAAGGCTTTTCATTTGTTCCATTATGGTCTCAATTATTCTTTGTATTATTGTTTGTATTATTTTTTTCATTACAAACTCCCCATATTATTGATACTTTCTCTAGTAACAAATATCTGTCTTAAATGCATAATTATTTGTTCTTTATGATTTTTCTCAAAGGTCTTGAGAAGTACAATAATAAAAAAGCCTCCTTCAAACATACTTACATAAATATATATTGTATAACTATATATTTACCTACATTATAATATATGTTTTTTATCATTAGTAAATGCCTATTTCATCCTTCATTAAGCTTTTATCATTACATTTTAGCGAAAAAAATATTTTTCTTATATATGAAAATAGCTTAAAGAAAATGTATATTCTTTAAGCTACTTTGTGACTTTTCATGCAGTTTATCTCTAAATAATAGTAATAACCCTATAATTTCTTCTATAGGTTTCTTTTATTAATTTATTTCTCATTAAAAAACTTAGCTAATTCTCTTGCAGCTTCTAATGCTTCAATATCATTTTTAGAGGGAACTTTGTCTGTATTATGGCTATAAACTGCTGGTGCAATTTCTGTACAGTTCATGTCTTTTAACAGGATTCGAGCTGTGCTATAGGCCTTATCAATACTGCCATCTCCCCCTCCTACAAGTATAACTCCAGCTTTTTTCTCTTTTTCAATGGGCTTAACCTTACGAATAAATTTTGCGCAATAATAGGTTTGAAGCCTGCTTGTAACACTAAGTAAAGGTCCTGTAAGCTCTGAAAAGTACAGTGGGGATGCAATTAACACATTATCACATTCCTGAATGTAGTCATAAATCTCCTGCATTTCATCATCAATAGAACACCCTTCATTTTTCCAGCAGTATCTGCAATCAATACAAGGTTTTATATTGCAATCATATGCATTTACAATCTTATATTCTCCTTGAAGATGACTTACAAGTTCATTTACTAAAGTCATAGTATCTCCATTCTTTCTAGGTGTTCCAGTAAAAATTAATGTTTTCATCAATCTTTCTCCCTTTATACAATAATTTATTGCTTCTGTATTTTATCTTTTTAGGTTTATTTTTACTCACTCTTAATTTTTCTTTCCTATATTAACATCCCATTCTGTACCTTTAGGTCCATCTAGGATAAGAATTCCTTTTTCTATGAGTACTTCTTTGATTTTATCAGCATTTGCATAATCCTTATTTGCCTTATATTCACTTCTTTTTTCGATTAATGTTTTTACTTCTTCCTCTGTTATGCCGAATTTTCCTAGGTATTTGTTCTTTATTTCCTCAATGACCTTTTTAGGCTCCTGCTGCAGGATTCCCAATACATAGTATGTGTTTATTAGTGTTTCTTTTATTAATTTTAAATTCTCTATTTCTTTAGTTTTATTAATCGTTGCTTTCATTTTATCAAAGTGCTGGAACAAGTGAGAAAGTGCAACTGCAGTATTAAAGTCATTGCTCATAGCTTCGTCAAAAGCAGTTTTGATTTTAACTGACAACTCTGGCTCGACTTCCATATCTGTTGATTTTTTTTTCTCAATTAACTCCTCATTAGTTTTCAAATTATCAATAGTGTTGAAGAGTTTATAAAAATTATATATATGTTTTTCATTTTCCTCAAATACACCATCAATTATGTTTATATCTGACTTATAGCTATTTTGTAATAAAGTAAATCTTATAACATCTGAATGATAGTTATCTAAAAGCTCTTTTAATGAAATTCCGTTGCCTAGAGATTTACTCATCTTTTGACCATTTATCTTAACAAGTCCATTATGTATCCAATAATTTGAAAACTGTTTTCCTGTTAATGCTTCAGATTGTGCAATTTCGTTTTCATGATGTGGGAAAATCAGATCCTTTCCACCACCGTGAATATCCATTGTTTCTCCTAAGTACTTCATACTCATGGTTGAGCACTCAATATGCCACCCTGGGCGACCCTTACCCCATGGAGATTCCCAGTAAATTTCACCTTCCTTGGCACTTTTCCATAAGGCAAAGTCCTTACTGTCCAGTTTTCCTGGCTCAATATCTTTTCTTACTCCATTAATACTATCTTCAATAACTCTGTTAGATAGTTTTCCATACTGAGAATATTTTTCTACAGAGAAAAATACATCTCCAGCCTCTGTCCCGTATGCATAACCTTTTTCAATTAACTTACTAATGAAACTAATCATATCCTCAATATTTTCTGTTGCCTTTGCTTGAACTGTTGGTTTATCAACTCCAAGTTTATTTAATTCTAAATCTGTTTTAATAATTTGCTTTTTAGCATATTCCTGTGGGTCAATGCCTAACTCTATGCCCTTTGCAATAATTTTATCATCTACATCAGTGTAATTTCTTACATAAGTAACATGATACCCTTTATACTCAAAGTACTTTTTAATAACATCAAATATTACCGCTTGGTATGCATGGCCAATATGAGCATCTCCTGACACTGTAATTCCACAAGCATACATCTTCACTTTTCCTTCTTCTATGGGAACAAATAATTCTCTTTTCTTAGTTAATACATTATGAAAAAAAATATTCATCTTCTTCTCTCCTCTTATTCTGCACAAATTCTACATTTTCTTTTCTATAACAACAATTAAGATATTAAAAACTACTTTTTATCACTCATACTATGTATAGTTTTTCTTTATATATTATATCTCTAAGGTGAATCTCAACCTTATAAGTAAGGAGGTTTGGTTATATATTAATTATCTTTCTTATACTCCCTTTTTAATATGGACAGCATTGTACAGTGCTTGAAGCACCTTCTAAAGTATTCATAATCACGGAGTACTCCCTCTTTTGTAAATCCAACTCTTTTTAGAATTCCAATAGATTTTTCATTTTCTGGTTCAACCAAGGCTTGTATTCTGTTTAAACCCATATTATTAAATCCATAATCTAATATTACTTCTAAAGCTTCCTTCATATAACCTTTCCGCCAGAAATCTCTTGACAGTTCATAACCAATTTCTGCACGTAAAGCTTCTCTGTTAACGTCATGATATCCACAGGTTCCAATTAATTTTCCACTGTCTTTTAGATATAATCCCCATCTAATCCCCCTTTTGTTTTTAAATCTATTCTGTAACACCTCTATTAGCTTATTCACTTCCGCTACTTTATGTACAGGTTCAACATCATAATACTTAAGAGTTTCTTCATCTGAAAAAATTTCGAACATATCCATAGAATTTGCAAGAGATACCTCTTTTAACATTAGTCTTTCTGTCTCAATTTGTGGAAAAACATCAGGTATCATATTTTCATTGCTACTCATATTACTCATCCCCTTTAGTTACTTACATATATACATTTTAGTTTTAAAGAATATTTAACTATTATCAACATATAAAACAAGGGGAGTTTCAAAGCAATTTATATAAAAATTTCTTTTGAAACCTCCCCTTAATTCTCATCTGAAAAATCTATTTCTGCTTTATTCTATGGTATTAAAACTTCTTTATAAAGTCCTATGTCTATAAATTATTTTATAGGAGCCATTAGTATTCTTCCTGTTCCTCGGTACACATTAACTAAGCCTTCTCCTGAAACTGCTGAGCCAACTAAACTCTTACCAGACTTTTCAACCCTAAATTCTAAGGTATCAGACCATGCAATAGCATAGTTTCCATCAATTCTAACTTCGTCATTTTGAAGTTCAAATTCAATAAGCTCTTCCATTGGAACTGGGCTTTCTAATATTGCAACACCTTCACCTCTAAGGCATAGGTTAAATAACCCTTCATTTCCAAGCATTGCTGAAGAAAGGTTAGTTCTAGCTACTACCTTTTGTTGAACCTTAGATTCACAAGCTAGGAAAAGTCCATCATCAAGGACCAATCCACCCCAATTTGAAACTTCTTCGAGTAAGATATGCTTGTAAGTTGGTTCTAGCATTAGCAAGCCATTACCTTGATATCTTGGTTTAATTGCAGATTCCTTAGTTACTTTAGAAGATAGAGCTTTGCCTAAAAAGTCTCCAATCCCTTTAACATCAGCAACCATGGTAACAGAGCCTGAAGTCCATTGCATTGCCCCAGCACTTATTGTGTAAGCATTTCCTTTTAGCTCAATTAGAACCTGTCTTTTTCTAACCTTCATTTCTGAAGCGAAATATGCAGACACTGCATTTGAATAGTCAACGCTTAAATCTCTCTTATACTCAAGAACTTTTACATCCCCTTTTGAAGCTATTATTTCTATGTTTTTATTATCATATAAATTCTTGTAAGTTATCATAAAAACTCCCCACCCTTTTATTATATTTTTATTTAATACTACCTGTTTTTTTAAGCTTATTCAAGAAATTCTATCCAATATATATCCTCTAGTTTATTTTCGGAAATTCACATTATAATTAGGAAACTAGTTCTAACTTATAAATTTACCTAGGAGGATTTATTAATTCTGTATTGAGAAGGAGAAAAACCAGTGTGCTTACGAAACATTTTTCCAAAATGAGTGCTATCATTGAAGCCAGTTCTATATACAACTTCACCAATTGGTACGGCAGTTTGACTTAAAAGTATGGAAGCTATTTTGATTCTAAGCTTTATAACATAGTCTATAACCGATTGGCCAGTAACCTTTGTAAACTCCTCTGAAAGTGTTGTTCTATTAATGTGAAAAAGTTCAGTAAGGCTGCTTAAGGTAATCTTCTCATCATAATTTGCATGTATATAAAGAATTACTTTATCAATTTCACTATGATTTTCCAGTACCTTGTAGTTATTATCTATGTTAAACTCTGTATACAGATATTGAAGGAAAGATAATATTTCATATATAATTGATCTACTTCTGCATCTCCAAAAGTTATTATCCAAAGTATCTAGTTCATTACCTAGACGCTCTAAAAAGCCCATAATTCTCTTTTCCGCGGTGAGTCCCATTTGAATTACTTCCCCTACCTTATTAACGCCAGTCAAAAATGGACTTAATAAGCAATAATCCGCAAATTCTGTTTGAGATAACTCACTTGGATCTTCACTTAATTTCTCTATGGTAAAAATGTTATTCACAACTACAGGATTAAAGTAAATTGTTTTTGCCTTTACATTATGAAATTCCTCTGCGAGAATACTATCCCTATCATTAACACATATAACAGTTGGAGCCATAAATAAAATCCTTCTGTCATTAAGTTCTAATATACCTGTTCCTTCATATACAAATATAAGCCGAAACATGGAATGAGTAGAGAAATTAAATTTCTCATCTTTTTCTAAATACAATGGAAGTCCAATTTTTCTTTTCTCATCCATGGTGAAAAACTCCATAGTTATCCTCCCGTATTTCTTCATATTATGTAAATATTTTACCATATAATTAATTAAGTTACAATTTTTACCTTTACTTATTCCTGACTGCTTTTATAAATTTAACTCTGCTTACACTTTTCTCCTTATATTTTAAAGACAAAAACATGTATTCACAGTTTTTTTAGGAAGCTGAAACTACTTAATATCCATACCTTCCTAGGATTTTGTCCAATGAAGAAAAGTTAAGTATCCTATATATTGCAATAAAGAAACTACACTAATAATAAACCTACTTTTACATTGTCTTTCAAATAAATTGCTTTTAACTTAATAAGTAATGGAGGATACTGCTACAACTTATATAATAAAAAAAGAGCATGGAATTTTACTTCCCGCTCTTAGGTTTAATTATTATATATAGTCCAATATGAAAGGATTTTTATAATTGAATATTAATCCTATGCTCTACTATTTGTAATTTAGCACAAATACTTTTTTGCACTTTAAGGTGTTAAGCTTTTGCTTAGTAAGTGTAAGAAAATCCACCTTTTCTACTTTCCATCCCTGTTGTTGAATCCTTGTAGTAAAATCCTCCACTGGAGCTAAAGTATCTTCAAACACTGGTGTTGACTCTTCAGTTCCATAGTGTATTGGTATAACTACCTTTGGATTTATATCCTTAATTACCTTCATTACTTCTTCTGAATCCATTGTAAAGAAACCGCCAACAGGTATCATTAGCACATCAACCTGTCCAATAGCATTTACTTGTTCTGGTGAAAGCACATGTCCTAAGTCTCCAAGATGACATATTTTTATTTTGTTTATTTCATAAGTGTATATGGTATTTGGACCCCTTAAATTTCCCATTTCATTATCATGCCAAGAAGCCACTCCTTTTATCTTAATATTTCCATTTGTGAAACTGCCTGTTTCACCAAATATTAGTTTTTCATAGGATTTTAATGCAGAAATATTGTTATGATCAAAGTGGTCATGACTTACTGTAAGTATTTTTGTGGAAATCTTAGGAAAATTATATCCTAGTATTGGATCATAGGGATCTGTAACTATCTTCATACCTTCACTATCCCCAATTCCAAAGGATGCCTGTCCGAAATACTTAATTGTAATGCCTTTCTTTTGAAGAAAATTGCTACTTTCTAAGGTGCTAGCATTTACTTTTGAAGTTGAAATAAACATTAAAGATATACATAATGAGAGAACTAGAACAAATAACTTACTTTTCATCTTAACACTCCTTTTTTAACCTTAATAATATTGTTTCTTTAATTAAATATTACAATATTAAAGATTAAAACTTAACAGAGTATCTACACCAAAAATCTGCATATCTTCAGAAGATGAAAATATTATAGATTTACTTTAACAGTGCCTTCAGCTTTATATAAAAATAAGCCACCAAGAAAAAATATCTCAGCACTTAATTTAGCACTAATCATATTTTTCTTCACGGCAATTTGTATTGTTAAGATCCTAAATGTATTCTCATTACTATCTTATATCAATTAGTCAGGAAAAACACTATAAGCTGTTCCTCCCTTTGGATTTTTTATTATGATTATTCCTTGAAAATAATCTGTAGTTTTAGTATCAGAATCAGGTTTTAAAACTTCTCTTTCAGTAACTTCAAAGTAATTTAAGTTTAAAGTATTTTTTATAGGACTTCTTTTATTATTTAAATCAATTATTAAATCTCCAAATTCTCCTTTAACCGTCTGTAGCTGTTTTTCTAATTCTGTAGGAATATTCGAGTAAAATGAATTGTTTATGCCTAACAGCATATAACTTCCAGCTCCATAGTAAGTTCTAAAAGCATATACCTTGTCTTTAAACACCTCATCCTTTTGAAGTTTTATAGCTATATTCTCCAAACCCCAAATTTCCTTTAACACTGTATGTTGTGCACCAAAATGGAAGTAATATTTTCCTTTTGGATAATGGTCACGGAGCTTTTTAAAATTCTTATAAGTATAGTTCTCCCTCATACTTAAAAGTTCAGGGTCTGTTTTTATATTTGGACTACTTCCAAAGGTTTTTGGTAAAGTCTGAAGGTCCTTTATATTTTCTAAAATGAACTCTATATTAAACAAATCCTTCTTAAAAGTCTTCTCATATAGTTCTCTATTATCTTTAATATGGTTCTCCATATCATTTACTATTTCTAAAATTGCTTTTTTCTTTTCTTCTAATTCTTCCTTTTTCAGATAAAATTTTGTAGTATTAACCCCTATTAAGTCCAATTTATTTAGGTTGTTTTCAAAAACTTTAAGCTCCTCAGGAAGTGTCCCAACCTTACTAATGATTATGTTCATGTATTTCTTAATATGCCTTTCAGACATTGATGCTGAATCTATTCCTAAAATTATTATCTTCCTATCTTCTGGTAAGTTTTTATTCTTTTCATAAAGTTTTTTATACGCATCAAACTCCTCAACTATGGCTCCGGCACTTCTCCAATCCTGAAAAGTTTCTTTTAAAATCTCTTCATTCCCTGTTGCTAGGTATTCATTGATCATCATAGCTTCAGAATGTCCCATTTCAGTAACATAATATCTTAAATCCCAATTATCAATAAGGTAATTCAAAAATTTAAACTGTATATCCGTATTTTGCTTTATTCCATGATATTCTCCAGTAATAATAATTTCTTTGTCTTTAATAGAGTTGCTGATTACCTTTAAATCTGAGTAATCTTCTGGCTTGTCTAGTTTTAATTCCTTGGCATTTTTCTTTAAGTAAGCTGTCTCACTTTGTGGTTTTGAATAAATAACCCCTGCTGCTACTAAAACAGCTACAATAATAACCACAAATATAATGTACTTTTTCCTCATAATACGTTCCCCCTACCCCAATAATAGAAACATTAAATATTTAATAATTAGTATCCTTCAAATTGCACCTCCCCAAAACTTCAAATTAAATCAGGTATATTATACAAATTTATTTTATTTCATTCTAAAATATCACATTTTTTCCAGTTATTCAAACAATATTCACGTATAAATTGTTACCAAATCATTAATTTTCAATGTTGTTTTTAATAAATAATTGTAGTATACTTGTAACATAATATGAACCAGGTTCATATTATAATATTTGTAAGGAGAAAGGAGACATAATGCCTAAGATTTTGGAGAATGTAAAAGAAACCCTTCTTACTGAAGGTAGTGAGTTACTTTTGGAAAATGGCTATGTAAATCTTAATATTAGAGATGTTGCCAAAAACTCTGGCATTGCTGTAGGCACTTTTTACAACTACTTCTCTAATAAGGATGAACTAGTTAGAGAAATAATTCTTAATAGCTGGAGGAAAATTCTAATCCATATTGATACGTTGCCTTCTAGTGATGAACCACTAGAAAATAAATTATTTACCTTAGCTCGATATTTAGATGGCTTTTTTAAAATCTACTCTGGTGTATTTGAGGCAATGATGGTAAGCAATGAAAATCAATGCCCAAGAGAAAAAATATTCTCTCACTTATATAGTGTAGTAGAAAATATTATTGATACCTCTATCGATAAGGGAGAGATAAATCCTTCCTTAAGTTCGTATAAAATTTCAAAAATCCTTGTACCAACTATGTTCTATTTGCCGAAGGATAAGGATTTAACTTTTGAGGAATTTTACAGTATTTTGAATTTGAACTAGATATTTCAAAGCTATATTTATCTTTGACGTTTATGCAAACTCGCTTCACTTTTTAATTCATTTTACATAAACTTGTCCTGGATTTTCTTACTAATACTATCTTGTGCTAATTATTTATTGTAAAAATGCAAATTAGCACAAGTAGCATATATTTTTTATATTATTATGAACTCAGTTCAGAAAGGAGAAAAAAATGAAAAAAATGAAGAATAACAAAACTTTAGTACTTATCATGTTTTTATTAGGTATCTTTATAGGGGCACTTGACTCTGGGATAGTTTCCCCTGCTAGAACAGTTATTGCAAACTCTTTATCAGTATCTCCAAATGATAGTATTTGGATGATTACCATTTATACCTTAGCTTATGCGGTATCCATGCCTATAATTGGCAAGATATCGGATAGATATGGCAAGAAGAAATTATTTACTTTTAGTATTGTTGTGTTCGGAATTGGATCTTTATTATGCGGCCTATCAAACTACTTTGGAGGTTTTTCCTTTTTATTAGTTTCTAGAGTAATTCAAGCTATTGGTGGTGGTGGAATTATTCCAATTGCTACAGCTTACATTGGGGAAAGCTTTCCTCCAGAAAAAAGAGGTACTGCCCTTGGTTTAGTTGGGGCAATATTTGGTATTGCTAATATCCTTGGACCAACAGTAGGTTCTGCCCTTTTAAGTTTATCAGGAAACTCTAACTGGGGGGTTCTATTCTTAATTAATGTTCCTATTTGTATCATAGTAGTTATAGCCTCTATGACAATTAAAGAGGAAAAAGTTACTAAGGCACCTACAAAAATGGACGTAAAGGGAAGCATAGTAGTAACCGCTCTAATACTTTCTCTTATGTATGCTTTAACAAATCTTAAGTTTCATGATTTTGCTAACAGCATAAAATCAACTAATGTGTATCCTTACTTAATAGCCTTTATAATACTTCTACCAATTTTCTTTGCTATTGAGAGAAAAGTGGAAGACCCAGTAATTAATTTAAAATACTTCACAAACCGTCAAATAGCTCTTACCCTTTCTATAGGTTTTATCACTGGTGCTGGTATGATGGGAATAGTGTTTATACCTCAATTCGGAGAAAACGTTCTTAAACTTAAAACTGGTTCAGGTGGTTATTTGGTAACTTTAATGGCAGTGTTTGCAGGGTTCTGCGCACCTTTAGGTGGAAGACTTATAGATAAGTTTTCTGCTAAGTTCATCTTAATTCTAGGTTACTCTTGTACCCTAATAGGTGCTTTAATTATGGCAACTTTAGTAATCAGCTATCCTTCTATGATAACTTTAATTTTAGGACTTGCTTTCATGGGCTTAGGTATGGGCTTTACTATGGGTACACCACTAAATTATTTAATTCAAACTAATGTATCTGAAAGTGAAACTGCTTCAGCTCAAGCAACACTGTCCTTGATACGTTCTATCGGGGTTGCAATTTCTCCAAATCTACTTATAAACTTCATAACAGATGCAGCTAAAAATCTTCAAGGAAATTTAATGGCTTTAATGCCAAAGATAAGTATGGGAGCAAATGCTCCAGCTCAAAGCTTTGGTTCTGGTAGCATATCACCTGAAGCTCTAGCAAGCCTTCAAAGTGCAGATGTAACTACTGTAGTTGATGTTCTTAAAAACTTTGCTTCTTCTATGATAGACAAGGTTGCTCCAATGATAAAACAAGGTTTAAGTAAGAGCCTTCCTCAAGGAGTTTCTCCTGATGCTGCTCTAGCTACCATGAAAACTGACTACTTGTCACAAATAGAAAGCTCTAGAACTGTACTAGAAAATACCTTCCAAACAACTTTAAATAGTGGCTTTAGCAAACTATTCCTAGGTGCAGCTGTAATTGCTTTTATAGGCTTAGTTTTATCCATACTGCTTAAAGGGAAAACAAAAGAGGCTTAGGTGTAAAGTTAACAAAGCTATATTAGATGTTACAAATATATAGGAATTCATATTCCTTTAAAGTAAAATAGGTAGTAGAAATTAATCTACTACCTCACTTTACTTTAAATATTATTTTTAATTAAAACTGTCTATATGGTTATTTATAAAATCTCGTACCGAATTTACAACCCTTTCTAATCTGTTATAATCGATAACTTCTGTAGTATCATTTGGTGTATGAATAATTCTTCTAATATTATCTTCTGAAATAGAAATGCTTGTGTAATCTTTTTTCTGAAAATAAAAATCATCACTTCCTACACCCAAATCTTTTTTAGTTGCACTTACACCATTCTTATTAAACGATGACTTAATATTATTAGTTAATTTAATATACTCTTCATTTGCATTTATTTTTTTGTATTCATTGGGCTTTTTAAATGTATTGAAAAGTGCTACATCTCCCCCGTCTTTATAGCCTATTGAATCAATATTTATATTAATAACATCATCATACAAGTCAGAAATTTTATTAGCAAAGTTTTCACTGCCAGTTAGTCCAAACTCTTCACCATTAAATGCAGCAAACACTATATCATATTTAAACGCATTACTTGATGAATCATTTTTCAAAAGAAGTGCTAATTGTATCATTGTAGCAATTCCCGAAGCATTATCAACTGCTCCTTTGTAAATATCACCTTTTCTTTTGCCTAAATGATCAAAGTGTGCAGATAAAATAATTGCTTTATTAGAGTTTGTCCCACTTATTTTCCCAATTATATTGTTGGCGGTTGTCTCTACAGAATCTTTACCTTCTTCTCTGGTCACTAAACTAGGGTCGTATGAATAAGTATGATAAAAACCCTTTTCCAATACAGGTTCTAATTCAATAGCAGAATATATGTTATTTATATATTTCTCAGTTAGAATGTTCCCCTTGCTTCCAATTAATCTTCCTTCAAACTCTTCCGAACATAGTTTGTTTACTATTAACTTCATATTTTCAATAGGTTCATTTTTCATAGAAATACTAGAATTATTCTTACTATAAAATAAGCCTAATACTAGTAGTAAAGTAACACTTAATACAGCTAGAAGTAATAATTTTTTTTTAAAAACCAATTGCTCACCTCCCTTTGATATAATATTAACATGGTGTATAACATTATATTGCATTATATGTAATATAATGTGAATACAGTAATTAATGTATTTACAGGAAGTTAATATTTTTTTATTTTAGAATATACACATTTGTCTATAAAATCCTATAGCATTCACCTCATTAAATACATTACCCTTGTAATCTTATATGGTATCTGATGAAAAAGGAGTAAAAGTATGTGCTATCCCTTTATTAATAACTACATTTATATTGTGTAATTATCTTATTGGCTATGCCCTCCTTGAGTATTTCCTATTACCAATCTCATGTCCCCCCCTTTCTCATACTTTTGTATTAACTTTGATATTAATACTTATTGAAAATTTGCCATTGTTTTAACTCTTTCATTGTATTTTTCTTCAATGATGACTTCATATCTATCGTCACCTTAGCTAAGGTATCATCTGAGTTTATTCTAATAAGTGTTACATATTGGTTCTCTATATAATAAAAAAGCCTATAGATTAAATTACTTTGCTTAGTAATTTAACCTATAGGCTAACTTTTTATTTTCTTATTTTTTTACATATCCAGAAGTATCTTTGTTGTACACACCCTCATCTATAGGCGTATTTAATTCTAACTTAGTACACTCTACTTTGTGTTTTACATTTCCTTTATCATCAAAGGATAAAAATTTAAGCATTATCCCAGTTTCTTTATCCATAATTAAAGAGAATTTACCATAAGAACGCTCAGTCATTGATCTATCAATTACTCCTTCTAACTTATAGGTAGCTCTTCCTAAAAAGGTTGACTCTGTGTACTCCCAATCCTCATAAGCAGCTAAATAGGTTGGAATTGCCTCATTGGAAATAATAAATTTACTTACCCCTAAATAACCTGTGTCTGATCTTGTAAGGGCTGGGTGTAAAAAGATTCTAATTGGTCTTACTATCATATTTTTTCCCTTATGCTGAACTTCATCAAATTCTCTATAAATTTTATTATTGTCATCGTAGGTTTTTCTTTTATCATTATGATAAATTAAGGTTATAGGCTTTTTCCCTTCTGTTTCATCCACAGATACTGAAGCTTTATTTTCTACATCAACTATAAAACTACCTTTCATAGAAGCCGTTAAATTTGGCCATTCCTCAATAAACTCCCCTTTGGCAGTTTTAAAATTTTCCACAGCATTATATAGCTTAAAGTGAAGTTCTTCTTTATCTGGATACTTAAAATTATTCTTTACCTTTTCACCTAGTGGATGCCTCTCTAGCTGCTCTTTCTCCATATCTGACAATTCTAATTCCTCAATATTTTTTTCTCTTAATTCATAGTTCTTATTATAATTTTTGTTCTCCTCCACAACCTGTGGAGTGGGACTAGCAGGAGCCACATTACTTCCCTTTATATGTTCACCAAAGATAAATTTACTGGCATTTAATGCCCCAGTTGCCATAACAATAGCAATTGTTGCTACAGAGGCATACTTTATAAAACTTTTCTTCTTTGGTAAAAACTTATTCATAAAAAATAGTTTTTTGTTGCTATAAAACTCATCATCAGTTAAACTTCTTACCCTGTCCACCACATCTATGTCTACATGATAATTTTGCTCTCCAACGGTTTCCATTAATTTAAAAGTATCTACAGCTTCTCTGCAAACTTCACAGTTTTCTAAATGCTCTTCTATCTTTATTATATCTTCATCCTTTAAAGTCTCATCAATATAAGCGAACAACTTATTAGTATTGCACTTCATTTAAAACCCTCTCCTTATTTATACTCTTTCTATTAAGGTCATGTAGTTTCTTTTTTGCTCTATGAAGCTTAGTTTTAATTGTTTCTTCTTTGATGCCTAGAATTTCTCCAACTTCTTTATAAGAAAATCCCTGTACATATTTTAAAATCATTGCATTTTTTTCTTCTTCATTAAGAACACTTAATCTTTTTAATAATTCTAGGTTTTCTTCCTTTATTTGAAGCCGCTCTTCTGGAGTGTCATTTACATTACACTTAATATGAAGCATTTCACTTTCCTCTATAAAATTGTGTTGCTTTTTTGCTTTGAAAGAAGTATTCATAGTGTTTATAGCTATCTTAAATAACCAACTATAGAACCTTTCTTTATTTTCAAGTCTATACAAATTTTTATAAGCTTTTATAAAAACCTCCTGAGTAATATCTTCTGAATCTTCCTTGTTCAAGGTATTCTTAAAAATGTAATTATAAATAATTCCTTGATACTTTCTAATAAGAATATCAAAAGCATCACGTTCACCCTTTAGTACCTTTGCTACTAATAACTCATCAGTAATCAAAACTTCACCTCCGTTTTTTATCTCAATACCCTTTTGTAACTAAGACTATGTTAATGCTTAAAAAGTTCCCATATTTTATTTTTAGCAAAAACTTTTTTTATTCAGCTCTTTTCAAGCTGAATTCATTGTAAATATGTAAGTTATTCTTGAGTTGACCAAGTTTTCATTCCGAAAAGCTATATAGATTTTGAGCTTGTCTATCTACAAATCACAATACTGGCATTAGTCAAGCCTTGTCCATTATAATTATCCACAAGTTTTATTCATAACTTTTAAAGATATATTTATTCAATAAATATACTTAATAAATATATCTAACTATGTAAATGATTTAAATTTGCTAGTTTGTCCATAAGCTTCCTAACATATTGTTATGACTTTATTTTACCATGAAACTCCTGTAATAATATTCCTAAACCTTAAGCTTAATATGAATAGAAATTAGTAGTAACCTTTTCATACACCCCAGTTGTAGGTTCCCTTAGTAAAAGTTTAATCTATTTCTGATGAATGAAATTCATCTTGAAAAAGCCTTGAAATACCAAGGTATGCTCAATGTAGACGTTAATTATTCACTTGGGTTCTCTATGGAACCTAATTTTTGTATATTAAACCTGTTTATATTCTTCATAAAATGATAGAATTATCCTTGGAAAGATTTATCGTTGAAAACAAAATACATAAATATATTATTGAGGTGATGACATGAAAAAAATTAATGGCATAATATATGCCTTGTTATCTTCTGCTGCCTTTGGGATTATGCCTATTTTCGCAAAATATGCAGCTAATAACGGTTCTAATACTTTATCCATCTTAAGCACTAGATTTTTGCTTTCTGCACTTATTCTTTTTGTATATTTTCTTTTTAAAAAGGTGAATTATAAGATAGATAAAAATCAGCTTAAAGCTCTATCTGTAGTAGCTCTTTGTGGCTTTGTCCCCACAGCATCTTTGTTATTTTTTTCTTATAACTATATTCCTACAGGACTTGCAACAACCTTGCATTTCATTTATCCTGCTGTGGTGGTGGCTGCAAACCGAATATTTTTCAAAGACCCTCTTACTAAAAATAAATTAATATCCTTATTTTTATCAATGCTTAGTATTTATCTTTTAGTAGGCTTCAAATTTGAAAATATAAATATAATTGGAGTTGTCCTTGCTTTAGCTTCAGGATTTACTCATTCTATATCTATCTTTGGTATGAATAACTCAGCACTAAAAACCGTAGATAATTTAGTGTCTGTATTCTATATAAGTATCTTTGCTGGAATAACTATCTTCACTGCAACAGCCTTAACAGGAAATATTGCTCTTCCAATAAATACTTATACAGTTACTTCTCTTATTGGAATTTCATTGATATCAAATATAGCATCCATATTACTGCTTATGATGGCTATAAAAATTATTGGTCCTTCTCCTTCTGCCATACTAGGCACTTTTGAACCCATAGTAAGCATAATTATGGGTATAATATTATTTAAAGAAGCCTTCACTTTTAGTGTTTTCCTAGGCACTGTTTTAATCTTGGTTTCTGTGGTGCTTCTTGCAAAGGAAAAACCAGAAGAGGAATTACAAGTTGAAATACTAAAGGAAGGTAAAGAAGAAGTTTTAGGTCAATAATTATAAACTTTCTTGTTTGGACTTCTCACTACATCTTGGCATATTGACAAAATGTGTTTATTAACTTAAATTATATATAAAAATCAAAATATTGAAAAAAGAGGTAAAAAATTATGTCAAAAGGAAAAAAGTTTGTTGAAGCAATAACTTCTATGGATGAAGATTTTGCTCAATGGTATACAGATATCGTAAAGAAAGCTGAACTTGTTGATTATTCAAGTGTTAAGGGTTGTATGATTATAAGACCTTATGGTTATGCAATCTGGGAAAACATTCAAAAAAACTTAGATGAAAAGCTAAAGGCTACTGGTCATGAAAATGTTTATATGCCAATGTTTATACCTGAAAGCTTACTTCAAAAGGAAAAGGATCATGTTGAAGGTTTTGCCCCTGAGGTTGCTTGGGTAACCCATGGTGGTTCTGAACCTCTTGCAGAAAGATTATGCGTTAGACCAACTTCTGAAACTTTATTTTGTGAGCATTATGCAAAAATTGTTCAATCTTACAATGATCTTCCTAAACTATACAATCAGTGGTGTTCTGTAGTTAGATGGGAAAAAACTACAAGGCCTTTCTTAAGAACTACAGAATTTTTATGGCAAGAAGGTCACACTATCCATGCTACTCCAGAGGAAGCTGAAAAAGAAACTGTTGATATTTTAAATCTTTATGCAGATTTATGTGAAAAAGTTCTTGCAATTCCAGTGGTTAAAGGAAGAAAAACTGATAAAGAAAAGTTCGCTGGTGCTGTTGCAACTTATACTATAGAAAGCTTAATGCATGATGGTAAGGCTCTTCAAAATGGAACTTCTCACAACTTTGGAGATAACTTTGCTAAGGCTTTTGGAATTCAATACTCAGATAAAACTGGAAAATTACAATATGTTCATGAAACCTCTTGGGGTGTAACTACTCGTTTAATCGGAGCTATAATCATGGTTCATGGTGATAATAGTGGTCTTGTACTTCCACCAAGAATTGCTCCAACCCAAGTAATAATTGTGCCAATTGCTCAGCATAAAGAAGGGGTTTTAGATAAAGCTTCAGAGCTTAAAGACAGAATCTCTAAAGTAGCTAGAGTTAAGCTAGATGCTTCTGATAAAATGCCTGGCTGGAAGTTTAATGAGTACGAGATGAAAGGTGTTCCTATTAGAGTTGAAATGGGCCCTAAGGATATAGAAAATAATCAAGCTGTTTTAGTTAGAAGAGATACAAGAGAAAAGCTTATAGTTTCTCTTGAGGAAATAGAAAATAAAATCATAGAAATCTTAGACTTAATGCAGATAGAACTTCTCGAAAAAGCAAGAAACAGTGCAGAGGAGAAAACCTACTCTGCAACTGACTTGGATAGTTTTATTGAAATTGCAAATACTAAGCCAGGATTTATTAAAGCTATGTGGTGCGGAGATAAGGCTTGCGAAGATAAACTTAAAGAAGTTGCTGGAGTTACTTCAAGATGTATGCCTTTTGCACAGGAAAATATAAGTGATAAATGTATTTGCTGCGGAAAAGAAGCAAGTAAATTAGTTTATTGGGGAAAAGCTTACTAAAATTACTTTAGACGTAAAAAGCAAACTTCCATTTAATTATAAAAAAATTTTTTAGGAAATCACTAGTCTCTAGCTAGTTTAATTTTAAGCAAAATCACAAACTTTAGATAAATATAAGTATATTTTTTATAAGGCTTAATGACCTTAAGATGTACTCATGTTTAAATTGAACGTTAAACTGATTTCCTACAAATAAATTTGTAAAGGGTGTATTATATGTTAAAAGAATTTAAAGAGTTTGCTATGAAAGGCAATGTTATTGACTTAGCTGTAGGGGTAATTATCGGGGGAGCTTTTGGTAAAATTGTTAGTTCTCTTGTTAACGACATTATAACTCCTCTACTTGGATTATTGCTAGGTAAAGTTAATGTGGCAGGTTTAGCTCAGCCTATACCTACTTTTGGAGGTGGAGATCCTATCGTCCTTAAGTATGGAATCTTCTTACAAAACATCATCGATTTTGTAATTGTAGCATTTTCTATCTTTTTGTTTATTAAATTTATTAATAAGTTTAAAAGGAAAGAGTCATGTGCACAACCTGTTAAGGAAGAATCAAAACCATCCAAGGAAGAGTTACTTCTTACTGAAATCCGTGATTTGCTAAAAGCTCAAAATAACTCTTCAGTAGAAAATAATGAAAATACTGCCTCAGGTCAAAATGAAAATGGAGCTGTAAATCAAACCCAAGCCTAGTTGAAAATCAAGGATTTAGATTAGTTCAAAAAATCAATAAGCTAAAATAAAAATGGTACTGTGTCAAAATTCTATTTTGACGTAGCACCATTTTTTATTTTATAATTTTGATTCTTTAAAGAAATTAATTTTGTTACTCTTCCATAGATCTTTCAAAACCTAAATATTTATTACCTTGATAACTAAGTTTTCCTGTATCCCCTTCATTGAATTCCTCATACTCCATTGCTGTAACACAGAATTCCAATTGTTCCTTATCTCCTAATTCAAAAGTTAAATAATACATAGTTAAATAATTGTAACTTGGAATCATATCTCCAAAATTTTGAGTATCTTGGAAAGTTTTAAATCGTTTACTAATTATTCTCCCTTCCACTGTTAGCACAGGCTTAGAGCTATTATAGGTCAACACAGTGCCGTTATTGAACATCATGGTAAGAAATCCTATTGAAGCTATTAGAAAAAGGAAAAATAGCATAAGGGTAAATATATAAAGAGCTAAATTATGACTTAACATAATACCCTCCACAATACTTATTTATACTACATTATACGATTTACCCTCATTAATGTTTCTATATAACATGTTTATTCTCAAATTATTATCTTTCTCACTAATTCTTCACTTTTTCACCTATATGACTTTTTACTAATATATTAAAAAACTTCTCTAATTTTTAATAGAAGTCCTTCATTATTTTTCTTATTATTCTTTTAATAGGATTACTTTATTAATTAACATACCTTACCAAAGTACTTTAGTACATGGCTCATTCTACACAAACTTTGCAATGCTTCTTTAATAAATCTATAAGTTCATTTTTTTCACTAAGAGTTTCAAAGGCTCTATGAGGAATAATATAGGCATTCATATCACTAATATAAATATAAGTATAATTTTCCGTTACCTCTACTCTTTCTACATCCTTCATAGTTACCTTACTTTTTTCTAGATTATCAAATTCAAAAATCCCCACATCAGTAATGGATAGTTGCTGTGGACCAAATAAGCTTTTATTTTCTTCTTTATTTAACATTCTTTCTAATCTTCTCTTGATGCTACCTTTAAAATATTTTGGGAAAAACACAAGCCAACCCACATATATTATTGCAAAAGGCATAAAGAAAATAGCAAAAGGTATGTTCCCTTTAGGCTTCATTAAAAATGGAACCAATAAAAACATTATTGAAATCACAAACCTTTCAATAAATAAAGTTGTTCTTATAGATTTTGTTTTAAAAATATGGTGCATATTAAACTCCATATAATCTTCTTTTGTTAGATCATAGCTAATTTTCATTCCAAATTGCCCCCTTAATCTCAGTAAAATTATTAATGTTTAAGGAAAATATTATTGACTTACTTATATTTTGAAGATGTCTTATATCACTATTTTATAGGTTTGAATCCTAATTATCAATTAACTACTCTAAAAGATTGCCTCTAAAATTATATAATTAGATGCTATTTAAAAAATTATCACTGTTTTTTAGAGTATTTTTAACTAGTAAAAAAGGTACAAAGCCCTAAAACCAGCATAGACACTATATATTGTTATAAATATTTAAATATAACAATATATCAACATATCTTTATTTATAACCATGAGATAACTGAGATTAGGCTTAGCTTTTTCATAAGAGCTACTTTTAACAAAGTCAATAGCTAAGTCATCACCAGTTATAACGAATTAACTCTTTCACTTTGAACCGACTATAATAACTTCCTAGAGTTCCGCAATTTCTAAAAATTTAGTAAACAATTTTGAAACTCTAGTTTCACATATGTTCAATTTAATTGCAACTCCTTCTGTATCTAAAGATAATTTAATAGTTCTACACTGATATATAAAATTATTTAATTCTTTTGTTACAATTATATTAATAACAATTAACATATTGTTTTCAACTTATTAACCCTGTTAATAAGTTGAAAACTTTATTTTTAGTTAAATTATTATAACCCTTTAAAACCAAAGGATTTTAAGATTATATGAAGATAGAAAATAACAAATTCTTTTAACAAATTTAGAAAAAGTCTTCTAATATTCCAACATAATTAGGAATTTTATTTGTTTCTTAAATTTTAGAGATAATAGGAGTATTTATAATTAATAACGATTTATTGCTATACAATGTATAATAATAGGATATTCTGGTACTTGTCCATTTTTTAAATCATTTGTATAATTTTAGCAACTTACTAATTGTAGAAAGGATGTTATAATTATGAAACATTTAGTAAAATTACTTAGTTTGTTAATACTTACATTAGGCATACTTTTATCCATGCCTACAACAAATGCAAATGCAGCACCAGCTGCTCCTAATGTATCCTATTTTAAAATAGTAGGAGTTGCTAATGAAGAAATGTTTAAAAATAGTCAATTCCAAAATGTTGGAACTTCAGAAATTACAATAGACTCACCAACACTATACCTAAAAGTCGTGCAAATGGGATATGGAAATAGATTTATAAATGTTGATGGTGTAAATCTTGATGAACGTAAAATAGAAGTTAAGAGTCAGGCAATAATAAATGGTGGTGTTATAGTTGGTTGGGAGCGTATTTATAAAATTGATAATTTAATCAAAGACACTCAAAAAATTGAGGTTGGATGTATACCAATGGGTATGGGTAATGTTATAAGAGATACCCTCATTGTACATAAAAAAAATAATACTAACACAATGCCAACTGTTGATGAAATTTCAAAACATTATAATGCTAAGAAAGGCGAACCTAATTATGATGAAAGATGCGATTTAAATAAAGATGGAATAATTGATATATTTGATATAGTTATTGCCTCAAAAAATTCTAAATAAAATATTTCATATAGTTCTAAATCTTGGTTTGAAAATAACGAATTTTATTATATGTGGATAAAGGAGGGGATATAGTGGATTTTACTATTAATCAAGTTCAGCAAATCAACTTTCAACAGCAAATAACCTCGCGTAATAAAAGTGGGTATAAAGAAAATTTCACTCTAGATATTGATGATAAAAAGATAAGTGAGGAAGAAGATAAGAAATTATATGAACTATATAAAAATAGTCTTGCTCCTATCAATAATCATGATTTTCAATGGTTTAAAGAAAATTTACAATGCTTTCCTCCACCAACAGCACCTGGAATAGTGCGTAAAGCGTGGAGAGAAAAGTTAGAAAAAGCAACACCAGAACAAAAAGATAATATATTAAGCTTTAGTATGGCTTATGATATATTTACGAATGGTGATAAATATGGTTTAAGTAGAAATGAATGCTATAACAAAAGTATACCTAATGATTTAAATGGATATTTGAGTTTTATGCAAGATATGAAAAGATACATAGAAAAATATAATATTTCTGCTGTAGACAAGAAAATATATGAAGGAATGAAAGATGTAGCTGATAGCTTTGAATTAGAATTAAAAAAAAATATATAGTAATAAAAAGATAGAGTTATTTAAGTGACTCTATCTTCTATTTATTTAGTATGTTTTAAGTATTTATAGAGCAAAAATGTAACTTTTGAACAATGAAAAATTTAGTTACCGTCTTAAGTATTTTCACATTAGTATTAGGTATATTTCTATGTGTACCAAAAAGACAAGTATACTCAAAACCGATAGGTGCTATTTATGAAGGACCTGCTCCTAATGTATCTTATTTTAAAATAGTTCAAATGGCAGATGAGGATATGTATAAAAGAAGTGAATTTGCACCTGCTGACTCATCAACTCTGCATTTAAAAGTTGAGCAAGTTGTATACGAATAAAAATATAGCTTTATAAATTAAGATGGCATACTTCATGTATTGAGTTATGCCATCTTTTATGCAAAATAATCAAAGCTTAATGTATTTCATATCTTAGTATTTCCATCTAAAATGGCCAACAATCTCTACCCCTTGATAAATATAGGGACACTCTGCAGCATTAGGTGTTGTGTTATGAATTATATAGGGTACTCCCTTGCTATTTCTCCTGTCTGAAACAATAGCAACATGCTCATAGGGTTTTAACATAACAATAATATCCCCTGGTTGCCACTGTTTAAGGTTTTCTGGATCATTAGGTTTCATTTCTGTAGTTAAAGAAAGGGCATGTTCCTGAAAAAATACCAATTGATTTGGTACTCTTCTGAAATCTATATTAGGATCTTCCTTACCTTCTATTCGCCAGTACTTATCCTTATTCTTCTTGATATCTTCATCTATTAGTTTCTTTAGGTTCACATTAATGCCTTCAAAACCTCTCCATATGACATCAGTACATACCCCTTCTCCTTCTGGTGGGTATCCTCCTACATAATAGGCGTCTTTGTACTTAGTTTTATTTTGGGCTTCCTTTCTTGCAGCCTGGACAATATCCAAGGGATCTGGCACTCCATTTTTATTTTTATCTTCCTTTGAATACTCCTCAGTAACTTCAACTTTTTTACCAATATGAAGTTGATTTTCAAGCCACCAAATGGTATTTCCTGTCCTGCCAATGATAAAATTTCTAAAAGGCCTAACTAATATAAAAACAGAAGTGAAAATAAATATTGCAATGAAAAATAGAATTCCAATTCTTTTAAGTACTCTCTTTATAGCACTATCTCTGCTACCTCTTTTAACATAATATTTACCATTATATCTTCTCATAGTACTCCCCCTTATATTTATAGTTTATATGCTTGTCTATATATTATGATAAGTTCATGGAACAAATTCGTATATTCCCATGCTTTTTAAGCTAGTGTAGCAATCTAAAGCTTTTAAATAAAACCTAAAGTTAATACATTAAGGATTATAGAGCTTTTATGAGTTAAAGGTTAAGTTCTTAATATAATAAAATATTCTACAAGCAAACCTTTTATAGATTTGCCTATAGAATAAGCTTTGATTTCCTGCTATATTTTAAATACTATTATTGATAAAAAAGTACTAATATAGACAGTATGATTTTTTGTCAGCTAAGTGTTTTTATTTTTTCTATCAAATCTACTGGACTTATAACATGTTTAAATTCATATTTTTGTGACTTGTACTCAACTTCAATTGGCTTGCTTGTTTCTATTACAGTTTTCCAAAAAACCTCAGGTGTAATCTTATCATTTGCATCATAAGCTAGTACATATAATCCAGAGATATATGGAACTACCCAACTAAATGCACCATATCTATGAAAAACATACTCATCATTGTAGTTTGGTCCTGCAACAGTTCTAGAATCCATTGGGAAATGTACGTATCCTGTATCCCATTCTAAAAATTGCTCTGGAGTATTTTTTGAAAAAACTGATCCTTCCCAAAACTTACCTGCTACATATGATGAGGTTTCATTAGGGTTATCTGCTGGGAATCTTCCTAATCCCGAAAACTTGAATCCATGTGTTCTAGATAATGATGTAGAAATAACAAATATGCCTTCTTTACTAGCTCTGTCTACAGCTTCTATAAACTCCTTATATCCTTTATCTTCTTGAGAGCATCCCATAGACATAGAAATAACTTTTATTTTTTTATTACTTGCCAATCCACTATTTAAACTTATCACTTTATCTATTGCATTTGCCACTTTTTCAAAATCCATGTGTGAATCACCCGCTTTATCTAGATAAGTATTATTAATTGCAAAATAATATATATCAGCTTTAGGTGCTACCCCTACAGTCTTACCTGCAGCGATTGATGTTACAGCTGGTCCATGCATGAGATTATCGGTCCTTGGATTATATAACTCTTCGTAATGTTTTATTCTATCCTGGTAATCCTCATGCTTATTTTTTAAAGGTGAATCTAATATTGCTATACCTATATTTTTCCCAGTAATCCCTTGCTTATGAAGCTTTTTAATATCAAGTCCTGGGTCTTTCCCCAAGTTTAATATTTCTTTTGGATTATAATCCTTTGGCATTTTATCTTTAGTGGGCCATTTAGTTGTAGTATCAAAGTACGCATAAAATAGATCTTTGCTTCTATCATTTATATCTAACTCTGATAGATCTTTCCCTTTTAAGTCAACTTGGTTCAACCTAACATGTATCTCATCTGGAAGGTTCTCATCAAAAGCAGGTAACTCGTAAGTCTTGCTCAAGTAGGTTGAAACTTCCTTATCCTTTGAAATCTTATTACTTGAAAAATATCCACCCAACAATATAATAATTATAGCCATCGATAACAATACATACTTTTTCATAAACCTCTATCCCCTTACAGCACTTGATATTTCTAATAAAGAATGTAATGGTTAACCATAAAAAATAAACTAAGCTCATTCTGATCAATCAGCGTAAAACAATAATTAAAGGAATTAATTAGCTACATTGGAGCATAGAAATATTTCTTGTTGTAAAATCTAGTTGTGTTTCCCATCCTCTTAATGTTTAAGATAGTTTTCTAAAATTTACTTCTCGAGAAATACTTTTGCACACAAATTACTACTATGAAAAATCATATTTTAAGTTACTTCTTCTCATTAGCAGCAAATTTGTTCATTAAGTCTTGTACAATGTTATGTTCTTCTTCTAATAAGTAAAATTCCTTATCTTTATTTATATTTCCAGTGTACTTTTGTAATATAATAGTTTTTTCCTTGAAGCCCTTTGTTTCATAACCATAGTACTCGTATTTTGCTTTTTCATATTCTATATTGATTTTGAATATAGGACTATCTAAATCAAGGTTAGGTGTATATGGCTTTAGCGTTATCCACATAGTTCTTTCCTCTATTTTATCAATTTCTCTATTTATCTCTTGTGAATTTATCCTATGACTTTCAGTAAACTTATAATCGTATAATATTAGATTTATGTTTGCTGCTTTAACCATATCTTTACTTAATATAAAACGTTCGCCTAATTCTGCCTCTTTACTATTACTATTTGCTGCTGGAGAAAGGTTCCCCTGTTTGGTTGTATTTGCAGTGTTAATCCCCTTCATAAATAACCCTATATATTTATTATTTAATATTCCAGCAGTAAACATAATAGCTATCATTGCTACTGCTGCAAATTTGTATATGTTTTTCTTATTTATTAAAAATTTATTTAAATACCAATAATTTTTCTTTGAATATTTGTTTTTATCGATATTTTCCATTACCTTACTTGAAACATCTATGCTTATATCATCTTCTTCCTCTAAGACTTCTAAAAGCTTAAAAGTGTTGTAAGTTTCCCTGCAGGTTTCACAATGGTTTATATGTTCTTCAAATATTAATTCTTCCTCATCGGATAGGGTGTTATCTATAAATTTAAACAATATATCTGTATTACACTTCACTTAAAACACTCCCTTCAATATGATTGCTTTTTGTACTGCAAAGCTTTTTCCTTGCTCTGTAAACCTTCATTTTCGCAGATTCTTCATTAACTCCCAGAATCTTACCTATCTCCTTATAAGAAAAACCTCTAACGTATTTTAGTATTATTGCATTTTTTTGTTCTAAGGTTAGCTCGTCTAGAAGTTTTAAAACCTCTAACTTTTTCTCTTTTAAGCTTAATGCCTCTTCAGGAATATCTCTTTCGCTACACTTTATATTCATCATTGCTTCTTCTTTATCTAAATCGTAGTGTTTTTTCCTTTTAAAGTTATCATTTAAAGTATTTATAGCTATTTTAAATATCCAAGTAGAGAAATTAGATTTTTTCTCAAAGGTATATAATTTATTGTAAGCTTTTATAAATACCTCTTGAGTCATATCCTCTGCATCTTCCTTATTTAAGGTAATTTTATATAAATAATTATAAATTACTCCTTGATGCTTTTTAATAAGTACTTCAAAAGCCTGGCAATCTCCTGCCAATACCTTATCTATTAATATGTCATCAGTAAACAAATTCCTCACCGTCCTAAATAATCTAGTTATTCTAAATGAAATAACTTAATAAAAATATAAATTTATTTTTAAAATTGTTTGTCCTTAAAAATAGATAATCTCAATTCTAAGGGAAATTACATCCTTCAAAAGTTAAATAGATAGGAAGCTAAGTTGTTTAGTTTATCCAAGTGTAAGGCTATTTTCATTTTCTTATCTTAAAGCCTTTGCTATTTGTTTTGTTGGGACATATAGGAGGCAATTTATACCTTCACTTATGTTATAGGGAACCAGAGTTAAAATTCAACTTGTACATTAGTTCTACCTTGGTGTTCTTAAAGCTTTTGGGTGATGAATTTTATTCATTTTCACCTTAAAATCCTATAAACTGCATTCTTAGCTTCCTTTTTGGCTATTAGATACTCATTAAGTAGATCTATTTAAAGCCCATAGCATCTTATTAAAACAACTACTGTGAGTTTTCTGTAATGATTACAGTAATTTTTTTCTCCAAATGCTCTTTACACTTCTTAGACGCAATAAATATAAAAAAAGTAACGTGGATTTGTAAAGTTTATGTAATTTTCTCAGATACTTGTACTATTTAACATTAATTGCATAGTTTTAGTATATATGAAAAAACTATAGATATGGGAAAAAGATTTATTATCTACGGACTTGCTGGTTTTTGTGTAGAGGTTTTATGGACTGGGTTATTTTCTATGTTAAGTGGTGATGTGAAACTCACTGGACATACTTACATATGGATGTTCCCCATATACGGTCTTGCTGTTTTTCTTGAACCCGTCCATAACAGGATAAGGCACCTTCCACTTGTTATTAGAGGAGGGTTATATATGCTATTAATTCTTGCAGCAGAATTTGTTACTGGTATGCTACTTAAGTTTACAATAGGTGTCTGTCCTTGGGATTATACTACTAAGCCTTTGCAAATTTACGGCGTAATCACCCTAGCTTATGGCCCTGCGTGGTTCGTTGCAGGTTTGTTATTTGAAAAATTTCACGATATGCTTCTTATGGTTCAGCGCAGCATCACTGAATCAAAGGCATAAAAACAAGCTTTAACTAAAGCTTATTGCCTCCTAAAAAGCCCTAGATTTCTATTAGGTTTTCTAATTTTATAGAAACCTTAAAGAAATCTAGGGTTAATTAACTTATTTATTTATTTCCTGCCACTAACAATAATTAAAGTTACAACAGTAAAGTCCCAAATAGCCTTTCCATTCTCTATCATATCAATTCTTTTTGTAAATCTATTTTCAATTAAACTTCTTAATTCTTCAATATCTTCCTTTGGAAGTTTATAAGGAACCTGCCTTATGCCTATTTCTAAAGCCTCTAATTCCATAGCTCGTTCTGACTCTATAATTGCAATTCTGTCCTGCTGATTATTTCTACAGTCATCTACACAAGTTGGAATAGCTAAGGCATTAATTTTAATATGGTGAAAACCTAGCTCCTCAAATAGTAAAGGAAGTTCAATTGGTTTCATCTGATATTTATCTACCTCTCTATTTTTATCTTCTTCTTCCCAATATTCATCTATAACACTCCATAGTTCTCTTTCTCTTTGGCTAATTTGTGGCCCATGTTTAGATAGTGCCTTTATAATTTGTTTATGCATTACACTAATTACAGATACTGTTCCCCCTAGTTTGCAGATTCTTTTTTGTTCTAACAAAAATGCCTTGTTAGGTACGTGCTCTATTACTGTATGAGAAGTGCAGGCATCCACCGAATCATCTTTTAAGGGTATCTTTAGAGCATCTCCTTCAATATAGAAAATATTATTTATTCCTAGATTCTTTGCTTTGTTTTTTGCATAGTCTATAAACTTTGTATCTATATCAATTCCAATTATTCTGCTCTGTTCTCCAAGCCATTTTGAAAACTTTCTTGTAAGGGTACCAGGTCCACAGCCTATATCAATCACTGTGATTCCTGATTTTAACCCTAGTGCCTCCATAAGTTTATCTTTATAGCAATCCTTAAACCTTATCTCTCTACTTAAATCTAAGGTCAAAGGTCCTTGCACACAATTTGACCATAAACTGTTCACTTTAGTACCTCCCTATTTTCTAAGTACCTTTAGAAAATTCTTTCAAATCCTAGGTAACGAGTTCCTTGAAAATGAAGCTTACCCTTGTCTCCTTCAATTAGCATTCCATATTCACTTCCACTAACAGTAAGCTCCATTCTATCACCACTTTCTACTTCAAAGGTCACATAATATGTGGTAGATGTAGTATGGTGTACTTGGTCCCCATTATTGTGGTTATGGTGAGTAACATTTTCCCTTTTTCCAACTATCTTTGCGTTTACAGTAAGCTTTGGTTGGCCATTATTATGACTCCACTCTTTTACACCAGTGATTGCAGCTACTATAAAAGATCCTATGACAACTACAAATACTATAATGAAAAAGATTGGGAAAAGATTAAACATGAAATCCATTGTAACCTCCTAAAAAGTTTTATTATATTATACGCAGTATACTTGTACTTAGTACCCCAATATTAGTAAAATCCTGTTATTATAATTCACACAGAGTTTATATTAATTACCATAAAAGAAGTCTAACTCCCCTGTGCTAGAAACTAAATTAAGAATTAATTGCTATTTAGTTTAAGTTGGTTTCTTAAAACTTTTGGGAGATGAATGGAATATAACTTCATGTTGAAAGTCTATAAAAAAAGAGTAAGGAAACTTCAATCCTTACTCTAAATTATTATTGGTGTTCACAAACATATTTTTGTTTATTAAGCTTAAAATCACTTATGAATCTTCAACTGATTCATTTGCAAATTATCTTTAACTCAGATTCCTTATAGGTTAATCCTCAAGCTTTTCTTCTTTAGCTATATTTTCTACAACTTCACTAATTAAGTTTTTATCTTGAGAAATATTTTCTATAACTTCTTTAACTGAAGTTTTATTTTCAATAGATTTTTTAGTTGCAAAATTATTTAGTATATCGCTAACATCTACTCCAGTTAAATCCTTTAGGACTTCAAAGCCATTTGCTGCCACATCAGTTACAATCTTTGAAAGCTTCGAGCCACCTTGGCTACCCCCATTATCAATGATTGTAATCTTATCTACTTGCTCCATAGGTTTAGCAACTGAAGCCATAATTTCTGGAAGTCTACTTACTATAAGTTCAACTACTGCTGCCTCGCCGTATTTCGCCATAGCTTCTGCAAGTTTATCCTTAGCCATAGCTTCTGCAAGACCTTTAGCTTTAATTGATTCTGCCTCTGCAAGTCCTTTGGCTTTAATTGCCTCAGCTTCTGCTTGAGCTTCAATTTTCCTAGCATCTGCCTCTGCTATAGCTTTAATTCTAATAGCTTCTGCCTCTGCTTCTGCTTCTTTTATAGCTCTAATTTTGCTCGCCTCTGCATTAACCTCAGTTTCATACTTCTTAGCATCTGCAGGTTTTTTAACTTCTGCAACAAGTCTTTCTTCAATAACTAAGGCATTTTTCTTAGCAAGTTCTGCTTGTTGAAGAGCTAAAAGGGATTGGTTTTCAATTTCTTGAAGTTTATAAGCTACGTCAGCATTCGCCTTTGCCTTATCTCTTTCAGCACGGTAGCTTTCAACCTTTAATGATTTATCTCTTTCGCTTTCAGCAATTTCTGTTTCAGCGCTTAATTTTGCCTTTTGTCCTTCTCTTATAGCATTAGCTGTTTTAATTTCTGTATCTCTTTTTCTTTCAGCTTCAGCAATGTCGGCATCAGCTTTAGATTGTGCTATTTGAGGTTTTGCTCTATTTTCAAGGTATCCACCTTGAGTTGATATTTTAAGAATTGAATAAGAAACAAGTGAAAGTCCCATAGATTCTAACTCTTTATTTATATCATTTTCAATTCTTGCTTCAAAAGCAGCTCTATCTTCATTAATTTGCTCTACTGTTAAAGTAGAAACTATTCCTCTAAGCTTACCTTCTAAAATTTGCTCTACTATGTTGCTTATAACCTTTGTAGTATCTTGTGCTCCACCGCTGCAAAACTGCTCTACAGCCTTTAAAATGCACTCTGTATCATTTTTAATTTTAACTACTGCTGTACCTATTATATTAACAAAGATTCCTTGCTTTGAAGGTGCTTCATTAATATCTGTTTTAATTGAAATGTTTTCTAAGGAAATTGTGCAAGAGGTTTCTAAAATAGGTATTAATATACCCCCTCTTCCTGAAAGAACTCTCTTTTTTAAACCTGTGATTACCATAGCTTTATCTGCTGGCATACGCTTCCAGAATAATAGTATTATAATTAATACCGCCACCACTGGAATTGCATAAGGTAATACTTTAGTTAGAATTTCCAAATATATTGCCCCCTTTAATATTAAATTATTCCCCTACTATAATTGTATATTGTTCTGAATTTTGTTTCAATGAATATTTAGATAATTTTCTAAATAGTAACATTTAACTTATTACATAAGTAAAATATATAGAATGTAACAAAGACACTACACAAATGATAAACCTACTTTTGCATTCTCTTTCATTAAGTTGCTTTTATTTTATTAAATAATGTAGAAATATTATTGCAACTTATATAATGTACATAAGTTTTCTCTTTCTAGTAATGATTGTAGCTCATTATATCTTTTAGCTCTTTTCTTACTTTCTTTCTAACTTCTTTATTTTTAGGATAGCCAATAGTAATTACTAGGGGTACTTCCTTTCCTTTTGGTATCTTTAAATACTCTTTAATTTCTTTTTCCTTGAACCAACCAATAATACAAGTTCCGAGCCCTTGTTCTGCAGCTGCAAGGCAAATGTGTTCTGTAGCAATACCTATATCTGTAATACTGTAATCCTTTCCCTTAATAATGCCCCCTATTTTCGAAGTAATATTAGGCTTTTCAAGTACTGCCACTATAAAAGCTGGTGCTTCTAAAGCAAATTTATTCATACGAATAACTGGGTCATAAACCATTTTTGCAACATCTTCAACTGCTTTTTCATCATCTACTAGGACAAACTTCCAAGGCTGAGAGTTACAAGCTGAGGGTGCCATTCTTGCAGCTTCAATACAAATTTCTAGTTGTTCTCTTTCAACCTTTTTATCCATGTATGCTCTAGTACTTTCTCTTAAATCCACCAACTCTTTAAAACTCATAATATTCCTCCAATATAGAATTTATTAAAAAATATATACTTACTTATATTATACCAAAAGTTTCCTTGGTAATTTTCATTTTGAAACTTTATCTACTGTTTAAATTTTTATAAAAATAGTATAAACTATATTTATGTTTTTAGAGTCACCTAATAAATTCCTTAAATAATAGCTTTAAACAAATTACTATAGTTCCTAGAATAAAATTTATTTCATTCATCTCCAGGAGCCTTAAAGGCACTACTGTAGATTTTATATAAGTTGAATTTTTGGGCACTCTTCCCTATAGTAAGCATGTATCAGTTCAAAGTAAATATTGTGGTGTGATTTTAAAACTAATTTTATAATTTGGTCACCAGACTTTAAAACTAGAGAACCATAGGAGGAATAACAAATGAATAATATTTTAGAATTAATTAAAGACAGAAGAAGTGTAAGAAGGTATCTACCTGAACAGATAAAAGATGAGGAATTAAATCTAATTCTTGAAGCTGGTATCTTTGCACCAAGTGGTCATAACGATCAACCTTGGCATTTTACTGTTATTCAAAATAAAGAAGTGTTAGATGAAATTAATGTTAAATCAAAAGAACTAATGAAGAAAGCTTCTACTGATTGGATCGTAAAAATGGCTGAGAATGAAAAGTACCATATTTTACATAATGCACCTACTACAATTATAGTATCTGGTTTAGAAACTAATAACAAAGAACTTCCATATTGCCCTATGGCTGATTGTAGTGCAGCAGCTCAAAACATGCTTCTTATGGCTCAAAGTCTTGGAATTGCTTCTTGTTGGGTAGGCCTTACTACCTTTTTATTCGAAAACCAAGAGGAAGTTAAAAAACTTAATATTCCTGAGGGCTACAAACCACAGTTTGCTGTAACCTTTGGATATTCTGCAATAACAAAAGAAATTAAGCCATTTCCAAGAAGAGAAAATGTAGTAAACTTCATAAAATAATATTTAAAAAGGCTATGCTTAGAATGAAGTGCATAGCCTTTTTAAATTGTCTTTTTTTGTAGCTTTTAATTTTATCAATAATTTAATTAAATTTTTAAAAATAAATTTGCTTTTTTTTTCTTATTGTGCTATACTTAACAGATTAACAGGGAACATAATTAAAAGATAATTGTTATGTTTCACTTAGGAGGATTTTTAATGAAAATTGGTACAGTAAAATGGTTTAACTCAGAAAAAGGATTTGGATTTATTGAAGTTCAAGGAGAAGACGATGTTTTCGTTCACTTCACAGCAATCCAAGGAAATGATGCTAGAAAGAACTTAGAAGAAGGTCAACAAGTTCAATTCGAAGTTGAAAAAGGACCTAGAGGAATGCAAGCTACTAACGTAGTTAAACTATAATAGTAATTAATAACATTTATATATAGTATGTAATACTTACAGAATTTTTAATTCTGTTTATATTTTCATTTATATAAGTTGCTTTAATGTGAAAATTTAATATGGAAACAATATAACAACTTATATATTGCTTGTTTCAAATGTTTTACCACCCGTAAAAGGGTGGTTTTCTGTCATATAAAACTAGTTATTCTTTGTAATATCTTCATTTATATAACCTCTAATAATCAACTTTTTTACTTAAAAGACTTCACCGTTCATATTAGAACTTATATAGGAAATACAATAAGGAAGTTTCTTAACCACATTTTTAAATTTTGCACTTTTTATAGGCTTCCAAGTCGAATTTTATTTTATTCGTCTTCAAAAAGTCTTAAGGGAACCAAGGTAGGTTCAATGTATAAGTTATGCCTTGAATTTAGTTCCCTATAACATAAGTTGTGTTGAAATAATTATTAATGTAAAAGGCCTACTGAAGCTTATGTGTTTTTATCACCTATTAATGAAGGTATAACTAAGAAAATAAATAATAAAGGGGCTTACGCTAATGCAAAGAAATTATAACATGAAAAAAACAATATCAATAAAAAAATTCATTGTAGAATCTGGTGAAACCTTTTCTGACGCTATAAAAAATAGACTGTCTGATTTAGAGGTTCGTTCAGTACTTACAAGAAGAGATTATAAAAATGTTTTAGATATTAAACATGTTGAACATCTTCAATACCCATGTTCTTGTGAAGATAATTCAGATTCTAACACTAAAGAGTATTCCTATGGGGAATTTTTTACAGTGGAGGATGCTTTATATTACTCTAATAATTACTTACAAGGACCAACTGTAACTAAAGCTCCTATTGCTGACACAATTTACAACAATTTAAGTGATGAAAATTCCATAGTTTTTGAAGGAATTGAAGGAAAGCAAATTAATGATGATAATATAGATTACGTTATAGATACGATTTTATCAAACTGCCCAGATGTATCTCAAAGTTATAAAGACACTATTGTTGAAATAGATAAGTGTGCTGCTACTAAGCTTAATCGTATTTCCTTTAATAATTAACTTCCTTTATAATCAGTATTTAGTTTTTTTATGTGTCTATAACCTTTCTTTTTGCACCCAATAAATACTGCTTGAAGCTTTGCTGGTTATCTAATTAAGTTATCCCATAAATATAAATTGTTTTACTTTCTTTAACTTTTCTATACAATTAAAAAACCCTACAGGCAAATGTTTTCACGTTCTGCTTGTAGGGTTTTCTGTTAATGATTTTAATCTTTCTAAAGCTTTATTTATTTTCTCTATACTACTCCTTGACCTATCATTGCATCAGCAACTTTTATAAAGCCTGCAATGTTTGCTCCAACTACTAGATTTCCTGGACATCCACATTCTTCAGCAGAAACCATGCTCTTTTCATAAATGTTTTTCATTATATTCTTTAATTTATCGTCTACTTCCTCAAAGGTCCATGCCATCCTCATGCTATTTTGAGACATTTCAAGAGCAGACACTCCAACTCCACCAGCATTACTTGCTTTTGCAGGAGCAAATAAAATTTTATTATCTAAGAAGGCATCAATAGCTTCTAAGGTAGAAGGCATATTTGCTCCTTCCCCTACAGCTTTTACGCCATTTTTTATAAGTGCTTTTGCTGAGTTTATATCTAATTCATTTTGAGTTGCACATGGAAGAGCTATATCACAAGGAATATTCCATATATCCCTCATGTTTTCATGATATTCTGCTTCTGGATGTTCCTTCACATATTCACTTATTCTCTTTCTTTCAACTTCTTTAATCCTTTTTACTGTTTCAAGGTTTACTCCATTTTTGTCATAGATATATCCATTAGAATCACTACATGCTATAACCTTACCACCTAGTTCTGTGGCCTTTTCCATAGCATAAATAGCTACATTTCCAGAGCCAGATACAATAACTCTTTGTCCATCAAAGGACATATTATTGCTCTTTAACATCTCTTTTGTAAAATAAACTAATCCATAACCTGTAGCTTGCTTTCTTGCAAGGCTTCCACCAAAGGTTAGCCCCTTGCCAGTTAAAACTCCTGGTTCATATTGTCTTGTTAGCTTTTTATACTGTCCATAGAGATAACCAATTTCTCTTGCTCCAACCCCAATATCTCCTGCTGGAACGTCCATATCTACACCAATATATTTATAAAGCTCTGCCATGAAGGCTTGACAAAATCTCATTATCTCCCAATCTGATTTTCCTTTAGGATCAAAGTTTGCTCCACCTTTTCCACCACCAATAGGAAGCCCTGTTAAGGAGTTCTTAAATATTTGCTCAAAACCTAAAAATTTAATTATGCTCAAATTTACTGATGGATGGAATCTTAAGCCACCCTTATAAGGTCCTATGGCACTATTAAATTGAACTCTATAACCTCTATTTACTCTTACAATACCATTATCATCAACCCATGGAACTCTAAACATAAATACTCTTTCTGGTTCAACTATTCTTTCAAGAATACCTAATTTCATGTACTCAGGATGCTTATCTAATATACACACCAAGGATTCCAATATCTCCTTAGCTGCTTGATGAAATTCCTTTTCAAGGGGATTGTCACGTTCCAGGTTGCTTAGTACCTTGCTCACATATTCCCTTGCACTCATAGCCATTATTGTATTCATACTTATATCTCCTTTAGACTAAAATTACCGCACTACTATTATATGTAACTAAGTATTATTTATAACTTATTCCTTGGAGAATTTTTCAATATTTCTTCTGTAACGATTTTGCTAGAATTTAAAACTATTGAAACCCCTGTACCAGGGTGAACAGAATCCCCTACAAAGTAAAGATTCCTTATTTTTTGTGATTTTATACTTGGCCTAAAATAATTCGTTTGAGTAAGTGTATGACTAAGGCCAAAGGATGCACCACCGTAGGAATTATAAGAATTTCTCATATCCAAAGGGGTGAAATACTTTTCAACTTCTATATTGTCTTCTATATCTTCTAGTCCTTTTATCTTTTTCACTGTATTTATTACAATATTTCTAAGTTCACTAATTCCATGAGAATCCCAGTTAACCCTCTCGAATAATAGGTTAGGTACTCTAACCATTATATTAACCACTTCTTTTCCCCCAGAACATAAACTATCATCAATAGTACTTGGACAATATATATACAGTGATGGTTTATCAGGGAGTTCCCCCTGAAATGCAGCTTGAATATTCTTTTCAAAAGCTTCTCCAAGATATAGATTATGTAAATTTAGAGTAGGATATTTCTTTTTAAGCCCTAGATAAATCATAAAAGTACCACAAGAATACTTCATATTTTCAATTCTTCTATTCTTATATTTTGCCTTTGCTTTATTATCTTTAATTAACGTTTTCATGGAATAAGAAAAATCTGCATTACAAATTATAATATCCCCTTTAACTTCTTCTTCATCAGTACTTACTCCAATAGCTCTATCCTTTAAAAATAAGATTTCTTTTACTGGAGAATTCCTATGTATCTTCCCGCCAAATTCAAGAATAATTTTCTCTAGTGCTTTTACGTATGAATACATCCCTCCCTTTAGATACCACAAACCATAAAGTTGTGATACTGCTGGAACAAGAGTGTATATGTTAGGTCCTTCATAAGGAGATATTCCTACATACATAGCTTGGAAACAAATATACTTCACTAACTTTTCATTATCAATAAAGTTTTTTGTATACTTAAATGTAGTTGAAAGGGTATTGGTCTTTATGGCCTTAGAGATTGTTAGAGGATTGAAAAAATCAATAAACCTTGTAAAAGGCTTACTTAGAAAATATCTATCCGCTATAAGATATTTTTCATAAGAGTGTGCCAATAACTTAATAAAAGAGGCACTATCTTCAATTGATATTTCTTCTAAAGTAGGAACAAGCTTAGTTAAATCGCTAGAGAAGTCATAAGTAGTTTGGTCATGATAAAACACTCTATAATTTGGGTCCAATTTTATAAACTCTAGGTAATTTTCACTAGCCTTGTTGGCATAAGTAAATACCTCTTTATAAACCTGTGGTGTCATTAATATAGATGCTGTGCTATCAAAACTAAAACCTCCACTTTCAAACCTATTAACTTTTCCACCAATAGTATCTTCTTTTTCATATATTTCTACGTTATAACCTCTGCTAGCCAATCTTGCACCAGTAGCGAGCCCTCCTATTCCAGCACCAATAATTATTACTTTACTGTTCAAAGTTATACATCTCCTCAAAAAACTTTAGAAAATATCATTTCCTGCAACAATCGGTTAGTTATAAAATATCTTATATAAATAACTGATAAATATTAGGCTGGTAAGCTCCAGCCTATTACCAAGTTATAAAACCTCTTATTTAAATACCTATAACTTATCTATTAACCTCCAAGGGTTATATCTTGTTCCTCATACCAACTTATAGCATCATAAAAATGTTGTGGCTTAAAGTCTGGCCAATACTCATCAATAACATAAAAATCAGAGTATATAGATTGAACTGGAAGGAAGCCACTTAATCTTCTTCTTCCTCCCCAACGAATTATTAAGTCTACTCTTGAAATGTCATTGGATTGGATTTGATTAGCTATATTATTACTTTTAGAGGTGGATTTTTTAAGTTCGTCTAAATCCCATTTCCAGCTATAATTAACTAGAAAATTCACTTTAATACCACCTTTTCCAAAAACCTTTCTTGTAGTATAAGGTAGTAGCTCCTCTGGGAACATAGGAGACCTTGTATTTCCTATAACTAATAACTCTGCATCTTCATTGGCAAGAATTTTAACTGCATTAATGCAGGCTTCTGTAAAAGCTTCCCTTTGTTCAGTTGGTCTTTTAGTGTTATCAACAGTGAAGCCGTAGTAGGTCACTTCTTTCACTCCTGCACTTTGACACAACTTAAAAAGAATTAACCCTGGGTCAATTCCTGCCACATACCCCTTTTCTCTTCCAAATCCTTTGTTTTCTGCCCATCTTCTATTGCCATCTGGAATTATTCCAATGTGATTAGGTACTCTCATAAAATCCTCCTAATATCATACGATTTCTTTTATTTCGAATTGATAAATATTCCCTTAGCTATAGACTTATGTCTAACCCTTTTAGCATCAGCTAAATTTAATAGTTATCATAATTTATAACGTTATTATCTTTATAATTATTGACATGTTTATAAGAAGTAATCACAAGTGATTTTCCCGTTATAAAACTTTTTATGACAAAATGAGTTTTTTCTGGTCCCTATAATCAGATTTAAAGCATAAAAAATACCTTAAAGCTATTAAAAGCTTTAAGGTATTTTTGGTGCGTCATCAGGGGTTCGAACCCTGGACCCCTTGATTAAGAGTCAAGTGCTCTGCCAACTGAGCTAATGACACAAATATGTGGTGCGCCATCAGGGGCTCGAACCCTGGGCCCCTTGATTAAGAGTCAAGTGCTCTACCAACTGAGCTAATGGCACACAAGTATTGCTTACAAAAACATTGTACTACTTTGATACATATATGTAAATAACTATTTTAATATCTAATATATGTATTTTTACTTATTGGTAAAATTAATGTTTATTGCTTTTGTTTTATAGGATTTTTATGTATCTAAGCTAGTTAAACTATTCCTTTTGAAAATAGTTTCTTAAAATAAGCATTCTTTAAAAATTAATAAGCCTAATAACCTCCTGTAAGCTTAGCAACTCTATTTATTAATACATAGGATTTTGAGTTTCCTATCAATATAAGTATAAAATAACCCACAGAATTAACCTTAGTAGGCTTAATTCTGTGGGCTATTTTAGTTCTTATTTAAATCTGAAATGAACTTTTAAAAAACTAATATTAAATTTTTTATATTTAATTCTTATTTCAAAGTGAAATCCTACTCATATCTTAAAGCTTCAATTGGATCTAAATCCGCTGCCTTCTTGGCTGGATAAATTCCAAAAAATATTCCAACAGCAGAGGAGAAAATTATTGTTCCTACAATAACCATAGGTGACACTACTGGGGTAATATTAGCAAATGTTCCAAGGCCATAAGCTAAGGCTATTCCTAGTATCATCCCGATTATTCCACCAATAAGGGTAATAATCACTGACTCAGTTAGAAATTGAAGTAAAATAGTTTTAGTTGTAGCTCCAATGGCTTTTCTAATTCCAATTTCTCTTGTACGCTCTGTTACTGACACCAGCATTATATTCATAACTCCTATTCCTCCAACAATTAAGGATATGGCTGCCACAGCCCCAATAAAGGCTGTAAAGATTCCAAGAACTTTATTAACTTGGTCAAGCTGCTTTAAAACATTCTCTGCTTTATATATTTCTCTTTCTCTATTTCCATGTCTATTTTCTAATAGCTTTATGGTGGTAATTCCTGCAGCTTCTATATTTTTTTTATCATCTGAAGTTATCATAACACTACTAATCAAAGTGTCATTTGGAAATAGTTGCATTACAAAACGTGTTGGAACATAAGCCATTACAGGCATATTTTCATCACTCATACCAAAGGTGTCAAATTGACTTTTACTAATTCCTATAATTGTAGCTTTCTTCGTACCAGTTTTAGGGCCAACCGTTACAACCTTACCTACTGCATCCTCATAGCCAAATAAAGCCTTTGCAGAAACTTGATCAATTATAGCTACCGCTTTTCCTTCTAAGGTTTCACTGGCATTATAATATCTTCCATAGAGCATTTCAATATTTTGAAGCTGCTTTAAGTCCTCACTTCCACCGATTAGTACAACGGATTTCGATGCTTTCTCAGAAACTATGTTGCCTCTCTTTTGTAGTACAGGCGTAGCATACTTTACCATAGGAAGTCTTTCTTTAATCTGACTTACATCCTCTTCCGTAATATAATCACTAGTGCTAGCATTTGCACTTCTCACACTAATAGTAACACTAGAAGAACCTATTTTCTCAAACTCACTGGTTATAGTTTTTTGTCCCCCCTGACCAAGAGATACAATAGCTATAACTGAGCTGATTCCTATAATAATCCCTAGCATTGTAAGAAAGGATCTCATTTTATTTGCTATGATACTATCTAGAGCCATTTTAAAGTTTTCTATAAGGTTCATGGTATCCCCTCCTACAATAAAATTCTATTTTTCACATTTTCATCTGAAACTATTTCTCCATCACGAAAACGTACAATTCGCTTTGTATATTGAGCTACATCTGGTTCATGGGTAACCATAATAATAGTAGCTCCCTCATTATTTAATCCTTGGAATATCCTTAAAATCTCTTCAGTAGATTTAGAGTCTAAGTTTCCTGTTGGTTCATCTGCCATAATAACAGAAGGATTATTTACTATGGCTCTAGCAATGGCAACCCTTTGTTTTTGCCCCCCTGAGATTTCATTTGGTTTATGTTTGACTCTATCTTCAAGGCCAACTCTCTTTAAAGCAAGAAGTGCCTTTTCTCTTCTTTCCTTTGGCGATATTCCTGCATAAGTCATTGGAAGTTCTACATTTTCAAGAATAGTCATTCTTGGTAGAAGATTAAAAGCTTGAAAAACAAAACCAATTTCCTTATTTCTTATACGTGCAAGTTCATCATCCTTCATCTGAGAGATATCCTTGTTGTTTAACAAATACTTTCCACCGTCTAATTTATCTAGGCACCCTAAAATATTCATAAGAGTAGATTTTCCTGATCCAGAGGGCCCCATAATGGAAGTAAATTCTCCTTGTTCAATTTTAAGGCTAACACTTCTTAAGGCTGTAAACTTTAGTTCACCAGTGGAATATATCTTTACCAGGTCTTTAACTTCAACCATAACTATTCCTCCTTCTGGCTTTCTATAACCTTATCTCCATCTTTTAAGTCTGTGGTATTTAAAATTATAGCTTCATTTTCTCCTAAGCCTTCAACTATTTGTATTTCTGTATCTGATTGAAGTCCAACCTTTACTTCCTTCTTCTTTGCTAAACCACCTTCAACTACAAATACAAAATTCTTTCCATCCTTTTCAGTAACCAGTGCTTCAATTGGAACTTTTAGTGCATCTGTCACAGTTCCCGTTAAGATATTTACATCTGCCTGAAAGTCTACTTTTAATTCTTGTGCAGGTTCTAGCACATCAATGTCTGCACTTAAATTTCCTTCACTGCTTCCACCTACTGCAGCCATTGCTGCATTGCCCTGCTTACTTGCTGATGGGCTAATAAAAGCCACTTGACCACTGTACGCTTTATTATTATTTTTTATTTCAGCATTTTGTCCTACCTTAACTTTTTCTGTATCAAACTTATTTAGTGAAATTGTTAATTTAAGGCTATTTAAATCTTGAAGAGTTATTACTGCCATATTTGGAGTTGACATTGCACCTACTGTTCCACTTAAAGAAGTAATTACACCATCAAAGTCCGCCACTATTCCATCTTTCACTGCATTAAATTTACTTTGAACTGCCTCTAATGAAGTCTTAGCTAGAGCTACTGAATTATCTAACTGCTTTAACTTTTCAGAAGATGGAATTTGTGCTTTTAATTGATCTCTTGTAGCTTTTAATTGCTCAACATTATTCTGGGGAGTAGCATTATTTTGTAGTGTGCCAATTACCTTATTTAAATCTTCAATGTTAGTTTGAAGCTGAGGATTATTTTGCAGCTCCTTAATTATATCTTCTAACTGTGCAGTACTATTGTTGGTTTGATTATTAGTGCTATTTTCGAGTTGTTTAATTAACTTGTTTAGTTCTGCAACTTTTCCTTCTAAATTATTTTTTTGATTAACTATATCCTGCTTTTGTAACACTGCGTTGTTATGCTGGATTTCTGCCTGTTTAAGCTGAACATTTAAATCAGATGTATCGTAAGTTATAAGAGCATCACCCTTTTTAACAGCATCTCCAACTTTTACGTTTACTTTATTAATTTTAAGCCCACTTCCAAAGTATTCTTTAACATTTTTAGACTTCACTGTACCAGAGGTAGCTAGGTAAGAGTTTAACTCTCCCTTTTGAATCTTATGTAGGGTAACTTCTTTTCCTTTATTTCCTTTTGCCTTAAAAGCTACTCCTCCAAATATTACAGCAAGCAATATTATAACTGCCGTTATTACTAAACCTTTTCTCTTCATTTTCAAATTCCCCTCACTTAATTTATTGGCATGCAGCCAACTAATTTCTAGATAACTTAATTGCTTATGATACTTGACTTAACTAAAATCAATTTCCTAATATTTTTTTATAGGATTACTTCAAAGCATGGTATTAAATTAAACTTTAGGTTAAATCACTTTATAACACTTGTTTTACCATGTTTCATACAACCTAATTATTTGTACTTTTTCCTTCAAGTACTTCCTTTAGCATTTCTAATCCGTCTATTATTTTTCTACACTCTTCCTTATTACAGTTACTTAAAAGTTCTTCAAAATAACTTTTTATTTTATCATGAAACCCTACATTTATATTTTCAAATTCATCAGTAAGCTCCACTCTTACTACTCTTCTATCCTTTGCATCTCGAACTCTTCGTACTACATCTACTTTCTCTAATCTATCAACTATACCAGATACTGTACTGTTAGATAAATTTATCTTTTCACTTATCTCGCTAATCTTCATGGACTTTTTATTGCATAGTACCCCTGCAACCATAATTTGTGGTGGGGTCAGTCCTAGCTCACAAAAATGTTCTTTAAAATTATCTTGAATTAATGAATTTATATCTCTTAGAAGCTTGGAAACAGCTTGTCCGTTGCTTTCCTTCATCCTATAACTCCTCCTACCTTATTGTAAAATTCGCTAACTAGTCATATACCATAAGCTTATATGCTAGATTTTATTATATACCTCTTTAAAAGCCTTAAGGGAACTAGGGTAAACTTTACATATAAATTTAGTGTCAATTTTAGTTCTCTATAAAAATATTCAGCAAAAGTATTTTCTATAATAATATTTCGCATACGAATATTTTCTATACATATATTTTCTATTATAAATGTTTATTTGTATTAGTCAATAATTATTATTAGTTTATCTCTACAATTAAAATTTATTGATGCTATAGAAGTGTTTGCTTTTACTAATCCAGTTGCTATAGATAAAGCTTGTGTTGCTATAATTGATAAAATAATAGAAAAACTGTGTATAGAAGAGGTAGGAGAACCTTACAATATGGCAAAAAAATCGGATTAGCTCTTTAAATTATCACATTATACACCTATAAATGGATAAAAATTTAACGTCTGTAAAATGAACTGCCCCCTGTGTACTTCACAGGGGGCATATGAAAGCTTCAGACGTCAATTATTTACTATGGAATTTTCATTGTAGCTTAAATCCTTATACTATTAGGATTAAGAAGTTACTGTTACTTAGTACTTAGGCCTTTCCCAGCAGAAACCTATTTAAAATAATCACACAAAAGGATTATTTTTATATTAAAACTTTAATTGTTCCAACTATATGTTATTGATTTCAACGAGCTCATACTCCCTTGTTCCCAATCCAATTTTTTCTGCATGATTAAGGGAAGCTCTGCCTTTTTCAAAAAGCTTTTGCCCACTATTTTTCTGTATTAAGTCTAAACATGCTGCATCTAAGGCAACAGGATCTTTTCCAGCAAGAATACCAATGTTTGCAGCAATTGGTTTCATTGCTGTACCAGCACAATCGCACTCCTTGGTAATATTGTGAACAAAAGTAATGTATATGATATCCTTATCTTTTGCTGCTCCGTAAGCATACTCTGAAAGCTTTTCAAAAAAATGAGAACCTCCCCAAGTGTTTTCAATTGCTCCTTGCGGACAAACCGCAATACATCCTGCACAACCAATGCACTTATTTTCATCAATTACGGCAACATCAGAAGTTTCAATGGCATTAAAGTTACACTTATTCACACAAATACCACAAGTTATGCATCTTTCAGCATCTACCTGAGGTGATATACCTGAATGTTGCTCTAGCTTTCCGCCTCTAGCTGCAAAGCCCATAGCAAGCTGCTTCAGTGCGCCTCCAAATCCTGCTTCTGCGTGTCCTTTGAAATGGCTCATAACAATAAATTGTTTGTACTTTCCATATCCTTTACCTATTTTACATTTATTTATATACTCTTTATTTATTTCTACTTCATCATACTCTGTTCCAATATCTCCATCTGCTATTATAATTGGAATTTGTGTGAAGCCATGCTCCTTTGCTGTTTCAAGATGAAGCTCTGTAGTAGTTCTTGATCCTCTATATAACACATTAGTTTCGATATAAGCTGGAGCTACTCCATTTTCCTTTAAATAATTTATGGTTTCGTCATAGCATTTTGCAGGGATAAAGGTTTTGTTTCCTTTCTCTCCAAAATGAACCTTTATAGGTACTTCTTTTTCAAACTTATGTCCAGTATCTAATACTACCTTTTTCAATAGCTCCAAAGCCTCTTTTCCAAGCTTATTATAATCAGACTCTGAATTTTTAATAAAATATACTTTACTCAAATTAACAACTCCCTTTATGTAGACTTATATATTTTAAATATTGACCTGATTTATATCTAATTAATCAGCTCAAAATGCAATCTATTCTTAGTTTTTAAAATGCTCTTCAAATTATAATAACCATGGATATTCACTACTTTATCCAGGTTTTCAAGCTCTCTTTGAATATCACCTAAGTATTTAACTTATACTTCAGATCCTTGATGCTTATAAAGATTAATAGCTTAAAGCTTTATGTAAGTAATTATTACAAGTATTAATTATTATTATATCTCAAGTAATTTAATAATACCAATATCTATAGGTGGACTTTCACAAAATACTATCCTACTTAATTTTATTTAACCCTTTCGTCATTATTGTATATATTTAGATAAAAAATATAATTAAAACTGAAAATTTGCACATACATTCTGTTCAACCTAGTATAGTTTTTGATATCATGGTATAGTAACAAATTTTCAACTTATATTAAGTAATTATATAAAGTTTATAAATATATAATTAAATAGACCGATAATTATAATGGGGAGGTGTATTTTTAATATGCATTGTTCAAAATGTAGATCTCAACAAAATGATGATGCTAAATTCTGTAGCAACTGTGGGAATAACCTTCATAGTGAAGCTACCAGTTTTAATCAGCCAAATCAATTTGCAGAGTCAACAAACTATTCAAATTTTAATAGCACTAATTTTAACTCTCAACCTATGAATCCTAAGGATAACCCATCTAATTTTGCTGGTGTAGTTTCTTGCTGTTTTCCTATTGTTGGATTTATTCTTTATTTTTTATGGAGAGATGAAAAACCAAACAGCTCAAAACGCATATGTTATTGGATGATTGGTGGAATTGTTGCGTATGTAGCAATATATATAATATTCTTAGTCATAGCATTTTCATTTTCATCTGATATATACTATTAAAACGCTATGATGGATAAGCTTTTACACTACATGTTTTTTTGTCATAGATTACCTGAAAGATCTTTTTTTATAAAGGGAAAACAATTTCCTATTTGTGCCCGTTGTACTGGCATTCTAATAGGCTACTTTTTAGGATTATTATGGCTAATTATAGGCTTTTCAAGTAATATCTTTATGGTACTTATGTTTTTTATTCCTTTATTAATTGATGGAGTAGGTCAATATAAAGGCAAATGGATTAGTAATAACCCAAGAAGATTTTTAACTGGAATTTTTGCAGGTATGGCTACTATTCTACTTGTAAGATCTATTGCCACCCTTGGATATTCCCATGGGAAAGCTGTAAAGCGGTTAATTAGTTCTTAAAATACTTTTGAAATGCTAATGGGAACTTGAGCCATATGACTATTTTATATTAGACTCAAAAGGACTGTTTAAGATATTTAAATGGCTAGTTTCTTAGTTATGCAATGATAGAAGAACTATTTCTTCATAATTTAAATGAAGAAATAGTTCTTTTTATAGGAAACCAACTTTAAGGCTTAGCTTATGCCTTACCCCTACCTTGATTTTCTTAAGGCCTTGGTGATGAAAAAATACATTTTTACTTCGGAAGCCTATATTAAATTTTATCTTTTCTTCTTTAAAGTTGATCTTAATCCAATTTCAGTTTTATTTTTTATCTTTATCATATTACTCCAATGTTTGCTTATGGTGAGCAAGGTAAGTAAGAAAACAAGCATGGTGCATACCATTGGATAATTTATAAATGTAAGAATAACTGCTACAATATGGATAGCTATTGTTCCAATGACTATATAATCTGTAATTACTGTAATTAAGATTATAGTAATTCCCATTAAAAGTCCAATTATTGGATTAATCCCTAAAAACACTCCAATAACTGATGCTGTCCCCTTTCCACCTTTGAAGTTCATGTAAAAGGGAAAATCATGTCCTATTATTACTCCAAAACCAATAATATATAGAAGTATTATATTATAATGTAAAATATACCTTCCTACTAGTATAGCTAAAGTCCCCTTAAGTATATCAATAAGTGCTGTAATAACTCCATATTTCCATCCAAGAACTACTGTGGCATTTGAAGCTCCTGAATTATTAGAGCCACCATTTCTTATATCTATTCCTTTTATAGCTTTTCCTAAAATGTAAGCAGGATGCACTAATCCAAAGCAATACCCAATTAAAAGTGAAATGAGAATATCATAAATAACCATATTAGCCCTCCATTATAAACTTTTAAAGCAAAATTTGATTCTAACATATCAGAGAAAACTGAAGTATAAAACATTAACCTTAATATTTATAGCTTGAAAACCCAATTTATATAGCAAAAATAATTTGTTTTATTTTAATATAGATAAACCCAAGTAAAGACTTGAATTATACCTAGAACTTATCTTGGTTCTCATAAAGCCTTTAAAGATAAATTTTCACTAAGAAAGCCTATATAATACATAGTATATTCTATGAATCTAGTATCTTTTCTGCATCTAATTATATCACGGATTATTTTCTTTAATAAATACCTTATTATAAATGAAAAACCATACAGCCTTTTATTGTTGCCGTATGGTTCTAATTGATTATAAAACATTATTCCACAGAATAGCCTGTATTCTCAATGCAAGCCTTTATTTGCTCTGAACTTGCTGGTGAGTTATATTCAACCTCAACAGTTCCTCTAGAAAGGTCTATAGCAATTTGTTGAACTCCCTGCATTTTTTCTAATGCATTGTGAAGTTGCGTTTTGCTTTGTGAGTTTGCCATACCTGAAACATTATAATGCGCGTTTTCCATAGTAAATCTCCTTCCATACAATAACTTTTATAGCTTTTTAAACATAATATTTTCATCAGTTATAGTATGAATTTTGAGAAGTATTTTTATCCATGAAAATTACACTACATGACAAGCTACACTATGACCATTTCCCATAGGTCTCATTATGGGTTCTTCTTCTTTACATCTCTTTGTTGCGTACTTACATCTTGTCCTGAATCTGCAACCAGAAGGTGGATTCAACGGACTTGGCACATCTCCTATTAAAATTTCCCTTTCAGTTTTTAAGGATAAATCTGGGTCTGGTATAGGAATAGAAGAAAGCAATGCCTTAGTATATGGGTGTATGGGATTTTTATAAACTTCTTCTGCTTCACCAATTTCCACTAATTTCCCTAAATACATAACTCCAATTCTATTAGATATGTGTCTAACCATGGAAAGGTCATGGGCAATGAATAAGTAAGTTATCCCAAGGTCACTTTGTAAATCTTCTAATAAATTTATTACTTGGGCTTGTACAGAAACATCTAAGGCAGATATTGGTTCATCGCAAAAGATAAACTCTGGTTTTACCGATAGTGCTCTAGCAATTCCAAGACGTTGTCTTTGTCCTCCACTAAATTCATGAGGATATCTATTTGCAAAGTCCTTATTTAATCCAACCTTTTCTAAAAGTTCATATACCATTTCTTCTTTTTCCTTAGATTTATATATATTGTGAATGTCCATTGGTTCTGAAATAATTTGTTTTACAGTCATATTAGGATTTAGTGATGCGTAAGGATCTTGGAATATAACCTGCATTCTTTTTCTAAATTCTTTTAACTCCCTTTCCTTCATTGATCCTATTTCGTTACCACTAAAAATTATTTCTCCCCCAGTAGGCTCATAAAGTCTTGTTAGTGTTCTTCCTAAAGTAGATTTTCCACAACCTGATTCACCAACTAATCCTAAAGTTTCACCCTTTTTTATGTGAAAACTTACATCATCCACAGCCTTTACATACTGTTTTGTCTTTTTAAAAATCCCTTGTTCTATAGAAAAATACTTTTTTAAATTTTTCACTTCTATTAATGTGTCATCGCTCATTCTTTTCACCTACTTATTTTTCATAGTCTTTGTTACTACCTAATAGCCAGCACATAGCTCTATGTTCTTCTTCTATATGAAAGTAAGAAGGACATTTATCCTTACATATATCTATAGCTTTTATGCATCTATCCTTAAAAGGGCAACCTTTGGGTGGATTTATTAAACTTGGAGGGGTGCCTTCAATGGGAACCAATCTTTCCTTTTCTCCATCTACTCCTTTAGGTATTGAGCTTAATAGCCCTATGGTATAAGGATGTTTTGGATTATGAAATATCTGATTTACTGTACCTTCTTCCATAATCATTCCCCCATACATAACCATAACCTTATTACAGGTTTCAGCCACTACACCTAGGTCATGAGTTATTAATAGTACAGAAGAGTTTACATTTTTATCCTTAAGTTTCTTAATTAATTTAAGGATTTGTGCTTGTATAGTCACATCAAGTGCAGTAGTGGGCTCATCCGCAATAAGTAAATCTGGTTCACAACTTATTGCCATTGCAATAAGCGCCCTTTGCCTCATGCCCCCACTAAACTCATGGGGATAATTATCTATCCTTTTTTCTGGAGAAGGAATTCCAACTATTCTTAGCATTTCTATTGCTTTTTCTCTGCTTTTTTCCTTAGTAAGACCTTCATGTCTTGTAATAACTTCTGTTATTTGCTGCCCTATGGTATAAACTGGATTTAAGGCCGTCATAGGATCTTGAAATATCATAGATATTTTCTTACCCCTAATTTTCATCATTTCCTTTTGAGATTTTTTAATTAAATCTTCCCCATTAAACACTATTTCACCTGAAACTATCTCACCTGGTTTTCTTATTAGCCCCATAATAGACTTTGAAGTAACACTTTTACCACTACCTGATTCACCTACAAGTCCTACTATTTCTCCTTTATTTATAGAAAAATCTATTCCTCTAATAGCTTCCACTTCTCCTTTATGAGTAAAAAAGGAGGTTTTGAGATTCTTTACTTCTAATATCTGTTGCCACATATCTTCACCTCATTTTAGTAAAATTCTACCAATGACTTTCTTAAAGCCTTTTCTAAGTAGAAAACTTATTTCATACTATAACTAAGCTCTTATCTCTTATTTGCCTTTGGTTCAAAAGCAGATCTCAATATATCGCCTAGAACATTAAAACTAAGCACTGTTAAAAGTATTAATACCCCTGGAAAAATGGAAAGATAAGCTGCATTTGCAATATATCCTTGTGCATCCTTTAACATGCTCCCCCAAGAAGCATTAGGCTGCTGAACTCCAAGGCCTAAGAAGCTAAGCGAAGATTCCATTAATATTGCAGAAGCAATATTAATAGTTGCTGTTACTATTACTGTGGGAATAATACTTGGGATTATGTGCTTTATTATAATTTTCGCTGGGGTTTCCCCTGACACCTTAGAATATAGTACATACTCTCTCTCCTTTACTGAAAGAGTTTCCGCTCTAACAATTCTAGCTATACTCATCCAACTTAAAAAACCAATGACAAGAATTACATTCTTTATTCCTGGTTCTAAATAAGAATTTATTATCAAAATAAGAAAGAAAGTAGGAATGCACATTAATATGTCAATGACTCTCATGATGATGTTATCAAGTTTCCCACCAAAATAACCACTTATTGCGCCTACAACAGTGCCAATAACCACAGAAATTATCATGGACATTAATCCTACCGTTAAAGAAATCCTACCACCATATAGTGCTCTAGTAAAATAATCTCTTCCTAAATTATCAGTTCCAAAAAAATGGGTTCCACTTGGTTTTAATAATCCTTTAGTTACTTCAACCTTATTAGGGTCATAAGGAGCTAAAAAGGCAAGACTAGCTGCTACTACAAAGACAATAACTATAAAAATTGCTACTAATCCTAGTTTATTTTCCCTGAGCTGTATTTTTAAATTCTCCAACTTTCTACCCTTCATTATTTCACCTCCATCCTAATTTTTAATCCTTGGATCAACTTTTGCATATAAAACATCTGCTATTAAATTTCCTAAAATCAACATTAGTGAAGAAAATATAGTTATACCCATAATAACAGGGTAATCAAAGCTAAATATAGATTTTATCCCTAATTGCCCCATACCAGGCCAGCCAAATACTGTTTCCGTAATAAATGCTCCACTTATTAATTGCGGAAGAGACATCCCCAATATAGTAATTACAGGAAGCAATGTGTTTTTAAATACATGTTTAAATAATACCTTCTTAGTGCTTGCTCCATAAGCATATTGAGTTACTACATAATCCTCCTCCAATTGGCTTATAGTACTGGATCTAATGTATCTCATGTAAACTGATAAGTTAGAAAAACTAAGTACAATACATGGAAGTATACCATGCCTTATCACATCTAAAGTTGAATTTACTCCTATAGTTCTCATTCCTACACTTGGAAGTAATCGAAATTTAACAGAAAAGATATATATTAAAATAATGGCAAACCAAAAGCTTGGGATTGATATGCCAATATAAGACATAACATTTAGTACTTTATCTATCATGGAATTTCTATAGTAAGCAGCAATAAGACCTAAGGGAATAGCAAGAATTAAGGAAAGTAATAGAGCTGATCCCATAAGTCCTAATGTTGCAGGTATTTTTTCTAAGATAATCTCAGTTACTGGCTGATAATTTATTAAGGAAAATCCTAAATTTCCTTTAACCGCATTTTTAATCCAATTGATGTACTGAATAAAAATAGATTGATCTAATCCTAGGTTATGCCTTACCCTTTCCACATCTTCTGGACTCATTGTAGGGGTTATATAAGATTGAATTGGATCTCCTGGTGCTAATTGCATTAATATAAAAGAAACTACCGATATGAATAAAACCATAGGAATAACTTCGAATAGCCTCTTTTTTATATTACTTTTCATTCTCTTCACCTCTTAAAATATATTTAACTTCTAAGATTATGTTTAATTTCTCAAACCTTATGTAGTTGTTAAACTTTAACTCTTAAATTGCCTTCATGCAAAAAAGTAGAGGGGGGGAATCCCATCTACTCTTTCAATTTTAGCAACTATATTTGTTCATCTAATAATTATTTTTGCATGTTTAATTTAGATAAATCTCTAAACATAAATATTGGAACTAACTTAGCATCTTTTACTCCACCATATTGTTTTCCAATAGCCACTACTGATTTTGGATAAGCCATTGGATATACTGCTAAATCATCTACTAATACTTGTTGAATTTCTTTATAAATAGCCTCTCTCTTAGCTTGATCAGTTTCTACTGCACCTTTTGCAAATAGCTCATCTACTTTAGGACTTTTAAAATCTCCTGTATTATATGGTTGTCCAGAAACGAACACACTTTTATAAGAATCTGGTTCAACACCCATTACATAGCCATTTAATGCTAAGTCAAATTCCTTATTATTTTTAGGATCAAATAACTTTCCTACAAAGGCAGTTCTTTCCATTGGAACAAGTTCCACAGTTATTCCTATTTCTTTTAAATTTTGTTGAATTATTAAAGCTTCTGACTCTAAAGTTCCTTTATTGTTTGAATATCCTAATTTTAATTTTAAATCTTTTACTTTAGCTTTAGTTAATAGCTCTTTTGCTTTTTCTACATTAAAATCAAATTTATTTACTTCTTCACTATAGTATTTTGTATCTGGAGTAAATACTGAATAAGCCTTAGCTGCAAACTCTTCAGACTTATAGGCAGCCTTTATAAGTTCATCTTTGTTGATAGCATAAGCAATAGCTTGTCTTACATCTTTATTCTTTAAAGCTTCATTGTTCTGTTGTAAAAATACTAAGTTATCAAGCATACCTTCATTGTAAGTTTCAACTTGAAGATTTCCTGTAGCTTTCATATTCTCAACATCATTTGGAGTTATGTATTTTGCTCCTACTTCACCATTTTGTAATGCTATATTTGCAGTATTATTATCACCTAGTATTCTATATACTACAGAGTCTAAGCTTGGTTTTCCTCCAACATAATCATCAAATCTTTCTAAAACAATACTCTCACCTTTTTTATGCTCCTTAAACTTAAATGGCCCAGAGCCAATTGGGTTTGCATTTTTAGCACTTTTAGCTAAATCTGCTTCACCATTGTAAATGTGCTTTGGTATCGGTAAAACTTGAGTTAAAGAAGATATAAAAGTAGACGATACTGTTGGTAATTTAAATTCCACTGTTTTATCATCTATTTTTTTAACTTCAATAGCCTTGTCATTATAAACAAATAAATCTCTTAAAAAAGTATTTTGACTTTTATCTAGTATCTTTTCCATTGTAAACACAACATCATCAGCAGTAATAGGCTGTCCATCATGCCATTTTAAATTGTTTTTTAAAACTAACTTATAAGTTAACTTATCTTCTGAAGGTTTTAAGCTTTCAGCAAGAAAATAAGTCAAATCTCCATTACTTTCTTCTACATAAAGTGGAGCAAATAGAGTATTATTAACTGTCATTGAAACTCTGTCACTAGAGAACAAAGGGTTTAAACTATTTGGGTCTCCACCCACTACAATAGCAATTGAGCCTCCAACTTGTTTTTCAGTAGCTGTATTTGTTCCTTGACTTTCTGCCTTGCTTCCACATCCAACAGCAAATAGCATACTAGTCACAACAAGTGTAGATAGCAATCTTTTAAATTTCATTTCAATTCCTCCTTATAAATCCTTAGATTTATCTCAACAATTTGTAATGTTAGCATAGTAGAAAATTTATGTGAAATTGCATTTTTCAATCTTTCCTCTAAACCCTATTCATTTTTTCGATAGAATTTTTAAACAAATTATAAATAAGCAAAAACAAATTTGATAAACCTGTTGCTCCATCTCGGTTTGTACTTAATTTTAAATTATTAACATAAGTATACGATTACAAATGTTTATAACATTATATTCTTCTAGCTATTTAAAATATAAATACTCAACTTACACCTTATTAAAATATTCAATCCATATATATTTACAATCTGTAAACTTTAATAACCTTTCATTAACATGCAAACCAAATTCTTATGGAATATTTAAAAATAGTCTATCTTCGATTGGCTATTATAGATATGTTACTTCACAATTTTCTCTATATGGCAAGAATTCATACTCACTTTTTCAAAGCTTAATAAAAGTAAGCATAAAAAATAGAGCTACCAACAATTTTTCCTTGTTAGTAGCTTATACTTTTCAATATATTATTTTAGTTTACCATAAATAAATTGCAACAAACTTTAAAGCTATGCCACTATTTACTGTGAATTATCTTCCTTCAAAGGTAATAGGATTGTTATTTTAGTTCCATGTCCAACCTTGCTATGAACTTCAATTTGCCCCTTGTGCTTTATAATTATCCACTTAGCTATAGATAATCCAAGACCTGTTCCTCCACTTTCCTTAGTCCTTGATTTATCAGCTCTATAAAATCTATCAAAGACAAAGGGTAAATCCTCCTTGGATATACCAGCACCTGTGTCTTCTACTTCTAATACTAGTTTTTTTCCCTTAACATAGGAATTTATTTTTATAACTCCCTGCTCTTCCGTATACTTTATACTATTATCTATAAAAACCCTTAAAGCTTCTTTTAAAAGACTTCTATCACCATTTATAATTATTTCTTCGTTATGTATATTTAAAATCTTATGCTTAGGAGCAATTAATTTTGTTTCTTTAACTACTTCTCCTATTAGTTCATTTACCTTAAAGTCTACCATTTCAACCTTTTGGGTATGCTTATCACTTCTAGCTAAAAATAATAATTGTTCAACCAAGGTTTTCATAGCCTCAGCTTCAGATTTTATAGCAACGATGGCTTCATCTAGAACTTCTTTATCTTCTTTTCCCCATCTATCTAATAGATTTGCATATCCTTGAATTACGGCAATGGGTGTTCTCAACTCATGAGAAGCATCAGATACAAACTGATTTTGAGCTTCATAGGTTCTTTGAAGTCTGTCTAACATATCATTAAAGGTTTTAGCTAAATCCTTTAATTCATCCTTTGATCCACTAACATTGAGCCTAGTATTTAAATCTTGTGCAGATATATTCTCAATGGTTTCATTCATTTTTTTTACTGGAAGTAGCAACTTTTTACTAACCCTACCCCCAATTGGTATTAATATTAACAGCAAAACAACATCTGATATTATAGTAATGGCAAGAATAATACCAATATACGGACTTACCTCTACAGTATTTTGTATAAAGCTGATATAAACCTTACTTCCATCAGCAGCTATGTTTGTTGCATGTTGCTGAATAAAATATAAAAATCCACCTACCACCATGGCATTTGAAAGAATTAATAAAGTAGAAAAAATGAAAACATAAAAAGTAGTGATTTTAAAGCTTATAGAAAAACGGAGTCTGTCATTTATATATTGAAGACCCTTTACAAATAGCTTTGGAAGAAGTCCAATTAAACTCATAAGAATTTTAAAAACACCTAAAACTGCTTCTTTTATTAAGATTTTTAATTCATTATCTTTCTTCATACTTTAACATATATCCCACCCCTCTAATGGTGTGAATAAACTTTCTATTATATTTATCGTCAATTTTACTTCTTAAATATCTAATATATACATCTACCACATTAGTATCTCCAAAGTAATCAAACTCCCATACAGCTTCAAGAATCTTATCCCTTGAAAGTGCGATATTTTTGTTCTTTAAAAGATACACTAATAGGTCAAATTCTCTTTTAGTTAAATCTATTAAATCCTTATTGTAAGAGGCCGTATGCTTTTCTAAATCAATAGAAAGATTTTCCAACTTTAAAACTGATGAAGCGGCTTCTTCTACTTTCTTTCTCTTTAAAGCTACTCTAATTCTAGCAAGAAGCTCTTCGATAGCAAAGGGCTTTGTTACATAATCATCCGCTCCATTATCAAGTCCCATAACCTTATCCATAATATCATCCTTAGCTGTAAGCATTATTACAGGGACTTCAGAGCTTTGTCTAAGTCTTCTTAAAACCTCAATACCATTTAAAGAAGGTAGCATGATATCTAAAATAATTAAATCAAAGCCTCCTGAAAGAGCTTTTTCTAGCCCTTCTCTACCATCATGAGCTTGTTCCACCAAGTACCCCTCATATTTAAGTTCTAGCTCTACAAAACGAGCAATTTTAACTTCATCCTCTACAATTAAAATTCTTTGCCCTGCCATGTTAAATCCTCCACTACAGTTTTATAATAAATTTTTATTCTGGTTCTGCTACAAAACTAACTATTACCAATAATCTATAGCTTAAACCACAATATATAATGTTATTTTCATTTTTATTTATAATACATTGAACACAAAAACTTACACTAATAATTATACTTTAAATTTACTGTAGTGGATATATGGAAATGACCTACATTTACCATGTAGGTCACTTAATTAGATGTTATTCTCATTTCCATTTTCAGGTGTAGCAGCTTTATTCTCTGAAAAGTCCTTTTTAACATTGTCAACAGTATTTGCTACTTTATCAAAAACACTGTTTACCCCTGTACAATCTCCATTTTTACCTTGAAACTTAACTCTATGACCTGTAAAGAAAGCACTTAATACTCCTATAACAGTTAAATATGGTGCAATAATTGTAATGATAACTGCTGCTGTTACTGGCATACTGAAAATTGTATTTTCTCTCTTTCTTATTATGAAAGATGTATTGTTTCCCTTCTTCACAAGAGCTTTAAATTTATCCCATAAAGATGGTCTTTCTTCATATTGAGCGCTAGTTTTAAATTTCTTTTCTCTTTCTAAATATACTAAAGCTTCAACTATATCATCATTACACATTTCTAATGCAGCTTTTGCATCCTCATAACTCACATTTGCTCTTCTTCTTACCTCATCAATATTTTCTAACCTTACTGTCATTTTTTTATTCCTCCTAATATTTTATTGGTTTCTCTCAACCTTATATTCTTATTATAGAGGGGCAAGATTAAGGTAAAATTAATGAAAGATTAGAATTGGATTAGAAAATTTAAAAGTCTGCTGAAAAACTAAAAGCTTTTTAATAAGCTAAATCCAGTAGTAAGCAAAAATATAGCTTTTCTACTGGATTTTTAACCTTTTAATTTAGTTGTGAAAACCTCTTATTTATTACTTATTTGAAAAACCTTCAGGATTATTGCCTATTTCCTTGCACATATTTAATAATACGTTACAGGTGTTTAGCAAATTCTCCTTCTTAATTTTATCTATAGTATCCCTATCTGTATGATAATTAGTATCAGGACCGTACTCAAAATATGCTGTAGGTATCCCTACAGACTCAAAAGGAACATGATCGCTATTTTCTTGTTCAGTTCTCTCATTTTTGTAGTTGAACTTATTCATACAGCTTACTGCTAAATCAGCAGGTAAGGACTTAGTTTCTTTCTTCATTGTGTGTACTTCTAAAGTATCTCCTACTCCAACCATATCAAGATTTATCATAGCTACAATGTTTTTCTTCTCTTCTGAGCTTAAGGTTTGTACATAATTTGATGAACCTACTAGTCCAATTTCTTCAGCTCCAAAGGCAATAAACTTAACATCACAATTTAGTTTTTCCTTAGCTAAAACCTTTGCTGCTTCCATCACTGTGGCTATTCCAGAAGCATTGTCATTTGCTGCTGGGGTATCAACTCCATCATAATGTGCCCCAACTACAATATGCTTGCCATTGCTTCCTTTTTTAGATTTCATAGTTGCAATTATATTTGTAGAGGAAGCTTCCTTATAATCACACTCAACCTTCAACGTAGCTTTCAGGGATTTTCCTTCCTCGAGCTGTTTCACAAGCTTTTCAGCCTCAGATTTTTTTATGGACACTGCCGGTATATTTGATACTTCTACTAAAGTAGCTGATATAAATTCATCCTTGTCAGGATCATAGAATATAGCTCCCACAGCACCTTTTCTAAATGCTCTTTCTACCTTAACACGGAAATAATCTCCTCCACGTTTCATAAGTACAAGTTTGCCCTTAACCTTGGCATTTTCCATATCATTATCGCTTCCCATGCCTGCATAGACAATTTCTCCTGTGATTCCTTCTTTTGGGGTACCTTTAGTAAATTGCAAAAACTTGGAGTCAATTTTCAGGTCTTCACTGTCACCAATGCTAAGTTCAGTGCTCTTGCATTTGTATGCATTAACTGGAAAGCTTTGTTCTTTTACCTCAAAGCCTAAATCTTCAAATTGTTTTTTTATATACTGTGCCGTGGTTCCCTCACCATCAAAGCCTGTAATTCTTGCATCGTCTGTAGCTGAAAATTTCTCGATGGTGCTGTAAATATTATCCACTGATATTTTCTTTGTGAAATCTGTAAACTTAATGGTACTAACATTAACCACATCCTGTGACTTGCTTTCCGCATTTCCATTGCAAGCTGTAAATGATAAAGTATAAAGAAGTGCACAAGCTATAGCAACAAGTTTTTTACCCTTTTTCATTTTATCCCTCCTTTAAATAATTACTTTATTATCCTATTCCATTTACATAATAAGCATGATATATTAACTTCTAGCCATATTCCTAGTTGTAATTAATTGACTTATTTTTTTGCCTTAGCAACTATACACCCTTGAAAACCCCTTCTTCCTCCCCATTTTACTAAGTTTTGTATTGTGTGCTGTAACTAATTCAATACATGTATTCTACACTCCACCCCCTTATACCTTTATTTGTATACCATGTTAATTTTTGTAAACGAGTTAATTTTCTAATCTACTAAAATTCTAAAAATTTATCTTTAAACATATGCATAATAAAACCCATATGCAGGGTTGCATATGGGTAAAACTAATTTTATAAATTGTTTAGATTATCAGCTTCAACTAAATCGTAGTTTCTCATCTCTAGTGCTGTTTTTGCATCCTTATAACTTACATTAGCTCTTCTACTTACCTCATCAATATTTTCTAATTTTACTGTGATCCAACATTACTTATTATTTTCAGAAAAACCTTCAGGATTTTTACTTATTTCCTTACACATATTTAATAGTACGTTACAGGTGTTTAGCAAATTCTCCTTCTTAATTTTATCTACAGTATCCCTATCTGTATGGTAATTATTATCAGTACCATAGGCAAAACATGCTGCTGGTATTCCTACAGATTGAAAAGATGAATGGTCACTGTTTGGTTGTTCAGTTCTCTCATTTTTTAAGCTGAACTTATTCATACAGCTTACCGCTAAATCAGCTGGTAAGGATTTAACCCCTTCATCCATTGTGTGAACCATTAATGTATCCCCTACTCCAACCATATCAAGATTTAGCATAGCAGCAATATTATCTTTCTCCTCTGAGCTTAAAGATTCAACATAATACTTGGAACCAACGAGTCCAATTTCCTCTGCTCCAAAAGCAATAAACTTAACATCACAATCAAGGTTTTCTTTAGATAAAACCTTTGCTGCTTCTAGTACTGTAGCTATTCCAGAGGCATTATCATTTGCTGCTGGGGTGTCAACTCCATCATAATGTGCCCCAACTACAATATGTTTACCCTTGCTTTCTTTTTTAGATTTCATAGTTGCAATTATATTTGTAGAGGAAGCTTCCTTAAATTCACTATCAACCTTTAAAGTGACTTTTAGTGAATTTCCTTCCTCAAGCTGCTTCACAAGCTTTTCAGCCTCAGGTTTTCTTATAGCCACAGCTGGCATATTGGAAAGTTGTCCTAAAGTGGCTGATATGAAATCCTCATTTGCAGGATCATAAAAAATTGCTCCCACAGCGCCTTTTTTAAATGCTCTTTCCACCTTTATTTTAAAATAATCTTCCCCTCGTTTCATAAGCACAAGCTTGCCTTTAAGATCTTTATTTTCCAAATCAGCATGACTTCCCATACCTACATCAACAAGTTCTGCAGTGACACCTTCCTTAGGGGTACCTTTAGTAAACTGTAAAGACTTGGAGTCAATTTTTTCATTTTCACCAATGCTAAGTTCAGTACTATTACATAAGTATGAAGTTATTGGAAAGCTTTGTTCCGTTACCTCAAATCCCATTTCCTGAAATTGCTTTTTTATATACTGTGCTGTGTTTTTTTCTCCATCGAAGCCTGTAACCCTTGCATTATCCGTAGCTGAAAACTTTTCAATTGTGCTGTAAATATTCTCTGCTGAGATTTTTTCTTTGAAGTCAGTAAAAGTGATGGTATCAAAATTAACCACAGCCTCAGAACTGTTTTTATTATCTTTCCCCTTACAAGCTGTAAATGATAAAGTAAAAAATAAAGCACATGCTATAGCAACAAGTTTTTTACTCCTTTTCATTTTACCCCTCCCCAAAATAATTACTTTATTATACTATTCTATTTACATACTACATTTTATATATTAATTTTTAGACATATCTCTAGTTGTATTTTACTCATTTATTCCCCGCTTAGTAACTTGCCCCATTAATCCCTCCTTGTTTCTATCATTTATTAAGCCTTGTTTTTTTCCTTTTATAGTGAATTCATTAGTTTATTTTATATATTCTACATTTCTTAAGTGTATTCCTTTATATGTACTAAATGTTACATATTGTAAACAAATTGATTTTCCATATAAAGTTCCTATTCTATTTCTAACCAATTTACCACCCTATCCTTCTGAAACCCTAATCCCATAGCAAGCTTCATTGAATTTTCATTACTTTCTTCTATGTGCACAAAAGGTATTTCTTGTGCATTTTTAATTTTTTTTATTAAGTCTAAAGTTACTGCTTTTGCATATCCATTTTTCCTATGTTCAGGCAAAACATGTAAAAAGCCTATTGCTCCATCATCCTGTGTCATTCCCCAAGCTACCGGATTTCCCTTTATACGTACACAGGAACTTATTCCGTTTGTTATGCGCTCCTTTATATAATCAGTGGACAAGAACTCCTTGTAATCAGAGTTATCATAGATAAACTTACTATCTTCTAATGTCAAATTCTCAGTTTTACATGTAGATTTAGGCAAATCCGCGTCCCGTGTCAGTACTAATCTAGTAGTTGATAATTTCCATTTTATTTTAGCTCCATCTGTCAAAATAGGGAGCATCCAATCCTCAATTATAGCGAAACACTTATCTTCTTTTGTTAATTTATTTTTTATTAGGTGAAGCTCTTTTTTACATTTGCTACTAATATAAATCCATTTTCTATCACTTGTGCCTTTAATAAAAACAGAATCTCCCACTTTCTCAAAATGGTGAATAGGATAACTTTCTATAAAATTAATAATATTTAAATTATCACATTGATTCTTTTTTAAATGCTCTAATATTTCTTTCTTACTGTTCATAAATTTATCCCCCTACTATTACTCCTTACTTTTTAACAGCTCTTATATCTTATAATTATAAAACAAAAGTTTAATTATAGGCATAAAAACGGCTCACATTTTTCATGTGAGCCATTTCAATTAAATAATGAACAATTTCATTGAAAAACTCAGAAGGATAATCCCCCCATAAAAAATGTGGAAATTATCCCTTCAAAATATCCTTAAATATTATTTTCCTGATTAGTTTCTTCTCTATGACTTTTTTCCTCGGTAAAATCCTTTTTAACATTATCAACAGTATTTGCAACCTTGTCAAAAACACTGTTTACTCCTGTGCAATCTCCATTCTTTCCTTGAAACTTTATTCTATGTCCAGTAAAGAAAGCTACTAATAAACCTCCCACAGTTACATACGGAGCAATAACTGTGATAATAGTTGCTCCAGTTACAGGCATACTAAGAACCACATCTTCTTTCTTTTTCACCATAAACTTTGTGTTATTTCCCTTTTTTATAAGTTCTTTAACTTTTGTTCCAAAAGAAGTTTCTTCTCCACAACAAGAATTAGTCTTAAATTTCTTTTGTCTTTCTAAGTATACTAGAGCCTCAACTAAATCATCATTACACATCTCTAATGCTGCTTTTGCATCCTCATAACTCACATTAGCTCTTCTTCTTACCTCATCAATATTTTCTAATCTTACTGTCATTTATAATTCCTCCAAACATTTTTATTGGTTTCTCTCAACCTTATAATCTTATTATAGGGGGATAAGATTAAAGTATAATTAATGAAAGATTAGAATTTGATTAGAAAACTATTCATTTATAATTAATCCTTAAAGCTAGTTTTCTTTTAACTATTGCAAAAAAAAATTTGCTGAATAAATCAACAAACTCAACTTTCAATATTTTTCTATTATATAATATTAAAAAGCACTTAATTACGTGAACATACTATATCTTTTTTATTAATTTCTTTCAAGATACTCTTCAAGACAAATTCCAGCTTTAGTAATTTCTTCTGCAGCCTCTTTCCCCACATATCTGTAGTGCCAAGGCTCATAGCCAATTCCTGTTATATCACTTTTATTGGAAGGGTATCTGAGTATGAAACCATATTTATAGCAATTTTCCATCAACCAAATTTGTTCAGGCGTATTTTCTTGTTTTTTATCTAACTCTTGATAATTTGAGGAAACGATATCTACCGCTAATCCTAACTGATGCTCACTAGTGCCTGGTACGGCTACCCAATTACCTGCCTTTGCCTTTGCTTCTTCTTCTGAGTAACCTTCCTTTTTATATTTTTTTACATCAGTATTATAAAGAGCCACTTGATTTGCATGAGTTCTATAAGATGCACAAATATATGGTGATAAGTTAGCTGCCCTGGCATCATTCATCATTTGCTGTAAATCTGCATAAACACGCTCATCGATAGCATGTCCACCTGCTATTTTAACTAGATTAACAGTAAAGTCATCTGGTATTTCATTATTTTTATTAACAAGCATCAAATTCCATTGTTCCTGATTTTGCTTATTCTTTGCCTTTAACTTGGCTGAAATTTCATTTACTAAGGCTTGACTATCTGTTATATCCTTATTACTACCAGGTATAGTGGAATCAGAATGGCTACTGTTATATATAAGTTTGTCGCCTTTACTTGGTTTTATTGTTTCTCTTCCACCAATGAGAATTATGCTACATAATACAACCACAAAACTAAGTTTAATCATGTTGTCTATATTTTTATTTTTTTCACTGAATTGTTTTCCTTGACCAAATTGTTCTTCACTCACTGCATAATCCCCCTCTCTAAAAACATATTCCTATATACCAATTATATTACAAATATTATTCCCAAAACAGGCTACAACACCTATCTATTCATTAATTTACTATTAAGTGTTGTTAAAATTATATTGCTCATCTGTAACACATCATACTATATTTTATAGTTAATATGCAATAACACAATTACACATAATTTCAATTATTTATATACATTTAAAACTGAACTTTAAACTTTCATAAAATAAACCATATTAAATTATTTTCATTTGTTTGTTTAGCTTATTATAGCAGTTTTTGCAATATATTAACCATTATTAGCAATATCAACTGACTTTATTTAGGATACACTATCAATATAATATATTAGACTGAAATCTATACCAAATTGTTTATTAACATTTGGGCATCTTCAAAAAATAATTAAGTCAGTATGCTTGTCTATTTTGAGTTATACTGCGTCACAAGAACCCTTAGATAGCTCTGCTATCTGCGGAACCTAGTTCCTTGTCTAACTCAAAATATTCTTCACATCTTTGACTTATTATTTATTTTCAGATACCTTATTGAAGTCCCTAAAATTTATTGAGGTTCCTTAAATTTAATCTGTTTTTTAGGTTGAATTTCTAATTTGTTTACCTAAAAAACTTATGGAAACTAAGTCCCCAGGTGTAATCTAATAAACTTTGACTTTTGTTTCCTATAAATGGAACTAACTTTATTATATATTTCTGAAATTATTAAAATTCTGGAGGTAAAGATATGAAACTAAACGAGTTATTAAAAAACTTAACTTATGAGGTTGTTCAAGGCAATGACAATATAGAAATTCAAAGCATAGGTTGGGATTCTAGAAGAGTAGATTCAAATTCCTTATTTATATGTGTTAAAAATAAAAATGTTGATAGACATGAATTTGCAGCTTTAGCAATAGAAAAAGGGACTACTGCATTAGTTGTTGAGCATGATATAGAAAATATTCCTGAAGATATTACAGTTATTAAAGTTCCTAACTCTAAAAAAGCGATGGCTAGTATTGCAAGCATTTACTTCGGTGAACCCTCCAAAAAGTTTAATCTTATTGGTGTAACTGGCACTAACGGAAAAACTTCAGTTACTTATTTCGTTTCAAAGGTTTTAGAAAGTGCTGGTAAATTAACAGGAATAATAGGAACAATTGAAAATACAGTTGGTGGCAAGGTTCTCAAAACTGAAAAACTGAACCCCACTACTCCTGACTCCATTGAACTACAAAAGTCCTTTAAAGAAATAGCAGAGGTTGGGGCTTCACATGTGGTTATGGAGGTTACCTCTTCAGCCCTTGATAAGGAGAGAGTGCATCAATGTGAATTTCATATTGGAGCTTTTACAAACCTTACCCAAGATCATCTTGAAGAACATGGCACCATGGAAAATTATAAAAATGCAAAGCTTAAACTCTTTAAGATGTGTAAAAGGGCTTTAATTAATAATGATGAATCAGTTGCTAAAGAAATAAAAGAAATATCAACTGGTGAAGTTTACACCTATGGTATAGAAGAGGCCGCAGACTTCAAAGCTTCTGATATAATTTATGATCTAAATTTTGTAGAATTCACTTTGACCTTTAAAGATAACGTAAAGAGGGTTAGATTTAATATACCTGGTAAGTTTAGTGTGTACAACGCTCTAGCAACTATTGGAATATGCTATCTAGCTGGCTTAGATCTTGATACAATAATTCATGGTTTGAAAAGTATTACAGGGGTTCCTGGAAGAATAGAAAAAGTACCAAATGATAAAGGTATATTAGCTGTGGTTGACTATGCTCACTCTCCTGATAGCCTTGAAAATATAATAAGAGCTATGAGAGAAATTTCTAAAGGGAAAATAATCACAGTATTTGGTTGTGGTGGTAATAGAGACAAAACAAAACGTCCTATAATGGGAGAAATAGCTGGAAACCTTTCTGATTTTGTTGTGATAACTTCAGATAATCCTAGAAAAGAAGATCCATTGACAATTATTAATGAAATTGAACATGGCACTTTAAAAACAACTTGTGATTACTTGAAAATAGAAGATAGAAAAGAGGCTATATTTACTGCCTTAGGTAAGGCTAGTTCAGGGGATGTAGTAATCATCGCGGGAAAAGGCCATGAAACCTATCAAATCCTTGGAGACACTATTATACATTTTGATGATAAAGAAGTTCTTATAGAATATTTCAACAGATAAATACTAAAGGAAGCAACATTTGCTTCCTTTAATTCTCATTAACTTATATTCTAGGCTTTACTTATCTATATAACCTGTATTTGTATTCGCTTCATTATTTAAACTCATCCTTCTATTCTTACCAGTTCTCCTAAATCTTACAAAGATGTACATAGCCATTATAAGCAAAATTCCTGTAGTTAAGATTTCTGTTTCGAACATGCCCCCCGAGCCTGATCCCACACTTCCTTTTACCATTAACCCTATTGCCGTTTCCCCTTTGCTCATTATTATCTCCTGAGTTAAGTTCCAGGTTAAGTGATAACCTATAGCTAGCATCAAAGAATTACTCTTATAAACAACTAAGCAAAGTAAGACTCCTATTATTCCTGCATTAATAAGCCCTACCCAAAATCCCTCACTACCTGAGTATGTTCCAAAATGTAATCCTCCAAATATCACTGAAGAAATTATTAAAGCAATAGTTAATGAATATTTCTTTTCTAACTTTAAAAATATATATCCTCTAAATACAGCTTCTTCTAATAAGGCTACTGCTAGGAAGCCAATTGCCGCTGGTATTGCTATAACAATTGTTCTTCCTAGTTTAGCTGCATTAAAAGTTACTTCACCATATCCAAATATAATAACTAAAACCGGGTACATTGCAGCAAGTACAATACCTAAAATTAATCCCTCTAAAAATAACTTTATACCCCTCTTATCAAAATGAATAAGAAAGGAGCTTAATCCTTCACCACTTATAGCTTTTCTTATAGCTAAAACAATGCCAAAAATTATGAAATTGACAATGGCATTTGCTATACCATCAGCTGCCATACAAATCCCCCCCTAAATCCCCTTAAATTAATAAATAGTAGATATATAGTAAATCAATTTTAGGCCATAACTTGCTTATTGTATGTACCTTAGTTTCCCTAAGGCTTTTGAACATTAATAAAATAAAGTTTCACCATGAAAGCCCGTAGGTGAATACTTTACTTAAATTAAAGTTATATTGTGAAGTTACTTTTCACGGCGCTCCATTGATTATAATAGAGAAACTTTTTACCAAATGATTCCTTTTTCTAAAATATGTTCTAGCAGAGCTTCACACCCCTCTACAATATCTCCATAGGTTTCATGAAAGTTTCCTGTATACCAAGGGTCAGCAATATCTCTTGGATTACTAGAAAAATCAAGTAATCTCCTAATCTTGCCAGCCTTATATTCCCCCACAATACGCTGTGCATTCTTAATATTGTAGCTTTCCATGCAAAGAATATAATCATATTCCTCATAATCCCTCTTAGTAAGTTGAACTGCTGTCCTGCTGTCACAAGGAATTCCAACTTCCCTTAGCTTTTTTCTCGTTCCTGAGTGAACATCATTCCCTATTTCTTCTCTACTAGTAGCTGATGAGGCTATATGGAACTTGTTCAAAAGTTTTTTCTCCTTCACCATGTGGCGAAACACAAATTCAGCCATAGGACTTCTACAAATGTTACCATGACATACAAACATTACTTTTATCATATTTTCCTAAAACTCCTTACTTTAAATTATGAACAAATTCATTTTATTCTACCACTTTTTAAAAAACCTTATTTCATTATATATAGAGTTCTTCTTTTCCTATGTGCTTTAGAGCTTTATTAAATACTTCTGGAAACAACTTAGGATTACTTACTACTTCGTAAACTTTCTCTTTTCCATATATATCATGAATTAATCCCCATATGTTACATCCGAAATAATAATTTCTAGAATGCATAAGTTTTGGAACTTCACTTTTTTCCTGTTCATCAGTATATAAATTCAGCCAATAATTTGATATGATTTCATTTAACTCATCAATATCTTTAATCCTGCCTTCTCTAATAGATCTTATTTGGTTTTTAAAATTATCATACATATGATTAAAATCATTTTCAAAGTATTTCCAAGTAAACTTATCTATTCCTATATTAGCTTCTCCGTCATATATGGAGTTAGTTAATATCCCTTGTCCGTTATTACAATATTTTACTGCTAGTCCTTCAAAGGCAAGAAATAAATATAATTGATCCTCTAGAGATAGGTTTCTCTCATATATTTTCTCAGTAAATTTATTGAAACCTATATGATGTACCTCATGTCCAATATAACTTCTAAATATATTCATATCCACTGCTTTAAAAAAATAAAGTATATCAAAATGCAAGTAGTGTTCGTAAAACCAACCAAAACTATTTCCTATACTAATAGTGAATATAAAATCTAATCTATTAAAATTCACTTGTTTTGGCAACCCATTAAATGTGTACTCAAGACCTTCTTCAAATATATTGACACTAAAGCTATTTAACTTTTCAATTTCTTTCTCATAAAAATCTAAGTTATTAAAAAGATAAGTGTATTGGCCATGATGAATTTTTAATCTTTCATTCTTTATATCTGCGATATCTAAGTGAAAAAAATTCATAAAGTATTCTATAAACTCTTCCTTTTCTATACCACACATGGGTAAACCCTTCTGATTATATCTTTCAAACTCTACTTTGTAATCATCATGGTTTAGTAATTCTTCTAACTCTCGTCTCTGTAATTTTCCTTCTTTGTGCTTTCTGCAAAGCTCTAGCATTTTAGAAACTGTTTCATACCTAATGTTAATCTCCATAAAATCCCCACCCTTTATTTCTACTATTTTTTTAGTTATTGTTCCATCTCGCTTCTTGTACCCAATACCTTTCTTAACTTGGGTTAATTAGTGTTTTAAATTCTCCCCCTTATTTTTCTTGCAGTTTTTTAATATAAGGTTCAAAATACCTACCTATTTTTACAACTTCACCCATTACAGTGCTTACTTTTTCTTCCTCTAAGAACCAATTATTTTCTTCAATATTTTTCTTATCTGAGACAGATGCAACATAAAACTCTATATCCTTTGGAAATACTGATTGATAAGTTAATAATGCGCGTCTTGAATGATATGCCTTACAAACTAATATAGCCTTTTTTACAGTTATATTGTTTTCTTTTATAACCTTCCATGAAAATTCTGCATTTTCAAAGGTATGTGCTGCTTGATCTTCCTTTAGTATTCGCTGTTCTGGTACACCTAATTTTACTCCTATGGATTTTAAAAATTCCCATTCTGAGTTATAATCAGGTATTTTAGGATTATAGTGCCCACTTGGCAATATATATGGTGCTAACCCCTGTTTATATAATTCTGCTGCCTTCTCCATCAATTGGGGATGACTTCCCCCTGGCACTAAAATTATATCTGCTGGTTTTATTTCCGTTTTCACAAAAACTAAATCCGTTATACAATCAAAGAGATAACTCATTTTAAAACCTCCATTTCCTTAGCTATTTCACATAACATTTTAAACTTTTACTAATTAAATACTTAGTAAAATTTAGCTTAGCATCATAATTAAGGCTTGTCTAAATGAAGAGCCTTCTCATAAGCTATTACAGCTAAATAGGAAACTTATACTCTGCTATTTCGCTGAAATTGCCATCCAAACAGTAATATACAGTATGTGCTTTTTTTGAGTATACCAATGAAAAGGCTGTAACCCATTCCTCATTTCGTTGACTTACTGAATTTAATATATTAAACGCTTTGCTAATATCTAATTCCTCTACATTTGATAATTCATTAGAAACTGCTTTATAACGTGGACAATTACTTTCAACATTTTCATGTAAATGCTCCCATAAAGAAAAGTTAGTCATAACAAAAAATGGTGAATCATTTACTGTATTATTTATATTTCCACGGCCAGGCTCCACCACCCAAACATTTGCATTTGCATCACAAATCATATTATGACAACTCCAGTCTGGTGTATTAACAACTTCAATATTATCTAAGTACTCCCCCAAATTCTCAGGATGAATAACTTCATTTATAATATCTGTAACAAGCTTAGTTGTATGAGTTACTTTTTTGCTTGGTCTTCGATATAGACCTTTACCGTTTGAATTCACAACAAGGCTATTAAAAAATCTACCACTGCTATCTACTCCAAAGGAAGGATATTTTCCACGGCCCCCATCAACAAGTACTGTGAACCACTTAGAATTCTTAGTATCTATTGCATATTTCATGCCATTGTTATCAAAATTCATTCCTATAATTGTATCCTTACCTCTATAAATAAAGCTTGTACACACAAATATCATCTCCTCGTATATTAACTGTTTATAATAATAAACTTACTTTTCTACGTAAGCATATATAACTGGCATATTAAAACATATCCCATCCTCTTTCTTAAAGTTCTCAAGTTCATTAAATACATCATTTTTAAACTCTTCAAGCTTATCTAAGCCCAAAGCTTCTACTTGTTCAAAAATCCCTCTTACAGCATTAGCCCACATTTCCATCCACCACTGTTCTTTACTTTCATAAATAACAACATTATTCTCTTCATAAACCTTAATGTTTTTAAACCCTTCATCTTTTAATATTTTTGTTACTGTATCCACCGTATCAAATTTAGGAATATAGTTTTTAGCATTGTTATTAATGCTTTTATTATCATTGTTGATATAATTACCAATGATTTTTGTCAACCATTTTTGTTCTTCTTGTACTCCCCATATGCTAAAGCTAGCCTGCCCACAAGTTTTTAAAATCCTTTTTACACCTTGTAGTTTATTTTCACTTAACATAAGGTATCCAAACCCAAAACCACAGAAAACATTATCAAAATAATCCTCTTGAAACTCTAAGTGCTCAGCATTCATTACCTTAACTTCTGCATTACTTATATTCTTACTTATAATATCTTTATAGGTTTCTCTAACCATTACTTCTGAATTATCAATACCAATAACATGTCCAGTTTTACCCACTTTATGTATTGCTGGAAATAATGAAGCACCTCTACCCATTCCAACATCTAATACTTTTGCTCCACTTCCAATGATTGATAGTTCAACCAACTTAAATCCAAAGCTATCCCAATACTTTGGTCCTACTTTACCAAAGTTTAATGCAACCTTATCCCATAAGTTAGTGCCACTTTTATTTTCGTCACTCATTTTTTTCCCCTTAATTACTATTTAATAATAGGCTGTGTTTTATAATAATGCTAAAAATATATAAGTTTTAAGGAAAGCCAAAGGACTTCCCCTATTTAATTTTATTTAAACTTATTCACACAAATTCCACTTGTCTTCTATTGTGATTTCTCGCAGTACTTTACATGGATTACCTACTGCAATAACACCTGCTGGAATATCTTTTGTTACTACACTTCCTGCTCCCACTATACTTCCTTCACCAATAGTCACTCCTCCGAGAATAGTGCAATTTGCTCCAATCCAAACATCATCTTTAATAGTAATTGGTTTTGAATCTCCTATCCCTTCAGCTCTTTGCTTTGAATCAACTGCATGACCTGCACATGAAATACAGGTGCCTGGTCCGATAAATACATTTTTCCCAACGTGAATTGGTGAAGTATCCAACATGACACAATTGTAATTGATAACTGCCATTCCACTAAAATGAATATTGAAGCCATAATCACATCGGAAAGTTGGTTCTATAAAGGTCATTGGTGTGCATGAACCAAAAAGTTCCCTTAAAATTTCCTGCCTTCTTTCATTGTCATCTGGTTTTGTATTATTAAACTCCCACAACAAGTTTCTTGCATTTGTTTTTAAAGTAGGATCCATGTCCTCATATTTAGATATATATGGTTTATTCATCTTCATTTTTTCTTCAAAATTCATAGTATTATTCTCCCTGTTAAATTATCATAAAAATTGTAATTAAATCAAACAACTTTATTCCTGTAACATTACTAAAATCTATATACTTTAAAATACTACATTTATGTAATAAATTATAATTAATCTATACCCTAATTATAATATTAATTTCAAGATAATATATATATTAACACTGATATTGATTCTTTGAATTACTTCAAAATTCTTGTCCAATACTTTTTTAAAAGCTCATCCACTTTTAGCAGCTTAACTCTCCCTCTTACTATCCTATTGTTGCTATGTTTTCCTTTTTGCTAGGTTTATAAATCAAATAAATACATATCCCACTAATAAAAGTTACAACTACATACCATAAATCAAACATCTTAAGTTCCATCTTAAATTTTGAGTCCCCGCCTTTACCATATCGTAAATACTTTGATATAATTTCTTCCTTTATGCTATTTCCGTTTGCATCATATAAATTGAATTTTCCCATTGGAGATGCTTCCTTCAGATTACTTAGTGCTAAAATATAATAATCCTCCTTTGAAACATCTACTGTAATTCTTCTTTCATCTGTATCAATAAATTCAATAGTGTTAATTTTATTGTCATAATTCTTACCTGCAAAAACTTTGTAGCTATCTTTACTAGTTTCTTCACAGCCAATGAGGATAGTATCACCATTGCTATTATGAGCAGAAGTAAGTAAACATCTCCCATTAATTCCTTTATTAAAAATTGCATAGCCCATTCCACCATTAAATGTATACATTGCAATTATTTTATTGTCTATTATTTTTTCATTTTGTATCTTTATACCTTCAAAATCCTGAAAACTTTGAATTTCACTTTCTAAACTTGCTCTATCTTCCTTTGTTGGATATTGGATATAATATAACCCTATAAAGATAGCTAAAGTAGCAAGCACAATAAGTAAAGCCTTATATATTTTCTTCATATTCACTATATCCCCTTTCAATAGCTCTTAAACATTTTTTTCATATGCATCTATAATTTCTTCAGTTATTCTTACCCTATCTCTAGCTATATTCATATGACCCTTTTCATTTTTTCTCTTTCTCCTTTCTCTTGCCAGAATGCTTTTATTAAGTCCCGTTTCCCTTGATACTTCTGAAAAAGTGCTGCCTTCTTCTATTGTATCTAGTGCCTTTTTTAATTCTAGTTCTGTATATCTTCTCATTTAATTCCCCTTTTCTATAACCCTCATATTAAGTATTGTATATATCTTCACTTATAAGTAATTAATATTTAGTCTTATTATCCTTTTCATTACCATGTTTAAAGTTGCCAGTTACCTTTGCCATAACTAGCTGAGTTTCTTTTGTATCTGCGTTTTGTATTTTGGCCAAAAACTCTTCACTGAGTTTTCCTTTTAATATGGTTACTTGTTTACCCTGCCAATAAATAAAGACCTTCTTATCTTTAGTAACCTTATATGAAAATGGTTCCTCATCAAGAATATTTCGCTTGTCAATTTCACTCTCTTTCACATATTTCACCCTTTCTTATAATGGATTTTTAGCATAGCCCTTTACTTATTGAAGATAAGAGAATATCTATAATGCTGATATTCTTTTCCTCTAAATAATTCTGTAGAATAACCCACCCTAGTAAACCCAAGACTTTCTGCAAGTTTTACTGACTTTTTGTTTTCTATATAAATAGAAGCACTTATAGTCTCAATCTTCATCTTATCTTTAGCAAATCCAACAATTTCTTTAACTGCCTCTTGCATATATCCATTTCCCCAAAACTGTTCCTTTAGATCATAGCCCACATCAACAGTGGAATTTGAAGTATTCCAACAATGAAATCCACAAGTGCCCATTTTTACACCATCTGATTTTCGTATAATAATCCATCTATGTTGTAATCGTGGTTCAGGTTCTAAATAAAACTCAATAATTTCATCAGCACCACTAATATCTGTCAATGGCTCTGCATCAAATAAATATTTATTTACCATTTGATTTGAAAACATATCAAATATAAATTCTCTATCTTTAACATTTATATTTTTTAATAATAATCTCTCTGTCTCTAAATTTGTAAAAAACATAAGTTATCTTTAGTGAGAGAGTGTATAACAAGCACTAAACTCCCACTAAAACTCACCTCTTTTCCTTTTATACTATTTTCTGTATATAACATATTAATACCTTTGCTGGTAATTCGGTATATAATAAAAGTGTGCCATACTTTATAACGAGCATACTCAACATTATATTGGACTCCTTATATCATGAAAATCAACCTCATAGCAAGCAAAGTAAGAATAAAATCAATGCCACTAAAATACACCCAAATAAAGTATTACGTTCTGTCCCCTGTTCTTTCCTAATTTTTTTCATTGTAGAAACTATATTAATGTACAATAATACTCCAGCAAAAATTAATACAAGTATAAATGCACCCAAAATATTTCCCCCTCTTGATTATTAGAATCACATTTAGTTCGTTCCAAATTACCACTACGACTTAATTCACCCTTACTTATAATACAAAACCAACCCAATTTCTTATTTCTTTATTGATTATTTATGGCTTTATCTTGCAGGCAAAATCATTTCTGTTGTTTCCGTACCAGCTAAAAATCCCATTTGATGATAAAGCATTTCTGCCTCATTACCTAATGTTACAAATAGTCTTAGTGTAGGGTAGCCTTCTCTTAATACTGTTAATGCCCTTTTTAGCATATTTTTAGCTAGTCCTCTTTTTTGAAAGGATGGCTTTACAGCTATATCATAAACATTAGGCCATTCTTCCCAAATAGAAATTAGGCATGCACCTACTAGTTCATTAGTTTTCTTTTCATAAATTAGAGTAGACGCTTTATTTACTAAAGTATTTTTCGGGTTTTTAGCAAAATAAAACTCAGCTGATTCACTCTCTTTTTCAAAACTTGTTCCATCTTTACTTTCATTACTAAATGCTTCAGTAAATAGCTTTGCTATGTCACCTTTCTTATCCTCTGTTACTGAAACAATTTCATAATCACAATCCCAAGTTATATGAAATTCCTCCGTAGGTCTAATCATGCATCTTCTAGACTCTCCACTCTTAAAACCTGCTCTTTGATAGTATTTAACTTTATCTGGTTTAACTGTGCCAACATAAATTGGTTTGTTACTATCTGAGTAAGTTAATAATAAATTTTTTAACTTGCCTATTATAAGATCATATTCATTATGCGGTGGTTGAAGAAATAAACAGTTCATATAATTTAAATCTAGTAATACACCACCAATTCTGAAATTATCTTTCTTAATCCAAAAACATATATCACAATCTTTTAAAACTGAACAATAAGTATCAAAGCTCTGCCTAAACCAAATGTTAGTTTCAAATACTTCATATACAGCAAAGTATACTGAGAACTCCTCCCACTGAGCCTTCTCAATACTATACCCATCCTTTAAATCATATTCTTTTAAATCCTTTGACCAAACTCTCTCCATGGTTTGTCTCCCTCTAATCCATTAAGTCTACCTGCTTATGCTAACTTTTCATTGCCGTTCAGTATAAGGCATCTTCAAAAAATAAATAAGTCAGTATGCTCGGCTATTTTGTGTTATACTGCGTCAACAGAACCCTTAGATAGCTCTACTATCTGCAGAACCTGTTTCCTTATCGCACAAGCTTGCTTGTGAACTCAAAATATCCTTTACATCTTTGACTTGTTATTTATTTTCAGATGCCTAATTGCATATAATGCCTAAATTATAATTTAATGTTTTACAATTTCTCTTTTTAACCATCTATACTTCTATATACTTCTTTAGTGACTGCTCCATTTTTCTCAAACTTAAGATTTTACGCCTACCTATGGCCATCTAGCTTAGCCTTAGCAAACCCCATATAGGTCATTGTTGCTCCTGTAGCTATCTGTGGAATCTCAAAGCCACAGTTTTTATAAAAATCGTAATTATCAGGAGTTGTATGTGCCCACCAATTTCCATGAGGCAATTTTTGTAGACATAACTCCACAAGTTTTTTTCCTAGGCCTTTTCTACTGTATTCCTTCTTAACAACTAAGTCTTGTATTGTAGCAGTCATAACTCCATCTGATACCACCCTTACCATGCCTATGATATCTTCCTTATGCCATACAGTGAAAACCCACATTGAGTTTTTAAAGCAAATTTCATACTTTTCATCTTGCCATTGAGGTTGACTATTGCTTGCCCAGCCAGCTTCCACATACATTTTCTTTATAGTGTCGCCTTTTAATCCATTGGCCCCTTCTCTAATAATCATGCCTTTATAATATTGGTACATAACCATTCCCCCTTACATGTTCCCTTAAAAATAATCTTTCTGTAACTATTTCCATTTTACACCTCTATAATTTATTGAATACAAGTTAAAAGTATTCATTTGGATAAAACTCAAGGCAGAATTAAATCCTTTGTTAGTATTCTACTTTCACTAACTTATAGTAAAAACAGTACTAGGATTTAGAATTCTGCCTTGATTACTTAATTGCTTAGTAAATTATCTTCTTAATTTTACCATAATTTTCATTAAACTGCCAAACTTATAATATTACACTACTCCTCATTAGTTTATATCTTTTGAAACTCTAGCTAATCATTAGAATCTAAAGATGGCTCTACATTATAGTTTCCCTTCAAATATCCAATAAGATGGGAATGAAAAATGTATATTTTCAAATACTAACTTTTCATCTTCCCTTGATACCACTGCTGTAAGTCTTACTGGATAAGTGTAAGCTTCACCTGAAGCCCCTTCCCTTAAAGAGCAGGCTACAGCTTTGTGTGCAGCAAATATTTTTTCCTTAGATTCAACATCATTGCTAAATAAATTACCTAGATCCTTTAAAGTAAGTTCTGCCAGATTATCTTCACTTATATCTTTCTTTAACAATCCAGTAGCTTCAACCCAAATAAGTTCCTTATTGTTTTGAGCAATTGCATGGTCTAAGTCTAGTGAAAGAGTTAAGTCACCTTGCTGAGAGAAAAATTCACTTATACTATTAACTCCAAAGTGTAGGTTGTTTTCAGTGCCTATAATTGAAGGTACATTATATTTTGTAAAACATTTTTTAACTATTTCCTCTGAAACTTCACTTTGCCCAATTAATTCTGATTCTAAGGTTCTTAAAAGAACTTTTAACTCTTCTGTAATCTGATTATTTTTGTATTCCTTAACCTTGTTATTTTGATTATTATAATTCTCTATAAACTCCTCTGAACTTTCAAATCGTTCATCAGGGAAATTAGATTTTGCAAGTGAAAACTGTAGATGAGAGATTTTCCACTCACCCCCATCTTCTAAAAGTACTCCACTTAATCCCATTGGCCATAGATACTCTCTCTTCTTTCCTTCACGTTGATGGTAGGTTAAGGTTAAAACTTGGTTAATAAAAGCCACCCTTTGCTTTGGTGATATCTTACTATCTTCAGCAATATTTTTAATAAAATCAACATAGCCATCGTATCTTTCTGGAGTATGCTCAAAGGAGTAGCTTACATTACCAGTGGTTGAAAACCAAGCAGCTTGATTTTTCATAGAAATATGGGCATCTTCCCAATTAATGTTCACATTTCCCCAATATTCCCAATCACCTTTAATCAACTCCTTAACTTCTTCACTACCTAAAAATAGTTCCCCAGTTGCAGTGCCTAAAACACAAGTATCTTCTCCCTTAATAAAAAGTTCTTCTACAAAGGTTTCCACCTTTTCTAAATTTCTCTCAGTATATCCCTGCTGAAACTTTTCAAGGACTTGTCTTATTTCTATATGTGCATCATTATCACACTTTTTTACTTTTTCTAAAGCCCCATTCGTATCTTTATCTAATAAATTAATTTCAATCTTTCTCATAATTAAATCCCCTTTTTTATTAATTTCCCCAATGTTCTTTTGTTGTTTTTGTAATTTTAAATCCATTATTCAAATAAAGCTTAACAGCTTCCTTATTTATATCTGCTACGTACAAGATAATGTCTTTAACTCCAAGCTGTTGTAAATAGTTAATTGCAAAGAGTAAAAGCTTCTTTCCATATCCTCTATTTTGATATTTTTCATTTACAAAGAGATGATCTATTACATTATCATGTATTTCAACGGACCCTATCATTTCTTCCTTAAGGAACATCAGATAAACTGTATCCTTCTTTTTTATCATGTCTTCTCTTGTGTAAAATTCATCAGGATCTAAATTTGTAGCTAAACTTAGACTACGAAAACAATCACAACAAATTTTGCGATAATCCTCATAGTAAGCATCACAATAATTAACTAAGGTAACATCAGATTTTACTTTTCCACCACAATATTTCATTTCATGAACTATAACTTCACTCATTTTCTCCCATCCCCTTTTAGAACCTTAATAATCTTTTTATAATATATTTTTCATACAATTCACCTTGATAAAAAACATATTGCTAAGCTACATTTTTTCTCAATTACCTTTGTTAATGCTCTAATTCTTACATTCTTTATACCAATAAAAAGTGTAATGTGAGTGTTGCTCAAATCCTAAGTTTTTATAAAACTCATCCCTTGATATTACATAAGCTTTTTTAGCCCCTAATTCTTTACATCTTTTTAAACTTTCTAATACAACCGCTTGTCCGATTCCTTTTCTTCTATATTCATGTACTGTACATACTGGTTCTACATATGCATAATCCGTATTTTTATCATACCAGCAAGCACAGAAGGCAACCCAATTATCTCCGTCCTTAGCAACCACATTTAAATGAAAGTTATTTTGAGGTGCTGAAAGCATCCTTCTAAACTTTGCTATGTTTTCCTCATCTTCAGGTATATCACCTTCATGATCAAAACCATACCATAGTACTTTATTATAATTAAAAACATCATCTAAGTTCTTAACATTACTAATCTTTATATTTTCAGGAATAACATATTCAATATCAGCTGTTTCTAGATTTATTTGTAATACATTCTCTGCATTTTCATTTACTACAAAACTATTTCTTTTTAATAATTCAATTGATTCTTTATCTGCATCATTAATTGCTATTCCAAGGCCATTTTCATCCATGTAATTCTCAATACAATATTTCAGCATAGATTCTTCTAGAAATTTATACCTTTCATCTACAAGGAAAATTGATTCACCTAAAACATGATCATAAGTAGCTATTCCAATTAATTCATTCTCATCAAACCACATTCCTATTTTATCTGATATACTATTGTCAAATTCAGCATGATGAATCATCCATCCCCATCTAGCCCAATTCCAATTAATGTGCTGTTCACTCTGCTTTGATATTTTTATAAGAAACTCACAAACCTTAAAATAATCATCTTTACTATAATTTTTAAATTTTATATCCATATAATCAGCTCTCCCCAACGATAGATTCTACTCCTAATATCATCTTTATTAATAAAAATCTCTTTCATTACTTTCACTTTATAATATATTTAAAACCCTCTAGTTCACCATAAATTACAAAAGACTTAACATTTACAATGGGGTATGACACCATTATTCAAACTTTCTTACTTCAGGCATGCCCTCATTGTAGTCCGAGTACTGAAGATGTTGAACAAGCCATTTACCATCTTTTCTCACTAATACTCCTGAAAACCTCATTGGTATAATAAAGGTCTCACCTTTCTCTATTTCGTACATATACCCGATAGTATCATTAAGAGCTTCCAACAATTTATGTTTAGGTATCTCCTTAGAGCTAAATGTATATTTATTTGAGGAACTGATCCAGCCAAGCATTGTTTTATCCGTTATATTTCTTTCTAAAAATGCTTTTGTAGTAAAATAAGCAACATCCCCATTAACTGAAATTAACGCATTGTCTACATTAAACTTAAAGTCTCCCCAATACTTCCAATCAGATTCAACAATTCCTCTAGCAGCATCAACCCCAAGGCAAAGCTCATCTGCATCTGTACCTATTACTATTAAGTCTTCATTGAGCAAGAAAACTTCCTTCATATATTCATCAACATAATTTACATCTCTTTTTATATATCCATCTTGAAGTATTTGAAGGGTATTTCTTACTTCTTCATACTTAGCCTTTGAATTTACTTCAGGCATTTCAAATATACTTTTAATATAAGTTTCATCATCTAATCTATCTGGCCAGGTCTCAGAATCAAAGGAAAACTGCATCTGATGGAATTTCCAAGTTTGATTTTCCTTTATAAGCACACAAGTAAACCTAACAGGCCATATATAATTTTCACCTTTTTCTATCTGTCTTAATGTATTAGCCATTTGGCTTGCCGCTTTAAGGGCATCTACCTTGCTTCTATCTTCCCTGTCTAATAGTTCTTTTACTTTCTTAATAGTATTTTCAATATATTCATCCTCAGTTATTGTGTTTCTAATAACCCCAATAGAAACAACCCAGGCTACATTTTCATCTGCAAAAATCTTAGCCTCTTGAAATTTGAAATTTACATCCTTCCAGTAGTTATTTTCATTAGCCAAATGAGATTTTATAAGCGTTTTTATATCCTCAGTATTAAAACACCACTGCCCCATGCTGCTACCAAGTACTGCAAGACCCTCCCTTGAAGAAAATTCTTCGTCTACATAATTATCAACCTTTTTAATATCTTTGTATTTGTATAGCTCTTGAAAATCTCCGAGGACTTTCTTTACTTCTTCAATTGAATTTATATTCTTATATCTTTCCATGATTAATTCCCCCAAATAATTTATTTTTGCACTTTAGTCATTAACTAAATACATATCGTTGATTGTTTTGTTTTTAATAAACCCCATGTGTTCATAAATTTTCATTGCTGGATTGTTGCTATAAACAAATAGTCTAGTTGCTGGGTAAATTGTGTTTGTACAGCTAATTGAATTCTTAATTAAATAACTTCCAATTCCCTTTCCTTGATGTTCTGGACTAACAGCAAAGCTCATAATTAATGGAAGTTCTTCAAATTCCATATGCAAACATGATCCTACAACCTTATTTGTGTCCCTGCAAATCACTACTCTTGAACTATTGTAAAGTGCAGCATTGTTCTTACTATATTTAATGGCACTATCTACATGTTCCATATAGCATTCCTTACTATCCACTGATTTAAAAGCGGGATTTGCTGAGTATGCTGCTATTAATAACTCTGCAATTCCTTCCTTATGCTCTTCACTAACAGCTTTTATCTCATAGTTTTCAGGAACAATGGCTTCCATAGATTCTGTAGGTCTAGTCATCCAAAAACCATCTTCAAAAATTGTACACCCTTTACTTTCATAAAAGTGCAAATACTCCTCTAACACTTCTTGAATTAGTATATTCTTATTTTTATCTGATATTTTCTTTAGGTATTTTATTACCTTGTCTCCTATAAATTCATAGTCCTTATATGGTGGAACAATAAATAGATCCGCCATAAAATTAGGCTTTAAGAGAACCCCACCAACAACCTGCTCATCTTTTAAAATTAAATAACCCGCATCTATAAGTTTTGCTTTCTCTAATAATAAGGATGATGACTTTCTAAAATAATAATTTGCATACTTCTGACCATGATAAATAATATAATATTTAGAAAACACCTCTGGATCCTTATACACTAACTTTATATTATCCCTTAAATCAATTTCCTGACCTATACCCTTCATTTCTAATTCTCAGTCCTTTCCCATTCAAAATCAAATATTAACTTGGTTGTTTTTTTGCTTCTGATACCGCCCAACCTTGGTGTTCATGTAAAAGTTCTATACACTCATGAGGGTACATCCAAATTAAGATTTGATCTTTTTCCATTGATTCTAAATCATCATTCTTAACAATTACTTTGAAGAAAAATCCAATTGGATGTCTATATTGATTGAATGCTTCAGAAAAATAATATTTGGATGCTTCTCCAATAAATTTATCAATAAATATACTACATCCTAATTCTTCATTGAACTCTCTTACTAGGCATTCTTCTAGTTTTTCTCCATCTTCTAGTCCCCCCCCAGGCAAAAAATGACCATATTCATTTTTAAGTACTGCTACCTGCCCAATATCATTAAATGCTACCCCATATACTCCTTCTCTCAGAATATAATTTATACCATCAATCTTTTCTCCAAAGATTATTTTATTTTTATTATTCAATTCAATAACCATAGTTGCCTCCACATGATTTTGCTTATTATATAATAATCTATTTAATGGTCCCTAATAATTTTTAAAAATTCCCATGTCCTATCTCATTTACTATTAAATCATTCATATTTATCTTTGAGGTCCTATTTTTTACATATATTACTTATACTCTTTAAATACATTTTCTTTGTTAAGCCAAAACATATCTCATTATGATAGCTTCCATTCATATAAATACTTTCCTTAAGTAAACCCTCTTGGTCATACCCTAGCTTTTTATGCAATTTAATACTACCCTCGTTGCTTTCTAAAACAGTAGCTGAACATTTATTTAGTCTTCTTTCCATGAACCCATATTGCAAAAGTATCTTCATTGCACTTGTCCCATAGCCTTTGCCTTGATATTCTTTAGCAATCCTAAGTCCAATTCCAAAGGTGCCGTGTCTTTCCTCATCTAAGGAAAAAATTATTCTTCCTACATGTACACCATCTAAGGTTTCCATAGCATAGACTGTTCTGCCATCTTTTGTTTTGCAATTTTCAACTTCCTTACTATACTCTTTTGCCTCTACAACTGTTGGAGGTAAATTAACCTTATATCCTGCTAACCTACCTAAAGATGTATCAAATCCAGTATTATAGATCCATTCCCAATCTTCTTCTCTCCAAGGTCTTAGTCTTACCTTTTCATTTTGCCAAAAATAATTTTCATATGCCGCTTCTCTCACAAAGATTCCCCCTTAATTTAAAATCAACTATCAGCTTTTAAACACCTATTATTCCATCTTATTTTATATTGGCTTCATAATGCTTTTCATTAAGCCTCACTACCTCAAGTTCTTTTATTTTCTCCTTCAGTTTCCATGCTAAACTTTCAATTCCGAAGACTTCTGTGAAGGTATGACTTCCAATGACAAGGTTTATCCCTTTAAGCTGGGCATATTCAATGGTATATAAATTACATTCACCTGTAATGTACACATCGCACTTATTTTCTACAGCTTCCTTAAGGCAAGCTGTTGGCCCTCCATTACCGCAAAGTACACCCACTCGCTTAACTCCTTTATTATTAAACCTCCAAGATTTAACGGGTTCTTCAAGTAGATTTTCAATACTTTTTACTAAATCATTGAATTCAATTTCTTCATCATATTCAGCGATTCTACCGAAATATAAACCTTCCCATTCATGAGTTTTTTTAACATTTCCTAAATTTAATTTTTTTATTAAACTATCATTTGTGCCAAAGTTACAGTCATCAAGGGGTAAGTGATTATAGTAATGACTTATACCATACTCTGCTAGCGTTTCTATGCACGCCTCTTTTAACCCATATATTTCATCCCATGCAGGATGGTGTGTCACCATCATATCAACTCCATGAATTCTTGCTTCCTCTATAGTTTCCAGGGTTAGGTTAACACAGTATCCTATTTTTTTAACTTGTCTATCTGCATGGTACGTAACCCCAGATTCACTAGAATAGACTTCCTTATTTGTTACATCAAAAAGGTCATTAATTCTTTCAACAATATGTGAAACCTCCATATACTACCTCCCAATTTATCAAACTTTTATTTAATCGTAATCCCTTATATTGTGCATTAATTATCTAATATAAATAAATTGCAGTAGTTTATATTAGAAAGCATGTTTCCATAAAAAGATATTTTAGATTCATAAACATTTGAGCCTTTAATAGTTCTTCTATTGGTAACTCATCAATTAAATCTCCCCATTAATTTAAAATCCTCTATCAACTTTCATACATCTAGTATTCCAAATATTTAAACTATCCCGGAATGAATCTTTGTCAATTTTAAATGTTATTTCATGGAGCATACTTCCACTAAATTCCTTACAATTAACTTCCATGCTACTTAACAAGAATTATTAAGTCACCAAGTGTTTTAAATCCATTTTTTTCATAAAATTTTTGTGAGGGATACTCTTTTTCTGTGTTTAACATTATTCCATTCATTCCTTGTTCTTTAATATTTTCTTCTATTGCGTTTATAAACCAGCTTCCAATACCCTTGCCCTGCATTTGATAACTAACACAAAATTCATCAATATAATATTCAAAGCCTTTTATCCAGGGCTTTTTCATTCCAATACTTAAAGCTACTATTTTATCATCTAGCATAGCTGCATAACCTACAAAATAGTTATTAATAAAATGATTCTCAAAAAACTTCACTACTTGTTCTCTTGATTGGTAAATATCATTCCACGGTTCTTTAGTGAATGTATCAATAAATAAATCCACACATTCATCAATCATATGTTCTTGTATTTTTAATAAAAGAAGATCTTCCATTTTCCCCCTCCTCATACTACTTATTTTTACTCTTTGCATAGCAATAAATTAAAATTTCCTTAATAGTAGAAATTATTATAGAATACTCAATATTTTCTCAATAATTTCCTTACCTAAAATTACATTATGGCCTGATATACAAGTATCAAAATCCATATCCATATACTTTAAAAGAGTGGCATGATAAAGCTCTTTTTTACAATAAATATTAGGAATAATTTCATCAAGATTATCCCCAATATTATCACTTACATTAATCACTTTTTCTTCCTCATCTATTACACTTATGGAATCAATGGTATGCCCAGGTGTGTATATAATTCTTATTTTATCTTCTGGGAAATAAAGCTCCTGTTCAAAAACTAAGTTAGGAAGATACATTTCTACTTCCCCTTGACAATACTGCTTATTCTTATCCATCATCTCTTCCCAATTTGATTCAATGATCTCTCTACATAGTTTATGGGATATAATTATGGAACTTTGAAATGAACCATTTCCCCACACATGGTCCCAATGATAATGTGTATTTATTACAATAATAGGTTTATTGCTATCTTTTATATATTCCTTAATTGGCTCCATACTTAAAGAACCTAATCCTGTATCAATGATATAATTATATTTTTCTCCCATAATTAGATGAATATTTAAATCCCACCCCGAAGAGGTAGTATATGTAAATAAAACACCTCTATTTTTTATTTTTTGGATTTTCATAATAATTCCTCCTGACTTACCCCTAAGGGGATTAACCTTTTATAACCTTAGCTATATGTGTGTTCTGAATAGCATGAAACCTCAATAAATCCATTTCTTTCATAAAACCTTCTAGCAGCAGTATTTGTTTTTACCACTCCCAGTCTTACCTTATCAATAGCCTTAGTTTCCTTCATGTTTTTTACACAGTGTGCTAATATATAACTTCCATACCCTTTGTTTTGATGTTTTGGATTTACAACAAAATCCATAATATAGTTCTCTTTTAAAATGTAAGCTCCAATCAATTCCTTATCTATCCAAAATGAATAAACTTGGTTATGTTTATTCAAAGTATTAAGTTTTTCATGAAATTGATCTTCATTTTTAGCATAGCTATTTATTTCCCAATGATTATCTATATTTATTTGATAATATGCACTATCAAATAAATGAACATATTCTTTTAACATACTTCTTTCAAAGCCTTTAACTGTTAAATTACTATTTTTTAGTTGAGGTATTTCTTTATTGACATATTCAAGGTAGTATCCTTCAATATCTAATTTAAAGCCCAAATTTCTTACTAAATTAATTATTTTCAGGTTATTTCCATATACATTGAAACATACTTCTTTTGAACCTACTTTTGAAAGATCTTCATTAGTTTTATTTTTGATTATCTCTAGAATATCTTCTATGTTATCTTCATTAAGAAAAGATGCATAAAAAACACAACAATCCTCACTATGAATTTTTACAAACACACCACTGTTTTTATCTGTAATCAAAGAGTATAATACCTCAATATTTTCAAAAGAACTTTGTACATAATCCCTTGCTTGAGGGGATATGCTTTCTATAAACTGCAATATTTCTTCTTGTAACATTACATCAACACTTCCAATACTAATTATTCTATGGACAAGAAGGAGTACTTTAATCCTAGTTGCTAACTAATCTCCTTATATAAACTCTTTCCATCTCCACTTCTTTTCTACATTGCTATTTAAACATTCCAATATAATTTTGGACGCACAACCTAGTGCTAGTCCAATTTTTCTACAACCTACTTTGTTCCCATAAGAGAAATCAATCCATGTGCCAAGGTTTCTCCCCATGATAAATAGTCATGAGCGCTATTAAACCATTGAAAATCAACTTTATAACCCTTAGATACTAAGGTTTCTCTTAAATTTATATTTGCATAAATCATTTCCTTATGTTCTAAAACTCCTACATTTAAGTAAAACTTCAGTGGCAGTTTAGCTACTTTTTTAAACTTGTCACTCATAAAACAATCCTCTTTAGTATCACTAAACCCTACTGACTTATACCAAAAAGAACCTGATTGAGAAAGAACATTCCCAAATATCTTTGAATAGTTTAACCCTAAGTAAGCTGCCATTAATCCTCCATAACTAATCCCACAAATTATTGCCTCTTCTGGACTTTTAGAAACATTATAATTCTGCCTAATCCATGGAATTAACTCTTTTGTAACAACTTCTGCAAAAGAGTCACTACAGGTAAGCTCCTCATCTCTTGTTTCTTCTTTTGAATCAATAAACACTGCAACTATAGGAGGTATTTTTTTAGAAGCTATAAGATTGTTCAGTGTTTCTATTGCAGAAAGATAATATATATAATCATCACCATCTGTTAGAACCATAAATCCATAGGGTTTTTCTTCTTTAGAATATTCATAAGGTGTGTAAACTCTAACTCTGCGTTTATCCTTTAAGTTTTCACTTTCAAAGCCATATTCTTTAACATTGCCTTTTGGTACATCTTCTATTTTTCTCGTCCACTTGTCTTCTGGTGCTTTTGGCATTATTACATAAGAGCTTTTACTATATGCCTCTTCATTTTCCACCTTAAAGGTTATTAATTTTTTATTGAATCTATCATATACGAATCTATTATCATATCTATCACCCCAATTATTATCTAGTGGATCATTTGGCGAAAAGTAATACATTAACCGCATATCATTTTCTATTTCATAAGTAATGTACCATATGTCCGTTCCTACTATTCTTTGCATTTGAAAATCTTTATAACTATCTTTAAATCTATCTTGTCCTATATTTGGTACAAACAAAACACTTGTACAATCTTTATCACCTTGATATACAAAAGTAACTAAATTATTTTTGGTATCACTTTCAATCTCTTCTATTACTGGAGTACCTGACTTTTTTAAATCATACAAAAATTCTTCTACAGCCTTATCACCATATCGTTTAAAACACTCTTCTAATTGAAGAATAATCTTACTATTAAGTAATGATTTTTTCATACTAACCCTTCCCCTCATCTTTACTGTATAATTTCCTCTAATCCCCCTAAAACTAACTCCTATTCTATCTATATCCTTATCTTTATACGATCTTATATCATAGCTTTTTCTTAGTTGAATTAAATTTAAGTGGTTAAATCCACATATTAGATTTAATTAAACTAATTTCTCTTCTGGTATAAATACAAATCCCAATTCTTCATATAAGTCTATTTTTTCTTTACAAGTTTGGACTATAACTAATTCCATATCCTTTTCCATTTCTAATCTGGAAGCTTCAATTATAGTTGCCATCTCAATTTCTCTATTTTTAGCTTCTTCTAACACAGTAGTAAAGTAGAAGTAGCTCACTTCCTCAAATCTTACAGTAGAAGTTGCTGAAACCACCTTTCCATTTAAGTATCCTAGATAAAGAGTAAAAGGTAATTCTTCTTTAGTCATAGTGGCAAATAGTTCATCATTGAATACTTTAAATTCTTCTTTATTATTGCAATAAGCTGAAGTAACTATTTCACACCACTTTTTGATATTCTCTTTATCTTTGACTTCCTCAACCTTAAAGTCATCTACCTTACAAGTTATTTTATCTAACTCAAACATGGTGTTATACCCATGGTTTTCTGTAATGTTATCAATCCTTAACCTATTTTTAAGAGGTTCTAAAAGGTTTTCTATAAATATTTCTTTTCCTTTTTTGCTTGCTTCTACTGTTTCCTTAGGAAATCCTACATTTATTCCAAACCATTCACATTTTCCATAGGGAATAAATCCACACTTGTTAGCAAGTCCTGGGGACATGCTATTTCCTTCAACAATTTGTAGGTAAGGAATCTTTCCTCTTTTAATGATTTTCTCTGCAAGATCAATGGTTACATCCACCGCATAGCCCTTCTGTCTGTGCTCTTCCTTGGTATACATAATTCCCATAGAATCATCTTTATGAATTAATACCCAGCAGGCAATATTCCCATCCACATATACTGCTGAAGAAGGTCTATTTGTTATATCTTCCCTTATTTCATGAATGCTCCAAGGTGATCTATAAGTGTAGTACTTATCAACTACTTCAGCATCTTTTACATCTATATCTCTAACAGGAGTTTTGATTAAGCTTAAATCTAAAGCCTCTTCAGGTAAGTAATATAGATTGCATTTGCTTTCCCAAGAATTCATAAATCTGGTTCTAATTTTATCTGCTATAGATTTTTTAAGCCCTGAGAATCCAAAAAATCCTTCTACAAAATGACTTTCTAACATTTCATCTATGAATTTATCATCTTCCGAGTATATATAGTTAAAATAATCCTTTCTAACCATTACTCCCTTAGGAGCTTCTTCATCATCCACATATATTTCTGCATCAGGCATGTTATCTATTACACCTAATACATTTAAATTATAAATAAGATCACTTTCTAAAAAGTCTCTTATAGCTTTATTCATTTTTACTTTCATTAACATTTTAAATAACCTTCTCTTTCCACTTGTTTCGTTTAAAATAAATAATTATGATTGCTGCTTCAATAATTACAGATAGGGCTACTGCTATCCATACTCCATTAGTTCCCATGTTAAAAGTCTTAGCTAGTAAATATGCAATTGGTAACTTTAACACCACATTTGCAATTAAGGATGAAATCATAGGAGGGAAGGTATCCCCTGCTCCCTGAAAAACTCCTCCATAAATTGTTGGGAATATAACAAAAATTACTCCAACATAAACTATTCTTAAATACTCTGCTCCAACCTTTATAACTTCATATTCTCTTGAAAATATTTTCATGATTCCCTCCGGGAAAATGAAATAAGGTATTGCAAATAAAATCATATTAAAAACTGCCAGTTTCATACCCTCTTTTATGATATTGTCACAGCCATGAATATCTTTTCTTCCAAGGCTCTGACCTACCATAATTGCAATAGCTGTAGATAATCCTACAAGAAATATAAAAGTATAGTTAAATAATTGGCCTCCTGCTCCAAAGGCTGCTGAAGCTGAATTTCCCCCTACTTCATAAACTAGCCTTACCATTAGCATTCCTGTTATAGGTCTTGCAATTTGTTGTATACATGCCCAGCTTCCAATCTTTAAAATTCTTAAGGTATTACTTAGTTCTAACTTCATAGATTTAAGAAAACTTATAAAACTCTTATTATAAATTCTTTTAACTAATAAATAAGCTATAGCTACTATTGAAAATACCATAGATAATACAGATGCCCAGGCAGCACCTGCTATTCCCATATTTAAAGGGAACATAAATAAAGGCGTGAAGATTGCATTAATTATATTTGATGCTCCAAAAATATAAAGAGGTGTTTTTGTATCTCCAAGGGCCTGCATAATTGTTCTTGCCGCTGAATTTAAAAACACAAATACTGTTCCTATAAACATTACTGAAAGATACTCTCTTGCAAACCCTACAATTTCAGGTCCTGGATTAAACATAAGCTTTATTATTGGCACCGTGTAGATATAACAAAGAACGCTAAGAATTCCTCCAATAATTAGTGAAATTAGAAAGGCCTCCCCACTAAACTTTCTAACGGAGTCCATATCCTCTTCCCCATAGCTTCTTGAAACTAAAGCTATAACCCCTGCAGAAACTAAGGTTGAAAACACAAATACCACTGAGGTTGCTGAGTTAGCTATGGATGATGCTGCAAGTGGTGTAGTTCCAAGGATAGATATAAACATCATATCCACTGTTCCAAGTAAACTTTGGAGTATCATACCCACCATTACTGGCCAAGATAGCTGAAATATTTTTTTTAAATCTGACGTTGCTTTAAAATTTGTTATTCTTTTAATCATTTTATCCCCCATTCCTCCTGCTGATTTAAAATTTTCTTTATCATCCTAATCCCCCTAAATAACTTAAACTTTTTCCTATTATATAGGGAGCCGTAGTTAATACTTAACTTATACATGAGTCCTACCCTGGTTCCCTTAAGGCTTTTTGAACCTAAATAAATTAAACCTTAACTAAGGAAGCCTGTAATTGCTTAATTTCCTTATTTATTTTTAATTATGTTCTTTTATGAAGTGCACCTATGGCTGTAGTAAAAATCAAAAAAACAAAAGACTATAAGAAAGCACTGCCTTCCTATAGTCATAAATACCTATTCTATTTTTCAAAACTGCTTGCACATAAACAAACCTAGCAAAGCTAAGTTCATACACTTTAAGAAACCCACCAATAATTCATATAGATAAATTAAATTTAGGCTTTTTTAAAGCATTTAATATGTTAAAAACTTCATATTAAAACTTAAAGCACATAATTGAAAAACAATATAATATTTAGATTCTATAAAATGACTCTTTCAACTTACTATTAAAGAAGCATCACAAAAAGACCTAATAACTAGGTATGGAAAAACTTCTTTTGAATTTTCATTTTTGAAAATTACTAGCAAGTATATCTAATCATTAATAGAACCTCCTTAAATAAACACAAATTAATTTTATCAACTACTTTGGAAGAAACTCTAATTCAAACAAATGTACTTTGTTCCATGAAAGCTTAATTTTAAGCTAAGAATTACCACCAAAAATCATGAGATAATTCATCTTCCAAATAATCATTAAAACTTATATTACAATTATATACATTGTTACTAATTATATCAAGAATTATTTTTTATTTTTTCTAAATTTTCTTTCATTTATTTTAAACATATTTATATTTATAACTGGCTAAAGCCCTTGTCACTATGGCATAATTCACAAAAGGTCAAAGTAATATTAAGATAATTAATATCACTTTGACCTTTTATACAAACCTATTAGTAAATGCTACATAAGTTTGTTGTAGATTTTTAAAATAGCTCGTCTAATAATATATAATAATGAATCTTTGAATAGTCAATTTTATCTAAGCCGTATTCTTCAAGAAATATTGGTACCATTTCTTCTCCTAAATTGCTTTTTATGGATCTACACCCGATGCCTATATCTTGGTACCTATCACAGATTCCCCCTCTTCCCCAGTCAATAAAGCCTGAAATATTGTAGTCCTTATCCAATATGATATTAGGAAGGCAATAGTCTCCGTGAGTTAACACCTTATCATCACTATTAGGCTTATTATCTTGTAGTTCTTTTAATATTTTCTCTGGGGTAATATTGGGGTCAGTACTTTTTATGTCTTCCTCATCTACTAAACCATTTTGCACATTAAATTCTGTAATCTTTAATTTAGTTTCTAGCCTTTGATCAAAATTGCAGTGTTTAATTGGTACACTATGAATTAATCTTAATCCTCTACCTAAAGCTTTTGCCACTTTTACCTTGTCAGTATCCTCATCTATCATTGAAGAATCCTTGCCACAAACTTCGGACATAAGGAAAAACTCATATTCTCCACTGTGTCCATGATATAGCACTTCAGGAACAGGCAACTTTCCCTTCATCCAATTTAGCAAATCAACTTCATAGTTGAAGTTTTCAAATTCATTGCTACTTACTTTCAAATACCTATTGTCATTTTCATCTTTACTTATAACTTTGTAAACCATAGTATTTGAGCAGCCTACTTTGTTTTCTTCATAACTACAACCTTCAAGAAGTTCTTTTAACTCCTTTGGAAAGCTACAAATCATCTCATCTATTCTCATAAACTTAGAATCCCCTCTTATGTTCTTCTTTTATATTTTCAACCTTTTATATCCCCTTATCTTACACCTTAATAAAAGCCTTAAGATAATAAGTATAAACTTTCCCCCCACTTATTCTCTCTTTTTTCTACTACCTTATGACTTAACATTGAGACTATAGCTTAACTTAATTCAATTAACATAACTTTTCTTTTAATATACTTGCAATCTCTTCAGTAGCTTCTTCAATAAATTTGTCCATTTCTTCCTCTGTTATGTATATGAAGTTTTCTTTGGTCTCTTCATTTTCTCCTAGGTAAAACTGAGTTATATACTTAACTTGCAATTCAAAGGCTCCCTTTGGAAAATAATCTAGATAATCTGGAACTTGTCTAACATTTTTAAACACTGTAAAAAACATGGATTGTGGATTTTTACTTAAATATAAATAATCTAACCCATACCAATCCTTTTTTATTGTCCAAATAAAGTTTGAATCCTTTTCTAGACCATTCTTATAAAGTGGAAGCTCCTTCTTCTTTTTATAAAGCTTTGACCACTGAATATCCGTAAGTAAATGCACATAATACCCCAATAGAAAAGAGTATCTTTCCTTATCTTCTTTTACTTTTAAATTACTTAAATACTTATTCCAAAACCCTTCAGCATCAGTTTTTTTATCTTTATCTAACCAGTGGGTAACTTTCTTTGGCGGATTAAAACTGCTCCAATCTTCATTTGGTACTCCTGAATCTGGCCCAATATTTCCAATTAGAAATGGAGTTACCTCCAAGTTAAAATCTCTTTTTAACATTTTTTCCCCTACTCTTAAATGTGCAATCCATGTTGCCATATTACTCTCCCTCATTTATTAAATTTATTTACTATCTAAAGAAAAACTCTATGATTCTAGCTGCTGGTACTAATAGCACCTGACCTAGTAAAGTTCCTAGAAGCTTTGTTCCAATGAGCACTATTACTAAGGCTTTAACATCTCCATATTCTCTCTTTCCTCTCATTGCCTCATCGGTTATCATTGCTGCCTTAGGGTCAATAAAAAGAGTTAGTAGTATGCTTGCAATTCCATTAATCATTCCTGAAGAAGAGGAAATTGCTACCCTATTAGCGGGATTAAAGGTTGATGCATAATAAGCTGCTAGCACTCCTATTGTATAGACCCCAGTTATAAAAATATTTATTAATAGTAATCTTTTAGGAATATTTTTATACCTGAGATTTTTAATCATACTTCTTGATGGTGATACAGTATTTCTTGCTACACGCTTTATATTTGCAAGGCTTAGTGATTGTAATACTAAGCTTGGAACAGAACCTGTCTCCTCAAGTTTTGTAACAGCCTTAGAAAAAATCCTCAAAAAGGTAGGTATTAGTAAAATTCCTATTACCGTACCAATAGTAGTTCCAAACACTGTATATCTAATTTCCATAATAGGATTATGGTTAGCATTAATGCTTCTATCAATAATTAATCCAATCAGTGGAGCCTGAACCATGTTTGCAGTTCTTGCCACTAAAACTATAATATTGAACAAAGACATTGATAATGCAAAATTTCCACTCTTAACTGAATTCAACCTAACAGAGTAGGCTAAGGTGTCTACTATATGTATAATAATTGTGAAAAAAATTAGCTTTGTAAGTAAATCAGAATTTAAAATCATTGTAATCTCCCTTTAGTAATGAACCGTTTCATTTTTTTAAGATTCCCAATAAAACTTTTCTTGTCTGCAAATAAAATCTTTAAGGTTTTAATTCTTTAACCTTCCTGTTATATAAGTATTACCAAATTTCTTACAAGATATTGTTTTATTTCCATATTACACTATAATTATATTTATGTACAAGCTGAAATAATTTTAAGCCTACCTCTTATCTGACAAAATATAGGCTATATACAAGCTTAATCTTCTAATTAAGCCTTACTTGTTATGTTTGCAGTATATAATTTATATATGTCTAATCCCTGGAACCCGCATGAATACTATATATTGTTATATTGCTTTATTCTTTTATTGTTATATTTATAAGAAGATAATTTGATTTCTTTCAGCTTTTGAGGATACAATCCTTCTTATCCAGATGTAAACTGTCAATTAATGTGATTTATTATTAAGCTTAAATATGCTTTTTAGGAGGACATTATGAAAAAAATTTTTACTAATGAATTTATAGAATTTAATAAGGTTATATTTAAATATTTTTTATTTTGCTTTTTTCTTTTCTTTACTTCCTTAATTATTACAAAGTTTATATTTACAAGAAATCCAGAAAATGTGATTAGTATTTTAGATAATCAAGCTTCTCAACTAGCTTTAAATGATACAGCCTTCAATGTATTTGGCCAGATTTTTATTAATAATTTAATTGTTTGTTTTTTTACTATATTGAGTGGATTCCTTCCCTTTGTATTTTTACCTGTCGTAGCATGCATTAGAAATGCCTATCCTGTAGGACTGCTATTAGCAGGATTTGATATTCTTAAAAAAAATGTATTTTTAATTGCTTTAGTTACATTGGTTCCACATGGAATTTTCGAAATTCCAGCAGTACTATATTCTTTTAGTATTGGAATTCACCTTTGTTTAAGTATCACTACTTCAATGGTGAAAAAAGTTCCAACAAAGAAGTATATTGTTGAAATTAAAAATGCTTTTATTTTTATTATATTACCCATGTTACTTATAGCTGCTTTTATAGAGGCTTTTGTAGTACCTTATCTTATGAATGCATTTCTTCTATAAACCATAATCAACTTATGACTTTTAGTTAAGGTAATATACTTAATAAATTGCTATACTTTTACTTTCATCTAAAGTAACACTTATTTGAAGAAAAGTTCAAATTTAATATGGATAATTTATTCATTTACTATGAATAGTAGAGTGTACTGATTTAATCAATACACTCTATTTATTACTTCAAAATTAATGGAAACAAAAAGGTTTAAAGCCCCTGCTCTAAACCTTTAGTAAGTATCTTAACCGCTTAATTTGTAAATTTAATAGTGTTTCTAAAACTTTACTACATTCTTCGAAACCCCTTACATATTTTCCACAAATTGAATTTTTAAACCATTTGGATCAATTACATAGAAAAATTTTGTATGAGGATTTGGTTGGATAGGACCATCCGCAATTGCTATGCCTTTTTCTTTAAGAAAACTAATCATTTTATCAACTGAATCTACCTGAAAACCCCAAGAGATATCTTTTCCAACATTAATATCTTCATTGTTTTTATCACATATTAATTCAATCTTTGTTTCTCCATCCCCTAAAAAGGCAATTTCAATTCCTGGACCAGCATTGAATCTTCTATTTACCTTAAGATTAAGTATCTCTTCATAAAACTTAAGTGATTCCTCCATATTTTTAACCTTTAGTGTACTCCAACAAAATTTCATTATAATCCTCCTAAATTAATAATCTTATAGAATTTATAAGGAACCAAAATTGGTACTTAACGTATAAATAAACCTTTCTTGATTCCCCTAAGACCTTTTGAAGATGATAAAATAAACTCTCGTCATTAAAACCTATACTAAGCAATTTTACCATGCTTTTGCTGACTTTTAGTTTCTACTAACTCAGACTTTCTACTGCTCTTTTCGCCCAAGTTGAATCCTTAAATATTGCTCTTCCAACTCCAATTAGGTCTGCTTTATCTTCTCCAAGAAGTTTTTCAGCAGCCTCAGCATCTACGATTCCACCTGTTAAAATTACTGGAATTGAAACTTCCTTTTTAATTGCTTCTGTTAAAGGATAGAAGTATCCTTGTTCTGTTGCATTTGGCATCACATAACCTAAAAAGCCTCCAGAAATATCAAGAATATCTATTCCCGCCTTTTCAAAAGCCTTAGCTGCCACTATGCTATCCTCAACCACAGTTCCACCTTCAATATAATCTGCTGCACCTAATCTTAAAAGTATTGGGAACTCATCCCCTACTGCTTCCTTCACAGCTTCAATTACTTCAAGGTGAATCCTAATACGGCTATTTACATCTCCACCATATTCATCTGTTCTCTTGTTAGAAAGTGGAGAAAAGAACTGATTAAGTAAATATCCATGAGCTGAGTGAATTTCTACCCCATCAAAACCTGCTTCCTTAGTACGTCTTGCTGCCTCTGCAAAATCTTTTATTATATTTTTTATATCTTCCTTAGATAGTTCTTGTGGTACTTCTCTATCTTTAAAACGAGGATTTTCTGTTGCTGATGGCCCTGTTGGAGCCATTCCTGTAACTTCCCTAGTTGCTGCTCCCCCTGCATGGTTGACTTGCATTACTGCCTTGGAACCATTTGCCTGAATTACTTTTGCTAGCTTTTTTAATCCTTCAATGTCACTATCCTGTGCTACTGAAAGCTGACCATTTCCAGCCTTCCCTTGTTGATTTATAAAACTATGTTCAACAATGATTAAGGAGATGTATCCTCCTTCTGATTTTTCCTTATAATAATTTAAAATTTCCTCACTAACCTCACCAGCACCTTGGGATTTAGCTGTAGCCATAGGTGGCATAACTAAGCGGTTAGTTAATTCTAGTTTTTTAGTTTTTAAAGGTTTTAGTAAATAACTCATTTTTTTCTCCTCCATAACATCTTACTTGTTTATATAATTAGATTGTCCATCCTGTGTGCTACTACATAAATAAATTGCTAACAGTGTAATTACTCCATGTATCATAACTCCTATTCCCCATGAAAATAAAGGCCACACAAACCATAAGTAGCCATTCCATGTAAAGAAGTTTACAAAGGCTAAGAATCCATTCACAGCAATATAAGCTGCTAAATGAATAAAAAATAATATCTTAATCCAAGCTTTAAATTTATTTGTTCCACCTTTTCTATTTCTAACACTTTCTCTCCTTAAGTACATATCCACTCCCCCATGATTTTAATAAGGCTTCTGAAAGTAAATAACATATTTCTATATTAATCCAATTTATGCCACAAAGGAATAGATTATAATACTTTTTTGAGCAATTAACCTTTGTGTTATAATTTATTTTCTTAATGGTGTTTTAAAATGATGATTAAAGTTATACCGTAGCCTACCTAGGCTCCAGCATAACTTTAATATTTCAGTGTTTTATCTGCATAAATTATAAAGGTCTATTACTTTGAATAGCTCCAAAATGAAATTGCTCTTTAGTCTTATTTTCTTCTTCAGTAAAAGGAAAAGGCTCGCTTCCTACATCCGAACCTTCTGTTATATGATTTGTCATTCCATTTAAATTATCTTCAACTTCTCTTATAGTATAGCTTTTATTTCTTCTGCTTAAATCTCTCTTCATAATTTCTACCTCCAAATTCTCTTTTTCTTATTATCCATTAAACCTAAAAAATCTATGTATAGTTGGCTTCATTATCTTTCATAAAGATTTATTCTAATATTGTTCATATAAAATCACAGGTTTAACTTATGCAGATAATCTGTTAAAGAGTAAATCCCTTCCTCACACAAGTATTGATTTAGGTTCTTCTACTAAAGAATTTAAGCCAAGATTTGTAGAAATTTGAATTCATAACAAAAGGACTACCTCATAATGCATAGGATGCAACAATGAGAAGTCCTTTTTATCTCTATTTTATTATTTATGACTTTCAATCCATGTTAGTATATCTTTTTCCTTAAGTCTGCCTTCTGCTACACCTAATCCAAGACTAATTAATTCCTGTTGAGTATACTTTATCATTATATTATTCATTTTCAGTAATAATAGCATAACTGCTATTCCAATTCTTTTGTTTCCGTCTACAAAGCCATGATTATTTATGAGGCCGTGAGCAACAACTGAGTTCTAAAAGTTCCATTATTTAGCAAGCTCATCTAATGCTTCTTTATTCTCAAATATAACTTCATCCATCATCTTTTCTAGTCTTCTTTGATTTTTTATCTTCAAAAACTCAACAAAATCTATAACTTCTCTTTTTTGAATTTCTGGTAGATCTTCAAAATCTCTTATAAGTTTTTCAGCTAGACTCACTTCTCTCACCTCAATCATATAATTCTTTGTTTATATTATATAATAATACAATATAATAGTCATTGCTTTTATGAAGATTTAACTACTTTTACTATTTTGTAATCCTTATCCTTATGAAAATTACTATAAATTAGTCTCAACATAGTTTTACTACTGACTGACTCCTTCAGGAACAACTTCTTCAAAAACATCTTCTGTATTCATAGATTTAATATTAACTTTTCTTGGTGAAAAGCTAAGCTTTAGAACCTTATGAGGATAAGTTATTGCTTGAGTTACTATATCTGTGTCTTTTGGTTCTCTTACATTTACTTCTGCATTTAAGATTCCTTCATTGTCCTCTAAGTGGGTTACTTCTAAGTCATATCCTCCTGTATTCTTCTTTCCTAGACCAATATAAAGATACACATCATTGTTTACAGTTATTAACTTATATCCTTTTAGTCTTTTTATGTTAGTATAACTTGTTCCTAAAATTTTTTCTGCTTCACTTGGATTAACATAAAGCACTTCTAGCTTATTCACAGTTATGCCTTGATTTTCTCCTCTTTTTGGCTCTTTATTTTCTAATTTTGTACTTGTTGGTTTTTCCATGTTATTCTTCTCCTTACCTATAATTAATACAAAGGTTGGAATCAATATAACTAACAAAACTACTAATATTATTAAGGATTTCTTTTTCATCTTACTTCTCCCCTTTATACTTTCTATTTTACTATTCCGCTATTACTACAATTTTACTTATATAGAAAAATTACTTCAACATTTAAACTATTGTTTCCTGAAAATAATTTCCCTAAACGAGATAGATAGGCTCAATGTAGTGTAAATATCTGAGTTACTCTTAATATTAACAAAATTCATAGCCCAATACTTATCCTAATTTATTTTTGCCCTTTCCTCTTTATATTATTTACGATAATTATTATATAATAGTTAGTTTAAGTAATGATTTAAAATCTGAGTAAAATAAATTTACATCCTATAAGACCTATATATTCCTCAAAAACAAAATAAATCCTTCGGCTACGCTCACCAAAGGACTTATTAACTATCAACTATTTACTGTTACTTATTCAACTACAGGTATTAAAAAGGAGGTAACATAAAGATTACTATCAGTTCTTAGAGAATGCATCACTCCTGCTGGAACTATAAAAGCTTTTCCAACAGTTAGCTGAACTTCTCCATCCTCTAAAACTCCAAAACCTTCTCCCTTAATACAATAAAATATTTCATCACTTTTAGGGTGTTTATGAAGAGGTACATTTTTTTCTGCATGAATGTGATAAACATTTGTAACTACACTTGCTTTAATACTTTCTAAATCCATATTATCTCTCCTCATTATCTTGTTGTAATACATAATTCTACCAAACAATTATGTATATGTAAATTGAATAAATGTATTTTCACTTTTATGAATATACCTCTATCATATTTAAGTAATGTGATAGATTACAAAATTATTCTTAGTTTATTTTATAAAAATCATTATAGAAAATAAATTTAGTAATTGTAATATTTGCTTAATAAAAGATAAAGAGGAGCATTCTTAAATAATAATTTAAGAATCCCCTCTTTTTTTATAGGATTAGCTTAAGCCCATTGCTTTTCTCTTGCTATTTATATGAGCTTCTATATCATTAGCAACTTGAACAGGATCATCTCCAAGAGCCACCTTACCACCAGTTACTCCTTCTACCTTATTAGTTAGTAAATCAACTAATTCAGGAGCACCTGTAATGAATGGGACAGGAGATAAATGAGTATATGCTCCATATGCTACAGCAAACACGCCGTCTATAGTAGCCTTTTGCTCCATCCATTCTGGCGCAGTTACAGCGATTGGTAGATCTGGTACGTCTACATTTAAGTGATCTGCAAGAGCCGTAACTAGCATTGATATTCTGCCCGTATCTGTACAAGTTCCAAAGCTTAATACTGGTGGTATTTGTAGTGCGTTACAAACTTCCCTTAAGCCTTCTCCAGCCATAGTATTGTTTGCATCTAAGTTACAAAGTCCTGCAACCTCTAGAGCATGGTTTCCACATCCACCAGCAACAACTAATATATCTTTCTTAATTAGTTCTTTTGTAAGATTTACTGTCATCCAGTCCTGTGGGCCATTTCTTAAGGTTGAACAGTTTGCTAGAGCTACTACTCCTTTGATTTTTCCAGCCACAATTACATCTACAAGTGGCTCAAGTTTATTTCCAAGAGCACCTAAAACTGCTTCTGTTGAGAAACCAGCAATAGCTTTTGTAGTCATTTGTGGCACCATTGGTTTTACGTTGTCTTTTCTCTTCTTAAAGTTTTCTATAGCAAGGTCAATTAATTTATCTGCCATGGCATTCACTTCAGATGGATCATAAGGAATCTTATGCTCTAAGCCTGGCATATCAATAAGGGTACTTACAGCAACTAAAGTTGCTTGATATTTTTCAGCATACATATCTATAGCTGGTGGAGAACAGTTTTCTTCCATAGCAAATACGTCAACAGTACCAGTTGCTAGAAGAGGCTCTATTGCAAGCCAGTTACCCATAAGTCCTACGAATATATCATCCACATCAAATCTTTGTAAAAGCTCTTGACCTGTTTCTATGGAACCTACTATACGAAGTCCTTTTGCTCCTGCTGCTCTTGCTCTATCCTGTACATCCATTCCTCTAGCCTTTTGCATAGTTGCAACTCCTGCCCAAGGTTGGTGCCCATTAAATACTATATTTACGTATTCTGGATCCATTATACCAAGGTCAACGTTTACTTCATGAGGAGTTGGGGTTCCAAATAATATGTCTTGAACCATTTCAAGTCCTATTTGGGTGTTGTATATTGTAGCTATACCAAGCCTTAAAGCCTTCATAGCAAGTGATACGTGGCTTCCATCTACGTTTGTTAAGCAGCTTGCTACGCAGTTTTGCTCCTCATGAACAGTTCCTGCTGGATATATCCCAATTTCTCTCCATTTTTCCTGTCTTTTCTTTGGAGCAAAGGCTTTAACCATAATATTCTCTTCTTCTACCCCAATTCTTTGTTGGTCTTCAAGTAAAACTGCAAGCTCAATTGCCATGTCATTTACTTCTTGATTAGTATCTATACCAACCTTTTCACACATCCATTTTAGTTTATCAACATCTTTAATTGTAAAAGGTGTTTTTCCTTCTGCCGTTGCTTTTAGAGTACGGAAAGCTTCGTAAGCATGGTGACTGTAGGTTCCAGCTCCCATAATATTATGTAATAAAAATTCTCTCATGGCCATAGCATCAGGTCCTATACCACATACCCCTTTGGTTTGGCCGCCCTTTTCACTTATTCTGCAGGGTCCATTAGAACATAGTTTACAACTTAGACCTTCTAAACAAAATTTACAACGAATCTTTTCTTGAAGAGCATATCTGTCAAATACATTAGACATTCCATCTTCTCTTATTCTTTTCACCATTTCCTCTACTGAATCATGGTAACTTACACGTCCTTCTGTTTTTTCTAATATAGTTTCACCCATTAAAGTTTCACTCCTTTTAATTTTTCTCTACTAAGTTTTCCCATGGATATATTTAATTATGTATATAACTATTTCGAAGGTTGTTTATTTTAAAACTTAAATTTACTTTCTATATGTAGCTATAATATATTTAGCATGATTTTTAGTAGGCTAAATTTTTCACCCAGACACATCATAAAAAAATTATCCTATAACTTTCAAATTGGAAATTATAAGATAATTTTTTTAGCTATGTTATTGTTTTTTCATTTCAAAATTAGTTTTAGCATCAATAGTAATTGGCATTGTGAGTCCTTGTGGTGCAAGGTCACTTGGTTCAAAAACAATACTTCCTGCCATTTTTTGTGTGGAATTTCCACTTTCAGCTATACCTGAGTTTTTGTTAAGTTTAAAGCTTCCTGTTTGACTTCCACTTAAATCATATCTAGCTCTTATTCCCATCATATCCATAGGCTCAGCACTACTTGTTTTTATATCTGAATTCATATCTATGGTTAAGAAATCACCTTGCTCTTCCTTTAGGGTGTACTTATTGCTAATAGTTATTGGATATCCCATATTTAGTGTTTGTGTATCTTCCCAGCTATCTCCAACCTTTGTACTAGCTGGTGGATATACTTTTGTTACCTTTGAGAAAGATTCCTTAAGAGCCTCATCACCAAAGTTTTGTTCTAAGGCCTTTAGAATCTGTTGTTTCTCCTGAGGATTTTCTATGTTTAAATTATTTATTAAATCTCCCATTAACTTATCTACTCCTTGAAGCTCTAAAACATTTCCTTGTTTATCAATTCTCATAGTCAGTGATTTTCCTATGATTCCACCATATACTGTTGCAAGAGGATCATTACTGTTTTCAGTTTTTGTTGAGTCATACTGAAGATTTTCTCCATTTCCAGTTATAGTTACAGAGACACTATCAAAAGTCGTTGTAATTGTAGCCACCCCTTTATCATCTACTGCCGTTACATCATAGGTATACCCCATTTTTATATTTTGGTTAGATTCTAAGCTTTGAGCCTCTAGAGTTTGAACTATTTTTTGTTCAATACTTTGCTGAACCTTATATTTTTCCCCTTGCTTTACATTAAACCCCAATTCCACTTTTTTAGGTCCACAGGAAGTAAGAATGAAAACTGATAATACCAATAATAAATAAGTTGTAATGCCTTTTTTAAACTTCATAAAAAATCCTCCTTAAAATTTTTTTAAACTTATGTACATGATAAAATTACTAAAACTTTTAAATAAAAAATAGCTAGCATCCTAGCTAACTATTTTTTAAAGATGCCCTATATAGAAAGAATCTCTCAAAGCATCAATTAATATTCAAAATAAATAAAATTCCTAAACTTTATAGACACCATGCTACTTTTTTCATGATATGTTCAGAACCACTTATATTAAATAAGGATTTGCATTTATCTTTGAATTCCTAATAAATCTTCAACTCTATCATTCATGTATACATAGGAATCAAAAACTCCCTGGTTGTAAAACTCTGGTGCAAATTTTTCCGTTATAAAATCTACAATTAAGCCTGCTGCTAAATCCCCTAGTTCTTCTTCTCTTTCATTATAAAAATATTCCTTTACTTGAGATATCATAGCATCTCTTTTCTCTTTGCTTAACTTAATTTTGTTGCTTTTCATATTTTTTTACCCCCAAACTTATAATTATATAAACTTCTGCAATGTTTAAATTACTTTAGCTTTATTTATAGCTTTATTTTTTCAAGTTATTTCTATGGGCAAGTCTTACTAAAGGTTGCATTCCTTCCTTATAAAACTTACTTAACTTCTAATGCTGCTCTTTCCAACACATCCTTTTTAAAGGTTTCTAGGCCTATTCTATCAATAAAAAATCCTAGTTTTTCACCATCCTCAGCATTCTCTTTATAGTATTCAAATATATTATCCACTAATTTTTCTGCAGCTTTTTCATCTAAGTCTACAGCTACTATATCCGCAAGCCTTGGGTTGTAACCTGCTGAACCTCCTACTGTAACCATTATCCCTGTTTTATCTGCTATAATTCCAACATCTTTACTATAAACACTTCCACAGGCATTTCGGCAGCCTGCTACCCCTATTTTGGTTCTACAAGGCATTTCTGCCCAATGGTACTTTCTTGATAACTTCATACCTATCCCAATAGTATTGTATTTAGCTCTTTTACAGAATCCTGCTGGACACATCTCTACATTCTTTACAGAGTTTTGTGTTTTTACTGCTGGAACCATGCCTAGTTCTTCCCATATGGCTGGCAAATCACTTTCTTCAAGATTAGTGATTAATATTCTTTGTCCTGAGGTTATCTTTAAAACTCCATCATATTTTTTAGCTACTCTAGCTATTTTCTCAAGATTATCTGCGCTAATGAATCCTCCTGGTATGTGTGGAGTAATTCCAAACTTTCTTTTCCCATCTCTTATTTTTTGCAAATTTCCATAATGGCTCATTTTCTCTCTCCTTTGTTCCTACCTTTGTTTTTATTATATATCTTCTAATTCTTTTGTAACATAGTTAAATGCTTTACTTTGTTATTATCTTCGTTTTTATTATATAGAATGAAGTATAAAAATTCCATTTAATTCTCACTATACTTAATGTTAAATATGTTAAAATATATTTATATATAAATGAAGGGAGTTTTTACAATGATTAAAGATCTTATCCTTAAAAATAGAACCTACAGAAGATTCTATGAGGATGTAAAGCTTGATGAAAGCACCTTAAAAGAACTTGTAGATTTAGCGCGCTTATCTTCATCAGGTGCAAATCTTCAATCCTTAAAATATATAATTTCCTATACAGAAGAAAAAAATAACACTATCTTCCCTCATCTAAGATGGGCAGGGTACTTAAAAGATTGGAATGGCCCTGAAGAAGGTGAAAGACCTACTGGATATATCGTTATGGTTGCTGATAAAGAGATTAGTAAAAACTATTTTTGGGATCATGGAATTGCATGTCAAAGTATACTTCTTGGAGCCACTGAAAAAGGCTTAGGAGGTTGTATGTTTGGATCTATTGATAGAGAAAAGCTAATTGAAGGATTAAAGCTTCCTGAAAGATATGAATTACTTTTAGTCATTGCCCTTGGAAAACCTAAGGAAGAGGTTGTTCTTGAGGAACTAAATGAGGCTGGAGATATTAAATATTACCGTGATGAGAATAAAATTCATCATGTACCAAAAAGAAATTTAGAAGAAGTTATTTTAGATTTATAAAAAGAGGTAAGGTGTAAGCTGATTTCAACTTATACCTTACCTCTTTAGATATGCTATTTTATCAATGCAATGGGAATAATAAAATCTAGTTATTTAATAAGTTTTAATGTTGGCGCTAACATGGTTTTTCTAGAACTTATACCACTTATCTAATTTTTAAGCTCCATTTTTTCTCCCACAATTTCTTCCCAAGTATCAAATATAGGTTTTATAACCTTTGGACCCACTTTTGATATAAACACTAACTGAGAAACTTCCTTCTCTTCACAAGGTTTATAATCAATATTTTTCCCTACTACATCCACCTGATTCCATCCATCACTTAGTTTAAAGAAGCCTTTTATTCTGTAGCAATCCTTTTTAATAACATTCAAAAATGCCTCTAACTTTTCTTTTTCTACGGAACCATTAAAGTTCATAAATAAGCTTTTGGGTTTGGTTTCTGGAGAATTTGTTGTTTCTTCACCTTCAACCCATTTGTTTTCTAGTAGATTTTTCTCTAAGAAATCAAATTCAACTTGACCATAAGAGCAAATTTGAATATCACATTTAGGGTTTATACTTCTCACGTCTTGAATTACATTCTCAAGGTGAACTTGGTCTATTAAGTCTGCCTTGTTTATTATAGCCATATGACAATGCTTTAATTGACGATTTACTGTTTCTAAATCCTCTAATTGTTCTAAGAAGTTTACTCCATCTATAAGGCAAATTACCCCCTTAAAGTCATAAACATCTCCAGCTAAAACCTCTACTCCACCTAAAATTTCTTCTACATTAGATGGGTCAGCAAGTCCTGAACTCTCAACAAATAAATATTTTAAATCCATTTTTGACATCTCTGCCATAGCTTGAGCAAAGGATAGTTGTAGACAAGAGCAAAATATAGAGCCCTTATTGATTTCTACCATTTCTATATTATCTCTCTTTAATATAGTTCCATCTACTCCAATTTTCCCAAACTCATTTTGAATAACTCCAACCTTTTCTTTTTGAAGTTTATCTAAAATTCTTAAAAGTACCGTAGTTTTACCTGAGCCTAAAAATCCTGTAAGTAAGTAAAGATTAATTTTTTCTTTAGTCATTTTTTATCTCCCCTTTAAATTAAAAATACTGTATTTAGAAAACCAAAGTTGAAACTTACCTTGTATATGAATCTGCCTTAGTTTCCTTGAATCCTAACTTCACCCTATTTTAAAAGTTTCTTTATTTCCTCTGTAGAAAGTACTCTTCCCACAGACTTAATCTTTCCATCTACCATAAACCCTGGTGTACTCATAACACCATATCCAAGTATTGTTTTAAGGTCTTCCACCTTTTCTATGGTAGCTTCAATTCCTAATTCTTCAATTGCTTTTCTTGTGTTTTTTTCTACCTTATCACATTTATCGCAACCATAACCTAAAATTTTAATTTCCATTTTCATACCTCCATAATTTTAAATTTCCTATAGCAATGGATTTATATTAGATATAACTTAATTCTTTCATTATATAAAAGCAATATAAAAGCAATAATCAAACTTGTATAAACTATCGTAACATTTTTATGGAATATTGCTAAAGTAATTTTAAATTTAATTATATTTCCTCTTTACATAAATAGATAAGAAAATACATTAAATAAATATCCAATTATTAAGATTCCACTAGTTACTATCCCAATAAATATACCTAAAAGCTTCTTTTTAACCACCTTACTAAGCATTATCATGGATGGAAGTGAAAGGGCTGTAACTGCCATCATAAAGGATAGCACTGTTCCCACACCTACACCTTTTCCAAAAAGTGCTTCTGCAATTGGTAGTGTTCCAAAAATATCTCCATACATAGGAATTCCAACAGCTGTTGCAAGTACCACTGCAAAAGGATTGTTTCCTCCTATAATTCTTTCTACAACTTCTTGAGGAATCCAGTTATGAATAGCTGCTCCTATACCCACACCCACTAGAATATATATCCACACTCTGTGGATGATTTCTACAACTTGACTTTTGCAATATGCTATTCTATCTTTCCTTGTCATTTCTGCTAATTCCCCATCTACACTAGGAATTCCAAATACATACTCTTCCACATATTCTTTCATATTCAACTTGTCAATAATAGTTCCTCCTACTATGGCAAGAACTAGACCCACCACTACATAAGCTATAGCAATTTTAGCACCGAAAAAGGACATTAATAATAGAAGGGAAGCTAAATCTACTAAAGGAGAAGATATAAGAAAGGAAAAGGTTACTCCTAGTGGTAGTCCTGCTGAAGTAAATCCTATAAAAATAGGAATACTAGAACAGCTACAAAAGGGGGTTACAGTTCCAAGTAATGCTCCAAGTATATTTCCTTTTATACCTTTAAATTTTCCAAGAATCTTTTTAGTTCGCTCTGGTGGAAAGTAACTTTGGATATAAGATATTAGAAATATTAACACAGATAATAGTATAAATATTTTTATGGTATCGTAAATAAAGAAATGTATACTTCCACCTAGTCTATCCTCAGTAGAAAGTCTAAAGACCTTTTCTACAAGTAATTTTACTAAATCCCAAAGCCAAGTCATTTTTAATAAAACATTATTTAGTGTACTAAATATAACTTCTATAATACCCACTAAAAACACCCCCAATAAAATTATTAATCACCAGTTATAGTTTTTAAGTTAAAATTTTACTTTATGATCCTATTTGTTTTTTATCACTTCTAATGCCTTAGTTTTACAACTCTCTAAGTATTTTTCTGCATCCTTGCTTCTTTCAAAATCATTTTTCAATACAGGATAAGACTCTATATTTTCTACAATTTTATGTATTATTTCTTTAAACATCTCGTCCTCTGCTTTTAAGTAATAAAAGATAAATTGCTCTTTTCTTTCATCTCTCACTAGTCCCATATCTCTTAGCTTTGCTAGATGTTTTGAAATCTTTGGTTGAGACTCCTCCATAATTCCACACATTTCACATACACATAATTCTTTATGATAAAGTAAGATTAAAATCCTCAAACGAGTTTCATCTGATAGTAGTTTAAAAAAATCTGTTAACTTATCCAAAATATCACCTCTTCTTTAATACTCTTTGTAACTTCTATAAATTAACAACAAAATACCTATATACGCATATGGGTATATAGGTATTATAACTCTAAAATTTTTTATGGTCAATAATATTCTCTACATAAATTTGTTATAATTTTTTTAAAAACTGTGTTTTAAACTCTCCTATTTATGTGTTCTAAAGTTCTATAAAACTTAAAGAGGTTGCCTAGAGTGATTAAATTAACTCTAGGGCAACCTGTTCTAATTTTAATTAAATAATGAACAAACTCATGTTGTTAAACTAGCTCCATACTGATTTTATTAAGCATTTCAAGTCCCTTAATTTCTCTATCATACATAGGAACTCTCACTATTTTAGATGAATTAAAGGTATTCTTTATTTCCACTAAATATTTCTCCTGCATATTTCTTCTATTTCTAAAAAAGTCAGTAGTTGCCTGGTCCTCTGGAATTATTAAGTTAGCTACCACCAGCTGAGTTTCTATCCCAGCAGATTTTAGTTCCTGTGAGGCTCTATAAGCCTCAATTATTGGTGTTTTTTCTGGATACATTACAAAGGCAAAAGTAGTTTTATCCTTATCTTTCATCATAGAAATAACTTTATCAAATCTTTCCTTTTGCTTTTTATCCTCTTCACTTATTTCTGCCCCAACACCTGCCTTAACTTGGATTTGTTTACTCCAATCCATAGGAAGTTCTAGTAATCTTAAAGTGTGTCCCGTTGGTGCTGTGTCAAAAACTATTACCTCATAGGCCTCTTCACTGGCATATGAAATAAACTTTTGAAAAGCAGCCATTTCCTCTGTACAAGGGGAATTTAACTCCTCTTCCATAGTAAGCACTGTATTTTCATTAAATCTTTTTCTAGCCTCCTCTAATACATTTTTCTTATATTCCTCAAAGGCAGCCTTTGGATCTATTTTAGCGGCATAAAGGTTTTCAATTCCCTCTACTTTAGTCGGCGAATCTCCAATGGGTTTGTCTAAAACCTTCCCAATATGAGCTGCTGGATCTGTTGTAAGCAATAGTGTTTTATATCCCTTTGATGCAGTGTTTACAGCAGTAACGCAAGCCATTACAGTTTTTCCAACTCCGCCTTTACCTGAAAAGAAAATATTCTTATGCTGATTTTTTCTTGGGTATATAAGATTACTTATATCATCCTTTTGTGAGATTATATCCTTAATATCACTAAACTCCGCTTTTATATCTTCCTTATTTATAGTTCTTCTATTAAATAAGGCTTCCCCAATAATTCTAAACTTTTCAATTCCCTTAAGTTCTGTATGAAATAGCTCCATAGTGTCCATTGGAATTCCCTTAAAAGTTTTCTTAGCTTCTTCAAAATATCTTTGCTGCATTTCATATCTACTTTGAAAAAAGGAGTTTTTAGCTTCCGCCTTGGGTATAAAGCCATTTATTATAATTTTTGAGGTAGGAATTTGGAGTTCTTCTAATTCCTTTGAGGATCTCAAGGTCTCATCTAAGGATGTGGCCTCAGGTTGCATAACAAAGATGAACTCTGTTTGTCTTTTATCTCTAAGCTTTTCTATGGCTCTATCAAACTTTCCCTTACTCTCCTGAATCATTGACACAGGCCCCATACAAGTTTGCCCACTACCTTTTGATGCTTCTTCAATATGCTTACTCCAATCAATAGGAAGCTCCAACAATCTTATGGTATGACCCGTTGGGGCAGTATCGAAAATTATTACCTCATAATCCTCTTCTCCCATAAAATCAATAAACTTATCAAAGGAAGCCATTTCTGCCGTACAAGGTCCACTTAGTTGTTCATCAGCAATCTTAATCATATCCTCATCAAAGAATAACTCTCTCATTGGAGCTAAAAGTCTTTCTTTATATTCTTCTGTAGACTTATCTGGGTCTATTTCCATGGCATAAAGATTTTCTATATTTTCAATTTTTGTTATCTTATGACCAATTTCCTGTTCAAATACATCTGATAGATTAGAAGCAGGATCTGTAGTTACAATTAGTGTTCTTAGCCCCTTATCAGCATTATATACTGCTGTAGCTGAGGCCATAGAAGTCTTTCCCACTCCACCTTTTCCAGAAAAAAATATAAACTTAGGATTCATTTTTATTCACTCCTTAGTGCATCTTCTATTTCCTCTAAAGTTGGGTACTCACCTTTTTTTATTATCTTTCCATTAACCTTTGTTATAGGAAGAGCTTTCATCTTTTCTTCCTTTACAAATTGTGCTACATCCTTTGCTACCATAAACACAAGACCATGGGTTTGTGGTTGATATCTTTCCACTTGTAAATCACTATATTTTTCTTGTAAGGTTTTTATATTCTCTTGTAGTCTTACTAAAGTTTCATCTACAGAAGGTCCACATATACCTGTAGGACAACACATTGGCTTCTCAAAAAATTCTAGTTTCATAATTCATATCTCCCTTTATTCTTAATGTTATTATTTTTTAATATGTGATTTTAACTATTATTGAAATTTATAATTTTCTATATGCAGATTAAATTGTTATAAATCTAGTAATTGAATTCCGATGAAAAAACTTATATATTTTATTTTGCACAAAATCCCCAGTTGAATACTAACAAGTTTCAACTGGGAATTCATGTTTTACTACTTAATTTTAAATTTAAGCTATATATAGGGAACCAAATAAAATACTTAACTTGTACATAGAACCTACATTAGTTCCCTTAAGATTTTTGAAAATGAGTAAATTAACCTTTAACTAAGGAAATCTACATAACATAAATCAGTATTATGCTTTATCATTAAACCAATGCCTAGTGTTATTAGCTATTTTAACAAGAGTTAACATTACTGGCACCTCTACAAGTACCCCTACTACAGTTGCTAGTGCTGCTCCTGACGTTAATCCAAATAGTGCAATGGCTACGGCAACAGCTAGTTCGAAAAAGTTACTAGCTCCAATCATTCCTGCTGGTGCTGCAATGTTATGTGGCAACTTCCATACTTTTGCCCATCCATAAGCTATACCAAAAATTAAGAAGGTTTGAATTGTTAGTGGAATTGCTATTAAAACTATATGAAGTGGATTATTAATTATTATCTCTCCTTGGAAAGAGAAGATAATAACTAATGTCAATAATAATCCCATTATAGTAATGTTATCGAATTTCTTTAAGAATACAGTGTTAAAGTATTCTAGCCCTTTATTTTTTATCACTGTTCTTCTAGTTAAGTAACCCGCAGTTAATGGTATTACAACAAATAAAACTGTAGATAATATTAATGTTCCATAAGGTACTGTAACATCACTTACCCCTAACAAGAAAGCAACAATTGGTGTAAATGCAAGCAAAATAATTAAATCATTTACTGCTACTTGAACTAAAGTATATGCTGGATCACCTTTTGTTAAGTGGCTCCAAACAAATACCATAGCTGTACATGGTGCTGCTCCTAAAAGTACTGCCCCAGCTAAATAATCTTTTGCAAGATCCACTGGTATCCAACTTTTGAAAACCACATTAAAGAAAAATGCAGCAATTAAATACATTGTAAAAGGCTTAATAAGCCAGTTTGTAACACAGGTAACTATTAGTCCCTTTGGTTTTTTTGTAGCATTAACTATACTTGAGAAATCTATTTTCAGCATCATTGGGTAAATCATTAACCAAATTAGTATAGCTACTGGAATTGATACATTATAATATTCAAACTTATTTAAAGTCTGTGGAATAATAGGTAAAATTTGCCCAACTAGAATACCTACTACAATACAAATTGCAACCCAAAGGGTTAAGTATCTCTCAAAGAAACCTATACCCTTATCCACTTTTTTATTTTCTTTTGACATATACTATGCCTCCTCTATATTTTTATGTAAAATCCTAACCAAGTACCACAGCATGTCAACTACTTGTTAGCTATTGTCTTATTATTAAAATGTCTTAAAAGTAATTTTGCTTTATATTCAACTGCTTTACCTACTGTGATATGATTAAAGCTTTTTAATTTAAATTAAGCTCTCCACTTTGGATTCTCCTAGCTAAGTCCTTAACCTTATTCTCAATAACTTTTGCTGTTTTAATAAATTCTTCATCACTTTTCCCTGTAGGATCCTCTAATCCCCAATCTTCAACATGTTTTCCTGGTAAGAAAGGACATACTACATTACAACCCATTTTTACTACTACATCAACTTCTGGTATATCTGATAAAAGCTTTGACTTTTGAGTTTGGTTCATATTCACTCCATATAAATCCTTTATTATTCGCACTGCATCCTGATTTATTTGTGGCTTTGTTTCAGTTCCTGCAGAATATGCTTCAAATATCTCTTCTGCAAATAACTTTCCTAATGCCTCTGCCATTTGAGATCTACAGGAATTGTGTACACATATAAAGGCTACTTTTTGTTTCATAAAATTTCTCCTTTAATCAAAATATAGTAATACTGCACTTTAGCAGTAAATTCTTTTCTCCAATTCTTTCTCCCTTGCGGATTAATCTTAGTATAGTGTGTTCTCTTGCAAAGTATCACTGAGTTCAAGCTACCTTACTTTATAATGTCCTTTAATTTTAAATTTCCATCTTTAAAGCTATCACAATTCAATCCCGCATCCTTATACTTTTTTAATCTTCCATAGTCTTCTTTAAATAATTCCATTTCATCACTATAGTCATTAATAACTTCTGAAAGAAAAGGATATTGTTTTATAGCTTTTTCGTTTATTTTGTAGTAAACATACTTACCTGCTTTATAGTAATCTAAAATTCTAGCATTAGTTAGCTTGTTTAAGTGTCTAGAAGCATTTGATTGATTTATATCTAATATAAGTTCTAGTTCACAAACACATAAATCACCCTGTGTTAGTAGATATAAAATTCTCATTCGAGTCTCATCAGCTAAGGCTTTCATCACTTGTAATAAATCCAATTTATTCACCTCTCATATTAACATATTCGTTTATAATCATATGATATATTATATTATGCCTCTTTTCAATATTGGTTACAGCAATTTTAAAAAATTAAATACTTGTCTAAGAATGTATAGAAAAGAATAATAACCCTCCTGTAATACTACTGAGGGTTATTTGAAAATCTTCTCTTATTATTGTATATATTCTGCCGCCAAAATACTTTCTTTTCTAAAATGCCTAATACTATGGCGTAAGTAACAAAAGGCTTCTATTTCTCTATCTTTTATTTTTAATACTTTAATTTTTCTTTGAGTTATCTCACTATTTTTCATATACATTATTGTAATTACCTTATGCTCTTCTAAAGATGTCTTTAAATAATTCTCATACAATTTTTAACACCCCTTAATTAGAACTATAAAAGTATTATACCATAAAACTTAGCTTCAATCAAACATTTGTTCGCATATTTGTTTTTTTAAAATCTATTGCTTTTTCTCTAGCTATAAGTAGATAGTTATAGCTAATTGCTGACCTTTCTGTTTAACGGCTTAATTGTATAATAGCTAATAAAGAGAAAATAAATTATAATATTTATTATAATTACCAGAGAATTTATTAAGTTTGAAATAGTTTTAAATTATTTATCTATTTCAGAAAAGAGAGGGATATATGTTTACAGAAATTACTAATGAAATCATTAAATCAAAGGAGAAGTTAAGGGACTTTGAAAAGCTTCAAGCAATGCTTAAAACCACTAAAAAAAACCTAGAAAAAGAAAACTTAAGACTTGAAGACTTAAAAGAAGAACTTGATAAGGAAGCTCTAGATGTAAAGAAATTAGAGGGCTTAACAATTAATGCTTTATTTCATAGTATTCTTAGGGACAAGGATAAGCAATTAGAAAAGGAAAAGCAAGAGTTACTACTTGCTAAACTAAGATATGATGAATGTCATAGCAGTGTGGTTTCTTTAGAGCAATTTATTTCAAAATATGAAGCTTCTTTAAGTGAATATAATGATTGTGAAAAGGAATATGAAACTTTAGTTGAGGAAAAGAAGAAACTTATATTTAATGTTAATGATAAAACTAAACTCCAATTAATTAATATTACTGAAGAGTTGGCTAACATCCAATCTAATATTAAAGAATTAGAAGAGGCACTTGCTGCTGGAAATGCAGTTAGCTCCAAATTACAAGAGGTGATTTCAGACTTAGAAAGTGCTGAGAACTGGGGAACTTGGGATATGTTTGGTGGTGGCTTTTTAGCGACGGCTTCAAAACATTCTAAAATTGATGAAGCAAATGACCATGCTTTTATAGCTCAAAACCTTATTAATAAGTTTGAGACTGAGCTTAAGGATGTAAGCATTGGTTCTGATCTTGCTCTTAATGTAGGTAGCTTTGACACCTTTGCAGATTACTTTTTTGACGGGTTAATTTCTGACTGGGTTGTTCAATCACAAATAGAAGAATCTCTCCAGAATGTAATTAATGTATCTAATAATGTACAAGTTATTATTAATAGACTAAACACTTCTTTAATATCCATGAAGGAAAAAGCTAGAGCTAAAAGAGAAGAACTAAATGCCTTTATTGAAAGTGTTTAAATACTATGTACTTATAATGTTCTAATAAAACTATAGTTATAAACTTTGTAAGATATTTTTTTACCACAAAATAAAAAAAGATATCTTCATATAATCTACATAACTTTATACTAGAATAAAGTTACCGTAAATTTAATCAATACCCCATCCCAAAATTTGATTAAATTATCCCCATTGATAATAATTTTCTAAAAGGACTATGTGAAGTAAACCTCACATAGTCCCTTTGGCTTATATTTATATTTATGATTACTACTTACCCCTCTGATTAATAACCTCAGCCACAACTCTAGCCACATACTTCATACTATTTTTTGCTTCTTGAACGGTGTTAGAAGTTGCTCCAACTTCTAATAACAAGGCATTATCACTTAAATCCTGATTATAGTACCTTTGCCCATTATAATTAGTATGAAGATTTTTTTCTCTGAACAAATTTGGGTATTTTTCTTTTGCCACACTAAATATTGCATTTATATTTTTCATATGGGCTTTATATCTAGGATCACTAGTGGTTGTAACAATTACTAGCCTTGCAACATTCTCATTGTTTACTTTAGCAGTAACATTTTCCTTTGCAGGTCCAGCATCCCTGTGCAAATCCACTACAAAATCAAAGTCTCCAAACTTTTTAAAATAATTATTCATGGTTGCTCTAGATTTTGCATAGGCTGAGTTATAATCTAAATCATGAATTGTTTTATCATGGATTACTGTGAAACCTTGTTTTTCAAATTCCTTTGCCAGCTCATCTCCAACCCCAGCTACTGTTTGTGTTAAGTCCATCTTTCTCGTTTCCTTCAAATCATAAGCTTCAGTAGTGTGAGAATGATATATTAGTATTTTTTTCTTCGAATTATCCTGTGGATTTCCCACAACATCAACAGAGGGCTTTTCTGCCTTAGTAATACTGTTATCATTTAAAGTGAATGGATTAATTGCAATTTCTTCTGCTACCTTTGCTTCTTCAACTACTTTACTATCTTCCTTATCATCAATAAATTCTTCCTTTATATTATTAAACTCTAAAAAAGCTAACTCCTTATGCATAACTTTTAAAGGATTCAATGAGAGCAAATTTAAAATACTGCTATGCTCCTCTTTTGAGTTGGCCTTAAAAATAGAAATAGTATTATTCATGAAACTTTCAAATATTATACTATTATTGTTATTAGCATTCTCTGACGCTGCCTTAACTTCTAAATCTAATCCACTTACAATAATACTAGTGGCCATCAGTGAAATTCCAATTGCCTTGAGACTTTTTCTTGTTAGCATAAAGCTATTACTTAACTTGCTTTTTTTCTTCATTTCTCTTCCCCACCTAAATTAAACTTTGATATTTAAACTCCATGTATCCTCTAAATAACTGTGCCTAAATTACTTATAAAGTCCTAAATATCAATCTTCCCCATAAGTTAATCACTTTAAATTTATATACCGTAAATTTATATAATTATATGACGGCTTAAAATTATTATGCTAATTAAATTTTAAAATCTTTTGAGGAAACATAGTAATATTAATAATTGCTATTTTAAAAAACACCCTCAAAATTACAGTAATTTTGAGAGTGCTTCATTTAATCTATAAAATTAATCTATTATGTTTATGCTAAAATGCATTTTAAATCAATATTTCCATATATACTAATCCTATTTTAGTATATATAGTAGGACGTTGGATTTATCTTTTCATCACTTGAATTTCTAACTTCAAAATGTATATGTGGCCCTGTTGACCATCCTGTGGAACCTACTAAGGAAATCTTTTGTCCACCTTGAACCTGCTGGCCTTTACTTACTAATAACTGTGAGTTATGCGCATATAAACTACTGATACTTCCATGGTTTACTATTACTACATTACCATATCCATTCATCCACCCTGCATAAACTACAGTTCCAGCCATTAGGGAATATACTCCCGAACCATGAGGAGCACCAATATCTATAGCAGGATGAAACTCTCCATTTCCCTTATAAGGACCATTTCTATAAGCATATCCAGAAGTTATAGGGTAGGCAACGCCTCCAGTGATTGAATAAATTTCTCCATTAGATACTTGTCCACTTCCGCTATCTTCAGAATTTCCTCCACCTACTGAACCTCCTCTTGAAGGTCTTGATGGTTGTTCCATATCCTTAATCATAGCTGTAACCTGATCAAATTCATCTTCATATTGTGCAAGAATTTTTTCTTGATTATCTATATCCTCTTCTGCTTTAGCTACTAGAGTGTTTTTTTCATCCTTCTTCCCATTTAATTCATTTAGCTTCCCTTGTGCTAAAACCTTTGAATCTTCAAGACTTTGTTTTTCTAAAGCGAGCTCTTTTAACGTAGAAGCTAACTCTTCTTGATTCTTCTTAAAGTCCTCCAGTACACCTTTATCATACTTTATAAGCGTTGATATAACTTCTATTCTTTCTATAAAATCAGATAGACCTTCAGCTTGAAGTAAAGTTTCAACATATCCTTGCCCTTGGTTTATATATAAGGCTCTAAGTCTCTTATCCATTATAATTTTATTTTTTTCTAAATCTTCCTGTAACTTTTTTGATTTTCCTTCAAGATTTACTATGTCTTCTGATGTACTTTCAATTTTTAAATTTAACACTTCAACTTCTTCATCTAAAACTGAAATATTCTTATTTAATTCTTCTACTTCCTTTAATATATCACCTTTAGTGTTTTCTAAAGCCTTAATAGCTTCCTTATTCTTTTTTATATCCTGCTGGATGCTGCCTGCCTCCTGTTTCTTTGTTTCTAACTCATTAGCCATAACTGTTGTAGTTAATAAATTACCACACAATACTGTAGCAATTATGAATTTTACTGTTTTATTCATACTTCCTCCTTCTATAAAGCTTGTCCTTTGCCAACTTATTAATAATATAAGTTTATAAGCTTTATCCCATTATCTATTTCTAAAATTTGAAAATTCCTTGTGAAGTCGAATTTGGACATATGTAAGCAAATTAAAACGGTGATTACTTACAAAGGAACTTTAAGTTTCCTTTAATTTTTAAATATGTATTACATTTAGTCAGAATAATATACTGCTAAAAAACTCCCCATTATTATATTTCGTAAAAAAATGTAGTTTTTTTAATGCTAATATTAAAAAAATGTGTATATAACTATATTTATTATGAAAATTTAATAATATTCCTATAAATATAATATTTCCTGCTAATATTATAACTAAAAGTATTATAACATTACAAGGGTTTGTACCTTCCAATTTTTTCTTTCTACTTCATATTCTACATATTCTATCATATTCCTTCTAGATATTTAATTTTAATTCATACTTAGCCATCCGTTGACATATACGCCTAAAAATATTAAATAAAAAAGCTAGGTATTTTTCCTACCTAGCCCAATAATAAATATAACTAACTAATTATAGATTTTTAATTTGCCAATCAATAGGTTCTTTTCCTAAGTCTCTAAGGATTTCATTAGTCTTAGAGAAATGCCTACAGCCAAAGAATCCTCTACTAGCTGAAAGTGGACTTGGATGCACAGTTGTTAATATAAAGTGGTGTTTATTTGTAATTAATTCACCCTTTTCTTTAGCATTGTTTCCCCAAAGGAGAAATATTATCGGCTCTTCTCTTTCATTTAACAATTGTATTACTTTATCAGTAAACTTCTCCCACCCTTTATTTCTATGTGAATTAGCTTGACCTTCTCTAACAGTAAGTACTGCATTTAAAAGTAATACCCCTTGCTCTGCCCAAGGCACTAAATACCCATTATTAGGGATAAAACAGCCTAAATCCGCTTTAAGTTCTTTGTACATATTTAATAAAGATGGTGGTATTTGAACCTTTGGCTGAACAGAAAAGGAAAGCCCGTGAGCTTGATTAGGACCATGGTATGGATCCTGCCCTATAATAACTACCTTTACATCGTCATAGGATGTAAACTTTAAAGCATTAAAAATATCATGTTTGTCTGGATATATTGTTTTAGTTTTATATTCTTCAATTAAAAACTCTCTTAGCTTTAAGTAATAATCCTTTTCAAATTCACCACTAATTAACTCATCCCACTTATTGTAAAAATTAACCATTACTTTCATCCCTTCACCCTATGTTAATATAATATAAACATTATCTTTATAATTTCTTCATATTACTCTGTTATTATACTATTATAACATTAATAAGATAAAGTAATGCTTTTTCATTAATCCCCTAATGAGAAGTAGAACTAGTAATCAATTGGATTACTAGTTCATGTTTTTTTATAGAGTTTTTTATCTTTCCACTGCACTAACTATTGGTTTTCCATCACTATCTACTAGCACAGTTAAGCCTCCTCCATAGCCAGCCCAAGTAAATAAGTAGTTTACTCCTGTTTCCCTATCCACAAATATCTTGCAACCCTCTCCAAGTGAACTTTCCTTGTGAATAACCTGGAATCTTTTATTGTTATCAAACATACCTTTCCTCCTATAACTTATTAATCATACTAGCTTGATAAGCAGCACCAAAACCATTGTCTATATTTACTACACTTAGTCCACTAGAACAGCTGTTAAGCATACATAAAAGTGCTGAAACTCCCCCAAAATTTGTACCATATCCAACGCTAGTTGGTACTCCTATAATTGGTTTATCTACAAGTCCTCCAATTACACTGGCAAGAGCCCCTTCCATTCCAGCCACAACTATTACAACTTTCGCCCCTCTTATAACTTCTAATCTATTAAATAATCTATGAATTCCTGCCACTCCTACATCTACAATCTTCTCAACTTTGTTTCCAAAGATTTTAGCAGTTTCGTAAGCTTCCTCTACCACTGGTAAGTCAGAGGTTCCTGCTGCTACTATAGCAATATAACTTTTCGTAGTTTGCATTTCTTTCCTTTTTACCGTGATAGTTCTACCTAAATTATTATATTCAGCATCTTTACAAACTTTCTTAACTTCTTCATACATTTCTTCTGTAGCTCTAGTTCCTAGTATGTTGCAATTCTTTGTAGCCATAAATTCAAAAATACTTTTTACCTGTTCAACAGTTTTTCCTCCACAGTATATTACCTCTGGATATCCAACTCTTAATTCCCTATGGTTATCTATATTTGCAAAGCCCATATCTTTATATGGTAAGTCTACAAGTTTTGTCACTGCATCTTCTATGTTTATTTCATCAGCCTTAACTAACTGTAATAACTGCTCTAAAGAACTCTTATCCATTTCCCTTTCTCCTTTTGTTCCTATATATTATCTTACCCCTATACTAACTCTGTACATTTCATTAATAAAATTTATATAATCATTCTCTACCAACTTTTAATTCAATTTCTTCTAAAACTTCTTCTGCTTCTTTTACATCTCTTGCAGGTGCAATTAAAATTTTATCATTCCTTGCACCCTCTTCAGTAGTAAATATCAACCCAATACTATTAAAATTTTCACCTATAACTGCTTCACCAAGACTTAAAAATACACCATCCACTGGTGAGTTTTCATCGCCACTCCAATATAACATATTTGAATAAGAGTTCTTTGTTAGTTCTACACTTACATGAGGATACTTTTTATCATTAATATAAATATATCCTCTAAAGTTATTAGGTTTTAGAACTTTTCTGTAAGTATAACCCTGAACCCTTATATCAACATTCTCTTCATTACTTTCTTTGCTTTTATTTAATATTACCCCCTCTAAATTAAGGTCAACTTTTGTTGGCTTAGAGTAATAAATAAAGCCCAATGCTATACTAAAAATTACTACTAGTACTAGTATTCTTCTTTTATTCAATATGCTCCTCCTACTAATCCGCTTTATTGTTCCATTCACATTTTAATAAGTCCATGTAAACTACATCTGAAAATTTACCAGTTCTACTGTCGAAGTAGCCCTCTCTTATAATGCCTATTTCTTTAAAGCCTAACTTTTTATATAATTTTTGTGCTCTTTTATTATCTATCATTGTTGTAAGTTCTATTTTATTTAAATTTAAAAATCTAAAAAGGAAATCTATAAAATGGGTCAATGCATCTTCTCCATAACCCTTTCCTTGTTCTTTTAACTCACAAATTTTTATGCCTAATTCACATTTTTGGTTTCTACTATCCCATCCGCAATAATTCATTTCTCCTATAGGTTTTAAGGTATCTTTATCACAAATTATAAATCTCTTTTGCTCCTGAAACATAGCTGTACTTTCTATTTCCTTTAAAATGTTTATTCTTATAGCTTCCTTACTTTGTAGTGTTCCAAAACAGTGAGTTGCATGTTCCATAAGGTTACTATCATTCCACCACTTATAAAGATACTCCTCATCCCCTATTTCTAATTGTCTTATAACAACTTTTTTCCCCTGAATCATCTTAATCCCCCAATTTAAATAAACTATTTATTAATATTAGCCTCAGGCTAAAAACTTATTTTATCTGTTCCTAAAGATGCTATGAATATTTAGAATTACTCGAAGTTTTCAACCAATTGTACATATTAATATTAACATAAATCAGCAGTCTATAGGCTGTGAAAGCATTAAATTTTTATGTTATTATAATTTATAATATCCATGGTCCTAAGTTTAAAACTACCCTTATTGCTAAAATAGTGAAAATATAAAATCAAACCTATTAATTCTTATGTATATTTTATTTATTCATATATTATAGGTATAATAACTTTATCATGTTAAATTCAAAGGAGGTTTTCTTTTGAGAAGAGAATATGTAAATTACCCTTCAAATATACCTATTACTGTATCTTATGTGGATATTAAAGAATATCCTATTCATTGGCATTACGCTATTGAGATTATTTATGTTCTTAAAGGTACCTTAGAGGTCTATATTAACTCAGTAAAATATGAAATTCATCAGGGCCAATTAGAAATTATAAATGTAGATGAAGTTCATCATCTTCATAGTAAGGAAAATAATAAAATACTAGTTTTTCATATAGATCCTTATTTTTTTGAAAAGTATTATTCAGATATAAAAAATATGTTTTTCTATACAAAATCCTCATCCTTACATTCCCAAAGTAGTGAAGAGTATGATGAGCTAAGAACATATTTATCTAGAATACTCTGTGAAGTAGTTCAAAAACAAGAAGATTATGATGAGGAAATTGAGGATTTATTGGTTAAGCTTCTTTATCACCTTATAAATAATTTTAATTACTTAATTTATGAGAAAGAAGAACTTAAGGATGATGCTAATCAACTTCAAAGATATCATAGTATTTCAAAATATATTTTTAATAACTACAACAACAATATAACTCTAAAAGATATTGCAAATAATGAATTCTTAAGCCCTCAATACTTATCTCATGAAATTAAATATGCTACCGGCTACAGCTTTACAGATTTAATAAATCTTACTAGGGTAGAAGAATCAATAAAATTACTTCTTGATACAGATAAAACTATATCTGAAATTTCAGAGGAGGTAGGGTTTTCTCATACAAGATACTTCAATAAAAACTTTAAACTTCACTATAAGGTTACTCCCTTACAGTTTAGAAAAAGGTACAAAACTAATGGGGTTCAATTCGAAGAACTTAAAAGTTTCGAAGTATTAGATCTAAATGAGAGCATTACATACCTTTCATATTTTTTAGAGGACTATGATAGGTTTAACTATGAGGATAAGATTTTCCAAATAAATATTGATATGAATAAGGACTTAGGTAACTTTGATAAAAGTTTTAAGACTACTATTACCATAGGAGATGCCTTTGAACTTCTAATTGAAGATAACAAGGATACCCTAGAAGAAATACAGCGTGAAATTGGATTTGAATATGCCCGTATTCTTAATGTATTCACCGCAGATATGGCTATCTTTCCAAACTCCAGATTTTATAATTGGAATAGAACAAAGGACGTTTTAGAATTTTTATATTCTATTAATCTTAACCCACTTATTGTTATTGATTCTACTGATTTTACTGAAGATAACTTTATAGAAGTTATTGAATCCTTTTTGAGTTATTTTAGTGATTTAGATTCCGTAGACTTTAGATCCTTTAAGTTTGAACTTAGTAGTAAGCTTTCTGATTCCGTAAAATTAAAAATACAGGAATTATTTATGAATATCCATAACATTGAAATTGAAACGCCCTATCCAATGGACAAAGCTTCAGAAATAAATCCTATTTATGACACTGGCTATATGCTTCCCTATGTAATTCATAATATTCTAACCAATAGTAATAGCTTGTCATTCTTAAGACCCTTTGATGTGTTGGATAAACAGGTAGACTTAACAAACGAAGTATTTTTTGGATACCCTGGTCTAATTAATGATAAAGGTATAAAAAAGCCTTCCTACTATGGTTACTACCTTTTAAATAAACTTGGTGATACGGTAGTTGCTCAGGAAGATGGATATATTGTCACCAAAACTAATGATGAATATCAAATTTTACTTTATAACTTTCATAAAGATATAGATAAACTAATACCTTTAGAAAGGTTCTCAAAATTGAGAGGAGTAAAAAATGCTACTTCAAAGAAACTTTCTTTAAACATAATCAATACTTGTTCTGATATTAAAATTACTAGTTACGAAATAAGTGAAAAACAAGGTTCTTCTTTCAACTATTGGTTGCAAATGGGTAAACCTAAAAGATTAAGCAAGGAAGAAAAGGAAATTCTTTATAAAGCATCTTTTCCTCAAATAAGATTTAAACATTTCAAAAAAAGTGCTGTAATAAATCTTCAAGGTCTACTGAATAGCTACGGCGCCATTCTTATTTTAATTAAAAAAGTACAAAACCACCATTAATAAGGTGGTTTTGTGCTTTTTTTTACATTTAGGAATATACAACCTTCTCATAAAAGTACCTTTTATTAAGCATACAAGTGAATGTAAAAATTTCACTTAATTTCTATAATAGAATTATAGGAATTAATTTAAAACCAAATAAAATTTCAGGTTAAATAATTGAAAGGTACAAAGCTTACCATTTAATTTATAAACATTGTTTTATAACCCTAAATAATTTTGAAAGAGGATTGATAGTTTGATTCACTATATAAAATCAATAAAACAACTTTATATAGAACACATAAAATTGAGGTGGAATTCATGGGAATGGACGATAGAATTTTTTCCGACGGAAAAATTAGTAAGATACTTTTAAGATTTGCTATACCAGCTATTATTTCTTTATTAGTAGCTGAACTTTATAATATGGTGGATACTATATATGTTGGTCGCTACATTGGTGCTAATGCCATTGCTGCACTAACTATAGCTTTTCCAATTCAAAGATTTTTAATTGCACTTGGTTTTTTAGTAGCCGTTGGTGCTTCTACTTATGTATCACGAAATCTAGGGGAAAAAAACTTCCTAGAAATTGAGAAAACTATAATTAACGCTTTTGTAATTACCCTAACTCTTATGGTGTTTATGACTTTTCTTATATTTTTCTTTAAAGAATCTATACTCTATAAACTTGGAGCCAGTAACGTAACCTATTCCTTAACTAATGAGTATGTATCTATTGTTTTAATGGGTGGTATTTTCCAGTGCTTAGGATTAGTAGGTTGCTATATTATGACTTCCTTAGGAAATACTAAGATAACCCTTTATGCTAATTCAATTGGTGCTATATTGAATATTATTTTAGATTACATTTTAGTAGCCTATTATGGAGTAGGAATACAGGGAGCTGCTATTGCCACAGTAGTTTCTCAAATTGTTTCCTTTTTCTTTGTTCTTTATAGGTTTAAAGAAGTATTTAAAAGTTTTAAAATTAAAATTTCAATAAGATCAATTTTTTCTTCCTTAAGTTTAGATATAACCAGTGGAATAATAGCTATTGGATTCTCTACTTTTGTAATTGAAATTTCTGATGCAGTAGTGTCTGTAATATTAAACAATTTGCTTTATTCTAAAGGTGGGGATACAGCAATTATAATCATCGGTGTAATTACAAAAATTTCTATGTTTATGTTTATTGCAATAATTGGTATAAGCTCTGCTATGCAACCTATAGTTGCCTACAATTTTGGAGCTGAAAAATATAATAGAATGAAAGAAACAGTTATAGTCTCAATTAAAACTGTTACCATTATATCAATAATTTTCGCCGCAGTGCTTGGTTTCTTATCTAATGAAATTATAGGCTTTTTCTTAATGGATGAAAAAATATTGCCTTCAGCAGTAAAAGCCTTTAGAATTTGCATTTCATTGCTTCCTTTTGCTGGTGTTTACTACATTGGCATATATTATTATCAAGCAATTGGTGAAGCTAAAAAAAGTTTCTTTTTATCCATTTTTAGGCAACTTGTAGTTTTCATCCCTTTAGCAATAATTTTTGTTCAAATATTAGGAACCTTAGGAGCTTGGATAGCCTATCCTATTTCCGATTTAATATCATCTTCTATCTCCTTATACCTTTTAAATAAAGCTTCAAAGAAGGATATAGCCTCTGACAAATTACCTAGTAAAAAAGTTGCTTTGAATTAATTAAATAAAAATTCTTTAAAAAACTGCTTCCATTAAATATTCTGGAAGCAGTTTTTTTATTTTATTTCTTTGATTTTATTTTATAGTTTGTTATTTTATTTTTGATTTTTACTTACTTTTTGGCTCCTCCAAATAAAATCTTCTGCCATTTCTTGTTTAAACTTTGTCATTTGTTGTTTTGCTTGGGGACTTATTGCACGGTGTCTAGCTACATTAATATTTTTCATAAACTATTCCTCCTTTATTTTTAGAATTAAATTTCATTAAAATAAATTTTTCAAGGATTTATTTTATAGGGAACCAAATTCAACAATGAACTTATACATATAATCTACATTGATTCTCTTATGGCTTTTGGATATGAATGAAATAAATTTCTACCACAGAAGCCTATAAAAAACATTAAAGTAATAGAGCCCTTATGAAATTTTTTTTATCTTTATTTACACTTAAATTTCAGAAGGTAACTTTCTATTAATAGTTTGTCCTTATATTTAGTTTATAGACCTTGTAATTTTTCTTCCCTTTGGATAATCTTTTTATTTGTTAAAAATAATCTTATTTTTGCATTTTTAAAAAGCCATATGTTATAATAATATTGACAACCGATATCGGAAATAAATATTTTAGGAGGTTCCATTTTTGAAAAATCAAATTGCAAGAAAATTGTTTTTAGGTTTTATACATATACACATTCTACATCATGGTGCTAAAGAACCTTTCTTTGGTTCTTGGATGATTGATGAGCTAAAACATCATGGCTATGATATGAGCCCCGGAACTTTATATCCAATATTACATAATTTGGAATCAAGTGGCCTTTTAAGTAAGGAAGAAAAAAATGTAGAAGGTAAAATTAGAAAGTACTACTCTACTACTAAAGATGGTGAAGAAGTACTTAGGGATTTAAAAGAAAAAGCTCTTGAACTGGTAAAAGAAATTAGTGAATAGTAAAGGAGAATTTTTATGTTTAAGTTAGAGAATATAAAATACAAGAACATCTTAGATATTCAAAGTCTTACAATTCCAAATGGGAAAATCACCTCTATCGTAGGTTCAAGCGGTAGTGGTAAAACTACCCTTTTAAGACATTTAAATAAGCTTATCTCTCCGAGTAGTGGAAGTATATTTTATTTTAATACCCCTTTAACAGAAATAGATTCTGTTGAGCTTAGAAGAAAAGTAGTAATGCTTTCTCAAAATCCTGTTATTTTTACTGGGACAGTAAAAGATAATTTGCTATGTGGCTTAGGTTTTTCTGAAAAAACTTTTCCTCAGGATAATAAACTAAAAGAAATTCTAGAAATAGTGGAACTAAATAAGCCTCTTGAAGAAAATGCAGAAATTTTATCTGGTGGAGAAAAACAACGTCTGGCCCTTGGGAGAGTTATATTAATGAATCCTGAGGTGTTCTTGCTAGATGAGCCTTCATCAGCTCTTGATGAAGAAACTGAAAATCTTATGGTAGCTAAATTAGCTTCCTATATAAAAGCTAATAATAAAACTTTAGTAATGGTTACCCACTCTAAAACCATTGCTTTAAGATTTTCAGATAATATTATTGAGATTAGTGGTGGAAAAGTAGTAAATGGAGGTGACTTTTAAATTATGAATGGAGTAATTGATTTGGGAATAATTCAAATGATTTCTGTTTATATATTTGTTGTGATTTTACTGATAATTGTAAAGAAAAGAGGAATTTCTAGAGAAAAGGAAATACTAATTTCCTCCATAAGAATGACAATTCAACTAATCATTACTGGATATGTACTTGTTTATTTATTTGAAAACTCAAACCCAATCTACACTATCTTAGTTATAATTGCCATGGAGGTTTTTTCAATATATAACATTTTTAAAAGAAGTAACCTTAAACTTTCAAAAAAGCTAAAAAAAATTATTGCCTTATCAATGATCTTTGGTACCCTTACAAGCCTTTTTTACTTTCTATTCGTAGTAGTTAGAATTAGTCCTTGGTACAATCCTCAATACTTTATTCCCATTGCTGGAATGCTTATAGGAAATTCAATGACAGGTATTACTTTAGGTGTAAATAGACTTGTAGATGGTATGACTACTCAAAAGGCACTTGTAGAGGCTGCTCTAATGCTTGGAGCTCACCCTAAGATTGCAGCAAAATCAATTATAAATGCTGCCTTTGATGCTGCAATACTTCCTACTATTAATTCTATGGTAGGCATGGGAATTGTTTTTCTTCCTGGAATGATGACTGGGCAAATACTATCTGGTACTGCACCAACAACAGCCATAGAATATCAAATTGCCATAATGCTCGGAATCTTAGGTAGTGTTGCTTTGACAGTTATAATCTTTGTTCAACTTGGATATAAAACCTTCTTCAATAAGGAAGCTCAACTAGTATTTGAAGATTAGTTTTCCTATTGTCCTATATACTTAGTTATTCCCCCTAGCCTATATTAATATTAAAACTTAGAGAAATTACTATAGATACTTCCATAAAAAAGCACAATCTGAAGAGAAATGTATATTATAGTAATGTGTAATAATACTAAGGAGATTAATAATGTTTGTGCGTAATCCTAATTCTAATTACACTGTAGAAACAGATGAAGAATTATCTTATGTGCCTTTAAATAATAAGGCTTTTGATGATTCAGAGGATGAGGATATTTATATTCATAAAGATGACAGTGATCAGCGTTACTTACCACCGTTCCTTAATAATCCACTTACTGACTTATTGTTCGGGCCCTCTAATCCACCCGGTCCACCTGGTGGACCAGGTGGCGGGCCTCCTGGCGGCGGATTCGGTGGGCCTCCAGGTCCACCTCCATCAATGACCCCAAGTAAGTCCGGTGCCTCTTTCCAATCCCAAGGTTTTTTTGGTGGACCACAGGTTAAAGCTGTATCCCCTGGCTCTATTAGACCCTGTAGATTTCAATTTGTTTACATTTGGCTTAGAAATGGCCGTTCCTTCTGGGCTTGGCTTACTTATGTAGATAGAAGAACAGCTTCAGGGTTCAGATGGAATGGACGAAGATGGGTGTACTTTGGAGTGGATTTAAGAAGAATTGATTATTTTGAGTGCTATGGAAGAAATAGCTTAAGAGCTTCTGAGGTTCCAGAAGATTTAAGAAATATGCAAGGACCTCCTGGAGCTCCACCATCAATGACTCCTACTAAACCTGCTACTGCTTTTGGCGCTCAGCCTTTTGCTGTTTCGCCTGAATCTATTAGCCGATGCAGATTTCAGTTTGTTTATATTTGGCTAAAAAACGGCACTTCTTTCTGGGCTTGGCTAATAGATGTAGATAGAAAAACTGCTACTGGTTTTAGATGGACTGGTAGAAGTTGGTCTTTCTTTGGAGTTAGTTTAAGTAGAATTGAATTCTTCCAATGTTTTGGAAGGGATTGCTTAGGAGATTCTGAGGTTTCAGAGGATAGTTTTCAGGTTCCAGAAGATTTAAGAAATGTGCAAGGACCTCCTGGACCTCCACCATCGATGACCCCAAGTAAGTCCGGTACTTCGTTCCAATCCCAAAGCTCTTCTGGTGGACCACAGGCTAAAGCTGTTTCCCCTGGCTCTATTAGACCTTGTAGATTTCAATTTGTGTATATTTGGCTTAGAAATGGTACTTCCTTCTGGGCTTGGCTCATTAATGTAGATAGAAGAACTGCTTCTGGTTTTAGATGGAACGGACGAAGGTGGGTATACTTTGGAGTAGATTTAAGAAGAATTGATTATTTTGAGTGCTATGGAAGAGATAATAACAGAGGTTTTGGTAATCCATTTGAAAATCTTTTTGGACCTCCTTCAGGACCTCCTGGCGGTGCAAATGGTCCAGGTGGAAACCAAGACGGTCCTCCAGGACCTCCACCTTCATCAACACCTAGTAAATCAAATGTATCTTCTCAAAGCTTAATGGGAGGTCCACAGGTTAAAGCTGTTTCTCCTGGTTCAATCAAACCATGTCTATATCAGTATGTATATATATGGCTAAATAATGGCCGTTCCTTCTGGGCTTGGCTTACTAGAGTGGATAAAAAATCTGCTTCTGGCTATAGATGGACTGGATTTAACTGGACTTACTTTGGAGTTGATTTGAAATCAATCAATTATTTTGAATGCTATGGTAGAAGATTTGAAGGAAGAAGCGATAAATTAGTGAAAAAAGCTGGCCTTCCTGATGTTAATAATATGAGTAATCTTAATGCTACAGAAAATGCTAATACCATGGGTAATTTAGCTAATATGCAGGATCTTGCTAACATGAACGGTGCCATAACTCCTACTCCTGTAAATATGGTAAATGTAGTTCCTGAAACAATTGATACTGATTTAGATTTGGATTTAAATACGGAGGTAATTACACCTGTAGAAACTACTGAAACTATGGAGGTTCCTCCCCCTGTCCAAACTGCAGAAAATGCAAATGTTACTACTGATATCAGTGCCAATTTGGAACCTCAAACCTTAGAGCCTGAGAAGATAAAGGTTGATTATCCAGTGATTAAAGATTTACCAAATGAAGAAGTGCAGAATAATATTAATGATGCTATCATTAGTGAGGTTACTTCTTTATTAAATAATCAAGTTCTAGTTCCAGAGCAAAAGGATATTAAAGAAGTAGAAGTTTCTTATCAGGTACCTTTAATGGAAAAAGGATTGCTTTGTATAGTGTTCTCTATTTATATTAATGCAACTATGAATCAGAACAATACAGTTTTCAGCTCACTAACCTTTGACACTAATACTGGTGAAAAGTATGAACTTGAAGACTTATTTAAAGATGATTGTGATTATGAAAATCTCTTAAGTGATATGGCTGTTAAAAAATGTGATGAAATAGAAGTTCCATTAGTAAGTGACTATGAAGGCTTATGTGACAATCAACAATACTATTTAACTCCTAATGGAATTGTGCTTTTCTATCAAGTTGATGAATATACTCCTAGTTCCTACGGATTATTCAGAATTCCTATAGGGTATGAAGAACTTGGCGACCTATTAAATACCTATAATCCAGTATGTAACTTTTTATACTAAAACTTAAAATAAGGCAAGAGCTATTTTATTAGCTCTTGCCTTTAAATTTACTAAAGATTAATACTATGAAAACTATCCATATTATTATTATTATTGAACCTGCAATCCAATTATTTATCTTATTACCTTGAAATAGGTTCTTTGCCTCTTCCCTACACTGCTCAATTATATTTTTGGGAATAAGTTTTAATGCAATAGTTATACCTAAAGGGATAAGAATTAAATCGTCTAAATACCCTAATATAGGAATAAAGTCTGGAATTAAATCTATGGGGCTCATAGCATATCCAACAACAATAATTGCAAAAGCTTTAGCATACCAAGCTACATCTTTCCTTTTATAAGCTAAATAAAGTGCTCCTACTTCTACCTTTAACTCTTTTGACTTTCTCTTTCCAAAATCTATAGCCTTTTTTATATAATTCATGTCTATTACCTACTCTATTCTTAAATATAAGTTATAACCTTCCTTAAACCTGTTCCAAGGTTTAAGGATCTTTATCCATATTTTCTTTTCCTAACAAGTTGTTTTCAGCTTTATCATCCTAAGTTTAGATTCATTAATAACCTGCACATAAAAAATTCCTAAGTTTCACTTAGCCTAATTATACTTCTAGAAATATATGCTTCTTATTTTTATATTAATTTAATATTATCTTAATTAACATTACTATTTCAATGATTTTCTGAAATTAAATATATATATTTAATTTAAATACAGTGATTTATGTTACTGCATTTTATATTTTTATTTAGTATAATAATATACTGCTATTAAACTCCCTTGATTAATCTTAAAACACTCTAATTGCTTTAAAATTAATCAACTATAAAAGAAATAATTTTATAACAACCTATAACCTATGGATGGAGGATAAATTAATGGAAAGATTTAAAACTAATAGAGACTTTTTAAAAACTGACTTTACTCCAATGAAGAACCAGAAAGCTGATAGAGCCCTTGGTGTTCCACAGCCAGCCCTTGTAAAGGAATATGATAATAATTCAATAATTGTAGACTTACCTTTTGTAACTGAAGAAATATTAACTAATGATAATATTTTTCAATGCATAAAAGAAAGAAGAAGTGTAAGATTATACGAAGACGCTCCATTATCTTTAGAGGAGCTTTCCTATTTATTATGGGCTACACAGGGAGTAACTAAGGTTTCTGATAATAATACCTTCACTTTAAGAACAGTACCCTGCAGTGGAGCTACCCATTCCTTTGAAACTTATTTGTTTATTATAAATGTAGAGGGTTTAACCCAAGGTATCTATAGGTACTTACCCTTAGAACATAAACTACTATTTATGTATGAAATAGAAAATATTAAAGATAAAATAAATGATCTAACTCTTGAACAACCTTTTGTTCCAAGATTTGCCTCCAAAGCCTCAGTAGTTTTTGCTTGGAGTACTATTCCTTATAGATCTGAGTGGAAGTTTGATGTAACAGCTCACAAGAAGATCCTTATAGATGTAGGCCATATTTGTCAAAACCTTTACTTAGCTAGCGAATCAATTGATTCTGGCACCTGTGCTATAGGTATTTATGACCAAACTATGGTGGACACTATATTAAAACTAGATGGTGAAAATGAATTCACCCTATATCTAGCTGCTGTAGGTAAAAAAATAAATAAATAATATTAAAGGTAGTTATAAGTAATTATTTATAACTTACAATTTTCTCAAATATTATATGTAAATTTGATTTGCACAAGGAAATATATTTTCATTAATACACTTTAAAGTAAAAAGGATATTTTCAAGTCAATTAGTAAACTTCTTGAAAATATCCTTTATTATTAATTTTCATCTAATGTTAAAGCTCTTTCGTATAACTCTTTTTTTTCTTCTTCTTTTAATATCTTTTCTGTTATTATAGCAATTAGGGCTATTACTGGTATGTTTAATGTAAATCTTAATAGCATAAAGTTTAAACCCATAGAAGATGCTTCAAATAAAAGTAGTGGTATTTTTGTTGTAGACCAAGCCCCAATAAACACTAACACATTAGATAACTTGCTTCCCTTTTTAAGCAGTATACCAGCTACAGGAAAAGCTGCATATAATGGGCCTGCCGCTGCAGATCCTAGTAAGAATCCTAATAGTATACCTTTTATTCCTGATTTAGGTCCCATGTATTTCATCATAGTTTCTTTCTTAACCCAAACATCTAAAAGTCCGAGAAGAACAAATATAGGCGGAATTACTGAAAGCATTTCAATCATATTCTTTCCAGTAATTCTAAAAGCTTCTTTACCTATTGTAGGATATGCGAACAATAGAATTAAATTCACTATAAATAGTATTATAAAAGTTTTATATCTTTTCATAAATTTTATCATGCTAAAACTACCCCCATAACTATTGCTACTACAAATGAAAATATTAAGGCCAAAATATTTCTACTTAGGGTTACTTTTTTTCCAAAGTATTTTATCTCTAATGGTACTGTAGCTATTCCAACCATCATAAGTGTTGAAACAAATACTGCTATCTGTGCAATTCCTGCCCCATTTTCGTATAGTGCAGCAACTAACGGAAATGCAATAAAGGCTGGAATAAGAGTTATAGACCCAATCATTCCTGTGATAATCATACCGAGAACACCTGAATTTTCTCCAATTAGAGCTGATATAGTTTTGGGACTCATAACTGATAACATTATTCCTATAAGTAATACAATTGCTAAAAATTGAGGTAAAATATTTTCAAAAGATTTCCATGACTTTTTTAAAGCCATTTTTGTTTTCTTTTTGTCTTTTATTAATGATAGTATTGTTAATCCTATTGCTAGTATATAGGTAATTGTTGTAAACATAATTTCTCCTTTCAATTGTTAAATCTATTTCTTAAAGTTGTAAACTTCAAATTTAATTAACTTCATAATTTAGGAGCATAATATTATGCTCCTAAATTATAGTTATATTCTTTTAATGTTATTCCAGTTAAAGGCCCTTATTTGAGATTTAATATTAAATCTATTTTTTCTTTATCAAAGCCAATAACTATAGTTCCATTTAAATCTAGTACTGGAACCCCCATTTGACCAGATTTTTTTACCATTTCCATGGCACCAACACGATCTTCAGCTACATTTACTTCCTTAAAGCTAACATCATTTCCCTTTAAGTACTCCTTAACTTTTACACACCATGGGCAAGTATTTGTTGAATAAACTGTAATATTCATATATTTTACCTCCAAATAAATTGATTAATTATTTAACTTTTTAATATACTTGAGTTTGGAAAATTGAATTTCAAACACAACCTACATTTATTATAGCATATGCCAATAACTTGTCAACAACTATTTATCTGTATATTATGTTTTTACGATTAAATCTTTATCTTTTGTTATTCTAATTTAATTTTTTAATTTTAAGATATAAAAAAGCTTTCTATACATCCCACCCTGGGGTATATATAGAAAGCCACTATACAATATATGATATTTGTACTTGTTATATATCTTTAAAACAACTATTTATAGTCCTTTTCGATTTGTTCCCAGTTAACTACATTCCACCAAGCATCAATATAGTCCCCTCTTTTATTTTGATATTTTAAATAATAAGCATGCTCCCAAACATCAATTCCTAGTATTGGAGTTATGCCTTCCATAATTGGACTATCTTGATTAGGTGTACTTATTATTTTCAACTTACCATCCTCGCCTTTAATAAGCCATGCCCATCCACTGCCAAATCTCTTTAAGGCCGCATCTTTAAATTCCTTTTTAAAATTATCAAAAGAGCCAAAAGATTTAACTATATCTTCTTTTAGTTTTCCTTTTGGTTCCCCTCCTTTATCTTTTCCCATGATGGTCCAAAAGAAACTATGATTATAGTGTCCTCCACCATTATTTCTTACGGCTTCTCTAACTTCCTGTGGGACCTGTTCCAAATTCAGTAATAGTTCTTCAAGAGTTTTTCCTTGTAAATCAGGATAACTACTTAAAGCCTTATTTAAGTTATCTACATAAGCTTGATGGTGTTTTTGATGGTGAATTGTCATAGTTTGTGTATCTATATATGGTTCTAGTGCCTCATAGCTGTAGGGTAGTGCGGGTAGCTTAAAAGGATATTTATTTTCATTGTCCCCAGCCTTAACGTAAGTTTCACTAAAAATAAGCATAGTAATCAATGCTATTATACCTGCTAATAACATTACTTTATTTCTTTTGTTTTTCATGTTTTTCTCTCCTTTTCATGTTGCCAACTAATTTAGACCTCCATAGTAAGACCATCCATCACAAATGCCTTTGTTAAGACAAGAAAGGTTTATGTTAACTAAATCTGGATTTTCACTTCATCCACCAAGAGATAAGCTTTACCAGTCTACATGAACATAAATATTTCTCATTTTAAACGTCTAATGGTTACCTGTTCCGTTCATTTTAGTTATTCCATAACAATGAAATATTTATTCTATAAAAAATAAAAGTACTATACTTAAATGAAAGTATAATACTTTTACTTGGAATTTTATATTTCAAATTTTATATTTACTCTTCAATATCTAAACAGTAAAATAGTTTACTGCTCCTATCATCTCTTCTGCTTTTTTACGAAGTTGTTGAGATGAAACTGCAACTTCTTGTGAAGATGAGCTAATCTCTTGTGAAGATGCAAGTATTTCCTCTGTAAATGAAGCTACCTCCTCGGAACCCGTAGCTACAACCTCTACTCCCTTCAATATTTTATCCTTCTCACAATTTAGTGAGCCAATATTTGAATTTGCTTTTACTGTTAACTCAGAAACCTGTCCCATTTTTGATATAATATCTTTAAAGGAAATAATAGTGTCCTGTATTATTTTGCTTTCATCATTTAGTTTATCTTCCATATCACTAGAGGTTTCTACCACTATATGACTATCTAAGGAAACTCTCTCAATTAGTCTGCTAATTCCTTCAGAAGATTCTCTAGATTTTTCTGCAAGCTTTCTTATTTCTTCCGCTACTACAGAAAACCCTCTTCCTGCCTCTCCAGCACGTGCTGCTTCAATTGCAGCATTTAGAGCAAGTAAGTTAGTTTGCTCTGCAATTGAATTTATCAAATCAGTTATTTCACTAACTTGAGATATATTTACATTAAGGTTATTTATATTTTGTCTTACATCATGAAAAGCCGTTGCAATATCTTTTACTGACTTATCAAGGATTAAAATATCCTCATTACTTTTTTGAGCTTCAAGGTTCATTTCCTGCACTGTATTATTTGCAATGTTTATAAAGTCAGCGGACTCATTTAATCCTGTTCCAAATTTAACTAGATTGTTATCCACTTCTGATATTTCTCTAGCCTCTTCTACCGATCTAGTAGTGACTTCTTCTACGGAAGAAGACACCAACTCAGTTGATGCAGCCATTTCTTCCGAAAGAGCTGACAGTGTTTCTGAGTCTTCTAACAAGCTTGCTGAAGTTTGTTTTATAACCCTAAGAGTTTCACTGCATTTATTTGAAAGTTTATTTATTGATTCTCCAATACTTTGAAATTCGTCTTTACTATTTATGTTTAAGTTTGTATTCATTTCACCATTAGCCATTTTCATTAGGGTTTCTTCTATGGTTTTAGCATTATAGGTTATTTTCTTTGAGAATACTGTAGTAGCTATTATAGACAATATCATAATAACAATTGATGATATACCAATGCTTACAAGTATAGTTTTTCTCATATTTATAAAATACTCTACATTCTTATCAACGGCTGCAATGGCAATTACTTTACCCGTTGAATTCTTAATGGGTGCATAAGCAGAAATGAATGTTCCATAGGAATCCTTAACAGGCTTTTTTGTGTATAATATTTCTCCGTTAAATGCCTTTTCTATATCTTTAGTAAAAATATATTCTTCACCTAGCTTACTTACATCTGAAATCTTTCCATCAACTAAAAACTGGGTTTTCTCTCCACTTTTCGTTAAAGTATAAAAAAAACTTAAATCTTTATCACTTTTAAATACTAGCATTTGATTTTGTAATTGCTTATATTCGGTACTATCCATTGATTTATCACTTATGATTTTTTCAATAGTGCTACCATTAATTATTTTAGTCCCCTCAACAATACTCTGCTTCACCTCATTTTGAATGTTTGTAAACAATACCTTAAACAAAACAAAGTTCATTACTAAAATTAGCCCCATTGACACAAAAGAAATTGTACCAATTAGCTTAAGTACCTTACTCCCTAACCCCTTTTTCATCTTCTCGTCACCCGTCCCTTTTTTGTAATGTATATACTAAAGTTTTACTACACATTTTACTATTATAATTGAATTTATTACATTTTTCTACATAACTTTCAAAATTTAAGATTAATTTAAGATTTTACCTCTTCCTATGTAACTATAACCATCTCTCTCTCCAATGAAAATATTTTATAAAAATAAAGGATTTATTTGTTTAATGTTTAACATATTATATGGGGTTTTATCAGGGTTTTCACTACTTTAAAATTTAATGTAATTCTGTGTTAAACTTATAAACATCTACATAAACTGTATTATACATATTTAAGTACAAATTATCTTAATTTTTTAGATTTAGTTATTATAAATTAGATTTAGCAATACTATAAATATTAAAACTAGGGGTGAATGGAGTAAATGGTTAAAAATTATATGGAAATTGTAGTAGATAATATTCTTAAAAAGATTCTTCCAGATTATAGTAATCTGTGCAAATGTGAAAAATGCTGTGATGATATTAAGGCTATAGCCTTAAATAATCTTAAGCCTATATATGTAGTTACAAATGCAGGAAATTTATATGCTAAGGTAAATGAGTTAGAAATACAATTTAGTACAGATATTGTAAAAGAACTAGTTAAAGCCATTGACATAGTGTCTAAAAATCCACATCATAATAGCTAAACTTTATTTAAGGTAGTTATTTTATCAACCTTATAGATTGATTTCCCTGAACTATCATCCTATTTTATTTATTTAATAATTAACTATTTCAAGTGTAATTTCTTAAATATAAAAAGTAGTAAAAACATAAAGTTCTTACTACTTTTTCCTAGTTTTTTTCTTTAAAACCTATCTAGAGAAAGGGGGTCCTAGATAGGTTTTATCTATATATTTTAACTTTTGTAACACAGTAATTAACTTTCCCCTGAGTGAATTAATTAGTCAATCAGTTAAGAGTTACTCTTATGAAGTTAATAATCATTAATCTTCTTACCATATATTTCGTATCCTTTTATTACTAGTTTATATATTTATTAAAAATAATATTATTTTGAGAATCAAATATCTAATCTTGTAGAATTTTGACACATTTAAATTAAACTAGTAAGTTTTAATTCCTAATAGAACACCATAAAAAATTCTGTGGACTCTAAGAAGAATCTACAGAAATATTTTTAAAACTTATCTTTCTAATCCAACTTAATTCCACTATAGTTTCTGCTCATATTATTTTATGTTTATTTCCTCTAATGCCTTAGCTATATACCCCCTATGTTTTTGGAGGAGTTTTTCAGCTTCCTCTATAGGGAGCCCGCTTTTCATAGTTAGTATAGTAACCTTCACATTGTACTTTGTTACTTCTAAGATTCTCTCAATAACTTCATCACTGGCTCCTGTAGCAAGTTTTACTATTCTTTTTGCTCTTATTTTTAATTTTTCATTTGATGGTTGAACATCTATCATTAAATTTCCATATACTTTTCCCATTTTAATCATAGCTCCTGTAGAAAGCATATTAAGCACCATTTTTTGTGCCGTTCCTGACTTCATTCTAGTAGAGCCCATTATGGTCTCAGGACCCACTTCTACAGAAATTGAGACTTCAGCATACCTATTCATCTCACTATTCTTATTCATGTTTAAAGATAAAACTGTTGCACCTATCTCTCTTCCATATCTCATTGCCCCAATAACATATGGAGTTCTCCCTGAGGCGGCTATCCCACAAATAACATCCTTTTCATTTAACTTTATCTTAATTAGGTCTTCCTTACCCAATTCACTATTATCCTCTGCCCCCTCAATTGCTTTAAACATGGCGCTTTTCCCACCAGCTATAATTCCCATAACTAGATTTTCATCTACCCCATAAGTTGGAGGACATTCTGAGGCATCTAATATTCCTAATCTTCCACTAGTGCCTGCTCCTACATAAATTAACCTTCCACCTTCCATAAGCCTTTCTGCTATTATATCTACAGCCTTTGCTATTTCTTCTTTTACTTTTTCAATAGCTAAAGCTACCTTTTTATCCTCTTCATTTATTAAGGTTATCATATTAATAGTTGAAACCCTATCTATGTTTGTTGTATTAATATTTATACTCTCAGTAGTAAGTTTAGCTAAATCTTCTATTATCATAGATAATAACTCCTTTTTAAAGTCATACTTTCTAATAAACTAGCCTTTCCACACACATATAATCTGATTTTATTTACTCCTAAAAAAATTTACTCCAGGAGTTATGTTTCCTAGAACTACCCTTTCTTTTGCTCCCGTAGCACCAATTACATTCCCTTCAATACCATTTAAGGTTTCATTGGCTAAAATTGCAAAGGCTATGGCCTCCTTTGCATCAGAAGAATAACCTAAATCCTCCTGAGTCATAACCTTACACTCTGGCAGTAACTGTCTTATCATGCTAATAAGGGTTTTATTATAACTTCCACCACCACCCACAATTACTTCTTCTATCTTCACCTTTGGAAATATAAACCTTCTATAGTTTTCCACAATAGAGTGAGCTGTAAAAGCAGTTACTGTAGCTATGAAGTCGACTGGCAATATATTTTTGTTCCTACTTAAAATTTTACTTACAAATTCTTTACCAAAAAGTTCTCTACCTGTAGTTTTTGGAGGCTCCATATTAATGTAAGGCATAGCTAATAATTCTTCTAAAAGTCCCTGATGAACAGTTCCCTCTCTTGCAAAGTTTCCATCTCTATCATAAGGTAATCCCTTTAGATTTCTTACTACTTCATCTATAACCATATTCCCTGGTCCTGTATCAAAAGCGTAGACCTCCTGAAGACTGCAGTTAGCAGGGATTACTGTAACATTACCAATTCCTCCAATATTCTGAAGCACCCTATTCTTTTTACACTTATATAAAAGATATTCAGTATAAGGAACTAGTGGAGCCCCCTGTCCACCCGCTGCCATATCCATGGTTCTAAAATTAGATACTACTGTAATTCCGGTTTCATAGGCAATCACCGCTGGCTCTCCAATCTGTAGAGTAGATTTTACTACTTCACCATTACCTCTTGGAATATGGTATATAGTTTGACCATGACAGCCAATAAAGTCTAATTTATCTTGAGGAAAACTTGCACCTTCACAAAGCTTTTTTACCACTTGGCTAAACAAATAGCCTAACTTGAAATTTAGGCTACAGATAAGTTCAACATTAGACTTTTCCTTTAAGCAGCAATTGCTTATTTCTTCCTTAATATTCTCTGGAATTCTCTCATTAATAAAATGAAGAAGCTCTAGTTTCGTGTCTACACCTACTCCTTGTATTTTAACCAAGGCACCATCTATGCCATCTAAAGAAGTACCTGACATTAGTCCTACTGCATACTTTTCCATACTAAAACAAGCCCCTTTATATTGCTATTTTCTTATATATGAGTCTACCTTGATCCCTTAGGCTTTAAGATGACTAATATAAAGTTTCTCTTTAAAAGCCTATAGGGAATATTTTTTCTCTGCTTACACATTGAAGCCTTACCGTATCCTACAGATTTACTAATATTTCAATAATATTTCCTATATCTTCATCTGAAAAAGTAATGTTGACTTTAGCTTCTAATTCCATAACCCCTCGCCTAATAACTTCGAATAGTTCACCATACCTTTTCAATACAGTTTGCAAGTTTTTGCATTTATAGGTTTCTTCTCTTTCTATTAATCGTTGAATTAATGCCCCCCAATGCATTAAAAGACCATTCAATTTTTCACTGTCTAAATGTATATCAAAGGTGTATTTTATTTTTGTAATAAGTTGTATTAGTGTATTCACCATATATTCTGAGTCCTTTAAATTTAAGTAATCTTTATATATGGTTTTCATGTTTTCTAAAAGAGATTCATCACTGATATAATCTTGAAAATCTGCATCCATGAACTCTCTAAAAAATTTATCCATGGGTATATAGGTTATGCCTGGAATGGTTATTTTAAAAGGACTCACTACAGCTTTAATATTAGCTTCTTTTTTTAGCTGTTCTATTGCCTCTTGAAATTTTTCTTCATCCTTAATTCCTAGGTTTATTACTTCATATTTTTCTCCAGTAAAATTTTTGTATATAAACTCCTTTAGTTTTTGAGCTGTTCCTTCCCCTGTAGAGCAAGCAGTTATAATTACAGACTTCTTTACTTCTTCTTTATCTTGACATTCTATTACCTTAGTATTGGGACTTAATTCTTTCACAATGTGTTGTAGTTCTTTATTCATAATTGCCTTTCTAGTGGCTTCAATTACCATAGAAGTAGTCACCATATCTACAGTAATTACTTCTATTCCTGTGTTTTTTCTTATTATTGTATTAAAAAATTTCAAAGACCCCATATCCACCATAAGTAATACTCCCATACCCTCATGGTTTTCCACAATAATTTTTTCAATACTTTGAAGTGCCTCTTCAGGTTTCATTGATAAGGGCATATCAAAGCCAATAACATGATTTGTGTTTAACAATTCATTGACTACCTCTGCCATAGACGTTGCCGTACTATTGCCGTGCATCGCAAGTATTACAGTAACCCTTTTTTGAACTTCCTTTCCATCAGCTGCAAAAAACATAGTAATAAACCCTATTTCTTCTAAAGGGACTACAATGTTAAATTTTTCTTGAAGCTTGTCCGCAAGAATCATTGCTAGCTTAAATTCTTCTGGATATTTCTTTCTCACTTCATCAATTTTAGGATTTTCTATTATACCTTTTACCTTAGCTCTGTTTAAAAAGGCATCAATATGAATTAATAATCCTATAAAGGTATTTTTCCTAATCTTTCTCTTCAATCTATATTCTGCAACATATATAAAATTACTTAGTAAATCATAAATATTATTGTCTATCATAGATTTTATTTCTTTAAACTCATGCTTATCTTTAATGCTTGCCACATACCTATTAATAAAATCCTCTACCTCATCCGATAGCTTTCCTTTTATATCTATTTGCTCTAAGCCATAGGATTTGAGGAATTCGCTTCTACTATCAATGAATTCATAAATATTTTTAGAAAGCTTATACTTCTCTTCCATATCTCCCATTGTTAGTTCCTCGTTGTTTGAAAACTTTAGACTACTATCCATGTTGCTTACTTTTTTTGCTTTTAAAAGTCCAGCTTTTACCTTTTGTGAGAAATCTTCCATATGAACTTTTACGTTTCCATGAGAAAACATACTTCTAAGAAAAGCCTTAGCGCATGCTATTTGAATATCACTTTTTAATTCTCCTATATTATTAAAACAATCATAGTTAATTAATGCGGTTAAAGCATCTCCTTGAACTTCAATTTTTTTCCCAACTCTTTTTGATTCTTCCCCTAAAAAGTTTTGAATTAGTTCTAGTCTCTCCTCCACACTTCTTTCCCTAAGAGGTGGTAGAACTATGGTTACAGGTATCCTTCTAGTAAAGGTTCTAAGTAATGAAGAATTTATATTTTCAGTAGTAGCACATATTATCATTAAATTAATGGCAACTTGCTTTGTACTTCCCAAAGGGGAATAGTATCCTTCATCCATCAAAGTAAATAACATCTCCTGCCCTTCTGGTGGAAGTCTATGAACTTCATCAAGGAACAAAATCCCATCTCTTGCCTTTTCTATGATTCCTTCTCTATCCTCAGTGGCTCCCGTAAAGGCCCCCTTCTTAACTCCAAATATTTGAGAAACTAAAAGTTGGGGAGTATTAGCATAATCTGCACAGTTAAATACGGAAAATCTATTATTATCCTTAATAACTCTGGTTTGCAAAGCATATTTAAACATAGTTTTTGCAAAAAAGGACTTTCCAACCCCAGTCTCTCCTGCAATAAGACAATGGAGCCCCCTTGGTGGATAAATTATTGCTGCTTTAGCAAGAGTTATACAATGCTTTAAACTTAACTCTTTTCCAGTTATGGAATTAAACACTGAGTCTTCTAAAAGCAGAGCTTCATTTATCCTTTCAACTGAAGGTTTATTATAATTTTTTACATAATAAAGTACAGGTCTTCCAGTAGCCTTTTCCATAAGCCCTTCATTTATTAATTTTGCGAACTCCCTCACTACATTTGGTCTTTTCATATTCATTAGCTTTGCAACTTCCTCTGCAGTAAACCCTTTAATCTTTCCACTACCATTTTGATGATTATTGCATAAACTTTGCAGTGCATTATATATCTCTAAATGCTTCATATTACTACCACCTTGTTTTCATCTCTACCACATACTATGCTAAACAAGTTGGTATTTATGATAAATTGCAATGCAAGAATGTTATCCTTAGTTCTTTAACACTTAATCTTTTCAGTGTTTTTCTTTGTTTTTATTATTTTTTACTATATTTTATTACACCCTTATACTTACCTTCTTCAAGAAGACTTCTAGATATTTCAAAAAACATAATACACATCACTGAAAAAATAATAGAAAGTATATTCCAAACTACTGGATGAATTTTATCGAATAGTAAGGATGGAATTATTAAAACAAAAGGTGCTGCACTACCTATAATCCACCTATTGAGCTTAAATTTTTTCATCATAGCTTTAGTAAATTTTACTGAAGCAAGCACTATTACCATCAGTAATGCAATGTACAAAATCTTTGACCACATATACACTTCTCCTTAATTCCATATTCTTATTTATAAAGATTTCATTTTTACTAGGAAATTCTATATTAAACTATAAGTAAACTTTACTTAAATAACTTATAAAGTGTCTGATTAAATCCCCACCTTAAATTTATACAAGATTATTTTTGTGAATAACTTTGTATAACTTTACCATATGCTCAATTAAACTTTTTTCTGATAGGGCAGTCATAAGATGATCTTGAGCATGAACCATGAGTAGTGACATTTGAAGGCTTTCTCCATTTACCTCCATTTGAATAAGCTTTGTTTGTGTCTTATGAGCCAGGCTCAATTCTTCTTCAGCTTTCTCTAGTAACTCTTCTGCTTCTTTTGCTTTTCCCTCTTCAGCTGCCCTCATTGCTTCAAAAGCAAAGGCTCTGGCATTTCCACCATGAGATATTATTTCAAAAATTTCATTCTCCATAAAAGTTCCCCCTTTTTATCAATAGAGCAATTATTCTTATTACTAAATATTTGATTCTACCACTGCTTCTCCATAAATTGCGGTAAGTAATCCTTATTTATTTCCAACAGATCTTTTAAAAGGCTTTTTGCTGTGTCTACTGATGGAATTAACGGATTTGCCACTAAAGCCATTAATCCCTTATTTATATCCCCTTTAACTGCTGCTTCAACTGCTAAAATTTCATAACTTTTAACCTGTTGAATTAGCCCACTTATTTCTACTGGAAGTCTTTCTTTATAACTTAAGGGTGTGGCTCCTCTTGAGTCAATTAAGCAATTTACTTCAATTACACTATCCTCAGGAACCTGATCAATTGCTCCATTATTTCTTGTATTCACTACATGAACTTCTCTCTTATTATTATAGATAGCACTTATTAAAGATACAGCCGCCTCTGAATAATAAGCCCCTCCCCTTTTCTCTAATTCCTTAGGTTTTACATCTAGACTTGGATCACTATATTTCTTAAAGAGAACCCTTTCTACTTCTTGCACCTGCTCTGCTCTGGTGCCTTTCCCACTGTCTACTAAAAGTATTTCTTCTTTAACAAGAGTATCGGTCATATAATAATATCTATGATAGGGACAGGGAATCATGTTAAGTGCTCTTAAAAACTCTCCATCCCACTTTAAATCTACAATATTTTTCATTGTTAAACTTTTATCATCTAAAAATCCTTCAATTATTTTGGATGTGACATCTTGTTCTTTATACCAAACCTTTTTACCCCATAAGAGATGATTTAGTCCCACAAAATCAATAAATATATCCTTAGGCTCTACTTCAAGAATTTTAGCTATATTCATGGTCATGTGTATTGGAACATTACATAACCCTATACACTTTGTCTTAGTATGCTTTAGCACTGTTTCTGTGATAATCCCCGAAGGATTAGTAAAATTTATTAGCCAAGCCTCTGGACAAAGTTCTTCTATATCCTTACATATTTCAAGAATTACTGGTATAGTTCTTAGGGCCTTTGCAAAGCCTCCCGGACCTGTAGTTTCCTGTCCTAACACCCCATATTTTAATGGAAATCTTTCATCCATGGCTCTAGCCTGTAGCCCTCCAACCCTAAACTGTGTAACTACAAAGTCTGCATCCTTTAATGCTGTTTTTCTATCAAAGGTAAGTACTATTTTTATGCTTGCCCCTGCTTTATCAATCATTCTCCTAGCCAGGTTTCCAACTATATTAAGTTTGTTTTCTCCACTTTCGATATCTACTAAATGTATTTCCTCCACTGGAAGTTCTTCGCTTCTTTTAATAAATCCCTCAATTATTTCAGGAGTATAGCTACTTCCTCCACCAATTATTGCTATCTTTAAACCCTTCATTTAGCTCCTCCTCTCTTAATATGTAAATAAAATTTTAAATATATATAAGGAAATAAAGAGGCTACATCGTCAATAAACCTACTTTTGCCTTCTCTTTCATACAAGTTTCTTTTATTTTATTGAGTAATGCAAAAATACTGTTACAACTTATATATAAATAAAACTATTCCTATTTAAAATTAAGTAGCCTAGCCAGTTTAATATTATTCTCTTTATACTTATAAAGGGGTATTTTATATTTATAATTTCAATACTTTATGGCTAAGCTACTTAAATTTTTATGCTTCTAAATTAGAGCTTTCTTGTTCTTCTTTAATCATTTTCTTTTCATACACTTTAAAGAAAGGATAATAAATCAATGTAGTTATACATATATTTACCAAAACTAATATTACTGCTGGTAAATTACCATTGGTTGCAAAATATGCTCCTATAGGTGCTGGTAATGTCCATGGTGCATTAATAGCAAACTTACCAACTATACCCATTGAAACTGCAACATAGGAAATTATTCCTGTTACCAAAGGTCCTAGAATAAATGGTATTGCTAGCAATGGATTCATGACCATTGGAGCTCCAAAGATAATAGGCTCATTTATATTAAATATTCCTGGAATAATGGAGAACCTACCTACCCTCTTGAGATACTCAGACTTAGAGAATACCATTAATATACAAAGGCCTAAGGTTGCACCAGATCCTCCTATCCAAATAAACCATTGGAAAAATTGTTCTGGTAAAATATTAACCATTGGCTGACCTGCCGCTAATAAGGATGCATTCTCTTCAAGAAGTACTAACCATACAGGTCTTAAAATACTTCCTACAATGGAAACTCCATGGATACCCGCTGCCCAAAGAAGACAAATAAAGAATACTGGTACTATAACTCCCCAAATACTGTTTCCTGCAACGCCTTTTATTGGTGAGAACACTTTGATAAGGAAGCTTTGAATATCGAAGTTTAACCATACTCTTACAAACCAAACCACAATGATAATAACTGCTGCTGGAATCAATGCTTCAAAGGATCTAGCTACTGATTCTGGCACTTGTTCTGGCATTTTAATTGTTATATTGTATTTCTTTAAAAGCCTCAGTATCTCAACTGCAAAAATCATGGCAAGTATTGCTGCAAACATACCTGCTCCTCCCAGGTTACCCATAGGAAGGATCCAACCTACAGTATTAGCTCCTTGCACTCCAGCTTTTGCAGCTTCCTTTAACACTGCATCCATATTTAAAGGAATAGTCATTAATAAGAAGGCTGCTAAGGATAGAACTCCACCAGAAATTCCATCTAACTTATAGGATTTAGCTAAACTATATCCCATACCATAAGCTGCATAAAGAGACATTAGTCCCATTGTCATTCTAAAAGGTATAAGGATTTTACCTGCATAAGGTGCTACTGCTTTTGCCCAAGACTCTACTGGTGGTGATGCTATAATTAAAAAGAAACTACCTACAATAATTAAGGATAAAGTTGATATAATACCGTCTCTGATTGCTCTAAGATGTCTCTGCTCAGCTAGCTTTGCCATTGGAGGCATGAATTTTTCTTCAACCCATTTTAGAAATCTTTCCATAAATACTAATCCCCCTTACTTCATATATTTTTTAATTTGCAGTAGTACCTTTGGTGCACCTATTGGTGTATATCCCATTGGAACAATAAGTTCTATTGGTACATTAGCACTTGCTGCTTGCTCTTTAAACACATTGAATCTATGTTTAACCTGTGGAGCAACTATTGCAAGGTCATATGTTCCTGTCTTAAGTTCTTCTTCAAACTCTTGTGTACCCACAGCTTTAATCTCTAATTGAAAGCCTTGCTTATCTGCTTCCTTTTTTATAGCCTTAACTACAATAGCGCTAGACATCCCCCCTGAACACACCATAAGAACCTTCATATGATACCTCCTTTAAATATGTTTACACTAATATAAGAGCAAAAACCGTGCCAACTTTTCACACTCTTATATCTAAAGGTTTACATGACTGTGTATCAATTATTTCACTGACTGATACACTAAACCCTTTTTGATACAGTGTTTCTTTGTTTGTAGCCTACTACTAGAAGTTAAATTATTTCAGTAAAGCTATAAAAAACCCCTTTAGGTATACAAGGGCGAAAACATTGACATATTTTATGTTATTGCTTATAATCACATTAGATAGTTTACTTTAAATAAAATAGAATATTTCGTACATTGAGTTTTTCCATAAAAAGTATGGAGAATTAAAAGGGAATGGAGTGAAAGTCTCCAACGGTCCGGCCACTGTAACTAGGGAGCTTACCTAAATAAACCATTGAAAGAAATTTTGAGAAGGATTAGGATAAGTTATGATCTATAAGTCAGGAGACCTGCTTAATGTTTGGTATACACTTCCATGGAAAGTTTATATGCCTAATATGCTTAAATAGTACTTTCTCTTTGTGAACTTAGCTTACAAAGTAGATTAAATAAACCCACTGTTTATAATTATGTTAATATGGCAACCTAACTTTTCTAAAGTTAGGTTTTTTTATTTGCAATAAGCAATAATTAAGGCTTTCCTTTAAATAATAAATAAATTCATTTTGTTAGTGTATTCTATTTTTCTTAAAGCAGTAACTATGAAAATTAAATTTAGGCATCTTCAAAAAATAAATAAGTCAGTATGCTTGTCTATTTTGAGCTATACTTCGTCAACAGAACCCTTAGATAGCTCTACTATCTGCGGAACCTGTTTCCTTGTCTAACTCCAAATATCCTTCTCATCTTTGACTTATTATTTATTTTCACATGCCTTAGAAGGGAGCATTAATTATGCTAAAAAAACGTGAAATTTTTCTAATGTCACTACTTTTTTCTCTCACACTTTCTAAAACTGTGTTTGCCATGCACATAATGGAAGGTTTTCTTTCTCCACTTTGGAGCCTATCTTGGGGAGTAATAACTTTACCCTTTATTGTGGTTGGTTTAAGATCTATTAACAGTAAGCTTAAAGAAAATCCAAAACTCAAATTTATATTAGCAGTGGCAGCAGCCTTTACCTTTGTACTTTCTGCTTTAAAACTACCTTCCTTAACTGGTAGCTGTTCTCACCCAACGGGGATAGGCCTAGGTGCAATTCTCTTTGGACCAACTGCTATGAGTGTTGTTGGGTTAATTGTTTTAATCTTTCAAGCCCTGCTACTGGCGCATGGCGGAATTACCACACTAGGTGCTAACACCTTTTCTATGGCAGTAGTCGGTTCTTTAGTTGCTTATTATACTTACAAGTTAATTATAAAATCAAAGGGCTCTCAAGGACTTGCAGTGTTTTTAGCCGCAACTCTTGGTGACCTTGCAACCTATGTAGTAACTTCTATTCAGTTAGCTGCTGCATACCCAAGTGCCACAGGTGGTTTTTATGCTTCATTAATTAAATTTTTAGGAGTGTTTGCATTAACTCAAATTCCCCTTGCAATTAGTGAAGGTCTACTAACTGTATTAATCTTTAAAGCATTAAAAGCTTACAACTACTCTGAATTACAAGAGCTAAAGGTTATAAGTGAGGAGGTTTAAAATGTCAACTATGATTAAAGAAAAAAAACATAAAAGTTTTCCTAACAATTTAATTATAATTGCACTAGTTATTTTTCTTGCAGTATTACCTCTCTTCCTTAACAAAGGAGCTGAATTTGGTGGTGCTGACGGACAAGCAGAGGAGCTAATTACAGAAATTAACCCAGAATATACTCCTTGGTTTTCATCAATCTGGGAGCCACCAAGTGGTGAAATTGAAAGTTTATTGTTTGCTCTTCAGGCTGCAATAGGTGCAGGATTAATCGGATATTACTTAGGCTACGGAAAGGGTAAACATTCTGTGGAACATAGGGGGGAAAATGATTAGTATAGATAACTATGCTTATAATTCAAAACTTAGTAATAGCAATCCCATTGAAAAACTTTTATTTTCATTGCTAACTATGTTTATTTGCATATATAGCAATTCTGTATTTATTTCTATGGGAGTAATATTATTTATGTCCTATGTTTCAATTGTAAAAGGGGGAGTTCCACTCTCCCTTTACCTAAAACTTCTTCTAATTCCAACTGTATTTTTAATTACTGGAGTTTTAACTATAGCTATTAACAAATTAGATTCAAGTGTTGGTGCTCTATTCTACATAAAAATTTATAATACTTATATTGGTTGTACTTCTGAAAGCCTATGGACTTCTTTGAGAACCTTTTGTAAATCCTTAGGCTCTGTTAGTTGTCTATACTTTCTAACAGTTACCACTCCTATGACAAATATTTTACTTGCACTAAAAAAGCTAAAGGTCCCAGTATTATTTATAGAACTTATGTCTTTAGTCTATTATTTTATATTTATTTTATTAAATACTTCAGCCAATATTATTATCTCTCAAAATTCTAGGCTTGGTTATTTAAACTTGAAAAGTTCTATAAAGTCCATTGCTCTTCTATGCTCAAACCTTTTTATCAAATCTTATAAGCGCTCCTTTGATACCTTTACAGCTCTTGAGTCCAGAGGGTACAACGGATACCTAAATGTTATTGAATTGGAAGATTTTCAAGAATTTTTATCCCTACCAAAAATAATTACAATAGAATTATTGCTTTTAATTTTAGCAATTTTCCTGTAACAAATGAGGTGTATTGTGAAGGATTACATAATTGAACTAAATAATTTAACCTTTAAATATAGTGATGGTACTAAAGCTATAAATAATTTAAATCTAAAAATTGAAAGAGGAAAAAAGATTTCTTTTCTTGGAATAAATGGTGCAGGGAAATCCACTTTATTTTTACACCTTAATGGCATCCTAAAACCCACAAAGGGTGAAATAATTTTCAATAAGGTTCCTCTAAAATATTCTCATAAAGAATTGAAAAAAATTAGACAAAAGGTCGGAATTGTATTCCAAGACCCTGATACTCAGCTTTTTTCTGCTAATGTCTATCAAGAAGTTTCCTTTGGTGCTATGAATTTAAATTTAGAAAAGGCTGAAGTAAAGCGTAGAGTTGATAAGGCTCTTGAAGATACTAATGTTTTTGATTTTAAGGATAAGCCTACTCATTTTTTAAGTTATGGTCAGAAAAAAAGAGTTTCCATTGCTGATATCTTAGTTATGGAGCCAGAGGTAGTTATCTTAGATGAACCAACTTCTTCTTTAGACCCTAAGCATAGTGCAATGATTGAGGAGTTACTAAATGATATCAACAAAACTGGCACTACCTTACTTTTATCAACTCATGATATTGATTTTGCTTACTCTTGGTCAGATTACATATTTATTCTTAAAAATGGTGAATTAGTAGGTGAAGGCACCCCAGAAGAAGTTTTTGAAAATGATCATTGGATAGAAGCAGGAGCTATAGAAAAGCCCTTAGTCTTTGAAGTTTATAAAGCTTTGAAAGCTAAAGAATTAATCAATGATGATATTATTCCACGTAACAAGAAACAACTGTTAAAATTAATTGGTACATAAATAACCCTAGGGATAATGTTTCCCTAGGGTTATTATTTTTCTTATATGAGAGTTTTTAAAATGTCCTGCTTATAAATGCTTGTTTATTTATGATTTTTAAATGCTTTTAATATATAAGCTTCCAAGGTGAACATTTATTTTAGTGATCTTCAAAAGGCCTTAAGAAAACCAAAGTTAATTCTTAACTTTGGTTCCCTATATAGCTTATAGCCTTTACAACTCAAATTTTTTAATTGCTTTCAGTTCTAAAGTCTTCTTCACATCAATAATTCTTTGATTTGAGGATCCTCTGTATTTTAAATCCAAAGACTTTAAATCTGGCATAAATCTTCCATCAACTAATACATCAATTTCCTTTAAAAAGCTCTTATGAACCTCATAATTTCTCATGAGCTCTTCCCAGGTAAAGCCTGTATACACCATCACATTTAAACCAAGTCTCTTTATCTCTTTAGCTAGACTAGAAAGTTCCTTGCTTTGCAGAAATGGTTCTCCTCCAGTAATAGTTACTCCATCTAGCAATGGATTCTTATTAACCATTTCAATTATGTCTTTCATCTCCATAGGGTGTCCACCATTTATATCATGGGTCTGAGGATTATGGCATCCTATGCAATTATGGGTACAGCCTTGGGTAAAAACTGCAAGTCTTATTCCTGGTCCATCTACAATTGAATCATTGATTATATTAGATACTTTTATCTTCATAAAACTCATCCTTTTAATTGTATTTTACTCTCTTTAGCTCTATAGTGTTATAAAATCAAAAACAATGAGTATCTCATTCCTTTAATTATGTTTTACTCTATCTCTTACCTCTGATAACTTGGCATTATTAAATCTATCAAGAGTGCCTACTAAGTAGCCTGTAATACGTCTAATTCTCTCAAATGGCATATCCTTATCCGTTCTACCACACTTAGGACATGTATCGTTAATTATTCCGCTAAAGCCACATACAGGGTCTCTGTCCACAGGGTGGTTAATTGAACCATAGCCTATACCAGATTTATGCATAGTTTTGATGATTTTTTCAAAAGCTTCTACATTTTTTGAAGCATCTCCATCTAGTTCTACATAGGTAATATGTCCACCATTAGTTAATTCATGATAAGGTGCTTCAATTGTAATCTTATCGTAGGCATTTATCTTATAATATACTGGAATATGGAAACTGTTAGTATAGTATTCCCTGTCAGTAACCCCTTTAATTTCCCCAAAGATTTCCTTATCCATTTTTATAAATCTTCCTGATAGCCCCTCTGCTGGAGTTGCTATTAAGGAGAAGTTTAACTTAGTCTTTTCAGCTTCTTCATCCATTCTATTTCTCATGTGGCTTACTATTTCAAATCCAAGCTTTCTAGCCTCTTCATCTTCACCATGATGTTTTCCAACTAAAGCAACTAAACATTCTGCAAGTCCTATGAAACCTATAGTTAAGGTACCATGTTTTAATACCTCACCAACTTCATCCTCAAAGTCTAACTTATCACTATCTCTCCAGATGCCCTGACCCATTAAGAAAGGATAATTCTTAACTTTTTTACTGCATTGAATTTTAAATCTTTCAAGAAGTTGTTGGGTGCAAAGATCTATTAACTCATCTAGCTTTTTAAAGAAAACCTCTTTATCTCCCTTTGAGTTAAGTGCAATCCTTGGTAAGTTAATTGACGTAAAGCTTAAGTTACCTCTTCCATAAGTAATTTCACTTTCTGGATCATAAGCATTAGCTATAACTCTGGTTCTGCAGCCCATATAAGCTATCTCGGTTTCAGGTTTTCCTGGTTTATAGTACTTTGCATTAAAAGGTGCATCTTGGAAAGCAAAGTTAGGGAATAATCTTTTAGAACTTACTCTACAAGCCAATTTAAATAAATCATAGTTAGGTTCATTTGGGTTTACATTTATTCCTTCCTTCACTTTAAAGATATGAATAGGGAAAATTGGAGTTTCACCATTTCCTAAACCTCGTTCTAAGGATAATAATAAATTCCTTACCACCATTCTTCCTTCCTCTGAAGTATCCATTCCATAATTTATAGATGAAAATGGTGTTTGTGCACCTGCTCTCGAGTTCATAGTATTAAGGTTATGTATTAAAGCTTCCATTGCTTGATATGTTGTCTTATCTGTTTCATTCCAAGCTTCCTTTAATGAGAAACTTTGCGCCTTTTCAATTAGTGTGTCATTGTATCCTTTTAAGACTAATACGTCTCTTTCTCTTTTACAATATTCTTCATGATACCCAATTCTAAGGTCAGTTCCTTCATTTAAAAGCTTTGTATTAATTTCAGTTACTATCTCTTTTGCATTATCTACATCTAACATGATTTCTAGTGCCTTACACATATTCTTAATATAATTTTTTATGTAAGTTTTTTTCACACCTAAGGCAAGGGCATAATCAAAGTTAGGTATACTTTGTCCACCATGCTGATCATTTTGATTAGATTGAATTGCTATACATGCAAGAGCTGAATAGCTTGCAATATCATTTGGTTCCCTTAAGGTTCCATGTCCTGTACTAAAGCCGTCCTTGAACAATTTTATTAAATCTATTTGACAACAAGTAGTGGTTAAAGTTAAAAAATCTAAATCATGGATATGAATATCTCCATTTTTATGTGCCTTAGAATGTTCTGGTCTTAATATAAACATTTCCGAAAAATGCTTTGATCCTTCTGAACCATACTTAAGCATAGAGCCCATTGCAGTATCTCCATTGACATTTGCATTCTCTCTCTTTAAATCACTATCCTTAGATGCTTTAAAGGTTATATCCTCATAGGCTTTCATCAAATTTGAATTCATTTCACGAACTTTGCTTCGCTCAGCTCTATATAAAATATAAGCCTTTGCTGTTTTAGAGTATCCCTTTTTTATAAGCAAGTTTTCTACTTCATCTTGAATTTCTTCCACTGTTGGAGCACTTTCCTTATTCAAAATAAGTGCTTCAAAAACTTCTTCTGCCATTTGTAAGCAGTACTCATAGGTATACTCTTCTTCTGATGCTGCAAAAGATCTCTCTACTGCTCTAGCAATCTTCTCAATTTGAAAATCTACAATACGTCCATCCCTTTTTATTATTCTATAATCTTTCTGGATTTCAACATTTTTATCTTTCATGCTTTTTTCTCCCTTGTTAAATATCATAAAAAATCTCCACACTTAGATGCAGAGATACTTACTACCCTATCTATGTATTAATATAAAACAACTACTATATGTAGTATAACTTCTAAATAAGTATACTTTATATAGTAGCGGTTGTAAAACTCATCACATTCCAAATATAGCTATAAAGTCTATATCTTATTATTTTCTTTTGAATTTCTCTTAATATCTTATTTAAATAATAGTAAACTTACTGCCATAACTACTATATAGGGAACCAGAGTTAAAACTTAACTTATACATTAGTCCTACCCTGGTTCCCTTAAGGGTTTATGAAGATGAATAAGTTAAAATTCTATCATGGAACCCTATA
>NZ_AMQH01000003.1 GCF_000300195.1 Clostridium tunisiense TJ | reverse complement strand
GTGATGATGCGTTTAGAAGATACACCCGTTCCCATACCGAACACGAAGGTTAAGATCTAAACGGCCAAGAGTACTGCAAGGGAGACTTTGTGGGAGGGTAGGTGGTCGCCAGGTCATATGGCTCGATAGCTCAGTCGGTAGAGCAGAGGACTGAAAATCCTCGTGTCGCTGGTTCGATTCCTGCTCGAGCCACCATTGTGGCGCCATAGCCAAGTGGTAAGGCAGAGGCCTGCAAAGCCTTTATCCCCAGTTCAAATCTGGGTGGCGCCTCCACAAATACCCACATCTTAGGATGTGGGTATTTATTTTTTTGTATAAAAATATAAACCTTTTACTTTACAATATATTATAAATTCTTATTTCTAAACCTATATAAAATTGTAAGAATAATGTAACAAAAAATGAGAATTTTTATATAATAATTAATGTAATATTTCCAATAAGTTATTACTAATATTTAATTAACAAAGTTTATAAGTAAAAAATAAGGTTTAAGAAAAAACAAACCTATTTGTATTTTGAAAATATTCTCACTTAAGAGTAAAGCTAATCTATATCAAGAGATATTACGATTGCTGATACTATTCTAGTGTATTGTTCGTTTATAGAGCTTTATAGAGTATAGTGATGTTTAAAGGGGGTTAGTGGGGGTAGAAACTTGTATCAAACCCTAGTATAATACAATAGTCATGATTAATTTAGTGATAGTTGTTTAGGAGGCTTAGCTATGGGTGCTATGTATAAGGAAATAATTTTCAGAAAAAGACTTCCAGTAATTATAGTGTTTTTCTTTGCAATGATAGTTTTGATATCAATTCTTAAAATAATAGAAGTTATGGATATAGTGCCTTTACATCTATCAAGAGAAGTAGATATAATTTGCTTATTTAGTTTATTGCTATTTGGAGGCTATGAAGTTCAAAAGTGTAGAGTTCAATATAAGTATTCCATAATAGGAGATGAACTTATTATACACAAGCTTAAGGGTGAGGAGCAAATACTAGTAGAAGATATTAAGATAGAGGATATCCAATATATAGGTTGCATAAGTAAATCTTGCAATAAGAAGAAAAGTATTAAGACTAAAAAATATATATGTTCAATTTTAAATATAAATAAGTATTGTTGTATATATAGTGAAGGTAATAAGAATTACAAGATGTACTTTGAACCTAGTAGAGATCTTATTAATAAAGTTAAGAGCATAAAAGATAAACAGCACAGGTTCTGTCATAAGGCAGATAACTTTAATTTAGGAGCTGGAAGCACTAATGTATGTAAGTTGTAATAACTTATATTTTAATGCTACAGTATTACCATAAAAGAAAAAGATAGTCACAATTAGATGTGACTATCTTTTTCTTTTATAAAGCTTTGGAAGGTGTTTATGATACTAGAGCTAATCATAATAGCTTTATAACAGTTATTTATCTATAAACTTCTGAATTAATCAAATTAAGTTAATCTTAGGTTTTCTATATAGATAAATAATTATTCACTATTGATTATGAGTTTAAATATTTATTTAGTTCTGCTGTTATTTCCGCTACTAAATCCTTTCTTTCTATGAAGTCAACGCCTGTAATAGCAAAGGCTTCTATAGCCTTATAAATTTGATCCTCTGCAAAGCTTGATATAGTAGAGTTTTTAAATTCTTCAGAAGGGCAGGAAATATTAGAGTTCTCTACGATGGATATAGAAGGATAGATAGTTGGAGTGGTATGACTTACATTACCAATTCCGAGGGGATAAATAACATTTTTAGTACTACCTATATCTATAATTCCTCGTTCTTTTAAGTTATTAGAAAATATTCTTGAAAGAGTCTTGTTTGTTATTAGCTCGCTACATGGAAGTTCATATAGGCTTACATCATATTTAGTAGTTATTAAAGGCTCAATGGCTTTAATATAATCTCTTATATTCTTTTCAATAGATTCACTTTGAGTAATTTTTCTTGATTTAACCTCAAACTTAGCACTAGCCCTTGAAGGGAGTTCATGAGTACTATTATCTGCTTCAATGCAAAGATGATCTATATAGCAATCATCAAAGCTTTCTTTTACAATATCATTGATGAAGTTCATGGTATAAAGACAAGCATCTAAAGCAGTCTTCTTAAACATATTAGAGCTATTGTTACCATTAAGCTCATAGGTGATTTTTAAGGGTATTGTTGCCATTGATGTCCCACTTTCAGCATTACTATTATCTACGTGAGGAGCAAATATCACATCAATTTCATCAAACACCTTATCATGAGTCATTATAATTTCTGAACCATTGGAGTATTTGCCAGGACAACCGATAACAACTACACTTCCACCAAGTTTATCTATGGCAGAAGATAAGCCAATAGCTGCCCCTATAGAAATAGTAGCATTGGAGTTGTTTCCGAAAATATGACCATTCTCATCACCACTACTGTACTTACATATATAACATATACAGGGGTGTTCATTGCCTATTTTTGCGTAAAAGGCAGTAGGAATGTTTTGGAAATTTTCAGTCACTGAAAAGTTATACTTTCGTAATAAGTTTGTAATATATTTAGAAGACTTATGTTCATTAAAACAAGTTTCTGGGTTATTATATAAAAACTTGTTCAAATCTAGAATTTCATCTTTTATATTAAACAAATAATTAATAACATTATTTTTCACTGAACTTTCTCCTCTCTATTTTAATGATAGTTGCAGGTTCAATAGTTATGGCATTATATTTTAATATAATTAGTATAACCAACATAAGATTTTGTATTTTATATAAAGCGTTATTATTAAATTTATTTATAGAAAATCATTGTTTGTTTCTAAATTCCAAAAAACAATTAATTAGTAAATGCATTTTAACCTGTTTATTTAGTGTACCTTAAAAAAGTATAATATATAAGTTGCAACAGTGTTTCTACATTACTTGATAAATCATAAGCAAATTGTGGGAAAGAGAAATCAAAAAGAGGTTTATTATTAGTTCAATTTCTTTAGTGCATTCTATATATAAAGACAATATTATAGTTACATATAGCAATAATACATATTCAATAACTTTCAATGTTACTTTAGGTAGAAAAATTAGGAAATGTAATAGGAAATATTTTTTTTGGACAAAATAAAAATTTCATAGTAACTGAATAAAATATAGAGTAGGGGGCGATAATTAAGACAAGTAAAACGAACAATATTTGAGGGGGATATTATGAAAATGGATTGTATTATATGTAGAAAGCCTCTAGAAGATGGTATAATTATTTATGGAAGAGGAATTTGTAAATGCTGTGAAGAAAGACTACTAAAAATGGATGTTAATACAGATTTCTATGAATTCTATAAAAACTGTATAAGAAAGAACATAGTTCAGCTTATACAAAGAGGAGTGAATGAGGAGTGCCAAAATTACCACTTATAGAGGAGCTGCTTAAATATATAAAGGAAGATAACTCTTACTTTGCAATGCCAGGCCATAAAATGGGAAAGGCATTTACTACAGTTCCAGAGGGTAAAGTAATTTTAGATAATTTATTAAAATTTGATGTAACAGAAGTTGAAGGATTAGATAATCTGCATAACCCACAAGGGATTTTAAAAGAAGCACAAGAGCTTCTAAGTAATTACTATAAAAGTAAAAAGTCTTATTTTTTGATTAATGGAAGTACATCGGGAAACTTAGCTATGATTTTTTCTACTTTTGAGGAAGGCGATAAAATTATAGTAGAGAGAAATTGCCACAGGTCAATATACAATGGCATAATAATGAGAAAACTAACACCAATTTATATAAAAAGTAAAGTTAGTAGTATTTATGATGCTCCTTTCTCCATAGATAAGGAGCATTTATTTAATTTGATAAAAAATAATAGGGATGCTAAAGGTATAGTTCTTACATATCCTAACTATTATGGCATATGTACAGATTTAAAAGCAATTATAAATCAAGCTAAAAAGTATGGAATGAAAGTTCTTATAGACTCTGCCCATGGAGCTCACTTTGGAGCAATAAAGGAACTACCAGAAAGTCCTATTGAATTAGGGGCTGATATGGTGGTACAAAGTGCACACAAAACATTGCCAAGCCTAACTCAAACGTCTTACTTACATGTAAGTGATAACGTAGACCTAGAAAGAGTAGATTTTTATGTGAGTAGCTTTTTAAGTACAAGCCCCTCTTATATGTTTATGGCATCTATGGATTTTGCTAGATTCTTTATGGAAAGCTATGGAGAGGGAGTTTATAGTAGCTTACTACAAATATGTGACAGGTATAGAGAAAAAATAGATGCTTTAGAGGGATTTCATATAATCAATGAAGCAGATGTTGAAGATGAAAATTTGTATGGGTGTATTACGCCTTTAATAGATAAAACTAGATATGTTATTAATGTTCCAAGAGGATACAGTGGACATAAGTTATTAGATTATTTAAGGGAAAATAGGGTCCAATGTGAAATGAGTGATAGTAGAAATGTAGTATTAATATTTTCTTCAGGCAATGATGAAGATGATTTTATAAGATTATATTCAGCATTAAAAAGCTGTGATTTACAGATATTAAGAGAATCTTATATAATACCTATAGATGCACAATTACCTAGCATGGTAATGCTACCCCATGAAGCCTTTTCTAAAGAGAAGTTTTTAATACCCTTAGAAAAAGCTGAAGGTACTATCTGTGGAAAGGCTATTGTTCCTTATCCACCAGGAATACCTTTAGTAATGCCGGGAGAAATTATAACTAGGGAAATAATTGAGGTAGTGAAGTACTATATGGATAATGAAGTAACCTTATTAGGTGTTGAAAATAATAATGTAGTAATAATTAAAAATTAAATTAGTTTACTCATATTTTTATTAGAACTTTATAATCATATTTACGGAGGATAAGTAGATGAAGCAGGGATTATTAATAGCATTAGAAGGGCCAGATGGCTGTGGAAAGTCAACTCAAATTCAGTTATTAGACAATTATTTCAAAGCAAGGGGATTTAATGTAATAAAGACTAGAGAACCAGGGGGAACTGCTATTAGTGAAAAGATTAGAAATATAATTTTAGACAATAATAATAGCGAGATGAGTGATATGTGTGAGGCATTGCTTTATGCAGCTTCTAGGGCGCAACTTGTAGATGAAGTTATAAAGCCAGCTCTCAATGAAGGAAAGATGGTTATTTGTGATAGATTTGTGTACTCTTCTATGGTTTATCAGGGAATTGGCAGAGAACTTGGAATGGAAACTATAAAGTCTATAAATGATGCGGCATTAAGAGGACTTGAAGCTGATTTAGTGTTTATGATTACAATACCTTATGAACAAGGACTAGAGAGAAAAAGAAAACAAAGAGAACTTGATAGGTTAGAAAACGTAGGAGATAATTTTCATAAAAAAGTTTTTGAAGGGTATTCGAAAATATGTGAAATCTATGATAAAATAATAGTAATAGATGGAAATAAAGCTGTAGAAGAAATACACAATGAAATTACTGCACATATAGAACAAAGGATAGGAATATAAATAATAAAACTAATATAGGAGGGATTATTATGAAACTAGTTATTGCTATAGTTCAAGACGATGATGCGGGAGACTTAATTGACATTATAACTGAAAATGGATTTAGAGTGACAAAACTTGCAACTACAGGAGGCTTTTTAAAGGCTGGTAATACTACTTTGATGATTGGAGTAGAAAAAGAAAAAGTTGATGTAGTATTAAAGCATATAGAAGATGTATGCAAAGTAAGAAAGCAAGTAATATCTTCTCCATCTCCAGTAGCAGGTTCAACAGGAGTATATGTTCCATATCCTGTAGAGGTTAATATTGGAGGGGCAACTATATTTGTAGTTGATGTAGATAAGTTTCTAAGGGTATAATTAAGGCATCTGAAAATAAGTAACAAGTCAAAGATGTGAAGGATATTTTGAGTTCACAAGCAAGCAGGTTCCTTAGATAGTAGAGCTATCTAAGGATTCTGTTGACGCAGTATAACACAAAATAGACGATCATACTGATTTATTTATTTTTGAAAAGGTCTAACTATCTAAATAATGTACAATAACCTCATGGCTTATTGTACATTATTTAATGTTTAGGAGGTAAATATGAGCATTATAGGGCATAGTGAAATATTGAATAGTTTTGTAAGAGCAATTAATAATAATAGAATATCTCATGCTCATATTCTTGTTGGTGATGATGGTATAGGTAAAAGCCCATTAGCTACAGCTATTGCGATAAAATTGATTGGAAAAGATGAAAATAGGGAATACATAGATATAGTACATTGGACGATAGAAAAAAATAAGAGCTTTATAGGAGTTGGAGCTATAAGAGATCTTACTGAGGAAATAAATAAAAAGCCTTATGAGGGAGATAAGAAAATAATTATAATTCATCAAGGGGATAAGATGACAACTCAAGCTCAAAATGCTTTGTTAAAAACTATAGAGGAACCCCCTAAAAATGTATTTATCTTTATACTTTGTGAAAACTTACAGAGTATATTAGATACAATAAAGTCAAGATGTCAGGTTCATAGATTAAATCCTCTAAGGGAAAGTGAAATAAGAGACTTTTTAAAAACAAAGTATTCAAGCTTAGATGAAGAACAAATTAAAATTCTTCAAGCTTTTAGTGATGGTATACCAGGAAAGGCAGAAGTGCTTATCCATAATGAGGATTTTAACAACATAAGGCAAGGGATAATAGATATATTTAAAAATATAAGTAGTATATCCACAGAAGAATTATTAAAGTATGAAGATTACTTTAGTAAGTTTAATGACTCTTGGCAAGATGTAATTAATATAATTATTACAATTATTAGAGATACTATTATTTATAAAGAAATTGGGGATGAAAATTTAATTATTAATATAGATAAGTTACAAAATATTAAAGAGATAGCTAGCATGTTTTCATTAAGTAAATTAAATGATATTATTAGTATTGTAGGCGATACAAGAAAAACACTAGAGAAGAATGTTAATTTATCATTGACCTTTACAGTAATGTTACTTAAAATACAGGAGGCTTAAAATGGCAACAGTTATAGGAGTAAGATTTAAAAAGGCAGGAAAGATATATTATTTTAATCCTAATGGATTAGAAATAAAAAAAGGCGACTTTGTTGTAGTTGAAACAGCAAGAGGAATAGAATTTGGAGAATGTGTTATTGGTATAAAAGAAATAAGTGAAGCTGATATAGTAGCTCCATTGAAAAATGTAATAAGAAAAGCAGAGCCTGAAGACATAGAAAAAAATACTGACAATAAGAAGAAAGAAGAAGAAGCTTTTCAGCTTTGTTTAGAAAAGATATTAAAGCACCAGCTTAATATGAAGCTTATAGATGTAGAATACACCTTTGATAATAATAAAGTGATTTTTTATTTTACAGCAGATGGAAGAGTAGACTTTAGGGAATTAGTAAAAGATTTAGCTGCTGTATTTAGAACGAGAATAGAACTAAGACAAATTGGTGTAAGAGATGAAGCTAAGATGACAGGGGGCCTTGGACCTTGCGGAAGAACCTTATGTTGCTCTACGTTTTTAGGGGAATTTGCACCTGTGTCCATTAAAATGGCCAAGGAGCAAAATCTTTCTCTTAATCCTACTAAGATATCAGGTATATGTGGAAGACTTATGTGCTGCTTAAACTATGAGCAGGAGACTTATGAAGAAATAAGAAAGAGACTTCCAAAAGTAGGATCAATTGTAGAAACACCTTATGGAACAGGAGAAGTTATTGCAAATAGCGTAGTTAAGGAATCTGTAAAGGTGAAAATTAAGATAAAGGATGGAGAAGATGAAATCATAGCTATCAAAATAAATGACGTAAAGTTAATTTCTGGAAGCTTTGAAGACATTATCAGTGATGTGGATATTAGGGAGCTTGAAGGTCAAGTTGAAGACCCAGATATGATTAAAGAATTATTCAAAGAAAATTAGGAGGAAAAAGATGAAAGCCGTACTTAAGGTTTGTGACATGATAACTTGTAAAGATGTAAGCAAAATTAGAAATGCTATATCTAATAATGAAGGAGTTCTTGCTTGTCAGATACGACCTGAGAATAAAGAAGTGGAAATTGTTTATGATACTTATTTTATTAATATAGATGATATAGTAGCTTCTATTGAAGATAAAGGATATACAGTTATATAACCATAAACGCCTTTTATAGGTACCCTTAAAGAAATGAAGGTATGTTTTATGTACTGATTATAGGCTTAGATTTTGGGTATCTATAAATAAATTATATTATGGCTTAAAATAAAGTTAAGTATTTTAACACTTAATGAAATATTTTAAATTTATAAGTGATTTATTTATATATAATTACAATTTCAGATTATACTACCTAAATTATTAACCCCCTATACTTTAATTTTAAAGTATAGGGGGTGTTTATTATTATTAAATAACATTTTGGAAGCTGCAAGTCTGACATTTTCTTTAAGGGGCATTTTCTTAGCATAGGTAAGTTGCTTAAATAGCAATTCAAATCTGCTTCCAAAGTTGCCCTACAAAATGAACTTGTTAATTATTTAATAGTTCTTTTATTAAGTTCATAGTTATAAATTACATCGCCAAGATCAGTTAAGAAAGGCATTCCAATCTTTTCAGGGGTAAAATGAGAATCTGCAAATATGCCATCTTCATTAGAATGAATCACTGCAGTTAGCAAAAACTCAACATTATTTTTAGTATCTACAATATAAGCATTATCAATTAAATAACCATAAGCAGTACCAATCTTATTATATATCTTTATATTAGATGGAATGACTTTATCCTTTGACCCATACATAAAATACTTACCATAATTATCAGGAAGAGGATAAGAAGGATAAGTACATTCTTTAGGTAAGGTACTTAGGTATTTCTTTAAGTAATCTAAATCATCCTCCTTAAGATTAAATCTTTTACTTTCTGGAAGAGATGTTGGGAACATTACAGCCTTCATTAATTCTTGAAGGGTTTCAATGGAAGCGTAGTTAGACTCTGAAAAGTCATGAGGTCCATCAATAATAGCTCCGTCTTCTTCATGTTTTGTTCCTTTTAAAGTATTTTCTTCTGGAATTAAACTTGTATACTTTTTAGAATTATAAGCTAAAGGTTGTTCGTATATAACTTTGCCATTATCATCATAAAACACAAAAGGATTAGTATATCTATTTTCTTCAGTCATTGGAGCATCTGCAATACGTTGTCGTATTAAGATATCCTTATAGCCCTTTTTCCAAAGAGTTTCATTTAAGGTTTCTTGCCCAATAAATTCATAAAGTCTATTATAGGAGTCATTATCGCTAACTACAAGTAGTTTTTTTATATACTGGGCTATACTAGGTTTACCATTTTTAGCAGTAGGGTCTGAATTTTGAAAGCTTTGACTTTGGCGACCGCTTTTAACTTCTAATGAAGTATATTTATTTAAACCTGATACATTAAGGTTATTTAGCTTATCTAAAGCTACAAGAGCCGTAGCTAGTTTAATGCTACTGGCAGGGTAAAAGTATTTGTTCTTATCTATATTAAAGCCATTCTGAGTAAACTTAACAGAACCATCCGTAGCTCTATCAATTTGGGTATATAAAATTTGCACATCATATTTATCTTTATTTTTTAATATTTTCTCAAATTTCTCTGGATAAGCTTTTAAAATAGTTTCAACTAATTCATTGTTTGTTGAGGGGGTAGTATTATTTTCAACGGATTCCTTACTCTCAACAGAAGGATTAGGATTAGAAGAAGGCTTAGGATTAGAAGGTTTGAGTTTAGACATATTTACATATAAAAAACTTGTGCTTATAAAAGCTATAAGAAGAAATAGAGAAAGTAAAATCTTCAATTTAGCTTTTTTCCTTTTCTTAATATTCATTTAGAACTCCCTTCGAATTGTAACAAATTACAATAATTATAGAAAAATTTTAAATTTTATTCAATAGAGTTAATAATAAATTAATAACATTTAAATATTATTGACAAAAATGGAAATAGGTACACAACAATTATGTGATGAAGATTTATTAATGATTTTTAAAAAGAATGAAAGCCTTTTGTACTCCCTTTCATATAAGTTACTTTTAATTTGATGGGTAATGTAGAAATACTGTTGCAACTTATATATATGAAGAAACCTTCTCAGAATTATAAGAAAAAATGTACTTTCTATTAAATTTTGATATTAGTGAATAAAATCTATTTAAATGACAAGATTTATGGATGTAAAGAATATTCAGTAATTGAGGAGGATAATAAAGTGAAGAAAATTGCAGTTGAAAAAGGACTAAATCCAGTAAAAAGCTATTTACATCAAGAGGGATATAATGTTAGGGAATTTGATTCTACAAAGAAAAACGCATCAAGCGTACTTAATAAGTTTGATGCAGTAATTGTAACAGGGGAAAATTCAAATTTTATGGGAATCCAAAACTCGGATTTTTCAGCTACTATTATAAATGCTGATGGGTTAACTCCAAAGGATATAAAAAGTCAATTAGAAAGAAACAATTCAATGGAGTAGAAAAACTTAATTACTCTAGTCTATGATACATAAAAAAGGCAACTTCAATAGAATGTTATTTGCTAGGGAAGTTGCCTTTTAAAAGATATGTAAAAAATATATATAAAAGTTTGAAAGTAAAATAAGTATCATATAAGTCCTTTATAAAGCCTTTATGGAGATAACATTAGATATGTATAAGTAAGAGCTGTATTTTAGTTTCTAATAAATAAAATTAATTATAAATAATTTACAATTTAGTGTATATTTTACTAAAAATTGTTAATTATTTAAGTATAACTTATAAAAATAAAGAGGTGTTAAGAATGAAATTTAAAAAACAAATAATAACAGCAATCACATGTGCCGTAGTACTTTTGGGTATTTTCTTAACAGTTAGCTATATTGGAAGAGATAACAATACTACTGCTAGCAAAGATGATGATAAGAAACAGGTTACTACAGAAGCTGAAAAGAAGGAAGATAAAGCTAAAGAAGGCGAAAAAACTACAGAAGATAAAAAACCTTCCAATGGAACACAAGACACAGATAATAATCAAAAAAATGTAGAAGATACAGAAGTAGATAATGATGGACAACAAACTAAAAAAGATGAAGTAAAAACTGGGTCTTATACAGTAAAAAAAGATGATACTCTTTATAGTATAGCAAGAGCTTACATGCCAAATCATGATTTTAAAGAAGTTATAGCTACTATATTAAAAACTAATAAACTACAAAATGATAATACTATAGTTGAAGGACAAAAAATAATTATCCCTTATGAATTAGCTCTTGAAAGTAAGGCAACATCTTCTACTACAGTAGATAAAGCAAAAGAAGAAAATAAAGAAACTGCACAAAACAAAGAAACAGCTCAAGCCGTTAAAACAGGTAAAAAGTATGAAATTAAAACTGGAGATAGCTTATTTAAAATTGCAAAAGAGCAACTTCCACAAATGGCTATGACTGAAGCAATTGAAAAAATAAAAGCTCATAATGGATTAACTAATGTTAATGCTATAAAAGCTGGAGATGTTATTTATATACCACAACAATAATTAAGAAATACAATTTATTAAAGTATAAATATTATATTAAAAATATAACCCTGCAAACTATAATGTTGCAGGGTTATATTTTTAATATAATAACTTTACTATTCTCAGCATAGATAAAGTCCCCATCTAAGGTTAAAAGGTAAGTTATACTATAATTTTCGCACACTGCAAGATGAGTAGCATCATTTATAGAAAG
>NZ_AMQH01000002.1 GCF_000300195.1 Clostridium tunisiense TJ | reverse complement strand
GAGATGTTATTTATATACCACAACAATAATTAAGAAATACAATTTATTAAAGTATAAATATTATATTAAAAATATAACCCTGCAAACTATAATGTTGCAGGGTTATATTTTTAATATAATAACTTTACTATTCTCAGCATAGATAAAGTCCCCATCTAAGGTTAAAAGGTAAGTTATACTATAATTTTCGCACACTGCAAGATGAGTAGCATCATTTATAGAAAGGAGATCTTTAGTCATAAGATCCTTTGTTCTAAGCATACATGTTTTGTTTATTTCTACATAATTAAACTTCAGTGTGTTTTCTAATTGATTATGCATGGTAACAGCAGTCTTATAGTATACCTTTAATAAGTTTCGTTTAAGGCTGTTTTTAGAAAGATTATCAAAGTATTTTTTATAGGGTATTTCTCGAAGTTTATCTTGTCTTTTATCTTTTATTATTTTTCTATCATACTTGTTAAAGCAAGATATGATTTGTCTTATATTGGTTTCAGAGTTAAAGGGATTACACTTATCAATTCTATGTCTTATATCCATGATAAATATTTTATACATTATTTGATTTAAAACTTCTGCAGAAATAATGTTAGTAACATAAAGTCTACACTTCCCAATAAGAATTTTTTTTAATGTTTCTACACACTGAGGGTGTTTTATATCATCATCATATACTAAGCTAAGTAGAAATGATGCATCTAGCAGTATAGAAGTATTATTACTAAAATTTATATTGGAAAAGGGATAGAGCAGCATTTCCATAAATAGCATACCTTCTTTATATATTCTATAGTTTATTTTATTAAGCAGAAGGTGTAGTTATTACAATGTATTAAAAACTTTAAAGTTATCCTGTAAAGTTCTTACATATTCAGGAAAGATATTTTCTAGTATATTTAGTTTTCTTCAAGAGTTTAGTTAAAAAGCTTAACAAGAATTGGTGCAATGATAATGGTGATTAGGCCAGCAAGACCAATTGAAAGACTACTCATAGCTCCTTCAGTTTCACCAAGTTCTACTGCCTTTGTAGTTCCTAGGGCGTGGGAACTTGTGCCAATGGAAATTCCTACAGCAATTTTGTTTTTAACTTTAGCTATATTATGTATTAATGGTGAAAAGATAGCACCGATTATTCCAGTTATAATTATAGCACCTACAGTAATAGAAGGGATTCCATTTAAATTTTTAGAAACTTCCATGCCAATAGGTGTGGTAACTGACTTAGGGATTAGGGATAAAATAAGCTCCGTAGGTAGGTTCAAAGCCTTGCCTAAAAGGATTACAGTTACTATTCCTGCACAGCTACCTATAGATATGCCCACAAAGATAGCCAGAGCATTTTGTTTTAGATACTCGATTTTACTATAAAGAGGAATAGCTAAAACTACAGTAGCTGGTGTTAAGAAAAAGGATATTATTTTACCACCATTATTATAATCCTCTAGAGGAATTTTAAAGACTAATAAAAATGCCACAGCTAAGACTATTGCAATAAATAAGGGATTAAAAAAAGCAATTTTAGTTTTCTTACTTATATAGTGACCTAGTAAGTAACAAATTAATGAAAGTAACACACCAAATACAGGCGACTTAAACAATTCATATATAAACATAAATAAATCCTCCAGTTGGTAAGGTTTTTAACTATTATACTTACCCATATTTCTTTTGTTTTTTAAAGCAATTAATCCCTGAACAGTATAGCCTGTAACAAGAAGTACAACTAAGGTTGAAATAATGATTATAACAATAATTTTAATAGTATTTCCTTTTAACAAATCAAAGGAAGAAATAATGCCTACTCCAGCAGGTAAAAAGAAGAAGGCTAAGTTATCAAGCATATAGGTACTTGAAGTCTTTAAAGTTTCAACTTTTACTATCTTTAGTAGTAATAAACCAAGAAGTAACAACATGCCTATAATGCTTCCAGGTAGAGGTAGAGAAAAAGTTTTACTCAAAGTATCACTAAAAAATATTATTAACAAAATTATAGTAAACTCTTTTAAAATTTTCATGTTAATATCACTCCAATTACAATATAAAGATTACGACTTAATCATTATAATGCAAATAAATATTTTTTACAAAGTTCATAAATCCGTGTATAATCTCAAATAAAATGGTCAATCATATTAATGACAGATTAAAGCATAAATATAAACCCTTAAAAGCAACATGTGAATTTTATCATTGTTATTGCATAGTCGTTGTAATGTTTAAGCACCTCATGTTGCTTTCCCACCATATTAAAAAAGTAAGCATCTCATTATTGGGATGCTTACTTTTTTAATAAATAAGGACATTTAACAAAGGTTAAGGCTACTTACACTATAAGATTAAAGAGTTTCTTTTCAATAAATAAGTATGTTCTTTAGCAACACTTTGAAGCTTCAGGTATGCACTCTTCTTTAAGGGCTGGTGACCAGCCTTGCAGGTGCTCATCCTAGGTAAGTGGCTTTGGTGTAGTAACCGCAGTTTATTCGCAAAGATACCTTTGTTTAGTCACAATCTGCTTCCAAAGCAGCGCCACAAAATGAACCTGTTCATTATTTAATGAAAAACCTATGATTATAGTATATAATGAACTATGTATTTTAATTAGCGAAAAGTGAGGAATATTTATGAATGTTATAAGAGAAGATGAAACTCTTGATGACTTACAGCTTAAGGGTATAAAAATAATTCAGAAGAAAAGTGGTTTTAGATTTGGTGTAGATGCTGTATTACTAGCTAATTTCGCTAAAGTAAAAAAGAATGGTAGAGTTATTGACCTATGTAGTGGTACAGGGATAATTCCCTTTATTATAGCAGGAAAAACTGAAGCTAGTAGTATTATTGGAATAGAAATTCAAGAAGAGTTTGTTGAAATGGCCAATAGAACTTCAAAATATAATAATTTGGAACAAAGAGTAAGCTTTTTACATAAGGACTTAAAGGATACTAAATTCCTAAAGAGCATAGGAAAAAGTGATATAGTCACGGTAAATCCGCCCTACAAGCTTCATAACGCAGGTATTATAAATCCTAACGATAAAAGTGCTATAGCAAGACATGAGGTTTGTTGTACCCTAGAGGATGTAATAGTTGCAGCAAGAATACTCTTAAAGGATAACGGCAGGTTATTTATGGTTCATAGACCAGAAAGAATTGCAGACATTTTAACTCTTATGAGAAAACATAAAATTGAGCCTAAGCGTATAAAATTTATTCATCCTAAACCTAGCAAGGCACCTAATATAGTGCTTGTAGAGGGGCAAAGGGATGGAGGAACATTTTTAAAGTTTGAAGATCCTTTATATGTTCATGAGGAAAATGGGGATTATTCAAGGGAACTCAGAGAAATTTATAGTTCAGAGGATATAAATATATAGATATGGGATAAGGTGATAAAATGAATGGAAAATTATATTTAGTACCAACTCCAATAGGAAATCTAAAGGATATCACATTAAGAGCTCTAGAAGTATTGCAAGCAGTAGATATAATTGCTTGTGAGGATACAAGACAAAGCTTAAAGCTTCTTAATCATTTTAATATAAGGAAAACTTTAATTAGCTACCATAAGCATAATGAGAATGGTAAAAGCGATGCTATTACTGAGAAACTTCTTCAAGGAAAAAATATAGCAATAATTAGTGATGCTGGTACACCAGGAATATCGGACCCTGGAAGTGTCATTATAACAAGGTGTATTCAAGAGGGGATAGATTTTGAGGTTTTACCAGGTGCAACTGCCATTACAACAGCATTAGTTTACTCGGGGCTTGATAGTACTAAATTTATATTCAGAGGATTTCTTCCTAGAGAAAATAAGGATAGAAAACCTATAATAGAGGAGCTTTTAAATAGGAAGGAAACTTTAATATTTTATGAAGCACCTCATAGAATATTAAATACCTTAGAGTTTCTATATGAAAACTTAGGAAATAGAAAGGTTGCACTTTGTAGAGAGCTTACAAAGCTTTATGAGGATATAATGAGAACAACTTTAAGTGAAGCTATAGAGTTCTATAAAGCTAACAATGGAAAAGGTGAATATGTAATAGTTGTAGAAGGGAAAAGTGAAGAAGAAATTTTAAAAGAAATAAATTCTATGTGGGAAAGTATAACAATTGAAGATCATATAAGAATGTACATAGAAAAAGGAGATAGTAAAAAGGAAGCTATTAAGAAAGTAGCAAAGGATAGAACTTTATCGAAATCTGAAGTATATAAGTTTTCTATAGATCTTTAAGAATAAAACTTTAACCCTTGTGAATTAGGAAATATAAATAAAAAGTAATTATAGTCACTGGAGTTAGTAGCAAAAAGTATAAATATTATATAAGGAAACAATAAGTCTAGCAACTTTAGATATTTATGAAAAAGAAATAGTGTTTTTAATATAATGAAGATATAGATTATACCAAAGGATTAAGTGTCAGTATATTGAAAATCAGGTTATTATATATCAAAAAACATGTAAAATTATGGAATTAAATTCATAAAATATGAATTTAATAATAGAATTTGTTTAAAATATAGCGAAAACCTTGAGATTTGCAGCTATATAATGCTATAATTATGTAGAAACCATGAGGGGGGAGGGATTTTTTTGAATAAAAAAATAGTAGCTTTAGCTTTAGCAGCAGCACTAGCAAGTAGTTACGTAGGATCTACAGCATATGCAGATCCCTATAGTGATAAAGCAAAACAGCAACAGGAACTTTCAGAGAGTAAAAATAGCTATAAAAGTGCTCAAGAAAAGGTAGATGAAATCGAAGCTGCAATACAATCAATTAACTCGCAAATGACAGATATATATGCAGATATAGAAAACACTAATAATAAAATTTCTGATACTGAAGGAAAAATTAAAATCAGTGAAGAAGGTGTACAAGCAGCTGAGGAAAGTATTAAAAAAGAAGAAGATCTTTTTAATAAAAGAATGAGAGCTATGTATATCAATGGTATGGATAGCTATGCAGAAGTTCTTCTAGACTCAAAGGGCCTTGCTGATTTTATTACAAGATTAGAAAACGTAGCTAAAATAATAAGCTATGATAAAGAGGTAGTTGCGAGCTTAACAGAAAAGAAAGTTGCTTTAGAGCAGCAAAAAAATGTGCTAGAGCAAGAAAAAGCTCAACTAGTTGCCTTACAAACAGAGAACCAAAAAAAGGCAGATGAGCTTAATGCAAAAAAAGCAGAGCATGATAAAGCAATGGAAGTAGCAGAAGCTAACAGAGATCTATTTGAGGCAGCTATGAAGGAAAGTGAAGCTCAATTAGCAGAAACTTTAAGACAAATAGAAAGTATGCAAGCACCAGCTGTAGAAAGACCAAGCAGAGGCGGAAGCTATAATGACTCAGCGGTTGTACCACCAAGTGGTAGTGCAGACGGTATAGTTCCTTACGCTAAAAGGTTTTTGGGAACTCCATATCAATGGGGAGGAAATGGTCCAAGCACTTTTGATTGTTCAGGATTTACAAGCTATGTTTTTAGGGCAAATGGAATTAGTTTACCTAGAACTGCAAATGATCAAATGAGAACAGGAGCTTATGTTCCAAAGGATCAGTTACAACCCGGAGACTTAGTATTCTTTGGTTCTGGTGGACATGCTTATCATGTAGGTATATATGTTGGAAACAATAGTTACATACATGCACCACAAGACAATGAGGTTGTTAAGATATCACCGTTAGGAACAAGAAGAGACTATTTACAAGGAAGAAGACACTAAAGGGATTTAACCTTAAATATAGTTTCTAAAAATAAACCAATGGCAGAAGCCATTGGTTTATTTTGCTTAAGCAAAATAACTTTTACTATAATTATGGTGATAGGTGCATAGACATAGCATTTAAATAAGATTAAGCTCACAGTGATAAAATGAAACAAAGGCTTTAAAGAAGGGGGATGCCCTCCTAAAGCCTAGTTTTTGTAAAACTTTTGAATAAGACCAAGTTATTTCTTACTAAATACCCATGAGCAAGAAATAAAGATACATTATGAAGGTAAAGATTACTTCCTATAAGTAAATGATTGAAATTAGATAAATACAATAAAAAGGTAAAAAAATAAACGTTAGAATTCTAACGTTTATTATATGCTTGTCCTCGTTTAAAAGGAAATTAAATTTAAGTTTTAAATTATTCAGCTTTTAAAGTAGCTAGACATTGTTTACAAACATTCTTAGATTTGTAGTTTATAACGTCTCTAGCATCTCCACAGAATATGCATGCAGGCTCATATTTCTTTAATATGATATGCTCACCATCTACATATATTTCTAGAGCATCCTTTTCACCTATATTTAGCGTTCTTCTTAATTCTACTGGAATAACAATTCTTCCTAGCTCATCTACTCTTCTTACAACACCAGTTGATTTCATAATAAGTTCCTCCTTAAGTAATATTCGACAAAATAATATACAAAATTTTATTATTTTAATTTTATAGATAAAATATGTAGTTTATCTTTCTTAGAAAGTTACAAAATTACTACTAAATTCCATCTATAGATAATATACTACCAATTTATACAAATGTCAATAATATTAATTTATAAAAATACAGGATTTTACAAAAGGTTAAAAACATTGGTATTAGGGCCTTATAAAAAATCAATTTTAAAAATATAGGGTAAAAAGTAGACTTAAACCCTAAAAAATAACTGGAAATTATAAAATAGTAATTAATTGGAATAAAAATAAGTATGTGTCGAAAAAAATTGAGTTAATTGTTGTAAATAAAGGCATGGTGATAATTTTCATTATTAATTATAGGTATTTACTGAAAGATATTTGCAAAAACTATTTATGTTTTTAACCTTCATTTAATCTAAACCAATAAATAGAAATAAAATGAAAAATAAATGTAAAAAATAAGAAAAATTTATAAGCATTAAAAGTTACATAAAAAGGGAATAATATTTGTATAATTTTATTTATATAAAATTACAGGAAGTTACTAATTACAACTCATTGTAGTAATTTTATTCTCCTATTCTCTTTTTTATAACAAATTTATAAAAAATTAAATCTAATGCTGTAGAATGTTGCAATTATTTCCACATAAAATATAACAGGTTATACACAGGCATATTGTTAGTAATGTGGACAAATATTATAAAGTTGCAATTAATGAATGAAGATTTACTAGAATGCTAAGAATAAATACCATAATTATGCACATTTTATGTTAGTAATTTGTGGACAACAGTGGATAAGTATTAGAACCTGTTAATAAGTTTTGTTGAAAAACTGATTTATTGCAATTTAACTATCAATATATTTCAGTTAAGTGTATTGTCGAACTTTATGATATTTTAAAAAAATTTAAGATAAAGTAAAATAATATTTAATAATATGTTTGTAAAGATATTATTAGTAGCATATAATATTTATTATAAATGTAGGAAAATATAATGAGGTGTACCTATGAACAAAGACAATAAGATAAATAGTGAAAGCTTTAGCAGTATAGTAAGCAAAATTTCAGAAATGATAGAAGAAATTTCAAATAAAAGTATAATTGGGTATGATGAATTACCGCAATACGACTTATTTTTATCTCAAGTTAAAGATTATCTAAATGATAAGTTTGAGCAGGATAACTTTACTAACAACATACTACAGAACTATATTAAAAGTGAAGTTATATCTAAGCCAGAGGATGGGAAAAAAAGAGGCTATACAAAGCTTCACTTAGTCCAATTAGTGTTATTAGGTTATATGAGACCTATATTAACTACTGATGAAATAAAAGAGGTATTTAGATTAGCCTTTAATGGTATAAACAATAGAGCTGATGACATACTTTCTTGGGAAGATACTTACAAGCTATTTTGCTACTTGCAAAAAGAAAGTTTTTATGTGAACTTCTTAGATAGCAATTCTCAAGACAAGGAAGCCTTATTTAAGTATGTGGAAGACTACGATTTTAATGATCAAGAGAAGGAAAGAATAATTATATTCTTAATAGTAATGAGTTTAGTAGCTCAAGCCAGCAATATAAAGAAATTAGTTAGTACCATTGTAAAAGAGTATGGAGATAAGTATTAAAAAAAGTTTAAGGGAGATTAAGACTTTTCTTAATCCCCCTTAATTAAGTTTAGCTACAAGTACTCTCACCTACAGCTGAAGAAATAACCTTAAAAGAATCTCCAAATAAAGTTTTAGTATAAACAACTTTGCAGTCTTCGAATATATATTCTTCGTCCTTATCTACTACAAAAGTAATACCATCTACTACTTCACTTACATCTTCTGATTTTTGTTCGTCCAGAACAACTCCTAGCGTTGGACCGCCTCAACCAAAACCTTTGATCATAAAGCGTACAGCAGATTTTTCAAATTCTTTTAATTTTGCATTAAGAGCTTCTTTTGTTTTTTCATCAAAAGCAACCTTCATTACAGCACCTCCTAAGTTATGAGTCTATTATTAGTGTATCAAAAATATGAAATTTAATCACACCAGATATTACATTTTATAATGTAAAACAAGTGATATAATTACAATTTTAAAAGATATATTTTCTGCATAGTATTGAAATCACATCAGTTAAGTGTTTACAAAATTTATTTTACATATAAAACAGAACTTATTTTATAAATAAAAAGGTTTATGCAGATAGAGTATCTATAAAAATAATATAACTCATATTTATCGTAATATCAAGATATATTAATTAATATATAGGGATTTTTTAACTTAAACAATTTTATTAATTTTCTATTGACAATAGGATAGATATAGATTTATGATATATATAAAGTAAAACTTAATAATTGAAGTCCTTTTAAAAGTGGTCCAGAGAGGCCGACAAAGGAAGAGCTAGCAATTAATCTATAATATTAATTACTAAGAAAGTTTGGAGTTACATTGAATTATGTAATAAACAAGTTTTTTTAGATAATTTGATGTATAGTTTGTACTTGTAGATTAAAAAGCTATATCGAATTTAAAAATTTGATACCTTCCTTTTGGGAAGGTATTTTTTATTTTACCAATAATTCACTCTTTTTCATAGGGGGAAGTGAACTATTAAAGATAAAAATATTAAGATTTTACCTGAGTAATTAGATTAATTACAGCAAATAGTAATAAACTATTAGCTGCTATTATATAACCTCTTAGGAGAACCCTTTAGTAACAGGGGTATCTTAAGAGCAATAGGGAAAGCAAAGTTAAAAGCAAATAAGCTTTAAATTAGCTCCCTATTAATACCTTTAAATTATCCCAGAGAGGTTAAAAAGGAGATGTTGTTAATGTTAAAAGGAAGAAGTTTAATTGAACCTATGGATTTTACACATGTGGAGCTAGATGAGGTATTTAATTTAGCTGATGAAATAATAAAGGCTCCAGAGAAATTTGCAGATGCTTGTAAAGGAAAGATACTAGCAACTTTATTCTATGAACCAAGCACAAGAACAAGATTTAGTTTTGAAGCAGCAATGCTAAGACTTGGAGGACAAATAATAGGATTTTCTGAGCCTAACTCAAGTTCAACTGCAAAGGGAGAAAGCATAGCGGATACAATAAGAACAGTAGCATGTTATGCAGACATTGCAGTAATGAGACACCCAAAAGAAGGGGCACCTCAAATAGCTGCACAGTACAGCGATATACCTGTAATTAATGCAGGAGATGGAGGACATCAACATCCAACACAAACTTTAACTGACTTACTTACTATTAGAACCATAAAAGGCAGCTTAAACAATCTTACTATAGGTTGCTGTGGAGATTTAAAGTTTGGCAGAACTGTGCACTCACTTATAAAAGCACTTTCATCCTATGAAAATAATAAATTCATACTGATTTCCCCAGAAGAATTAAAAGTTCCAGATTATATAAGAAAAGAAGTATTAGAAAAGAAAAACATAGAGTTTAAAGAAGTAAAAACCATGGAAGAAGCCATGAAAGATATAGATATCTTATATATGACTAGAGTACAAAGAGAAAGGTTCTTTAATGAAGAGGATTATATAAGACTTAAGGACTCCTTTATCTTAGATAGTAAGAAGATGAGCCTAGCAAAGGATGATATGGCAGTGCTTCATCCACTACCTAGAGTAAATGAAATAGCCTATGAAGTTGATAGTGATAAAAGAGCATACTACTTTCCACAAGCTAAGTTTGGTATGTATGTAAGAATGGCTCTAATACTAAAACTTTTAGGAATTTATTAAGAGTAGGGGGAGGAAGATATTATGTTAACAATAAATAGTATTAAAAATGGAATAGTAATAGATCACATAAAAGCTGGAGAAGGAATAAAAATCTATAACTTCTTAAACCTTCAAAATGCTAAGTTTGCTGTAGCACTAATAATGAATGTTAAGAGTGAAAAGTGTGGAAGCAAGGACATTATTAAAATAGAAAATGTACTGGATTTAGACTATGAAATTCTTGGACTTATAGATCCAAATATAACTATAGATATCATTGAAAATGAAGTAATTAAAGAAAAAATAAAATTAAAGCTACCTAAAAAGGTAGAAAACATTATTAGATGCAAAAATCCACGATGCGTAACCTCAATTGAAAAATATGTGCCTCATATTCATCACCTAGTAGACGAAACCACTAGAGAGTACAGATGTGACTACTGTGATGATTTACAGAAGGTTACCTCCTTATATTAAATAATCAACAACCTAAACTGCATTAGAAAAGAGGCTCTTTCCAGAACTTTGTTTTCTGTGAAGAGCCATATCCTAAATAGCTAAGAGTCTTAGCTATCTAGAATGTGGTTAAAACCTTATAGATAATAAAACTTTAGGGGGAGATTTCATGGAACTTTGCATAAAGAATGGTACTGTAGTTGACTGGAGCGGAAGCTTTAAAGGAGATATTTACATTAAAGATGGAATTATATCAGAGATAGGCAGAAGTTTAAATAAAGACTGTAACACTATTGATGCAAAAGGACTTGTAGTAATGCCTGGATTTGTAGATTTACATGTACACTTTAGAGAACCCGGGTACACATATAAGGAAGATATGGAAAGTGGTTCGAAGGCTGCAGTAAAAGGTGGATATGTTATGGTAAATTTAATGGCAAATACCAATCCTGTATGCAGCACTGTGGAAATAGCAAATCGTGTAAGTGAGAGGGCTAAGGAAGTAGGGCTTGTAGAGGTAAATCAGGTCTTATCAATAACTAAGGACTTTACAGGAGATGATTTAAGTCACTTAGAGCCTATAAATAAGGGAGAAGTGAAAATCTTATCCGAAGACGGAAAAGATGTGATGAACAGTGAAGTTATGTTAAATGCCATGATAAAGGCAAAGGAAAAGGACATAACAGTAATGTGTCACTGTGAGAACCATGATTTATCAAAGATAGATATGCGACTAGCTGAAAACACCATGACTTGGAGAAATTTAACCTTAGCTCAATATAGTGGTTGCAAGGCTCACTTTGCCCATGTAAGTACTAAAGAGTCTATGGAATATATAATTAGAAGTAAAAGAAAAGGGCATAAAGTAACCTGTGAGGTAGCCCCACATCATTTAATTCATACAGATAAAAAAGAGTATAGAGTAAATCCACCCCTTAGGGATGAAGAAGATATAGATTATTTAAGAGAAGCAATAAAGCTGGGTTATGTGGATGCTATAGCTACAGATCATGCTCCTCATTCAGAGGAAGATAAGAAAAATGGAGCACCTGGAATATCAGGAATAGAAACTGCCTTTTCACTATGCTATACAGAGCTTGTTAAAGGCGGATGGATAGATTTATGTAAGCTTAGTGAACTTATGAGTAAAAGGCCAAGTGAAATATTAAAAGTAAATAAAGGCACTGTAGATATAGGGTATGACGGAGATTTAGTGCTTATAGATATAGAAAAGAGCTACAGGATAGAGAGTGAAAAATTTCTATCTAAAGGAAAGAATACACCTTTTAATGATATGAAAGTGTACGGAGAAGTTAGGGCTACAATTAAAAGTGGTAAGGTTGTATATGAGAAGAAAGAGGATGATTTAGATGATTATAGATAAATTATATAAAGCAGTAGAAGAAAAGGGCCATGTATGTGTAGGGTTAGATACAGATATAAGTTACATTCCTAAAGCTTTCTTAGAAAGCTTCAGCTCAATAGAGGATGCTGTATTTAACTTTAATAAAGAAATAATAGATGAAACCTTTGATTATGTAGCTTGCTATAAGCCTCAAATAGCATATTATGAAGCCCTTGGAATAGAAGGATTAAAAGCATACAGCAGAACCTTAAAGTATATAAAGTCAAAGGGTGGTATAACCATAGGAGATATAAAAAGGGGAGATATCGCAAAAACTGCTGAAATGTATGCAAAGGCACACTTTCAGGGAGAATTTGAAGCGGATTTTATAACCTTAAGCCCATATATGGGAATGGATACTATAGAGCCCTTCTTAGACTATATAAAAAATCATGAAAAGGGAGTTTTTGTTCTAGTAAGAACTTCAAATAAGGGTTCTGAGGATATTCAGTATATAGAAAGTAAAGGAAGTAGAAAAATTTACAATATTGTAGGGGAAAAAATAAAGGAATTAGGCGAAACTGCTATAGGTCAGTGCGGATATAGTTCCATTGGAGCAGTAGTTGGATGTACCCATGTAGATGAAGGAAAAGAACTTAGGGAAACTTTAAGTAGTACTTTCTTCTTAATCCCAGGCTATGGGGCTCAGGGAGGAAAGGCTGAAGATGTAGCTCTATATCTAAAGAATGGAAATGGAGGAGTTGTTAACTCTTCAAGAGGAATACTTTTAGCATATAAAAACAAGGATCAAGGTGAAAAATATTTTGCAAAATATGCTAAAGAAGAAGTAATAAGAATGAAGGAAGAAATAGCTTTAGCAGTTAAATTATATAGTTAAAAAGTTACTATCCTTAGGATTGCAAGGAGAATACTTGTGGTACTAAGACCAAGGGCTTTAAAGAAACCAAAGTAGGGTCATGTATAGCTAAAGGATTGACTTTGGTTCTATATATAAGTAAAAATTTATAATTACTATAAGGAGTATGCCGTGGGGAATTCAAAATATAATTATATGTCATGTAAAGTCAAGGAAAACAAAATGTTGACTAAAGAAATATATAAATTAATAGTAGAGGGAAGTTTTAAGGGAAATCCTGGTGAGTTTTATATGTTAAAATGCTGGGAAGAAGAGCCAATACTCTATAGACCTATAAGTATACACAATATAGATGAAAGTAAAATAGAGTTTATATATGCAGCCGTTGGAAAAGGAACAAAACTGCTAAGTAAGTTAAAAGAAAAAGATGAAGTTAAATTAATAGGCTCTTTAGGTAATGGATTTCCAATAGAAGAAATAAAGGGAAAGGTAGCAATAGTTACCGGAGGAATTGGAATTGCGCCTATGCACTATGTGGCAAAATCTCTTACGAATTGTAGTATTGATTTATTCTCAGGATTTAGAGAGGATGCATATTGCATAGAGGAATTAAAACCGTTAGTTAATAGCATAAACATTGCTACAGAATATGGTGAAATAGGACATAAGGGATATGTAACAGAAATTTTTAACCCAAAAGGGTATGATGTAGTTCTTTGCTGCGGACCAGAAGTAATGATGAATAAGGTACTAAAGATGTGCAAAGAAGCTAATACAAAAATATTTATTTCCGAGGAAAAGAAAATGGCTTGTGGAATAGGGGCCTGTCTTGTATGTACCTGTAAAACTAAAAATGGAAATAAAAAAACTTGTAAAGATGGTCCCGTATTTAGGGGAGAAGAACTAGAAGCTAAGGGGGAAGTTAAGTGTTAAAAGTTAATATTTGTGGTAAAGAGTTTAAGAACCCAATAATAGCAGCTTCAGGAACCTTTGGCTTCGGAGAAGAGTACAATGAATTTTATAATGTAGAATGCCTTGGTGGAATTGCTACAAAGGGGCTTACTCTTAATAAAAGAGAAGGAAACTTTGGAGTTAGAATCTATGAAACTAAGAGTGGAATACTTAATAGTGTAGGGCTACAAAACCCAGGAGTACATGATTTCATAAACTGTGAGCTCCCTAATATGAAAGGTTATGATACTAATATAATTGCTAACTTAGGTGGAGCCACTCTAGAGGAATACGTTGAAGCAGTTGAGCTTCTTAATGACACAGAAATAGATTTTGTAGAATTAAATATATCTTGCCCAAATGTAAAGCAGGGTGGTATGGCTCTTGGAATAAAATCAAATGTTGCCTATGAAGCAGTAAGTGCTGTGAAGAGCCATTGTAAAAAGCCACTAATTGTTAAGTTATCACCAAATGCTGAGGATATAGTAGATATGGCCTTAAAGTGCATATATGCTGGAGCCGATGCACTATCCTTAGTAAATACATTTAAAGCCATGGCAATTGATTATAAAAACAGAAAGCCCATATTTGAAAATGTATATGCTGGACTTTCAGGTCCAGCCATAAAACCAATAGCACTTAGAATGGTTCATGAGGTTTCAAAGATTAGCAAAGTGCCTGTAATAGGAATGGGAGGCATAACCACTTGGCAGGATGCAGTAGAGTTTATTATGGCAGGAGCTACAGCAGTACAAGTTGGAACAGCGAATTTTATGAATCCATTAGCTTGTAAGGACATAATAAGTGGAGTGGAAGATTTTCTAAGAAGTGAAAATATTAAAGATATTAATGAAATTAGAGGGATTATTTAGGAGGATTTTTAAATGGAAAAAATGGTTATAGATACTTTAATTGAATGTGGAGCATTATTAGAAGGGCACTTTTTACTATCCTCAGGGATGCACAGTAATAGATATTGTCAATGTGCAAGACTTTTACAATATCCAGATAAAGCAGAAAAAGTTTTAGCTGTGGTAAGGGATAAAGTAAAAGACTTAGAGGTAGATTTATTAGTAGGACCTGCAATGGGTGGAATTATAGTAGCTTATGAACTTGCAAGACAACTTAACAAACCAGGAATCTTTACGGAAAGAAAAGATGGGGAAATGACTGTGAGCCGTGGCTTTGAAGTAAAAAAAGGACAAAAGGTCTTAATTACTGAAGATGTTGTAACTACAGGAAAATCTACTTTAGAAGTTATTAAAGTGTTAGAAGAGCTAGGTGCAGAAATAATTGGAGTTTGCTGCATAGTGGATAGAAGAAGTGAGGATTGCAAGTTGCAATATCCAGTTTATAGTGCTTGCAAGCTAGATATTGAAACTTACCATAAAGAGAATTGTCCTTTATGCAAGGAAGGAGTTCCCTACGTAAAACCAGGAAGCAGAAATATATAGATTGCTAATAAAATCTCTTGAGATAATAATATCCTTTATATTCATGGGATAGTTATCTTAATAAAATAACTACAATACGCCTATAAGTTTATTATAAATTTATAGGTGTATTTATCCAAAATAAAATGCTTTATTTTAGCTTGATTTACATCAATGTTATTTTGCATTTAGACGATTTAGGAGGAACTATAAATGAAAGCAAAGCTAATTCTTGAAAATGGTATGGTTTTTGAAGGTAAAGCATTTGGTTATCTAGAGAGCACAGTAGGTGAAGTAGTATTTAACACTGGAATGACTGGGTATCAAGAAATTCTTACAGATCCTTCATATTATGGACAAATAGTAACAATGACTTATCCACTTATAGGGAACTATGGCATCAATTTGGAAGATGTAGAGTCCAGAGCTCCAAAGGTGAAAGGTCTTATAGTAAGAGAAAAAGCAAATATTCCAAGTAATTTTAGATGTGAGTTATCCCTAGAAAACTATTTAAAGGAACATAAAGTACTTGGGTTAGAAGGAATAGATACAAGAGCACTTACAAAGGTTCTCAGAAACCACGGTACTATGAAGGGAATTATATCCTTAGAGCATAGCAATATTGAACAAGTAAAATCACTACTAGATAGTTACTCTAATGTGGATGCGGTGAGAAATGTATCTACTAAAATTAGTTATGGAATTGAAGGTAGTGGTAAACATGTAGCAATTCTGGATTTTGGAATTAAGCAAAATATTATTAACTGTTTTAAAGCAAGAGGTTGTAAAATTACAGTGTTTAATGGGTTCACATCAGCAAAAGATGTACTAGCTGTAAATCCAGATTTAGTTTTTCTTTCAAATGGACCTGGAGATCCAGCAGATTTAGTAGAAGTCATTGAAGTTATGAAGGAATTAGTATCAAAAGTTCCTATTACAGGAATATGTTTAGGTCATCAGTTATTAGCAATTGCTCTTGGTGGAAAAACTTCTAAACTAAAATTTGGGCACAGAGGATGCAATCACCCAGTAAAAGATTTAGAAGAGAATAAAGTTTATATAACTTCACAAAATCATGGGTATTATGTTAGTGAGCTTCCAAAGGAAATGAAAGTTACTCACCTTAGTGTAAATGATGGAACTATAGAAGGTATGAGACATAATAAGTTACCAATTTTCAGTGTTCAATTTCATCCAGAAGCATGTCCAGGGCCAAAAGATATAGAAGTGATTTTTGATAAATTTCTTGAAGTAAATTAGTTGGGAGGAAAAAATATGCCATTAAATAAGGAAATAAAGAAAGTACTAGTAATCGGCTCTGGCCCAATTATAATTGGTCAAGCTGCAGAATTTGATTATTCAGGAACTCAAGCCTGTCAAGCGTTAAAAGAAGAGGGTATAGAAGTAGTTCTTATAAACTCTAATCCTGCAACTATAATGACGGATAGAAATATGGCGGATAAAGTGTATATTGAACCTTTAACAATAGAATTTGTTGAAAAAGTTATTGAAAAAGAGAGACCAGATTCTCTTATAGCAGGGATGGGAGGGCAAACAGCTCTCAATCTATCTGTAGACCTATATGAAAAGGGAATATTAGATAAATATGGGGTTAAGGTTATTGGAACAACAATTGATTCTATAAAAATGGGTGAAGATAGAGAGTTATTTAAAAAAGTAATGGAAGAAATTAATGAACCTTGTATTGAGAGCGAAATAATAACAGACATGGAAAGTGGTAAAAAGTTTGCGAACAAAATAGGGTATCCAGTAATCATTAGACCTGCATACACTCTAGGTGGAACTGGTGGTGGAATTGCAAATAATGAAGATGAGCTACAAGAAATCTTAGCTTCGGGACTAATGCTTAGTTCTATAGGGCAGGTGTTAGTAGAAAAGAGTGTTAAAGGTTGGAAAGAAATTGAATATGAAGTTATAAGAGATAGTTTTGGTAATTGTATTACAGTATGTAACATGGAAAATATCGACCCTGTGGGCATTCATACTGGAGACAGTATAGTAGTAGCACCGAGTCAAACATTAAGTGACAAAGAATATCAATTACTAAGATCAGCATCTATAAATATAATCAATGCAATTGGAATAAAAGGTGGCTGCAACGTACAACTTGCACTAAACCCAAATAGTTTTGAATATGCAGTAATTGAGATAAATCCTAGAGTTAGTAGATCTTCAGCTCTAGCGTCAAAGGCTACTGGATATCCTATCGCAAAAGTTGCAACTAAGATAGCCTTAGGATATGCACTAGATGAAATAGTAAATGCAGTTACTAAAAAAACTTTTGCATGCTTTGAACCATCTTTAGACTATGTGGTGGTTAAAATACCAAAATGGCCGTTTGATAAATTTGCAGAAGCTAAAAGAGAACTAGGCACAAAGATGATGGCTACTGGAGAAGTTATGGCTATCGGAAGCACATTAGAAGCTGCACTTTTAAAAGGTATTCGTTCCACAGAAACAAAGAGGTATTCCTTAGAAGATGATGAACTAAAAAGCCTAACCTTAAATGAATTAAAAGAAAAAGTTATTTATGCAGATGACGAGAGAATTTATGTATTAGCAGAACTAATAAGAAGAAACTACTTAGTTGATAAGGTTAGTGAAATAACAGGCATAGATCCATTCTTTATAAGTAAAATTAAAAATATTGTAGATGCAGAAGAAAGATTAAAAATTAGCAAATTTGAGGATATTACAAAAGACTGGTTATACAGTCTAAAGAAAATGGGATTTTCAGATAAGGCTATAGGAAGATTTCTACATAAAAGTCCAAACGAAATATATAGGCTAAGAAGTATATGGAATATTAAACCAGTATATAAAATGGTAGATACATGCGGAGGCGAATTTGATGCCGTATCTCCATACTATTATTCAACTTACGATGAATATGATGAGGTTTTAGTAAGTAACAATAAAAAAGTTATTGTTATCGGTTCTGGGCCTATAAGAATAGGGCAAGGTATTGAATTTGATTATGCATCAGTTCAAAGTGTTTTAGCACTTAAGTCTCTAGGGATCGAAACAATAATTATTAATAATAATCCTGAAACTGTAAGTACAGATTTTGATATGTCCGACAAACTTTATTTTGAACCATTAACAGAAGAAGACGTGTTAAACATCATTGAAAAAGAAAATCCTTATGGGGTTATACTACAGTTTGGAGGGCAAACAGCAATTAAACTTGCTTCCTTCCTAAAAGAAAAAAACATAAAGATTTTAGGTACAACTGCGGAACAAATAGACTTGGCGGAAGATAGAGAGAAGTTTGATCGCTTGCTGGAGGAATTAAACATTACTAGACCAAAGGGAAAAGCTGTGTTCACCCTAGAAGAAGGAGCAAAGGTGGGAGAGTTACTTGGGTATCCACTTTTAGTAAGACCTTCTTATGTTCTTGGTGGCCAAGGAATGGAAATAACTTATGGTCCTAAGGAGCTTTCTACCTATCTGAAAAATGCATTTAATAAGGATAATAAAAATCCTGTATTAATTGATAAATACTTAATTGGAAGAGAAATCGAAGTGGATGCCATTTGTGATGGGGAGGACATATTAATTCCTGGAATTATGGAACATTTAGAAAGAGCGGGAGTACACTCTGGAGATAGTATATCCATATACCCTTCTATCAACATAAATAGAAAAACAAAAGATAAAATAGTAGAGTATACTAAAGCACTTGCTAGAGCTATTGGTATTAGAGGTATGATAAACATTCAATTTATTGAGCATAAGGGAGAAATTTATGTGATAGAAGTAAATCCTCGTGCTAGTAGAACTGTTCCATATATCAGTAAAGTTAGTGGAGTACCAATTGTTGACATAGCAACGAAAGTCATGCTTGGAGAAAATCTAAAGGATATGTCATATGGAATTGATTTATATAAGGAACCATCTTTAATATCTGTAAAGGTTCCAGTATTTTCTACAGAAAAATTGCCTAAAGTTGAAGTATCTTTAGGACCTGAAATGAAATCTACAGGAGAAGTGTTAGGTGTGGGATCTACACTAGAAGAAGCATTATATAAGGGTTTTCTAGCCTCTGGAATAAACTTGGAATTCAAACATAAGAATATAATTGCCACTGTGAATGATCAAGATAAACAGGAATTCATAAGCTTAGCAAAGGAATTAGTAAACCTTGAATTTAACCTAATAAGTACAAGCGGAACAGCTAGGCATCTTAAAAACTCTAACTTAGAAGTAACGGAAGTTAGTAAGATAAATGAAGGGGAACCAAACATTCTAAGCCATATAAAATCGGCAAATGTCGATTTAGTAGTAAATACACCAACTAGGGGTAAAGTTTCTTCCAGAGATGGATTTATCATAAGAAGAGAAGCTGTTGAAAGAAGAATTGGAGTGATTACATCCTTAGATACTTTAAAAGCTATTATTCACATAAAGAAATGGCAACTTCAAAATAATGCTGTTAGTGTGTATTCAATTTATGATTAACTATAAAGTATGTAAAAAATAAGTTTAAAAAGAGCTATAACTATCTAGAAGCAAATTACTAGATAGTTACAGCTCTTTTTTTATAAGAAAATGTCATGATAAGCCTATTATTAGGGGGAATTTATTTATGAAAAATAAAAAATTTTTTATGCAAATAAAAATAATATTTATTCACAATCTTTAGAAAAATCCCTCTTTAATACAAGATAATAGCTTTTCATGAAAAAATATATAAATTAATATACATTTTTTCATATAAAAAGGAAAAAGTGTGGTTATTGACAGTAATTTGAAATGAATATAGTATTAAATAGAAGAAATATTTAAATAATTTCGATATTAAGAGGGGGATTAACTTATATGAAGATAGTACTTGCATTAGGGGGAAATGCATTACAAGCAGACCCTAAAGATAAGACATCAGAAGCACAACTAAGAACCTGCAAGGAAACAGCAGTTTCAATAGTAGATTTAATAGAAGATGGACATACAGTTTCAATAGTACATGGAAATGGTCCTCAAGTAGGACAAATTGTGGCTACAGTAGAGGATGCGGCAAGACAAAATCCAAGCAACATAATGTTTCCATTTGATGTATGTGGGTCTTTCTCTCAAGGATATATAGGCTATCACTTGCAAAATGCTATAGCTGAGGAACTTAACAAAAGAGGGATTAAGAAATCAGTAGGAACTATAGTAACACAAGTAGTAGTGGATAAAAATGATGGTGGATTCCAAAACCCAACAAAGCCTATAGGATCTTTCTACTCTAAGGAAATGGCTGAGAAGTTACAAAAAGAACAGGGCTTTATAATGAAAGAAGATGCAGGAAGAGGATACAGAAGAGTAGTTGCATCGCCAAAGCCAGTTGATGTTATAGAAAAAGATATGATCAAAGAACTTGTTGAAGATGGGAAAGTAGTAATTTCTTGTGGCGGTGGTGGAATCCCTGTAATAAGAGAAGACGGAATGGTAAAAGGAGTTGCAGCAGTTATCGACAAAGACTTTGCAGCAGAAAAGCTTGCAGAAATACTAGAAGCTGATTGTCTTTTAATATTAACAGCTGTAGATAGAGTTTGTGTAAACTTTAATAAGCCAGACCAAAAAGAATTAGCTGAAATTAATATTGAAGAAGTAAATAGATATATTGAAGAAGGTCAATTTGCACCAGGAAGTATGTTACCAAAGGTAGAAGCATGCAAGAAATTTGTTATGCATGACAACAGCAAAATTGCTATGATTGCTTCACTGTCAAAGGCTAAGGAAGCATTAAAAGGTCTATCTGGAACAAAAATAGTTGGATAAAACAAGAAATATTAAGGCTATTTTATGTAGATAGGTCAACAATGAGGAAGGGGAGTGAAGTTATGGAAATGCGTAAAATACAGGTTTACTCTGAAATTGGTAAGTTGAAAACAGTACTTCTTCATAGACCGGGACAAGAAATTGAAAATCTTACACCAGAGTATTTGGAAAGATTGTTATTTGATGATATACCTTATCTAAAGGTAGCCAGACAAGAACATGATATATTTGCAAACTTACTTAGAAAAGAAGGGGTAGAGGTTCTCTACTTAGAAAAGTTAGCAGCAGAGGCTATAAAAGATAAAAAAATAAAAGAGATGTTTCTAGATGAGGTAATAGAGGAAAGTGGTATAGTAGATGAAATCGCTAAAAGAGAAGCAAAGAGCTACTTAACCTCCATGCCAGAAAAAGGACTTATAGATACTGTAATGGCTGGAGTAAGAAAAAAGGATGTAGGACTTAAGGAAGACTTAACAGAATATCCATTTATTTTGGATCCTATGCCAAACCTATACTTTACTAGGGACCCATTTGCTTGTATAGGTAGTGGAGTATCTCTTAACTCTATGAGAAGAAACACTCGTAGAAGAGAAACAATTTTTGGAAAGTACATTTTTAATCATCACCCAGCACTGAAAGAGTCGGGTATTAAGCTTTGGTATGACAGATACCACCCAACTACTATAGAGGGGGGAGATGAACTAGTTTTATCAAAGGATCTAATTGCAGTGGGATGTAGTGAGAGAACGGATAAGGAATCCATATTCACTCTTGCAAAAAACATATTCGAAAACAATGAAAGTTTTAAAACAGTATTGGTTTTTGACATACCTAAGACTAGAGCTTTTATGCATCTTGATACTGTATTTACAATGATTGACTATGATAAGTTTACCATTCACCCAGCTATAGAAGCTTCACTTAAGGTTACAGCAATAACCTATGATGAAAGTAAAAAGGAGCTTATTGCCATTGAAGAAGAGGGTGAACTAGAAGCAGTATTGTCTAAGTATTTAGGAATACATGCTACATTAATAAGATGTGGTGGTGGAGATAGAATCATATCAGGAAGAGAACAATGGAATGATGGTTCTAATACCCTAGCAATTTCTCCAGGAAAAGTTGTAACTTATGAAAGAAACTACATCACTAACGAAATTTTAGATAAGCATAACATAGAAGTTATTCAAATGCCATCTAGTGAGCTGTCAAGAGGAAGAGGTGGCCCACGTTGCATGTCAATGCCTTTCGTAAGAGAGGAAATTAATTTTAGATAAGACTTGCAACTTTAGTGAATAAAACATAACACAAACAAAAAGTAAATAATATTATGGCATTATTAATTCTATAAGAACTTAGTGCCATAATAATTAATTAGATATGTGGGGGGAATTAATATGTTTAATTTAAGAAACAGACACTTTTTAACATTAATGGACTTTTCACCAAAGGAAATAAACTACCTTTTAGAGCTTTCTCAAGATTTAAAGAAAGCAAAATATACTGGAACAGAGCAACAAAGATTAGTTGGAAAGAACATAGCTTTAATATTTGAAAAGGATTCTACAAGAACAAGATGTGCTTTTGAAGTAGCTGCACATGATCAAGGAGCTCATGTTACATACCTTGGACCAACAGGTAGCCAAATGGGTAAAAAAGAGTCAGTAGCAGATACTGCAAGAGTTCTTGGAAGAATGTATGATGGAATAGAATATAGAGGCTTTGGTCAAGAAATAGTTGAAGAGCTTGCAAAATATGCAGGAGTACCAGTTTGGAATGGATTAACTAACGAAGACCATCCAACTCAAATTTTAGCAGACTTCTTAACAGTTAAAGAGCACTTTGCGAAACCTTTAAGTGAAGTTGTATTTGTATACACTGGAGATGGAAGAAACAACATGGCAAATGCACTTATGATTGGTGCAGCAAAAATGGGAATGGACTTTAGAATTGTAGCTCCAAACACTTTATTCCCAGAAGAAGCATTAGTAGCAAAATGCATGGAAATTGCTAAGGAAACTGGAGCAAAAATTACATTAACTGATAATGTAGCAGAAGGGGTTAAGGATGCAGATGTAATCTACACAGATGTTTGGGTATCTATGGGAGAACCAGATGAAGTTTGGGTAGAGAGAATTAAACTTTTAAAACCATATCAAGTTAACAAAGAGATGATGGCTTTAACAGGTAAAAGAGATACTAAATTTATGCACTGTTTACCTGCATTCCATGATACTAAAACAAAAATCGGTAAAGAAATATTCGAGAAATATGGACTAGATGGAATGGAAGTTAGCAATGATGTATTCGAAAGTGAAGCTTCAATAGTATTCGATGAAGCAGAAAATAGAATGCATACTATAAAAGCAGTAATGGTAGCTACTTTAGGCTGCTAATATAGTGTTATAAAAAAATAGGTCACTGAATTTTAAAGGCTAAGGGACCAAGGTAGCTTACCCATAAGGTAAGTTCTACTTTGGTTCCTTTTATATATAGATAAACAAGCTCAAAAATTTTATATATCTTTAAATATTATAATTCCTTGATATTAACAGGAATTTAGAGAATTACATTAACTGAGCTTGTATATCTCTTTTGGAAAAACCACTTCTTAGAAAATATAAATTAAATGTTTAAGTGGTTTGTCTATATATACCTAAAAAATGTAAGGTTTGTTCAAAAAATAAAATGTCGATATATTAGAGCAATTAATAATAATTATCCATTGACAGTAATTAGTAAATCATGTAAAATATATATTAAGAAGAACATTAATTAGTATATTTTTCACTCAAAAGTTGTAAAATAAGAGTGACATATTTTTATGGTAGGAGTGATATTTATGAAAAAATACGTATGCGTTGTATGTGGATATGTTTATGATCCAGAATTAGGTGATCCAGATAACGGAGTTGATGCAGGAACATCTTGGGAAAACGTTCCAGAAGAGTGGGTATGCCCACTATGTGGAGTAGGTAAGGATCAATTCGAAGAAGAATAAAAAATAAAAAGCTGACAGCACAAGCTGTCAGCTTTTATTTTTTAAAATCTTATCATAAATAAATCTATTCCTTAATATGATATATCATCTATAAACATGCGGAGATAAGGAGAGATATTATGCTAAAGGAAATTCCAAGAATTATTTATGATATGGAAGGCTCGCCAATGAGAGTAGTGAAATTTTCAAAAGTATTTTTTAAATATAGAAATGAAGAAGGTTATGTACTTCACATAGAAAAAGCTGAAAGAGTAACTGCTGTTAGTGAGTTTGAATTAAAAGAATCTAATGGAAAGTATTATGTAAATAGAGAGGTATTTATGGAAACCACAGTAGTTTAACAGTTAAGTAATATAATAATTTGATATTTCAACTGAAGAAGATACAAAATATGGCTATAGCCCTAGGTTAAACTAGTGCTATAGCCTAAACTTTTTGTAAGCTGATAATTGTAATAAATATTTCTAGTGAAGGAAATACTAAGCTATATCAGACTTTAAGAGGTGTTTTTATGGAGAAAAAGTATAACGTAGTATTAAACATAGTTGTAATATTATTTATAAGCATTGTGATTTTATTTGGATGTAGTAAAGCTAATGACAATGGTAGTGGAAGTAAGAATGAAAACCAAAGTAAAAATGGAGGAAGTAGCTCAACAACTAAGAATGATTCTAATAGGGATTCTAATAGTGATGATGTTTTATTAGGAAAGAAGATTTCTCAAAGTGTTAAGGATATCGAGGGAGTAGAAAAAGCCACTGTATTTATAAAAGAGAGTACGGCTCTAGTAGGAATAACTTTAAAAGACGGTAGCCAAGAGGTTTCAAGTGAAGTAAGAAAGCAAGTGGAAGAAAAGGTAAAGGGAGCTTCAAAAGAAATAAAAAAGGTAGCAATTACTGCAGATAAAGAAATGTTTGAAAAATTAGACGCCATGGCCAATGATTTTATGAATGGTAAAACTCTAGAGGAACTAAAGAAAGACCTAACTGAAATTATGGAAAGAATAAAAAGCTAAGAAGAAGCCCAAATAACTCTATGAGAAGTTATTTGGGCTTTAATTTTAAAGTTATAATTATTTTAAGAAACTGTAGCCATAACAGTTTTTAATTCATCGGTAGATAATGTAGATATTTTATAAATATGATCTGCAACTCTTTCTAAATGGTTTATTATATCAAGGAAGATTACTCCAGATTCTATAGTACATTTGCCTTGATTTAATCTTTGCAAGTGGTTAGCTTGTAGTTGTTCAATTAAAGTATCAACTTCATCCTCTAATTCTTCTGTTTGTTTAGCCAGGTTCATATCAAGAACTTGTAATCCCTTCATTGTATTATCAAACATTTTTACGATAAGAGACTCTAGTTCTTGTAACTCTTTAACAGCTATATCGCTAAACTCAACATTATTGTGAATAGAATTAGTTATCAACTGTTGAATATCCATTATATGATCTCCGATTCTCTCTACATTGTTAATGCTACTAATCATAGCAGGAACCATAATTGACTCGGAGTCATTTAAAGGCTGTTTAGAAATATCTACAATATATAAAGTAACATCCTTTTGTAATCCGTTGACAAGTTCTTCATTTTTCTTTACAGCCTCAAGAGGTTTTTCATCATTTTTATAGATAGAAAGCATAGTTGACTTTAACATATCCATTGTAATTTCAAAACCATGAGTAATTTCTGATAAAGAAGCTTTAAAGGCAGCCACTGGAGTATTAAGTAATAATCTATCTAAATACATAGCACCTTGATGAACTTTATCTTTACCCCTAATAACAGTTTCTAAGAATTTAACATAATACTTAGTGATTGGAAGGAACAACACAGCACTTAGCACGTTAAATATTGTGTGAGAGTTTGCTATTTGAACACCCAAATCACCAGCTACACCTGGTTGAAGGTAGTTAGTTATCATTATAATAGCTTTAATAAACCATGGGAAGAAAATTAAGCATACAAGTACACCAATGATATTGTATAGAGTATGCGCCCAAGCTGTTCTTCTAGCATGAAGATTAGCTGTTAAACTTGCAAGCTGAGCAGTGATACAAGTACCAATGTTATCTCCAAGCATTATAAGAACAGAAGTTTCTAAGTTTATTAAACCAGCTTGACCTAAAACCATAACTAATCCTACAGTAGCACTACTGCTGTGAACAAGAGCTGTAGCTGCAGCTCCAAGAAATACTGCTATAAATGGGTTAGAAGCATACATTTCAAAGAAATGTCTAAGATCAGCACTTTCCTTCATGAAAGGAACTCCGCTATTCAGAATCTTTAATCCAAGGAACATCATACCAAAGCCCATTAAGGCTTCACCAATGTTTTTAAGAGTTTTGTTTTTAGCAAAGTAACTAATAGCAAAACCAATGCCTAACACAGGAAGGGCGATATCTGTCAACTTAAACTTAAAACTAAAAGCCATAAGTTGAGCAGTAATGGTTGTACCAATATTTGCACCATATATAATACCTATTGCCTGTGGAAGCTTCATAAGACCGGCGTTAACAAATCCAACTGTTAAAACCGTAATTGCAGTACTGCTTTGAACTAATACTGTTAAAAGTGTTCCAACTAGTAATGCACTAAATACATTTCCGGTTAGTACAGATAGGATTTTCTTCATCATTTCCCCAGAAGCCTTTTCAAGACCTTCACCCATCTTATCTACACCATACATCAAAAGAGCAGTTCCACCTATTAAACCAAAAATAAGTTCTTTCATCTATAATCCTCCAATACAACATATGTAAATAGGTTGTTAATAAAATTACATTCCTATTATATAATAGTAAACTTTATGTGAGGTGAATTTAACTTAGATTTAACAGTAACATACTTAGATTTAACAAAGATGGTGGAAAGTATGGAAAACTATTATAAATTTTCTAAAAGGCATATACTTTGAGAGGATATTCCTTCACCATTACCAGTAAAACCTAGTCCTTCTTCAGTGGTAGCTTTAACATTTACTCTATTCCTTTCGATTTTAAGGGCTGATGATATATTTTCAACCATTTTAGGAATATGAGGTAGCATTTTAGGTTTTTGAGCAATTATTGTAGCATCTATATTGCCTATTTTGTAATTATTATCCTTAAGAAGGCCACCTACATGTTCCAGGAGTTTTATACTAGAAATTCCTTTATAAGTATCATCTGTATCTGGAAAATGCTTTCCTATATCACCTAAGGCAGCAGCACCTAGAAGACTGTCCATAATTGCATGAACTAAAACATCTGCATCTGAGTGACCAAGGAGTCCTTTTTCATAAGGGATGGTTACCCCTCCAAGTATTAAATCTCTGTTTTCAACAAGCTTATGTACATCGTAACCAAGTCCAATTCGCATAAAAACACCCTTTCTTCAATTAAAAATAAGTAAGTATTAATTTGTAGGAACCAAAGCCAACACTTAACCTATGTATAACTCTGCCTTGATTCCACAGAGGACTTTTAAGGCAAACAAAGTAAATGATTACCTTAAAAGTCCTATAGAATGCCAGCTATTACCTATAATATTAGCACCAGGAAATTTTTTATACAACTGATTAATATGTAAGCTCTTTGACAAAACCCATAAATGATAAACAAAGGTTAGCTAGGTCAGGATATAGGAATAGTTAAGATGTAATTGCTTTGTATAATAAAAAAAGTACGCTGATTGCGTACTATAAAAATATAACAAAGTAAATTTAACTATATAAAGAATCTAAAGGCTAGGGATCTTAGAAAAAGGCTTTTATCATCATCACAAATATCTAAGAGCTTTATCAACCTAGAAATCCTACCCCGTTTTTTTAACTTCCTCTTGGTATTTGTATTTCTCTTAGAGGTAAAGTCAACATGAACTACGTTATTCCCCAAAACTAACGCCTCCTACCCATTAAAAACGGATTTATTAAATATAATTATACCATAATTTGGAATAATTATAAATCAATAGCCTAATAATTGGCTTATAAATATTATAAAAAACAAGCAAAAAAATTATTATATGCAAGTTGTCCACAAATTATGCACATTGCTGTTGATAATGTGGACAATTATAAATTTAATCTGTAATAATAATGTAAAAATTTGTTGAGCGAATTTTCTTATTTAGTAACATAATATGTAGTTATATGTTAAATCTTATATATTAACAGGAGTTCCACAAGTTATTAACATGCCATCTGTGGATAATGTTAATAATGTTGCAAGTTTTAACTGTGAGTAAGAAGTAAAGTAATAAATTTATAGGAAAACTCCTAACATTGTCCACAAACTATGTTGATAACTTTTAAAAATCTAACCTACTATTAGTAGTAGGTTGGTTATTTTGAGCTACAATATATGGTATAAATAATTATCTTCAGGAAGACTTATGGTAAATAAATAAAATATTACAGAAACTTCATTGATTATTAATATTCTGTATACATAAAATATTTCAATAATTCTTTATAAGTGTTATAATAATTTGGGTTGGACAACCTTATAAGAATAAATTACCAAAGCAAAGAATTTGGAGGGGTTAAAATGAAAAAGGTTTTATCAATAGTATTAGCAGCAGGTATGATGGTTTCAATAGTAGCTTGTGGAAACTCAAAAGCAACAAGTGGAAACACTACAGAGCCAGCTAAAACAGAAAGCAAGGCAAAAACAGAGGAAAAAGTTGAAGTAACTTATGATAACTTTGTTTCTCTATTAAACGGAACAGCTAATAAAGACTATTTCTATAATGAAATAAACACAATAAAATTAATGAAAAAAGAGGATGAAAAAGCTTACATAGCAAAAGCAAAAGCAATCGTAGACAAAGCTATGGCAGATAACAAGATTGATGCTGCAAAAGCTAAAGTATATCCATACTACAAGAATGTAAATGGAGAGAAAACAGAAAAGGATTATGTAGTAGTTTATGGTGATGATAAGGCTCCAACAACAGTTTATGAAATCACTTTAACAATACCAGACAACTATGAGCCAGCTTTAAAAGAAGCTAAAGAAAATAAAGAAATGGTTAGCCAAAAGCAATTTGCAGAATTATTCAAAGCAGAACTTGAAGCTGCAAAATAATATATAAGAACTTATAGCATTTTCTAGGTATACTAGGACAATCAATAGATTCTAGACATTAATTTTCTTGATAATGCTAATAATTATAAAAAATAGATGTGTCACAATTGTAAGTATACAAGGTGACACATCTATTTTTTATCCTTTAAAGTCATTTAATTATGACTTTATGCGCTAATCAACGGAAGCTTCCTCAGTTTTAACAGAGGTTTCTACTAATTTATTAATAGTGTTCATTTCAGCATCAGTAAGATATCTCCACTTACCAATTGGCAAGTCCTTTAAAGTTACATTCATAATTCTTATTCTTTGAAGCTTAGTTACGCTGTACCCTAAGTAATCACACATTCTTCTTATTTGTCTATTTAATCCTTGAGTTAAAATAATTCTAAATACATAAGTACCTTCTTTTTTTACTGCACACTTCTTTGTTACAGTGTCTAATATAGGTACGCCATTACTCATTTCCTTTATAAATTCCCTAGTAATTGGTTTATCAACTGTAACTATATATTCCTTCTCATGATTATTTCCAGCTCTTAAGATCTTATTTACGATATCTCCATCATTAGTTAAGAAAATCAGTCCTTCAGAGGGTTTATCTAGTCTGCCTATGGGAAAAATTCTTTCTTTAAAACCTATATAATCTATAATATTCCCCTTAACATGTAGTTCAGTGGTACAAGTTATTCCTACAGGCTTATTAAAGGCAATGTAAATCTTTTTTTCTTTTGGACTAATATCTTTGCCGTTTACAATAACCTTATCGCCCTTATATACTTTGGTTCCTACCACTGCCTTTTCACCATTTACAAAGACTTTACCTTCTTCTATGAATTTATCAGCAGCCCTTCTTGAACATATACCACTTTCACTAATATATTTATTTAATCTCATGGAATTTTCATTATTAACTGTCATAATATCTCCTTCAAATGTTTAGACAATAGAAGTATAAATTAATTTGGTACAAGAGAAATTCTATTATCATTTTTATTTACCACAATATCATAGTTATGCTCATAAGCATAGTCGATAAACTTAGTAAAATTAAGAGGTTCTTTGTGACCAGCCTTAGTTATATACACATTTACTTTTCCCCTATCATAGCCTGTATATGTGTCTAGAAGATTTTCCTTTAAGGCTTCGTCAAAAAGTATAATAAGCCCTTCGTTTATTTCGTTGCCCTTAACTGAGGATTCTGCCACTAAATCTAAAGAGTCACCACCAACACTTGCTATATCAACAATCTTATTATTATTAATACCTATTTTAATATTTGAATTAAAGGACACTACAATAGAAGCATCAGCTGTAAAAAATAAGAACTTAACAAGATATATTCCTGTTATAGAAACTATTATAAGGATGGATAAAAAAAGCACCAATTTGGAAGGAGGGGTAATTTCCTCTCCACTATAGGGTTCATCTTTAACTGGTGTTTCATTAGTTCTTTTAACTGTTATAAATTCTTTATCCTCAGTCATTAAATAAACTTTATCATCATCAAAGTTCAATACCTTACCACGTTTAATCATATAATTATCCCCGCTAAATATAATATATTTATAAATTGAAGACTCTATGGGTTCATATTAAAGACCTAAGAAAACAAGCTCTAAGAGAAAAATTTCAAGCTATTCACACAAAGTCTTAAATTTACTTTCATATACTTAATATTATGGGAAAACCAGGGGGATTTCAAGTAGTTAAAATTGTTCAAAAAAATATAATTTGAATATTAAAAACCAAGATAGTATAATAACAGTTATAACATTTTTAATATTTTGTAAATTTGGGGGATAAAGGGATGAAAAAAACAACAAGTAAAGTGGGGGCAGCTATTGGACTAGTATTTTTAGTCATATTAGGATTTCAGTATATTTATAATTTTAATATGTTGAAAGACCCACCATCTAAACTATGGAGTAAAGAAGTTAAGGTTGGTTATGCTAAGTCAAATATTAATCCTATTCTTATAAAGGAAGAGGATAGACTACTAGTTGGATATTCAGATGAAAAGAAGTTGCATATATCTGTTTCAGCGCTAGATGGAAAGGTAAAAGAAGTTAAAGAATATCCTGTTGAAGAGGAATTTATAAAAAATATTTTGTTTTTAAAAACTAAAGACGGATATATGTTAGCATATAACTCTACTAAAAGTGGAGTTGGATACATGGACAGGTTCTTTTTAGATAAAGATCTAAACTTAGTCACAAAGGATAAAGTTGAAAAGGCAAATGAAATTTATGAGTTAAATAGTAATAACTATCTTGTTGCTTATGAGGATAAAATAACAGTGGTAAATTCTCAGTCACAAGAAGAGGTTAGTGTTCCTGCTAAGGATATAGGTATGATTACAGGAAGCAAGACAAAAGCTGGATTCTTTATATCCTACCTAGAAGGGAAGGAAAGCTTTAAATTTTTTCAAGTGGAAAATGGAAAGGCTACGGAACCTAAGTTAGCAATAAGTCTTAATAAACCAGACTCAGTATCCTATAACAAAATATCTTGCTCTACAGATGGAGTAAAGGGATATATTTTACTAGAAGAAATGATAAAAAATGAGTTTTCAGGATGTAAGGGCATAGAATTTAATTTAGATGGAACTTCCTCTAAGTTTAAGCAAGTCTATGTTAATGATTCTATAGTTATTTATGATAATGTAGGAGTATATTCAGAAGAGGGTGGAAAATTTTATGGAACTAGTGAAAGGCCAGTTGGAAGAAAAAGCACTAAGCCAAGTATAGTTTCATTTACCTTTAAGGATGGAGCTACTAAGGACATAGAATTTGTTACTAGATTAAGAGAATTAACCATATACCCTTATGTGGAAGAAGATTATGTATCTTTTATTAGCTTTAGTAAAAATGGAAGTTATGATGTAAACATTGCTTCAACCAATGAAGCATTTAAGAATGCAAACAATGGTATAAGAAGTTCAGAAATAACGGAAGCGATGTGGACAACTTTAGAAGGTCTATTATATAGCTTAGCCTTTGTTTTTGTTTATGGGTTAAGATGGATTTTCCCAATTGCAATAGTAGCAGGGGTTTATAGCTTCTTCGATTACTCCTACTCTGAGAAGAAGAAGTTAAAAGGATTCTTAGTGCTATCAGCTATTGCAATAATTTTGAAAACCAGCAGCATCTTAAAAATATCCTATGCTGATTACTTAGCACTATTGCCACCTCCACTATCCTACAAAGCAATTGGTATAGTGATTTGTGCCATACTTGGAATACTTAGTTATGCCTTTGGATATCTATTATTTAAAAAGGAAACAGAAGATATGATAATAATCAAATTTTCTATTGCCTTAGTTATAGATACTGTATTAACCTTGGCGGTATTTGTTCCTTTTATAGTATAGTGGTAAAAAGTATCAAAAGGTAGCAATAAGAATAAACTTATTGCTACCTTCTTTTTATTGTATTTTCGTGAATAAGGCTATAAGTACTTTTAGGAGTACATAGAATTCTCTTATAAAATTATTAAAATAAATTAAGTTCCTCATTAAAAAGATATATTTGTTTAATTTTAACAATATATTTTTAATAGACCACAGTCTTAAAGTTAGATATAATTATAAAAAAGAAAAGGAGGAACTACATGAAAAATTGGTTAAAAGGGGTTATTATAGGGATTATAATAATTGCCATTGGAGGCATGTATTATTATAAAAATATATACAAAGCTGGAGGGTTAAAATCTCTAGAGGGTAATGATTATATATACACATCTATGGAAAACATTAATACCAAACTTCCTACCTTAATGACTTTAAGTACTAATACATGACCAGCTTGTAAGCAGATGGAAGCTGTGTTAAGAGAATTTGCGCCAAAGTATAAGGACAAAGTCAATGTTGTAAAAATAGATTTAGAGAAATATCCCGAGTATGCTTATGAGTATAGAGTAAGTGTAGTGCCAACTACCATATTCTTCAAGGCTGAAAAACAGGTGTATAAAGGATATACAGGAGCTACTGATGAAAATAGAATAAAGGAAATATTTAAGGAAATGGGGGTTAACTTAGATGAATGATTTAACAACTCTCATATCAGGAAATATTTTTATAGCTTTAATAGCATCCTTTATAGCTGGAATAGTGTCATCCTTTAGTCCTTGCTTACTATCAACGGTACCTTTGGTTATTGGATATGTTGAAGCTAACGGAAAGAAAAATAAAAACTTAGCCTTAAAATATTCTTTAGTATTTTCACTAGGGCTCATATTTACCTTTGTTGCCTTAGGAATAGCCTCTGCAGTTCTAGGAAAGTTTTTTGCTGGTGGGGGAAAATTGTGGTATCTAGCACTTGGAGCCATAATGATGTTTGTAGGCTTAAAGACCATAGGAGTCATTGGCAGTAAAGAAAGTAATTCTTGCAAAGTTCCAAGAACCAGTAAAGGGGTAGTAGGGGCCTTCTTTCTAGGAATACTAGGAGGAGTATTATCCTCACCTTGCGCTACACCAATTCTTGCAGCCATTCTTGCCTTTGTAGCAAGTAGCGGCAATATAGTTTTAGGAATAGTAATGTTATTACTCTATTCCATTGGACATTGTATTTTAATTGTAATTGCAGGCACTTCAGTAGGCTTTATTGAAACACTGCAAAGTTCACCTAGGTACTTTAAAGTAGGAAATATATTAAAAATTTTCTTTGGTATACTAGTTATATTCGTAGGACTATATCTTTTATATTTAGGAATGTAAAAAATAGAAGGACAGCTTAAAAGCCTATAAGTAAAGCCACTGAAGTTAAAGATGCATTAGCTTTAACTCAGTGGCCTTTTGTTATTTATAAGTATAAATTGTGTGATAGAAGCACTGTTCCAAACTATGATTAAAGAATAGGAGAGAGGAGTCTTGATACAGACTCTTTAAATCTTATAATAATTCCTCTGTTATTATAATGATCTTTAGTCAATAGGGTGGATTTCAGTAAGTCTTGCTTAAAGGCTTCTTCTAGCTTTAAAGACGTTGCTTCATCATAAACTATGGCACTAACCTCAAAGTTAAGGCTAAAGCTTCTAATATCCATATTAGCAGAGCCTACGCAGCAAACTTTTCCATCAATAGAAATCATTTTACTGTGGATAAAACCATTGTCATAGGTATAACATTTTACTCCAGAATCCATTAAGTCCCATATATAAGACTTAGAGGCCCAATACACAAAAGGATGGTCTGGCTTACAAGGGATTATTATTCTTACATCTATTCCTGATAGGGCAGAAATTTTTAAAGCAGTTAAAATACTCTCATCAGGAACAAAATAAGGGGTTTCAATATAAATACTTTTTTGAGCCTTATAAATTAATCTAAGATAAGAGTTTCTAATGGAACACCATTTTGAGTCAGGGCCACTAGTGATAATTTGAACTCCCTTATGATTAATTCTATCTCTTTTAGGAAAGTACTTTTGATCCATAACAAAATCTTCCCCAGCTGCAAATCGCCAATCTAAAAGAAATCTTATCTGAAGGGAATCTAAAGCATCACCTCTTAAATAAAGGTGAATATCTCTCCAAAAACCAAATCTTTTAGAGAGGCCTAAATATTCATCACCAATATTTAAACCGCCAACAAAACCGTGTTCACCATCAATAATACATATTTTTCTGTGGTTTCTGTAATTAATTCTAATATTTATATAAGGAATAAAGGGTGGAAAAAAACAAACAACAGAGCCCCCAGCACTTCGTAATCTTTCAAAGAACTTTACGTTATTATGTAGGCAACCCATACCATCATATAAAACCTTAACATCCAAACCCTCTTTGGCTTTTTCAATAAGAATATTTAAAATTTCATTTCCTAAATCATCATCATTAAAAATATAGTATTCCAAATGAATATATTTTTGGGCATTTTTAAGATGCTTAATTAATTTAGGAAACTTTTCATGACCATTATTCAAAATTTCAATTTCATTATTAGTAGTAAATATAGAGTTGTCACTATAAAGGTTTAAAGTAATTACATCATGATAATCATGAAGGAGATCATTTTGATTTATGAGATTTTCATTATTTAAGATATGTTTTTGTTCAGAAACAATAGCAAGAAGATTTTCTTCTTCTTCTTTCTTTAAATAAAAGAACTTCTTACGCCTCAGGTCCTGACCAAAGAATAAATAAAAGATAAAGCCCAGCACAGGGATAAATAGCATAATCATAAGCCAAGTCCAAGTGTTACTGGCATTTCTTCTTTCAAAAAGTATAACAATTATTGCAAATATGATATTTATAACAAATACTATATTTACAATACTTATAAATATGTTATATGCATTCATAGCGTCTCCTTAATAAGTTTATTAATCTATCTACAATATATAGTTTAAAGGTAATGTGAAAAATTATCAATATATGTAAAAACTTAATATATTGAGAATCAAATTAGAAACATTAAGGGTGTTTTGTAGGGGGTAATACCTATAGTTATATCCAATTAGAGTGAATCTAATTCAAGGGGGCTTCATTGTTAATTTTATTTAAAATTAATAATAAGCTGTTTTGTATATACTGAAAGTATGTTATAACATACTAGGGGAAAAAATTAATGAAGGGAGCTATGAAAATGAATAAAGCAAATAACAAAGAAGAATTAATAAAATACTTAATGATAATTATAGGTACTACTATAACAGCTATGGGAATTAATATATTTTATTCACCCTACCACTTAGTAACAGGAGGATTATCAGGTCTAGCCATTGTAGTAGAATATGTGTCTAAAAACACCCTTGGCTTTGGAGTTCCCCTATGGCTTACAAACCTTTTAGTAAATATCCCGTTATTTATAATTGGAATAAAACTAAAGGGTAAATCCTTTGCAGGTAAATCTATATTTGCTGCAGGTTTTTTATCTCTAGCGCTTTGGTATACAAGTTATATTCCAGCAGTAAAAGCAGACCTTTTAATAGCTGCTGTATTTGGAGGAGTCTTAGTAGGGGTTGGTATTGGACTCGTATTGAGAGCCTCAGCAACTACTGGAGGAACAGACCTTTTAGCCACAATAATTAAACATTACTTTAGAAGGCTGCAAATTTCAAATGTAATGTTAGGTATAGATTCAGTAATAATCACCGTTGGACTTTTTGTATTCGGAGTAGAAAAGGCCATGTATGCCTTAATTTCAGTATTTATTATTTCTAAGGTGATAAACAGTGTACTTGAGGGGATCAATTACTCCAAGGCAGTACACATTATCTCAACTAAATCAGAGGAAGTATCTGTAGCCTTAATGAAAGAATTAAACAGAGGGGTAACAGGAATTAATGGTACAGGTATGTATACTGGCGGAGATAAAAGAATATTATTTGTGGTTTGTTCTAAAAACCAAATAGTAGCACTACAAAAGGTTGTAACCAGTATAGATGACAAGGCCTTTATAACCATCACAGACGTAAGAGAAGTAGTGGGAAGAGGCTTCACAGAACCGCAATTTGATATTCCAAGGAATGAAGCTTAACCACTAATAATATAAAGCTTTACCTTTTAGATAAGTCTTGGATTTGGTTTTGTATATGAAGGTTATTATTAAAACCTATATTAAGCCCTAAGAAAGTAGAAAAACCTATTTTCTTAGGGTTATTTTATTTAAAAGTATTAGAATAAAAAAGCTTATGCATTTCGGCATAGGACTTTTATAAGTTACATATCCTTTTAGGTAAAGCTTAAACTTAAAAACTTATAGGTATAGGATAATTCTTTGGTATTTAAAGATAACTCTTATATATGAAACTTAACGACATGTTGGAAAGATAATTTTCCTATATTTTTAATAAATCTCATAAGTTAGGACTGTTAATTAAAAATACAATTTAATAATGATTATTAAATAATATTAAATTTCTATTAACTCGCAAAAAAAGAAGGAATTAAAAATCCTTTATAGAACTAAACTTATAAGAGAATAATTATAGTAGATGAAAGGGTGATATTATGGATATTAGAGTAACAAAATTTAATGAATACAAAGAAACTGCAGAAGTTAAAGCAATTCTTATGTTCGAATCTAAAGAAGATTTTCATATGAAGTTTGAGGATGAAGCTATAAATAATGCAATTTCTTATGTAATAGAAAATAAAGAATTCACTGGTAAAAAGGGAGAATTATATACTGTTAATTTACTTAGAAAAGAAGCTCCAAGTAAATTAATTTTAGTAGGTGCTGGTAAAGGGGAAGAATTAACAGCAGAAACTATTAGAAAAAGCCTTGGAAAATTAGTTAAGGAATGCTTGAGACTAAAGGCAACTACTTTAGAAATTAATGTACCTGCACTAAGAAAACATTTTGATATGGAAATAGCAGCAAAAGCTATAGGGGAAGCTGTAACCATGGCCACTTATACCTTTGACACTTACAAAAGTGATAAGAAGCCTGTAACCTTAAATGTTGTAACCTTATTATGTTGCAGTCAGTGTGATGTAAGTATCTTAGAGGCAGCAGTAAAAGAAGGTGTTGCCCTAGGAGAAGGAAACTTAATAACAAGAGCTTTAGTAAATGAGCCTGCAAACATATTAACTCCAGCAGAACTTGCAAAAGGAGCAGAAAAAACTGGTGAGGATTATGGCTTTGAAGTTAAGGTTTATAATAAAGAAGAAATAATTAGCTTAGGCATGGAGGCTTACATGGCAGTGGCTAAGGGATCAGCAAATGAGCCAAAGTTAATTGTAATGAGACATATGGGAGATAGTGAGAATCCAGAGGAGATATTTGGACTTGTAGGAAAAGGCTTAACCTTTGACACAGGCGGATACTGCATAAAACCAGGTCAAAGCATGGCAAACATGAAGACAGATATGGGTGGAGCAGCAGCAGTAATTGGTGCAATGAGCACTATTGCAAAAATGAAGCTTAAGAAAAATGTGGTGGCTGTAGTTGCAGCTTGCGAAAATATGATCTCTGGAGAAGCCTATAGACCAGGAGATATAATAGGTTCAATGGCAGGAAAAACCATTGAAGTATTAAATACTGATGCAGAAGGAAGACTTACATTGGTAGATGCAGTAACCTACATCATTAGAAACGAAAAAGTAAGCAGAGTTGTAGACATTGCAACTTTAACAGGTGCAGTGGTCACAGCCCTTGGCAGTGCAGCTATTGGAGTAGTTACTAATGATGATAACTTCTATAACAGCTTAGAAGAAGCTTCAAAAGAAGTTGCAGAAAAGGTTTGGAAACTACCATCCTTTGATGAGTACAAAGAACAAATCAAAGGAGAAGTAGCAGATCTTAAAAACATTGGAGGACCAAGAGCAGGTACCATCACAGCAGGTTTATTCATTGGAGAATTTGTAGAAAGCAAACCTTGGCTACACCTTGATATAGCAGGTACTTGTGCTGGTGAAAAACCACCAACAGAATATCATTCAAGTGGAGCTACAGGAAGTGGGGCAAGACTTTTATATACTCTAGTTAAAAATCAATAAAAAAGTTTTAATGAGAAGGGAGCTGGTTAATACCGGCTCCTTTTTAATGGGGCTTTTTATTTTGTGAAAAAGTAAATTTAAGATTTAAGGTAAAACACTAGAAGTGCCCAAGGTTATATTGAAGTTAAGTCGATATAGTAGACACAACTTATAAAACACTTTTATGCAACTCTAGTCAAATCCCCGCATTGTTGAAAGGGAATGTAGGTAATATAAGTTACCCATTTTTGATTTGTAGATGTTGTTGAAATTCCCTCTTAAAAATATTTTCTCTATTTTTAACCTTTATTTTTGATGCAATTAGAAATCCATTAACTTATGATGGTTATACTTATACGTGGGAAATGGGTAGGCAATTAAAATCAATAAACAAAACTGGACAAGCTATTTCCTATAAATATGACGATTCAGGAATAAGAGCTGAAAAACTTTAAATGGTGTAACAACATCTTGTAACCTTATTGGATATAAAGTAACTTATGAAGATAATGGAACGGATAATGTATATTATACTTATTACAGCGCTGGCAAGCTCGTGTCTATTAATATAAGTACAAAAATTTCTGAAACTAGTTGGTCAACTCCTACTGAATACTTCTATGTAAGAAATTATCAAGGTGATATAATAGGTTTAATTGATAAAGCAGGAACTCAAGTTGTATCGTACACCTATGACTCTTGGGGTAAGTTAATATCTATAAAGGATGCTACTGGTGTGGATATAACAAACACTATAACCCATGTAGGATATAAGAATTGTTATAGATATAGAGGGTATAGGTATGATACCGAGACTGGATTATATTACTTGCAGAGTAGGTATTATAATTCTGAGTGGGGTAGGTTTATTAATGCAGATGGGATTGTTGGGCAAACTGGAGAACTGTTAGGACATAATCTATTTGCCTATTGTAAGAATAACCCTGTAAATATGAAAGATGAAGATGGTTTTAGAGCATTGCCTGCTTATGGTGATGAGGAAATAATTGCAGCAATAGCGGTTGTAGTTACTGTATTTTGGACAGCGTCAAAAGCTGCATCGACATTAATTAAAGATACTGTAAAATCAGTGGTATCTTCAATACCACATGGAAATAGTAAAAGCAATAATAAACCTCAACATGGTTATGAAATATATCATAAAAAAACAGGGGACGGAATAAAGGTTGGAATAAGTGGAGGAAAAATAAGGAAAGATGGTAAATCATATAGAGCAGAAAAGCAGGTAAGAGACTTTAATCGACGTGAAAGTAAAGATATATATGAATCAAGAATAATGGGGTTTTTCCCAGATAGACAAAGTGCACTTGAATGGGAATGGTTGGATTCCCAGTTCGTTATGCACAAGACCATTCTATGAAATATCATGTAAGACCTTCGGTTGATAATTGGTGGGATATGAAATAAGTTATAAGGAGGAGCAATATAATGTATCTTAGAGATATACAACTAGATTTGCCATATAGAGAAAAAACTAATATTTTGAAGGATATTATGATTAAGCATAATTGTACTTATGAAGAGGCTTTAAAAATGGACTATGAAGAAAATTGGATGATTGGAGTTAGAAGGAGATTTGAATTAGAAACAAGATGTGTTATTTCTATGTTTTTGAGATTGCTTGGAAAGTATAAAACTAAAAATTGTTCTAAAATAGTTATTGATTGTGTTGAAAATGAACTTACAAAAAAATATCCTTGCTATATGGGGAGTTGTTCTGGAATAGGCTTAGTTAGATATGAATTAGACTATATAAAATTTTTCAATATGAATAGTAATGAAAAAAAACAATGTATACTACAAATAATTAAAGAAAGTTTTTATACTATAGGAAAAGAAGAAAAATGGGACTTAAATCCTATAGAAGAAACCATTACTAAAGTTCAAGAATTAAATTATGATAATTCTTGGGTGTATGGTAAAAACGTAAAAAGTCCAAACAAATCTCACACGGCAGAATTATATATTGAACATCATATAGAAAAAATAGATTTTTTTATTGTAGTTCGTAATAAGCAGAATGAAATAATAAAAAAGAAATTAATAATAACTGAAAAACCAAGTGAATGGTTTTATGCAAAATATTTTGGCAAGTTACTTTGGATATCAGATACAGAAATAAATCTATGTGCCAAGAATGGATTTATAATTAAGAATGTATCTTTAGAGTAGTTTTTTTAAAAATAATAAATTTGAATATACTCGAATTTTGCTGAGAAATTATGATAAAGTTATATGAATAAGAAAAGGTATATTTATGTAACAAAATATAAAAAGTTAAAAAGGAACTAGAGAATTAATAGTATGTGCTAACTGCAAAAGTAATACTAACTCACTTTATAAAATGCATATAATTTTCAAAAATATAAAAACTGAGTCTTACTAATATTTAAAAGTATCTAATAAAATATAAAATAGCTGCATAATCTAAATTCTGTAGTGAGAGACAGTCAAAAGCTAAATACAGGAGAGCATCCACCATACTTGCGGTTGATGGATGCTTTCTTCTTTTTTTGTACCAAGGGCAGAGATAGGGCACATTTGGGCGAGATTTGAAGTGATAAATTCTAGTGTTTCCATAGGTTTGGGCGGAGTGGGCAAAGGTTGGTACAAGTATATCCCAAAATATGGTATAATCTCTGTAAAGATTAGTTTGCATTTGAGTAAAATATATGTCCTATCAGTCCAAACCAAGTGAAATGAACAAAGTATCAGTCCTAAATCAGCCCAAACTATGCCCTACATGTGCCCATAAACTCCAAAAATGCAAATAGGAATGGAATCATGAGTTTCTACAAGTTTTCTAAATCATTGTAGAAACTAAGCTGATTTGGCAACAGCTTTTGAAACGGACGGTTCTAAGTTCATTAGTTGAAACAATGGTGTACTGTAGCTAGTCTCACTAAGCCAGTAATGTCAACGGGTTTCAGATTTGAGAAAATTGGATAGATACCAAGATTTTGGTGTTTGGGTATAGGTATGATACCGAGAATGGATTATATTATTTACAAAGTAGATATTATAAACCAGAGTGGGGTAGGTTTATATATGCTGATGCACTAGGTGGACAAGTAGGAGAGTTATTATCGCATAATATATTCACATATTGCTATAATGAGCCTGTTAACCTGAAGGATGATACGGCGTTTGCCGCTATCCAAGCACAAGATGGCGGTGGCGGTGGGGTAAGTGACAGAAATACAGGAAATCAAACAGTAGGTGGTGCTATAAGTAGCAATAAGAGTATCTGGGGAAGGCTTAAGGAAACTGTTAATTATGGATCTACACGTTTAAAGAATGGTCTTCAGTCTGGAACTAAGTCAGTGCCAAATCCAAATGGTAAAAACGGTGGAATATTGAACCAAACAACAATTAGTAATATCAAACCTATGACCACAAATGGCAGAATGCAAACCGAGTATAGATACAATACTCCAAATGGAACAAAATCATATAGATATGCAGATAAAGTTGAAATTGTAGATGGAGAAGTAATTAAAATATACCAGTGTGGCAAGTTAAGCAAAAATGGCATTCCGATAACTCGTGAAGCAAAAGCAATAGAAGATATTATGAATTCACCAGATTATAATGGAGCACCAATTTATTTTATGCCATATAATTCAGGAATCGGTCCAATTATATATAAACCATAGTATGAAAGAGGTGGAAACTTTGGGCAAGCAAGTAAATTTTTATATAGAAAAAGAGTTAGAAGAAAAGTTTATTCAGCAGGTTTTTAATCAAGGATTTATAATTCTTGCTGAGGATTTAGAAAGTAAAAAATTAGTTGCTTTCAATGCGTTAAGAGAAGTAACCCCAAAAACTCATATTTTATATCTATATAAGGAAGAGTTTGGGAAGATAGTAACTGATGAGGAATTTGAGTATAGATTAGATTATTTAAGAAGTCCAGTAATAGAATTTACTAGAACCTTGGTGAAACATGAAAAAAAAATAATAACAAAGGGAAGATTATGGGTAGAATCTAAATATTATGATGATAGTGGCGTTATAGTCAATAAAGATTCAAAAGTAACTAAAGAGTTCAATTCATTGATAAAATGGATGAAAAGGTATGTAGAATTACAAGATGTAATAAAGGGCGATTATATTGTTAAAGAATACATTACCGACAACATAAAGGTTGTAGCAAATAATGGGTTTAAATTAATGTAATATTGTATTTAATAAAATAAAAAATACGCAATACATTACTTAGTGGTTACTTTAATTTAATACTCTTTAGGTTTGATTAAATACTATTTATTATTTTAAACGTATATTAAATTAATAATAAAAATGTTATTAGATTCTTTCCAGTATATACAATGAGGAAGAGAAAAACGAAATGAGAGAAACTAGTATTTCTCGTAATGTATAATGCTAGTAGGTGCTATAGGATTTCAGTTATGTGTTGGTCAATGTTATAGTTATAGATAAAGTTTCAAATGGAATAAAAGGCAAATATTATGGGAGATGATGAATATGAAGAAAATCATGCCAATTTTAGGGGCTATTTTAGTCTTAATTACTATAATATTTACTAGATATGTTGTCTTTAAACATGGAGAAGGCTCTAGATTAATAATTATAACATTTGCTTTAATTGTTTCAGTTGTTGGGTTTGTAGGAATAGTATACACAAAGAATTATTTAGCTATATTAGGAGCTCTTATGATGATTTTACCTCTAGTTGTGATGTCGATAGGAATATATATTAATAATATATATATTTCTGCTATAGGATTATTATTAATTTTTATACTAATACCTATGATGATAAAAGTTACTAAAGTGAAAAAGTAAATGCTAGTGTAAATAACCATAGAATACTAAACTAAATTTTAAGTATGAATTATAAATAACTTACTATAAGAATAATTAGTTGTTATGCGTCAAATGGTGGCGTTCTATAAGGGAGAAACATCTAATAAAATTCCAGTTTCAGATGAATATGATTTACTTGTTTTTCTTGTTAGTAGTTCAGCAAAGTTTGGGAGCAAGTATTTTTGTAAAATCTTAAAGTATGCAGGTACAGGGGTTTTAGCAGAAGTGGCATTTTGGGGTAGCGGTGCATATGGCGGATTAAAATATATGTCCGAACACAGCGGTTTATCGGGTGAAGAAATTATTTTTATTCAATATTAACTAATTTGGGGTGATTTATGGATAGCGTTATGTTTATATTAGATACTATTGTTTTCTTATGCATTATCATACAAATGTATGACAAGATTGCTGAAAAGTTAAAGATTCATACTGTGCCACTGGTAATTTTCAAAACATTAGTATATATTTTTTTGATAATAAAATTTGGTGCAGTGATAGTTTGGATAATATTTCATGCGGATATTTCACCTATAATTTCAAAGTATTGGATTGTCTATCCATTTGTTTCAATTTTAGTCATATTAGATTTATTTGAAAAAAAGCGCTAATGATAATACTTGTAGAAACAATTATCGAAATATAAAAAAAGTTTTAATTATTTTAAATAATACTTTAATAGAAAATAAGTAGATAGAACAAAAACTACCTGCCTATTTTTATATTTGCATTATACATTTGATAGGTATGATACCGAGACTGGATTATATTATTTACAAAGTAGATATTATAATCCAGAGTGGGGAAGGTTTATAAATGCTGATGGTATAGTAGGAGCTGCGGGAGAATTATTGTCCCATAATGCATATGCCTACTCAATGAATAATCCGATAAATAAGCAAGATGCAAATGCCAATATGCAACAGATGTTTTTGGCACTGAATTTACTATAAAAGAAGTAATAACTACAATAAGTGTTAATGAAAAAGGTTGGTACTTAACTCGATATGGAGTCGAGAAATATGAGTAATTTAATGATATATGGGATTTGCTTGAAAATGCTAGAGTTGATTCGATGTCTTTAAGAAGCATGTGGGACAAAGCAACATTTTGATATAGCGGTAAAATTATTTGAAGCAGAAGTAGGAGTAGGCATTGGAATAGGTGTCCAAGCTTCGGAGCAATATATGAGGGTTCCAGTATCTTTAAGTGCTGTTGCAAAAAATGATATGCTAAAATATAAAGGTAGTGGTGGAAAGAATGATATAGGCGCTGACTATTCAGCATCAATTGGATATGGAATTGGGTCTATATCAAAAGAATTTGGAACTGGAAAATTCCACTCATATATAAACAAATCAAATAAATGTTCATGTGATTTTTTAGAAGACACTATGGACTCAATTTATAATTGTGTAGACTCAAAATCAAAAGGTATAGAAAGTGACCTTAAAGTCCAATTTGGAGCGTCTCTATATTTCATATTAGGTGGAAATGTAAGTGGAGCATTCAATTTAGCTTATTTTGATAATGAATATCAACACATATGGAAGGAATAAAAAGCATGAAAAATTATTTTAAAAAAAATAAAGCTACAATATTGATATCTTTAGTGATTTTACTTTATTTCTTTTTGTCAGTAGATATTCGAAAAATGAAGATGCCTACAGTAGATGAATTTATATATTTTTTAGGAATGGTTCTACCAATTGTTTTTTTTACTTATAAGCTTTTAAAATATGGTAAAAAAATTATTGAATCAGACAACAAAAAAAATAAACAAACAAAAATGTTCATCGTATTTTTCTTTGGTTCAGTTTTTATTTCAATGATAAGTGTAATGTTCAAAGTACTTTTTTTCGAATAACAAACAATATTTTAGTTATTTCGTTGTAGTTGTCATTTTCCTCAACGAATAATAGTGTATACTAGCTTATTCAGCTAATGATATAAAATCACTTTGTATTGTTCAAAATTAAACTCTATACAATATAGCCTCATCAAATTTAACATACGATAACTGTAAGTTAGAAAAAATACAGGAAGGTAAGTGGATATGAAGAACTATTTTCAAAAGAACCGAATAAAAATATTAATATCTTTGGGAGTAGCTATTTATTTTATTTCCGTGATAATTACTGAAACAATGCAGATTCCTACAAAAAATAACTTATTAGCATTTATAATAACTATAGTATCTTTTACTCCTATAATTTGTGGACTTTGGATATATAGTAAAAAAGTAAGTGAATCAAAGAAAACTACTAGCAAAATTATAAAATGTTTGATTATATTTTTCATAGTAGTAATTTTAGGCACAGAGCTACTTTCTTTGTATATAAAATTATCTCATTAGAGCATTTTAATTATATAAGAACCATACCTTAAGTTAATTTTAAAATATATAAAATAAAACTAGAAACTTTTCTAATGTTTTAAAGATAATTTGAAAAAACTTAATTTATTAATTATTATAAGTAATAAAAAGGAAATATAAATGCTATGTCTATTACACCTTTTATTTTAGTAAAGAATTATTTAATGTATAAAACAGGCGTTATTTTTAAAGGTTTTAACAATGTAACAAATGACCCAAACTCATTTAATAATTTTCATCCAAGAGGTTGTGACAGATAAATGTTAATTAAATTTTACAATTGAGTTTATATAAGATTTGAATGTGTAATGATAAATTACTAAGGTGCTAGAAGGTGAATTCAATGAAAGATAGAAAGATAGACTATATAATAGGCTTTTTCATATGCCTAATAATTAATAGTTCACACTGCTCATTACCTATTAAGTTTAAAGAGGTTTTTGAGTTGATATTTGCTTCTACTGTATTTGGTATAATTTTTGGAGGTATAACTAATTTTATTTTTAAAAAAAGAAAAAAATAAAATTAGTATTAATAAGATATTTCTTCGTATAGGTTAAATAAATGAAGGATTTAGGCTAAATAGAATGTGGATTAAGAGAATAGTACTCGTAATCCACATTCTATTCATATCATGAAAGTAAGGTAATAAGAACTATAACACCGACATATACCTTTACTATTTATAAAGCAGATATTACAACCTAGAGTGGGAAGGTTTATTAATGCTGATGCAATTGCTGCTGTAACAGGTGATTTGTTATCTACAAATATATTTGATTATACAAAGAATAATCCTATAAATATGAAGGACGACCATGGATTTTTATCTTCGAGTGTTTTTGGAGAAGGTGGAGAAGGCACGTATACATCACAGAACTTGGCAAAATCAGTTGGCAATTCTGGAAAAGAAGTAGGAAAAGGAGCTGCAATAAGTGCTAGTGAAGAGAGTTTAAATAAGGTTACAATTTACAGTTCAACGACAAAAATTGCAACACGAAAAAGCACAAAAGTAATAAGTGAAGTAACGCTTTCTGCTAAACATCTTGGAAAAACTCTAAAGATTGCTGGAGGAATAAGTACAGGCATATCAATTGCAGATAATTTTTCGGGAAGATACAGTACAACTGCCGCTTTAGTGAGAAGTTTATTTGATGTTGGTGGATTTGTAGGAGGCATTATTGCTGGAGCAGCATTAGTAGGTAGTGGTGGCATAGTTATTGTAGGTGTTGGCATTGGAATAGCAGTAGTGACAGAAACAGTTAAACTTGGAGCTACATATTTTATTGATAAAAAGTTTTAATTAATTTTACGAAGAGGAGCATATTAAATAATGAAACAGTCTCAAAGTAATATCTATTCGATACTAGGTATATTATCATTCATTATAGCTAAATTTTTGCTAGATAAAATAGGAATTCAGAATATACCTATTCAGATTACTATTTTAGTATTATTCATTTCAAATATTGCAGTCATCATGGGAATAAGAAAGCGAAAATTTGATGATAAAATCAAAAAATACTATACAAGAATAACAATACTTTTCCCAATACTTTCATTAATGGCAACTATAATACTAGTGTTTGTAATTATATATCCATATCTAGTTGATAAGTATATAACATTTCTCTGCATATGTTTAGCAACATGTGTTGGTGCTTTTATTGCATTTACTACAACATGTGTTAAGATTATAAAAAATAATAAATAAGAATATAGAAGTTAAAATAGGGATGTCTGAAAGTTATGCTTTTAGGTATCCCTTAATTATTAATTATAATAAGGATAGTAATAAAAGTAATATGGTAAGGTGATATAATTGGATTAATAGATAAAGCAGGAACTCAAGTTGTATCTTACACCTATGATAGTTGGGACAAACTAATTTCTATAGATGGAACACTTAAAGATACTGTAGGAGTTAAGAATCCTTATAGATATAGAGGATATAGGTATGATACCGAGAATGGACTATACTATCTACAAAGTCGTTATTATAACCCTGAGTTTTGCCGCATGTTAAATGCGGATGATACAGATGTGTTAACATCTACGTTAGCTGACTTAACAGATAAGAACTTATTCAGCTATTGTGACAATAACCCTGTAATGCGTGAAGATAGTGATGGTGATTTTTGGGGATTTGCACTTGCTGGAGGGGGTGCATTAGGAGCATCTTGGTCACTTGGTGGTGCGAATTTTTGGAATCCAGTTGGATGGGTTGTATTAGGAGTTGCTACTGTTGCAACTATAGCTTATGCAGGTTATGAATATTATAAAGGTAAGCAAAATAAAATTAGTTATTCAAAGAAAAATGATTCGCCAGTAGTGAATAGCCCAATTGGAAGAGCTAATAGAAAACAACAAGGACGAGAGGTAAATGAGAATAAGAGAAAGAATAAGAATTTTGAATCGAGAAGTAACAAAAATACGAACAGAGGAATGAAAAAGCATACTCCTTCAAGAAAAGGACATAAAAAATATTGATTAAGGAAGGGATTACTTATATGTTGTGTGGTGGATTAAGAATTAGATGTTTAGATGAAATTGAATTACAACTAAGGGAAATAGCAATAGAGTTTGGAAAATGGATTAGGGGAAAGTTGGATTTCCCTGTTACAGTTACAGTTTATATAAAAAGCAAGTATATAAGTAAAATAAATAATGAAGAGATTTTTTTAGCATCATTTTTCGCACCAGATAACAGAGGGCATAATCCTTACATTAGAGTGGATGTGGAAAATCACAAAGATAACTTAAATGATGTTAATGAATTTAGAAAATCAATATTAGTATCTATAGCCCATGAAATAATACATTATATGCAATGGTTTGAAGAATTGGATTTTTGCGAAGAAGATGCAGAGAATAAGTCTGAACAGTTAGTAGAAAAGTTTCTAGAAGATAGGGGATACAATTTAACAGTAACATTTAAATCAAAAAAATTATTAGAATTAGCAGATTTAAAAAGTTCACACGAAAATTTTAATGAGGCAATTTCATTGTATAAAGAGGCTATAAAAACAGGTTGTGATGATGAATGTGTATATAATTCTATTGCTTATTATTACGATTGTATAGAAATGTATAATGAATCAGTATACTATTATGATAAGGCTATAAAAATTAACCCTAATAATTCCGCAATATATACGAATAAAGGTTATGCATTATATTGTTCTGAAAAATATAATGAATCTATAGAAAATTACAATAAATCTCTGAATATTGAGGCTACTAAAGAAACCTATGTATTTAAAGCTTATGCACAAGAAGAACTAGGAAGTTATACGCAAGCTATAGAGTGCTACGATAAGGCTATTCACTTAGATTCTGATTACGATATAGCCTATAATAGGAAGGGACAATTGTTATGTCATATGGGTATATTTGATGACGCTAAACAAGCTTGTAGCAAAGCAATTTCTATTAGTTCTGATTATGCTGATGCCTACTATAATTTATCAGTAATATGTGCAAAGTTGGGTGATTTTTATACAGCAACTAACTATTTGAAAACTGCAATAAGCATTGATGAAGAGTATATACATTATGCGCAAGACGAGGAAGTTTTTAATGATTATAAAGAATTATTTCAACAAATTTTAATTAACTAATTATTTTGTAAATTAAGAAAAATAGTCAATCACTTTATTTACCGCCTTTGCATAAGCAAGGGCGGTTTTAATTGGATAGATGGAATAAATGTAGCTAGTCAGCTATTAAAATAATTTCTCAGATACCTGAATAGTTATACTAAAATAGTGATTTCAAAAACGTTGTAAAATATCGGCTACTAAACCCTTTGATATGCAAAGCCTTGAGTAGATGATAACATAATTTTTTTATACTTAAGGCAACATGGAAGATGCTATGTTAGCAAGCTACCTCTTGACATAGCTGAAATGGAAATACATCATAAAAAACTAGTGAGTAAGGGAAAAGCAGAAATTTAGCATGCAATTTAGTTTCTTTCAAATTAATCTCCTTAAAAAATACTTTATTTTTTATTCATAATCCTGTAAAATATAGGATATATTGATAAAATTCTGAATAATGCTACTTTTTTCTACAAATATGGAGCCTTTAGGAAAGCTAATGGAAGATAAAAGGCGACACAATTTTATTAGTGAATAGTGTAAGTATCTTTAGGGTGGTACAAGCTAGTTCTAGAATTACTAAATAAATGCTTCGTTTATTATCTTCGGATTTTAGACTTTATAGTAATTATTTAAAAGAAAAGTCAGCATTAAACTATACTTTGAATTTATCATTAAACAAATACTTAAGTTATGGGGGAGAAAGATGGGAACAGGCAAAAATGGTCAGAGACAAAAGAAAAACAAGGTTTTACTAGGAATTATTGTAGGGGCAATTATTCTTGCGGTATCTATACCAACTGCAGTATATTCCTATAGCTCAAATCAGTACAACAATCTTGTGAGCTTAGGGGATAAGGCTTTGGAAAGTGAAAATTTTGATGAAGCAGAAAAGTATTATAAGGAAGCACTAAATCGTAAAAATAAAAATAGTAGCGAAATAGATGAAAAGCTTTCCATGGTAAATTCAATTAGGGAAGCAAAGGAGCTTTATAGTGAAGGTGAAAAGCTTTTAGCTGATAAAAATTACTTAGAGGCAATAGATGTGTTTAAGAAGATTAAAAGTGTAGGAAGATATGCAAAGGATTCTCAGGATAAGATTGCACAGGCCAGCAGAGCATATATTGAAGAGAATCTTGCTAAAGCTAAATTAGAAGTAGATAATAAAAGATATAGTGAGGCAATTGGGTTTCTAGATATTATCTTAAAGTTTGACGAAACAAATAAAGAGGCTTTAGCATTAAAAGCTGAGTACAACAAGGAACTTGTAGGCATGACGGCTAAGGAAAATGACAGCAAGGGGACAAATGTCACAGGGAAAAGCACAAGTACTAGTACAGGAACATCAAAAGGCAATACAAATAGTCCTAGCAAAAATACCAATACAAGTTCTACGTCTAACCCTGCACCTGCAACAGTATTCAGCTATGGAAATACTACAGGCAACATAATGAATGGGTCGGGAACTGCCTTTGATGGGGAATTTATATATTTTACTAACGAGAGTGATGGAGATAAAATTTATAAAGTTAGACCTGACGATTCTGGACTGACAAAAGTAACTGATAGCCCAGGATATCAAATAAGTATAATGGGACAATGGGTTTATTACTCATCAGGCATTACTGATAAAGGTATATACAAGGTTAAAAAAGATGGGTCTAATAAAGCTAAGCTTGTTGATGGTACGGTAATGTCTATTAATGTGGTAAGTGAATGGATATATTACATTGTACCAGGAGCAGACGAGTCTACCCTCTATAAAGTTAAAGGGGATGGCTCTAATAAGACAAAAATCTCCGTAAAAAATAATGATTATGTCATGGTTGAAGGCTATGAGACGTTAGTAGTTGGAGAATGGATATATACAAATCTCTATAGTAAAAGTGATTGGAGAACAGTGTTTTGTAGAATAAAAACAGATGGTACTGGAGTAGAAAGAATATTAGATAGTAGTACACATAGTTTTGCCATTAACAACGGTTGGATATATTATGTAAGTAGCAATGGAGCTATTAACAAAATTAAGGTTGATGGAAGTAATAGAGCTACAATATACAAGCCAAATAACTTTTCACCCTATAGTATAAATATTTCAGGTAATTATATATTTTTTAGTGCTGACAATCAGACTGCTAGTGAAGAGAATTATGGTATATATAGAATAGGTCTTGATGGATCAGGATTTACAAGGTTATCTAAAAGCTGGTGCAGACACTTGGCTATATCCTCAAATTGGATCTACTTTAGTGGAGGCGATGATAATCAGTGGAGGATAAAAACAAATGGAACTGAAGAAGGAAAAGTTTCAGAAAAGCTAGTTAGGTAAGAGAATATATTATAGGTTAATTACATTTAAAGTGGTTATATAGTATAATTTAGCAGATAGGTTAAGCCTATCTGCTTATTTTTTTCTAGTTAGAGTATAATAGTTATGACATAATAAAAAGTAAAACCATTAGAAAGTAGGAGAAAACTCAATGAGAAATATAAAACTTACACTTCAATATGATGGCAGTAAATATAAAGGCTGGCAAAAGCAAAAGGAAGAGGATAATACCATTCAAGGAAAGCTAGAGGCTCTTCTTAGCAAGATGACAGAAGAGGAGATACAAGTTCATGGTTGTGGTAGAACTGATGCAGGAGTTCATGCTCTAAATTACGTGGCAAACTTCCAAACTACCAAGGACTTAGCTCCAGGATACATATTAGATTACTGCTATAAGTATCTACCTCAAGATATACAAGTAACTGAGGTGAAAGAAGTGCCTTTAAAGTTTCATGCAAGATATAACGCTAAAAGTAAAACTTATGTGTATAGCATATACAACAATAAGCATAGAGATGTGTTTAATCTTAAGCACTGTACTCATGTAGAAGAGCCTCTTAACATTGATGCTATGAGAGAAGCTACTAAGTACCTCATAGGAACCCATGATTTTCAAAGTTTTACAACCTTAAAATCAAAAACTAAATCCACTGTAAGAACAATAAACTCTATAGAGTTCACTAAAGAGGGGGATTACATTAACATAAGCTATACAGGGGATGGATTCCTAATGAACATGGTAAGAATAATTACAGGTACCTTAATAGAAGTAGGGCTTGGAATTATAACTCCAGAGGAAGTTGAAGTTATAAGAGATAAAAAGGAAAGAAAGTATGCAAAGGCAGTAGCTGAGGCTAAGGGACTTTTCCTAAAGGAAGTTAATTATTAATAATAAAAGCGTGCTTAAGGCACGCTTTTATTTATGTAACTTTATTAGATTAATCGTCTTAATTAATACAGGAAGGATTAAATAGTTACTATAAATTTAATTTTATAGAATTCCTTCTTCTTTTAATATATTCTCAATTTCTTGCATTTTCTTTGAAAGTTCTAAAAAGTTTTCTTTAATTGCATCCTCAGATAAAGAGTTTTCCTGAATAGATTTTTCTAATTCTTCAATAGTTGATAACGCCTCATCAATATCTTTTTGAGCTAGTTTTAAACTTTGTTCTTTCATAATAATCTCCTTTGCAATAAATTATGTAGTCTTTTGGGATTAAAGTTTATTTCATTCATAAACCAAAGTCTTAAGAAAACCAATATAAACCTATATATAAAATAGGAGTTGACTCTGGTTGTTTATATATGAAAATAAAACGGATCTTAAATGTATAAAAATATGATTTCAAAATTATTTTTAACCAGGTAGCCCTAGTTAAGCTTATGATTACATTTTACTTTATTAGGCCTTTATCATCAAGTAATAATTGCAAGTATTCCTTAACTAAAAAGTACTTATAATTAATTTATACCCTAAATTTTAAAATATAAACCTCTAGCTAATACTAGAGGTTTATATTTTTTTACCTTTTAATCTTAGTTAAAAGGGTCGATTTTAACCACATCTTGAAAGAACCGTTATTCCATAGTTTTTAGGAGTGAGCTAAAGCTCCTTCCACAGTTCTTGAGCAAAATTAACTTGTTTCTTATTTAAATAGTTATATAAATTTCAATAAGGGCTGAACACATGAATTACAGCTATCTATAGAAACTCCCTCAAGAAGTTTTCTGCAATGTACTACGTAGGTTTCACAGGTTTGCAAATCTAAAATTTCAGCAATGTCATTTTTTAAGTCCACCCTATTTATCCATACCTCGTGATTTTTATAAAACACTGTAATCATATCCCTAGAGTTTTTTATCTCTACAGTTCTATTGGTCTCCATAAAATTCCCTCCTTGTTTTTTATATATGTTTCTTAAGAGGTTTTCTCTTTTAGAAAAAGTCATAAGAGGTATGTCCTACTAATATATATATTATAGCTAGTACAAAAATGTGCAAGAATATTACTCAAAACTTGCATTAACAAGGGTATTATCATATTAAAAAGGAGAAATATGAATGATAAACATAATATGGTTTCTAATTTTAGTAATCGGCATAGGGTATGGAGTTTTTAATGGAAATGGAGAGCTGGTTTCAAAGGCTATAGTATCCTCTACCTCTTCTACTGTAGAACTCATCATAGCCTTAGTTGGAATGATGTGTCTTTGGTGCGGGGTAATGAAAATAGCAGAAAAAAGTGGACTTACGGATAAGCTAGCTAAAGTTTTAAAGCCTGTATTAAGACTTATCTTTAAAGATGCAGGGAGAGATGAAAAGGCTTTAGGAGCCATTGTAATGAATCTTACTGCTAACATGTTTGGTCTTTCCAATGCAGCTACACCCTTTGGAATTAAAGCTATGGAAGAGATGGATAGATTAAATAGAGATAAGGAAGTAGCTAGTAATGACATGGTGCTATTTCTAGTACTAAATGCTGCTTGTATACAATTTGTACCTACTACTGTTGTGTCCATAAGGGCTGCACTAAATTCTCAAAACCCAGGCGCAATTATTTTAGCAGCCCTATGCACAACTACTTTTGCATCAATCCTTGGAGTTTTGCTTTGTAAGTTATTACAAAAGCATTTTTAGCTTTATTATCAAGAAGCGGCATTAGGGGCTTAAGATGAACAAATTCCCACACTTAAAGGTATATAAGGGGTAGAGCTTGTTTATTTATATAGGCTTTTTTAGTCAAAGATTAATTTATTAAAGATGAATTTCATTCATCTTTAAAAAACCTTAAGAGAACCAATATAAGTTTTATGTATAAGTTAAGTCTTAAATTTGCTTCTCAATAAAGTAGAGGCAAATTGTTTATAATTTAAAAAGGAGAAAGCTGATATGGGAAATATATTTCAGTATATAGTAAAAGCCATAATCCCTATTATAATAGGGGGAGTTGTAATTTATGGAGTTAGAAAAAAGGTTAAGGTTTACGAATGCTTCGTTGAAGGAGCTAAAGAAGGGCTTAATATTTGTGTAAGAATATTTCCCTATTTACTTGCAATGCTTCTAGCAGTAAACTGCTTTAGAGCCTCTGGGGCTATGGATTATTTTATAAATCTAATACAACCTGTGGTTAAGTTTGTGGGGATTCCTCCAGAAATCGTGCCTATTATATTTATTAAGCCCTTATCTGGTAGTGGTGCTATTGGGGTTTATACAGATGTTGTAAAACAGTTTGGACCAGACTCTTATATTGGAACTGCTGCATCAATAATTATGGGGTCTACGGAAACTATATTTTATACAATTACAGTTTATTTTGGAGCAATAGGCATAAAGAAAATACGACATAGTCTATGGGTAGCTTTAATAGTAGATTTTTGCGCAGTTTTAGTTGCCATAAATCTTGCTAAGTTTATTATTTATTAAAAAAGGCTGTATTGCCTGGAAAATAACTTCCAGACAATACAGCTTTTTCATTTTATCATAGAAAGTGAATTTAGAAGTAGCAGTCTGTGTATAAGGAATTAAATTTTTGCTACTATTATTACTCTTAACTACACTTTTCTTTTTACAATAACTAGTAATCCAAAGACTTAAATTTCTTTTTAAACATAATATATAAAAGTAGTCCATCTAGGCCCCATTGAATTACACAAATCCACCAGAAGTAGGTTATAGACATTTTCAACAAGTATATAAAGTAATATACAAGAGGCAGCCTTATAAACCAAGAAGTAACGAAGGCTACTACAAATGGAGTCTTAGTATCTCCGAAGCCCTTTAAAGCTCCACCCATAATCATTGAAACAGCCATAGTAGGTTGTTCAAAGGCAGCCACCATAAGACAAGCAGTTCCTAAAGAAATAACTGCTGTTTCACTACTAGCTATGAAAAGACTAGTTAATTGGGTTGGAATCACTAAGAATAAGAAAGAGAATAAAAGCATAACTCCTATGCCTAAAATGGTACAGGTATAAGCATATTCCTTAGCCTTTTTAAAGTCCTTTTCTCCAACCTTATTTCCCACCAAGGTAGTTGCAGCCACTGCAAAACCCCAACCAGGCATAAAGGATATGGATTCAAGAGTTAATGTAATTTGATTTGCTGCAAAGGCTGTAGTACCGAGGTACATAATCATAAAGGTAGTGCCAAGCTTACTTATACCATAAGCAGCCTCCTGCATGGAAGCGGGAATAGAAAGAGTGATTAAGCTTTTCAGTCTAGTAAAGCTGAAAGAGCTTATGTACTTAATCCTTATCTTGATTAGTGATTTCTTATAGGTATAAATTACAGCATACAAAAATCCAGAAATATGTGCAATGGCAGTAGCAATGGCAGCTCCCTTAATCCCAAGCTCAGGAGCACCAAATAAACCAAATATTAAAACTCCATCTAAAACTAAATTAACAAGGACCACCACTGAAGAAATAATGAGAGGAGTTTTTGTATTTCCATAAGATCTATGAATTGCAGCTAGCATGCTAGTCATCATATTGAAAGAAAGACCAATACATACAATATGGATATATAAAACACCATAAGAAATAACTTCAGGCTTTGCCCCTGCTAGTTTAAGTAGATCTTCTGCAAATAGGAATATACATAATGTAGAAACAAAACTTATAAAGGTTCCAAGGGAAAAACCAATGGTAGCATACTCTTCAGCAGTATCTAGTTCCTTAGCACCGTACCTTCTAGCTACAATAGAAGTAATTCCTACAGCAAGTCCTTGGGCTATTAGTATATTAGCAATAGTATAGACAATTTCGCAGGAAATGCCAACAGTACTTACAGCTAGCTCTCCACCATACTGACCTACCATTACAGTGTCTAACACCCAAACTAACATATACAAAATCATTTCACCTACAGCAGGTAGTGCAAGAGATAAAACATCTCTTATATTATTTTTGTTAACATAATTTCTTATATTAGTAAGTTCCATAAAAATCCCCCTTATGTATTAAGTTTTTACTAATAGTAAAATTTTAAAAAAGAATTTTATAACTATAGTATTTTTACTTTAATACACATAAATAATTAATTAAAAATGAATACCAATTCATTATAGCAAAATTATGCCAATATTAACAGAATGCAACATAGGGAAATAATTAAATTTTTTGAAACTTCTGTAATTGAAAAAAATCAGTGCTATAATAAATATAATTAGTTACATAAAATAGGTAATAAAGGCTTCAAAGGTGAAAATGAATTTTATTCATGATGAATGAAATCCATCACCAAAAAGCCTTAAGAGAAACAAGGTAGGAGTAAGGTAAGCCTTGGCCTTGTGTCACTATAGAGAAAACACTTCAACATTTAAATTGGTATTTTCAAGAAGTGGGTTATGCAAAAGATATAGACACGCTCAATGTATTGTAAATGTTTAAGTTATTCTTGGTATGAATAAATTTTCATACTAAAAAGATGTTTATTTTATGAGCTTGTTTATATATATAAACAAAAGATAAGTAAAAATAATTAAGGGGTAAAATGGGGGATATATATGAGGGAAGTAACAGCTAGTAAATTTCAGAGGGTAGAACAAACTGATATAGGTGAGGAGTGGAATGGGACAAGTCTTACCTATTGGAAAAGCGTTAGGATAGCTTTTTTTCAAAATAAAGCAGCTATAATAACAGCAATAATCTTATTAATAATTATTGCTATGGCTATAATTTATCCGATGGTTTCAAAGTACTCTTATTTGCAACAGGACTATAAAATTAAGAATTTAAAACCATCGATGGAACATTTCTTTGGTACAGATAATTGGGGAAGTGATTTATTTACAGGAGTATGGCAGGGAGCTAAGGTATCTTTAATTTTAGGAATACTAATTGCCTTTATAAATTTGGTTATTGGCATGATTTATGGAGGCATATGTAGCTACTATGGAGGTCTTACAGATGATGTTCTAATGAGAATAATCGAGATTTTAACTAATATACCTTTGCTAATTGTGGTTATACTAGTTAATTTAATCCTAGGACGTTCAATTTTCACCTTTGTAATTGCATTAACTATAAGTGGATGGTGTAATGTAGCCAATCTTATAAGAGGGCAGTTTATCCAGCAAAAAGAACAGGAATATATTTTAGCAGCTAAGGCTTTAGGAGCAAGCACTTCTAGGATTATTAGCAAGCATTTAATGAGAAATGTAATAAGTATTGCTATAGTTACCATAACTCTTGAGATACCTAATGTAATATTACTTGAAAGTATGCTAAGTTTCATTGGGTTTGGAAGCTCTTTATTAAGCTGGGGAAGCTTGTTTTATAATGCAAGTTTTTCTTTGGTTTTTTATCCTTATCAGGTGTTTTTACCAGCACTTGTAATATCTATAACCATAATATGCTTTAATATTTTAGGAGATGCCCTGAGGGACGCCTTTAATCCACATGAAGTTGTATTAAAAAAGCAGTAGGGGGGCGATGATAATGAAAATAAATAAATATTTTTATGGAGTTATGATTACTATAATTCTTGCAATTTTTGGCTACCATTATAAGTTAAATTACGATGTAGCAATTCAGCCGCCTTCACAGAAGTGGGCGAAAGAGGTTTTAATTCATAAAGGGGATATTAAAGGTCTGCCATCTATGACTAAGTTTAAAGATAATTATATTGTGGCCTTTAGTGATGGCATGAATATTAAACTTATATCCGTAGACCCTTTGGGAAAGGTTTTAAGGGAAAGTTCAATACCAGTAAATACGGAAGTACCACAAAATATAAATGCATTTGTTAATGAAGGTAGGTTAGTTTTAGCATACTTTATTCCAGGTGGAGATGGTGGTGAATTAAGAGTAGCGTATCTTGATGAAGGCTTAAATGTTTTGGATACCACTTCAATTCAGGGGTTACGTAGCTACATAAAAATCGATGATAATACTTTAGGTGCAGTATATAAAGAGAAAATTGATTTAATTAGCTTAAAGGAAAATAGATTAACTACAGTAAACACAGGGGAAGATACCTTCTTAGCTACTGTAGTTAAGTATAATAATAAAGAGTGTATAGTTTACACAAATTATTTTGGTGAGTTTAGCTATTTTTTCTTAGATAATGGAGTGCCATCGGAAATAAAAACAGGTGGTGCCATGAGCCCATCTAGCAGAGTAAGATTCTCAGCTATGACTTCTGTAATAAATAAGGATATAGTTACAAACTTAATTGAATATGTTTATAAAAGTGACTATACAGGATACAAGTATGTTTCTTTCTCAATTGAAACAGGAGAAATTTTAGGTAGCGGAGAATTTCCAATAAAAGATAAATTTGCAGAAAAGGGATATATTTATAATGGAGAAGGAGTCACCCTTGCAACTCCAGTGCCTTACAGAAATGACAAGGGAACTTTTTTTGTAAGCTCAACTAGGGACATGCCAAAAGGTAAAAATCAAACAGATATAATAGAAATGCCTATTGAAGGAAAATTAGGAGTAGCCTCAGATGTTGTATCGAGAACTAAATCAGTATCCATAAGTCCTGCGATTTATGAAGACACAGTAGCATTTGTAGATCCTATAAAAGAAGGAAGCGCTAAGCTGTATATTACGTCTACTAGAGAAGATTTTAAGAAAGCTAATAATAAGATTAGATTCGATGAAAAAGTACAAGCATTTGTGGAAACCTCTGAAGCCCTAGTATTTTCTCTAGCCTATGTAATAACCTATGGTATGATTTGGATAATTCCGTCAGTTACTTTATTTAGCTTAGTATCTTTAATAGAATATAGATTTTCCTATAGAGCTAGAAAATTAATATTTATTATGACTTACATTGTCACTGCTATAGTTAAGATCTTAGCTGTAAAGGGATCTTTCTTTAAAGGACTTCAAGGAATCCTTCCGCAGAACTTCACTTTTTTAGTTGGGGCCTCAGTTATGGCTACCATTAGTATAGTTTGTTTAGTATACGGATATTTAAACTATAAGGATGATTTGGAGAAGAATGTAATGGCTCTTAGCTATACTAAACCAATTTTTATTGATAGTTTTTTAACTTTAACATTATTTGTAGGTTTTATTAAATAAAATTTATATATTGACATAATTTTTTCTTTATCATATCATAATAATAAATATAAGATTAAATTAATGCTATGAAAAGAAGAGTATTAAGGAAAGTTTTCCAAAGAGAGCTGGGTTAGGTGAAAGCCAGTGAAAATAAACCTTGAGAACATGGCCTTGGAGCAGATTTCCTGAATGTTATTTAGGGGAATACGGTGGCAACCGATATATTGCAGGGTGATAAAACCGTTATAGGGGAGTCACTTACTAAGGTACTTATTGTGAAATAAGTATAAAATAGAGTGGTAACACGTATATTACGTCTCTATGTGGAAATATTTCCACATAGGGACTTTTTTTATTTTAATTTGTTATAGGGCTTTAAATTGATAACTAACCTATGAATAACTAAATACTAAAGAAACCCAAGGTAGATTCATAAATTAAGAATATTTAGTGTCCTATAAAGTTGAAAAGTAATTATAAAATTTTTAAGGTATCTGAAAATAAATAATAAGTCAAAGATGTGAAGGATATTTTGAGTTAGACAAGGAACCAGGTTCCACAGATAGCAGAGCTATCTAAGGGTTCTGTTGACGCAGTATAGCACAAAATAAACGAGGATACTGACTTACTTATTTTTTGAAGATACCTAATAGAGGAGGAAGAAAAATGAGTAAGAAACCATACTATATCACCACACCAATTTATTACCCATCTGCAAAGCTTCATATAGGAAACACTTATACTACGGTAGCAGCAGATGCAATTGCAAGATTTAAAAGATTTACAGATCATGATGTAATGTTCTTAACTGGAACAGATGAGCATGGTCAAAAGCTTCAAAGAATAGCAGAAGAAAAGGGCGTTACTCCAAAGGAGTATGTAGATGAAATTGTTGCTGGAATTAAAGATCTTTGGAAGCTTATGGATATAAGCTACGATAAGTTTATAAGAACTACTGATGATTATCATATTAGTGCAGTTCAAAAAATATTTAACAAATTATACGAGCAGGGAGATATCTATAAAGGATCTTATGAGGGCTGGTACTGTACTCCTTGTGAAGCTTTCTGGACAGAAACTCAGCTTAAAGATGGAAAGTGCCCAGATTGCGGCAGACCAGTAGAAAAGGCTAAAGAAGAGGCTTATTTCTTCAAAATGTCAAAGTATGCGGATAGACTTTTAGAATATATTGAGTCTCATCCTGAATTTATCCAACCAGAGTCAAGAAAAAATGAAATGGTTAATAACTTCTTAAAACCAGGTTTACAGGACCTATGTGTATCTAGAACCTCTTTTAACTGGGGAATACCAGTAGAGTTTGATAAGGGACACGTAATTTACGTTTGGATAGATGCACTTTCAAACTATATAACAGCTCTTGGTTATAATAGTGACAACACTGAGCTTTATAGCAAATACTGGCCAGCGGATGTTCACTTAATTGGAAAAGATATTTTAAGATTCCACACAATTTACTGGCCAATTATGTTAATGGCGTTAGACCTTGAACTTCCAAAACAAATTTTTGGACACGGCTGGCTTTTAGTTGATGGTGGAAAAATGTCTAAATCCATGGGCAATGTAGTAGACCCAGTGGTACTAGTGGAACACTTTGGAGTAGATGCAGTGAGATACTTCTTACTACATGAAATCCCATTTGGTTCTGATGGATTATTCAACAATGAAATTTTCATAAAGAAAACAAACTCAGACCTTGCTAATGACCTTGGAAACTTAGTTTCAAGAACAGTAACTATGATTGAAAAATACTTTGATGGAGTAATTCCAGCCCCAGATGAAAAAGAGGCAGTGGATGATGAGCTTATAAGACTTGCTCTTGAAGTTCCAGGAAAAGTAGAAAAAGAAATAGATAAATTAAAGGTATCTGATGCTTTAGATCACATTTGGACTTTAATTAGAAGAACAAACAAATATATAGATGAGACAACTCCTTGGGTTCTAGGAAAAGATGAGAGTAGAAAAGGAAGACTTGCTACAGTGTTATATAACTTAGCAGAATCTTTAAGAATCACTTCAGCATTACTTTCTTCCTTCTTACCATCAACAAGTGCTAAGATAAATAGTCAATTAGGTGTTGAGGTAGCTTCTTGGAACAGTCTTTCTGCCTTTGACGGAACTAGTGCAGGAACTAAGGTAAATAAGGGAGAAGTTATGTTCCCAAGAATAGATGTGGATGCAAAAATTGAAGAGTTAAACAAACTTTCTGAAGCTCAAAAACAGCCAGAAAGAGCTCCAATGACTCCAATTAAAGAAGAAATCACTATAGATGATTTTGACAAGATAGATTTAAGAGTAGTAAAAGTTTTAGAATGTGAGCCAGTGAAAAAGGCTAAGAAACTTTTAAAACTAAAAGTAGATTTAGGTGGAGAAATCCGTCAAGTAATATCTGGAGTAGCAGAGCACTACAAGCCAGAAGAGTTAGTAGGCAAAAATGTAATTCTAGTTGCAAACTTAAAACCTGTAACTTTAAGAGGCGAACTATCTCAAGGAATGATACTTTATGGATCAACAGATGATGATAGTAAATTACTAGCTACAAATCCAGGAGATTTACCAACAGGGTCTATAGTAAGATAATTACTAATTAGCCACAGTTATAAAGAGTTAATATTATAATTATGTTAGAAAGAAAAGTTCTAGTAAAAGCTAGAGCTTTTCTTTTTTACAATGAATTTAGCTTTGCCTTCATGAAGGTATAAAAATTTGTTGATATTATAATTGTTTTAAATATTTAGAGTTTAACCCTCTTGAATGCTTAGATTTTTTTCTATATAACTACAGGCAAATTTAAATGAATTATTAAAGTTGGTTTTGGAAATATTAGAAACAGAGTGAAACTAATACATATATAAAGAATTTAAAGGAGTGTTTTTAAAATGAAAAGTTTAGTAGGAAGTAAAACTGCTGATAACTTAGCCAAAGCCTTTGCCGGTGAATCTCAAGCAAGAAATAGATATACCTTCTATGCTAAGGTTGCCCAAAAGGAAGGACATATGCAAATTTCTAACGTGTTCTATGAAACTGCTGATAATGAGAGGGCTCATGCTTATATATTCTTTGATCTTTTAGTTAAAGGTCTTGGTAAAAATCAAATACATGTAGATGCAGATTATCCAGTAGCTTATGGAGATACCTTAGAAAACCTAATGGCAGCTGCAGAAGGAGAAAAGGAAGAGTGGGGCACTGCTTATCCAGAGTTTGCAAAAATAGCAAAAGAAGAGGGTTATCCTGAAGTAGAATTTGCTTTTAATAAAATATTAGAAGTTGAAAAAGGCCATGAGCAAAGGTATTTAGATTTACATGAAGCTCTTAAGAATGACAGATTATATAAAAGAGATACAGCTCAATATTGGAAGTGCATAAACTGCGGTTACATTTATGAAGGAACTGAGGCACCAAAGGCATGTCCTGCATGTAAATACCCTCAAGGATATTTTGAAATAATGTACGATACAAAGGAATAATTTCTAGATAAGTGGAGATAATTAGAATAGATACTCAAATTAAAGAAGTTTCTAACATCCCCCCATACTATAAGTCCTATTTTCAGTAGATATAGGACGATTTAACCCCTAAGCTATAAGAGATAATCCCCCTCTTATAGCTTATTTTTAATTTCATGTTATTGGCAAGTGTAATAAAATAAAGCAAACCTTTTATTTTATATACTCACTACTTCTATTTTTAAAATAAATAGGTTTTAACCCCAGACTCTCAGCGATTTGGAAGCCTTTATCTAAGTTGAGGCCTATAGAATCAACAGTGTGAGCATCAGAACCTATGGTAACATAGTTTCCCCCAAGCTCTTTGTATCTTTTATAAATACTTACAAGACTATTTAAAGACTTAGCCATGCCTAGCCTACGAGTATTAATTTCTAGAGAGATATCATAATTGATGCAAAGCTTTATAATTTCATCAATGTAATCACAATAATCATTATAGTAAATTTCCTTATCCTCGAAGGGACAGTATCTTGAAATAAAATCTATGTGACCTAAGGTATCTATATAACTATGAGTTTTTAAGGAAGCTATAATTTCTAGAAAATAGTCTCTAAATAACTCCACTTTAGTTTTTTCTCTATAAAGAGAAGCATCATATATATCAAAGCCATGAAGAAAATGCTGAGAGCCTATAACTTCATCAAAATTATAGGTATCTATGAGGTTTTTGTTTTCAGCTTCATAACCTGTGTCCATTCCAAGCTCAATGCCAAGAAGCAAAGAGGAGCTTTTATAGGGTTCATAGCTTTTAAAAAAGTCAGCTACAGGAAATTTAAATTTGTCCTTGTCAGGGTAATTTAAATCCATATGATCTGTAATAACTAATCCAATACCTAAAGCTTTAGCTTTATCAAGGGCATCTTTAATATTCATTTTGGAATCAGAAGAAAAACTAGTATGAATATGAGTATCAAATATCATAATTTCATCAACCTTTCAACCATTGTACTTAAACTAATTTGCATAGCTATAGGCTTTAAAAGCAATAATTTATTTTATTCATCACCAAAAGGCCTTAAGAAAACAAAGTAGGATTACAGTATAAATTAAGTTCTACCTTTAGTTCTCTATATTATAACAATAAATCACTAAATTTATTTTTAGTTATAGGCATTTGACAATCTTCTTTTACTGCACAATTTGTACATCCTACTAAGATTTTAATGTTGCATTTGTTTTTTTCACCATCAAAGTCATCTAAAAAAGTTCTAAAAAATACCTTAGTATTATTATGATTCATATGTAACTAAAGTTCAACTTAGTTAAATTAATATTTTTAAAGTGCAAATGAATGAGGTACCATTAATATTTATTCCTATAAACTCTAACTACGATTTTAAAGTTGCTTAGAGTTATCTTCAGAAAGTGTTGACTTTAAAGAAGTGAAAGTTATTTAAACAAGTAAATATGTTAAATAATGTTAAGTAAGTAAACAGCATAAGCGTAAACTATATTTAAATAGTTAAAAAGGTTTATTCATCATGTTATTCAAACCCTTACAAAGGGAGCTTGAAGCTTTTTAAGAATGAGAATCTTAAATCATTGCCACTTTATATACCTACAAAATATAACCCGAAAAACCAACCTTTTCTATAATTATGATGTTCAAGAACAGTTCTTTCTAATTCAATGATATACTCTTAACAATCATAACAAAAAAGTAACTATTTATGTTGCTAAAAGCTTTGACTTTCAATAAAAATATGTATATAGTTCCAAGTATAATTAAAAACAACTTATAAGTGGGGGAGAACAACAATGAAAAAAATTCAAGGGATTATAATAAGTTTATGAGGAAGCATATAAAATTAATTTCATTAGTTTTTGTTATTATTATTGGCGCATCTTTTTTCGCAATTAATAGCATAAGAAAACCAGTAAAAATAAATAAGGAATTCAATGATGCTATAATTAGCGAAAATCATAAGGATATAAAAAAGCTTACAAATGTAAGGATTGATGCAGAATATTATAAATGGAAAGCAATTAAGGGACACCTTATAAATCACTTAACCGGAAAGTTATATATAGATGAAGAAGAATATAACTTTTCCGCAGTAGAAGTCGGTGAGTCACCAAATAAATACTTATTTGGAACAGTGAAACATGAAGGAAAAGATGTCTTGTATCTTTATATGTTTGATGACATGAAAACAGTATTTTTAGGAGAAACCGAATTTCAATACTTTATTGCGGCTCCTGCAGCTACAATAGAGGAATATTTGAAGATTAAATCAAAGCTGCCAAAGTAAAGCAGTGAAAATTATGAGGTTTAAGATGCCAAATACAGAAAGAGAGTTTGCTTTAATATAAGCGGCTCTTTTTTGTGTTCAATAAATCACAAATTATAGTAAACAAAATTTTCCTTAATAGTTGCAATCTTAAAGTAGTAGTTTTATAATTTTTCATTATATATAGTATTTATAAGCAGGATAAAACCCACACTAAAAATAGTTTTTTAATCTAGGTAATTAAGATGGAGAGGTATCTCATAGGGGGCTAGTTTTTCTATAAGGAATTCCATAGAGGAATAAGGTAAAGCCCTATCTTTAGAACCTATAATAACTACAAAATGAACTTATTCATTATTTATCATAAGAGGAGGAATTTTCATGAAATACATAATTGGTATTTTAGTTGGAGCAGTTATTGGATATATCACTAACTGGCTTGCTATAAAAATGTTATTTAGACCCCATGAGGAAAAAAGAATCTTTGGCATAAAGGTTCCTTTTACCCCAGGACTTATACCAAAGGAAAGAAAAAGAATTGCTAAAAGTGTGGGAGAAGCTATTGGAGCTCATCTTTTAACAAAGGAAACTATCCTAAATTCTTTATGTAGTGACAAAATTAAAGAAGCCCTTTCAGGTTGGATAAAGGGAGAGGTAAAAAAGTTAGAAACTAGTGATTCAACCTTAGAAGAAAACTTAAAGTCTTTATTAAATGGACACTATGAAGAAATAAAGGGTGACTTAGAAAAAAATATAACAGCTATGGTAGTAGAAGAAGTTAAAGGCAACGAATTTAAAAACAAGGTAACTTCTATTGTAAGAAAAGAAATAGGAACCTTATTAAACAATTCTCCTAAAGCTGTTTTATCTTCACAAGCTTATGAAAATATAAGACTTAATTTGATTAATAATTTAAATGAAAGCATGGAAAATGGAGCTATTAAGGAAAATATCCTTAATTTAATTTCAGGTAAACTAGAAGGCATAAAGGAAAATACCTTAGAGGAAATAATTCCTCCTACAGTGATAGGTAACCTTAAGGTTTATATGTACAATAAGCGTCACGAAATAGGAAAGTACATACAAGGGGCTCTTAAAGAGGAAAAGTATGAGATTAAAATTAAAGGTATAATTAGTAATATCTTATCAACTCAACTTAACCCTATGATAGCAATGTTTGTAAACTCAGATACTATTTATAACAAAATAGTGGGTGGAGCCTCTGAAATGCTAGAAACTGAAGAAACTTTAGTAGATATTGTGTTAATTTTAAATGAAGTGCTAACTAAAGTAACTAAAACTAAAGTTATAGATATCCTAGAAAACATTCCTGCTAGTAATGAAGAACAAGAAAACTTAATTGGAGAAAAACTTTGGGAGTTCTTACTTAGCAATGTAAAAGAACATAAAGTGATTAACACTCTTATAGAAGGTGTTGAAAGTGATTTAAGTAACAGTGATACCTTAGGAGCTGTATTTAACAAAGCTGGCATAAACCTAGAAGAAGAATTAGTTAACTTTGTGGAAAATAAATTAGATATGTTCTTAGAAAGCTATGGATTGGAAAGTAGTATAAGTAAGTTTTTAACTAGTGGCTTACAAAGAATTTTAAATACTGAAATGAAATTCATTTTCCAAAAGGAAGGCAGAGATTTATCTTCTAAAATCTCAGCTATAACCTTAGATTTATATAGCACTTTTGTGGAAAATAAGGCATCGGATTTTATAGAGTTATTTAACATATCAAAGGTAGTAGAGGAAAAAATTAATGAATTTGAAGTTACTTATGCAGAAGAAATAATCTTGGAAATTGCAAGTAAGGAACTAAGTGCAATAACTTGGCTTGGAGCAGTTTTAGGAGCCGTTATGGGAATTCTAACACCAGTACTTTCCGCCCTTTATTAAAATATAAAATAAGGTAAATTAGCAGCTTTGAATAAAACTTGAAAAAGTGGACATAAATCATAATGAACTTATAGCAGAGTTGTGATTTATGTCCACTATAAGTTATAGTACAATTTCTGGACAAGTTTACTATAACAATATAAGTTTTAACAAGAAGTTAAAAGCTTTATTTAGGTATAAATTCCCACAGAAAATTATAGGATAAGTTTTTATGCTCAAGAAATAAAATTAGATTTATGAACTTTCAGAAGGTAAGGGAACCTTCATAGAACATTAAAATATTTAATTAGAATAGGAGAAAACCATGATATTTGATTCACATTCACATTATGATGATAGCCAATTTAATGAAGATAGAGATTTAGTTTTAAAGGAGATAAAAGAAAAGGGAGTAATAGGAGTTTTAAACTGTGGTTCAGATTTAAGAGGGCTCAATATGTCTATTGAACTAGCAGAAAAGTATGACTTTGTATATGCAGCTGTGGGAATCCATCCAGAATATGCTCAGGTAGTAGATGAAAATTTAATAGAGCAAATTAGGAACTATGCTAAAAATCCTAAGGTTAGAGCTATTGGGGAAATTGGATTAGATTACTATTGGGAAGAAAATCCTCCAAGAGAAGTGCAAAAAAAGGCCTTCAGAATGCAGATGGAAGCTGCTAGAGAACTTAATTTACCAGTGGTAATACATGATAGAGAGGCTCATCAAGATACTTTAGAAATTATGAAGGAATTTAGTCAGGTTAAGGGTGTAGTTCATTGTTTTTCGGGCAGTGTGGAGTTTGCTAAAGAGTGCTTAAAGTTAGGATACTATATAGGAATTACAGGAGTGGTTACCTTTAAAAATGCAAAGGTAATTAAAGAAGTGGTTAAGGCTGTACCAATTGATAAGCTACTAGTGGAGACAGATTGTCCTTACATGGCGCCTACCCCTTACAGAGGGAAAAGAAATCAATCAAATTATATTGAATATATAATTGATGAAATAGCAGAGTTAAAGGGAATAACCAAAGAAGATGTGGAAAAAAATACCATAAAAAACACAAAAACCTTGCTAAATTTAAAATAATCCATTATAATGTTAATTATTGGTAATACACTCAAAAATAGTAAATTAATTCTTTGGAACAGGAATATTAATTACATTTTTGAATATACATTAAAAAACACTTCAATTCCACCCAGAGAAGACTGATATCTATAGCATTAAAGGGAATTATTTATAATTCTATGCATGAGATGCATTTACTACAGTCAATTCAAGAGATAGAGTGCTAAAATTTGACACATAAACTAGGGTAATATATAATTGCTTAGTACTCTTGTCTAGGGGAGGTAATCTTTATGAATATCATTGCTAAAGATAAATTGAAAAAATATTTTTCAATTTGGCCTAAGACATTATTTATTGTAGCATTGGTTTTAATGTGTACAACAATTACAATTTTGAACTTAAGAAAAGACATAACAGTAGTTATAGACGGAAAGGAAACCAAGATAACTACCTTAGCTAAAAATCTAAATAAGGTTTTTGAAGACTATGGTATAAGTGTTGGTGAAAAAGATAAAGTTTCTATGACATTAGACAGTGAAGTAAAAGACGGAGATATTATATATATTAGTAAGGCCGTGGAAATTGAAGTGAATGTAGATGGAAAAGATTTAACCCTTGCTTCTGCAGAACCAACAGTTAAGGATTTATTAGCTGTTGAAAACATAACCCTAGAGGCAGAGGATAAAATTGTTCCAGCTTTAGAAAAGCCATTAGAGAATGGCATGAAAATTCAAATAACAAGAGTAAAAAGAGAAATATTAAATGAAGTTCAAGAAATTGCTTTTGAAACTGAAGTAAGAAAAAATAATGATCTAGCCGAAGGAACTCAACAGGTAGTTCAAGAAGGATCATCAGGAGAAAAAGCAATCACAACAGAGGTTGTGTATGAAGATGGTAAAGAAGTTAACCGCAAAGTGGTTGAAGAGAAAGTTCAAAAGAATCCAATAAAGAAAATAGTTAATATTGGTACACTTGGCGTTTTAAGACCATCTCGTGGAGGAGAAGTTTTGTACACTAAAAAGCTATCGTTTTCATCGACTGCATATACAGCAGACAGAGGTGATGCATCAGATAGAACAGCAACAGGTACAAAATGTAGACGTGATCCTAACGGATATAGCACAGTAGCAGTAGATCCAAGAGTTATTCCACTTGGTACAAAACTATATATAGAAGGATATGGTTATGCAATTGCAGAAGATACTGGTGGTGCTATAAAGGGAAATATAATAGATGTATATTTCAATACTTATTCAGAGATGATGAATTGGGGAAGAAGAAGAATAAACGTTTATATTATAAAATAGGAGAATAATCTCCTATTTTTTATTTTGCTATAAGGCTTTAATGATGAAAGTTTATTTTGCTCATGATGAAGTTCATTCAGGATGAACAAAATTCATCCTCAAAAAGTCTTAAGGCAACCAACATTTATTCACGTATAAGTTAAATCATAATTTTCATTATCTGTAGTGTGAATACATAATGAATAAAAATCACAATCTATTTATAATACTATTAGTTAAGATTCTTTGAGAAAAGCTTAGAAAAATCAACATAATTAAGTGTGAAAAGTTTTTTATTTGGTTTCCTATATTGAGAATTTACATGGTAAAATAATATAAGGTATCTGAAGAGAAATAATAACACAAAATAGACTAGCATACTGACTTACTTATTTTTTGAAGATGCCTAAGTAGATATAATAGGTAAGTTATTATTTGGAGGCATGGATTTATGATTAAGGAAGTTATTGTAGTAGAAGGACGAGACGATATAACAGCAGTAAAAAGAGCTGTAGAAGCAGAAGTTATTTCTGTAAGTGGGTTTGGAATAAATGGACAAATAATAGAGAAAATAAAGCAAGCGCAAAAAAGACAAGGGGTAATTATTTTAACAGATCCAGATTTTGCAGGAGAAAAAATTAGAAGAATTATTTCTAAAAGAGTACCCGATGTAAAACATGCATACATAACTCAGAGTGAAGGAACAAAGGATGGAGATATAGGGGTTGAAAATGCATCTCCAGAGACTATTATTAGAGCTTTAGAAAATGCAAAGTGTGAAATAAAAGAAGCAAGAAAAGAATTTGATATTCAAGATATGTATTACTTTAAGCTTACAGGCAATAACAAAGCACGAGAAAGAAGAGATGCATTAGGAAAGCAACTAGGAATAGGATATTGCAACACTAACCAACTTGTAACTAGATTAAATAACTATGGAATTTCAAAAGAAGAATTTATTAAGGCTCTAGAAAAGATAGAGAAGGAGATTTAGCATGGAAAACTTAAGTACTAAAGATATAGTATTAAAATATAATTTTAAATTCACAAAAAGTCTTGGTCAAAACTTTTTGACAGATGATACAGTATTAGATGATATAGTTGAGGGAGCAGATATTACAGAGGAAGACTATGTAATAGAAATAGGACCAGGAGTTGGAACTCTAACTAAAGAGCTTTTAAAAAGAGCTAAAAAAGTTACAAGCATAGAACTTGATGAAAGGCTTATACCTATATTGCAGGAAGAGCTAAAAGAGTTTCCTAATTTTCAATTAGTACATAAAGATGCATTAAAAGTAGATTATGACGAACTTATAGGAGAAGAAAAAAGTGTAAAGGTAGTTGCAAATTTACCTTATTACGTTACTACTCCTATAATTGCAAGCTTACTTAATGGCAAATATAATATTAAATCCATAACTATAATGATACAAAAAGAAGTGGCAGAAAGAATTGATGCAGAGCCAAGTACTAAAGATTATGGTGCATTTTCATTACTTGCCCAATATTATTGTGACACAAAAATTATAAGAAGAGTACCACCTTCTTCCTTTATACCTTCTCCTAAGGTAGATTCCATAGTAATAAGACTAGATATACTAGAAAAACCAAGAGTACAAGTGAAGGATGAGAAGTTATTTTTCAGTATAATAAGACAATCCTTTAACATGAGAAGAAAAACTCTTTCTAATGCTATGAAAAATGTTGGATTGGACAAAGAAACTTTAAAAGAGGCCTTTGAAAAAGCAAATATAGATTCTGGTAGAAGAGGCGAAACTTTATCTATCGAAGAATTTGCAAACTTGGCTAATACGGTATCAGAACTTAAATAGGATTTTATAGAATTTTGGTTACAAAAATTGTTCCTGAAAAACAGAATTAAAGCTGTAGAAAAAAAACTTTCATCTTTTAGGTACATCACTCATATATTATAATGTATAAATTATAATGGAGGTAATTGGGAGTGACACCTAGAAAAAGCTACAGTAGATATTTTATCATATTGCAAGAAGAACAAAAGGGTTACGGTATGGAAGCTGACAAGGCACCTTCTGGATATGCTAAATTAGAAGTTAAAAATAATAGATCAAAAATATCCTACTATGTTCAAAACTTAAAACGAGACAGAGGCCCTTATTATATGATTTTGATAACAGATAAACAAAATCCAAGAAGCCTTATAAATTTAGGAAGATTGAACATAGACGATAACGGTAGAGCTGATGTTAATTTCGATTATGATATGAATAGTATAGGCAACACTAATATTGCTATGGATAAGATAGTTGGGGCAGCAGTAGTTTCTATGAATGGAACTATAACTCCTATTATGGTAGGATTTTCAACTACTGATGTACCAAAAGATTGGACTACTTACCCAATATCTAAAGGAACTACTCAGCCGGGAACAAATGGAACAGGAACCACAGGTACAGGAGTTGGAACTGGAACTACAGGAACGGGTACTGGAGGCACAGGAACTATGGGAACAGGCACTGGGGTAGGAACAGGAGCAGGAACCACAGGTACTGGAGCTGGTACAGGAGTTGGAACTGGAACTACAGGAACGGGTACTGGAGGCACAGGAACTATGGGAACAGGCACTGGCGCAGGAACAGGAGCAGGAACCACAGGTACTGGAGCTGGTACAGGAGTTGGAACTGGAACTACAGGAACGGGTACTGGGGGCACAGGAACCATGGGAACAGGCACTGGCGTAGGAACAGGAACAGGAACAGGAACCACAGGTACTGGAGCTGGTACAGGAGTTGGAACTGGAGCTGGTACAGGAGTTGGAACTGGAGCTACAGGAACGGGTACTGGAGGCACAGGAACCATGGGAACAGGCACTGGGGTAGGAACAGGAGCAGGAACCACAGGTACTGGAGCTGGTACAGGAGTTGGAACTGGAACTACAGGAACTGGTGCTGGGGGCACAGGAACCATGGGAGCAGGTGGAACAGGAACAGGGGCTGGAACTACAGGTGCAGGAGCTGGCACAGGAGTTGGAACAGGAACTACAGGAACGGGTACTGTAGGAACAGGAACTATGGGTGCAGGCGGAACTGGAACAGGTGCGGGAACCACAGGCACTGGAACTGGCGCAGGAATGGGTACACAACCTACTACAGGAACACAAAATGGCTTTATTGATGAGTTTGAGGATTACTATGAAGATGATACCATTATAAATATGACCCCAGTAAATCAAGGTGATACAACACCTAGGGGCATGGATATTTTTGATAGATATGAAGAAGAAATAGAAAGTTCTAAACTTGAAAGACATAAGCATAAAAAGTGCAAGAAGCACAAAGATCAACAGGATTATTGCAATAAGCATCATGAATATATGGATGATTATGAGGATGATGACTGCGATTACTGTAAGCAGCATAAGAACCATAAAAATAACCATGATGACGATGATAACTTCAATCATCTCATGATGAACCATATGCATCATGAAGAACAGGATGAGGATAATCATTATGAACATCATATGCTACACCATATGGATGATGAATATGATGACCATAAATCTTACAATCAGTGCAAAGACAATAAGAAAAATTATGGGAAATATAATAATTGGGAAAACAATGAAAACCATATGTATAAATACAACTGGCCATTAGGCAATACAGGAGAGTTCTTTAAGAATGTAGTTAAAGGCTTTGAAAAGCTCGGAGAAAATGAAAATATTAAAAACTGTTTCTGGTATAAAGTTGCAGTAAGTAAACTTGAAGATATGTATTGCATATATGACTATAATAAGTATACAGTAGTATTTTATCCAATGATTTGTTATTACCCATATATATCTAAAAAGAAAAACTTTATAATTGGATATAAGTGTGATGATGAAGGTAAACTAAAATATATAATTTATGGAATACCTGGAACCAAAGCATTAGAAGATCAACCTTATGGTGGAAAAACAGGATTTGTTACTTGGATGCCATCTAAGGAAGAAAAGGATATGGGACACTGGCTCATGTACTACGACTTTAAGACAAATAATGTAGTAATTCCAATAAAGCGTTCTTAAAACTATGTAATAATCCTCTGCTGATAAGGTAGGGGATTATTTTTTTACTTAAATTTATTCTATTTTTTATACAAGCCTCATAGATATATTACAAAGAATTAATTTTATTTAGGGTTAGTTATAGTACTAATTTTAAATTTAAGCTAATTTTTATTATAAATAAATGTACAAGTACCTAGCGATGAATGGGCACTTGTACATTTATAATGTATAAAAGGAGGAACCACAGGATGAGAGTAATGATAGCAAAGAATAGGCAGACAGGGTTAGTAGTGATACTCATAGGATTAATGATTACTATTGTTGGACTTGGTCAATATTTCGAGAGTAAACTAAAAATGGCCACTTTAATTCAAAATAATATAGGATCCTTTAAAAAATATGATGCCCTGGAAGGTAAGTTAAGCTATAGCCTTCCAAAGTCATGGATTGCAAGTGAAGGTTCAAGTAGTAGAGAAAATGTTATTTACTTTAATGAGTTTGTATCTGATGATACATATACCCATGGATTTATACAAATTATCAACACAAAGGATGATATGAAAAAGTTAATTGATGTAGATATAAAAGAAATTAAAAGTATGGGGATTAAAGATTATACTTTAAATCCATCAAAAATTAAAAATAATGATGGATATATCCTTCAATATAACCTATGTATAAATAATTATAAAACTAATAAAATTTATAATTATTATATTAAGCAAAAGGATTATATTATAAAAGTAAATTTTGTTATAAATGATGAGAAGCATAAAGAAAACACACCTATATTTTTAGAAAATATAATAAATACCTTTTCTTTTAATGACATATTAAAGGGCTAGCCTGTAGAAACTTAATTATGTACAATGTAAAATAATTGGGATATAACTTGTAAAGTTATGAGAAGAAGTATTATAATATAAGTACATTAAAATGTTTAATAACTATATTTATTAATAAATGTAGTTTATACTAAGTAAGAAAAATAATTAGAGAAGCATAATGCTTCTCTAAATTTTTGTTATGGAGGGGAAAATGAGAAATTTAAATAAGTATTTAATTATAATAACAATATTGGTAGCAACTTCATTTTTATCAGCCTGCGCAATTATGCCGAAAAAGAATAAGGATTTTGAATACATAAAACTACGAGGAGCTATGAAAATAACTATTCAAAGCACTAGAGATAAAAGTTATAAGTTTACTGTAACCGATGAAGCGGCAATTATGGATATATATAAGCTTCTTTCTAGTGCAAAGGAAGTGGAGGGAAAGACTTCCTTAGAACCAGATTATATTTTTGAGATTTATGAAGCACCGGATAAGATAAGTAAATTTAACTATGTAGCAGGATTAGACAAGGGAAACGGAGCTAATTTTTATAATGAGGGTAAAAATTATATTGTATCTAATAGATTAGATAATGATATAATTAAGAATTTTGGTAATAACAGAAAACCAATAGATTTTGAAAATATATACTATGAAAGCTTGCTAAGAACCATAGAAACCTTTAACACCGGAGATAATAAGGGTAAAAAGATAGGCTTGAGCATTAAAAGTGATATAGAAACAACTAAATATCAACTTTCCACAGATATTATGTATTTTGAGGATAGGCTAAAGAAAATACAAAATGTGGAAATTACTGAGGGTGATAACTTAGAAGGTTATGATGTAGTAATGACAGTAAAAACGGAAGGATATACCGCTACTAAGTATAAAGCAACTGTAACTTTTCAGGGGGACCCTAAGGTAAAACCTGTGATCTATTATATAAATAATGTATATGAACAAGGTAGCTGGAAGATAAATATTACTGCTGAAAAGCCAGAAAACTTCTAGAAAACATAAGTTTAGTTACATTTTGGGGAGTAATAGTTCCTTTTTAAATCATAAATCCTAAGTAAATAAGTAATAAAAAATGAAACTATATTCAATAATGTAGTTTCATTTTTTTATATGTTTTATAGGTTTAATTAAAATACAGCATCTTTAGCTGAAAAAATCTTTGAAATTATCTGCTAAGCGGCATTGTTGAAATCGTTGGTTTTCTTTAATATTAAATCAATTTTAACCACTGAAATAATTGCTACGCAAATCAGGCAATCTGCTAACAAATATCCACCATTGTATAGGAAGGAATATAAAATTGGTGACATTCCTTCTTTTGCATAATCTCCAAAGAATACTACTCCAGAAATAAAGTGGAATACAAATCTACAAAGGAAAGCAAATATTACTGCTAGAATTCTATTATTCTTTAGTACACCTGCAAGACCTATTGCCATGAAAGGAAGTGAATAATCGAATAAAACCTGAATTGGGTGAAGTATATAAGCTGGTCCTATAACAAAGTTAACTAGCCCGTATAGAAAGCCAGTTAGTACACCTACCGTTGGACCATATAATAGAGATATAACTATTATAGGAAGCATACTTCCTAAGGTAGCACTTCCACCATAAGGCAACTCAAATAATTTAAAAAACTGTAATACTGTAGATAAAGCAAGGGCAAGACCAATGTGGGCCATAAGCCTAGAAGTAAGTTTAACCTTTTTAATTCTAGTGAAAGATACCATCATTATAAGTACTCCGATGAGAGTAAGAATAGTGGTTTTGTTTGATAAAATCTCTTTAAGATTTTCTGTAAATGACATAAAAATTCCTCCCAGTTTAGTGCTATAGGAGTGTTTAAACTAAAAAAACCATATTCCTAGGAATACGGTTAATCTTTTTATCTTAAACGCTTCCCTACGCTGGTATTAACCAGATCAGGTAAAAGGGTTAATGAATATAATCATCTCTCAGCCAACGGCACCCCTAGCACATATTAAATTTAGTCAAAATAAATTTCAACTTCAATTATATTTTAATATATTCAGGTGAGTAATGCAATGATTCCATAAAATTTTACTTAATTTTCCAACAGGCTTTCTATAATAAGCATAAGATTTAAAAGAATGATGAAAAAAATTATTCGGCACTTAAAAAAAGTCTATCATTTTATCATTTAACATGTTTAAGGGTTTAGTCATGTTTATGTCTACCTTATCACCTACCCTAGAATTTGAAGGAAGCCGATTAATGGACACATCCATAGTTGTTCCATCTATGAGTTCTACAAAGGCATCAGTATTATTAATATCAATTATTTTACCTAACATAATATTCCTCCATAATAAAAAATATAGGTTACTTCTCACATGAAAAAAATGGTCTTATTTTAATAGAATTTTTGATTTAGAGTAAAATTAAAAAAAGTAACCTATTTAAGTTATTTTTCCTTTAGGAAAGCATATTTATTCTAAATAAATAGGAAATTTAATTGAAAGTATATATTATAGTAGATATAATGGACTTTAGAGGTGGTGCTTATGGGTTGGGTGAGTATAAAGGATATACTGTTACTAATATGTTTTATACTAATTGGGATACAATTAATCACTATGAGGTTACACAAAAAGAAGATTGCATATTTAAATAATACAAAAGATATATTGTATGACTTAAGAGAAAAGGTTATAGAAGCTGTAGATAAGGAACAAGTGTACAAACTTATTCTAAAAGCTGCTATTGATATGTTACCTAAAGCTTCTAAAGGAAGCATATTAATGGAAGGAAAAGATAAGCTATTTCATTATGAAGCTTTAATAGGATATTCTGAGGAACTTAAGGAAATTAAGTTAATGAAAGAGGAAGTGTTTTTATACGCAAAAAACCAATTTAAAGGTATTGCAGTAATAAAAAATCCAGCAAGATTTAATGAGAACATACTGAATTTTGAAAAACACAAAATTTTTCAGGATACAGAGTCCCTAGATATTTGCTGTACTTTAAGTTGTCCAATTTCTATAAATGACAGAGTTATTGGTGTAATTAATTTAGATAGTACTGAAAAGGGTGCTATTTTTTCAGAAGATGATATAAAATACTTAAAATATATAATTAATGAACTTAAACTAGTGTTAAGGGTATTCTTAATGCAGGATGATTTAAGATACCAGGCCAATTATGATGCACTTACAGGGCTCTACAATAGAAGATACCTAGAATATCTTTTAAGTTACCACTTAGAAATGTCAAAAAATAAATGTAAAAAGTCTACATTAATATTTATTGATTTAGATAATTTCAAGAGAATCAATGATGCCTATGGGCATAAATCAGGAGATAAAGCCTTGGTATTAATATCAAACATATTACAAAAGAAAATGAATTCTTCTTCTTACATATATGGAAGAATGGCGGGAGACGAGTTTATAGTTTTTATTCCTCATGGAGATGAAAAGAATGCTATTAAGGTCATTGAAGAGGTTAGGGAAGTCTATAGTCATGAAACCATAGGAGATATAAATTTGGATTTTAGCTATGGAATCATAGAAGTAACTGACTCTAGTAGAAATTTAGAAGAATTAATTCATGAAGCAGATGAAAAGATGTATGAGGTAAAAAACTACAAAAGGGAAAAAAGCCAAAGAAAAAAATCTTCCTAAGAAGATTTTAGAATGAAAAAATGTATAAAACACCTTTCGAATTGAAAGGTGTAATATTTTTTGATTATTAAATTTTAGAAACGTTAGATGCTTGAGGACCTCTAGCACCATCAACTACGTCAAATTGAACTCTTTGACCTTCTTCTAAAGATTTGTAGCCATCACCTGATATAGCGGAGAAATGTACGAATACATCTTCTTCACCTTCAACAGATAAAAATCCAAATCCTTTTTCTGCATTAAACCATTTAACTGTACCTGTTTTCATTTAACTTCCTCCTGAATAAAAAAATAAAGCGAAAAATCAATTTTTCATATTTGGTTAACCTTAATTATAATTATATTCTTATCAATTAAGGTTATTTTTATACTCAAATATTTTAGGTGTTATGAAATATTTCAATAACACCTAAATATTTCGCTATTTTAAATTAAATAACTTAGTTAATTATAAATTATTAGTATGGACAGTCCGGTGAAAAGGCTTGTCCGTTATTTAATAATACGCTTAGCTGTATAGTAGGTGTTTCTATAATACGCAGAGTTTAGGTTGGAAACTCTCACTACATCTCCAGGTTTAGGTGCTTGAATAAATAAATCATTTCCTTTGTAAATAGCTACATGGGAAACTGAATCAGGCCTAGAATCATCAGTAGTGAAAAATAATAAGTCTCCAGGTTTAAGATCCTCTTTACTTACAGTAATCCCTTGATGAACTTGATAATAGCTTGTTCTTTCAATTTGAACTCCAAGCTTTCTGTATACGTATTGAGTAAGTCCTGAACAATCAAATCCCATAGGAGTAAAACCACCCCAAAGATAAGGAACGCCTAAATACTTTTCAGCTTCAGCCACAATGTCCTCACCGGAGTATCTGCTTTCAATAGCAGGGGTTTCTCTTACTAATGGAGTGCTAACATCCGTAGCATTAGTTACTTTGATGTAATCTCCATGGACCCAACCTTCCTTATTATTAATGGATATTTTATACCAACCACTTGAGTGAGCAAGGATAGGGAACTTATTTCCATATCTAGCTACTTCAATTTTACTATAATTTGTTCCTGCACCACTTCTCACATTTAAGACATCTGCTGAAATTATGGCAACTTTACCTTGAACTACTGGAGCCGTAGTAGGTTCCTCTACATTAGAAGGCGGTGGTGTTGGAGCTTCAGTGTTACTATCTATAGTAACAAATTCCTTAGATACATATCCGGTGCTTCCACTATAGTTTATCTTATACCAACCATTAACTTCTTCTAAAAGCTCTAGTTTATTACCTGAATGTAAAGACTTAATAATACCATAATTAGTTCCAGGGCCAGTCCTTAAATTAAGGGCTGAAACATTAACTATCCCAGACTTTTGCACAGGAGAAGTAGTGCCACTATCTCCGCGACTTGGTCTAGAAGAATCACTACTACCAGAGCCAAGTGTTACATAATCTTGACTTACATACCCCGTAGAACCGTTATAACTAATTTTAAACCAACCATTAGTAGCTTCTAGTATGTCTATTTTAGTATTTTGTTTTAAGGATCCTAAAACACCAAAGGTGGTTCCAGCTCCGTTTCTTACATTTAAAGATGTGGCGTTTACAGTACCAACTTTACTAGAAGAAGTTTCTGCAGGTTTTGCAGTTTGTACAAACTCTCCGTGTATCCAGCCTGTTCTATTATTAAAATTGATTTTATGCCAACCATTTACAGTATCAACGATAGTTACAGTATTACCCTTATATAACTTCCCAAGTATTGTAGATGATGTATTTGCAGAAGACCTAACATTCAGTGCATCAGCAGTAACAACACCACTACTAGCTTTAAGAGAAGTTGACTCATTATTTACATTTGGGTTTGCAACTGCAACACCAGTATTCAATTTAAGTGATATGCCTACAGCAAAGGTTACTGCACATAGACATTTAAGATGTTTACTTTTCAATTCTTTACCCCCCACTCCCAAAACTAACAATATAAATTGCATTACTTAAATTATAATGGAAAAAATTCCATATAACAATAAATTAATCCAAATAATCCTAAAAAATTACCATAAGTTAGTTTAAAGTAAAAATTTTTACAGTATTTTCTCCTAATATTTCATCATTAATCTCCAAGGAATTTCCACTAACTTTTTCACCATTTTTCATAAAGGTTAAAAAGGTTTCCACACCGTCTAAGTCAAAGCTTAATTGAGGAGTTTTATAATGCATAGGAATAACTATTTTGCTTTGAATTTGTTTAGCTATTTTTGCAGCCTCTTCACCATTTATAGTATAGTTTCCGCCAACAGGTATAAAAAGTACGTCAACAGTACCTATTAAATCAATATCCTTTTGATCAAGTAGATGGCCTAGGTCTCCTAAGTGGCAAAACTTATAACCTTCCATTTCTATAATGAAGATTATGTTTTCTCCACGCTTTGCTCCCTTATATTTATCGTGATAAGAAGGAATTCCTTGAATGGTAATATCACATTCATTAAAAAAGCCAACTTTATCAATGACCTTTGAGCCAGGATTTATGTGTTGAACATTGTTGTGGTCGAAGTGCTGGTGACTTATGGTTATAACATCAGCAGAACCTTTATACAGTGAATAGCCCACCGTTTCATCGAAGGGGTCTGTTAAAAGCCTTCTTTCCTTAAAGTCCTCTAGTAAAAATGAAGCATGACCAAGCCAAGTAATTTTCATAAGTATCTCTCCAATCTTTTATATTAATTAAAGTAAGTTCTTAGTGAAGGTCACTGAGTTTTAGTCCAATAGTTCTTAAGTATAGTTTTTCAAGATTAAAGTTAATATGATTTTATTCTCTTAAAAAGTTTTGAAAAATCAACGAGGGGTTAACCTGAGTATTGGATTTAAAGTAATTGTATATTTAGATTATGGATTAATATGAAAGAAATATTCAATAGATAATGAGGAGCTGTTTAAAAGTTACAAAGTAGTAATAATATTGTAAATTTATCTTAATAAAAGTTACTGAGTAGAGGTACTTATATTCTTTGAAAATAGTGAAAATTTCTTTGACAAAAAACCAAGGGTGTAATATAATGATAGAAACAAAGTTTAAATAACAAATTTGTTTTTATAAAACTAATAGCTAAGAGTAGGAAAAGTACTTTAAAAGTAGTTTACAGAGAGTGGAGGTTTGGTGTGACTCCATAGCGAAGTTTAAAGGAAAATCACCTAGGAGCTGAAGGCTGAAAATAGTAAGTCTATCCGTAATTCTGCGTTAAAGAATAGAGTATGTTAGTACTTGAAATTATACATTAACACTATAGGTGGTATAGCGAATTCAACTTCGTCCTATTTTAGGACGAAGTTTTTTATTTTGCATCAAATTATGATGCTTGCTAATGTTTTTACATTGGTGTTTGAGAAAGCAACCTTTCTGCTGTGGCCTTGCCTGGGAGAATTGTACTATTTCTCTAGAGATTTCTTTTGCTATAACAACTAACAGTTTTAAGTGCTACATAATCAATAAGAAATTCTTTGTAAGTGCATACAGAATCAATTGTATAAATCTTAGGTTCATAGTTAATCATTAAATTAGGCATTTTCAAAAAATAAATAAGTCAGTATGTTTGTCTATTTTTAGTTATACTGCGTCAACAGAACCCTTAGATAGCGCTACTATCTGCGGAACCTGTTTCCTTGTCAGCACAAACTTGCTTGTGAACTCAAAATATCCTTCACATCTTTGACTTGTTATTTATTTTCAAATACCTTAAGTCACAATTGGCAAATTATTAGCACTTAGATAATAGAAAATAACACCAATAAGAAAGGAGCAATATTATGTATAAAAAAATTGATTCAACCAAGAGTTTTATGGACATGGAAAATGATATATTAAAACTTTGGGCAGAAAAAGACATTATAAAGAAGAACTTCGATTTAAACGAAGATGGTGAATACTTTACTTTTTATGACGGTCCTCCAACAGCAAATGGTAAGCCTCATATAGGACACGTTATAACAAGGGTTATGAAGGATATAATCCCAAGATATAAGGTGATGAAGGGTTATAAGGTTTTAAGAAAAGCTGGATGGGACACTCATGGACTTCCAGTAGAGCTTGAAATAGAAAAGAAACTTGGAATTTCTGGTAAGCCAGAAATAGAAAAATACGGGGTAGAGAAATTCGTTAGAGAGTGTAAAGACAGTGTTTTCTCTTACGTTGAAATGTGGAGAGAGATGTCTGAAAGAGTTGGTTATTGGATAGACATGGATAATCCATATGTAACTTATCATAATGATTATATTGAATCAGTATGGTGGGCACTTAAGCAAATGTGGAATAAAGAATTAATCTACAAGGGTCATAAGGTAATGCCTTATTGCCCAAGATGTGGAACTACCTTATCTTCTCATGAGGTTGGTCAAGGTTATAAAGATGTTAAGGATAGCTCAGTTTACGTTAAGTTTAAACTTAAAAATGAAGATAAATATATACTAGTTTGGACAACAACTCCTTGGACACTTCCAAGCAACGTAGCACTAGCTGTGAATAAAAAATATGATTATGTAGAAGTTCTGCATGAGGGTGAAACTTTAATTCTTTCAAGACAACTTTTAAATAAGCTTAACGGAGAGTATGAAGTAATAACTGAGTTTAAAGGTGAAGAACTTCTTGGAAAAGAATATGAGCAAATGTTCAAGTTTGAAACTCCAGAAGAAAAGGCTTTCTATGTAGTTCATGGTGATTATGTAACTTTATCAGATGGTACTGGTATAGTTCACATTGCACCTGCATACGGAGATGAAGATAATCAAATAGGTAAATTATATAACCTTCCAATGATAAACTTAGTTGATGCAGAAGGTAAATTCGTGCCAGCTGTAGAGCCATGGTCAGGAATTTTCGTTAAGAAAGCTGATGAGAAAATCATAGCTTTCATGAAAGAAAATAATATTCTTTATAAGAGTGAAAAATTCCTACACTCATATCCACACTGTTGGAGATGCGACACACCACTTCTTTACTATCCAAGGGAGAGCTGGTTTGTAAGAATGAGCTCAGTAAGAGATGAGCTTCTACAAAACAACGATAAGATCAACTGGATGCCAGATAACGTTAGAACAGGAAGAATGGGTAAATTCTTAGAAGGAGTTATCGACTGGGGTATTTCAAGAAATAGATATTGGGGAACTCCACTTCCAATTTGGGAATGTGAATGTGGTCACAGAGAAATGATAGGTAGCATTGAAGAACTTCATAAAAAAGGTATCAATGTTCCAGAAGGAATAGAACTTCACAAACCATATATCGATAATGTGCACTTAACTTGCCCACATTGTTCAAAGGAAATGACAAGGGTAGACGAGGTTATTGACTGCTGGTTTGACTCAGGTTCAATGCCATTTGCACAATATCACTATCCATTTGAAAATAAAGAGCTATTCGAAGCAAACTTCCCAGCTCAATTTATATCAGAAGCTGTGGACCAAACAAGAGGATGGTTCTATACCTTACTTGCAATATCAACAACTGTATTTGAAAAGAATCCATTTGAAAACTGTATAGTACTTGGACACGTTCTTGATAAAGACGGTTTAAAAATGTCTAAACACAAAGGAAATGTATTATCTCCATTTACAGTTTTAGATAATGAAGGAGCAGATGCTTTAAGATGGTATTTCTATACTGCTTCAGCACCATGGCTTCCATCAAGATTCTATGAGGATGCAGTTATAGAAGCACAAAGAAAGTTCATAGGAACTCTATGGAATGTTTATTCCTTCTATGTGCTATATGCAGATTTAGATAACTTTGATCCAATGAAGTATGAAAACTTTAAATCAGAAAATGTAATGGATAAGTGGATGATGTCTAAGCTTAACACTTTGGTTAAGAATATAGATGAGCATCTAGAAAACTACAGAATAACTCAAGGTGCTAAAGAACTTGAGGACTTCGTAGATGAGCTTTCAAACTGGTATGTAAGAAGAAATAGATCAAGATACTGGGTAGAAGAGCTAACTGAAGATAAGATTGGAGCATATATGACTCTATACAGAGTGCTTGTAACTTTCTCAAGAGTTGCATCTCCATTCATACCATTTATCACAGAAGAGCTTTACCAAAACCTAGTAGTTGCTTTTGATAAAAATGCACCAGAAAGTATTCACCTATGCATGTGGCCAGAATACAGCGAAACTGAGGTTGATAAGACTTTAGAAGAGGAAATGGATAAGGCTTACAGAATAGTTAAACTTGGTAGAGGTGCAAGAAATGCTGCTAACATCAAAAACAGACAGCCGCTATCAAAAATGCTTGTATCTGTGAGTGAGCTTCCAGAGTACTATGGAGACATCGTTAAAGATGAGCTTAACATTAAAGCAGTAGAACTTGGTGCAGACCTTTCTAAGTATGTTAACTTTGAAATCAAGCCAAATCTACCAGTACTAGGAAAAGCTTATGGTAAGATGATACCAGGCATCAGAAAAGCAATAGGATCAATGAACCAAATGGAACTTGCTCAAAACATCAATAACGGCAAGGTTGTAACTATTAATGTAGATGGTACAGAAATAGATTTAAATAAAGAAAACCTACTTGTAACAATGCAAGGACTTGAAGGTTTTGCCTTTGCTGGAGAAGGTGAAATGGGAGTAGTACTAGATACTCACATCTCTGAAGAGCTAAAAGAAGAAGGCCATGTAAGGGAAATCCTAAGCAAGATTCAAAACATGAGAAAAGAGAGCGGCTTTGAAGTTGCAGATAAGATAAAAATCTATGTAACAGGCAATGAAATGCTAGAAGCTGTAATTAAGAAGTTTGAAGAAACTATCATGAAGGATACTCTAGCTATTGAAACTGTATATGGAGCAGAAGCTGCTTACACAGAAGTAAAAATCAATGGCGAAACTTTAAATCTTGCTGTAGAAAAACAATAATAAATATAAATACCTAGTTAGGGTAATAATATTAATAAAGAATCTCTGAGAAACTTAGCTTTTTTAGAGGTTCTTTTAATTATAGTCTTCCATGGTGAAAATGTATTTTGATTATTACAAAAACCTTAAGTCAGTCAAGGTATGAGTAATGCATAACTTTATTTAAGCTTATTCCAAGTTCGTTGAAGAAAATAGGATATATTTTTGTTGGTATTATTAGTCATTTGACAAAATCACTTAAAATTTGATATTGTTTTTAGGGAATTAATATTTAAGTCTATACATAAAAATTAATGATGAGATATTGGAGGAAAAACATGAAAGAAACACAAGAAGTTAAAATTGTCACAGCTGATCCTTCAGCTATTGGGCTTTTCGGACTGGCAGTAATTACATTAGTTGCATCTTCTCAAAAACTTGGAATAACTCAAGGAGTGTCTTTAATAATACCTTGGGCATTATTCTTAGGGGCTTTAGCACAGCTATTTGCATCAGCAAATGATTTCAAGCATAATAATACCTTTGGAGCAACTGCTTTTGGAGCTTATGGCTTCTTTTGGCTTGGAGTAGCCTTTACTTGGTTAATTCAAAATGGAGTCTTAGGGCAGAATCTTGCAAAGGCTGCAGACCCTAAACAACTAGGCTTTGCTTTTCTAGCTTATTTAATCTTTACTATATTTATGACAATTGGGGCTATGGAAACTCATAAGGTATTATTTTTAATTTTCTTTTTCATAGACTTCTTATTTTTAGGTTTAACTTTAAGCACTCTTGGAATTGCACCAGAATTCGGACATGAACTTGCGGCATACTCTGAGTTAATAATATCACTTCTTTCGTTTTATGGCTCAGCTGCATCAGTTTTAAATAATCATTTTGGAAGAGTATTCTTACCAGTAGGAAAGCCTTTCGGAATATTCAAGAAGTAAAAATAATATAATTAAGCATCCTTGAGATAATTTGGTTTCTCAAGGGTGCTTTTTATTTTGATCACACTTGGTTTTGGGATGAAGGCAGGTGTTTTTTATAATATAAATAACCAACTAGGATCCAACAACTAAACTATAGCTTTAATTTTATTTACATAATCAAAAACTAGGTAAATAGCATATATATATTATAAGCAACAAATTTCATCTCATTGGGGGTCAAAAATATGAAGGAAATTAAGTGTGAGTGCAACATTTCAAGGGGGGTTAAGGTTAAAAATTGGATTTATAAAAGTGTTTTAAACTATAAATTTTTAGTGGTTATTTCCCTAGGAATAATAGGTGAGAAAATTTTAGTTAATTATCTTTTAAACATAGGCACAAATGCACTAAAAACTATGCTAGACATACTATTAGTTGAAGTTATAGTAATTCCTACTTTATATTTAATCATTAAAAGTAGAAATAACTATATCAGTGAGGAAGAGGCTATTAAGAAGCTTGCATTTTATGATTCTCTTACAGGATTACCTAATAGATGTCTTCTTTCTAGCTACTTTAAGGAAATCTTTGTGGAAAGTGGTAATGATCCGGAGTTTGTGGCTGTGATGTTTCTAGATTTAGATGGATTTAAAGTTATCAATGACACTCTAGGACATAGCATAGGGGATAAGGTTCTAGTTGCCTTATCTAAAAGACTTAAAAATTCGGTAAGAGAATATGATATGGTATGTAGGTTAGGTGGAGATGAATTTATTATATTATTTCCAAAATTAAACAAAGAGGAAAATATTGTTACCGTAGCAGAAAAAATATTAAAGGTATTTACAAATCCCTTTTCTATAGATGGAAATGAACTTTCTATAACAAGCAGTATAGGAATAAGCTTATCTCCTCATCATGGAAAAAGCTTAGAGGAACTAATTAAAAACGCAGACGTAGCAATGTATAAGTGTAAGAGCAACGGGAAAAATTGCTATAGTTTTTTTAGCAATGATTTAAAAGAACAAGAATTAGTTACGTTAAATGAATACATTTGTAGTTAGAAATAGAAAGAACTCTCCATAGACTTTAACATATAAATCTATGGGGAGTTCTTTTAATCAGTAGGATTTGGGTTAATCGCCTTATTAATATAGAAATTAAAATGAGAAGTTATCATATAAAATGCAGAAGTGAGCTTTAATCAATGGAAGTAACTAACACCAATGATGTAGAGCTTATCTTATACACTGCTGAAATCCATAGGAAAATCAATATAAGTTTTTATAAAAGTTAAGTCTTCATTTTAGCATTATACTAATATTAATTACTAAATTTAAAGAGGAATCTTTCAACTAAAGAAGGAGTTTTTTTATTTTCATAGAATATACTTAATTTAAATGACATTTTCAAAGGATAAATCTTTCATAATATGGTAGAATTAATAAGAAGAAAACAAGTTTTAGATGGAATCTAAAGTTTCTTTTAAGGCTTTAGCCACATTTTGGAAGGGTAATTATTCCATAATTGTTACCTCTTAAGCAAATTTAAGGTAGGAGTCTTTGACTAAAGACAAACTTTTCTATAGTTTATTCAAGGACTATAGCCTCTAATATTCAGACATTTTACCATAAGTATATTTCTCAAAGGATACATTTACATTAATATAAATAAACTTGGAAATAATATGATTAATTTAAGTTATTTCTGGGTTCAAGGAATAAGTTTCAGAAATAGGAGTGATAATAATGGCAACTTCAATAAAGGATGTTGCTCGTGAAGCAGGAGTATCAATTGCAACTGTTTCAAGAGTTTTAAATGGCATAGATGTAGTTAATGATGAAACTAAGAGAAAAGTGTTAGACACCATTGAAAAATTGGGTTATAGACCTAATATTTTAGCAAGAAGTTTAAAAACTCATAAATCTAGTACTATAGGTATTGTAATCCCAGATATATCAAACCCCGTGTATCCTGAAATAGTAAGAGGAGCAGAGGATGTAGCTAGTATATACAACTATAATATTATGCTTTGCAATACTGATTTGGATTTGGAGAGGGAAAAGGAAAGCTTTAATGTACTTAGGGAAAAGATGGTTGATGGAGTTATTTACATGAGCAATTCTCTAGAGAGCGATATAGAAGATATAATAGAAGCTATGAAAGTACCAACAGTGCTTGTAGGTACTATAGATAGCAACAAAAGCTATCCAAGTGTAGGAATAGATAGCTATGCGGCAAGCTATGATGCTGTTAAGTATCTTATGGATAAGGGAAATAAAACTATTGCTTACATAGGATATTATGAAGATAAGTCTAGTGATTATTCAAAGATTTACAAGGGTTATAAAAAGGCTATGGAGGAAAAGGATAGTTTTAACCCTTCATTAGTATACTTTGGATCTTTAAAGGCTGAGGATGGATATAAAGGAATACAAGAAATTTTAAAATCCAATAAGGTGGATGGAGTTTTTTGTGCTAATGATGAAGTGGCTATGGGGGCTATTAATGCTTTAAGAGAAAGTGGCATAGAGGTTCCTAAAGAGGTAGATGTAATGGGATTTGACGATATATCTCTTGCAGATGTCTATTATCCAAAGCTTACTACAGTATCAAAACCTCTTTATGACATGGGGTCTGTAGCTATGAGACTTTTAATTAAAATTATAAATAATTTACCTATAGATGACAGAAACTTTTTACTTCCCTATAATATTGTAGAAAGAGATTCTTGCAAGAAGTAATAGGTACCCATAAATAGAAGTGGTTTAGGGCCATAGATAGGTTGTAAATTCAGCAATATATCCGTGGCCCTTAAGTTCTGTAATCATTGCGCTAAATGTAATAATATGGTAAAATTAAAGGGATTCCGGATATAAATAAAGAACGTGTAGTATACAAATGTAGGGGGATAGTAAATGGCTAGAGGCAATTTTAAAAACCATAAAAACAGGACTTTTTCAAAGAAAGATATAATAATTATAACTGTATTAATAGTAATAAATCTAGTTATAATTATATTTGGAAAAATTAGAGATAGAAATTATGCCAAGGAACTTACTAGTTTATCTCAAACCAATAACAATGTTGAAATAGCAGAAAAGGGACAAGCAACAAACGAAGAAGTTAAAAAGATCTTAGTTAAAGAAGTTAAAAATAAAGAAATAGTTTTCCCAAGAAATTCTTATATTGAAGAAGCCCTGAACCAGAGTAAGTTTAAGGGGATTATACTAGGAGATAGCATAGCTCAAGGTAGTGGAGCATCTAAACCTAATATCTTGGGTGATGAAATAGGGGGAACAATCTTTAGTAGTCTTAATATGCTTACTAAGGAAACTCTTATATCAGATAATTACTCAGTAGGTGGAAGTACTGTAGAAAACATGCTAGCCTATATTTCGGATAGTAGCTCAAAAAAGTCTAAAGCTTACGAGTACCCTTATTGGATATTAATCACTGGCAGAAATGAAATGGAAACAATGACAGTAGAGGAATTTAAGGCTCTTTACAAAACTGTAGTGGCTCAGGGTGAAAAGAATAATATAGATGTTATTTGTGTTACAGAACCTCCAGAGATAAACATAAGTACAGGAGAATTAGTAGAAGGTAAATACTCACAATACCAAAAGGCTATAGAAGAAGTTGCAGCAGAAGAAGGAGCTACTTTTGTAGATGTATACAATGGGCTTCTAAAAAAGAAAAATGCTGGAGAGAATATATCTAAATTGAGTTCAAATGGAATATTGCCAAATAATGAAGGGTATAAATACATAGCAGAATTAATAACCGAAGGAATTATAGGAAATAATGTAGAATTTAAAAAGTCTGAGACTAAAAGTACTACGAAATTAATATCCCAATATGAGGTTAATGATACAGTAGCTAAGACAAAAGTACAGAACCTATCAACGAAAAGCACAGCGAAAGAATTTAACACTGGAAATGGTAGTGTTATGACCTTGGGTGTTGGGGAGAATACTAGTTTCAAGATGCCTGATGGACAAGTTACTGGGGTGGTAATCACCTTAATTGCTACCAATAATGGAGGGAATGTTGAAGTAAAAACTAAAGATTCACAATTAAGTAAAACATTAAAATCCTCCGGTGGACAAGTTAAAGAGGTAAGTTATTACATTTCACTTAAAGATATAAAAGATTTAAAGGAAATTTTACTGGTTCCTAAGGGTGATATTTATTTGAGTGGAGTAACTATAGTACTGAATAATTAATTAGTTTAAAAACAATGGTATAAGTAATATCATTGTTTTTTCTATTGGTCTAAATAATATTAATCAGTTATGAAGTAAAGTAACGCTATTAATATAAAGGCTGTGAAACATAACTTTAAGTGATTGTTGAAAGTTCACACTAAAAAGGTATCAGGAGTTGTAATTTGTAAAGTGTTCTTTTAAAATTGTAAAGCTTCAATTATAATATAGCTGGAGTTAATAATGTGGTAAAATATAATCTAATGTAGAATATTACATAAGTAGTTATAAGGTATATTCAGATATAGATAGATATTATGATAAAGGATAGCCACTTTCACTGCAGAAATCTTTCTTAAAGATGGGTAAAGTGAGACAAAAGATAAAAATGTTTTGTGAAGCTAAAGCTTTAAAACGTATTATATAATATAGGTTAAAAACGGAGGAATAGATGTGGACGTAAATGAAAAGGTAATTCAAATATTTAATTATTTACATAGCGTGAAAAATGGTAATGATAAAAAACCATTAAATATAGATGCATACGAAGAAGTTTTTTATGAAAACAAAATAAGAAACTTAGAAGGTGTCAATATTGTCAATAGTGAGGATAGTGATAGTTGGATTGAAATATCCAAGGATGCAAAGGAGATTTATGGAAAGTTTTCTAAACTGCTTTTAAATCTTCAAAAAAATAGCGAAAGCATGGAAATAATTTATGGACATGGTTTGCTTGTAGGGAAGTTTGGTAACGATTTGGTGGTTCATCCCGTATTCACTACAAAGATGGATTTAGTGTTTAATGAAAAGAAATCCAAATTTATATTAAAGCCTTATAACAATGTAACTAATATAGAATTAGATATGCTATCTAACTTAGAATACAAAGATATAAACTCTAAAAATGGTACAACCCAATTAAGTAATTATAACTTTTCCTTAGAAAATCTCGTAAGAACTTCTGATAAGGTAAGAATCATGGGAATCAACCCAAGACAAGAGGAAGAAATTAAGAAAGGGATTGAGGAGATTACCTCAGCTCTTAACTTGAATACAGAAAGTGAATATTTTTCTGTACAATCTCTTCTTGATCTGGAAGGTGAAGGCGGAGTAAACATATATAATGAACCAGTAATTGTCTTTAGAAGAATGGATACTAGACTTTGGAATGTTGAACTAACTTCTATGATAGATGAATTGGAAAAGGGCTTTACCATACCAAAGACTATAGAAGCTTTAATTACTGAAGAGGAGGTAAAGGTTTCACAGGAAGAAAAAGATAGATGGAAAGATATTGGAGAGGACCTTCTGTTTCCATTACCTTATAACGAAGAGCAGAAGGAAATAGTAAAAAGACTTAGTGAAAACTTTGGAGTTGTGGTTCAAGGTCCACCAGGGACGGGAAAGAGTCACACTATAGTAAATTTAATAAGCCATCTTTTAGCACATGGAAAAAGGGTTCTTGTTACTAGCCAAACAGACAGGGCTTTAAAAGTGCTAAGCGATAAAATACCTGAGGAAATAAGGTCTCTTTGCATGAGTATACTTGGAGATGACTCAAGAGCTATGGACAGCTTAGATGAGGCAGTAAGAAAAATTACAGAAAACCTTTCTTTAGATAGTGGAACTTTGAAGAAGCAATATAAAGAATTAAAATATAAGCTAGCTCAATGTGAGGAAAATCAACAAAAGCTTTTAAATGACCTAAAAGAAGTTTACACCTTAGAAAACTCTAAAGTTAATTACCTTGGAAATAGTTATTATGTAGCTGAAATGTCTAAGTTTCTTAAAGCAAACAGAGAATCACACTCATTTATTGAGGATACAATAGGTTTGGAGCAAGAGACGTTCTTAACTAATCAGGAGTTTAAAAGATTTTTAGAGTTAAAGTCTATTCACTCAAGAGAACACTTGAACCTTTATGAAAGTATTGGTGACTTTACAAATAAGCTGCCGGATATGGACAAGTTAACTTCTAATATGAAAGCATATAAAAACATGATTGATAAGATATATATACATAGAGTTAATGTTAACGGTTGGAATAGCAGTGAAAATACCACTTATACCAATACAAATCTTCTTAATATTATTGAAGAAGCTATTAAGTTTTTCACCCAATATGAGGGAACTGTAATGGAAACTCTTTTTAATAGTATCTATCAAAATGAAGAAAGAAAGATGTATTGGCAAAGTTTTATTGCATCTATAAAACAGGAGTCGGAGAAAATTTATAGTATTAAAGCTAATATAAATAAATATAGGATTACACTCCCAGAAGGCATAGATTTAATGAAGCTAAAAAGGGATTTTCAAGTGATTCATAATACGTTAGGGACTAAAGGTAAAATAGGATCAATCTTTAAGTTTATGCATAAGGACTTGAATTATATTCTAAAGGACATATTAATCGATGGTGAAAGTATTAATTCTCTTGAACAGAGTAATATAATAAAAAATTACCTGGAAATCATAAACTTAGAAAAAACAATGAAAAATTATTATAATTCATCGGTGAAGGAATTTGGAGGACGAATTATAACAGTGGTAGATTCAAACTATCTAAGTATTATTGAAGAGTTTACCAATGACATAGAAAATATCCTTAGCTTCGAGGAGAATTACAAAAATAAGGTTCTGAAGCTTTTAAAAATGAAAAAAATTAATAAAGAGTTAAACTTTTTCATTAAGGAAACCTATGAATATTTGAAAAGTGTAATAGTGAGTTTAAATACCATAAAGGAATTTGAGGAATACGAGGAAGAACTACAAAGGGTAAAAGGCGCTCTTATAAAATATCCTGTATTTGCAGAGTTTTGCGGAAAGATTAAGGAATTAAATATAGATTATGTAAAACAATATTATAATAATGTAAATTATATTTTAAGCCATAGTAGCGAACTATCAGAATTGCTTACTTTAAGAAATAAGCTTATAGAGATATGTCCTAAATTTGCAGATACAGCAATGAGTTTAAGCCACAGAGAGTTAATGAAATATGATTATGAGGATTTTGAAGGTGCAATAAAGTATGCAGTCTTTAATAGTTATATACAAAACATACTGGGAATAGATGTAATGGCAATGGAAAAACTCTTACATGAGGAGAAAATAAGAGAAAAGCAGCTAGTAAGGGAAACAATATCAAAGAAGGCTTGGTATAACCAAATACAAAGGACAACTGAGTCACAAAAAAGAAGCTTGTTTACATGGATGGAGGCAATAAAAAGAATTGGAAAGGGTACCGGAGCCCAAGCCATTAAGTATAGAAAGCTTGCTCAAAAGGAAATGGAAAATTGTAAGGATGTAATCCCCGTTTGGATTATGCCTATCAATAGAGTACTTGAGAATCTAAAACCGAAGGAAAACCTGTTTGATGTAGTTATTGTGGATGAAAGTAGTCAAAGTGATATATCAGCCTTAACGGTACTGATGAGAGCGGAAAGAGCTGTAATTGTAGGAGATGAAAAGCAAATTAGTCCAGAAGCTATAGGAAAAAATGGTGATAGCGTTGAGGAACTTATAAACTTACACCTTAAGGGAATTCCACATAGTCAGTGGTTTGATTTAAAGACTAGTCTTTATAATACAGCTCTAAGAGTTTTCCCAAATAGGTTAGTACTGAAAGAGCATTTTAGATCTTTAGAGGACATAATAGGGTTTAGCAACAATTTGTGTTATTCTAAAGAAATAGTTCCTTTAAGGTGTTCTTTAAGCAAGAGCTCATTAACACCAATTAATACTGTAAAAGTTGAAGAGGGTTTTAGAGATTCAAATAAACCTATAAATATCAAAGAAGCTTATGAAATTGTAGAAACTATAAAGCAATGTTGTGAAAATCCTTTATATGATGGCATGACCATGGGAGTAATTTCTCTTCTTGGGGAGAATCAAGCAGAGGTAATACAAAATATGCTTATAGATAAAATAGGTATGGAGGAGATTGTAAGAAGAAATATTGTTTGCGGAGATGCCTACTCTTTCCAAGGAGATGAAAGGGATGTTATGTTTCTTTCTATGGTAGTGGGAAATAATATAAGATTTGCAGCTCTATCCAAAGATTCAGATGAAAGACGATTTAATGTTGCTGCTAGTAGAGCAAAAAATCAAATGTGGCTTTTCCATTCTGTTGAATTGGAAGATTTAAATCCTAAGTGCGTAAGAAGGGAACTTCTACATTATATGAAAAACTATAAGGAAAACAAGTGTCTTGAAGATAATGGGACAAGGGATTTGATATTATCTTCCTTTGAAGAAGATGTTTACGAGGAGTTAAATAAAGAAGGCTTACAGGTTGTGAAGCAACTTAAAATAAACAAATATACTATAGACTTTGTAATTGGTGAAGAACAAAAATTAGCTATAAAATGTATAGGCAAAAACAATTATAGGCCTTATAGCTATGAAGAAGAGTTAGTTTCTGAACAGACCTTAGAGAGGGCGGGGTGGAAATTCTTAAAGATTAGAAGTAGTGAGTTTTACTGGAATAGGGAAAAGATTATTAAAACAATAAGAGATTTAAAGTTAGTTTAAGGTAAGTTACGGGAATTTAATCAGTAAAAATGGGAGCTGTGCTAGCCTGCTTCCATTTTTGTTTTTCAAATAGTTTTTTAGGGGAAGTTCATTCTGCGTTTGAACTAAAGGTGTTATTTCTTCGTAATATAAAAGTGCTTTATATTACTAATTTTTAAAATGTTAAATAATGTACAAGGAGAGTAAATAAGGAAACAAGGTTGTATATAACTATTGTTTTATAATTAAAACTATATTATATTATATAGAGAAATATATGTTACTATGGATAAAAAGATAGTTTATTTTATAGGGACAAATCGAATTGTGTTGTTGAAAACTGTATATCGTTACAATAAACTTAAATTGCAATAAAATAGGGAGTGGTTATTATAAAAAGATTTTTAGATTTTTTTATTAGCTTAGTTTCAATTATAATATTAAGTCCCCTAATGGTGTTGGTAGCTATATTAGTAAAACTAACTTCTAAAGGGCCAGTTTTGTTTAGGCAAAGAAGAGTTGGGAAAAATAACAAAGAGTTTTGGATATTAAAATATCGTTCAATGAGAACAGATACGCCTAATGTAGCAACTCACTTATTAAATGATCCAAATAAGTTTATTACACCAATTGGTCGTTTCTTGAGAAAGACTAGTCTCGACGAACTACCACAATTAATTAACATACTAAAAGGTGAAATGGCTATTGTTGGACCAAGACCAGCTTTATTTAATCAAGAGGATTTAAATGAAGCTAGAACAAAGCTAGGAGTTCATAAGGTTTTACCAGGTTTAACCGGGTGGGCACAAATCAATGGAAGAGATGAATTATCTACAGAAGAAAAAGTCAAATTTGATAAAGAATACTTAGATAATCAATCCTTACTTTTTGATATAAAAATTGTATTTCTTACAGTAATAAAGGTTCTTAAAAATGAAGGTGTTGTTGAAGGAAGTAATCCAAATCAAAACCCTACAAAATAAGGAGAGATAAGCATGAAAATACTCATAACAGGGGTTTATGGTATTGTAGGAAGCGAGCTTTTAAAAGAATTAGAAGAAAATCATGAAATTTTAGGTATTGGAAAAAGAGAAAAGTATGACTCCTGCTCACACTATATACAATGTGATTTATCTAATGCTGAGGAATTAGAAAAGATATTTTCTCAGAATAGAGATATTGAAGCAATTGTTCACTGTGCTGCTCTTGCTCATAATAAAGGTAATGACTTATCATACAATAAATTTGAAGAAGTAAACTACGGTGGAACTGTAAACTTGGTAGATTTAAGCAACAAGTACCTAAACTTAAAAAAATTCATATTCTTAAGCACAATTTCAGTTTATGGAGAAGAGTTAAATAAAACTGTTTATTTAGAAGACGATAAATGCAACCCCAAGTCTCCTTATGCTGTAACAAAAAGAATGGCAGAGGAATATATACAGGAAAGCTTAAAAGCAGATTATAGTATATTAAGGTTATGTCCTGTGTATACAAAGGAGTTTACTTTAAACATTGACAGAAGAACCAAGGTTAAAAATATGTACTATATGGTATCAGGTGGAAAGTTTAAGCTTAGTTTGTGCAATGTTAAGAATATAAGAATTTTAACGAAAGTTTTACTGGAAAATTTAAATGTTGGTAAGTGCCAAGTTTACAATGTATCAGATAGCAAAGTTTATACCTATAAAGATATAATAGATGTGGTTGCTAAGGGTACAGCTATAAATGTACCGAAGATTTTCTTGAAGACTCTGTTTATAGCAAATAAGTTCATAAAATCTCAGTTTATTCATGAGAATACAATTAAACTGATGAGCGACAATATTTATTCTTCTGAGAAGGCAAATTCTCTAGTAGGATTAAAATATAGAATAACGGATGTGGATTAAATAATGAAAATACTTGTGATAACTCAATATTTCTGGCCAGAAGACTTTAGAATAAATGATATATGTAGGGGATTGAAGGAGAAAGGGCATGAGGTTGAAGTATTGACAGGATTACCTAACTATCCTCAAGGAGAGTATTATAAAGGATACTCTTGGTTTAAGCCAAGAACTGAATATTATGATGGAATGAAAGTCATGAGAGTTCCTCTCGTTCCTAGGGGGAAAGATAATGCTATAATGTTAGGGTTAAACTATATTTCCTTTGTTATCACCAGTTTCTTTCATTTGCCAAGAGTGCTTGGCAAAGACTATGATAGAATATTTGTGTTTCAGGTATCTCCAATAACAACAGCAATACCTGCAATACTATTAAAATGGTTTAGGAAAATTCCAATTTCAATATACATACAAGATTTATGGCCAGAGACTTTTTACTCAATTATAAATATCAATAATAGAACCTTTAGAAAAATTGCAAAGAGGTTTTGCATAACAGTGTATAATGCCTTTCATCAATTATACATAGCATCTCAGGGTTATGAAGAAAAATTGGTTGAACAAGGAATTGATGCAAATAAAATTATATACTTACCTCAATGGGCAGAAGACTATTATTCTAACTCAGTTCAGGATAAACTTGAAGATGAAGGTTTAGGTAACAGCTTTGTAGTTACTTTTGCAGGAAACATTGGTAAGGCTCAAGGGGTTGATACCATAATAGAAGCAGCTAATCTTGCAAAAGACAAAACGGAAATAAAATGGGTGATTCTAGGCGACGGCAGTGAATTTGAAAACATAAAGGCAAAGGTTAAAGAGTACAAACTTGAGGAAAATGTAATTCTACTTGGAAGAAAGCCATCCACTGAGATGCCCAAATACTTTAAATCATCACAGGGGTTAATAGTAACCCTAAAGGATGAGGATATATTTAAGTTAACGTTACCAGCTAAGGTTCAATCTTATATGGCAGCAGGAAAACCAATATTAGGAGCTATTAATGGTGAGGGCATGAAGGTTATCCGAAAAAGCAACTGTGGTTTAGCTGGTCCAGCTGAAGACTATAAAAGCTTGTATGAAAATGTTTTAAGGTTATATAATATGACACCTGAGCAACGAGAAGCCTTGGGTAGAAATGGGAAAGAATATTTTTTAAACAATTACACAAGGGAATTGTTACTAGAGAAATTAGAAAATTCCCTTAAAAATATTAAATACTAATTGGAGGACAACATGATGAAAGTATTAGTTACTGGGTCTAACGGATTTATTGGTAAAAATCTTGTTGCCAAGTTAGAGGAACTTAAAATCTATGAAATTGTCACTTATGATATTAATAACACCCTTGAGGAATTAAACAAAGCTGTTCTAGAAGCGGAATTTATTTTTCACTTAGCTGGAGTCAATAGACCAACGGATATAAATGAGTTTTATAGTGGAAATTCAGGGTTAACAGGGGACATAGTTAGATTATTAGAAAAAAATAAGAAGAATACTCCAATGCTTATAACTTCATCTATTCAGGCAGAGTTAGATAATGATTATGGTAAAAGCAAGAAAATGGCTGAGGAAGTTTTAGCAACCTACGGAAATAAAAATAATGCACCAGTGTACATTTTTAGACTTCAAAATGTATTTGGAAAATGGTGTAGACCAAACTATAACTCAGCAGTAGCAACCTTCTGTCATAACATAGCTAATGAGTTAGAGGTTTGGGTTGCTGATGAAAGCAGAGAAGTAAACCTTGTGTATATAGACGATGTTGTTGAAGCCTTTGTTAGCGCATTAAGTGAAGAAAGCAGAGATGTTAACAAACAATATTATGAAGTAAAGGTTACTTACAGGAAAACCTTAGGGGAGATTGTTAGTTTAATAAACTCTTTCAAGAAAAATAGAGAAACCTTAAGAGTTCCGAACATGGTAGATGAGTTTGCTAAGAAATTATATAGTACTTATTTAAGTTACTTACCAGAAGGTAGTTTTAGTTATCCTTTAAAAATGAACATCGATAATAGAGGGTCCTTCACTGAATTCTTAAAGAGTGATGATAGGGGCCAAGTATCCATTAATATATCTAAGCCAGGAATAACTAAAGGAAACCACTGGCATCACAGCAAGAATGAAAAATTCTTAGTTGTTAGTGGAGAGGGTGTAATTAAATTTAGAAAAGTTGGTAGTGAGGAAGTTACGGAGTATAAGGTTAGTGGAAGTAAGTTGGAAGTCGTAGATATTCCAGTAGGATATACTCATAACATCATAAATACTGGTGATACTGATATGGTAACAGTTATGTGGGTAAATGAAGTATTTAATCCAGAAAAACCAGACACTATATTCTTGGAGGTGTAAAAAATGAAAAAAATGAAGGTAATGACTATAGTAGGAACAAGACCTGAAATAATAAGATTATCAGAAGTTATAAAAGCTTGTGATAGATACTTTGATCATGTACTAGTACATACAGGACAAAACTGGGACTATAATTTAAATGACATATTTTTTGAGGAATTAGGTTTAAGAAAACCAGATCATTTCTTAGGGGTTGTTGGAAGTGACCTTGGTGAAACTATGGGAAATATCATAGCAGCATCATACAAAATATTAAAACAAGAACAGCCAGATGCTCTTTTAATCTTGGGTGATACTAATAGCTGTTTAAGCGCAGTAGCTGCTAAAAGACTTAAAGTGCCTATTTTCCACATGGAAGCGGGAAATAGATGCTTCGATCAAAATGTTCCAGAAGAAATTAATAGAAAAATCGTTGACCATGTTAGTGATATTAACTTACCATATACGGAGCATAGCAGAAGATACCTGCTAAGTGAAGGTATTAGAAAAGAGCATATTTTTGTTACTGGCTCACCGATGCAAGAAGTATTAACTAAAAATATGGATAAAATAATGGAATCTAATGTTCTTAGTAAATTAGGATTAGAAAAAGATAACTATATTCTTGTAAGTGCACATAGAGAAGAAAACATAGATAATGATAAGAGTTTATTCTCACTAGTTGATGCTTTAAATAAAGTAGCAGAAATGTATAATATGCCAATTATTTATTCAACTCATCCAAGAAGCTGGAAGAGGATAGAAGAAAAAAACATTAAGTTTAATCCACTAGTAAGACAATTAAAGCCTTTTGGTTTTTTAGACTATAACAAACTTCAAATGAATTCCTTTTGTGTTCTATCTGACAGCGGAACTTTAAGTGAAGAATCAGCAATGCTTGGGTTCCCAGGGGTTCTTATTAGAACAAGTACGGAAAGACCAGAGGTTTTAGATAAAGGGTCTGTAGTTGTAGGTGGAATTACTACTGAGGATATAGTTCAATCCATACAACTATCAAGGGATATGAAAGAAAATGATGAAGAAGTACTTTTAGCAACAGATTATAGAGATACCAATGTATCTGTTAAGGTTGTAAAAATAATTCAGAGTTACACTAAAATAATTAATGATGTAGTATGGAATAAAAATTAAATTATATTTAAATTTTATAAAAACAGAAGTGAGATTATACCATCTCACTTCTATTTTTATTAGAAAAATTTCTGTAATATTCGGTGAAATGTTACAAATACAACCAAATGTAGCTATATATACAGATATTTTTAATGAATAATAGCTTTAAACTTATGTTTATATGTGATAAAATTATCTGTAGATTTTAAATTTTGATTTAGTAGAGTGTAATATGGGTATCATACAAAAGAAAGATAATTGGACTTTACGAAAAATAGGTGAGTTATATATTTTTGAATTTTGTTAATTATATGGCTTTAATTAGTTTATATTATATTTATTTAAAGGGTAAGGAAGGACTAATTATGTTTTATTTAAAGGAATTAGTAGTATACAAGTATAACATAGGTCATAATTTCTTTAGTTCTTAATTGATTTATATTTGCTTTAAATGTTCGAGGAGGATTAAAAATTTATGATAAATAAGAGTAAGACTTTATTATTTGTAGCAACAGATATAATACTAATATATCTATCTTATATCTTTTCCTATTATTTCAGGTTTTATGACCAACCAATATTAGTAGACAAGTTAAATAATTTACTTAAAATATTACCCATCATAATAGTCATATACTTAATCAGTTTTTCAATATTTAAAATGTATAAGAGTTTATGGACAATTGCGGGAACTGAAGAATTTCTTATGGGGGTAGTAGGTTGTTATGCGGCAACAATAGCAAATATATTTATTATATATATAACCTATGAACCAGCAAACAGAATAACCTGGGAAATAAATATACTTGCAGGTGTATTTGTTATGATATTAAGTTTGGGCTTTAGAATGATTTTTAGAATCTATGGAAGAATTTCTTTTAGATTTAGTAGAATAGATAAAGAGGCTTTCAAAAATGTAATGATTATTGGAGCAGGAACTGCTGGGGCTATGGTTATAAAGGAAATGAAAACCCACCCAAGTATGAAGTACAATCCAATAGTATTAATTGACGATAATAAAGACAAAAAGAATACCATGCTAGCTGGGGTTAAAGTCTTTGGCGGTAGAAATGATATTAAACGATTAGTAGAAGAGAAAAAAATAGATATAATAGTTTTGGCAATACCTAGCATGAATACAAAAGAAAAAACTGAAATTATAAAATTATGTAGTGAAACTAGAGCTAAGGTTAAGACAATGCCAGGTGTGTATGAACTTATTGGAGGAAATGTTACTCTTAGTCAGTTAAGAGATGTAGATGAGGCTGATTTACTAGGAAGAGACCCAATAATTCTTGATCATAAAGGTATCTCTGATTATCTTACGGGAAAAAGAGTCCTTGTCACTGGTGGAGGAGGGTCCATAGGGTCAGAATTGTGCAGGCAAATAGCTAACTTTAATCCAGAAGAACTAATGATACTAGATATATACGAGAATAATGCCTACGACTTACAGAATGAACTTTTAAGGAAGTTTCCACAGCTGAACTTAAGAGTGTTTATAGCATCTGTGAGAGATAGAAAAAGAATAGAGAGTATTTTCAAAACTTACAAACCGGAAGTTATATTCCATGCGGCAGCCCATAAGCATGTACCGTTAATGGAAGACAATCCGACAGAGGCAATTAAAAATAATGTATTTGGAACACTTAACATAGCAGAATGTGCAGATCAATACCAGGTAAAGAAATTTGTGCTTATTTCTACGGATAAAGCTGTAAACCCAACAAATATTATGGGAGCTACAAAAAGGGTATGTGAAATGATTATTCAAGCTATGGATAAAATAAGTGATACAGAATATGTAGCAGTAAGGTTTGGAAATGTATTAGGAAGCAATGGATCTGTAATCCCACTTTTCAAGAAACAAATTGCAGAGGGTGGTCCGGTAACCGTAACACATAAAAACATTACAAGATACTTTATGTTGATTCCTGAGGCTGCACAGTTAGTCCTTCAAGCTGGTGCTTATGCACAGGGGGGAGAAATATTTGTACTTGATATGGGTAAACCGGTTAAGATTTATGATCTTGCATGTGATTTAATTAAACTATCAGGATACACTCCTGATAAGGATATAAAAATTGAGATTACAGGCTTAAGGCCAGGAGAAAAGCTATATGAAGAACTCTTAATGGCAGAAGAGGGACTACAAAAAACAGGGCATGATAAGATATTTGTTGGGCAACCTACATTTAGTGATATAAATAATTTAAAAGAAAAATTCTGTGAACTAGGACTTCTTATAAGAGAAGAAAACTCTGCAGCCATAAAGGATAAAGTGGAGGAAATTGTTCCAACTTACAAAAGAAGTAAGCATGAAAAGGTAGCAGTTACATCCATTAGTCATGAAGATAAAAAATAATTATTTGAGGTGAAGAATTATGTTTAAAGATAAGGTTTTACTAATTACTGGAGGTACAGGTTCCTTTGGAAATACAGTATTAAAGCGATTTTTGAATACGGATATTAAAGAAATAAGAATATTTAGTAGAGATGAAAAAAAACAAGACGATATGAGGAATTCTTTAAAGAATGATAAGGTAAAGTATTTCATTGGAGATGTAAGAGACTATAATAGCATTAACTATGCAATGAAGGGTGTAGACTACGTATTTCATGCTGCAGCGTTAAAGCAGGTTCCTTCATGTGAGTTTTACCCGATGGAAGCTGTAAGAACAAATATTGTAGGCTCTGAGAATGTATTTAATTCTGCACTAGCAAATGGAGTAAAGAAGGTAATTTTACTAAGTACAGATAAGGCAGTTTACCCAGTGAATGCTATGGGTATGTCAAAGGCAGTGGCAGAAAAGGTTATGATATCAAAAGCAAGGATGGCAGAAGAAGGAGAAACAATATTCTGTGCTACTAGATACGGTAATGTTATGGCTTCTAGGGGATCTGTTATTCCACTATTCATAAGTCAATTAAAAGAAGGAAGCGAGCTAACACTTACAGATCCATCAATGACAAGATTTTTAATGTCTTTAGAAGAATCAGTTGATTTAGTTTTACATGCATTTCAATACGGTGAGCAAGGGGATGTATTTGTACAAAAATCTCCTGCAAGCACTGTTGAACAATTAGCTATAGCTGTTAAGGAATTATTTAATTCAGATGTGAAATTAAAAATAATAGGAACAAGACATGGAGAAAAGAAATACGAGACTCTGCTTTCTAAAGAAGAAATGGTGAAAGCAGAAGACATGGGAAAATACTTTAGAGTACCAGCAGATAATAGAGATCTTAATTACTCTAAATACTTTACAGAAGGAAATGCGGAAATTCAACATTTAGATGAGTATAACTCTGATAATACACATCAAGTAACAATGGAAGAATTGAAAGAGATGATGTTAAAATTACCTTATGTAAAAAAGGAATTAGCCAGTCATAACAGCAAAAAAAATGCTTTAGATGAAGTAGCAAATGAATTAGTTTAGAATATAGCATAAAATAAGTTAAGCTTAAAGTCTTTAAAGTTTTATACTTTTGTACAGAAATGTGGTATAAATATAAGGGGCTTTAAGTTTAATTTATATTAATCACAATATAACAGTGAATTTTTTCCATTGGAGGGATTATAGTGAACTCAGAAAATACAGACTTAAGAGCTTTACAAGAGATAATGCTTAACATAATGCAGGAGATAGACAAGCTGTGTAGGGAGAATAATATTAATTATTGGTTAGATTCGGGAACTTTATTAGGCGCTGTGAGACATGATGGATTTATTCCATGGGATGATGATGTGGACCTAGCTATGATGAGAGAGGATTATGATAAATTTATTGCTATAGCTAAAGAAAAACTGCCTAAAAACTTATTTTTACAAACTCCTGACAGTGATAAATATACTCAAAACCCTTGGATTAAAGTAAAAGATAGAAATAGCATACTGGTATCAAACAATAATGAAAAAGGTCATATTGGAGTATTTGTTGACATATTCCCCATGGATTTTTATGAACATAAAGGAAGAAAAAGTATATATAAGAGAATTATAAATAACTTAATTGTTAGCTTTTGGCTCAAAAAAGCACCTTTTACTAAGCCATTCATAAAGAATCTTGGTAAAAATTTGTACAAGTTGTTTTGTAAAATAGTATTTTCTTTATTATTTTTTATAAACTATGAGTGGTTAGTGCAATTTTCGGGAAAACTACAAAAGAAATCTAACAGCAAAAATGAAGCTAAGGACTATATAGATTTTGGAGTAGAAGTACCTTTTGATATTAAATTAAAGGAAGAACATGTTTTTCCTTTAAAGGAACTTGAATTTGAAGAGAAGAAATTTTTAGTTCCTAACGATTATGATAATTATCTAAAGAAATTATATGGCGATTACATGACATTGCCACCTGAAGATAAAAGAGTACCATCTCATTCTATAGAGATAAAAACTAATTTAACTACTGAAGAATATAGTGAGTTAAATAATTTGTACATGTAGAAAATAATTTATAAGATTATGTTTTAAACTAAGCAATATAGTTAGGTATATTTAATAAGTAGTGATCTATAGGCTTCCATAGTTAAAATTTAATTTATTCAATACCAAAAGCCCTAAGGAAAACAAGGCGGTATTAGTATGAGTTAAGTTTTTACTTTGGTTTCCTATAAATACTTTTACACATAATCTTTTATAATAATTTCGGGAGTGATTTTATGAAAATATTAATGATAGGACCTTTTCCAGATCCTATAACCGGACAAACTATAGCAAATGAAATGATCTTGAATGGTCTTAGGGCAAACGGTCATCACGTAGACTTTATTGATAGTGATACAGATAAGAAATTTAACAAGCTATCTTCACAAGGAAAATTTGATATTAAAAAGGTAATAAAAAGTCTTTCACCAATTTCAAAGGGTGTAAAAGGCATTATTTTTAATAAGTATGATGTAGTATACATAACTCCAGCTCAGAGCTACATTGGGTTTATGAAGTATGTTCCTTTCATAAGTACTGCGAAGCTGTTAAAAGTACCATGTTATATTCATTTCCATGGAGGGTTTGTTAGAAAAATGTATGATGAACTCTCAAAGGAAAAACAGCAAAAAATTGCAAATTACTTTAATATGTGCAATGGCGTAATTGTTTTAGGGGAATCCCTAAGAACTATGTTAGATGGCATTGTTCCTTCAGATAAGGTATTCGTATGTGAAAATGGAGTGCAACCTGAATTTGTTATTACAGAAAATGAGCTGAAGGAAAAAGAACAGAAAGCAAAGGAAAATAAAACTGCTAATATAATATATTTAAGTAATTTAATGAAAACTAAGGGAATAATTGAACTTCTAGAAGCCTGTGTTAAATTAAAAGAAGATGGCTATGATTTTCATATAGATGTTGCAGGAAGTATAGAAAATGATATAGAGCCTGAGGTGAAAGAGTATTTTGCAAAATTAGAGGATAAACTCACTTATCATGGAATAGTCAAAGGAAATAAAAAGAGAGAACTACTATTAAAGGCAGAAATTTTTGCATTGCCTACTTTCTATCCAAATGAAGGTCAACCTATCTCAATACTAGAAGCTATGACTATGGGTGGAGCTGTAATAACCACTTATCAAGGAGGCATAGGAGATATATTTGAGGGAGAAAAAAATGGGGTAGCATGTAAGCCTCAGGATTCAGACAACTTAAAAAATGCTATCATTCAGTGTAAGAGGGATTTAGAAAAATTCATAGAATACAATTACAAAAATTCTATAGAAAAATATAGTTGTGAAAGTTTTGTTAATAGATTGTATAGTATTATAAGTCGTAAATAAAATACTTCTTTAAAAGGTAAATAAAAGTAAAGGAGACAATAATGTTTTACATAATAGTATTCTTAATTCTAAGTTTATTGTCCTATTTTGAATATAAAGGAAAGTATTTTAAGTACTTAACCTTTAAAATTTTGTCAGTAATACTCACTATAATTTCTATAATAAGATTTGGACAGGGATCAGATTACTTTGCTTATTTGGATATATATTCTGTGGTACCACCAATATCAAGATTTAGTGAAGTTGCTGCTTTTGAATACCGTGTTGAGCCAACGTATTTATTTCTTTGTTCTATATTTAAAACCTTGGATGTAAGATTTGAAATTTTTATAGCTATCATAGCAATAGTTATAATGACACTTATATATAAATTTATTAGAGATTATTCAAAGATGCCTATTATGTCTCTTACAATTTTCTTTGCATTGTATTATTTAATATATGTATTCAGTGCTATAAGACAGGGGATTGCCATGGCGTTATTTTTGGCCTTGGGTATTCCATTCTTAAAGGATAGAAAATATATAAGATTTATAATAGTGGTATTGATAGCGGCAACTATGCACTCATCAATACTTATAGTGCTATTGCTAATTCCAATATTTGAGCTTAATATATCTAAGAAGCTTTGGGGAGCTTTTATTGCGGTGGCATTATTAGTTATGGCCACGGGACTAGACGTTAAAATCATAGGATTACTTCCACAATTTCTAAGTAGTAGAATAGTAGTATATTGGGGGCAAATGAGTATTCCATTACTTGCTATTGGCAATAGGTTAATTGTATTACTACTAATTTTATATTTTTCTTCAAAAATTGAATTAGATAATGATACTAACATGATGAAAAGGATATATATAATTAGCTTTATATTGTATATTTTGACAATTAAGAGTTCTGTTATCTCATCTAGGATTTCTGTTTATATGAAAGTATTTGAGATAATAATTATACCTAACATTGTTATGTTATTAAAAAATCAGGGGTATTACAAAAAAACCATAATGCTTTTCTTTGTAACTATTATTCTTATGTTAGGTCTTCTTGTAAAAAACTTATCAGCTTTTGTTTATGAGGGTAGTTACAATAGTTCTGTAAAATTTTATAGTTATCCATATATTACTATTTTTGATAAAGAGAATATTTGGACCTATAGAGATAAACCTAAAAACTTTCATCGTATGATGGAGTATATGCCCATGGGAATTCTAAAGCCTGGATTATACAAATGGAATGATCCGGAAATATACTCTGGAAACTCGTGGATAGATGATTTTCATTCAAATTATTATAAAGGTTATGCATTAATGTCAAATTCTAACAATGATACTATGACCTTTAAGTTTAATGGAACTGGCTTTAGGTGGCACTCAGTTTCGGGTATAAACTGTGGAATTGCAGAAGTAACCATAGATGATAAAACCTATACAGTTGATAACTATTCGTCTACATTAGAATTCAATAAGGTAGTTTTCGAAAAGCTTGATTTACCTTATGGAAAACACGTTGTAGAAATTAAAGTTACAAATAAGAAAAATGCGTTAGCAAAACAAAACTTCCAAGTTGTTGACTCAATTGAAATTTTAGAATAGAAAAAACTACTCAAAGGTTGCTTTGAGTAGTTTTTTCTATGAACAATTATAAGAATTCATAGTTTGTATTATTTTCTATGATTGAGAAATAATACAAACAGGAAAAAATTAATATTCCAACTTGAAAGCACATAAAATGTTAACTAAAAAGAATAATTATATTGAGATTTTATTAAAATTAACAAAATTAATAAAAAAATAATATTATATTTTTTCTTACGATAAGGTTTTACATAATTCATCAAATATATTATAATATATAGATGAAAATATAGACAATCGCAAAGGTATATTTGCTTACAAGTGATATTAAAAAATAAGGTTTAAGATAAAAACGTGTTTAATGTGATAAAATAGTGTTAAACTTGATAGATAGTGGATTAAGGAGGAGAGTTTAATTGGAAGACTTACGAATAGAGCAAGAACGTTATTATAGCACAAATGAAACTCTTCATGAAAAAAAGCTATATGAGTTTCTAAAAAGATTGTTAGATATTATTGTGTCAATTATGGGTATAATTTTAGCTGCACCCATTATTTTTATTACTTGCATTTTAGTTATTGTAGAATCTCCAGGTAATCCAATTTTTAAACAGGAGAGAGCGGGAAGAAAAAGTAAGGAATTTAATATTCTTAAGATTAGGTCTATGTATTTAGATGCAGAAAAAAACGGTCCGCAATGGGCAGATAAAGAGGATAGTAGGGTAACAAAGATTGGTAAATTTATAAGAAAAACACGAATAGATGAGCTTCCGCAGCTATTTAATGTTTTAAAGGGTGACATGAGTATTGTTGGTCCTAGGCCAGAAAGAGAAGTATTTATAAGAGAGTTTGAAAAGACAATCCCTAACTTCAGGCAAAGAGTACAAATAAAACCAGGACTTACAGGTTTGGCTCAGGTAAATGGAGGGTATGATATATCAGCAAAGGAAAAGTTGATGTGGGATTTAATATATATTGAAAAGAGAAGTCTTTATCTAGATATAATTATAATTTTAAAGACATTTTCAGTTATATTTACTGGTGAAGGGGCTAGGTAAGAAATTTAACATTTTATATAAATAATAGTTCATTATTAACTAAAAATATATAGGTTAGTTGAGTTTTAATGATATACCCGGTTAAGTGTCTTAGGTAAAGTGCATTTTTAACGATTAGCTATGAAACAAATGTGTTTAAAGGATGCGAATTAAATGGACAATAATATATTTGATGATAAAATCATATTAGTGTTTCCTTCAGTTGGTTGGAACCACAATTGGGAAAGACAGCATGAGTTAATATATAGATTTTCGAAATGTATAAATGGAAAGGTTTATATATTCCCAAGCATAGGATATATAAATCATGGGTTAGGGGCTTTAAGCCAAAAGCTAAAAAATAGACTTAAGCCTAATGAAAAAAACTTTGAATCAAAAAATCCAACAACTTCCAACATGAAGTTTGTAAGAATACCTTGGCTAATACCTTATCATAACGTTAATTCTGTTAGAGCAATCAATAAACTTCTTATGAAGAAAGTTTTAAAAAGAAATGGTGTAACTAACAAGAATAGTGATAGGGTTATTGTGCTTTCAGCTTATTCAACAGACACCATACTAGACATAATAGATTACTTAAAGCCAAAGTTGGTGATTACAGATATTGCTCAAAGAAGAAAAGCTAATTCAGAGATTCCTCAATATGCAATAAGGTTTGAGGAAGAGCTGGTAAGAAAAAGTGATGTAATCTTTGCAGATTCTAGGGCTACTTGTGAGGATTATAAAGAAGTTGCTGAAATAAATTACTTTTGCCAGGGTGTAAGCTTAGAAAGAAATAATATAAAACCACAACCTGTAGAGGAAATGGAAAAGTTAGAAGGCCCTATAGTGGGTTATATTGGAGCGTTGCATAGTTCTATAGATTATGAGCTTGTAGAATTTGTAATAAAAAATAATCCAAATTATAATTTTGTATTTGTGGGAAATATCATAGTTAGTTCAGCAGAAAGATTAAAAACCTATCCTAATGTTTTATTTGTAGGAAGAAAGAGCTATGAGGAGCTTAATAACTACATTCAATATTTTCATGTAGGAATAATACCTTACCTAGTAAATTCCTATACAGATGGAGTTTCGCCAACTAAGTTGTTTGAATATGGAATTCAAGGTATACCAGTGGTTTCTACTTATTTAAGAGAGGTAGTTCAGTTTAGTGATGCTGTTTATTTAGCTGAAAATAAAGAAGAATTTAGTAGTCAATTAAGAAATGTAATAGAAATAGATAGCAGGAATTTAGAACTTGCAAAGCAAAAGATCTATAACTTAAGTATAAGTAACAGTTGGGAATCAAAGTTTAATTTCTTTTATAGTAAAGTTGTGGATGCTATAAATCTCAAGGACTCACAGAAGTTATAGAATCAATGAAGAGGTAAATATGGATAAAATTAGAGTGTTGTATATTATTTCTACACTAGAAAGATGTGGTCCAGTTAATGTTCTATATGAGATGGTTAAAAATATTGATATGAAATTTTTTCATATAGAAATATTGACTTTATCACCTGAGCCAAAGGACTCGCGATATGAAGAATTTATTAAGCTAGGTGTAAAAGTAACATCTATAGGTATGTCTAGATTGCAATTGTTATTAAATATGGGGAAAAGGCTTAAGGAAATAGTTGAAGCTATGAATCCTTATATCATACATTCGCATGGCTACAGAGCTGACTTGCTAAGTGTAAGGTACTTAATGGGGTACAAAAGAGTTAACACCATACATAACTATGCTCCTTATGATTATACAATGCAGTATGGTAAAGTTATAGGTACATATATGGCTAGACGTCATTTAAAGGCAATTTTAAAATTGGATAATCCTATAGCTTGTTCACAGTTTATTGAAAATAAGCTTAAACAACACAATATTAAAGTAGATGTAGTTCAAAATGGGATAGATAAAGATAAATATTCTGTAGCTATAAAGGAAGAGAAGTTGGCTCTTAAGAAGAAGCTAGGTTTAGCTACAGAGAAATTAACTATAGTATCAGTAGGAGCTTTAATTGATAGAAAAGATCCTCTAGCAGTATTAAAAGGATTTAATGAAAGCAAAGTAAAAGATGAAATGCAATTGGTTCTAGTTGGAGAAGGACCTTTATTTGAACAATGCAAAGCTACAAATCTTCAATCTGTTATATTAACAGGTAAGGTAAATAATGTGCATGAGTATTTAAAGGCAGCTGATGTTTTTATTTCTGCATCAAAGGCAGAAGGGCTCCCAATGGCAGTGTTAGAAGCTATGGCCAGTGGGCTAATGTTGATATTATCAGACATTGAACCCCATAAAGAATTAGTAGGTAATAATCCAGCTATATCACATATATTTAAGCTAGGTGACACTGAAGAGTTAAGCAATATAATTAATAGCATTTCTAAGGCTGATTTAAGTTCTATTAGTTTGAAAGTAAGGCAACATTTAGAGCTAAACTTTAGCTCTGAAGTTATGAGTAATAAATACACAAAAGTATATAGAAATATTTTAAGTTTGGAGGACAGATAATCATGAAGTTCTCTGTATTATGTTCAGTTTACTTTAAAGAGAAACCAGAGTATTTAAAAGGAGCCATAGACAGTATAATAAATCAAACAGTAAAGCCTTCCGAAATCGTACTAGTTAAAGATGGAAAGCTTACTAAAGAACTTGATAAAATTATTAATGATTATGATACAAGCAATTATGGGTTGTTTAAAATAATAACCTTAGAAAAGAATGTTGGACTTGGTGAAGCCTTAAGAATAGGTGTTAATAGCTGTTCAAATGAGATAATAGCGCGTATGGATACAGATGATATATGCGTTCCAGATAGATTCGAAAAGCAAATAAAATTTTTAGCCAAACATCCAGAGGTAGATTTAGTAGGGTCTTATATTTCAGAGTTTGAAGACAATATTAATAATATTATTGCCCTAAGAAAAGTACCAGTAACTGTGGAGGAGGTTAATGCCTTTGCTAAAGCTAGAAATCCTTTAAATCATATGACAGTTATGTATAAAAAGAGTTCAATAATTTCCGTAGGAAATTATAAATCCTTTTTATGGAATGAGGATTATTACTTATGGGTTAGACTAATAAATAATAACAAAAAAATTATGAATATACCTGAGCCCCTTGTATATGCAAGAGCAGGAAGTGAGATGTATCAAAGAAGAGGTGGCTTAAAATACGTTAAAAATGAAGTGAGATTACAAAAAGAGTTCTTAAATATGGGATTTATAAGCTTACCAAAGTTTATTTCCAATGTAACTAAAAGGACCATAGTAAGAGTTGTTCCAAACAACTTGAGAAGTTATATCTACAGGAAATTCTTAAGAGGATAATAAGGAGAGAACAATGAATATTATAATGCTGACCAATAACATAAATAACATTGGTGGTGTTGAAAAAATAAATATAATTTTAGCAAACTATCTTTCTAGAATGTTGAAATACAATGTAACAATTCTCTCGATATATACAAAAGAAAATAAGAAAACAATGATTGAACTAGACACAGAGGTTAAAGTAATTCATATGGGGTTCATGGAAACCTCTTCAAATCGAGTTTCTAATTTTATAAATAGGTGTAAAGTAATACATAAAACCCTCTCTAGACTCAATTATGATTATTGTTTAGCTTTCCATTCTGAGAACAATATATGCTTAAGCCTTTTAAAACATAAATTGAAAGGTAAAATAATTGGTGGAGAACATGGACAGTATTACTATGATTCAAGGGCAAGAAGAGGAATAAAGCGAATAGTGTACAAAAATTTAGATGCCCTAGTTATGCTTACTGAAAGAGATAAAGCCATATATGAGAAATACTTAGATAATGTAGTTGTTATTCCTAATCCTTTAGTAATAGAAACAAATAACAGGTGTGAATGTAAAGGAAAAAAAATCATTAGTGTAGGAAGGCTTAGTAAAGAAAAATCACTAAACTACTTAGTGGAAGCCTTTGCCCTATGTTTGAAAAAACACCCTTCTTGGCAATTAGAAATAGTAGGTGATGGTCCAGAAAAGGAAAACTTAAAAGCCTTAGCTAAGGTATTAAGAATAGAAGATAATATTATGTTTACAGGCTTTACTGATAAAGTGGAAGAAAAGTATGGAGAAGCAGCATTTATTGTACTAACTTCACAGTCAGAATGCTTTCCTATGGTTTTGTTAGAAGCAAAGCTTTACGGATTACCTGCTGTAAGTTTTGACACTAGAACAGGGCCTAGAGAAATTATAGAAGATGGTATTGATGGGTTACTTGTAAAGCAAAATGACATATGTGACTTATCCGAGAAAATGAGTTTACTCATTGAAAATATGGATTTGAGAGAAAAAATGAGCATTAATGCATTTAATAATAGAGAAAAATATAACATAGAAAATATTGTAATGAAATGGAAACAGTTATTTGAAGCTAAGGGTAGGCAGTAGCACTTTAGCTTATGTATATAGAAAGTTAGAGATACTAAATAGTATCTCTAACTTAAATAGGAGGTTAATTATGAAAGGAATTATATTAGCAGGGGGATCAGGTACGAGGCTGTATCCTGTAACCAAATCTATTTCTAAACAGATAGTTCCTATATATGATAAACCAATGATATATTACCCTCTTTCGGTTTTAATGCTTGCTGGAATAAAAGAAATACTAGTAATATCAACTGAAAGAGATATAGATGACTTTAAAGAATTATTTGAAGATGGGTCAGACTTAGGATTAAGCATAGATTATGCAATCCAAAAAGAGCCAAATGGTTTAGCTGAAGCGTTTATTATTGGAGAAGAATTTATTGGTAATGATAATGTTGCCATGATTTTAGGTGATAATATATTTTGGGGGCAAGGACTATCTATAAGTGTAAGGCAAGCGGCCTCTTTAGAGGAAGGAGCCACAGTATTTGGGTATTATGTGAAAAATCCTAAAGACTTTGGAGTAGTTGAATTTGACAACAACTGGAATGTCCTGTCCTTAGAGGAAAAGCCAGAAAGTCCTAAATCTCATTATGCTATACCGGGATTATACTTTTACGATAATAGTGTAGTAGAGAAGGCAAAAAAGCTGAAACCATCCCTAAGAGGAGAGTTAGAAATAACTGATTTAAATAGACTATATTTAGAAGAAGGAACGCTTAAGGTGTCTATATTGGGTAGAGGAATGGCTTGGTTGGATACAGGAACTCATGAATCCATGTTAAAAGCAGCTAACTTTGTTGAGGCAGTTCAAACCAATCAAGGTACATACATAGCATGTCTTGAAGAAATTTCTTATAGAAATGGCTGGATAGATAAAGCAAAGTTGCAAGAGCTGGCAAAACCATTATTAAAAACAAATTATGGTAAGTATTTAATGGAAATATCCGTTACTATAGATACATCACATCTTCAAAAAAAATAGAGTTAAAACAGATATAAATAGTTAAATAAGTTAAGGGGAGGATTGGGAATGAAAACCTACTTAATTACAGGTGGAGCTGGATTCATAGGAGCTAATTTTGTAAAATACCTAATAAAAAAATATGGGCTAAGTGCAAAAATAATAGTACTTGATAAGCTTACTTATGCAGGTAATCTTCAAACTTTAGAAAATGAACTAGACAAGATAGAATTTATAAAGGGCGACATTTGCAATAGAGAACTTGTAGAATACATTTTTACGAAGAATAATATAGATTATGTTATAAATTTTGCTGCTGAATCTCATGTAGATAGATCTATTGAAAGCCCTGAAATTTTTTTGAAAACAAATATACTTGGTACTCAAAATCTTTTGGAAGTTTCTAAAAAAGCTTGGCTTATAGGTGAGGATGAATACAAGGTAGGAGTTAAATATCTTCAAGTATCAACAGATGAGGTTTATGGAAGTTTAGGGGATACAGGATACTTCACAGAAGAAACTCCTCTGGATCCAAGATCACCTTATTCTGCATCAAAAACAAGTGCTGATTTAATTGTGAAAGCATACATTGATACCTATAAGTTTCCTGCAAATATTACTAGATGTTCTAATAATTATGGGCCATATCATTTTCCAGAAAAGCTAATACCATTAATTATTAAAAATATAATTGAAGGAAAAACGCTACCTGTTTACGGTGATGGAAAGAATGTACGGGATTGGTTATATGTTGAGGATCACTGTAAAGCAATTGATATTGTAATTAACAAAGGAACTTTAGGTGAAATTTATAATGTTGGTGGGCATAATGAAAAGCAAAATATAGAAATTGTAAAAATTATAATAGATATAATGGCAGAGCTAACAAGTAAAGAAATTAAGTATAGGGAAGTACTAAAGACTGAAGTTGGAAATATTAATGAGAATCTTATAAAATACGTTAAGGATAGAAAAGGGCATGATAGAAGATATGCTATTGACCCAAGTAAGATTACAAGTGAATTAGGCTGGTATCCTGAAACAAAGTTTGAAGATGGAATAATAAAAACAATAAAGTGGTACTTAAAAAATCAACAATGGGTTAACGGAGTTACTAGTGGAAATTACCAACAGTATTATGATAAAATGTATAATGAAGCTAGACAAAATATCATAAAGTAAAGTTAGTCTATAAAGCTCCTAAATTAGTTTGGAAATTATTTAGGGGTTTTTATTTAAGAACTTGGGTGAAGGAGATTATAATGTTTTACATATTAGTATTTCTAGGCTTGTGTTACCTCTCTTATTGTGAATATAAAGGTAAGTATTACAAATACTTTAATTTTAATATAACATTTTGTTTTATTACTCTAATAGCAGTTTTTAGATACGGTCAAGGTACAGACTATTTTGGGTATATGTACAATTATTATATGACACCACATATAGATAAATTTTTAACTGTATTTGGTTTAGATGTACATGGAGAAATTGGATTTACCTTTATGTATTCTATCTTCAGAACTTTTAGATTAAGTTTTGAGTTTTTTGCTGGAACAATTGCTTTGATATCAATGTTATTAATATATAGATTTATAAAAAAATATTCTAAAATGCCAATAACTTCACTAACCTTATTTTATGTGCTTTACTATTTAGTATATGTATTTAGTGGCATGAGGCAAGGATTAGCTATTGCTATCTTTGTTGGCTTAGGGTTAGACTTATATAATAGAGGAAAGCTAAAGCATTTTATTTTATTGGTGCTAATTACTGCAACAATACATTCTTCTATGTTGATTACATTATTAATTATACCTTTAAATAAATACAAAGTTTCTTACAAGCTTTATGTGGCAGTAATAGGAGTTATGTTCCTAGTTATAATCACAAAGCTAGATTTAACTATAATACAATTGCTTCCAGGCTTTATATCTAACAAAATATTAGGTTATTGGGGTGAAATGCCAATTTCTTTCTTAGCTTTGGCTAACAAAACTACTTTTTTATTCTTAATACTCTTTTTTTCCAGTGGTATAGAGGAAGATAAAACTACAACTTTATTTAAAAAGCTATATATACTAGGTTTTGTACTTTATATTTTAACTATAAAAAGTATGACCATATCCTCTAGGATATCCTTATACTTTAAAATCTTTGAAATAGTCTTAATTCCTAATATAATTATAGGGCTATCGAAAGGCTCTAAAAAGTTTAAAGCATTACAATTATGGGGTATTTCCATGGCAATAACACTAGTATTGCTAATTAAGACTTTAAATGCTTTTACAGGTGAGGGTAAGTATTTTGAAACGGTGAATTTTGTAAGATATCCTTATCCAACTGTATTTAATAAAGAAAAAATATGGGAGTACAAAGAAAAAGATTATTATTTTAAAATTTTACAGAAACACTTTAAAAGTGGAAAAATAAGTCGTTAAGTTGATTGGAAAAGTTTTGCAAGAGTTCGATGGGTTATAAGCCTTTATAATAACTCAAAGAAAGTCAAAGAAAATATTATTGGGGGTTTAAAGTTCCTTCCATGAATTAGTACACTAAGACAGTTATATATGTGATAAAAGGAGCTATATATTCAAAAGTTATAGCTCTTTTTATTTGCTTTCAGGCTTTGAAAATTCACTTATTTACAATTTAACTAAAAATAGATAATTTTGCTACATAGGGGTAATATATTGACATGAATCTTTTATTTAGCTATGCTAAAAATAACTTTAATAACAATCCAATATAATTTACAGCAAATTATTGCAGAAGGTTTTTATAAACAAGGATGTGAAGCAATGTATAATCATATGGAACCCATGGTAAGCGTAGTCTTAATTACATACAATCATGGTAAGTACATAAAACAGTGTTTGGACAGTATTTTAATGCAAAAAGTAAACTTTCCTTTTGAAATAGTTATTGGCAACGATTGTTCCACGGATGATACAGAGGAAATTTTAAATAGTTATTGCCAGAAACATGAAACTATTATAAGAGTTTATAATAGAGAAGAAAACTTAGGACCAACTAAAAATCTGTATGATGTTATAAAAAGAGGAAAAGGTAAATACATGATACTATTTGAAGGTGATGATTATTGGACAAATGATAGGAAGCTTCAAACAATGGTGGATTTCTTAGAGGAAAACAAAGAGTATTCATCGGTTTTTCATTTAGTTGATCAAATTGATGAAGATGGAATTACAACAGATAACTATCCCAACAATACAACCATAAGAAATATGAAAAATCATGAGATAGTAGATGTGTGTGAACTATTTAGATTAATAAATAAAGATAATACAAAGGTTGTTATGCACATACAATCAATTCTATTTAAAAATTTTTTTATAGAAGATAGGATAGATGAGAAACATAAGGAAATTCTAACAACTGCAAAGATGATATGTGATTTACAACTGAAATTTTTAATATGCAGCCAGGGAAAAATGAAATACCTGCCTTATTCTTTCTCAAACTATAGATATATAAACATTAAAAATGGCTTATCTTTTTCATCTCAAAAGGAAGAATTAAGACATCAAGATACCCTAAGAGTATGGGAAGGTATAAATAAGTTTTTTAACTATAAGTATAGCAATGAAATAAGCAATATTGTGCTGAAACAAAAGGCGGACTATTGCATATATCCATTAACTAAGCTAAACCTTAGGCAGTTTCAAAAAAACTTTTCAACCTTAGAAACTTGTGAAAAACGATTTATTATAAAAGAATTCTTTTATAAAATTTTCAAAAAAGTAGGAGTTTTTAACAATGATTAATGTAACAAAAAGCTATTTACCAGATAAGGAAAAGTATCAAGGTTATGTAGATAAAATATATGACAATTGTTGGTTAACTAATAATGGGCCAATAGCTCAGGAACTAGAGAAAAGATTAAGGGAATACCTAGGCGTTAAGCATATATTGTTAGTGTCCAATGGTACCGTAGCTCTTCAAATTGCCTACAGAGTATTAGGATTAACAGGAGAGGTAATTACCACTCCATTTTCTTTTGTAGCAACCACAAGTACTCTTGTATGGGAAGGACTAAAGCCTAGATTTGCTGACATCAATAAGGAAACACTTTGCTTGGATCCAAATAATATCACCGAAAAAATAAATCCTAATACCTCAGCTATTTTACCGGTACATGTTTTTGGAAACGCTTGCGATATAGATAAGATACAAGCTATTGCCAAAGAAAATAATTTAAAGGTTGTATATGATGCGGCACATACCTTTGATGTAAGTTACAAAGGGAAAAGTATATTAAATTATGGAGATGCTTCGACCTTAAGCTTTCATAGCACAAAGTTATTTCACACAATTGAAGGTGGGGCAATAATTTTTAACAGTGAGGAGCATTATAACAAAGCTAAAAAAATAATCAACTTCGGGTTAAGTGGACCAGAAGACATAGAGTTTTTAGGCATAAACTGCAAAATGAATGAATTTCAAGCAGCTATGGGATTATGTGTTTTAGATGATTTACAGAAAATAAAAAATGGTAGAAAAAGAGCCTATGACTGGTACATAGAAAATTTACAGCACATGAAAACACTTGAATTTCAAAAGGGAAATGAGGAAAGTACTCAAAACTATGCTTATTTTCCAGTAATATTTCAATCTGAAGAAGTACTATTAAAAGTAAAGTCTGAGCTCAATAATAATGGAATAAATCCAAGAAGATACTTCTATCCTTCCTTAGATACTTTGAATTACTTGAAGCATAGGGAGTATATGCCAGTATCAAATGACATTTCCAAAAGAATTTTATGCTTACCTATGTATGATTCTTTAAGAGAAGAGGATATAACCCGTATATGCAATATTATAAAAGGTGTGATTAGCCATAATAGCATATAGCTAAAAAATAAGGAGAAAAACTAACTAATGTTGAATAACAATAAATCTGTAAAATTAAACTATATTTATAATCTAATCCTTACGGCTTCTAATCTGCTTTTTCCTTTAATAACATCTCCCTATATTTCAGCAACCTTAGGTGCTACTAATATTGGTAAAGTCAATTATGCCTTTGCAATATCAAATTGGCTAGTGTTGCTTGCAAGCTTTGGAATACCTACTTATGGTATAAGAGAAATTGCTAGAAATAGAAATGACAGGGATAAATTGTCCGTTGCATTTTGGGATTTAATAATTATAAAAATTATTTTTACAATATTAATAATAGGAATCTATACAGTAATTATATTTTCTATACCAAATTTCAAAGCAGAGCTTACCTTATACTTAGTTATGATCATATTAATTGTTTTAAACATATTTACAATTGATTGGTTCTACCAAGGAATAGAGGAGTATGGATTTATAACAATTAGAAGCATTATTTTCAAGATAATATCCATAGTATTATTATTTGCAATTGTAAAAGGAAAAAATGACTATGTTGCTTATGCTTTAATAACTATATTTGCAACGGCTTTCAATAATATATTAAATTATGTACATTCAAAAAAATACGTCACTTGGACTAAGCACAAAGTGGACTTTAAGAAGTATTTATCAGAATTAAAGGTATTCTTTTTCTCTAGCTTAGTTATAAGTGTTTATGTTCAACTAGATCAAGTTATATTAGGAACCCTTTCCGGGGCAAAGGAACTTGCCTACTATGTTAGAGGCAGACAAGTTACCAATATTGGATTATCCTTAACAACTGCGCTGACTACAGTATTAATACCAAAGGCAGCATATTTATATGATAACAACTTTGAAGAGTACAAAAGGTTGCTTCAGACTTCCATAAACTATATTTACCTAATTTCGCTACCTTGTGTAGTAGGCATTTTATCTCTTTCAAAAGAAATAATGTATCTTTTTGGGGGAATGGAGTTTGTTGGGGGAAGTTTATCCTTAGCTATTTTATCAATCTTAATTTTTATTATAGCTTTAGGCACCTGGCAGTTTAATCAGATACTACTTCCCATGGGAGAAGAGAAGCGTGGGCTTCATTTACAGATATTAGCTGCTATAATAAGCTTAGGCTTAAACTTTCTGTTAGTTCCTAGATTGGATTCCATGGGAGCATCAATAGCTGCTGTATTAACTGAGGGAAGCGGGACTTTTATTGGTACTTATATAATTATAAAAAATTATAAAAACTTAAATATAAAATATATTACCAAATCTGCCTTTAAGTATGTTTTGGCTGTTTTCTTTATGGGAATTTCAGTTGCAATACTAAAATATGCTTTTGAAAGTCTAATTATTAGCTTATTACTGTCTTTAATCATTGCTCCTATAGTTTATTTAGGATCAATTATAGTTTTAAAAGATCAATTCGTTATAGCATTGATTAATAGTTTTCTAATAAAAATTAAAAGTAAATTTAGAAAAGCTTAGAGAGGGATAGACATCATGAAAATTGGAATAATGCAACCATATTTTTTGCCTTACATAGGCTACTTTCAATTGATAAATGCAGTAGATAAGTTTGTCATCTATGATGATGTGCAATTTATTAAAAGTGGGTGGATTAATAGAAATAGGATGCTTATAAATGGTGAGGCTAAGAATTTTGTACTAAATATCAAAAAAGATAGCTATGAACTAAATATCAACGAAAGATATTTTATTGATAATGCTGAATATGATTTTAATAAGTTACTTAAAGGCTTTGAATTAACCTATAAAAAAGCACCCTATTTTAATGAAGGGATGGAGCTGTTAAAACATATATTCCAATATGATAAAAAACAAGATATTTCTAAGTTCATAATAAATAGTTTAAAGCTTATATGTAATTACTTAGATATAACTACAGAATTTATAATTTCCTCAAGTCTAGAAAAAAATAACTCTTTAAAAAGCGAGGAAAAAGTAATTAATATTGTTAAATTGCTCCGAGGAGATATTTATATTAATTCTTACGGTGGTACAGAATTATACTCAAGGGAAAATTTCAGCAAAGAGGGAGTTTCTTTGCTTTTTATTAAACCTAAGGAATTTATATATGAGCAATTCCATAAGGACTTTGTACCAAATTTATCAATAATTGATGTAATTATGTTTAACTCCAAAGAAACTATTAAAAATTTCTTGAATAATTATGAGGTTTTATAAATGAAAGGTAAAGAAATAGGTGGATACTTCGAATTAGAATTAGAGAAAAAGAATGAATATCATAAGGGTGCTTTAAAACTAAACTCAGCAAGATTCTGCATAAAAGAGATTTTAAAGCACACAAATTGCGTAGCTTTGCACCTACCATATTATATATGTGATAGTATAGTTGAGCAGTGTATGAAGCTTAATATAGAAATAAAGTTTTATAATATAAATGAAGACTTCTTACCAGAGAATGAAATAGTATTAAGGGACAAGGAGTATTTATTATATGTGAACTATTTTGGTGTAAATGATCATAATGTAAAAAAACTAATAGATTCCTATAAAAATATTATTATTGATAATACTCAGGCTTTTTTTTATAAAGATATAGATAGAAGTGTTTATTATGTTTATTCCCCAAGAAAATTTTTTGGAGTAAGCGATGGGGGCTATCTATATGGGGACCTGGAGCTGGAGGATACTCTAATATTTGATGAATCTCATAATAGGGCAGGGTATCTATTAAAAAGAATAGAGAAGGGCGCAGGAGAGGCATATAATCTATTTAAAGACAATGAAATTTACTTAGATCATTGTAGTACGATGAAGATGTCAAAGTTTACAGAGAGAGTATTACAAAGCATAGATTATGATAAAGTAAAAAGCATAAGAAATCATAACTTTAATTATATACATGAAAAACTTTATACCATTAATAGATTAAGGATCCATAGTTCAAAGGTTCATGGACCCATGGTATATCCACTCTTAATTGAAAATGAAAGCATTAAGGCTGAATTAATTAAGCATAAGATATATATTCCAACCTATTGGCAAGAGGTTCTAACAAGAGATAATATTAATGAATTCGAAGAAAAATTAGTAAAGTATCTACTTCCTATACCAATTGATCAAAGATATACTACAGAGCACATGGACTATATAGTTAGTTTAGTGAGGAGAAATGTATAATGATATATTTAAGAGAGCTTAAGGAAAGCGATTTAGAGGCAATAAATACATGGAGAAATGACCATGACATAGTTGACTTACTTGGAGCAAATTTTAGATACATTAATTTAGAAACAGATAAAGAATGGTTCCAAGGTTATATGAGAAATAGAAACAATCAAGTAAGATGTTCTGTTTGTTTAAGGGAAAGCCATGAAGTTGTGGGACTTATAAGCCTAACTTCTATAGATTATTTAAATAGCAATGCAGAGTTACACATAATGATAGGGAAAAAAGATTGTCAAAACAAAGGAGTTGGAACCCTAGCAGTAAGGGAAATGATAAAGCATGGTTTTTTGAATTTAAACTTGGAGAGAATATATTTATCTGTATTAGTTAGCAATGAAAGAGCAATAAATATGTATAAAAAAGTTGGATTTAAACAAGAAGGAGTTTTAAGAAAAGCTGTTTATAAAGGTGGGCAGTATAAGGACTTAATACAAATGAGCTTGTTAAAAGAAGAATTTAATATATAGATAGTAAAGTTAAAAATCTACTCAAAGGAATAAACCTTTGAGTAGATTTTTTTAGTTTATAATTTCAATATAATCAATTACTTGATATAGATTACTTGAGGCAGCATTCTTACTATTAGTAACTTCAATTTTAACAGTGTGTTCTCCAGGAGATAAGCTTAACTTTTCTAAAGCAATTTTGTTAAACACTGTAGAGCTTGAGTAATTATCAATAGTATAGGTTGTAGAATCAATAGTTACTTTGGCAGTACCAAGACTAGCTGCAGAAAGCGAACCCCATCTTATACCAGTACCATTGAATTTAAAGGTCATATAATCACCACTAGTATTCGATATTAAAGCAGAACTCTTACTATAGCCACTAGCTGGTTCTTTAATCCAATTACCAACATAATTAAAGGCTGAATGACCTTCTTCATAAGTACCTGCCGTTAATATTTTGGAAGCTGGATTATTTAAAACCTCAATAGAATCGATAACTTGGTAATAGTTACTTGCTGAACTATTCTTACTGTTTACAATTTCAATTTTAACTGTATGTTCACCAGGTGTAAGTCCGTCTTTTACAAAAACGCCCTTGTTAAATACTACTGATGAAGAATAGTTATCCACTGTATAGGTGGTAGAATCAATAGTTACTTTTGCAATGCTAAGACTAGGTGCAGAAATTGAATTCCATTTAAATCCTGTACCATTAAACTTAAAGGTCATATAATCCCCAATATTATTAGAGATTAAAGATGCATCATTGCTGTAGTTATTATTTCTTTCTATAATCCAATTACCAACATAAGCAAAGGCTGAATTATTCTCTTCATAAGTACCTGCATTAAGAACCTTTGAAGGGTTAACAGGAGTATTTAAAACCTGTATACTGTCAACAACTTCATAGTAGTTAGAAGCTGAGCTGTTTTTAGTGTTAGTAACTTCTATTTTAACCGTATGTTCACCAGGGGTAAGTCCGTCTTTTTCAAAAGCAACTTTATTAAATACTGTTGAAGCAGAGTAATTATCCACTGTGTAGGTGTTAGAATCTATTGTAACCTTAGCATTACCAAGACTAGCTGCAGAAAGAGAAATCCATTTAAAGCCAGTTCCATTGAATTTAAAGGTCATGTAATTACCATTAGAGTTAGATATCATAGCAGAGCCATTTTTATAACCAGCATTTACTTCCTTAATCCAAGAGCCAACATAGGAAAAGGCTGAGTTAGTATCATCATAAGTACCAGCACTTAAAACCTGTGAAGGAGTAGTTGCAGTGTTTAAAACCTCTATAGCATCAATAACTTGGTAATAGTTAGTTGATGAACTATTTTTAGTGTTAGTAACTTCAATTTTAACCGTATGTTCACCAGGTGTAAGTCCATCTTTTGCAAAAGCCACTTTATTAAATACTACTGAAGAAGAATAACTATCTACAGTATAAGTATTAGAATCTATAGTAACTTTAGCATTACCAAGGCTAGCTGCAGCAAGAGAATGCCATTTGAACCCAGTACCATTAAATTTAAAAATCACATAATCTCCATTAGAATTAGAGATCAGAGCATCACCATTTTTATAGCTGCCATTAACCTCTTTGATCCAAGAACCAACATAATTAAGTGCTGAATTATTATTATCGTAAGTACCTGGACTTAGTACCTGTGAAGGGGTAGGTGGAGTATTCAACACTTCTAAAGAGTCTATAACTTGATAATAGTTACTTGAAGAATTATTTTTGGTATTAGTAACTTCAATCTTAACGGTATGAACACCAGGAGTAAGACCATCTTTTACAAAAGTCACCTTGTTAAATGCTGTAGAAGCAGAATAACTATCCACATTATAGGTATTAGAATCAATAGTTACTTTTGCAATACCAAGAGTAGCTGCAGAAAGGGAATTCCATTTAAACCCAGTACCATTAAATTTAAAGGTTACATAAGAGCCGCTAGAATTTGAAACGTTAGCTGAGCCATTTTTATATCCACTGTTAACTTCTTTGAACCAAGAGCCAACATAAGAAATAGCTGAATTATTTTCATCATATATTCCAGCAGTAAGTGGTTGAGGTTGAGGTGTATTTAAAACCTCTAAGGAATCAATAACTTGATAATACTCCTTAGCTGAAGAATTTTTAACATTTGTCACCTCTATTTTTACCACATGCTCACCAGGAGATAGACCATCCTTCTCAAAAACTACCTTTTTAAAGGCAGTGGAAGATGAGTAATTATCAAAAGTATATGTAGTAGAATCTATAGTAACCTTGGCATGGCCAATGTTTACCCCAGTAAGGGAATGCCACTTAAGCCCAGTACCATTGAATCTAAAAGTTACATAATCTCCACTTGAATTAGAAATCATTGCGGAACCATTATTGTAACTAGGATTATATTCTTTAATCCAAGAGCCAACATAGGCAACATTACTGTTTGTATCATCGTAGGTTCCAGGATTTAGTGGTGGTGCAGGACTTAGAATATCTAAATTTTTACTTTCAGTAGAATAGCTAATAGGAGTTCCGCTATTATTTGAAAGTTTAATTCTAATTGCACTGCCAAGTACTGATAATCCTGAATTAGATGAGGTAGTATTTAAGTTCACAGTTCCAACTTTTAAAGATTTAACAGTAATCCTAAATAAACTATCAGACCCACTTACAGGTGCTGCGTTACTACCTACAAGGGTTGAAAGCATGCTAAGCTCACCAGATACGGTATTGTTTGTAGGTACATTAAAAAATGGATTAGGAAGTAAGTTCCCTTTAGTAACACTCACAACTTGAATTAAGCTTGGATCATACTTAAAATCCAAAGATGCACCATATAAATTTGTTGCATTTGATAAATTCACTATTATATCAAATGTTTGTCCTGCTGTTACCCTACTGCTGCTAAAAGAATAGGATATAGTGGGACCGGATGCTGCCTTTACAATATTTGGTGGTGTAAAGAATTGTAAAAACATAAAGAAACAAATAAACAGTGATAATAGGCGTTTTTTCTTCAATTTTATACCTCCTTAAATTTCCCCTTTTATTTTTTTGATCTTTTCAGTAATAAATAGTATTAAAAGTACAATATAGTAGGTTACTAACAAAATTATCAATACTTTTTCCCATTTAAGCTTAAAGGATTATGAAGATAAGCCTTAAGATTTTCCCATAAAGCCTAAAGCTTAAGATAAACAATGAACAAATTAAAAAGATTCAAAATTAAGAAAAGTTTTCTTAAAAATGAGCTAATTCAATAAGTTATTCCACAGGAAAAAATAGTTTAGAGATTGAAAATAACATAATATAAGTATACCAAACATCGACAATAATTTGAAGAAAAAAATTTAAATAGTATAATATCAATAGATAGTATAAGTAGCTACACTTGTATTATAATGGCACTTCATGTCAATAATACAAAAAATAAAGCATATAACAATTTGTATGAAAATAAGGAGAAAAACATATGAGCAAGGTACTAAGACTATTCTGGAAAGATGAAAATGGGGAAAATTATAATATTGGAGAATTATCCGTTGAAGGCAATAAATATTATTTTCAATACAATGGGGTTGAAGTTAGGAAAGCATTAAATGAAGGATTTATTCTACTAGAAGGTTTTCCAATGATTAATTCAAAATACTTTAGAGAAGAATTATTTAAATTATTTAGAGGGTGGATAGGTGAAGTCAGTGACAAAGAAGAGGATATGCTACAAAACCTTAAAAATCTAGCAAATGACAAGTTTTATTTTTTAGGAGAAGAGCACATATCTTAATGTAAGAAGCCAAAGTTAGAATTTAACTTACACAGGCGACTATCAGGGTTCTCTTAAGGCTTTTGGAAAGGAATAAATATAACATTCACTAAGGAAGCCTATAGTGTTATAATTGTAATGTTGAAAAAACACAATTATTTTAATTCTACTAGGAGGTAAAGTATGAGTATTTTAGTTTGTGGAGGAGCAGGATACATAGGTAGCCACATGGTTGCTGAACTTTTAGAACAGGGAAAAGAAGTTGTGGTACTTGATAATCTTGAAAAAGGACACAAAGATGCATTACTTGGTGGAAAGCTTTATGTTGGAGATTTAAGAGATAGAGCTATACTAGATAAAGTATTTAATGAAAATAAAATTGAAGCAGTTATAGATTTTGCAGCTTATTCCTTAGTTGGAGAAAGCATGGAGGAACCTTTAAAGTACTTTAATAACAACGTATATGGAACTATTAATTTACTTGAGGCAATGAAGGACCATGGAGTAAAGTACATAGTATTTTCATCTACTGCTGCAACTTATGGAGAACCGGAAAATCTACCGATTCTTGAAGAGGATAAAACTATTCCAACTAATGCTTATGGTGAATCTAAATTATTAGTGGAAAAAATCTTAAGATGGTGTGATAGTGCTTATGGAATAAAGTTTACTGTGCTTAGATACTTCAACGCTGCAGGGGCACATATAAATGGAAAAATTGGGGAAGATCACAGTCCAGAAAGTCACTTAATCCCACTGATACTACAGGTAGCTCAAGGAAAAAGAGAAAAAATTATGATCTTTGGTGAGGATTATAACACTGAAGATGGAACTTGTATAAGAGACTACATTCATGTAAGTGATCTTGCTTCAGCTCATAGTCTAGCTTTAGACAGACTAATGAGAGGAGAACCAAGTGCAATCTATAATCTAGGCAATGGAACAGGTTTCTCTGTTAAAGAGGTTATAGAGGTTACAAGAAAGGTGACAGGACACCCGATTCCAGCAGAAGTTGCAGAGCGAAGAGCAGGAGACCCAGCAATACTTATAGCATCTTCTGAAAAGGCAATAAAGGAACTTGGGTGGAAGCCAAAGTTTAATACACTTGAAACTATTATCGAGACAGCGTGGAATTGGCACAAAAATCATGTTAATGGATATGAAAAGTAAATATTAAACAATTGAAGGCAACAAACTATAAATTATAAAAGCAGATAAATTCAAGGGGCAAGTGTATTCTTCGCCTCTTTATTTTTATAAAAGCTCAGAAGTTATTGGAATTATAATCTTATAGAATTTTACAGCTTAATATAGTATAATTTTGTAGAAACCCGTACTAGGTAACTATGGATTATGATAAAAACCAGGATATTATAAAATAGCATGGAAATAACTTAACTTTCTAAAGTTAAGGAACTTAATAAATGAAAGAAATACCATTAGAAGTGGGGGAAAAGGTATGAAGAGAGGAATAAACATCCTTTTAGTTGCATTTTGCTTATGCTTTATATTTTCTTTTAAGGCTAAAGCCGCAGAAAATTTAGAGGTAAAGGCAACCATAAAAGGTACAGTAGAAAAAGGCAATCACATTGAAATATTAGTAGATATTAGTGAAATAAAAAGTTTATATGCAGCATCTTTTTATTTTAAGTATGATTCAAAGGTGCTAAAAATTGAAGAAATTATTCCAGGAGAATTAATAAGTGACAACAAAATAAGCAAGTTTGAAGCTTTAAACAACATAGATGAAGCCAAAGGCTTAGTGAGTTATGGGTTTACTTGCATGGGCAATATTAATGGATTTTCAGGAAAAGGAAACTTAATAAAGCTCAAAGCTACAGTGCTAGACACTAAGGATTTTAAGCTTACAAGTAAGTATGGAAATAAAACTCCTAATGAAGATTACACTGTAACAATGCAAATTTGTGATAAAAATATTGAAGAGCTGCCTTATAAATTTGAGCCCTTTACTTATACTGCACCTAAAATTGAAAAGGTAGCAGAGGGGGAGAAGGTTAACAAGGATTCAAACAAGGAAACTAGTAGCGAACAAACAAACACGTCAAAGGATGCTACAGTTGAAAAGGATGGGAAAGCTATAGATAATAATGCTAACCCTGCTAATCCTGATGATAGTACAAAGGATGATAAGGATATAGCAAAGCAACCTAAAAATAATAATCCTAAAGGTAAGAGTACATCTATAGCTTATATTTTAGGCGGAATAATTATTATTTCCCTAGGTGGATTTGGATATTTTAGATTTAAGAAAAAGAAATAGTTTAAAACCATTAATATTGGATGGAGAAAAGTAGCACTAAACTTTTACAAAAGAAAAAAATTACTATGGATTACTAATTTTAATTTATAAAGTGTAATGAGGAGAATAACAATGAATAAAATGAAAGAAATATGGAGTAAGTTTAATAACAACTCCATAATTAAAAATATACTTGGGTTAGGAATATTCCGTGGTGGGTATATAGTAGGGAATGTAATTTTAACTGGGTTAATTTATAGAAACGTTGGAGATGACAGCATTGCTGGAGTATGGTTTACCATTCTATCTATTCTTACCTGGATAAACATGCTAGATATGGGCCTTGCAAATGGGTTAAGAAATAAGCTAACTGATGCTCTAAACGAAAAAAATCATGTTTTAGCGAAAAAATATATAAGTACTACCTATTATATCATGGGAATATTAACTGTAATATTTTTAGTCATATTTACGGTTTCAAGTTTTATAATTGACTGGAATGGGGTCTTTAATGTAAGTCCTGAGGTACTACCAAGAAACACACTAACACTGATGATGAACTTAATGATAAATCTTTATTTAGTGTATTTCTACTTGGGCTTAATTTTCCCTATATATCATGCAATAATGAAGTCTTATTTAGTTAACTATATTTCCTTTCTATCCACTGCAGTAAATTGTGGAATAATTTTTCTCTTTAACATTTTTAATATAAATAATGTTATACTCATGAGTTTTATATACAATTTTTCAGCTATTGTAATTATATTATGGCTTAGCTTTAGAGATTTTAGTGGAGAATTAAAAGAAGTAAGACCAAGCTTTAAGTTTGTGGATAGAACTCTTACAAAAGATATTTTAGGAACTAGTACAAAGTTTTTAATAATTCAAATAGCAACAGTAGTTTTATTCTCAACAGATAGTTTTCTTATTACAAAGTTATTGGGACCTGAAGAAGTAAGCCCATATTACTTTGTCAGTAAGCTTTTTAGAAACTTTATTACAGTATTTATAGTAATAATGACACCATTTTGGAGTGCTTTTGCTAAGGCTTATTATGAAAAGGATGTAAAATGGATAAAAAGCACCTTTAAAAAAATATATATGGTAACAGCCTTAATAGGTGTTGGAATAATAATAACCATATTTATAACCAATCCTGTAATTAATGTATGGGCTGGTAAAGCACAAAAAACTAGTATTGGTTTAATTATAGCTTGTGCAGCCTACACTATGATTCATATTTGGTGTACTATCTTCCAATACTTCCTAAATGCCATAGGTGAGTTAAATATTCAAATGGTAGCTTATCTTTTTGCTGGAGCAATTAACATACCTTTATGTATATTGTTAGTTAATAAGTTTAACCTAGGAAGCACAGGAATAGCCATGGGTACAGGAATTTCCTTGTTACTATTCGCTGTATTAGGGCCAATTACAACCTATAAAAGCATAAAGAAAATAGAACAGTAACATATAAATACCAAACAAATAAGGAGTAATGTATAAAGTTATACATTACTCCTTTAAATTTTAATTAGTTTATTTTCTTTGAGAAATTAACAAGGTCATAGAGATCAATAATTTTATCTCCGTTAAAGTCTAAGCCCTCATTCCAGTTAGCTGAAGCCTCATCTGTATTATAGCGTTTTGCCATGAAAGCATAATCTCTTATATCCACAGCACTATCTTTATTCAAATCATTAGGATTAATATCATAGTAATCCAAGAGTGCATCCGCTACAGATTGAGCACAAAGGGTTTGATAGCTATCTGTATTAAGTTTAGTTTCCTCTTGTGGATTAGACATAAAGCCAAACTCTACTAAAACTGAAGTCATATCAGTTTCCCTCAGCACATAAAAGTCCGCTGATTTAACTCCCCTATCCTTTGTACCAGTGTTTCTAATTAAATAACTTTGAATAATAGATGCTACGTCTCTTGCAGTATATTCACCAGGATAATGAAAGGTTTCAAGTCCATAAGTTGCAGTAGAACCCTCAACAGAATTAGTATGAAGAGAAACGAATAAATCACTCTTCCAATTATTTGCCATAGTTGTTCTAGCACCTAAAGTTGGATAGGTGTCACTGGTTCTAGACATCATAATATCAATACCATTTTTAGTAAGCATGTTTCTTAGTTTTAATCCTATAGGTAAAACAATGTTTTTTTCATAGGTCCCATAATACCCTGGTGCACCAGAATCACTGCCACCGTGACCAGGATCTAAGAATATCTTTTTTAAGGCATCGATACGGAAATTACTTTCCATAATCACATCGTAGCTATTAGGAGAATCAGAATTTTTTGCTTCAAGAATTATAGTGTAATCCCCAGCCTTAGAAGGTACCCACTCACAGCTACTAGAGGTGGAATAATCTTGAATTAGTTTTTTGCTAGAACCATCATAAACAGAGAACTTATAGAGTAGCTCTCCACTATTTCCTTCCCCATTGGCGCTAAGGTTTATCAGAGAATATACCTTTTGAGGCGATGGTTTATCTATTGTAAAGTTGTATATCTTAACTCCAGAACTTATTCGTTTATTACTTGGACTACTTTCATTATTACTTCTATCCACTGAGGTTACCACATAATAGTAGCTTTCACCTGGGCTTGCGGTAGTATCTAGGAAAGTATAATTTTTTTCGCTTGTCCCCTGAACTTTACCCACAATTTTTGATGGATTATTTAAGGTAATAGTTTCCGAGGTATTAAACCTATAAACAAAATAATAAGAAGTATCGTTAGGGTTAGAATTAGTCCAATTAACCTGCATACCTGTGCCAGTACTTTTGACAGAATTAATAAAGGGTGCACTTGGTTTACTACTATCAATCCATGGCATTGCAGGAATTATAGCTTTCGATTTAAAGGAAATGTTTTTTAAGTTATCTTTTATTCCTAATTTATTTTCCAAAACATCAGAGATGCTAAACAAGGAATTTCCTTTTATAGCTTCATACTGTCTGTTAAGATTAACTTGCTTTAAAATTTCATCTCCAGATAACCAAGCACCAGAGGTATTTACCTTATAGGCTGCTTGCCCCATATAAAGATGAGTATTTTTTCCCTTAACTTGGTTAGCCCACCATTCAGTAAGTACTGCATAATCAGCACCAGGTTGGCCAATATACCAGTATACCTGAGGAATAATATAATCCAGCCAACCCTCATTGATCCATTTTACTGAGTCTGCATAAGCTGTTTCATAATGACTCTTGCCGGAAGTTGCTGAACCATTAGGATCAGAAGAACTATTTCTCCAGATTCCAGAAGGACTTACACCAAACTTCACATAGCTTTTCTCTGCTTTAATTTTAGAATAGAGCTGAGAAATAAGTTTGTTTACATTATCTCTTCGCCAATCATTGATGTTACTAAAACTTTTTCCATAGGTAGCAAATTGCTCGCTATCGGGGAAAGAAGTTCCAGGATAGAAATAATCATCAAAATGAATAGCATCGATATCATAGTTTTTAACCACTTCTAATACTAAATCAATAATATATTGTCTAGCTTCTGGTACTCCAGGATTAAGACAATAATAGTTTCCAGCATTAACAATCCATTCAGGATGGCTCTTAAGAGGACTGCTGGCAGGAAGTTTGCTTATGTAAAGGTCTTTATTAAAGCTTGGGTCCGAAGAAATTCTAAAGGGGTTAAACCAAGCGTGAAACTCCATATTTTTCTTATGAGCTTCCTCTACAGCAAATTGTAAAGGGTCATATCCAGGGGCCTGTCCTAAATTTCCTGTTAAGTATTTAGACCAAGGAGCATAATTAGAAGGGTAAATTGCATCACCCATGGATCTTACTTGAAAGATTACAGCATTAAGATTCATGGAATCCATCTCATTAACAAGATTTAGATACTGTTGTTTTTGAGTAGCAATAGAAAGACCAGTATCTGAGGGCCAATCTATATTAAATACAGTACTTACCCATGCACCTCTAAACTCCTCTTTAGGAGTGGATATTTCCCCAGTTGATGAGGCCTTTTCAAACCCTGTAGCACCTGCAGTTGCGGTACTGTTAAAAAGCAAAGTAAGAGTTACAACTAAAGAACTTATGATTTTTAAACTTTTTTTCATTTGAACCTCCTTTGTTAAGTTATAAATATAGGAACTTTAACCAGTATCCATTTGGTCAAGAATAATAAAGTCATTTTACTTTTAAACTATTCTACATAAATTAAAAAAAACCTTTAACCTTATTCAAAAGATATGAAAAAAATAATGGAATTAATGGAAAATTACTTGAGAAGTTCTACAACTTATCATGATAATTATAATAATTCGATAAGATGTGGTAAAAAATGTATAAATACAAGCTGAAAATACTATAGTTGAGTACCACAATATAACAAGAGAAGAATACAAGAATATAAGAATATGCAAATAGTTTACAAAAGACTTGTGTAATTATTATGAGTAATTGCACATTTTCTTTGAAAATTAGTATTTCAGCAATTAATTTCTGGTTATTTATACTAAACTTTATGATATAATAAAATTAACTTTATAGAAAGTGCATGTTATAGGGTATTATGATGAATTTTGAAATTATTTAGTACAAAAGCCTTTAAGAAATTATAACAGCCTTAATATAAAGGTTAGGACTACATAATCAATATTATTTTTATTTTTTTGGGGGGAGAAAATGGGTAAAGTTACAAAAATATGGACAATTATTTTCACCATAATGTTATTAGCCATAAGTAAAGATGTACAAGCTGTACCTGCGAATAATAAAAGCAGAGTGGTAGCTCAACCGAATGGGGTAGAATTCAAGGCTACACTTTCAGGGGATGAAAAGTTAAACTATTTAGTTGGAGAAGAAGGCAGTATTCTAACAAAAGGTAATGATGATTACTGGCATTATTCAAATATGAAATATGGACAACTAATTCCTTTGGAGGAAAAGTATAACATTGATGGAGTGCCAGAGCAAAGAGTAACAAAGGATAATTTAGGACAAAAGCTTCAAATTCAAAGACCCTTACTAGCTAAGAAAGCTAGAATTTCAGCATATAACAGCAATAGGACTCCTGCACCAATTCAGAAGGCTTTAGTACTTTTGGTTCAATTTAATGATGTAAAACTAAGCTATAGCAGTGAAAGCTGGTATGACTCTATATTTAATTTGAATTCAAAGTCCTTGAGCAAATACTATAAGGATAATTCTTTTAATAAAATTAATTTTCAGCCAGTACAAGAAAGTGAAGGCACCTCAAATGATGGAGTGATAAACGTTACCTTAAACTATAATCACCCTAATTATGGAGGGAAATTAGAGGGCATACAGTATAATATTAGAGATGTGTTAGTACAAGCTAACACCTATATAAATTTTAAGGACTATGATAAAGATGGAGATGGAAAACTTACTGCAGAGGAGCTGCACTTAGTTATAGTGGTAGCAGGACAGGAAGCTTCAACCTTATATGAAGAGCCATATGTTTATGAGCCAAGCATTTGGGCACATAAATCAAGTGTACCTCTACAATTTTCCTTAGATGGAATAAACTTTTTCAATCAAGATTATATTGCCATTGGGGAGAAACACCAAGATCATAAGGCAACAATAGGAGCTTTAACTCATGAAATAGGGCATAACCTAGGTCTTCCAGATCTTTATGATACTGATTATAGTTCCCAAGGGGTAGGAGAGCACAGCTTAATGGGCTCAGGAAGCTGGGGAAACTTAATTGGAGAATATTCAGGACAAACTCCAGCTAATTTAGACCCTTGGAGTAAAATCTATTTAGGCCTTCTACAGCCTAAGGTGATAAACTATGAAACAGAGGAAGTCTTAAATAGTTATTCCTTAAGTGGGCAGTATAATGTGGTAAAAGTGCCAACTAGAAATCCAAAGGAATATTTCTTGCTAGAAAATAGGCAGCACACAAGCTATGATGAAAGTTTAAGAACTTTTGGAATAAACTCAGGAGTTGCAATTTGGCATATTAATGAAGCTGTCATTGAAGCTAATATGGGAAGTAACACTGTTAATGACAATGAATATAGCAAAGGTGTAGACCTAGAGGAAGCAAATGAAGCAGCCTTAGGAATAAAGCAGCTAGACCTAAAGGAAGAGGATTATGCTTTGAGCGGCTATAGAAATGGCTTAAAGCACTACTTTAATAAGTCTTTATATAGTACCTTCTCAACCAATACTATACCAAACAGTAACCTACAAAGTAATTCCTCAACTGGATTAACCTTTAACGTACTATCTGATAGTAGTGCTAGTATGAACATAAAAATCAGTGGAAAATACTTTGTAGACTTTGACAATGATGGATATATTGATATAAAGGATTTAGGTACTGTAGCTAAAGCTTATAATGTTTCTAATAGTCAGAGTGCCTATGAAAGAAGATTAGATGTAAATGGAGACAGTATTATTGACTTATACGATTTAGTAAAGGTATCACTAGGGTTTGGTCAATAAAAGACTAATAAGGATCCTATAAAATTACTAAATAAACAAGGTAAAAGTATGCATAATAAATAGTAGAAAAAAGGAGCTAACCTAGTAAAAATAAGTTAGCTCCTTTTAAATTATTTTTTTACATATTCAACTATTTTATATCCTTCTTGTACCTTTACAGTTAAAAGTAAATCTTCTAGGTTAGGTTTATTTTCAGTAGCATTAGAATTAATCTTATCAACAGTTACTGCCACCTCATATAGGGTGTCTGACTTTTGTGTTATGTTCAAAGAGTCAACAACAAGTTGGATTTCTCCACCAGTTTTCCTAAGAGCAGATAGTTCCTTTTCCACAGCACTAAAGGCATTAGAATTCTTATCAACTACCTCCTCTAGGTATGAAGGGTCTGAGGTCTTGTTATTAACAAGATTTGTAGTTATTTGGAAAAGGTTATTTACCACTTCTTCAACATAGGCCTCGTTATTTTTATAGTTTTGAACCGGATTAATAACAATTACCTTTTCCTCGCCCTTATTAGCCTGTTTGTTTTTATTAACAAAATAAAAGGTTCCTGATAAAGCTACTATAACAACTAATACTAGGATTAAGTACCCATATTTCTTTTTCATATATCCTCCTAATAGCTGATTTCTCTTTGGTAGATTCTTTTAATTTCAGCACTTTCTTCTTGAAACCTATTTTTAACTGCATTATAAATAGCAACTTTGCCAGGGTCTGGAGAGTTTGGCGGATATTTTATAGCAGTTATATTAAGCCTCTCAGCATAAACTCTGTCAATAAAACTATTCATATCGTTAATTGAACCAGCAGCCATGAAAATGTTTTTTGCACCAGTAGGACCATGTTGAATTGCAGTGGACATGATCATATTTCTAGTAGCATTATATTTCACAAGCTCTCGAGTATCGTAACCATTTCTAGAAGCTATACTTAAGAAAGAATCATAATAATTTTTCCTTGTATACTGTTGCTGAATTTTATAGAACTTATCATGCTCACTATTTGCAATGCCAACCCAGGCTGCTTTAAAGTTTGCACCATAGGTACCATCAGCAATCTTTGCATCGTTTAAAGTTTTATAATAGTTAGGTTCAATGCCCTGAAGCCAAGTCATAAAGGCTCCAAGACTTCCCATATTAGCAGAAAGCTGGAAGGCACCACAGGATACTCCTCCATTATCAGCGGGATTATCTGAAATAGCACCTGCATCCATAGCAGATTCTTTTTTTGCAGCTACATAACCAAGGAAGGATTGATTTAAATCATCCTGGATTATATCCATATAATTGTAGTAAACATAACCCTTTAAAATAGAGTTATCACTTTTGTACCAATCAACATTAAAAAAGCTTCTTGCTAAATTAGGTACATGGACTAACGTGTTGTTTGGCAATACCCCTAGCTTTGCAGTGGAGGTACTGGGTCCTTGTCTGAAGTTTACATCATCACTAGCTACCCCAAGCACATTTTTCACATTATTAGCCTTATCGTAGAGTAGGGTTCCAAGCTTTGTAGCAACTTTTCCACCAGCTAAGTTTTGAGCCTCAGCCATTGCTTGATAGGCTGTTGGAGCACTTTTAACCACGGTTTCACCATTGTATATCCAATAGGAAGAAGAATTCCAAGCTAAGGTTCCATTACTCATAACGAAGCCGTTTGGTAGTTTTGAAGCTTCGTTTATTGCAGAAAATAAGTCTCCATTATTATAACCTGTTACAAAGTCCCCATTTGCGTTAAAGACCTTAAAGGCAGAATAATTTATAGCCGTGGAGATTTGGGTAACATCATAAATGTCAACCATGCCGTCTTTGTTAAGGTCATAGGCTGCATTTGTTGTAGAGTAATACTTAGATAGCTCCGCTATATCTTTAACATCAACTAAACCATCTTTATTAAAATCATATTTTATAGTTGCTGCCTGAGCTATGGAAGTATTAGCAAAAATAGAAAGGGTCAGGGCAAGAAGCAAAGCTCTGATTTTAAATTTTTTCAATAATATCACCTCAAATTTTTTATAAACTTAAACAGAAAAACTGTTATTCACCTTTTTAGGCTAGCTTAAGTAAAGTTTTGATAAGAAAGCCTAAATACTTCACAATATTACATAGTAATTATTATAACACATAATTAGGTTGTAAAATACCTTCCAAAATTGACGTTAATTATAAAAAAACTCGAAAATAAACCAGTTTTGTTAAAATAAAATTAATTATGTAAAAAATATTAATGAATTTTTATTAATAAATGTTGTATAATGAACTTTGAATAAAGGAACAGTTAGATTTACTTGTAAAAAGTTTAGTTAATATAATTGTAAAAGATTGGAAAAGAGTACTTAAATTGAAAATATAATAAGAGTTAAAAAACAAAGAAAAGAAATGGGAAATTGCTCGATGTTGTCGAAGGTATAAAAACTTTATTAGGAAAAAGTAGAAGCTTTGTCGAAATCCTTGAAGAAGCTCATAAATTTTTGTATAATTGTATACAGGAGATTGGTGAAGAAAACTAAAGAAAAAGAGTAAAAATTAAATTTATGATGAATTAAGCATTGGATGAATTTCTTGGATAATTTTAACACAGTTTAAATTTTTAGGGAATTTTTTTATCATATTTGGATAAACAAGTTTAATATATATTTAAATTAGCTTTGGGGGAATGAGAATGGTAAAGGGCAAAAAAATGGTAACATTAGCCTTAGTAGATGTAATAATAATAGTTTGCTCCTATGTTTTATCCTATTTTGTTAGGTATTTTAATACAGAAGAGTTTTCACACATTGTTAACTTAAAGGACACTCTTCCGTGGATTATCCTAACTTATTTAGGATGTTTTTATCTATTTCGACTCTATGAAAGCCTTTGGAGTTTTGCAGGTACAGAAGAATTTTTAATGGGTGTTATAGGTTGCATTGCAGCAACGACTACTGTTCTAGGGCTTCAAACCTTGGTGATACATTCGCAGTTGCCGAGGATGATTATGGCATTATCAGGAATATTTATTTTAATTTTTTCCCTAGGTTTTAGGGTTAGCTTTAGAGTAGCGCGAAGAACTGTGATTTATTTACAGGGAAATAATAAGGGCACTTTTAAAAGAGTAATGATTGTAGGAGCTGGAGAGGGCGCTCGTACTGTTATCGGAGAAATGAAAAAAAATCCTCAACACAAGTATCAACCAGTGGTACTTATTGATGATGCCCCCTCAAAGAAAAATACTTCTATTTCAGGGGTTAAGGTATTAGGGAGTAGACAGGATATAGAAGTCTTGGCTAAGAAATATTCTGTAGACTTAATTCTTTTTGCAATACCAAGTGCCTGTGAAGAAGTGAAAAAAGAAATTATTAAAATATGTAGCAATACTAAACTTGAGGTAAAAACTCTACCGGGAGTTAAAGAACTTATTGGCACAGGTTTAACTTTAAAACAAATAAGAGATGTAGATGTAAAGGACCTTTTAGGTCGTGAACAAATAAAGCTAGATCATGAAGGAATATCGGAGTACTTAAAAGGAAAAAGAGTGCTGGTAACCGGTGGAGGAGGTTCCATTGGTTCAGAGCTTTGCAGACAAATAGCTCAGTTTAAACCAGAAGAATTAATGATACTAGACATATATGAAAATAATGCCTATGATCTTCAAATGGAGCTGGAAAGAAAATATCCTAGCCTTAAGTTGAAGGTTTTTATTGCGTCAGTTAGAGATAGAAAGCGACTTGAGAGTATTTTTCAGGAACATAAGCCAGAGGTAGTATTTCATGCAGCGGCGCATAAGCATGTTCCTTTAATGGAATATAACCCCACTGAAGCCATAAAAAACAATGTTTTTGGCACTTTAAATGTAGCGGAATGTGCCGATAAATATAATGTAAATAAATTTGTACTGATTTCTACAGATAAAGCGGTAAATCCAACAAATATTATGGGCGCTACTAAAAGAATGTGCGAAATGATTATACAAGCCCAAAATAAAATAAGTAATACGGAATATGTGGCAGTAAGGTTTGGAAATGTTCTGGGAAGCAATGGCTCAGTAATCCCACTATTTAAAAAGCAAATTGCAGAAGGTGGACCATTAACTGTTACAAATAAAAATATAACTAGGTTTTTTATGTTGATTCCTGAAGCAGCTCAATTAGTGCTGCAAGCAGGGGCCTATGCAAAGGGTGGAGAAATCTTCGTTCTGGATATGGGAAAACCCGTAAGGATTTATGACTTAGCACTGGATTTAATAAAGCTTTCAGGGCTTGAACCCCATAAAGACATAAAGATAGAAGTTACAGGGTTAAGACCAGGAGAAAAACTTTATGAAGAGCTTCTAATGGCAGAGGAAGGCCTAGAAAAGACAGGACACGATAAAATATTTGTAGGACAGCCTACTTTTAGTGATATGGAAGAGCTAAAGAGTCAGTTCGAAGAATTAAAGATAATAATTAATTCAGAAGCGCAATGGAAGGTAGCAGATAAGGTGGAGAAGATAGTTCCAACTTATGTCAGAAAGACTGAAGAGTTAGTGGCAGCGGCCAATGTAGGTTAGCTAGGTTGGGTTGAAGATTATAAAAAGAGAATTCGATTTTATATCAAGTATATTAGGTATTAAAGTATTACTTCTTATAACAATTAAGATTTTTAAAAATAAAGGCGTGGTAGAAGGAAAACAAGAAGAATATTACTCACATCAATATGAAAGTGGAGGGGCCATGAAAAAGATATTACAAATAGCAAGCGTGGATTTTACTGTAAAGAAGCTATTATTACCACTAGTAAATAGACTATTGGAAGAAGGATATCATGTTGACATCTCTTGTGCAGAAGGAGAATATACAAAGGAATTAGAGAAAAAAGGATATAATTTTAGGTATATAAACGCGGTAAGAAAAATTAATGTTAAGTCAAATATTAAAACTATGTTGCAATTATATAGAATTATGAAGGAAAATAAATATGACATAGTTCATACGCACACTCCAGTGGTAAGTGTACTGGCAAGAGTAGCAGCAAAACTTGCAGGGGTAAAGTGTGTTATTTATACAGCACATGGATTCTATTTTCATGATGATATGAGTAAGCTTAAGTATAAGTTTTATGTAACAATTGAAAAAGTAATAGGCAAGTACTTTACTGATTATATTTTTACTCAAAGTTACGAGGATTATTTAACTGCACTTAGTAAAAAATTCACAACAAAAGATAGATTAGTGTGTATTAGTAATGGTATAGATATAGAACGATTTAGTGAAAATAATGTAAAAGTAAACAGGAATGAGATTAGACAAGCTTTAGACATTCCTGCGAATTCAAAGGTTATAGGATTTACAGGAAGATTGGTAAAAGAAAAAGGTATAATTGATTTACTTGAAGCTTTTAAATTGATCATAACTGAGTTTAATGATGTGTTTTTAGTGATTATAGGAGACACAATAGCGGGAGATAGAGATTTAGAGACAAAAAATAAAATTAAAATGTTGTTAGAGGACAGTTTAATAAGGGAAAAGGTAAGATGCTTAGGATTAAGAGAAGACATACCTGAAATACTAAATTCAGTAGACATATTTTCACTACCCTCTTATAGAGAAGGTATGCCACGGTCTATTATAGAAGCCATGGCTATGGGGAAACCAATTATTGCCACAGATATTAGAGGGTGTAGAGAAGAAGTTACAGATAACTATAATGGGTTTTTGGTAGGTGTAAACAATCCATCAGAAATATATGAGTCAATAAAAGTACTATTAACTGACAATAATCTGTTTCAGAAGTTTAGTATGAATAGCATTAAAAGAGCTCATGAATTATATGATGAAAGAAAAGTCTTGGATAAGCAGTTAGAAATTATGAATATGGTAACTACTGAAAAAATCAATGTGGTGGTTAGCAATTATAAGGGAGAGAGTTTATAATGAGATTATATGAAAAAATTATAAAGAGAAAAGAAAAGATATCAGTTGTAGGATTAGGATACGTTGGAATGCCACTAGCAGTAGCCTTTGCAGAAAAGGTGGATGTTATTGGGTTTGATATTAATAAACAAAAGGTTGAAGAATATAAAAGAGGTCATGATATAACTAATGAAGTTGGAGATGAAAAATTAAAACAAACCACGGTATATTTTACATCTGATGAGAGTGATTTAAGAAGGGCAAAGTTTCATGTGGTAGCAGTTCCAACACCGATAAATGATGATACAACACCTGACTTAACTCCTGTGATAGGAGCATCAAGAGTAGTTGGAAGGAACTTAACTGAAGGTTCAATTGTTGTTTTTGAATCAACGGTTTATCCAGGCGTTACAGAAGAAATTTGTGTACCAATATTAGAAAAAGAATCTGGATTAAAATGTGGAGTTGATTTTAAAATTGGATACTCACCAGAAAGAATTAACCCTGGTGATAAGGTTCATACAGTTGATAAAATTATTAAGATAGTATCTGGAATGGATGCTGAGACATTGGAAGATGTGGCTAAAGTATATGAAATTATAATAGCTGTTGGTGTGCATAGAGCAGAAAGTATAAAGGTAGCGGAAGCTGCAAAAGTAATTGAAAACTCACAAAGAGATATTAATATTGCATTTATGAATGAACTTTCCATAATATTCAATAAAATGGGGATTGATACAAAAGCAGTTTTGGAAGCAGCAGGAACTAAGTGGAACTTCCTCAAGTTTACACCTGGACTTGTAGGTGGACACTGTATAGGAGTTGATCCATATTATTTAACTTATAGAGCTCAACAATTAGGATATAATTCTCAAGTTATTCTTTCAGGTAGAAGAATAAATGATAACATGGGTAAATATGTTGCTGAGTCAACTGTTAAAAATTTAATTAAAGTGAATAAACAAATAAACGGTGCTAAAGTCATATTAATGGGAATTACTTTTAAGGAAAATTGTCCCGATGTAAGAAACTCTAAAGTTATAGATATAATTAGAGAATTAGAGGATTATGGTGTATGTGTAAATGTATATGATCCTATTGCAAATGAAAATGAAGTGATGAATGAATATAATATCCAGTTATGTGACCAGAACGAATTAAATAGTGCAGATGCGGTAATATTTGCAGTTAGTCATAACGAATTTAATGAATATACTCTTGAGAATGTAAAAAGATTATATGAAATTAAAATAGAAGATGGTGCATTAAAGGAAATAGCGGCAACAAATTTATCACATCAAAAGCAAGTACTTATAGATGTAAAAGGTATTTTTGATAGAAAAGAAGCAGAAGAAAAAGGATACTCATATTGGAGGCTGTAATAATGGGATATAAAAACATAAAATTTTCTAGCGATAGTAAATTCTTAGTTACAGGAGGAGCCGGTTTTATCGGCTCTAATCTTGTGCAAGCAATACTTAATTTAGGATATAAAGTTAGAGTTTTAGATAATTTATCAACGGGCAAAAAAGAAAATATTGATTTATTTAAGGGTAATACAAATTTTGAATTTATTGAAGGTGATATTCGAAGTCTTGATACATGTATGGAGGCTTGTGAAAATGTAGACTATGTTTTACATCAAGCTGCCTGGGGTAGTGTTCCAAGAAGCATAGAGATGCCTTTGCTATATGAAGAAATAAATATCAGGGGCACCCTTAATATGATGGAAGCCGCTCGTCAGAATGGCGTAAAGAAGTTTGTATATGCTTCAAGTTCATCAGTTTATGGAGATGAACCTAATCTTCCAAAGAAAGAAGGAAGGGAAGGAAATCTACTCTCTCCCTATGCACTTACTAAAAGGGTGGATGAGGAATATGGTAAATTATATACTAAATTGTATGGTCTAGATACTTATGGTCTTCGTTATTTTAATGTGTTTGGTAGAAGACAAAATCCTGATGGAGCATATGCAGCAGTTATCCCAAAATTCATTAAGCAATTATTAAATGACGAAAGTCCTACGATAAATGGTGATGGGAAACAAAGTCGTGACTTTACTTATATTGAAAATGTAATTGAAGCAAATTTGAAGGCTTGTATGGCACCTCATGAAGCTGCTGGGCAAGCATATAATATAGCATATGGTGGCAGGGAATACTTAATAGATATTTATTATGAACTTTGTAAGGCTTTAAATAAAGATGTTGATCCATTTTATGGACCTGATCGTAAAGGTGATATTAAGCACAGTAATGCAGATATAACAAAGGCCAAAGAGTTGCTTGGTTACGAAGCAGAGTGGAGTTTTGAAAGAGGAATCAAAGAAGCTATAAGGTGGTATAAGGAGAATTTGTAATTATGTCAAAGGGGACAATAATTTATATTGGTGGGTTTGCATTACCAGATAAAAATGCTGCAGCACATAGAGTGATTAATAATGCAAAAATACTTAGAGAGTTAGGATATAATGTTGTTTTTATAAGTAAAATAGTAGATAAATTGGCAACTAGTAATAACAAGAAGATGGTAAAATACTATGGATTTGAATGTTGGGAGATTGAGCTCAAACAAAGTAAAGTTGAAATGGTAAAAGCATTGTTTGAAATTTCAAGTATAAAGCCAATACTTGAAAAATATAGTGATTTAAAAATTGTTATAGCATATAATTTTCCTGCAATAGCATTACTTAAACTACGAAATTATTGCTCTGATAATGGAATCAAATGCTTGGGTGATATTACTGAGTGGTATGGGACTAAAGATAAAAGTTTAATATATAAACTTATAAAAGGATTTGATTCAACTCTAAGAATGAGAGTTATTAACAAAATGTTAGATGGTCTAATTGTTATTAGTAATTACTTATTGAATTATTACGAAAATAAAAAAAATATTATATGTATACCTCCTTTAGTGGATTTAAGTGATGAGAAATGGATTTTCAAAGAAGAGTTCAAAGAAAATAAAATGACATTTGTTTATGCAGGTGCGCCAAGCAGTGAAAAAGAGCGGTTGGATATAATAGTTAAATGTATAAATGAACTAAGTTATTATTATCCAGTAGTTTTAAATATTATAGGAATTACTGAAGAACAATTTTACTCTATCTATAAAATTCATTCTCATTTTAATTTTCATTCTGATGCAATAATATTTCATGGTAGATTAAATCATAGAAAGACAATCGAATCTGTAAAACTAGCAGATTTTTCACTTGTTATTCGTGAAGATAGTAGGCTAACAAAAGCTGGGTTTCCTACTAAGTTTGTTGAGAGCATTACTTGTGGTACACCTGTTATATTCACAGACAATAGTGATTTAAAGCGTTATGTTCAAAATGGAATGAATGGATATATTGTTACTATAGATAACTTTAAGGAAGACTTAGAAAAAATAATTAAGGCTAATGCTGAAATTAGAGTAGACAATAACATATTTGACTATAAAAGTTATATTGAAGATACACAGCAATTTATGGAAATGATTTTTAATAAGTAAGAAATTTACATTATATTTGTTAAGGAATGATAGATAAATGAAAAATAAAACTATTGCTTTGCATATTATTATGCCTAATCAAGTAAGTGGTCCTAATACTGCAAATAAAAGAATGGCTCAATCTTGGTTAAAAAATGAGTATGACTTTCATTTTGTTACTCAAACATTTCATGCCAACTCAAAAATTAACATTGCTTTAATTAAAGATTTGAAATCTCAATTTGAACGTATACAACCAGATATTGTACATTTATCTGGGCTCCAATCTTCAGGATTTCATGCTGTTGTTGCCGCTAGGTTAGCTGGTTGTGACAAAATTATAGTAGCAATACGTGGATTTTCGGGAGATGCGATAGGAATAGGTAAACTTAAAAAGTTTATATTTACAAAAATTATTGAGCCTTTGACTTTAAAATTATGTTATAAATTTTATACTGTATGTACTGAGGCTTCTAATAAAAAAATGGTGCAGAAAAATAAAAGTAAATATATAGGTGTTATTCATAATGCTGCACCTAAAATTGACATTGACATTAGTCAATCAAGAAGAAAAACTAGAAAAGATTTAGGGGTGGATGAAAATGATTTTTTGGTTGTTGTTTCTGGTAGAATGGTCTTCGACAAAGGAATATCATTCATCATAGATGCAATTGAGAAACTAAATGATCAAAGAATTAAATTTGTTTTTGTTGGAGACGGTGAATATTGCGATATATTGAGAAATAAGTACCAACACTTATTACTATGCAATAAAATTCATGTGTTAGGGCAACGTAGTGATGTACTTACAATACTAGCGGGGTGTGATTTGTTCTTATTTGCTACACTACATGAAAATTTATCAAATTCATTGTTAGAAGCAATGGCAATAGGATTACCAATTATAGCAACAAAAGTAGGTGGAAATACTGAAGTTGTAAGAGATGGAATTAATGGATATCTTATACCGGCAAAAAATTCAGATGAAATTGTAAAGTGTATCATGAAAATAAAGAGTGATGATGAGTTAAGAATGAAATTTTCACAGCAATCTCTCAATATAATTCAAGAGAATTTTTCACAGGAACGTTTATATCAATCTATAGCCGAACTATATAAAAATATATGATTCGACAATAAGCTTAGAGGAAGTGAACAATGTTAAAAATTAATATCAATAATGCTAAACAATATAGTATGCTTACTATTTCAAATTTTGGAACAATGTTATTGGCGTTTATAACAAATATATTAATGACAAATATGCTGAATGAAACTGAATATGGATCATATAGGTATATAATTAATATAATTACAATGATAGTTTCATTTGTAAATTTTGGAGTGTACTATTCAACAGCAAGATTACTTACATCTACGAGTGAACATAGAGAAAAAAATCTTTATGGTGCTACAGTTACAATTGTATTAGTTATATCATTTTTGGCAGGTATTATTATCTTTGGGGGATATTTTATTGTTAGTATATTTGTGAAAGATATAGATAAGCTGTTTTTATATGCCTTGCCTCTTATATTTACTGTAATGTTACAAAGAACTTTTATTTATATGTTAAAAGGGTCAAATAAGATTTATGATATTTCATTACAGACAATTTTACCACAAATTTTAATACTTAGTTCATATATTATATTATGGATTGCTAAGGTTAAAAATGTTAGCTTCGTATTGTCTTTAACTGTTTATGCAATTGCATTTCTTGTTACAGATTTAATTACGATTTATAGGTTAAAAATAAATCTGTTAAGTGGAATCAAAAAAGAGGCTGCAAATATTTTCAGAGAGCAAAGGCATAATGGTTTTGAAATATACAAAGGATCCCTGTTATCAGTTTTTGCCGCAGATGTCTTAAATGTTGCTATTGGATCTATTTCTTTAAAAGCTGAGTATGCTATTTACGCTTTATCATTAAGTTTATCTACACCTATAATACAAATACCAGCTACTATGGGAATCATACATTTTAAAAAAAATGCAAATTCAAAGAAGCTAGCTAAAAAAGAAATAATAATGACATTTCTGTTGAGTATTATAGCATATATTGGTTTGAATTTAGTTATGCTATTTTTTTTCCCTATAGTATATGGACAAAGGTATTCTGGTACTATAATGTATGTTTCAATATTATCAATGGGATATTTATTTCATGGTATAGGTGATTATTTTAATCATTTTCTTAATGCACATGGGAAGGGATCTAATATAAAAAAGGGATCATACATATGCGGGATAACACAAGTTCTTCTAGCTGTTGCTCTTATGCCAGTTTTCCAAATTTGGGGGTTAGTTATTTCTAGAGTTATATCAAGCTTAGCTTATTTTCTTGTAATGTTTACAAGTTACATACAGTTTGTTAAGAGTACAAAAGGGATTGGAGATAGGTATAATGAGTAACTCAAATTATACAATAGATAGTAGAGTTGAGAATATGCCAATTCGCTATATAATGATTTACCTAGTTTTTACACAAATAGCATATATATTAATGTATCATGGACAATACCCAAATATAGTCGTTACTATATTGTTCACTTCATTATGTTATGTTTCTTTATATATGGGTAACTTACCAGGGTGGAAAATAAAGGACAGTCTTAAAACCTATAATTACAATGATTCAATAAAAAGAATTATTGTGTTTTGTGCTATTTCAACTATTATTATATCTTTATATAATGTGTTTTCGTTTTATTCTGATATCACTATTATAAAGCAACTTATTCTAAATCCTGGACAAGCTTATGAATATGTAAAGTTTATAAGGAGAAATGGAGATTTAAACAGTACTTCAGCCTGGGAATCAATTATTGGAATAATATTGAATATTTTTACATTTACCAAGTATTTTTTAGGTGGTTTTTCAATTATGTATTGGAAAAATCTAACTAAGGGGTATAAATCGCTAATAATATTATCTATAATTGTGTATACAGTTCATTCATTATTGATGGGTGCAATGGTTAATGTGGGCTCCTTCTTTTTATCAATTTGTCCTTTCTTGTTATTCAAAATCAAAAATAGAAATAAAAGGGCATCAGTTAAATCAATAGCATTTTTAATGATAATAGTTATTATATTTACTTTGGCAATTTTATATTTCTTAGGTACTAGGAAGGTTTTCCAATTAAACTATAGTGATACAGGAGTCTTGATGTCAGGATTACTAGGGTTGCTTTTTTATATTTCACATGGTTATGTAGGTCTTTCGTATTGTTTAGACTTACCATTTAAGTTTACATGGGGACATACGGTATTTAGAGGGATATCAACTACGATATTGCCTTATTTTGGCATAAATAACGCATTTTTTAATAGTTATTTAGTTAGAAATGAAGTCGAAAACGGGTGGAGTGCATTGCAAGTATGGTCTACAGTATTTCCATGGCTAGCATCTGATATTACATTTTGGTTAATTCCTGTTTTAATGTTTATAATCGGATATTTTATGAAGAAGTTATGGAAAGAATCGCTAGTATTTGAGAATCCATATGCACTGGCAGTATTAGGGCAATTGTTTATTTTTTGTTTTATGATTCCCGCAAATAATCAGTTGTTTCACACATTTGGAAATAGTGTTGGAACAATAGTTATTTATATTTTTTATTTTAATTCGCGATACTCAAAATTATCATCAAAGATAAGGAGATAGTTATATGTTCAAAAATAAAACTTTACTAATAACAGGCGGTACAGGTTCCTTTGGAAATGCAGTAATGAAGAGATTTTTAGATACAGACATAAAAGAAATACGTATCTTCTCAAGAGATGAGAAAAAACAAGATGATATGAGAAAAATATATAAAAATGATAAACTTAAGTTTTATATAGGAGATGTGCGTGATTTAGCAAGTGTGAAAAATGCCATGTATGGAGTTGATTATATATTTCATGCTGCTGCGCTTAAGCAAGTTCCTTCTTGTGAGTTTTTCCCACTAGAAGCTGTAAGGACTAATGTTTTAGGTACAGACAATGTACTAACTGCAGCTATAGAATGTGGAGTAAAAAAAGTTATTTGTTTATCTACTGATAAGGCTGCTTATCCAATTAATGCAATGGGAATTTCTAAGGCAATGATGGAAAAGGTATTTGTTGCTAAAGCTAAGACTGTGGATCCAGAAAAAACACTTATTTGCGGCACTAGATATGGAAATGTTATGGCTTCAAGAGGGTCTGTTATTCCATTATTTATTGAGCAAATAAAAAATGGACAACCATTAACTGTTACAGATCCAAATATGACTAGATATTTAATGAGTCTTGAAGAAGCTGTTGAACTTGTGGTTTTTGCATTCCAAAATGCTGAAGCAGGGGACATCATGGTGCAAAAGGCACCTGCATCTACTATTGGTGATTTAGCGCAGGCGGTTAAGGAGTTATTTAATGCTGATAATGAAATAAAAATTATGGGAACTCGTCACGGTGAAAAGCTATATGAAACACTTCTTACTAGAGAAGAGTATGTTGTAGCTGAAGATATGGGAGAATTTTTCAGAGTTCCTGCTGATAAAAGAGAGCTTAATTATGATAAATATTTTGTAGATGGGGATCAAGAACTTTCAGTTGTAGAGGATTATAACTCTAATAATACGAGCTTATTAACTATAGAACAAATCAAAGAAAAGCTATTGTCTCTTGAGTATGTAAGAAAAGAATTAGGATATACGGCAGTTGAGGAAGAGGCTGCAATTACTAATAATAAAGCTGAATAAGGGGAATGCAAATATAAGTGGTGACTTAGGTGAAGCTAAGCTTAAATCGGTAGCTATATGAACTGGAATATTCACATAATTGAAATCTAGGACATAAAGATATGGTTATTATAATGTGAGCTATTAAAAGGTTTAATCCCGAGAAACTAGATACTTTTTACTTGGAGGTAGAATTTATGAAGAAGTTAAAGGTCATGACGGTTGTTGGCACAAGACCAGAAATAATAAGACTGTCTGCTGTTATAAACAAATTAGAAGAGTCAGAGGCAATAGAACACATTTTAGTTCATACAGGACAAAATTATGATTATGAATTAAATGAAGTGTTTTTCAATGACTTTAATCTTAAAAAACCAGATTATTTTCTTGATGCAGCTACAGGAACGGCAGTAGAAACTGTAGGAAATATTCTTATTAAAATTGATCCTATAATGGAAGAGGTAAAGCCAGATGCTGTTCTCGTTCTAGGGGATACCAATAGTTGCTTAAGCGCTATAGCAGCTAAAAGAAGACACATTCCAATTTTCCATATGGAAGCAGGTAATAGGTGCTTTGACCAAAGAGTGCCAGAAGAGACAAATAGAAAGATAGTTGATCATACGTCAGATATCAACTTAACCTATAGTGATATTGCAAGGGAATACTTACTAAGAGAAGGACTACCTGCTGATAGAATTATAAAAACAGGAAGCCCAATGTTTGAAGTAATTAACTCAAGAAAAGAAGATATTGAGAAGTCAGAGGTTATCGAGCGATTAGAACTTAAAGAAGGAAAATACTTTGTTGTATCAGCGCATAGAGAAGAAAATATAAATTCAGAAATAAATTTTTTAGATTTAGTGGAAAGTTTAAATGCTGTAGCAGAAAAATATAATATGCCTGTCATAGTAAGCACACACCCTAGAACTAGAAAAATGATTGAAACTAAAGGCATTGAGTTTAATCCACTGGTAAAAGTAATGAAGCCATTAGGGTTTAATGATTATGTAAAACTACAGATTAAGGCAAAAGCTGTACTAAGTGATAGTGGAACCATAAGTGAAGAGTCATCCATTCTTGGTTTTAGAGCACTTAACATAAGGCAGGCTCATGAAAGGCCAGAGGCAATGGAAGAAGCTTCTGTTATGATGGTAGGGCTTAAAAAAGAGAGAATATTACAAGGGTTAGAGATACTTGAGACACAACAAAAAAATACACTAAGACATGTGGCTGATTATAGCATGCCTAATGTATCAGAAAAGGTGCTTAGAATAATATTATCTTACACAGATTATGTAAACAGAGTTGTTTGGGGTAAATAGAAGATAATAGTATCTATATACTGGTTTATGTTATAGATTTCGATCCTAAATTAATTAAACTTAGACGAAAAAGTAGTCCTATTCAGGGCTATTTTTTTATCTTATATTTTAAAAGAAAACTAAGCTCTTTGTTTCTCATAGGCACCTAATGGAATGTAGATAAACGACATATAAATGAAAAGTGGCTCAGTTTTAAGTGTAAATCAACAAAAATAAAGGATATTCCACCTATTCGAAGAATATTGCTTTGGGTATGATTTTAAGGAAATTGTATATTTGCTAAAATCAGTAATTTATTTAATTTTTGGGAGGATTAGTATGGGGAAAAGGATTAAGTCAATAGCAAGTTACATCACATGTTTTATTTTAATGTTTAATATTTTAACTAGTAATGCAGAAATGGTTTATGCAACGAGCTCCTACTTTGCAGGAGAAGGTAGTGAAACAAGTCCATATGAAATCAGTACTGTAGAGGAACTTCTTCAGTTTTCGTCATTAATGAATGCTGGAGATGTGAATTATAATACGAAATACTACAAAATCAAAAATGACATTGATCTATCAGGTATAGCAAATTGGACACCTATTTCAAACTTTAGCGGGATATTTGATGGAAATGGAAATCGAATTACAGGGTTAACCATTAATTCAGTAGGGGTAACAGGGGAGACCACAAAATATATTGGATTATTTGAATCCAATAAAGGTACAGTGAAGAATTTAGGTGTAATAAATTCTAATATAGAAGTATCTAACTACTTAAATATTTATGCAGGAGGAATAGCAGGTGAAAACAATGGAAGTATTATAAACTGCTATTTTACTGGGGATATGAAAATCTCTTCAGCTTGGGCATCGTCAAAATCTTCAAAAACAATTGCAGGGGGGATTGTAGGTTGCAATAATGGAATAGTTACAGATTCTTATAATACTGGAAGTATTTCTGCACGAACTGGCAACTATTCTGGCTTGGCTTACGCTGGGGGAATAGCAGGAAATATTTATAACGGAATAATCAAAAATTGCCATAATGAAGGAAGCATTACTACATCTTCTGAACATTATAGTTACTCAGGAGGAATAGCTGGATCTAGTTTCCTTGGAACAATTTTAGACTCCTATAACAAGGGGGTTGTGTCGGCTGATGGAACACTTTCAAATAAATATTCAGGTGGAATAACAGGAGATAATTATCGTGGAACAATTACAAATTGTTATAATGAAGGCAAAGTAAGCTCAAGAGATTATGGTCATTCAATTTATGCAGGTGGAATAACAGGATCAAGCGGTGAAGTTGATATTATAAATTGTAACAATTCAGGAGCCATAGAATTAAGCGAGAGTGGTGATGCTAAATATGCAGGGGGAATCGCTGGATATATTGGTTCAAATGGAACCATAAGCGGTTCCTATAACTCAGGAGATATATCAGTTTTGGATGCCTGGAAAGCATATGTTGGAGGAATAGTAGGACAAATTAACAACAACGAACCTGTAACTGGGGCTTATAATACAGGGAACATATTTGCAGCAGCTACCTCTAACGCATATGCAGGAGGAGTAGCAGGGCAGATCAATGGAGGAATATTTATTGAGTGTTACAATATAGGAAGAGTAGCTTCAAGCTCTGATAATAACGCGTATACTGGGGGATTTGCTGGGAATAACTATGGAACTATAGAAAATAGCTTTAATGCTGCAAATGTATATTCAAGTGCTAAATCTGCCTTCACGGGTGGATTAGTTGGTGTAAATAGTAGTGGAGCGGTGGCTAATGTATACAATGTAGGAGATATATCCTCTACAGCTTTAGATAATTCCTATAATGGGGGAGTGGCAGGATATGTGGAAGGTGGAACTATTACAAGTGCTTACTATTTAAATACCAATGAACAAGGAGTAGATAATGGCACAGTAATTGAAGCTACTAAATTATCTGCTGATGAAATGAAATTGGAGAGTTCTTATAGAAGCTTTAACTTTGTAGATATTTGGGAAATACCTTCTAAAGGTTCATATAAATACCCATGCCTTCGTTCAGTGCCAATAGCTGCCTATATTGTGGAGTACGACAGTCAAGGAGGCTCAACCATCAATTCAGTTAATGTAGCACCAAATAGTATAATTATTGAACCAACAAAACCAGTACGACCAAATTATATCTTTGGAGGTTGGTATAAGGAAGCAGAGTGTATAAATAAGTGGAGATTTGAAGTAGATAAGGTTACTTCAGATGTAAAGCTGTATGCAAAGTGGACAAAGGAAACAGGATTAAAAGTAAATGTTTCATCAATTAATGGAATAGTTCTTGGATTATTAGAAGATTACAACTATGAAGATAGTGTAGAATTAACAGCAGTACCTAATGAGGGGTTTGTTTTTCTAAACTGGAGTGACAACCTTGGAAAAGTATTGTGTAATGATCACACATATAAATTTAAAGTTACTGATGATATTCAGCTGAAAGCAAATTTCACGAGCCAGTGTGATATTGATAAGGACGGAGAAGTAACTATTTTAGATTTGGCTACCATAGCTAAGGGTTATAATACAAAGAGTGTAGAAGCTAATTGGAACTCAAATTTTGACTTTAATAAGGATAACATAATTGATTTGTTTGATTTAGTATATTGCTCAAAGAAAATTATTGTAAAATAGTATCAGAGAAAAAAATAAAGGAAATTCAACATCTTGGAAGAATATTATTTTTAAAGTCATTATGAAAGAAAGCAAGACTAGAATTCATTGATTTAATTGGAGGAGCTTTTGTGAAACTAAAAAAGAAAATAAATTTAGCAGATGTTTATTTTATATATGCCGACAATATATTGGTAAAGAACATGGATTATTATAACTTCAAGGCCTTAATTAATTTTTATAGCCTTCTTTATGATAATGTAATAATTCCCGATACCTTTTTTATCAATAATGAGTTTTTGGTAAAGTTTATGAAAGAAGATCGGGGCCTAGAATATGTGGAGAAGGGTATAATAGTACCTTCTGTTAGAAGTGGAATATCAAGTTTAGGTGATATATATAAAAGATTTGAGGCAAATGGTACTCTAAGCATAGATAAAGCTAGGAGTAAGGAATTGTTAGGTTATCTGGAAGCTCTTAATTTGGACAGTGCCATAACTTGGAACTTAACGGATGTTGGAGAGTATTTTGAAAATCAAGTCCTTTGCAATTTAGAAGGTTTAAATATTCTTGAAGAAGATAAAAAACGTTGGGCAGACAAGCTTTTCAATGTTAATAAAGAAGGAGCTTTAACAAGGCAAATAATAAGAGATACTACTAAAATAACAGACTTCAAAGAAACCACATCTTTTGAAACTATAAATAGTTATGTTGATGTTATATATAACTTTAACCTACCAAGTTTTTTAGGAACTTCTGCCGCTTATCCAGAAAACCTTGTTAAAAATGGAGTAACACCGGAGAAGGTATATTTTAATAGTAATGTATCAAGAGGAGATTTAACAAAGATATGTAAAAAGGAATACTTAAACACCTGGTTTTTTAATACTGGTGTGCTAGCAAACCTGAATCTTGAGCAAATAGTGCATATAAGGGGACTAAATGAATATAAGAAGTTTGTGAAAGGCTTGGAAAAACCATCAGATGAGAACAATATGTGTAAGCTGCAGGAAGGCTTTGTTGATTATCTCTTTACCTTTGATGCAGAACTTCCAAAAATTATTAGCTTAGAGAATAAGAAGTTAATTGAAAAAACTAAGAAAAAGCTATCCATTATGTCCTTGGGACAGGATAGTATGGCAGGAGATGGAGCGGGGTTTGCTATTGATTTAGCTTTGGATGGTATTGCCTCGTTTATTGGGGCAAAACTTCTTGGGAAAACATTCAAAATACTAGCAAAGCCAATCTTAAGTTCCACTGAAAGAACTATTAAAATGTTGGAATTAGAGGGAAAAGGTAAGATTAAGGAAATAGAAACACGAGATAATATTTATGATGCAATAAAGCAGTTTTCACTTAACTCTATTGAACAATAGGAGGTGGCGCAATGGAAAAGAAGATAATATTTGAAAATAACTATTTTAAGATATTTTTGTACAATAATATAGTTTCTATTGAAAATTTAAAAGGTGGAGCAGCCATATTACCTGTGACTAAGGATAAGAAGGTAATCCTTTTAAATATTTATAGAAGAGCCATTAATCAGTACTCCTTAGAAATACCAAGAGGCTTTTCAGAGGATGGAGAAGAGCCAATTAACAATGCTAAGCGTGAAATGCAGGAGGAGATTTCCTGTGTAAGTGAAAATATAATTCCCTTGGGATATATGCATGTGGACTCTGGCTTAATGAACAGCAAGGTAAACTTATTTCTAGGATTAGATACTATCATTGAAAATAGTATGGTTCAGGAGGAAGAGGGTATTAAGAATATAGTTTTATATGACTTTGACATAGTATATAAAATGGCTTTAGAAGGGCAAATTAATGATTCCTTCACTCTTGCAGCCATATTAAGAAGTAAGAGGTTTATGTAAGCTGGAAGGGCTCAGTCCTTCCTTGGCGAGAAGAAAATCCAGTAGAAGAGCAGTTCCGGCTACTTACTACTGGATTTTCTTTATCAGTAAAGTTTTTAAAATTATAGAAACTTATCACAGTTTTTTATTTATTCAAGTTATCCTATTGCAACACAGAGGGCACCTACTAGGATTAGTGCTATGCCTATAATTTTCTTTACACTTATCTTCTCATGAAGAATAAAGAAGGATATAAGCATAGTCCAAATATAAGTCATTGAAGTTAGTGGTAAAACAACACTATAATCAAGATATTTTAAGATATATATATTAATAAGTGCTGAAAGAAAATATAATCCTCCACCTAAATATAAGTTTATATTTAAAATTAGGCTTTTAAAAGGGCTACTAGAGGCCTTCTTAAGAAACAGTCCAGCAAAGGCACCTAGAATAGTCATTGTTAGAAGCAGCATAAGATTCAAAGTATTAATCATCACCACCACCAATCAATATGACTCCTAGTATAATAATAATTACCCCTATTGCCTTTAAAGGTGTAATTTGTTCTTTTAAAACAGCATTTGCAAGAATTATACTGAATACATAATTCAAACTCAGCATTGGTTGTAACACCGATAAGCTACCAAACCTATATGCAAAAATCATTATTAAGGCTCCAAGTGCATAAAGAGCAAAACCCAATAGTAATTCTACCATGCCTCCAGAGGAAGATAGTTTCCAAAGTAACTGCCCAAAGCATACGCAGAGGGAGGAGATAAGCATTAACAATATTCCTGTTCTATTCTTTTTAAAGGATTCTACCATCTTCATGCTATTTTGTTATTTTTTCTATAGATTCAATAGTATATTTTTGCATTTTAAAGGTCAGGTTTATCAGAATAGATAGGTACTTTATTATTATTGCTAAAACAGCAAATATTCCAATGAAGCCAAAATCCAGGAATAGCATGGTAGTTGTCCAACCGGCTACAGGATCTCCTTTGAGGAAGATGAAGACAGTATAAAAACCAACTAATATTGCAATAAACATCATCACAAGGGTCATAGTTATTGAGAATTTGTATGCAATATCTGTGAACAGGATTAAGCTATCGGTAGCTAGTTCTTTTCTTTTATCCCTTATTTCTTTTGTATGCTTAGGTTTATTTTGTCTTATCTGTGAGTATACGAGTCTTTCAAACTTTAGGCCACAGTTCGCATACATAACTTTTCTATAAGGTATAGTTTTGCTCATAGAGTGTACTCTATTTATTGCCCGTCTTGATAATATCCTAAAACTTTCAGTTTGTATGTTGTAGGTACTATTTGAGGTTGAGTTAAATACTTTATAGAATAGCTCTGAAAAGGTTCCCTTAGCCTTGCTTGAGGTGGCACTTACAATATCGAAACCCTTTAAGGAAACTCTATATAAATCTATTATTGTATTTAGGTCATAATCAATGAATAATGAATCAAATTCATAGACAAAGTCTCCAATAGCAAGATCCACCCCTGCATTCATGGAAAGTTCCATTCCTTGATAGAAGCTCATGTTTATAACACTTAAAACAGGGCCTTTAACTTTATCTCCAAATTCTCTTATTTTTTCTATGCTTTTGTCTGTGGAGCTATCATTCACACAGATAATTTCATATTTTTCAAAGTTTTCTTCTAAAACAGAGTTTAAATTTTCAAGAAAATATCCAATATGGTCTTCATTATTATTAACATAAATAACCGCTGAAATAAAATTTTTCTCTTTATTACTTACCATTCCTTAACACCTCGTCCAAATCGTATACTGTATTAATCTTTCCTGATAACACACTTATAAAGGTTGGATTACTACTATACTGTTTTATTACTGTTGGTCTTGAGTCATCGATTTCTGAAGCTTTTAAAATGGGCTTCATAGAAAATAAGGAGCCAACATATTCAAATTCAAATTTATCCTTCATATATTTTTTTGTAATGTTAGACATGTAGGGCCAAGCACTTTCAGGCTTTGCAGGACAATCATTACAGTTGCCAAGATTTTCTGGTGAGCAAAAGCCACCACTTCTTTTTTGGCAATCAAAAGTTGGAACGCTATCATAACTGGTAATATGAGGTGTAAAGGTAACGGAGGTTAAAGAGTGATAACCAGTTTTACCAAAGGGCATAATGGAAAAAAATGGACCATCCATAACCGTTATACCAGTATTCTTTAACTCCTCATTAACTTTACATAGTATTATCTCACAAATCTCATATTTGATCTTGAAGGGTTCATATCCTAATAATTGATGAATTTGATTCACGCTTGCATAGGTTGAGTTTAAAACAAAGCCGCTCTCTAGTTTCTCACCTGTTTTTAGCATTATTTCAAATAGATTATCCTTTTTTACTATAGATTCTATATTAGATGAATATCTAACTTTTATATTAGGATAATTCTCTAGCTCTTTAAGTAGCCATTCTTTCAAGATTTCTGCATCATAAGTGTATTCTGTAGTTAAGAAGGCACCATCACACATGCCATCTTTAAAATATTTTGAGGGTGCAATATCATCACAATGGATATTTGAATCCTTACAAAACTTTCTAAACTGCTCAGCATTTGTCCAACTAAAATTTTTGCTGGTTGCATAGACTTTATCAAATTTGCTATGGACGCAAAAGCCATAATCCTTATTAAATCGGTGAAAATAACCTCTTGATTTTATTGCAGTAGAAATTGATCTTGGGTAATGGTATCCCATATGAACCCTTGCTTGATTTATGTAGGTAGCTCGCTTAAAGGGGGCATCTTCACATTCAAGTACAAGAACCTCATCCCCTTGCTTTCCACAAAAGAGTGCAGAATATAAGCCGTACAAGCCAGCACCTATTATTATTTTGTCGTAGGCCATTATAAAGAACCACCTTTCCTTTTACTATCATTAGTTATGTTATATTTAAATAGTATAGTGGATAATTTATCCCACCTTGTTATATATACTAGAAAAATACTAAGAACATAGATGGACATTGATATTCCAAAAAGTAAAAATGGTAAGTCCCATAGAATAAAATTTATATGGGTATGAATATAGGAATGCCCTTTTGCTAAGGCATACCAGGAAATTGGCGCAATAAATGCTACAAAGGTAGCAATAACCAACCCTATAATATTGAGCTTAACTTTTTTTGATAAAATTCGGCTACATAGAAGACCTATGCTAAGCACTGAAACTATTAAAATAAACCAAATAAAATGTCCGTAAGGTACAGGACCAAGTATTGGTCCAAATATAGGTTCAAAGGTTTTAGTCATATAGGTCCAAACAACACTCATTGGAGAAACCTCTAGGCTTTTTTTGTAAATATCTATTGTATCTGCACTGACGCCAGAAGCTAGGATATCGTTTAAAACATCAGTATTCCCTGGTATTCTCTTAAAAGCAGTTATAGATAATTGCTTAATAGCTTTTGAAATTGAATTATAATGTACAGAATACTGGATAATATAAATTCCTAAGGATATTATAAAGCCACTTAAAGCCCCAAAGGAAACAACAAGCAACTTCTTTATAGCGTCTATTAACTTCCATTTCATTGTTACCCAATAAAAAAAGTATGGTACTGTTAAGGAAATCATTATAGTTGTTATATATTCAAAGCCGCAAAGACACTTTAAAATTATAGCTACACAAATTAGAACAAAGGAAGTAGTGTAGGAATATACCTTGGTCTTTGAGTATCTCTCCAGGAGAAAAATTGAAATTATCATGGGCAGAAACCATGTCCACATCACCCAATAAATACTCTTAGCAAATTGAATAATCCAAACGTCGTAAACTGAAATATAAAGTATTAAGCCAAAACCAACAAGCCAACTTGTCTTTTTTGAGATCCATGCAACAAATATAGCTAATATAATTGATGATAAAAGGGCATTTATACCATAATAGAAGTCTAATTTTAAGGAATTAGAGAATGGAAGCACATTATCAAAGAAGGTATAGACCATGGTGTGCAACCCAGTCTGAGAGGTATATTCTTTGAAATTGTTTTCAGAAAACTTCACATCATTTCTATAACCTTCAAAAATACTGCTAGTAGATATCCCTTCATCTTGTAAGACGGTCATAACTCCATTATTATTTCTAAATTGCTTGTTATAAATGAGAGAGGAAATTACTATACTATCTGAATCCTTTTGAAAGGACTCAAAACTATTAGTAAAGTTATTATCAAAGGAATTTGCTAGGGCATTTGTATAAACACCTTTGTAAAAGGATATAAAAAGAAAAACTGTTAAGATAGTTATGAGAAGAAAATTAATTTTATTATTGTTTTTAGTTATTTTACTACTTTCTATCTTCATAATGGTTTATAGTCACCTTTCCAAGTCTTAAATAAAATCTTAATTAACTCATAATTACCTTTAACTGGACTTATCTTTGTAGGAGTCTTTCCTTTTCTTGGATATTGTCTTTTTACTGGTACTTCACAAGTTTTAAGCCCTAACTGGTTTGCTCTCACTGAAAAATATGCAAGAAGCTCATAGGTCATAAAAATATCTCTAAAAGGTTTAACCTCTGGATGTGTTATATATTTTTTAGAGTAAGCCCTATAGGCATTAGTAGTATCTGTGAACCATTGCTTTGCAGTGAGTGAAATAATTGGTGCATGTATGAGTCTAACTGCAACGTACCTTGAAAGTGGTGTATTGATAGCTTCTCCACCAGCAATAAAACGAGAGCCTTGTACAAAGTCGTAGCCTTTATCTAGCTTTTCCACGAAATTAGGAATATCCTCTATACTATCCTTGTTGTTTCCATCAATGGTTATAAAGCCTTCATAGCCACGTTGTAAGGCCCACCAAAACCCCATTCTAAGCTGAGCGCCTTGCTTGCCTGTATCTTTTTTTGTTAGTAAGGTATTTACACCAAGGGTTTTCAGCAATTCTGGTTCGGTGCAGCCATCGGAGGAACCCCCATCACAGAGGATAATATCACAAAGTTTATGTATTCCATGATATTTAGCAGTTAAAAGTTCTTTCTTTATACGCTCACCCTCATTTATGATTGGAATAAGAATACAATATTTTGTATGTTTTGGTGAATACTCCTGGCACTGAAATTTTGGAACTCCCTGTACATTCTCAAATATCAAGAAATCACCCCCTTAATATACTTAACTGTTTCTTTAACTAACTCTATATTGTTTAAATTCTTCATTTCTATTGAAATGAACTTATGAAAATCTAGGGTTTTTAATTCTTTATGTAACTCTCTTTGCTTAATAACTTCAAGATATGGCTCTGATACGTGTATATGATTTACTAAAGCTAGATTTTCCCTAACTACTTCAAGGTCTTCACCATTTTGTATAATAGTACCCATATCAATGTTTACCTTTATGCTATCACAATTTATCTGTTTGCAAATTTCAAAGGCCTCTTGGGTTGTATTAATAAAGTTTGTGTTGTAAATTGTAGGGTTTGGCTCAATTGCAATTGTTGTATTATGATCCTTTGCATAGTTACCTATTTCTCTAAAAAAACCTATTGCAATGGGCAAACTTTCAGGGTTTGGAAGATTTCTATTTTTAGGACAGCCAAAAACCAGATTTTTGCAATCCATTACCTCTGCAAATTCAATGGCTTTTTTTGTATAATCAATTAATGTTTCTCTATCCTCGTTGGTGCCAAAAATAGATTCATTTTTACCAAACCATATTGATTGTAGCGATGAAACCCTAAGACCATACCTATTTTTCAGCATCGCCGCAAAGCTTTCTGCTTGGAGTAAATTATTATATGGAGTCTCAGGAAAAAGTCTTGTAGGAGCAATTTCAAGTCCTGTAAAGCCTTGTTCCTTTAAAAACTCATACATTTCAGTGTCGTACTCACCAGACCATGCTATATTTGAAATTGATAAGTTCATTTAATTCATACCATCCTTAACAAAGTTATATATATCATTTATGGATTGTTGTTTGTCAAATATATACCCATTTTTTCCACCAAAGTTATTAGCGTAAATTGTGTTGAAATCATACTTAGGAATAACGGAGGACACCTCATTGATGAAGTCAGTACCCCTAACTTTTTTATAAATTTCAGATACTGAAACCGGTTCAACTGCTAAATTTAACAGCCTTATATTATTTTTTATTGCAATTTCTATGTGGCTCCATAAATAAGCTAAATTATAGAATTGGAAAACCCCTCTGCTATCCGTAAAGTTTAAGGCAGAAAATCCAATGTTATCAAAAGCTTCTTTTAATAACTGTCTCTCTTCCTCAGTTTTATAGGCACACTTATAGAATCCATTTTCTTGACTTATATAGTGCTTTGAAATTAATTCACTCTTCTCAGCTAATTCCTTATACTTTGCCTCATTTAGCATAGAAGGTATAAGGTTTATTAAATCATAAATAAAATTCTTTTTAAGGTTTTTACCAAATAAACCAGGAAGTCTTATAATGTGATAATCTTCTATATTTTCAGCTACCCAATTTTCTAAATAATAACGATTTAATCCATAAGCATGTAAGTTTTCTGTATCAATAACTGAGTTCTCATTAACCTTTACTGGATTTTTATATACATCGATTGTAGAAATTAACACCAACTTCTTAGGATTAATTTTTTTTATGTTTTCAATTGTATTTTTAATTGTTTCTAAATCTTTTTCAGGATCTTTGTTGGCTAAAAATTTTTCCGCCCTAACACCTGCATAAACGCATAAATCAGGATTAGTACCAAAAGCGTTCTCAATATTTTTGGAATTAAAAGTCTTATCGAATTTTCGTTGCAAATTTAAATTTGAACCGACAAAACCTGTATATCCGACTAAAATTTCCATAGCTCACCTCGTCCATAATATTTGCACTTTATTATATCATTATTCTCAAGGAATTTCAGCTTTAAACTAAACTATTTGAAGGAAGCTTATAGAGGTTAACGTGTTGAAGTAATACAATGTTGATTTTCTTTAATTGTTGGGATATAATTACTATATGATTCAAATTTTGAACGAATTAGGTGGTATAGGTTATGATGGAGAGTATGATATTGCAGTTAATTAGTAATAACAATTACATAAGTCAAAAGTCTATAGCCCAAAGCCTAGGCATTTCTGTGGGAAAGGTTAATTATCTTATTAAAGATCTGGCGAAACAAGGGCTTATAACCATAGTAAAGAACGGTAATAAGCATAATTACAACTTGAGTGATGTAGGTATGAAATATTTAGAGAAACATCTAAATAGCAATCAGAATAGGAAAATTGATCTTGGAAAAAGTCATTCAAAAATTGAATTGGCTGTAATTCTATTAGCTGGTAGAAAACAAGAGCTTGGAGAATCCGTTGGACTTATTAATATAAATAATGAGCCCTTGGTAAAAAGAACTATTAGGCTTCTTAAAAACAAAGGAATCAAAAAATTTATTTTAATTTGTGGTTATAACAAAGAAAAGTATAATTTTTTACTTCAAGAAGAAGATACTATTATTATTGAAAATGACAGTTATGAAAAGACAGGAACCATGTACTCACTTTCCTTGGCAAAGGATTATATTGATAAAGATTTTATTTTGCTTGAAGGAGATATAGTCTTTGAAGAAAGACTGTTAGATGTGTTATATAGCAATAATTACAATAACTCTGTAACAATCACAAACTTAAGTAGCAGGGATGATGAAGTTTACGTAGAAGTTAAAGATGATTACATTTATAAAATATCCAAGGATATTCATCAATTAAATAAAATTCATGGAGAAATTATCGGTATAACTAAAATTTCAAAGGTTGTGTTTGAAAAAATGCTAGCTAGGTTTGGCAGTGGTACAAATCCTTATGTTAATTATGAATATATGCTGCTAGATGTGGCGGAAACCTTCAAGGTTCACTATGAGTATATACCAGATATTATCTTTGCAGAAATCGATAATTTAAAACAATATTACTATGTAAAAAATAACATTGAACCTTTATTGATTTAGAGGTTAAGTTTTACAATGCTATGCAAGAAAATACAAACTAATTATGAGTAACTATTATTTATGTATTGTTCTTATTAAAAATCTACAATAGTAGATTTTATTCACATAAACACACAAAATATTATTATAAATGGAGGAATAACTATGAAAAAAGTATATATAGCTATGAGTGCTGATCTAATACACCATGGGCACTTAAATGTTATTGAAGAGGGAAGAAAGCTTGGAGAAGTAATAATAGGTCTACATACAGATGATGTAATATCTGAATATTGGAGAACACCTTTATTGACTTATGAGGAAAGAAAAAAAATTGTTGAAAACATAAAAGGGGTTTCAGAGGTTGTACCTCAAGAAGAACTTGATCAGGTTCCAAATCTATTAAAGATAAAGCCTGATTATGTAGTTCATGGAGATGACTGGAAAGAAGGAATCCAAAAGAATATAAGAGAAAGAGTTATTGAAGCTCTTAAAGAGTGGAATGGAGAACTAGTTGAAACAAAATACACTGAAGGTGTTTCTATTTCTAAACTAGATGAGACTATAAATTTAATTGGAACTACTCCAGCTACAAGAATGAAAAAACTTAAAAAGTTATTAGCTACTAAACCTGTAGTAAGAATTATGGAAGCACATAACGGCTTAACAGGATTAATTGCTGAGAAAACTAAGATTGAAAAAGATGGAAAAATTAAAGAGTTCGATGGAATGTGGGTAAGTTCTCTATGCGATTCTACAGCAAAGGGAAAACCAGATATCGAATTAGTTGACTTAACTTCAAGACTTAATACTATTAATGATATATTAGAAGTTACTACAAAACCTATTATTTTAGATGGAGACACAGGCGGAAAGATTGAGCACTTTGTGTATTCTGTTAAAACTCTAGAAAGATTAGGAGTTTCAGCTATAATCATAGAGGATAAAGTAGGACTTAAGAAGAATTCTTTATTTGGAACAGAAGTTCAACAAACACAAGATACTATAGAAAATTTCTGCGATAAAATTAGAGCAGGAAGAGCAGCTAGAGTTACTAATGATTTTATGATCATTGCAAGAATTGAAAGTTTAATTTTAAAAGCTGGTATGGAAGATGCTATAGCTAGAGCTAAGGCTTATATAGAAGCTGGAGCTGATGGAATTATGATTCACAGCCAGCAAAAAGATGGAAAAGAAATCGTTGAATTCCTTTCAATCTACAATCAGTTTGAGAAAAAAGTTCCAGTAGTAGTTGTGCCAACTTCTTACTCTCATATGACTGACAAAGAATTATATGAGGCAGGAGCTAGCATAGTAATTTATGCTAATCACTTAATTAGAAGTGCTTATCCAGCAATGGTTAACACTGCAAAATCTATTTTAGAGAATGATAGAGCTCTAGAAGCTAAAGAGTATTGCATGCCAATAAAAGAAATTTTAACTTTAATTCCAGGAGGAAAATAAAGTGATAAATACTGAGTTGTTTTATAATTTGTTAAAGGAAAATCAGGTGGACTTCTTTACAGGAGTTCCTGATTCTCTTTTAAAGGACTTTTGTGCTTATGTAATGGATAATACTGAAGAAAGCAACAATATAATTGCTGCTAATGAAGGTAATGCTTTAGCTATGGCATCAGGTTACCACTTAGCTACTGGAAAGTTTGCTTTAACTTATATGCAAAACTCTGGTATAGGCAATATTGTAAATCCTCTTTTATCTTTAAATGATCCATTAGTTTACAATATACCTTCTCTTCTTTTAATTGGTTGGAGAGGGGAACCAGGTAAAAAGGATGAGCCTCAGCACAAGAAGCAGGGACTTGTTACTGTGGAACTTTTAGATACTATGGGTGTTAAGTATGAAGTTCTATCAGAGGAAGATACTGCTGATAGTGCAAAGGAAAAGCTGGAAAAAGCTATAAATCATATGAAAACCACTAATGAGCCTTTTGCACTAGTTGTTAGAAAGGGTACTTTTGAGGCATATAAGCTACAAAAGAAGATACAAACTTCTTTTGAAATGAATAGAGAGAAGGCTATTGAGGTTATTCTTTCTGCTATGGGCAATGATGAAGTTATTGTTTCTACTACTGGTATGGCATCTCGTGAGTTATTTGAACTTAGAGAAGCTAGAGGCGAAGGTCATGAAAGAGACTTTTTAACAGTGGGTTCCATGGGGCATTCTTCTCAAATTGCTTTAGGAATAGCTTTAGCAAAACCTGAAAGAAAGGTTTACTGCTTAGATGGTGATGGCGCTACTTTAATGCACATGGGTGGCCTTGCTATAATTGGAAATCAAAAGGTTAATAACTTTAAACATATAATCATTAATAACGGAGCTCATGATTCTGTTGGTGGTCAACCAACTATAGCTTTCAACATTGATCTTCAAGGAATAGCTAAGAGCTGTGGCTATAAAAATGTGTTTGTAGCAACTACTAGTGAGGAACTTAAACAGGCTATAACTCAGCTAAATGTTTCAGAGGGTCCAGCTTTATTAGAAGTTAAAGTTAATGGTGGAGCAAGAAAAGATTTAGGAAGACCAACTACAACTCCAGTAGAAAATAAAACTGGATTAATGAATTTCCTTAAGGATAAGTAGGTTAAATTCAATAAGATAATTGGTGAAGGGGGGAAGATGTTGAAGATAGGAATAATATCAGATATACATTCAAACTATGAAGCCTTAAAAGCTGTAGTTCAGGATGGTATTAATAAGGTAGATAAGTATATTTGTTTAGGTGATATTCTAGGATATGGTCCTGAGCCAAATGAAACAATAAAGCTCTTATCTCAGTTAGACCTATTAGGTTGTGTTTTAGGAAACCATGATAATGCTATCTTGAACAATGACCTTACTAGGTTCAGAACTGAACATGGAAGATATGCAATAAATTGGACTAGAGATCAACTAAATCAGGAGTCTTTAAGCTTTTTAAGAAATCTTAAACAAAAACATTTATATGATGAGTTTGGAATTGAAGTATATCATGGTGGCTTAGAAGATCCCTATTGGCAATATATATTTCCTTCAACGTCAAAGGAGGATTTAGAAAGAATATTTAGTAGACGTAAATATGATTTAGTCTTTGTGGGACATTCTCATCTCCGTTTTAGCTTTAATTTTGGAGAGTTACAAGTTGTAAACCCAGGAAGTGTGGGTCAACCACGAAATGGATTAAATGATGCTCAATATGCTATTTATGATACAGAAAAAAAATCCATAGAATTTTGCCAAGTTCCTTATGATATAAAAAATACTGCTGAGAAAATTGAAAAAGCAGGATTAGATAAATTTTTAGCGAAAAGATTATTTTTAGGTATATAATTAACTATTAAGGAGAGTGATTTACAATGAAAACATTAATTACTGGTGTTGCCGGATTAACTGGCTCTTACTTAGCAGAAAAGTGTATTGCTGAAGGAGAACAGGTAATAGGAATAGATAATTTCTTTAGAGGAACTATGGAGAATCTAGATGGAATTATAAACAATGAGAACTTTCAATTTATAGAGGGAGATATTTTAGACATTGACTCTATGGATATAAAAGATGTTGATAAAATATATCACCTTGCAGCTATTGTACCAACAAAGTATTTTTATGAGGCTCCTGTAGATACATATATGGTTAACTGTCATGGTACAAAAGTTATGATAGACTGGGCATTAAAAAATGGAGTTAAGAAGTTTGTTAATGCTTCAAGTTCAGAAATTTATGGTCATCCACAAAGAATACCTACAGATGAGTTAACTCCAACTTTATATGATGCTGTTGAGACTACAACAAGATGGTCTTATGCACAAGGAAAAATATTAACAGAGCACGTTGGTAACTTCTATAAAGATAAAATGGATATTTGTCATTTAAGATATGCGAATGTTTATGGACCTAGAGATATAGATGATAACCATGTTATTCCTTATTTAATTAATAGAGTTTTACGTGGAGAGAAACTTATAATTAACAAAGATGCAGATAAGATAAAAAGAACTTTCTTATACATGAGTGATTGCGCTGAGGCTACTTATTTAGCAATGCAAAACTCTCCTTCAGGAGAAAGCTATAACATTGGAAGTGATCAAGAGGTTACTCTTCAAGAACTTCTAGATATGATCTTTAAGATCACAGGAAAGACTACTGAAGTTGAATATAGCTTATCTAGAGTTGGGGACCCACAAAGAAGATTACTAGACATCAGCAAAGCTAAAAAAATGTTAGGTGTTGAAATAAAAGTTTCTCTTGAAGAGGGAATTAGAGAAACTGTTGAGTGGATGAAAAAATACTATAATTTATAGAAGATGTGAGGTTAAAGCAATGAAAAAGAAAGCAGTTATTCTTGCAGCAGGAGTGGGTAGCAGATTAGAACCTTATTCTAAGAATACTCCAAAGTGTTTAATTGATCTTCATGGAACTAATGCTTTAAAGCACATTTTGTATTGTCTTAGTGAATGTGATATAGAAGAAACGGTAATTGTTGTAGGCTATAAGGCTGAACAAATACAAGAAGCTATGGGAAATAGTATGTTTGGCATGAAACTAACTTATGTTTATAACAAGCATTATAGTTACCATGGTTGTGAATATTCTTTAGCTTTATCTGGTCAGGAACTTGATGATGCGGATAGCATTGTAGTAACTGAAGGAGATTTACTTATGCCTCTTGAGTACTATAAGGCTATTACAAGCAATCCAGCAGAAAATGCTGTAGCTGTAAGAGCTGTTGAGATAAACCCTCAAAGAAGTGTGGTTGCAGTAGGCAGAAATAATAAGGTTGAAGAGTTTGTTTATGATAGAGAGCATATTGATGTGTTTAGATTTATCAAAGACAAGAATTTAGTGATTGGGGAAAGTATGCAACTTTGGAAGTTTGGTGGTAAGGGAGCTAAAAAGTTCGTTGAGTTACTAGATCAATTTAGTAGCAATATTTCAGAGGAACCTGATTTAAGAAATGGGTTGATTTCTATTAATTTAGCAATTAAGGATTATCCAATGGAACCAGTTATAATTGATGGGGATAACTGGATAAACTTAAATACTGCTGAAGATGTTGAAAAAGGGAGAAATGAAAAATGGCTAAAAAGATAATGATAGCTGGTTACGGAAGCACAGGAGCTTACGTACTAGATTTTCTTGCAAGAACAAAAGGCATTGAAAACTTCGAGATAGTAGTAGCAACAAGATCTATTGAAGAAGCTCAAAAAAGAGTTAATATGACACTAATATCAGCTGGCCTTATGGGATACTATCCTAATATTAGTGTAATATCAACAGATTTTAACAATGTGGAAGCTACTGCAGAATTATTAACTAAAATTAAGCCAGATATAATTGCCTATACAGGTAGATTTATGAAAGGCTTTAAATATGGAGAATTCTCATATCCAAATGAAATTGGATATGGTGTATGGTTACCACTAGCAATTCCTTTAATTTATAAAGTAATGCAGGCAGTAAAACTATCAAAAATTGATGCCAAGGTAATTAATACAAGTTTCCCAGATGGAGTTTGCCCTGCTTTAGAAAGTGTTGGATTAGCACCTTTTACTGGTGCAGGAAATCTAAACCATTTAATTCCTAGAATACAAATGGGCTTAGGTAAAAAGCTTAATGTATCACCTCAACAGGTTGATGTGTTAATGCTTGGAAGCCACTTCCTTAATACTTATGTTTCAAAGGAAGCCTCAGCAAAAGGTTCTCCATATTATATGGAATGTAAGGTTAATGGAGAAAAGGTTCAAGGAATCAGTGATGAGGAAATATTCAACCTTGCAAAAATGAGTACTGTATCAGGCCCAACAAGAAATCTTATGATATCTTCAGATGTGGCAAAGATAACTCAAAGCATTATGTTTAATGAAGGCTTTTTAATGCACTTACCTGGTCCTAATGGATTAGTAGGTGGATACCCAGCTAAGATCTTTGAAGATAGAATAGATATGATTCTACCTGAGGGAATTTCTTTAGAGAAGGCTATTGAAATAAATGCTGGAAACTTAAGATTTGATGGAGTAGAAGATATTAAGGATGGCAAAATTTACTTTACTGATGATGTTATAGAAAAGATGAAGAAGGTATTTGCACTTAATTATCCTAAGTCCATTAAGGTTGAAGATTGCGAAGCTTTTGCTAATGAAATCAAAAAAACACTGGAGAACTATGAATAATGAAATATTATTGCAAAATAGTATATAAAGATAAAATAGAACCAACTATATATTTCAAGGATAAGTCTGAGGCTGAAACTAAAGAAGAAATTTTAAAACTAGTGGATGAGATTTTTACTGAAGAAAATATAGAGGGAATTTATATTGGGAAAAAATAAATTTCACTTTATAAATTAATTTTATAGGTTGACATTTTAGGGGGTTGTAGTTTTTAAAACTACAACCCTTTCACATTGAATATAACTAACTTTATACATTTTATCAAAATTTATGCTATAATATAAAGTATTAAACTATATGTTTATATTTAAAAACTATGATGTTGTAAGGAAAAAGTGTTGAAAATGGTCTTTAAAACTATGTATAGCTTGTTAAGCTGAGGCTTTTACTAAAGAAAAATAAGTAAAAAGTAAAAAAGGCATAAGCCAGAATAGCTGTAATTAATCTATTATAAATTCAGATTGCTTTGTATTAAAGTAACTGCAAATGGAAGGGGACAAATTTCGATGAACATACTAGTAACCGGCGGTGCCGGATATATAGGCTCACATACTTGTGTGGAACTATTAAAAAATAATCACACAGTGATTATTGCCGATAATCTTTGCAACAGTAAGGCTGAAACTATAGACAAAATAAAAAAAATAACCAATAAAGAAGTAACTTTTTATAAGATAGATGTAACTGATGAAGTAGCACTAGAAACTATCTTCTCAAATCATGAAATAGATGGAGTAATTCATTTTGCGGGTCTTAAGGCAGTAGGTGAATCCGTAGAAAAGCCACTAGCTTATTATTACAACAACTTAGTAAGCACAATGGTTCTTTGCAAAATGTGTAAAAAATACAATGTTAACAAATTTGTATTCTCTTCATCTGCAACAGTTTATGGAGATAACCAAGTACCATTTGTTGAAACTATGGAACTTTTACCTACTACAAATCCATATGGTGAAACTAAAGCTATGAGTGAGAGGATCATTAAGGATGTAGCAAAAGTTAACCCAAATTTCTCAGTAGCACTACTTAGATACTTTAATCCAGTAGGAGCACATGAAAGTGGATTAATTGGGGAAGCTCCTAATGGTATTCCTAATAACTTAATGCCCTACGTTACACAGGTAGCAAAAGGAAAGCTAAGTAAACTAAGAGTATTTGGAAATGACTATCTTACTGTAGATGGTACAGGGGTTAGAGATTATATTCATGTAATGGATCTTGCTGAAGGTCATGTTGCAGCACTAAACAATCTAACAACAGGAGCTCATGTATATAATTTAGGAACTGGGCAAGGTACTTCAGTTTTACAGTTAACAAAGGCTTTTGAAGATGCAAATGGAATTAAAGTGCCTTATGAAATAGTAGATAGAAGACCAGGAGATATAGCTTCTTGTTATGCAGATGTAAGTAAAGCAAAACGAGAGCTAGGCTGGATTGCAAAAAGAGGTTTATTAGAAATGTGCAGAGATTCTTGGAGATTTGAGAAGAATTATAAAGAATAGGAACAAGGTCATTACATTTGCAAACCTATAAGTAAGTGTGAGATAAATTATCACCTATAAATATAATTTAAATCCAATTTAGTTAGGAGAATAAGCATGAAGAAGATAATGGTGGTTTTTGGAACTAGACCTGAAGCAATTAAGATGTGTCCGCTAGTTAAAGAGCTAAAGAGGAGAAGTGAATTTAACACTGTGGTTTGTGTAACAGGACAACATAGACAGATGTTAGATCAGGTTCTAAATGCCTTTGAAGTAGTACCAGATTATGACCTTTCTGTTATGAAAGATAAACAAACGCTATTTGATGTAACGGTGAATATTTTAGATAAAATGAGGGTTATATTGGAAGAGGTTAAACCAGATGTAGTTTTAGTTCATGGGGATACTTCAACAACTTTTGTTACCTCACTGGCATGTTTTTATATGCAGATTCCAGTTGGCCATGTAGAGGCAGGGCTTAGAACCTACAATATATATTCTCCATTTCCAGAAGAGTTTAACAGACAGGCTACAGGGATTATAGCAACTTTTAATTTTGCTCCAACTGAAGTATCTAAAGAGAACTTGTTGAAGGAAGGTAAGAAACCAGAAAGTGTTTACGTTACAGGAAATACAGCCATTGATGCTTTAAAAACAACTATAAGGAAAGATTATCATCATGAGCTCTTTGATTGGCTTGGAAAGGATAAATTAATTATGCTTACAGCCCACAGAAGGGAAAACTTAGGTGAGCCTTTAAGAAATATGTTTAGAGCAATTAAAAGAATTGTTGATGAGCATGAGGATATTAGAGTTATTTACCCAATTCATATGAATCCTCTAGTTAGAGAAGCAGCAGCGGAGGTTTTTGAAAACCAACACAGGATTAATATTATTGAACCTCTTGAAGTTATTGACTTTCATAACTTTTTAAATCGTTCTTATATGATATTAACTGATAGTGGTGGAGTTCAGGAAGAAGCTCCATCCTTAGGAAAACCAGTGCTAGTTATGAGAGATACTACAGAGAGACCAGAAGGAATTGCAGCTGGTACCTTAAAGTTAGTTGGTACAGAGGAAGAAACCATATACTCTACTTTTAAGGAACTATTAAATAATAAAGAAGAGTACGAAAAAATGAGTAGAGCAAGTAATCCTTATGGGGATGGTACTGCCTGCAAACAAATTGTTGATATTTTAGCGGATAAGTTATTACATTAGATGATAAATAACATATAGGAAAGGCACTACTTTTTAAGGTAGTGCCTTTAATACTTTATTTAACTCATCAATTTCTTCCTTTGAAGCAATTGGCTTAACATTTTCACAATGAGCATATCTATTATACTCAGGAGGTGGTGTCATGTAATTGCTACCATATAGAGTAGTTAAAAAACTATGGCAATCATTTGGCACTAAAAACTCTCCATCTTCAAAGCTCATCCTCTTTAAAGGATAAATAACCTCAGCTTTAAGGACCTTGTCCCAATTCAAAATATCTGTTCCGTAGCCATAATTTGTTTTAGCATTGTTTTTCATATTAGCAATTCTTTTTTCTCTTGTTTTTAAACTTAGATTGTATATTTTCTTGTGATTCAGTATGGAAAATATAATTGTGGCTCTGCTAAGGAGTCTAATTATATTTTTAGGAAGATTACTACCTTTAAAGAAGGGTTTCTTCAAAGGTGCGTTGACTAAGAAGGATTTTATGAAAAGGTGTTTATGCAACTTCTCATAAAAGTTTCTTTTAAAGAAATTATCACTATAGCTATCAAGAGGGAAAATGTCTATGTAAAGACCACTAAGTTGATCTTCAGCTCCCTTTTCGATTATACGGGATTTTTTATCTATTACATTTCCCCAAGTATGCTTTGAAGTTTCAGGAGTATCATAGGATTTAAAGTATAAATCCTCTGGAAGCTTGTCTGAAATAATTTCAATAAACTTATCATAATGCTCCCTTGGCATAGCAATATCTATATCATCATCCCAGGGAATGAAACCCCCGTGTCTAACTGCACCTAAAAGTGTTCCTGAGTCTAACCAATAGTCTATATTATTTTCCTTGCAAATATAATCTACAATTTTTAGGATTCTAAGCATTACTAATTGAGATTGTCTTAAGATTGGTTCATTTATATGTGCATTCCTCTCATCAGGAAACAGCGTTTCAAAATCTGTCATATTTTCACCTCATACATTTGTAATAGATAGGCTTAACCTATAAGTATATTATAGTACATAATATTCTATGTAGAAAGATTCTTAGAGAAATAAATAAATGGTAAATAAAAACTACCTGTTGTTAAAGGTAATTTAAGTATAAGTAAAATATTGTTATAAAGCATTTAAAATATACAAAAAAGTATTAATATTCCATAAATTCTATGATAAACTTATATTGCATGGATTAAGTTTAAAATGAAATACTATAACTTAACTTATGCAATGTAGAGCCTTTTACGGCGGGGCTCTACACAAAAATAAAAAGAAGGGGGAAAGTTTAATGGCTATCGTTAAACAAAAAAAAGCATTAAGCTGGATTGTTGTGCTTGCAATGGTATTTTCAATGGTGTTGCAACCAATATTGCCAGTTTATGCAGAAGGGGAGGTTGAAGTTCTTTCAGAAACTTTCAATTCTTACAAGGCAGCTGAAAAAGAATATAAGGGATGGACCTTAAATGCAATTGGAATTTATGATAAGGCTACAAGCTCGGGACCAAGTGGACCTAACTCATTAAAGTTCGGAGCTACTGGTTCAAGCTTACTCTCACCTGAATTTAATTTGCCAGGTGGTGGTAACTTAAGTTTTTGGATGAAGGGTCAAAGTGCTAAAGGGACTTTTTTAATTGAGGCATTGATAAATGGAACATGGTCTAAAATTGAAGAAATGGCTGTGACACCACAAACTGAGGCAGGTATAAAAAGATTTCCTTTAGCTCCAGGTACTACTAAGGTTAGGTTTACTTATACAAAGAATGAGAGCAATGTTGCTTTTGATGATGTTAAGATAACTACAACTAGTGGACAAGTACCACAGGAAGTTCCAGTTACAGGACTTAAGGTACAAGATAAGCTAGACTTAGAAGTTGGTGCTACGTCTTTATTAGGGGTTACTTATACACCAGAAAACACCACTGAAAAGGAGGTTATCTGGACAAGTGATTCACCGCAGGTTGCTACTGTAGCTAATGGAACAGTTACTGCTGTTAAGGCTGGAACTGCAACAATTACTGTAGCTTCAAAGGCTAATCCTAAAGTAACAGCAACTTGTCAGGTAACAGTTAAAGAAAAAGCTGATGTTGAGGGACCAGCAATTGGGGATTTAAAACCAGCTAATGGATCAACACAAGCTAATACAAAACCAGAAATTTCAGCAGCTTTCCAAGATGCTACTGCAGTTGATGTTGCTACTGTAAAACTTATTCTTGATGAAAAGGATGTAACAAGTAAAGCAACAGTTACAGAGAGTAAGGTTTCTTATGTGCCAGAAGCTGATTTAGCAGAAGGAAGTCACAATGTAAAGGTTTTACTTAAGGATACATTAGGCAATGAGGCTAGTAAGCAATGGTCCTTTAATGTTGGTGAAGTAAGTAGTAATCTTTATTTTGGACAGCTTCATGCTCATACAGATATATCTGATGGTACGGGTACTTTAGACGAAGCTTATCAGTGGGCAAGAGATAAAGGAAATGCAGACTATATTGCCATAACAGACCACTCAAACTGGTTTGATAATGATGTTAAGGCAAATATTTTAGATGGTTCTGCAAGTACAAAATGGACAAACGCTCATGAAACTGCTGATAAGTATAATAAAGATAATGAATTCACAGCTATGTATGGCTATGAAATGACTTGGTCTGGTTCTACTGGTGGATGGGGTCATATTAATACTTTCAACACACCTGGTTTTGAAACTAGAACCAATAAGTCTATGAATCTTAAAAATTATTACAGTCAATTACAAAAGGCACCAGAAGGCATAAGCCAGTTAAACCACCCAGGTAAGACCTTTGGTGATTTTGGTGATTTTGGTTTCTATAGCAAGGCAACAGATCAATTAGTTTCTTTAATAGAGGTTGGTAATGGAGAAGGTCCAGTTAGAGGCTCAGGTTATTTCCCAAGTTATGAGTATTATACAAGAGCTTTAGACAAAGGCTGGCACTTAGCACCTACAAACAACCAAGATAACCATAAGCGTAATTGGATTACCTCTAATACAGCAAGAACGGTTATTGATGCACCAGCTTTAGATAGGGATTCCCTATATCAATCTATGAGAGAAATGAAGGTTTATGCAACGGAAGATAGTAACTTAAGAGTTAGCTATACTGTTAATGATATGCCAATGGGAAGTAATATCATAGGAGCTGACAAGCTTAATTTTAAAGTTAACATTACAGACCCAGATAATGAAGATATAATTTCAAAAATATCTATCATTGCCAATGGAGGAGCAGAAGTTGCTTCTAAAACTTTTACTGACAACGAAGTTAGCTGGGATTTTCAGTTAGATAATGCTTATACCTATTATTATGTAAAAGTAGATCAGAAGGATAAGGATATTGCTGTAACTGCTCCAGTTTGGACTGCAGATACTGTAGCAGTAGGAATCTCCTCAGTGCAGACTTCTTCTGAAGTTGCATTCCCTAATGAGGAGATAAACTTTACTGCAACCTTATTTAATAATGATTCAAAAGCTTATAATAATGTTAAAGTTGAGTATTTTTTAAATGATACTACTGAGAAAAATAAAATAGGAGAACAAGTGGCAGCTTCTTTAAAGCCAACTGAATTAGTTAATACTGTTCAATCCTATAAATTTAACAGAGCTGGAGAATACACTATTTATGCTAGAGCAACAGTTAATGTGAATGGCTCAGATAAGGTTTCTACAGCAAGTGTTAAGCTGAAGGTTTTAAATAAAGAGGAGATAGTTAAGGTTGTTATTGATGGTGCACATTACAATCAATATGTAACTGGAAACTATGCAAATAAAATTAATGGCTTTAAGGATATGTTAATAAAAAATGGTGCAAGAGTTGTAATTAATGAAAAAGAAATTACAGATGAAGTTCTTGCTGATACCTCCCTATTAGTTTTAACAGATCCACAAAGTACTAATGACCCTGACAACGGATTAAAGGTTGCTACCTACTCTGATTCAGAAATTGCTGCTATTAAAAGATTTACTGAAAAGGGTGGAAATATAATTTTAACTACAAAGGCAGACTATAAAGATGGTACAGGTGAATATAGTAATGGAATACAATCTAATAGAGTTCTTGAAGCAATAGGAACTAATATGAGGGTAAATGATGACCAGGTTGTAGACAATACAACTAATGAAGGACAAGCATTTAGACTTATGTTCACCAAGTATAATAAAGATAGATTTGGATTAACTAAGGGCGTTGCAGATGGAAGTAAGTATAGTTTCTATAGTGGGGCTTCCGTATTACTTAAAGAAGGTGCTGATACTTCTAAGGTTGATTTCTTAGTGCAAAGTCATGAAACTACAGAAAGTTCAGATGCTGACAACGCTAAGGATAATGTTGCTGTAGCAAAAGGAAAGGTTGGATTAATTGGCGCAGAACAGTTAGCAAATGGTGCAAAGATAATTGTTGCTGGCACAACCTTCTTCTCTGACTTTGAAGTAACTGGGGATGATATGTACACTAATGTACCATTAACTGAAAATATTATTAAGTGGATGGCTCCAGCTCCACAAGCTGAACTTAAAACCATTGCTGAAATTAGAAAAGGCACTGGTGATGTTCCAGATTTAAAAGGAAAGAAATTTGCTATTGAAGGTATTGTAACAGCACAATCAGAGGCTGTTCAGCCTAAGAATGCATTTTTTGAAGTAATTTATGTTCAAGATACTACTGGGGGAATCACTGTGTTTGGGGTTTCTCAAACTGCAGTAAAAGTTGGCCAAAAGGTAAGAATTAATGGTTATGTGGATGATTATCAAGGGGATTATGAAATAGCTATTAATGATGAGGCTAAGGATTTAGTTGTTTTGGATGAAACCATAAAGCCAATAGAGCCAAAGAAACTTTCAACTAAGGAAAGTATGCTTCATGAAAATGAGGGCTTACTTATAAAGGTAGAAGGTAAGGTTAGTAGAATTGAAGGCCAAAACCTTTATATTGTTGATGACTCTGGAGCAGAAGCTAGAGCTTACGTTGAGGGATATATTTGGAATGGAAAAGATGAAAGTGCTAAAGGAAAGTGGGATCCATCGATTAAGGTTGGGGATACTGTTTCAGCAGTAGGTCTTGGCTCACAGGACCCAGAAGGAAATAGATTAAGAGTTAGAAATACAGATGAAATTGTTAAAATTGCTAATGGAAGTGACAATGGAAATGGCAATAATAACGGTGGAAACGACAATGGGGGCAATGTTGAAAATCCAATAAATAATACTAGTGAAGAAGTTATTAATGCTATTAAAAACAACGACACTAAAGAAGTTGTTGTTGATGCCTCTAAAAACCAAGTTGTGGAGAAAGCTGTATTTGACGCTTTAAAAGGCACAGACAAGGTTGTTACCTTTAAGGTAGGAAATGTAACTTGGACCTTTAAAGGTAAGGATATTGATAAGGCAATGGATATTGATTTATCTCTAAAAACTGTAGATGATACTTTAAAAGGAAATATTAATAAGTTAGTGGAGAAAATATTAGATAAGGATGCACCTGTGTTTATGTTATCCTTTAAATATGATGGCGAACTTCCAGGAAAAGCTGATATTAAGGTATTCATGGGCAAGGAGTGGGCCAATAAAACTGTGACTTTCTTTAGGTATTTCCCAGGAAAGGGCACTTATGAGAAGGTTCAAAGTGATGTTAAGGTAGATGCAGAGGGCTATGCTGTAATAACCTTAGATCATTGTAGTGACTATTTTGCTTTAGAGCAAACTCAAGCAGTTTCAAGTATTCCACAAGCTGGGGCACCTATTGGCGCATCAAATCTTCTTGTATTTGGTGTAGCGATATCTGCTTTAGGAGTTTTACTTCTAAGAAAAAAATAAGTCATTAATATTCAACTATATTTTGCTGAGGAATAGCTTCTTGTTTTGAGAAAAGCTCAAACTTCTCTTCAAAGGCTATAGGCAAAAGAAATAAAGTCATTTTCTAACTAATTTTAAAAAATAAATGTCCCAACATTTAGAGAGAAAACCTAGGATTTCTTTAAAAGAAGTTTAGATGATGAAGTTTACTGGTTTAATAAGGTACTTGGGGAATTTCTCCGAGTACCTTTGCAAATATAGAGATGGGGTGTTTAACCATGAGAAAGTACAGTGACTATATAGCTATAATAGTAGTGATATTATTAAGTATATTAATAGTATTCATATCACCTTTTATACATAAAAGTAAGTTTATTATAAACAATACTCAAAGAAATCTAATCTATGAAGAAGCTGTGGTTAGGAGTGTGGATATGAATAAGCTCCAACCAGAAGCAAAACTAAAAGATATTCAGGTAGGATATCAAGATGTTACCCTTGAAATTACTAGTGGAAAATTTAAGGGGCAAAACTTTAAAGTAAGAAACTCTATTAGCAGATTGTATAACATTAAGGTTAAGGAAAACACTAAGGTGGTTGCAGGGATTTTCCTGGATGGAGATAACATACAAGAAGTAGCAATTTACACCTACAAAAGAAATGTTGTGATTTATGGACTAGTTATTTTATTATTTTTATTAGTTCTCCTAGTAGGGAAGATGAAAGGATTAAAATCCATAGTATCCTTAATTTTTACTTTAATTACAATAGTATATCTTATGATTCCCATTATGTTTAGAGGGGTAAGCCCCGTGATAGCAGCCACAACCACAGCAGTAATTGTTGTTTTTGTAACCTTATACTTAATTAATGGATACAGCAGAAAAACTTTGGTAGCTATGATAGGTACCACTGCAGGAGTTTTTGTGGCAGGAGTAGTTTCTTTTGTTGCTGGGAACTTAGCTCATCTTTCCGGATTGACTCTTGAAAATGCTGAAAGTGTATTATATATAGCTGAAAATAGCGGGTTAAAAGTGCAGGGGCTTATGTTTGCTGCTATACTAATTGCTTCTTTAGGGGCGGTAATGGACATGGGAATGTCTATTGCATCTGCTATTTTTGAGGTTCACTGTGTAAATAAAAAGCTTACTCCTAGAGAATTGTTTAAAAGCGGTATAAATATTGGACAAGATATGATTGGAACTATGTGTAATACCTTGATCTTAGCATTTGTAGGAGGATCCCTAACATTAATATTGCTTCTTATGTCAGCTAATATGCCATCAGTGCAACTGTTGAATTTAGATGTGTTAGGAACAGAATTGATACAAGGTTTAGCAGGGAGTATAGGAATTGTGCTTACAGTACCTATTACAGCCTTAGTTGCGTCAATAATATATAAAAGGAAATAAATTTAATAAAAGTTATTAATGAAGCTACTAAGCCTTAACAAGGGTATTAGTAGTTTTTCTTGTTAAATATTAAAGGTGGTATATAATATAAATAGAGTAATTTTACTAGCTGCTTAAGCTAGGCTAAAGAGAAATGGGGGAATAAGGTGAAGAAGGGTGTAAAGATAACAATTGCAGTAATTGTTTCCATTATTTTATTATTAGTTGCAGGGGGAACAATTTACACAAATAGTATTTTAGGAAAAATAAAAAAGACAGAACTGCCTAAAGGAAATGATTCACTAGGGATTTCCAAAGAAAAGGTAGTTGAAAAGGAAAAGTATAAGGATAAAGATGTAATAAACATTGCTCTTTTTGGAAGGGATGGTAGTGACCAAAGAACTGATAGTATTATGGTTTTAACCATTGATAAGATAAACAAAAAAGTGAAACTTACATCTTTATTAAGAGATATGTACATAGATTTACCTGGACAGGGGATGGGGATACTAAATCATGCCTTTATGAAGGGTGGATCAGAACTTGCAATTAAGACTATTAATTCTAATTTTGGACTTGATGTTCAGGACTATGTGGCTGTAAACATGGATGGTTTTATTCACTTAGTTGATTTAGTGGGTGGAGTAGAGATAAATGTGGAAGCTGAGGAGATACCTTACATTAACAGCACTGCTCAAGGAATGGCTAAGGAAAGAAAATATGAAGCCTTTAAGGATGTAACTAAAACAGGGGTGCAAAAATTAAATGGACCGCAAGCTATGGCATACACAAGGATAAGGAAAGTAGGAAGAGATTTTGGAAGAACTGCAAGGCAAAGGGAAGTTTTAAATTATGTATTCAAGGAATTAAAGGGTCAAGGAGCCATAAAAGCCTTAGGGGCTATGACGGATATCCTGCCTTATGTGGAAACAAGTCTTTCGAATAAAGATATCATAGGACTTGGAACTACTTTAATGGGACTTGATACTAATTCCATAGAGGAGTTTAGACTTCCAGTAAATGATGCTTATAAGGATGAAGTAATACAAGGTATGTTTGTAATGACTGTAGATTTAGAAACTAATAGGAACAAACTTCATGAATTTATTTATGGAAAGCTTGAGCCATAGAAAAAGAGGTGATTCATATTAAAAAGTATGTATTTTTAATCCTTACAGTGATGTGGATTTCTATGATATTTTATATGTCCTCAAAACCTGGAGATGAATCAGCAAGAACAAGTCTTAAGATAGTTGATGTTATTGTTGAGAAGCTAAACTTAACTGAAAACCAAATTGATAAGGTTCATTTTGCTGTTAGAAAAACTGCTCATTTCACAGAGTACTTTATTCTATCTTTTCTAGTAGCCAGCACTTATAGTGAATTTTACAATAAAAAATTAAATATTTCTTTAGTGCTTCTAGTTTGTCTTTTGGTAGCTACTAGTGATGAATTTCTTCAAAGCTTTATTGAAGGACGAGGATCCCAAGTTAAGGATGTGCTTATAGATTTTAGTGGAAGTTTAACTCAATTAATAGCCTTTATTACTATAAGAGCTAATGTCACTAAAAAACATAAGAGGAATAAATATATAGGGTAGAAGATAAGGTTGTAGTATAATAATAGAGAATATTATTTATAAGCGAATAGTAAATTAACTATAAATTAGCTAATGAGGTTAAATTTCTTAAGTTAGTTTAAGGAGGATATTATGAATTATAAGGATAAGTATAAGTTGTGGTTAGAGTCATCGGTGATAGATGAAAACACTAAAAATGAACTTGGAAATCTAGAGGATGAAAAGGAAATTGAGGATAGATTTTATAAAGATTTAGAGTTTGGTACTGGTGGACTTAGAGGGGTAATTGGTGCAGGGTCTAATAGACTTAATATCTATACTATTGGTAAGGCAACACAAGGATTAAGTAATTATTTAAACGACAAGTTTCAAAGACCCTCAGTGGCAATTGCCTATGATTCTCGCCATATGTCAAGTGAATTTGCAGAATATGCAGCAAGAACCTTATGTGGAAACAACATAAAAACTTACTTATTTGAAACCCTAACACCAACACCTATTTTATCCTATGCAGTAAGGTTTTTAGGATGTAAGGCAGGAATAGTTATTACAGCATCTCATAACCCAAAGCAATATAATGGATACAAGGTCTATGGAGAGGATGGGGGTCAGCTTACAGATAAGGCTGCTGGAGAAGTGCTAGACTGTGTAAATGCTGTGGATTCCTTTGAAAAAGTAACTTCTATTTCCCTTGAACAATGTAAGAATAAAAATCTATTGACCTATGTTGGTGAGGAAATCTATTCAACTTACCTAGAGAAGGCAAAGGATTTAACTATTAGAAAAGAATTAGTTAAGGAAAGTGCAAAGGATTTAAAAATAATCTATACTCCACTTCATGGTAGTGGGAATATACCTGTAAGAAGAGTGCTAAAGGAACTTGGCTATGAAAATTTAAGGGTGGTTAAGGAACAAGAATTACCTGATGGGGACTTCCCAACTGCGCCTTATCCAAATCCTGAAGATCCTAAGGTGTTTAAATTGGCTCTAGCTATGGCTGAGGAGTTTAAGCCAGATATAATTATTGGAACAGATCCTGATTGTGATAGAATTGGTGCAGTAGTACAACAAGGACAGGGAGAATATAAGGTTTTAACAGGCAATCAAGTAGGAGCACTGCTTTCACACTACATCCTATCAGCCCTAAAAGAAAATCAACAGCTTCCAGCCAATGGAGCTATAATTAAAACCATAGTTTCTACAGATATGATTAAGCCTATTGCGGATAAGTACGGAATAGAAGTTATGGAAGTTTTAACAGGGTTTAAGTATATCGGAGAGTTAATTGGAAACTTTGAGAAAACAAAAGCTAATGAGTTTTTATTTGGCTTTGAGGAGAGTTATGGTTACTTAAGCGGAGATTTTGTTAGGGATAAGGACGCAGTTATAGCAGCTATGCTTGTTTGTGAGATGACTTTATACTATAAATCTAAAGGGAAAACACTTTACGAAGCTCTTATGGATTTATATAATGAGTTTGGTTACTTTAAGGAAAGTTTGATTTCTATTGAGCTAAAAGGTAAAGAAGGGCAAGAAAAAATAGCTTCTGCTATCGATTATTTAAGAAATACAGATATAACTAATATAGATAAATATAAAGTTGTAAAAAAGTTTGACTACAAATTAAGTGTAGCGAGAGAATTGTCGAATGGTGATGAAGAGGAAATTGAACTTCCAAAATCTAATGTACTAAAGTTTGTATTAGAGGGTGGTTCTTGGTTTGTAATTCGTCCTTCTGGAACAGAACCTAAAATGAAGATTTATGTAGCTGCTGTTGGGAAAACTTTAGAGCAGGTAGAAAATAATCTCTCAATTATTGAAAAGTCTGTGTCAAGCTATATAGATAATTGCATAAAGTAATATGAGAAATAAACTTTAAAGATGTTTAAAAGCACTTGGCTACGCCTTTTGGAGACACCTTAGTCAATGTGTCTAAAAGTTAAGATTAATTTATGGAATGTATTTCTGTAAAAAGAACACCCCATAAAATGTAAAGATATTGGTGTATTAATATACCCCAATATCTTTTTTATTTTCTCCGTATTTTATAATATTAAGAAAATCAGAAAAATTAAAAAGTAATATAGCCTATTGGGAAATTATATGATATAATGAGAATGATTTTAGCAGTGTTTTTAATGAGAGTTTTAATCTGGTTAAAGATTAGACGTCAATAAAGAGGGCAATAATATTAAAGAATATTAAAGAATACAAGTTTAGTATCCGATAATAAAAGTGAATATAATTCATGGGCTAATTTTATTGATGTATAAAGGATATAATAAGAAGCTTGTTACATAAATAAATATAAAATTATAAACTAAAAATTGTAAATTTATAGGGGGCAAATAATACGGTGGAATTAGATATTACAGTAGATGATTTATATCTCTTAAGATGCGTTATAATTAAAGATAATAATAGCTACTTTGAGGGAAAAGATTATAATGGAAAAAAGTACATAATCTCTAAGAATGAGGCTACAAAAAAATATAAGGTGGGAACAGATAGTACCTTTTATGCTACGAAAAGGGAAGAGGGATTGATTTTCAAAAAAACAATTTTAGAACCTCTTACTACTAAAGAGTATGAAATGATTCTTGCTAAACATAGTAAAATATAAAAAAGAAGCTCAACTTTTTAAACTTGAGCTTCTTTTTTTTATGCTTTTATAGAGTTTTCAGTAGTAAAAGAAAGATTACTCTTGCAACTTAATTATTGAACAGGTTTTATATCTTCAAAAATGTATTTGTAAATTTGGTCTTTAGTAGACTTTTCATCAAAGGTTAAATAATATATTCCGTTTATTTTTTCTCCCTTACTAAGGTTCTCTAAGGGGAATCTCTCTTGCTCTATATTTTTAATTCCAGATTTTAAAACTTTTAGCCCTAGGTTTATGATATCACCATTACCTAAACTGGTCTCAACATAAGGCAGAAGTTTATTCATTACAGAAGGAAGTTCTGTAGGGCCTACTGAAGAAAGTTTATTAAACATTGCTGTAAGCACGTTCCTTTGTCTTTCGGTTCTTTCTGAATCACCATCAACTTTTCTGATACGGGAATAAGCTAAGGCTTGCTTACCATTTAAGTTATAGACTCCAGCTTTAGTTATTCCTACAGAGGATACGCCAGGGATTTCAAAGTCCTTTATTTCCATTTTTACTCCGCCAATGGCATCTATAAGATGTTCCATATTGTCAAAGTTGATTTTAGCATAGTTATCAATGTTTAGCCCAAAGTTTTGGTTTATTGTTTTTATAGCTAATGGGGCACGGCCAAAAGCATAAGCGTGATTTATCTTATCGTAACCGCGATCAGGAATATTAACATAAGAATCTCTCATAATAGAAGTTAATTTTAACTTGTTATGAGTTTCATCGAAGGTAGCAATAATGATGGAATCAGATCTTCCAGGATTGTCGCCAACTTGGTCTATTCCAAATAGGACTATGTTAGTAATTTTTTTATCTTCAATCTTAGCTTGAACCTCTTTATCTATACCTAAATCTTCCTTTGGAAGATCTACTTTAGTTATTTTATTTAAGGTGGATACTGTGTAAATTGCAAAGGATAAGATTGCAACTAAAAGAAAAGCTACAATGCCAAGAATGATTTTAGTTCTTTTTTTCATACAAATCATCTTCTTTCATAAAATTTTAGATTATTTTTTCTTAAATATATTAAAAAAGCTAAAGGATTTCTTTTCTTTGTAATCCTTAATAGGAAGTACTTCTATATCTTCCCCTTGGAGTATTTTCTTCTCATTAGTAATAATACTATTATAAAGGGCTGCATTAAGTTTTTCTACAATTTCAAAGCTTTCCTTTATTTTAGGCTTTCTTACAGAGAGGTTATGTCCATCACTGCCAAGAACATGAATTAAGTTCTTGTTAACAAGGTTTTTTGCAAAAGCCTGTACCTTATCCCCGTACCTGCCTCTTAAGCTACCACTATTTAACTGGGCTAGTGCCCCTTGGTTTATTAAGTTTTCCAGTAAAGCTTCATCCTTCATAATTTCAAGATTTCGCTCAGGATGGGCAAGAATTGGGGTTACTCCTTGTAATCTTAATTCATAAAATACATCTTCAGTATATATAGGAAACTGATTCATAGGTAATTCAAGTAACATATATTTTTTATTATTTAAACACCATATGTTGCCGGACTCGTACAATTCAGGAACTGTAGGGTTAATGTACACCTCAAGTCCGCTAACTATACTGATTTGTTCCCCAACCTTGCTGTTTTTTAGTTCGGTTAACTTTTCAAAGTAAGTTTCTTTGTTGATTTCATGTTCTTCAGGTATAAAATGGGGAGTTGCGCATATGTGCTCAACTCCCTCACTAATAGATAATTTCAACATATCCATTGACATATCAATATGCTTTGAACCGTCATCTATACCAGGAAGAATATGACTATGAAAGTCTATCATAGTATCACTCTCCTATTTATATTACTTCATTTCTAAATTGCCTCATTATCTGTGGCTTCATCATCGTCACCATATTGATTTCCATATCCATGGGAATAGTATTGATTGTAGTAACTACCCTTACCGCCTTCAGGTATTTTATTAAGTACAACACCTAAAATGTTTGAATTAACCTTTGTAAGAAGGGATTTTCCTTCCATTAAGGCTTCTTTTTCAGTTTCTCCATAAGAAGTTAATATTACTGTTCCATCACATGCAGATGAAAGAACTTGCGCATCTGTTACAATTAAAATAGGTGGTGCATCTATTAATATTACATCATATATAGAAGATAGATGTCTTAATAATATCTTGAACTTATTACTACCAAGTAGCTCTGAAGGGTTTGGAGGAATAGGTCCACTAGGTACCACATGTAAGTTTTCTTGCTTAGTTACAATAACACATTCTTCATATTTCTTATCTTTTAATAATATATTAGTTAATCCCTTAGAGTTAGAGGCACCAAATTTTTTGTGTATAGTTGGTTTTCTAAGATCACAGTCTAATAGCAAAACTTTCTTTCCGCTTTGAGCCATTGTAATTGCCATGTTTGAAATAATAGTTGACTTTCCTTCACCAGGTTTAGTAGAAGTAAATACTAAGCTGGTAAGTTCTGTATCAAGGGAAGAAAATTGAATATTGGTTCTCAAAGTTCTATAAGCCTCTGCAGTACTAGATTTTGGATTAGTATAAGTTACTAGTTGTTGACCTTTTCCTGATGCAAGGATATCATCAAAAGGCAGTAATCCAATTACAGGAATCTCAGATAGCCTCTCTATGTCCTCTTTAGACTTAACTGTATTATCTAAGTACTCTAATAAAAATGAAAGTCCCACTGAAGCCATAAGACCTAAAAAGAAAGCTATAGCTATATTAAGTGATATTCGTGGGCTAGCCTTTCCTTGAGGAAGTAATGCTTCATCAAGAAGTTGAACGTTGTCCACTTTTTTCACATCATTACTTACTGCTTTTAAGGATTTGGCATATTGATTAGTTATATCCTGGGCTAGCTTTGGTTCAAGAGCTGTAATTGACAAGTTTAAGAATTCAGTATCACCTTTAGGAGTTACTGTAAGCATTCCTTGCAATTGACCAACTTTTAAATCAAGGTTTAAGCTTTTAATAACGTGCTCAGCAACTACTCTTGATTTTGCAAATTCCGCATAAGTTTTAACCATTTTTTGATACATCATTATGTCATTATAAGTTTGGGAACTAGGTGAACTTTCTGATTTAGATTGATTAATTATTACAGATATATCAGCTTTGTAAGTTGGTTTTATTAAAAATACACTTACTAAGCTACTTACTATGGTTGAACATAAGGTAATTATAATAATTAATTTTAATCTTTTTATCAGTATATCAAAATACTCTTTTAATTCCATTATTTATCCTCCTAAGTTTTAATAGTAGGTATGTCAAATTATAAATACAACATCAATTATACAACAGATTAATATAAAAAAAAACAAATACTTCGTTAAATATCAACATTTACTTTATGCCAACCTTGGAAAGTAAAGGCTTTGCGTTTATTATTCCCTCACAAAGTTACAAGAATTTCTAAGTTTAGCACCTACTTAATGATTTAGGCAAAATAGATATTAATATTAATTATCGAAAGAAAAATATTAAATTCTCTTCACCATATTTACGTAATTATCATAATATAGGATTAAGCAATGATTAAAGGTGATAGTTTTGTTGTATGCAGTAATACTGGCTGGAGGTAAAGGAACAAGGCTATATCCCTTATCAAGAGCTAATAATCCCAAGCAATTTTTAAAGGCATATAATAGCAAAAGCTTCTTAAGAAACACAGTTGATCGCATAAAACCGATAATTAGTAAAGAGAATATCTTTGTTGTGACCAATCAAGAGTATGTAGATAAGATACATGAAGAGCTTCCGGAGATAAACAAAGATAACGTCTTTGTTGAACCAAGCAATAAGGAAACTGCAACTTGTATAGGGCTTTCAGCAGTGAAGCTTTTAAAGAAGGACAAGGATGCGGTGATGGTAGTGCTACCTTCAGATCACTATATTGAGGGTGAAAAACAATTCTTAGATACGCTGCACCATGCTATAGAACTAGCAGAGAAGAGAAGAGGACTGGTGACTATAGGAATTGCCCCAAATAGACCTGAAACAGGTTATGGATATATTGAGATGGGGGATCCTATAGGTGGTCCTATTTCTACTTTTAAGGTAGCTAGGTTTACTGAGAAACCTAATGTGGAAGTAGCTAAGGATTTTCTTTTAAAGGGTACCTACCTTTGGAATTCTGGTATGTTCATATGGAGAGCAGATGGTCTCCTTATAAAAATACTATCCAAAAAGAATTTATATTTTTGGATAATTATTGCCAAAATCGTAGTTATTAACTGATTAAATATATGCATATAATTAAATGTTCTTGTTTTTTTTCTTCAAACTTTGCTGGATAAGTAAATGGTTTAGAGGTATACTTAAATAATGGGTATAGAATTAGGATTAGTTATAGTATAAAATATACGTAACTTACAACAATTTGGAAAAGTCATAAATTAGTTAGAGATAAGGAGTTGTTTTTGTGAGTCTTAAGAATATATCTTTAATATATGAAAAATTACTTAGCTTTTTATTAATTTTTTTGGTGATATTTATTCCTTACAGAGAAGTAATTTCTACTTTTACAAGCCCAAAGGTAAAATTAATACCAGATATTATGATTTTGATTACTTTTGCTTTATACATGATAAAAAGTAGATTTAGAATAAAGTTGAACTTAACTGATATTTTCTATGCAGGATTTTTAATATTAGCATTTATAAGTACAATATTTATAAATAATGTAGGAATAAAATCTTATCTAATAGAGACAAGAAGTATATTTATTTATTATATAGTTTACTTCATGCTTAGGCATACTAATTTAGATAATAGGTTCTATAGGATTTTTTCAAAAGGGATTATTTATAATGCTATTATACTTTCTTTTCTATCTTTTATAGAAAAGATTACAAGTAAGACTCTTTTATTTCCATCAGCTTGGACTAAATCAATTGTCTATGCAGACAATTACCTTAGAGTTTATGGAATGTTCAATAATCCAAACACCTTTGGAGCATATTTGTTATTTTCAATTATAATAATTTTTTACTTGCAGAGGGTGATATCATTAAAAGTAAATAAAATTTTCTACGTATTTACTCTTGCTACTCTTGCTCTAACTGCATCTAGAAGTAGTATGATAGCCCTAGGTTTTTTTATTTTAGTATGTTTTTTCATTGTTGATAAAATGCTCATGGTAAGAACCTTTGCAGCAACGATTATAATGGCTGCAGCTGTTATGTTTATAGTAAATACGCTTAGTGTGTACTATCCTAAGTTTGCTGACAATATAAATGAAAAGATTAATATGCAAATAAATACTAAGCCGAAAAGTTCTGCTGTAGATAGATTTACTGAATTATCAAATCCAGAAATAATCTCAAAGAGTAAAACTGATGGTAGGATATTTTCAGTGACAAAGGGAATAGCAATATTTAAAGAAAATCCAATACTAGGTACAGGGTTCGGAACTTATGGAGATGCAGCAAGTTTAATTATTTCCCCTGAGCAGTATGGTAAATATGAGATTGCTGAGGGCTTTTACGCAGATAATGAGTATATAAAAGTGCTAGTTGAAACGGGGATAGTTGGAACTTTAGTTTATATATTATTTTTACTCTCCATAATTATGAATCATAGACAAAACAAATTAAAAGTATTATCATGTTTAATCTTAGGATTTTTAGGTATGTTTTATAACATATTTGAAGTTCAAATTTTATCCTTCCTTTTCTGGGTAATGCTTACGTTACCAGAGTCTAAAGAATTTGCTATTAAAGGGTAACTGATAAATAAGAATGTTTATAAAGGGAGTAGAGCCTTATTGCGGTTCTACTCCTTTAAATTTTATTAGGACTTTTCCTGTGTCCCCATTTGCATAGACCTTATGGATTATAGATGATAGTAGTTTTCTTTTTTCGGAAACAGAGGCAAAAGAGGAGAACGTAGATAAATCCATAAAAGTATTTTGTATTTCCTCTAAATTATTTAGGGCATTTTCTTCAGGAGTGCTTTGAAATTCAAGCTTATTAATTTTATTTCTTAGAGCCTTATTTTCGGTTTTTAAGTGGCTAATTTTATTTAAAAGTATGGTTGCTGTTTCTATATCCTTGGTTAAGCTTAAGTTATTCAATAAGTTATCTACCATTTCTTCATTTTTATCAATTGAAATGTTAAGCTTTTTTATCACTAGATTTTCTGTAGCAGCTTCTAGTTCGTGTTTATACTTTTTTAATTCCTCTATTAGAGTACTTTTATCCAAAGTTAATTTTTTTAATTCTTCAAGGATTAATGCATCTAAATCTGCACCGTTAATATTACTGTTTGCACATTTGGTTTTCCTTGATTTACATTTTAAAGTACACATGTAATAGTATTTTTTTCTTCCACTAGTAGCATATTGCTTACCATAGGCTACTCTCATTGGGCTATCGCAATTGCTACATTTAATAATCCCGCTGAGAAGAGCTTCCCCACTTGAACCCAATGCTGGAGCTTTATCTTTATTTAAAGTTATAATTTCTTGAACCTTTATCCACTTATCAGCTGATATTATACCTTCATGGAAGGATACAGAGGCTATCCATTGGCAGGTATCTTTCACTCTATTGGATCCACTTTTTCCTTTCCGTTTTTTATAGGTTAATATACCATGAATACCATCAGGCTTACCGTTGACCTTTATTCCTATAGATTTTAGGTATTGTGTAACCTTGTTATCAGCTTTTACATAAACAGGAGCTGTAAGAACTGAGTTTATGGAGGCCAGTGACCAATTTTTGTTATTTTTTGTTTTAATATCGTTGCATATCAGGTACTTTTCCACCTTACTCATACTCTTAACTTCTAAATATTTATCATATATAAGTTTTACTAACTCCAATTCCACTGGTATTGGGACTAAAATACAGAAGGATCTATCCTTGCCGGTGGCATCTTTTAATTTTAGTCTTTCAGTGTTGTAGCCAGTGGGGGGAGTGCCCCCAAGCCATTTACCTGCTTCAGCTAAAGCATACATATTATCTCTTACCCTGGATGAAATGGTTTCTCTTTCTAATTGAGAAAACACACTAGCTATATACATCATGGCCCGACCCATGGCAGAAGAGGTGTCGAATTGTTCATTAACTGAAATAAATGATATGCTAAGGGTTTCAAGATCTTTAGTTAGGGCAGAAAAGTCGGCCACATTTCTGCTAATTCTATCTAGCTTATAGCATACAAGTATATTAAATTTTTGCTTTTTTGCATCTTCTATCATTTGGGTGAATCCAGGTCTATCTGTATTTTTACCAGAAAAACCTTCATCTTTATAAATAAAAATTTCTTCTATAGACATATGGGAAAGATAATCTTTGCAAAGTTTTATTTGATTTTCAATGGAATCTCCTTTTTCAGTGAGTTTAGATTTTCTTGCATAAATAGCAGCCTTCATAAAATCCCTCTTTCTAATCCCTAAACTCTTTATGGATTTTATTTATTAGTTCATCAATAATGGCCTTGTTTTTAGGTAGACAATTCTTAATCAGTGAAAAGTATGCCTTAGTAAATTCCTTTTGTAAGGGTTCTATATCCTTTGGTTTCTCAATTTCTAACTGGAGTTGGACTTTAGTGTATTGATTAGGCATAAATCCTCCAGAATAATTGGTTTATTTATATATATTCAACTTTGTAAGTAATAAGTAGTAGATTTTATATTATGAAGGTGGATAGTATTTTGGTTTGGAGAGCAGATGTGTTCTTAAGAGAAATGCAAAGATATTTACCAAAGATGCATAAATCTATTAGTGAGATTTATATGCACATTGGTGAAGAGTGTGAAAATGAAGTTATAAAGGAACAGTATGAAATAATCGATGGCATATCTGTTGATTTCGGTATTATGCAGAAAACCAGAAAAGCCTATGTGATAAAGTGTGAATTTACATGGGATGATATAGGAACTTTTGCTGCACTTTCAAGATTTTTATCAAATTACAGAGGAAATGACATTTCCGGTAATGTGTATCTAGAAGGAAGTGAAAATTGTTCTGTATTTGGTGATAAAAAGCTTATTATTGGATTTGGAGTAAAAGATTTGGTTGTTGTTGACGCTGGGGATGTTATTCTTGTGATGGATAAGTCAAAAGACCAAGAAATTAAACACCTTCTTAATGGATTGAAGGATCAGAAGGGGTTAGAGGAGTTTTTGTAAAATTTATAGTTTTTAGAGCCATACGGTGTGTATGGCTCTTTTCCATATGAATAAAAAAAAGTAAATATTAGAAAGACTATATTAAAATAGAAGGAATTATAACTAAAGTTGCAGAAATAGTATTAAAACAAACAATAATTGGAGGACTAACATGAATATAGCTATTGTTTTAGCAGGTGGAAAAGGAACAAGAATGGGGGCTACAAGTGAGCCTAAGCAATTTACAGAAGTTAATGATAAACCTATAATTATACATACTTTAGAAAGCTTTGAAACCCATGAGGATATCCAGGCTATAGCAGTTGTTTGCTTAAAGGAATGGAAGGATAATATTAAGGAATTAATAGAAAAGTATGAGCTGAAAAAAGTTATGTGGATAGCTGAAGGAGGCACTACAAGGCAGGAATCCGTTCGTAATGGGTTAAAGGCAATAAGTAGTGAGGTGCAGGGTGAAGATATTGTACTAATACATGATGGGGCTAGACCTTTAGTATCTCATAAAATTATTACAGATAACATAGCTAAGGCAAAGGAGTTTGGTGCAGTAAACACAGTGATTGCTGCTACGGATACTATTGTACAAAGTAAGGATGGAAATGTAATTACAGAAGTTCCAGTAAGAAAAGAACTTTTTATGGCACAAACACCTCAAAGTTTTAAGTTTCAGGTTATTTCACAGGCTCATGACTTTGCAGTGAAGAATAGTGTGGAGGATGCTACTGATGATTGTCAGTTAGTATTTCGTTTAAGTGGGCAGGTATATTTAGTACAAGGAGATAAACTAAATTTAAAGATAACTACTAAAGAGGATTTAGCAATATTAGAAGCATTAATAAAAATGAGAAGCTCATAAGGGGAAAGGTAGGAAGTACAATGAAGGTTTTATATTACGATACTTTTTCGGGGATTAGTGGAGATATGCATCTAGGGGCCATGATTGATCTAGGGGTGGATAGCAATTATTTAATTGAAGAACTTAAGAAACTTGGTCTAAATCATGAATATGAAATAAAAATTAAAAAGGATGCAAGAAAAGGGATAACAGGAACTAAGGTTGATGTTATTCTCCTTAATCAATCACAAGACTATGAACATCATAATCATGAAAATCAAGATGCATCTCATGAGGACCATAATCATAAGGAAGTTGCGCATTTACATCAGCATCATAGCAATGAGCATATTCATGAAGAGAATAAGCATAGTCACAAGGATGAGAACAAACACTGTCATGGAGAACATAATCACCACCTGAATAACCATGACCATGAACATACTCATCAGCATAGTCATGGACATAATCATAGTCACCATTACTGCAATGAAAATAGCGAGGGTAGTCCTCACAATGAACATATCCATGAAGGTGAAGCACATACACATGATCACAGCCATAGTCATGAAGGAGGCCATTCTCACCATCATGAACACAGGAACCTATATGTCATTGAAGAACTTATTAATAAAAGTGAGTTAAAGGAAAATGTAAAAAAGCTAAGTATAGATATTTTTAAACAGGTGGCAGAAGCCGAAGCTAAGGTTCATGGAAAACCAATTTATGAAGTGCATTTCCATGAGGTAGGAGCTACTGATTCAATAGTTGATATTGTTGGAGGGGCTATTTGCCTTGACTATCTAAAGGTTGATAGAATTTTAGGATCTCCTATTGAAGTAGGTGGAGGCTTTGTTAAGTGTGCCCACGGACTTATGCCAGTGCCGGCCCCAGCAACTTCAGAAATTTTAAAGGGAGTGCCAGTGACAAAGGGAGCTGTACCTTTTGAAACCACTACTCCTACAGGAGCGGCAATTTTAAAGGTAGTTGTAGATAAGTTTACTAAGGATATAGATTTTATCATAGATAAAGTAGCCTACGGGGTTGGAAATCGTGATACAGAAATTCCTAATGTGCTTAGAGTTTATCTTGGACATTATGAAGAAACTTCAAGCTCTTCAGATTTTGAAGAGGAAAGAGAAATCATAACTGAGTGTAATATTGATGATATGAATAGTGAATTTTATGATTACATCTTTGAAAAACTATTTAAAATAGGCGCTAAGGATGTTTACCTAACTCCAATAATCATGAAAAAGGGAAGACCAGCTCAAAAGCTTACGGTACTTGCACCTCATAAGCTTCAAGGAGAAGTAGAAGAAATTTTACTTCGTGAAACCACCACCTTTGGAATAAGAAAATATGAAGTGCAAAAGGTGATGCTAAAGAGAGATTTTATAAAAGTTAGTACCAAGTATGGTGAAGCTACGGTGAAAAGAGGAATCCTTAATGGTCAGGTTATAAAATTTAAGGGTGAGTATGATTGCTGTAAGGAGCTTGCTAGGAAGAATAAAGTAACCCTTGAAGAAGTTTATAATGAGATAAGGAAGAATATGTAGATGATTTTAACAGCAAATTGGAGTAAATAAAAATATATAGTAAATAGAAGTAGTGAAAGTATATTAAATAACCCATTTTAAAACTAGTCTATTCCAGTGACTTTTATGAAGAAGGTCCAGGAACAAGGCTAGTTTTTATTTTATTTATCCTGGGTATTTTGCTACTGAGGATGTTTATAGCTTTTAGATAAACAACATGCTGTATTAAACAATTAGATATTGGAGTGGATTTTCTGTAATAGGTGAAATTTTATCCTTATAATTGAGTTTCAATATTCAGATTTATGCACAAATTCTGTATATTATGCATAGTTATAAAGGTTAAAGAAATATACAAACGTTTTCAAAGTGATTAAAATGGCTGTCCTACTAAGTTTTAAAGTGTTCCTAAAAATAACAAAATAAATTTTATAAAAAATACTTGCATAATTATGAGTAATAGATGTATAATTATACACATGGAAAACAAAAACTTACAGGAGGTCAGGAAAATGAAAAAAAATTTATTAAAAAAATTAGCAGTTGGTGTTTTAGCAGGAGTTATAGGTTTATCCTTTGTAGGTTGTGGTAATAGTAGAGGAGAAGATGCTAGTAAAGAAGCTTCAAATAAACAAGTTATAGCAACAACCTTAGATAAAGTGAAGGAAGCTAAGAAATTAGTTATTGGAACAAGTGCAGATTATCCACCCTATGAGTTTCACAAAGAAATAGACGGAAAAGATACAATCATAGGTTTTGATGTAAATATTGCTCAGGAAATAGCCAAAGATTTAGGTGTGGAGTTAGAAATAAATGATATGAAATTTGATGGACTTATAGCAGCTCTTAAAACTGGAAAGGTTGATATGGTCCTAGCAGGAATGAATCCTACAGAAGAAAGAAAGCAAAGTGTGGATTTTTCAAAAATTTATTATACAGCTCAGCATGCAGTTATTGTAAGAGCAGAAGATAAGGATAAGTATAAAACTTTAGCTGATTTAAAAGGAAAAGAAATTGGGGCACAAAAGGGAGCAATCCAAGAGGAACTTGCCAAAACTCAAATTGAGGCTGCAAATGTAAAAGGTCTTGGAAAGGTTACAGATTTAGTTTTAGAGCTTAAAAACAAAAAAGTAGATGCTATAGTAGTTGAAGTACCAGTTGCAAAGTTTTATGTAGAGAAGAATAAGGACTTAGCTATAACTGAAGCTACTTTTAAAGTTGAAGAAGGAGAGCAAGGCTCTTCAGTGGCTGTTAAAAAAGGTGATGAGGCCTTTATTGAAGCAATTAATAAAACTTTAGATAGACTAATTAAAGAAGGAAAAATTGAAGAGTTCGTTGTTAATGCTAATGAGCAAGTAGAATAGTCAATAATAGAATATTGTAAAAATTCCAACAAAGGCAATGTGAGTTAAACAAAATACTCTACCCACTGGATACCTTCCAGTGGGTAGAGTTTAGTAAGGGAGATGAGGTCTTGGATTTTAGTTTTTTAGGAAAATATTATAAGTTCTTTCTTGAAGGAACTCAATATACAGTACTTATAGCATTTTTTACAGTTATTTTAGGAACAATTTTAGGATTATTTCTAAGTCTTATGAAGCTTAGTAAAAATAAAATATTAAAGCTTATAGCTAGTACCTATATAGAATTTGTAAGAGGTACACCTATACTGGTGCAATTATATATTGTTTATTATGGAATGCCTGCCTTAGGAATTGATCTTCCAGATATGCTGGCAGGGATTGTTACTTTATCTATTAATAGTGGTGCTTATGTAGCGGAAATAATTAGAGCTGGTATTAATGCTGTAGATAAGGGACAAATGGAAGCAGGGAGAAGCTTAGGTATGACTTCGGCCATGACCATGAGATTAATTATTATTCCCCAGGCCTTTAAGAACATTTTACCGGCTTTAGGTAATGAATTTATTACTATAATAAAGGAATCTTCTATTGTTTCTGTAATTGGAATTGGGGAGCTTATGTATAAAGCTGATACTGTAAGAGGAAATACAGCACTTCCATTTGAACCACTTATTGTGGCAGCCGTGATCTATTTCCTATTGACCTTTACTTTATCAAAAATATTAGGAAGCTTAGAAAGGAGATTGAAGGCTAATGATACACATTAAGGACTTAAATAAAATCTTTGGACAGAATCATGTACTTAAGGGAGTTAATGAGCATATTTCAAAAGGTGAAGTTGTTGTAGTTATAGGACCTAGTGGTTCTGGAAAGAGTACTTTTTTAAGATGTTTAAATCTTCTTGAAGAGCCTTCCTCTGGAACTATAGTTTTTGAAGGCAAGGAAACTACAGACAAGAAAACAGACATTAATAACATTAGAGAAAAAATGGGTATGGTATTCCAACAGTTTAACTTATTCCCTCATAAGACAGTGCTAGAGAACATTACCCTAGCGCCAATTAAGGTAAAGGGAGTTAAGGAAGAGGAAGCAAAGGAAAAAGCCTTTAAACTTTTAGAAAAGGTTGGACTTAAGGAAAAAGCTAATGCCTATCCAGGTTCCTTATCAGGGGGGCAAAAGCAAAGAATAGCTATTGCTAGAGCTTTAGCTATGGAGCCTGATGTAATGCTCTTTGATGAACCAACTTCAGCTTTAGACCCAGAGATGGTAGGTGAGGTTTTAACTGTAATGAAGGATCTTGCAAAAGAAGGTATGACCATGGTAGTTGTAACTCACGAAATGGGTTTTGCGAGAGAAGTGGGAGATAGAATTTTATTTATGGACGGTGGAAATATAGTAGAACAGGGAACTCCTGAACACATATTTACAAGTCCTAAACATCCTCGTACAGTGGACTTTTTATCTAAGGTGTTATAAATATCACCTTAAATGTTATAAAATCACTTTGGGTGTAAGATATTTATGAGGCTAAGTAATTACCTATGAAAGCTATGAAGGAAACTGATAAATATAGTAATTAACCTTGGAGATAGAGATTAATTTTATAAATAAAAGAATAAAAAAACTTAGGTGAGAACCTAAGTTTTTTTATCATATAACAAATAATTTTTCATAAAGCAAAAGTAAGTGCTAAGGGACTTATGAACATAGAAACATTGCCAACACCCTTATTCTACTATGAAGAATCTCTTAAGTTCCATAAGAAAGCCAATTCCGCTAAAACAACACAGGATATAGCTGCTCATAAGTTTAAGTATTTTCTAGCACCTTATTATACACATCTTTATAAGCTTCAAGGGTATTTTTAGCAGTTATCTCCCAAGAAAATAACTTAGCCCTTTGAAGTCCCAATCTGCTATATTCTTTCCTTAAAGTTTCGCTGCTTAAAATTAATTCCATGGCACTTTGAAGATCCTTATCACTATAAGGGTTAATTAGTATTCCGCCATCTCCTACCACTTCTGGGATGGAGGTTACATTGGTGGTTATTACAGGAGTGCCGCAATTCATTGCTTCTAATGGGGGAAGCCCAAACCCTTCGTAGAAAGATGGATAAACAAAGGCTTCACAAGCATTATAGTAAATTGGCAGGTCTTCATCAGGAGCAAAGCCTGTGAATTTTATATAGTCACCCATGTTTAGAGAGTCTTTTAACTTCACTAATTCTTGAGAGGAATCTCTATAAGAACCTACGATTACTAAATTATATTCCTTATTTGAATGTTTCATTACTTTAGCAAAAGAAGTTATTAAAGAACGTACATTTTTTCTTTCACTAAAGCCTCCCAGATAGAGTAAGAAAGGTTTGTCTATGCCATACTTTTCCTTGATTATACTTTTGCATTTTTCCTTATCAAGAGGAGTGTATTTACTATCTGCAGCTAGAGGGGTTACATAAATTTTACTCTCATCTATAGGAAAGAATTTTAGAATATCTTTTTTTGAGTATTCAGAAACCGTAAGTATGCCAGTGGATTCATTAATTACTATAGGCATTTCCTTTAAAAACTTTAAAAGATAACCACGGCCAACTGTTTCGGGCATTATATAGGGAATTAAATCATGAATGGTACACAATTTTTTACAGTTTATGTCTGGGGTTAATCCAATTCCGTTTTGAGGTATGTGGTACAAGTCTATGTTTTCACCTTGCAAATTTATTGGGAAGAAATGTTCTTGAAAGAATCTTTGGTGCTTTTTAGAGCACATTACTATATTGGAATTGGGTTTTTCAAACTCTTCATATTTTTCTCCAGACCAATATAGTTGATAAAAGTTTTCTTTATCTATGTTAAGTAAATTCTTAAGAACATTCTCAGTATAGGTGCCTATACCAGTACCGCTATACCAATTGATACCTCTAGCATCAATTGCAATTCTCATGAAATCACTCCTTAAAAAAGTATATATTATATATTAGTCAAAGGGGAAATATGTGTTACAAATAGTTCAAATTTAAACACACATTATATTAAGGTTTCATATATTACATATAGAACACTATTTGGAGGGCTTTACTTGGAGGTAGAAAAAATTAAAGACCTTATAGAGAAACAATATGGGTTTACTCCTAGCCGTGCAGAGAAAATAAAAAATGTTTATAGGATTGAGACAGAAGATAATATCTACTGCTTAAAAATCATTAAATATGAATTTCAGCATTTTTTATTTATAGTTGGTGCAATTAAGCATCTTCAAAATAATGGTTTTGAGTATATTCCAGAAATTATTAAAACAGCTCAGGGTTTGGATTATATAGAGGTAGAGGAGAATTTTGCTTATCTAACTCCTTGGGTAAATGCTAGGGAGAGCAATTATGATAATCCCCTTGATGTAATTGTTGCTGCTAAGAAGCTTGCAGACCTACACAATAAGAGTGAAGGATTTAGGGTTCAATCTAATATGAAGCCTAGGGTGGGATGGCTTAAATGGATAGAAACTTATAAAACCCGTAAGGATGAAATTTTAGATTTTAAAAATAGAATAGATAAAAAGGATGTTAAGTCTCAATTTGATTTGTTTTATCTAGGTCTTATGGAAGAGGAACTTAAAAGATGTGATAGAAGCATACTTCATTTGTCCCAAAGTAATTATGTTGAGAAGATGAAAAAAGAAATGGTGAGGAATGGGTTTTGCCACCATGACTATGCTCATCATAACGTAATGATAGGTGGAGATGGAAAGGTAAACATAATTGATTTTGATTATTGTATATTAGACTCTCATCTTCACGATTTGAGCAGCCTTCTCATTAGGAGAATGAAATATAATAAATGGAGTATTCACAGTGCAAGAGAAATTCTTGAAGCTTATGGAAGTATTTATAGCATCAGTAATGAGGATATTCCCATTATGGCAGCCTTTATGGAGTTTCCACAGGATTACTGGCAAAGGGGAATTCAGTATTACTGGGAGGAAAAACCTTGGGGAGAAGACTTTTTCATGAAAAAGCTTAGATTTTATAATGAGGATAGAGAAGAAAGACAGGAGTTTATAGAAAGTTTTAGAGAAATCAAATTATAAAATAGGTTAAGGAGGGGTGTGTATTATGTCAAAAAGAGAAAGAGAAAATGAATTTTATGAAGAAAAAGTAGAAAGAAGCCATGAGGAGGGTTCTTTATCTGTAGAAGACTATGACAATAAGTTAGAAGGGATGAAGGAGCAAATTAAACTTCTTAAAAAGATTAAAAGAAGACAAAAAAAACTTAAGGAATTGGAAGAAGAGCAATCTTTAATTTTAAAGAAAATGAAAAAAAGAGAAAAAAGTAAACATAAGTAGAGGTGGTGGTATGAGAAGATTTTTTTATGACAGCTTTCAAGACTATGCTAAGGAGCAAGGGGTAAAGAAAGTTGATTTTATACTGAAAAATAATGAGGCCCTAAGTAGAAGATTGTTAGAAGAGAGAGTACTTTCACAGTTACAACTTATTACTGAGTTTCATAATATGTCTTGTGGATTTAATGGATATTTAAAAAGAAGAATTAATAATGATACCTGTAAATTAGTGGAGGAGTATAAGGTTCAAGTTAAAAGATTGAGGAAACACTTAGATAAAATTAAGGAGCAGGGGGCTAAGGGAGAGGTGGAAAAGTTTCTACAAGAAGAAGGTAAAGTTCAGCTAAATAGAGCAGTCCAGTGTCTTGACTCAATAGGGGAAAATAATTATATGGACTTAATTTCAAGAAGTATGAAAAACATTGAAGTTTGCCTTACGGATGTAGATTTTGATAACTTAGTTAAAAATCAAACCTTAGAAATTGTAAACTTTGAAGATGTAGCTTACAACTTAGTTGAAATGGATGCCTATTATTTGCTTTATAAATTAAAGAAAAGGGGCTTTGTTATAGATTACAGTAGGTGTGTAGAGAAATTTTGCAGTCTGCAAGGCTTAGGTGAAGATAGCAAGAATTTTATTTTATCCCTTTTATCTTATCCCCATGAGTTTATGAAAATTTATGAAAAGTATAGAAGAAATAAAAAATCCTGGACAGAAGGGGAATATGTGAAAAGATTTATTGAGGCTATAAGGGAAGATGGTATTTCTTTCATAAATGAGGTGAAGAAATGTTAGAATCAAAATTCAAGGATAGAGAATTTCTAAGTAGATATCATTTAGACGTGAAGCTACTAAATAATTATAATTTTACTGTTAATGATGTAATTCCTGTTAGAAAGATATATATTCTAGTAACCAATAAGGGTAATAAAATATTAAAGAAATTAGATTATGCCATAGAAAGACTAGAATTTATAAACACTGCAATGAAATATATGAAGGATAATGGCTTTAACCAAGGCATTAACTTTGAAAAGAATAAAAATGGTGACATATATACTCAATGGAGAGATAGTACCTATGTGGTTATGGATTTAATTAATGGAAGAGAATGCGAATACAATAATCCCTTAGAGGTGGCTATAGCTGTAAAGACTTTGGCTAAAATGCATTTAAGCTCTAAAGGGTTTAAAGGAGACAATTGGAGTAAGTACTCTAATCTTGAAAAAGCTATAGAAGAATATGAAAAGAATTTAGGAGAACTTAATTATTTTAAAAAGCTAGTTTCCTCCTATGAAAATAAAAGTGAGTTTGATGAGCTTTTTTTAAATAGTTTAGATAAATTCATAAGCCACATGGCAAGAGGGGTAAGTATTCTTAAAAAATCAGAATATGATAGTCTTTGCAGGGAAGAGGATAACATTGCTATTTGTCACCAAGATTTAGCTTATCATAATATATTAATCGATAATGAAGAGGCATATTTTATAGACTTTGATTATGCAGTGATTGATTTAAGAGTTAATGATCTTTGTAATATTATCAATAAGGTAACTAAGGGGTTTGCCTATGATTTAGAGAAAGTAATAGAAATTATAGAGAATTATAAGGGGACTTCTCCTATTGACTCTAGAGAACTTAAGGTTTTATATGGAATGCTATGGATTCCAGAGGGCTTTTGTAATTTAATAAAAGATTACTATTTAAAGAGAAAACTTTGGGGTGAAGACAGCTTTAGCTATAAACTAAGAAATAAGGTTGAGAATCTCAAGGAAAAAGAGGATATGTTAGAGAGTTTTAAAGATCATTACAACTTATAACCTAAAGAGAAGGGGAACAGTATATTTCCCAAATATTCATAAAAGCTAATTCACATGAGAATAGAAAATAATAAGATGTAAAATCATTTATAATAAAAGGAAAACCCTTAGTAATTTTAAAATTACTAAGGGTTTGTTTCGTCCTATAAATTTTAAGAAGTTGCTTTAATTATAGCTTCATAGGCTTTAAGAGTTTCAATAGCAGTTTTGTCCCAACTTAAGGCTCTTGCTTTTTCAAAACCCTTTACAATTAAACTAATTCTTAGGTGTTCATTCATTAGGGCTTCACAAATTTTTTCGCTAAGAACTTCTGTCTCCTTTGGGTTAAATAGCAAAGCAGCATCACCAACTATTTCAGGTATAGAAGTTACATTAGAGGTGATTACAGGAATACCGCAAGCCATAGCTTCTATAGGGGGAAGTCCAAAGCCTTCATAGAAGGAAGGATACACAAATAGGGAAGCGTTATTATACAAGTGTGGCATATGTTCCATGGAGATAAAACCTGGGAAAATAACTCTATCTTCTATTTTTAATCTTTCAGCACAAGCTTTATATATGGAATAGGATTTGCCCTTATTTCCTGCAATAACTAAGTTTGTATCTTTTGGAATTACATTTATAATTCTGCTAAAAGCCTCAATAAGCCCTACAATGTTTTTTCGAGGACTAAAACCTCCCACATATAGTATGTAGTTGGAGTCTAGCCCATAATGTTTTTTCAGCACTTCTTTGCAAAGAGCTCTATCTATGGGTCTGTAGATATCTTCACTGGCTAGGTGAGTTACGAAAATTTTTTCCTTTGGATAATTAAAATCCCGTGAGATATCCTCCTTGGAAAACTCTGATACTGTAATGATTCCATCACAACGACTAACTATACCTGCCATATTCTTTTGGAAGATGTTTAAGTACCTGTCTCCCACTGTTTCAGGCATGTGAATAGGAATTGTATCATGGAGAGTAATAACAAAGGGGTGATTTTTTTCTATTGGAAGACCAACACCATTTTGAGGTACATGGTATAAATTTATATTTTTATCATATAGTTCATTAGGGATATTTACATCATCCCAAAAATTTGAGGCCATGGTATCTGCAATGGACTTAATATTGAAGTTTCTATTAAATTTAATATCACTGCTATAGCCTTCAGGGGTGAAAAGTAAATAATCATTTTGCTTATCTATTTTATTTAGTGAACTAATAAGCTGATAAGTATATGTTCCTATACCTGTGCCTCTATACCATTTAGCAGCTCGTGAATCTATACCAATTTTCATATCACTACTCCTTAAACTTAATAAATAAAATAACCATTATATTAATGTATATTATTACAACACATTAAAATATGTTAACTCTTATTCTAAAAAAAGTTAAATACACATATAAATTATAGAGGGGGTGTTACTATGATGAGAGAATTTGAGATTGAACGCCAGTTCGATATAAAAATTGAGAGCATCAAGCCTAATAAAGGCGTATATCATTTAAAGACAAACGATGGCGTTAAGTGCTTAAAGAAAATAAGCTATGGAACTCAAAAGTTATTATTTGTCTATGGTGCAAAAGAGCATCTTTATAAAAATGGGTTTCCAAATATAGATAGATATTATTTGAATACAGAAGGAAATCCATATGCAGTGGTCAATGAGGATATTTACACCTTATCTCAATGGATTGAGGGAAGAGAATGTGATTTTTATAATGAAGAAGATTTGAAAATCGCAGCACAATGTCTTGCAAAGCTTCACATTGCTTCAAAGGGGTATGAGCCTCCAGAGAATAGTAAGTTAAAATCTGACTTAGGAAGATGGCCACATCTTATGGAAAAGAGAATCAAATCCTTTGATAAGATGAAAGAAATGGTAAGAAAGAAGAAAAATCATAAAGCAGATTTTGATATTAGCTATTTAAAATCAGTAGATTATTACAAAGAACAAAGCAAAAGAGCACTACAAATCCTTAATAGTTCAAATTACTTTGAAATATGCAGAATTACTGAAGAGGAGAAGAGTTTTTGCCATCATGATTTTACTTACCATAACATAATCATAGATAATGAAAATAATGTAAATGTAATAGATTTTGATTATTGTAAAAGAGAAGTGAGAGCCTACGACATAGCCAATTTTATGATTAAGGTATTAAAGCGTCAAAATTGGGATATTAAGTTCGCTGAAATTATTCTTGATGGCTATAATAGTGTTTCCTCTTTAAGGGAAGATGAATATAAGGTTATTTATGGATTTTTAGTTTTTCCTCAACGTTATTGGAGACTTTGCAATAGATACTATTATAATGAGGTTAACTGGGTACAAGGTACCTTCAACAAGAAGATGGAGGAGTTAATTTCTGAAAAAGATAAATTTGAAAAGTTTATTGAGGATTTCAAGAACACATATAAGGTGGAATAATTTTTTTGTTTTTTATAATAAGCAAGTTGATTTTCTTCCACTACTTTGGAAGGAAAACTTCTATATAATTAAAATCTTATTGAAGACTTATCCTTCCACGAGGTGGTTAGGATAATAAAGCTACGCGAAAATTTTTTGCGTAGCTTTATTATAATAAAACTTACTTTAACAACATTTTGGAAGCTTCAAGTCTGCTATCTTCTATAAGGGGCTGTAAATCAACCTTGCAGGTGCTGGGACTAAGGAAATTGCTTTGGTGTAACAAAATAGCTTTTTTTTAGTCAAAATCTGCTTACAAGGTTGTTAAACAAAATAAATTTGGTCATTATTTAATAAGGTTTGTTAAGAAGTTTTTACCTGTAAAAATACAATATATGATGAAAGTTATGGTATATTTTGTTATAATATAGATAAAATTGGGGGATGACTTAAGCGAAACTCTCCTAGGGACATGAGAATCATGTTTACCATGGAAAAGCTTAAGAAAGTATGGAGGGGGAAAATGAAAAAGGTAATTTTACCAGTGATAGTCAGCCTGATTATTGCAACTATGGGTATCTGGTGGACTTTTTTTCTTACTAGTAATAATGAAAGGGTTAGAGAAATTCCTGTGGTTACTAAAGAAACTAACAAAAGGATTTTGCTCAGCAGTCTTAAGGAAGCAGAACAAATAAAAGAACGTAGGGATTATGGTGCAGAGTTAGACGATTTACATACTATGGAGATTGTAGCAAAGAAGAAAGGTAGAAAGTTTAGGGAAAAAAACCATAATGTAAAGGTGAAAAATTTCAATAACAAAGAAGAAAATTTTATTCCTGTGCTAATGTATCACTCTATAAACTATGAGGCAGGAAATGAACTAAGGGTACCAAAGGAAAGGTTTGAGGAACATATTAAATGGCTTCATGATAATGGATTTTACACTCTATCCATGGAAGAGTTTTATAATGCTATAACTAGGGGAGAAGCTGTGCCTGAAAAGTCTATTTTATTGACCTTTGATGATGGGTATAAGGATAATTATACTAATGGGTTTCCAGTGATGAAAAAGTATAAAGTTAAGGGAACTATTTTTGTTATTACAGGCACTATCGATACCTCTAATTCCTATATAAACTCTCAGGAAATTAAAGAGCTTGCTGGAAACGATATAGATATAGAAAGTCATACAGTGAGCCACTTAGAGTTAAATGGATTAAGTTATGAGAAGCAGGTAGAGGAATTAAAAGAGTCTAAATTAAAAATAGACAAGCTTTTAAATAAAGATACTATAGCAATATGCTATCCAGTAGGGAAGTTTAATGAAGATACAATGAAGGCTGCAGAAACTTTAGGATATAAGGTTGGGTTTACAACAAAACCAGGGTACAGTAATATTTCTCAAGGGATCTATAAGCTAAAAAGAGTTAGAATTAATGCTTCTACTACAGTAGAACAACTTGAACATATTTTAAGTGATTGTAAGTAAAATCCCAGGCTATGAGTGTGCTGTTCATAGCCTGGGATTTTAGTTTTACCTAGTAATTACTATAAGGGGTAATTATAGTAATGCAATAGTGATATTAATAAGAGCTAGTGCTAATTGTTAGTAGGAATTATTGCTACTAACTAGAGTTGTTTATATTAACCACCGCTAATTATATCAGCGGCGGTTAGCATGACTTAATGAATATTAGTAAGCATTAGTTATTAATTCTGCAATTTCACTTACTAGTGGAAGCCTTGGGTTTGCAGTAGTACACTGATCTTCAAAAGCTTCATCAGCTAGTTCCATTAGTACAGAGTCTAGATGAGCCTTAGAAACTCCACATTGGCTCAGTGAAGTTGGTACATTAAGTTCCTTCATTAAAGCTTTAATAGCTTCCACTAAGTTATCAATAGCCTCTTCAGGAGTGCTATGGCCTAAGTCTAAGTGTTTAGCAATTTCTTGGAACTTTTCAGGTGCTTTATAGTACTCATATTTAGGGAAGGATACCAATTTACTTGGATTGCTTCCGTTATATCTTATTACGTGAGGTAGCATTATAGCATTTGCTCTTCCGTGAGGAATATGGAACTCAGAACCTAGCTTATGAGCTATGCTGTGGTTAACTCCAAGGAAGGCATTAGTGAAAGCCATACCAGCTATACAAGAAGCATTGTGCATTTTTTCTCTTGCAAGGGCGTTATTCCCCTCTCTATAAGCTGTTGGCAAATATTTAAATACTAACTCAATAGCTTTTAATGCAAGGGCATCAGTATAGTCAGAAGCCATTACTGAAACATAAGCTTCTATAGCATGAGTTAATACATCCATTCCAGTATCTGCAGTAACAGAAGGTGGTACTGTCATAACTAATTCTGGGTCTATAATTGCAATATCAGGAGTTAGCTCATAATCAGCTAAAGGATATTTTATACTATTAGCTTTATCTGTGATAACTGCAAAAGCAGTAACCTCAGAACCTGTTCCAGAAGTAGTTGGAATTGCTACCATTTTAGCTTTTTTACCTAGTTTTGGGAACTTAAAAGCTCTTTTTCGTATATCCATAAACCTTAATTTTAAGCCATCAAATTCAACTTCAGGATTTTCATAGAAAAGCCACATTCCTTTAGCAGCATCCATAGCTGAACCACCACCAAGGGCAATGATTACATCTGGCTCAAAGCTTCTCATTTGAGCAGTTCCTCTCATTACAGTTTCTGTAGATGGATCTGGCTCCACATCTAAAAATATATTTACATCAAAATTAGCTTTCTTTAAGTGGTTCATAACTCTTGATACATAACCAAGTTTATCCATAAACTTATCTGTAACTATAAAAGCTTTTTTCCCTGGCAATTTTTCTAGGTATTGTAATGAGCCAGGTTCAAAGTAGATTCTCTCTGGTACTCTAAACCATTGCATGTTTACTCTCCTTTTTGCTACTCTTTTAATATTAATTAAGTTCTGTGCGCTTACGTTTTGAGTAGTTGAGTTTCGGCCCATAGTTCCACAACCTAAAGTTAAAGATGGTAAATTTGCATTATAAATATCTCCTATAGCTCCTTGAGAAGAAGGGGAGTTAATAATTATTCTTCCAACCTTAACTCTTCTTGAGAACTCTTCTATAACCTTATTGTCAGTGGAGTGTAGTACAGCAGAGTGTCCAAGGCCGCCGAAGTCAATCATTTCTTCAGCACGATGAATTCCTTCCTCTGTAGTATCAGCGATAAACATTGAAAGAATAGGACTTAACTTTTCTCTTGATAAAGGATACTTTTCTCCAATACCTTCAAGCTCACAAATCAAAATTTTTGTTCCATCTGGAACTTCTATGCCGGCCATTTTAGCTATTTTCTCAGCACTTTGACCAACTATATCTGCATTCATAGATTGTCTTTTTTCATCTATAGCAACCCTTTGAAGTTTTTTCATTTCTTCTTTATTTAAAAAGTGACATCTACGTTCTTTAAGAAGGCCTATAACCTGTTCAGACACTTCTCTATCTATAATAACTGCTTGTTCAGAGGCACAAATTGTTCCATTATCAAAGGACTTTGAAAGTACAAGATCGTTTACGGCTCTTTTTAAGTTGGCAGTTTTTTCAATGTAGCAAGGCACGTTTCCAGCTCCAACACCTAGTGCTGGTTTTCCGGTAGAATAAGCTGATTTAACCATTCCAGGGCCACCAGTAGCTAAAATTATATCTACTCCAGGATGGAACATTAGTTTTTGAGATGCTTCTATAGATGGGGTTTCAATCCATTGAATACAATTTTCTGGAGCCCCTGCTTTTATTGCTGCATCTCTAACAATTCTTGCGGTCTCTACACTGCATTTTTGAGCTCTTGGATGGAAACTAAAGATTATTGGATTTTTTGTTTTAATAGCAATTAGTGATTTAAAAATTGTAGTAGAAGTTGGATTTGTAGTTGGTGTGACTCCTGCAACTACTCCGATTGGCTCTGCTACTTCCATATAATCTTCTTCATCATTCTCACTTATAATTCCCACAGTCTTTAGTTTTTTTATACTGTTGTAAACATACTCAGAAGCAAAAATATTCTTAGTAATTTTATCCTCATAGACTCCCATGCCTGTTTCTTCTACTGCCATTTTAGCAAGTTCTCTATGCTTAGCTAAAGCTGAGATTGTCATTTTTTTAACTATTAAATCTATTTCATCTTGATCATAAGCCAAGAAATCTATATAAGCTTGCCTTGCGTTTGATACAAGTTTATCAATGTTCGTCTCTACAGTGTTCTCAGCATTAACTGTTAGGTCTTCTTTTAATTTCTGAACAGAAGATGATACACTTGTAGAATCTATGTTTGAATCATTGCTTTTGGAATTTGGAATAGTATTAGTTGGTTTTGACATAGGATATACCCCCTTGAAGTTTGTTATTTATTTAACTAATTACATTATATAATCTTGGATAAAAAATGCAATAGGTTTTGTTAAAAATATATCAATGTTAATAAATTGTTTAAATATATAACTACAAATAAAAAAATACTAATTAATCTCACCATTATTAATTAAAGTACATAGTATGTAATACAAGTCTTTAATGGAGATGATGTTATGAAAATTGGAGATAGAGTAGTAAGAAGATCTTATGATGGGGACATTGTTTTTAAAGTCATTGATATAAGAGAAGAGTATGGGGTAGAAAAGTTTATCCTTCAAGGATTAAATATTAGAATTGAAGCAGATTGCCTAGAAGAAGATTTAGAGCTAGTAAGTGAAGATGAATTAGGGGAAATGGATAGGGTGTTTAACAAGAAGGTAAATGCTTCTATTAAGAAAATCCTCTTAAGTAGATCTGGGAATCAATATAGAGGGGAGCCTGCTAAGGTTCTAGAGGATACTTATTATGTAAAGGGGCGAAAGAGTAAAACTAATAACCCTATACCCATGCCAAACAAAGAAATGTTTTTTGGAAGACCAGGAAAAGTCCTTCACATAGATGGAGATCCAGGATACTTGGAAGTGTGTCTAAAAACCTACAAGCAACTTTCTATTGAAGCTGTAGGAAAAGTTATAGCAGAAAAGGATCAACCTTTAGAAATTCTAGACCTAGTTAAGGAAGTAAATCCTGATATAGTAGTTATTACTGGGCATGATGGAATGACAAAGGATGCTCCCGATTATATGGATTTAAGTAATTACAGGAATTCTAGATATTTCGTGGAATGTGTATCTATTTTAAGAGCCTATAAGTCTGACTATGATGAACTAGTTATTTTTGCAGGCGCTTGCCAATCAAATTATGAGGCGCTTTTGGATGCAGGTGCTAATTTTGCTAGTTCCCCTAGCAGAGTTCTTATTCATTGTCTGGACCCTGTAATGATTTGTGAAAAAATTGCTTATACCAATATTAATGAAATTGTGGATTTACAAGATGCTATACAAAATACCATTACAGGAATAAAGGGTGTTGGAGGCCTTCAAACAAGGGGTAAGTACAGAGAAGGTTATCCTAAATCTCAGTATATAAGATAATAACCTTTAAATTTAATAGTAAATTATCAGTTCTATTAGCTCTATTGGTTTGTTGGTGAGATATAAAATTAAAGAGGGTCTAGATATAATGTATATTTATACTTTTAAGTATGAATATATTTACTTTTATTAATATTTTATAGAGCAATTAACTTTAGAGAATTTTAAAGAAGTCTCAAGGATAACCCCAAGAAGATTATGACTATAAAGAGTTCCTATAGAGTAGTTTTTTCTATAGGAACTTCTCATGTATAAAAGCCAATTTAATTTTAGCAATTCTATAAGTTCTTTATAAAAAAACTGTACAGATAAAATTTTCTTAAATAAGTTGTTAAAAATTTATAAATTTATATGGAAGTAGAATATATAAATGTATTTAAGCACATACTAATCTCGGATTTTGAAATGAAAAAGTGAAAAAATAAAGAATACTTTTTAAGTAGTAAGTTGTTTTGTTTAACATATGAAAATATCTTTATAAAGATGAAATCTTACAAGAGTTGGTTTCCTTCTAGGTATCTAATTCAGTTGAAACTTTTAACATTTAATATTTACATATTCGACAAAAAACCCAAGTTATGCAATAATTCAAGAAATTTAACAGAATTTTAACATTGACAAATATAATGTTCATATTGTACAATTGTAGGTTTACTTGACATAAATGAGTTTTACCCTTATAATATAAAGAGAAAGAAGGTGCTACCATGGAGAGAAAAAATGTATTGACTTCAATTAAAAACGACATTGAGAGTCATGTTGGCGAAAAGGTAACATTAAAGGCTAACGGCGGCAGAAGAAAGATTATAGTTAATGACGGCGTTTTAGAGAAAACTTATGACAGTATATTTGTAATTAGACTAGAAAATGCAACTCAAAGGACTGTTACATACAGTTATAGCGATGTGCTAACAAAGACTGTTCAGTTAGTGTTTGCAGTTTAGTAAAACATAATTTTAATGATGACATCTAGGATTTATATTTGTTTAGTATTTAATATTAAGCAATCTATACAGTTTTATTCATAAAAAGGTGAAGTACTAAAATACTTCACCTTTTCTTTTTTTATATTTTTTTATCATCAGTTCTATTTTAGAAGCAGCCTTAATATAATTAAATGTACAAAGCTAATGTATATAGGGCTGGAGCTTATAAGGGGTAAAAATATTTCCATAAAAAAAAGAAAGATGGAAAATCCATCTTTCAGCTATGGTATAAAAGGGTATTGAGAATTTATGAGAGGTTATATGGTCAATAACCATCTTAATTGTAAAATAATTTTCGACATATGTCAACAATTTATAGCGAAATTTGTACTATATTTTTTTTCGACATTAGTTATATTTTTTTATGGTTGTCTATATAAATTATTAGTAGGTATTTTAGGAGGGATATTGTTATGCGCTTGGATTTAATCAAGGACAATATAGAGTACGAGCAATTATTAGGTCAAAATTCAACAGACATGGTGGTAAAAGAAGAATACGTAATACCAGATACACTTCCAGATGTGAATGAAGTGTTAACACTAGATGCTAAGCCTATGGTAACAAATAAAGAGGTTTCAAATGGAAAGGTCAATGTAGAGGGACAAATTCAATATACAGTTCTTTACATGGCTAAAGAAGATGAGGTTATTGAAGCTCATCCTGTTACTTATAATTCTAAATTCGCAAGCAGTCTTGATGTTAATGGTGCTACTAATGACATGCTTTGTGAAATAGATTTATGCATGGAAGATGTAAAATGCATAATTATAAATGAAAGAAAAATAGCTATTCAAGGAATCATGAGCATTAAGTGTGATTCTTATAAGATGAACTCCTTTGAAATAGTTAAGGATGTAGAAAATGGTAATGACCTTCAGTTTTTGAAAAATCCAATGACCATAGACAAGGTTATGGATCCAATTAATGGAGAAATAATTGGGAAGGCTGAAATAAAAGTAGACATGGATAAACCTGAAGTAGGTAAAGTGGTTAATTATAATGTTAACATAGGTAAGAAGGATATTAGATTATTTGATGGTGGAATACGTGTAGAGGCAGTAGCTAATGTGACTATATTATATAAGGTTAAAGGCTGCAAGGATTTAGTTTCAGTTTGTGCAAATGTTCCACTAAACAAGGAACTTAATGTGGATTTCTTAAAACCAAATATGGAGCATTATACAGATTTTATGGTAGCTTCCTTTGAACATGATGTAAGGGAAGATGATATGGGTGAAAATAGAATAATTGATATAGAATTCTTAGTAAAGACCTGCACTCATGTTATGTATAAAGAAGAAGTAGAAATGATTGAAGATGCTTACTCACCAACTAATATCTTGGATATGAATGCAGAGGAATATCATATAAATGTTATCCAAGGACAAGGACAACACGAAAGTCTTGTTAAGGGTGATATTGAAGTTGGAGAGGATATGCCTAAACCAAATAAGGTTATAATGGCTAATGGAATAGTGACAATTATTGATAAGAAGATTTGTGATGATAAGGTAACTATTGAAGGAGTTTTAAAAGTTGATGTGTTGTATTCTACAGAGGATGAAGCAGCCTATGTGGCGTCTATCTCTGATGAAATACCATTTACTTCTCAAATAGAAATAAGTGGTGCTATGGATAATATGGATGCAATATCAAAGGTTTACTTAGAAATGTTAGAAGCTAGTGTTGAGGTTGGAAATATTTCTATTAGAGCTATTGTTAGAGCTCAATGCAAGGTTTGCTATAATGCTAAGAAAAAGTTCCTAGTGGACTTACAGGCTTCAGAAAATGAAGTTCCTAAGAAAAAAGCAAGTATCATCATTTATGTAGTTCAGCCAGGAGATACTTTATGGCAAATAGCTAAGAAATACTTTACTACTAAGGAAGAGATAATGGCTATAAATGATATGGCTGAAAATGCAGATATTAAGCCAACTCAAAAGTTAATTATTCCAGGAAGAGCTGTAGTATAAGGATTTTCCAATTATGTTATAACTCAGTTCCTTACCTAAAACAAAACTTTAACTACCTTTAAAAGTGCTGAGAAATATTACTATTTATAGATAGTAATTAATAAGACATAATGTTTTTACTTTATTTATATTAAGGGGGTTTAGCCTTTAGGGCAGGCCCTCTATTAATTTTTTCTGTTTATTTTATAAGCTTCCATTTTAATTAAATAAATGAATAAGTATAGGGTGACTTACTGTATTTAATATTTGTCTAATGCTATAGGAACCAGAGTTAAATTTCTATCATAGAACCCCATATCACTAACAGTCTGCATTTCGTTTAGATATAGGTACAGCAGAGGATTATGCTTTCTTTATTGTTTACAAGTATAAATTAGTTTGCATATGTTGCAAACTATATACTATACTAAGTTTAAATAATATAGATAAACCACTTCCAAATTCAAAGAGTTTATTACTCTAAAGAAGTAAGAGATTAACTTTATTTAAAATTAAGATGTAGTTTATCTATGTGGAAGAAAACGTATAGGTTGGTGAATACAATGAAATTAAAAGCATACGGTAAAATAAATATATCTTTAGACGTGGTTGGAAAAAGAAAAGATGGATATCATCTGCTTAGAATGATTATGCAAACTGTAGATATTTATGATGAGCTTACCTTTGAACCTTGTGGTGAAGGGATACATATTGCTTGCAATAAAGAAGGCATACCCACGGATAACAGAAATTTAGTATATAAGGCTATAGAACTATTTAAAAATACATATGGGGTTCAAGGTGGAGTGAAGGTTCACATTGATAAAAACATTCCAATGGAAGCTGGTATGGCAGGGGGAAGCACCGATGCAGCAGCAGCTTTAAGAGCCATGAGAGATTTATATAACCCTCAGGTTAGTGATGAAGAGTTAATGAAATTAGGAGTGAAAATTGGTGCGGATGTGCCTTACTGCATTATTGGCGGCACGGCTCTTTGTGAAGGAATTGGGGAAGTAATTACACCTCTTAGCTCTTTCTGGGGAAAAGTATTGCTAGTGGTAAAACCTAATTTTGGGGTGTCCACTGTAGGCGTATATAAGTCTTTTGATATAAAGGAAGTTAAGGATCATCCAAATACTGAAGAGTTAATTAAGGCTATGGAAAAAGAGGATGTTAGTTATGTGGCTAAAAATATGATGAACTTGCTGGAACAGGTTACTATTAAAAATCATAAGGAAATACAGGAGATTAAGGACTTTATGCTAGAAGAAGGTTCTTTAGGAGCCATGATGACTGGAAGTGGACCAACGGTATTTGGTTTCTTTGAACATAGAGCTACAGCAGAAAGCTGTTATGAAAAGTTAAAGGAAAAATATAAAGAAGTGTTTGTTACAACTACAGTTTAAAATTAGTGAAGTGTTCTCCTAAGGTCATTAGACAAAAGGAGTTCCTTAATTGTTTAACTTCCTCTGAGGAATTTTTCTCAGAGGAAGTTTTTGATTAAATTGTGTTGTATAAAATTTCACCTCTACTAGAGCGACTAGTAGGGGTTTTTATTTTTATGTATATAAAAATCATATTAGTTAAAACTAAATAGGAAATTTTTAATAAAGGAAGATGTGATGAGGCTTATGATTAGAACTATTATTGAACGTTTTGATTTGTATCTGCTTATACTCTCTGTTGCTACAGGCATATTAGTAGCCTATTTTGATGCTAAAAAGTTCAAAACTGAAAATAAGCAAACTGCCTATAAACAGGCAAGGTATTTTGGTATTGGTGTAGCAGCTCTTGCAATAGCGCTCTACATTGTTAGATTTATGTTTATCTAAAGATAATATTTATGAATTTACATAGATTATAGAGGCTGAAGGTGAATTTTAGGTTATAACCTCTAGAAAGTTTTAAGGGAATCAATAGGGCCTTATGTATAAGTTGAGTGTTAGCTTTGGTTCCTTACACTTTGGTGAAGAAAGGGAAGTGAGATAGTTGCAAGAACAAATTCGTGAAAACATTTCTCAAAAAACAGAACAAAACATGATGTATGTCAGAGAACTGTTTAAAAATGCAGCAGATGTTGTATTTAGGGAATTTAATATAGGTAATCTTAAAGGTGGATTAGTTTATATTGATGGAATGGCTGATAAAACTCTACTTAACGATTTTTTATTGGAACCATTAATGGATAATGGGGGAGAAAACATAACTCCAGACCAGTTGATGGATAAGATTATTGCAATTTCTGATATGAAAAAAGTTACAAAGTTAGCAGATGGAATAAATGCAGTGCTAGCAGGGGAATCCTTAGTTTTTATCGATGATTTAGGGGCAGCTCTTACTATTGCTAACAGATCTTGGCCTAATAGGGGTATTGGAGAGCCTTCGGGAGAAACGGTAATAAGAGGTTCTAGAGAGGGGTTCACAGAAACCATAAGATTTAATACAGCCCTTGTAAGAAGAAGAATTAGAGATACTCGATTAAAGGTTGAGCCAAGTCAAGCGGGGGTACGTTCTAAAACCGATATGGCAATAATGTATATCGATGACATAGTAAATAAGGAAATTCTTGATGAATTGAAAACTAGATTAAAGGATGTAAATATTGATGCAATTTTAGATAGTGGATATATAGAGCAATTTATCGAAGATGATAAAATGACTCCATTTCCACAAATTCAAAGTACTGAAAGACCTGATGTGGTAGCGGCAGCTTTGTATGAAGGAAGAATTGCAATTTTTGTTGATAACTCTCCCTTTGCCTTAATTGTTCCAGCAGTACTTGCGAATTTCTTCCAATCACCAGATGATTATTACAATAGATGGTTAAGTGGTTCTGTGGTGAGGATAATAAGATTGTTTGCCATAGTACTATCTTTAATTTTACCAGCAGCTTATGTAGCTATGACCTCTTTTCATACAGGACTTATTCCTACAAAGCTTGCTTATGCTATAGCAGCCTCAAGAGAAGGGGTACCTTTTGCAGCCTATGTTGAAGCTTTGCTTATGGAAGCAGCTTTAGCCTTCTTAATAGAAGCAATTATAAAACTACCAAAACCTGTAGGTTCAACTATAGGTATTGTGGGAGGTCTTATTATTGGTCAATCAGCAGTTAGTGCAGGACTTGTAAGTCCTATTATGGTTATAGTTCTTGGGCTCACAGCTATAACTACATTTTTAATTCCAAACTACACTGTGACTACTGCTTTTTCTTATTTTAGAGTAATGCTTATTCTTCTTTCTTCATTTTTGGGTCTTTATGGTATTATGCTAGGTCTTATCTTCTTGTTAATTCATTTAACAAGAATAGAGAGCTTTGGTATACCGTATCTTGCACCAGCAGTAAATACTATTATGAAGGACTTGAAGGATTTATATGTGAGAATGCCTCTAAAGGACTTTAAGGAAAGACCGGAATTTTTAGAACCTAATGATAAGGTGAGACAAAAATAACTGTCTGAGGCATCTTCAAAAAATAAATAAGTCAGTATGCTTGTCTATTTTGTGTTATACTGCGTCAACAGAACCCTTAGATAGCTAAGCTATCAAAGGAACCTGTTTCCTCGTCAGCACAAGCTTGCTTGTGAACACAAGCTTGCTTGTGAACGCAAAATATCCTTTACATCTTTGACTTATTATTTATTTTCAAATGCCTAATTGGAGGAATAAAAAGTGAAAGATAAAAATTTTATACAAGACTTTGGTTTGTTTGCAAGTTTAGTAGTATCCATGATTGGTATAGGGGTGTTTTATAGCCCTTCCTTAGTAGCAAAGTATGTTGGTGCTGATGGTTGGGTAGTGGCCATAATCACAGCGGCGGCTATATTTATAATTATGTATATGATGTATTACATCATGAGAGTAAACACCTATGACGATATTGTAATAATACTAAAAAATATATATGGAGGAGTTTTAGGGAGAATTATATCTATAGTCTATTCAGTTATGATGATACTTGCTTTGGGTATATCGTTAAGAGTATTTTCTGAGGTAATAACTATGTTCCTACTAGTTAATACACCTACTGAAGTTGTTCTCATAACTATGATTTTTCTAGGTATGTTCTTGAGTAGAGGTGGCTTAGCCAATGTAGTAAACTTTAATGAATTAGCTTTCTGGATGATATTTATTCCAGCTATACTGGCTTTTCTTTTAACACTGCCCATTGCAGATTTTACCAATTTATTACCAGTATTTTCAACAACACCTCCTAACTACTTAAAGGGAAGCTTTGAACTATTGTTTTTGCTAAATGGCTTTTCTATGGCATTTATTTTAATACCTTATGTTAAGAAAAAGGAGAGAATAGGCAAGATTTTAAGGCGAAGTAGTTACTTTATTGGGGCCTTTTATGGAATTACCTTTATATTAGTGGCAGCCACTTTATCTGTGGATCAAACTAGAAATACAATTTTCCCAACCATTACTATGATTCAGTCTATTACATCAAGAACTGGATTTTTAGAAAGATGGGATAGCTTAATTATGGCAATTTGGGTTATTTTCTATTTTACGGCCTTTGCCAATACCTATTATTTTTCATCTTATATAGTAAAACACGTATTTAATATTGAAGATATTAAAATTGCTTCCGTGATATTTTTGCCAGTAATTTATGTAGCGGCTTTATTGCCTGAGAGCGTGGTAGATGTAAGAAATTTAAAGATGGGATTCATTAGAATGGGGTTCATTGGAACACTGTTTGTAGTTATAGGCATCACTTTTTTAGTAAGCTATATTAAGAATAGGAAGGGGAGCGGGGTTAAAAATGAAAATTAAAAAGGTTCTTCCAGCACTAATTATTAGTATGTTGCTTACTGGTTGTTGGGATAATGTGGAGATAGATAGAAAGGCTTTTGTAGCTACTATAGCCGTAGATATTGGGAAAGATATTAAAGAAAGAGAGGCTCTTAAGGAATTAAAACCTACAGATGCCTTTGCGGATAAATCTATGGACATTCTTAATGTAACCTATGGATTTCCTGATATAAGAAATATGGAACAGGAAAAGGGTACTGCGGAAGAGCTTGCTATCACTGTAGATGGATACTCAATGACGGATACTTACTTTAAAGCTATTGCACAAAGTAGCAGAAATCTTCAGTTTAGTCATAGTAAAGTTTTGTTTTTAAGCGATGAGTTATTTAGGTATCCAGAGGTTGCCAAAGAAGTGATGGATTACATAGAAAGAGAACCAAGTTTAAATAGAACTACAGTTATGGCTATAGTTGAAGGAAAGGCAGAGGATTATGTAAAGTTCAAACCTCTAATGGAAGAAAATATAGAAAACTATATTACAGGTCTAATGGGAAACAATAGCAGAAATGGATCTGTGTATCCCGTTACTTTAAATAAATATATAGATATGTCCACTCAAAACGATGTGAATATGCTACCTTTATTTAAACTTGAAGAGGGGAATAAGAAGTTAGTATTATCAGGAATAACTTTAATTAAGGATTTTCAAATTGTAGGGTATTTGAATGATAAGGAAATTACAGATGTGCAACTGCTAAGAGGTGACATAGGTTCTTGTAAAAAAGTAGTTTATAAAGAAGGTCACCCTATAGATTATTATATTAGAGATGTATCTACTAAGGTGGACATGGAGCTAGTGGATGATAAGTTGGTGCTGAATTATAAGATTTTTACAGAGGGAACAATTAAGGGTTATTATACAGATGCCAATTTGCTTAATACAGATGTCATAAGAGAAATTGAACAGTATTTTGCAGACTCAATGGAAAAGGAACTAGTGGCTATTGCGGATATTACTAGAAATAAGCTTCAGGTAGATTTGTTAAATGTAAAAGAAAACCTAAGAAAGTATCATCCTAGAATTTGGAGTAAGCTTCAAAATAGATGGCCAGAAGTTTATCAAAATGCAGAGATAAAGGTTACTGTAGATAATCATATAAGAACAGTAGGATTAACTGATTAAATTATGTAGAGGTTAATTAGAAAGTCACTATTAAAATTCTTTTAAGGAAGATTTCCTGGAACTTCAATAGAACTTTCTAGTAGGCCTCTATCTGTTTGTAAGGCTGAAGTGAGCAAATTTTTATAATAATAGTTGGTAAAGGCCATAGGCAAACTAAATTGCCACTTAGAAATATCTAAGGATTAACTTAAAAGACTATAAGGATAGGCAACGGAAAAATATAAAAATTATTTTATATTATGTGTATAGAACTTGTCCCCTTGGTAATAATTAGAATATAACAGAGGTTAACAAGGAATTAAGGGGGAGAAAGATTATGAAAAAATTATTATCAATGGGAGTAATGGTGTTAGTTATACTAACATTCTTAACAGGTTTTTATAGTTCTAGAACGGTAGGTTCTAGTGTTAAAACAATAGGAACGGCAAGTGCGCAAACTTTAAAAGTTAAAGAAGAAGCAAATTTAACAGTAGAGGAAATCTCAGAAAAATTAATTAGATTTCATGTAATTGCAAATAGTGATGAAGAAAAGGATCAAGCTCTAAAGTTAAAAGTTAGAGATGAGGTTTTAAAATATATACAACCATTATTAAAAGAAAGTAAGGATATTGACAACTCAAGGGAAATTCTAAAAAAAGAAAATGGAAACATATTAAAAATTGCAAAAGCTGTTATTGAAGAAAATGGTTATAGTTATGAAGTGGATTCAACTCTTTCAAGAGAGTATTTTCCAGTTAAGACCTATGGAAACATTACTCTTCCTCAAGGAGAATATGAAGCTTATAGAATACTTATAGGAAGTGGAGAAGGGAAGAACTGGTGGTGTGTTATGTTTCCACCAATATGTTTTGTAGATGTGACAAAGGGAGCAGTAGCTTATGAGGAAACAGAAAAAGAAATGAAAGAAGTATTAAGTGATGAAGAGTACAACATGGTTAACAATAAGGCAAGTGAAGAAAATAAAAAAAACAAAGATAATAAAACTGTAGAGAATAGCAAAACTTCAAAGGAAAATAGCAAAGCTAAGGCGGCTTCAAAAGAAAGCAATAAGTCTACTAGCAAAAAATCAAATACTACTGCAGCAAAAAATAGTAGTAATACAGCAAAAAATAATACAGAAAAATCAAATTCTAAGGATATATTAGGTTTAGAAAAGGAAAAAATGGTAGATAATACAGAGGATAACAACGTAATAATCAAGTTTAAAATAGGGGAAATATTAAAAAGTTTAGTTGAGTAATTCGAAATAATCTTTAATATTGTATATAAATTGTTAATCAAATCTCAGAGAAATATTCTTTGTGATTATGATTATAGATAAAGGTAAGGGAACCTCCCCCCAAAGATAATCTCCTTTCCCTTATCTTTATCTCAATTAAAGTCAGCAAATAATAGTTTTTGCTGACTTTAATTTTCGTAAAATTAAAACTTTAAAATAAATGTTAAAAAGTTTACTTTTCAGGTTGAAGAAATGCGAATATAGGCATAGAATAATTTTGTAGTAAAACTACTTTGTTTCACCTTGACACGGTATGTTGAATAACTTGTTAATATAAATTATTGTTAGGAGAGATAACTATGAAAAAAAGTGTAGCTATATTATTTGGAGGACAATCTACAGAGCATGAGGTTTCTAGAGTGTCAGCTACATCCGTTTTAAGCCATATAAATCATGAGAAATATAATATTTATCCTATAGGAATCACAAAGCAGGGTAAGTGGTTTCTTTATAAGGGAGAATATAAAAACATTGCTGATGGTAAGTGGGAGGACGATTGCGCTAATAAAATTCCTAATGGTTTAGAGATACTTGTAGATAAAAAGGTGGAGGTAGTATTTCCAGTACTTCATGGTATGTATGGAGAGGATGGCACAATTCAAGGGTTATGTAAGCTTATGAATATACCATGTGTAGGTCCGTCTGTGATGAGTTCTGCAGTGTGTATGGATAAGATATATACTAAATACTTATTAGAACATGGGAACATTAAGCAAGCAAGCTACGTGGTAGTGACTTCCTTTGATTATGGAAGGGATAAAAATTTCTTCCTTAAGAAAATAGAAGAAAACCTTGGCTATCCATGCTTTGTTAAGCCAGCTAATAGTGGTTCTTCTGTGGGAATTACTAAGGCTCATAATGAAGAGGAACTTGCTAAAGGATTAGAATTAGCATTAGAGCATGACAGGAAGGTCTTAGTAGAAGAGGGACTAAATGCTAGAGAAATAGAAGTTTCAGTATTAGGAAATGATGATCCTAAAGCATCAATTCCAGGAGAAATCATTCCTGCTAAGGAATTTTATGACTACGAAGCAAAATATCAGAATGCGGCTTCTAAACTTTTGATTCCTGCAGCTTTATCGGAAGAAAAGCTAAATATAATAAGAGATTTAGCAGTTAAAATTTATAAGAAATTAGATTGTTCAGGAATGGCAAGAGTAGATTTCTTAGTTGATAAGGAAACAGAAGAGGTTTACTTAAATGAAGTTAATACAATTCCAGGGTTTACAAGTATTAGTATGTATCCTAAGATGTGGGAAGCTACAGGACTTGCTTATCCAACTTTAATCGATGAATTAATTGAACTAGCTATTGAAAGAAATAATAAGTAATTTATACAGCCAAACGGGAAGTTGAGTTTAATTTTCTGGTTGGCTGTATAAATTTTATTATATAAAGCACAGGTTGTAACTTATATAATATTAAAAGTTATGATAAAATTATACTGTAGTTAATAACATAATTTATGACCAGTAGATTAAAGGAGAATATATGAAAAACAATGCAATTATAAAAGTGGTAAGTATTCAAAATAGTGAAGAAGATGAAAAAATTGAAGTAGTAAGTTTAGGTGATTATTATAAAGAAGAAGATGTTTTCGTTGCAATTTATAAGGAAACGGAACTTTCAGGAATGGGTAATACAACCACTACTTTTAAGATTGGTAAAGATTTTTTTTATTTAATCCGTGAAGGGGAAATTAATACTGTGATGGAGTTTAAAAGAGGGCATAGTACCTCAATTCTATACAGTACACCTCAGGGTGGATTAGCATTACAGGTTAAAACAAGAAATATAAAAATTCAAGTTGATGACCTGGGAGGAAATGTAGACCTTGAATATGATATTTTTATTGATGGACAACATAGTATTAACACAAAACTTATAGCAAATATAGAAGTTAAATAGTGAACAAGTTCATCTTGTGGAGCTGCTTTGGAAGTAGTTTTGGGAGATATATTACTAATTTTTAACTTTATAACAAGCCCCTATATTTTAAAAGTATAGGGGCAAATTATTAGGCAATTTTATTCTAGGTTTAGAAGTTTAGAAAGGTCAATATTTTTAAATTTTGGGGGAATTTTATGTATACCTTTAAGGATATTGTTGGGGAAAGTGAAAGTATAAGAAAGGTTAAGGAATTAGGGGAGAAGGCTTCAAACACTGGCTCATCAGTGCTTATATATGGGGACACGGGAACAGGGAAGGAACTTATAGTTCAAGCTATACATGAGGCATCTGTGAGAAAGAATAGGAATTTCATTCCGCAAAATTGCGCAGCTATTCCAGAAAATCTTTTGGAGAGTATATTTTTTGGAACATCAAAGGGGAGTTTTACTGGTGCTGAATCCCAAGTAGGCTTATTTGAACTGGCTCACCGAGGTACCCTATATTTGGATGAACTTAATTCAATGCCTATTAACTTTCAAGGCAAGCTGCTTAGGGTGCTCCAGGATGGGGAAGTTAGAAGGGTGGGAGACACTACTAGTAAAAAGGTAGATGTGAGAATTATTGCATCTTTAAATGAGAACCCAGAGGAACTTGTGGAACAAGGTAAGCTACGAAAGGATTTGTATTATAGGCTCAACGTAATAAGAATTAACCTTCCTAATCTTAATGATAGAAAGGAAGATATCCCCTTATTGGTTAATTGCTTTGTTGATAAATTTAATGAGAGATTTAACAAGGCTATTACAGGGATTTCACCAGAGGCCTTAAAGGGGTTGGTGAAACATGATTATGAGGGAAACATTAGAGAGTTAGAGCACATCATAGAGGGTGCCTTTAATATAAGAAACCAAGGGGTTATAGAACTGAAGGATTTATATTTGCGAGAAAAAGTTAAAGCATTTGCAGACTGGTCCTTAAAAGATAAGTTAGAATACTATGAAAGAAAGTATATTAAAGAAGCTGTTATATTAGCTGATTATAATATTTCAAAGGCTGCAAAGTTTTTAGATATACCAAGACAAACTCTTCAGTATAAAATGAAAAAGTATAATATATAGAGTGCTATAAAGAAGCTACACTACCAATAAACCTATTTTTACATTCGCTTTCATATAAGTTACTTGTAATTTATGGAGTAATGTAGAAATAATATTGCAACTTATACATAAAAATTTAATTATGTTTTAGAAGGATGGTTGTGTAGAGTTTTTGAGAAGAAATAAAAGAAAGAGTCTCTTAGAACCTTAAAATAAAATGAAGTTGTTCAATACTCAAGTTAAAATTCATAGAAAAGGAGCTGCAATATTTGTAGCTCCTTTAAAATACAAAAAAATAAAAACAAAAAATAGTAGCATAAAAATAAAATATATGATACTATAGTACTTGTTTTTAAATATAAATATACCATTTTACTTTATAGGGTAATTTCTATTATAGTAGGTAAATAGAAGTAAGTCAATAGGTTTTATAAAAAAATTTAAAGTATTAAGGAGGAGTTTGTTTTGAGTACTAAATATGTATTTGTCACTGGTGGGGTTGTTTCGTCTTTAGGAAAAGGTATTACAGCAGCATCTTTAGGGAGGTTACTTAAGAATAGAGGATTAAAGGTTTCAATTCAAAAGTTTGATCCCTACCTAAATATAGATCCAGGTACTATGAGTCCTTATCAACATGGAGAGGTTTTTGTCACTGATGATGGAGCAGAAACAGATTTAGATCTTGGTCACTATGAAAGGTTTGTGGATGAAAATTTGAGTAAAAACAGTAATGTAACCACAGGTAAAGTATATTGGTCAGTAATCTCTAAGGAGAGAAGAGGAGATTACTTAGGGGGTACTGTTCAGGTAATTCCACATATAACAAATGAACTTAAAGATAGAGTGTATAGGGTAGCTAAGGAAAAACACGTAGATGTGGTTATCACAGAAATTGGGGGAACTGTAGGAGATATTGAATCTCTTCCATTTTTAGAAGCTATAAGACAAATAAAATATGAAGTAGGTAGGGAAAATGTTTGCTTTATTCATGTAACTTTGGTTCCTTTCCTCGGTAAGGCAGGAGAGTTAAAAACTAAGCCTACTCAACATTCGGTTAAGGAATTAAGAAGCATAGGTATTCAACCTGACATCATTGTTTGTAGAAGTGAAAAAGAAATTCCAATGGACTTAAGAAATAAAATTGGGTTGTTTTGTAATATAGATGGAAGAGCAGTAATTCAAAATTTAGATGCAGAAAACCTTTATGAAGTTCCATTGATGTTACATGAAGAAGGTTTGGATGCTTTGGTTTGCGAAAAGCTAAGCTTAAATTGTAGCTCTATAGATAATTCCTCATGGATAGAAATGGTGGAGAAGCTTAAAAACCTGAAAAATAATGTTACTATTGCTCTGGTTGGTAAGTATGTAGAACTCCATGATGCGTACATATCAGTTGTTGAGGCCCTAAGTCATGGGGGGCTTGGCTGTAATTCTAATGTTCAAATTAAATGGATTAATGCAGAGGAAGTAACCAGAGAAAATGTAGAGCAGCTTCTAGGAGAGGTAGATGGAATATTAGTACCAGGTGGATTTGGCGATAGAGGTGTAGAAGGAAAGATTGAAGCGGTGAGATATTCCAGAGAAAGAAATATTCCTTTCCTTGGTATATGCCTTGGCATGCAGTGCGCAGTGATTGAGTATGCTAGAAATGTTTTAAATTATGAAGATGCTAATAGTGCAGAACTTATACCAGACACTACTCATCCAGTAATTGATTTAATGCCAGATCAAAAGGAGGTTGATGAAAAGGGAGGCACCATGAGGCTTGGGTTATATGCTTGTAGATTAGATAAAGGAACTAAGGCTTTTGAAGCTTACGGTGAAGAAGTGATTTATGAAAGGCATAGACATAGATACGAGTTTAATAATGAGTATAGAGATCAGTTAACAAAGGCAGGCTTAGTTTTAAGTGGAACTAGCCCAGACAAGAAATTAGTTGAAATAGTTGAACTTAAAGAACATCCTTGGTTTGTAGCAACACAATTTCACCCAGAATTAAAATCTAGACCTAATAATCCTCATCCACTATTTAGTGAATTTGTAAAAGCTTCTTTAGAAAATAAGAATAAATAAAGCTTAAAAACCTAAGGTTAAAGAAGAGAGAATTATCTTTCCTATTCTTTAACCTTAGGTTTTTTGTTTTGATAATTTATTTTATTACATAACTAGATAATTAGATTTTCATAGAACTAGTAGTTTACATATAATATCCATAAACTTATGATAATATTAGGGTTATTTAAGTTATACTGTCAATTATTAAGCAATGTGATAAGTTATGATTCCATTTATTAATTTAGGAAAGGAAGAAGTGATGATTTATGAGGAAGATAAAAATTTTAGCTGTAGAAGATGAAGTTAAAATTTTAGAAATAGTTAAGGCTTATTTACAGCGTGAAGGCTATGAGGTTATTACTGCTACTAATGGTAAGGAAGCAATGAAGGTTTTTTCAGAGGAAGAGTTTTCTTTAGCAATACTAGATTTAATGCTGCCAGATATCACTGGAGAAGAGATTTGTAAACTTATTAGAAAAAAATCAGATATCCCAATCATCATGCTCACTGCCAAAGTGGATGAAGGAAGTATTATTAATGGGTTAAGTATTGGCAGTGATGATTATGTTACTAAGCCCTTTAGTCCTAAGCAACTGGTAGCCAGAGTAAATGCACTTATAAGAAGGTATGAAAGCAAGTTTTCAACTGAGAATATTTTGTCTTATAATAATGAACTCTTTATAGATTTAAACAACTTAGAAGTAAGAAAGGGTGACAACCAAATAAGTTTGACTGCCACAGAGTTTAAGTTGTTGACACTTCTTGCTAAGAATCCTAAAAGAGTATTTAGTAGAGAGGATTTAATTAGCTATGTGCTAGGAGATGATTTTGAAGGCTTTGATAGAACTATTGATTCTCATATTAAAAATTTAAGGCAAAAAGTAGAAGATAACACTAGAAAGCCTATATACATTTTGACTGTCCATGGATTTGGATATAAATTTGGTGGTGAAGTATAGTTATGAGGCTAAGAAGCAAATTAATAATCTCCAATGTAATAGTATCTTTAATAAGCATTATTTTAGTTGGAGTACTCTCCATGAATTTATTAGAAAGTAATTATAAGAAGTTAATTCAAAAGAATATAGAGGATAAGACTAAAGGTATTGTTCAATCTATAGAGAAACAATATAAGAGTGATGGTTGGAACTTGTATGCTATGGAGAATATAGGAATAGATGCTATGAACAATGGGCTTATACTTGAAGTTGTAGACAATAATAATGAGGTAGTATGGGACGCCATGGAGTTTAACCATGGTATGTGCCAAAATATATTGCAAAATGTAAGTAATAATACTAGAAAAAACTCTAATGCACCCATAAAATATGTCACAAAAACTTTTGAACTTATTATAAATAATGAGAAGCAGGGCATAGTGAATATAAGTTACTATGGGCCCTTTTACTATAGGGATAATGACTTAGTATATTTAAATAGCTTGAGAAATGCCATGGTTTTTGTAGCTGTTTTTGCCTTAATATTATCTATAGCTATTGGGCTGCTTATTTCTACAAAGTTGAGCAATATGATTTCTAAGGTAGTTACTTCTACCTCAATGATTTCAAAGGGAAACTACAATATGATAAGTAATGATTCTAACATTGCAGAAATGAATACTCTTGTGGAAGCGGTAAATAATTTATCCTCCTCCTTAAGAAAGCAAGAACACCTTCGCAAGGTTCTTACAAAGGATATATCTCACGAGTTAAGAACCCCACTTACTACTCTGCAGGGAAATTTAGAAGGTATGATAGATGGTATTTGGGAACCCACGGAAGAAAGATTACAAAGCTGTAATGAAGAAGTGTCTAGATTATACAGGCTAGTAGGAGATCTAGAAAACCTAGCTAAAACCGATGAAGAACAAGTGGTTCTTAACAAAAGTAATATTAATATAGGGAATTTAATTTCTAATATATTGAGCAATTTTGAAAAGAAATTTCTCGATAAAGATATAACTCTTCATTATGAAAGTAAAGATGTTTTTCTTCAAGGAGATAGGGATAAGCTTAGCCAAGCTGTAATTAATATTCTATCTAACGGAGAAAAATACACTCTTCAAGGAGGGCATATTTATGTAAGTATTGGTGAAGAAAAAGATAAGATAATTATAAAAATAAAAGATACAGGGATAGGAATTGATAAAGAACATTTGCCCTTTATTTTTGAAAGATTTTATAGGGTTGATGAGTCAAGAACTAGAGCTACTGGAGGCTCTGGAATTGGGCTTGCCATAACTAAATCTATAGTTGAAGCACATCATGGAAACGTTGAAGTAAAAAGCATAATAAATGAAGGGTCTGAGTTTACTATTAGCTTACCTAAGTAGATGCATATATAGGGAAATAAACTCAAGACTAAACTTGCACATAGAAATTACATTGGTTTCCTTAAGGCTTCTATAGTCAAAGATGAATAAATTAATCATTGACTATAGAAGCTTCTAGCTAGATAAGCTTTACTAGATAAGTTGCAACAGTATTTCTATATTACTCAATAAATTAAAGACAACTTATTTGAAAGAGAATGCAAAAGTAGGATTATGGTTAATATAATCTCTTTATTGCATTCCATATATTATTGAAAGATAGTACAATAATATTAAAACTTACTAGTTTTTTATTTTCATTTGGTGTATATTTGTATATATAAAATAATTAAGAATTTCTTCTAGTTTTTTTAACTTTCTTTTGTGAATTCTTCATTTTAAATAATTATTAGTGGTTAATATAATAAATTATGGTAATAATTTATTTATGCACATTTTAAATAGTTCCCAATTGTAAATACAATTTTAAATAAATTCCCAAAAGTCTATAAGTAAATAATTAGTTTTATGTGGTGTTTGAGATATTCGGAGGTGTAATATACTTGACTAATAAAGAGTTAGATAGTATGAATCTTAGTGAACTAAAAGAGATTGCTAAGAATCTTGGTATAAAAAATATTGCTAAGTTTAAGAAAGCAGAGCTTATTGAAGAAATAAGAAGAATTTCTCCAGCAGCTATTGAAAAGTCTGGGGTAATTTTAAGAGAGAAAATTAGTCCTAAAATCAGCTCTAAAGAAGTTGAGGAGGAGAATAAGGACAAGGATTATAAAGAAGAGAATTTTAGTAATGGTTCTAGTGATAATCAGAAAAATGATGATATAGTTAATCAAGAAGAAGAATTTGATGACGCTGGTAATCCAGAAGAAAAAGAAGAAAGCTTTGAGGAGAGAAGAGAAAAGTTAAAGGTACTAATTAATGAGTCAAACTCTGGAAAAGGAGTTCTAGAAATTAGTGATAATAACAATTTTGGACTTTTAAGAAGCAATAATTATTTAAGTGGTGATGATGATATTTATGTTTCTTTATCCCAAATTAGAAGATTTAATTTGAAGGTTGGGGATGAGGTTCAAGGTAAGGTTAGAATTCCTAAAGAGGGAGAGAAGTATAAAGCTCTTTTATATGTGGAAAAGGTTAATGGAGAAAATCCTGAGAAGGCCATAAGAAGAGTACCCTTTGAAAAATTAACTCCTATATATCCAGAGGATAAGATAAAGCTTGAAACTAGTCCTGAAGACTTATCTTCAAGGCTTATGGATATTATTTCTCCTATTGGAAAGGGACAAAGAGGTGTTATTGTAGCACCACCTAAAGCAGGTAAAACTAGTATTTTAAAGAAAATTGCACAAAGCATAACTAAGAATAATCCAGAGGTTAAGTTAATTGTGCTTTTAATCGATGAAAGACCAGAAGAAGTTACTGATATGCAAAGGTCCATAGATGGAGATGTTATTTATTCTACTTTTGATGAAGAGCCAGAACATCATGCTAAAGTTGCCTACATGGTTTTAGAAAGAGCTAAAAGATGTGTAGAGCAAGGCCAAGATGTAGTTATATTACTAGATAGTATAACAAGACTTGCAAGGGCTTATAACTTAACCATTACTAGAACTGGAAGAACTTTATCAGGAGGATTGGATACTGGTGCCTTACTTATGCCTAAAAAGTTTTTTGGGGCAGCTAGAAACGTAGAAGAGGGTGGAAGTTTAACAATTCTTGCTACTGCATTAGTAGAAACAGGAAGTAGAATGGATGATATGATATTTGAGGAGTTTAAAGGTACTGGTAATATGGAGGTACATCTTGATAGAATTCTTCAAGAAAGAAGAATATTCCCAGCTATAGATATCTATAAATCTGGAACTCGTAGAGAAGATTTGTTACTTAACAAGACAGAGTTAGAGGTTACTTATAACATAAGAAAACTTATGTATAATGAAGGTAATACCGCTGCAGTAACAGAAAAGTTATTAAATGTACTGTCAAAAACTAGAACTAATAAGGAGTTCTTTGAGATTCTAAGTAAGAGCCCGGAACTACTTAAATAAAGTAATTAAATTTTATAGGGAACTAAAGTTGTTTTTAACTTGCATAAGGAACTACTTTAGTTCCTTTAAGCTTTTGTGAAAAAACAAATAAGGGTTCATCTTTAAGTCAATATATAAAATCTATAATTGAAATAAAAAACACTGTGATGATTTTCGCTCACAGTGTTTTTTCATAGTTATAGAGGGAAACAAAATCAAGATTTAGTTTATACATTCCTCTTACCTTGTTTCCCTTAAGACCCTTGAAGAGGAATAAGATGAATTTTCATCCTGAAAGTCTTTGATAAATAAATATAAGGTTAGTAGATATATTCACTTCTAAGTTTATCTAAGTCCACAGTATTTATATCATCAACTATTTCGAAAGAAAGTACAGTTTGATCCTTATTTAAAACTAAGTAGGTTCCAGGGTTTTCATATAGTTTTTCAAATTGTCCTTTAGAGTTAGTTATTGTGAAGGAATCCACTTTATTATAGCTAATATCTAAAATAATATATTCACCATCAGGAGCAGACATTTTGCTTAAATCAAAATTGAGCTTTGCGTTAATGCCTTTGTTTAAAACTACTATTAGTGGTTCAAAATCTATTCCAGAACCTGTAATAGTTAAGTTTTGAGTGTTTCCTGTGATGTTAGCTTTTTTAATAAGCCTTTCTGTTGGGACTTGAGAAATTTTTTCACCGTAAATAGTAGGCTCTTCAACTGCTGCTGCATCGCCAACACCACCACAGCAACCACCAGCACCAGAAGCGGGTGCGGAGTTTTGAGCCTCAGATATATCAGACTGACTTATATTGTCTAAATTATCAACAACTTTTATTAAACCTCTTAACATCCCCATCCAACAGCTATAATTTATATCTTCATTACCTGGAGTAAACTCAATAACAGTTTCTCCTTTAGATAGTTTTTGTCTTTTATTCATGGATGGAATTACAATTTCATTGTTACAAGAGGTTATGGTTTTTCCTTCAACTATAAGTTTTGTTGGAACTCCCTTTTGAACAAATACTACACTAGGATTGTAGCCTCTAGCATCAGCAGTTATTCGGATTTCTTGAACTCCGTTAGATAACTTAGCCTTATTTTCCTCTGTAATTTGCACATTAGCTGAAGTAGTTTTTGAACTTAGAAGAGCCATAGGTGAAAGGTTTATTCCTAAAAGTGTAAGCCCACGATTAGACATAATAATTCCAAGCACAACTACTATTATTCCGCTAAGCTTCATTAATTTTTTTGTGTTATTTCCATTCATTAAGTTGGCCATTAATCCAAAACCAAGCATTAGAGGAACAGTTCCTACAGCAAATATAAACATAGATAGTGCACCTTTAACAGCACTTCCAGTTGCTAGAGCATAAAGTTGCATGGTTTGAAGGGGACCACAGGGCATGAAACCGTTAAGTAAGCCTACTACAAAAGGAGTAGAACTATTCTTTTTATTATTGCACCTTGACCAAGGTAGTTTAAGTGTAAGCCCCCTGAAGGTAGAAAAACCAGCCATATTAAAGCCCATAATAACCATAAAGATACCAGCTATTATTGCAATAGAGGCTTGAGTAGTTAGAGTTAGAGAAAATACAGAGCCTAAAGCTCCAACTATACCACCTAAAATAGTGTAGGAAACAACTCTACCTAAGTTATATAATAAAGAAGGTTTCAGAGCGGCAGCTTTACTCTTAGCAATGGTGGTTATGCTTTGAGACATCATTATACCTCCACACATTCCTACGCAATGGAGTGAGGTGAGTAGCCCTACAACAAATAACATGAAGTAAGTTGTGTTTTCACCTAATTTAGAACTCATATCAAAAGCTCCTGAGTTTTGACTAAGCCTTATGATTATAAAAGCAATTAAAATAACCCCGATGATTGATAGGTATTCTGAAGATTTATCTTTTGATTTAATATCTTTTGTTAATTCAGTTTCAATAGAATAACCAGCCTTTTCAATGGCAGAACATATTTTAGCATAAGAACACATTGAATCATCAAACTTAACAAATACAGAAGACTTCCTGTAGCTGGCTTTAACTTCTAAAACTCCTGATAATTCTTTGATTCCATCTGTGATTAAGGCTTCGCAGGAAGTACAGACCATATTTCCTACCTTAATATTTATAGTTTTTATTGACAAAATTCTCCCCCCTTAAATTAATGAAGTAAAAATAACTAATCAGTTATTTTTATGGCACTATAGGGCTCCTTAGTCAAAAATTAGCTTATTCATCCTCAAAAGGTCTTAGAGGAACCCCAGTGGGTTCCGTGTATAAGCTAAGTCTTAAATTTGGATTCCTATAAGTCCAAATAAATTTATCTTTATTTAAATAAATTATATAGAAGACTTGTGTAGATTTTATGTATGCAAAATGAAATAGGAAACTTTAAGAAGGTATAATTTTATATTTCAATTCTTCGTTATAAAAAATTCTTTAAGGTAATGAATAATTTAGCAATAATACTGCAACTTATATAAGTAAGGAGAAAAATATTTTTATTACATTGCTTCTTCCATAAAAAATTCACAAATAAATGATAATCTATTTTTAAAGATACCCCCCAAGGGGGTAGGGAAATAAAGGGAGGATATTGATATGTTAAAAAACAAAGCACTTATAATAAGTACGATTATTTTAGGAATTGGTGTTACTATAACTGGTTGTGGTAACAAAGGTAGTGTAGATGAAACTAAGGCTAAAGCATCAGAAGCCTATGTAAACATAATTAAAGAAAATAAAAAAGATGTAGGCTTTCATGCGGAACTATCTCATTGGGGACTTAAGCTTTCTTCTGGAGAAAAGTTTGAATGGACCAAAGATACTGCAGCAAATGAAATAGACTTTGCTATGGTTATTCCGGCAGACACTTTCACAAAAGCAGGAGTAGATGTGAATAAAATTGATGCTAAAGAGCTTGTATTTAAACCAGCAGCTAGTGAAGGTGGCATGGAAACTCCTAATTTATTAGTGAGACCCTATGATTTAAGTGATAAAAAACAAAATTCTAACGGCGCAGAGGATGCCTTTAAAAGATTATTAAAATTTGATCAGGTCCCAGTGAGTTATGATTCAGCTGCAAAAAATTATGTGTTGAATTTAGGAGATGGCTATAAGGTTCATTGGACAGAAGAGCTAGGACAAAATCCTTCAGATATTATTTTTACAATAAAAGCAGAACCTTTAATCCAGGCGGGGCTTGATGTTGGTAAAATTTCCAAAGAGGGATGGAAATATAATAAGGATAGTAACACTTTAACAAAAGAGTTTAAGTTATAAGGATAAAAGATTTTATATATAATAGAAGTTAAGGTATTTAACAATAGGTAGTAATGTTTAAAAATTAAGTAATGGACAGCGAAAGGTTACCCATTAAACTAAAGGTTTGAAGCGGTAGTTGTTCATTGAAAGGAGAGTTTAATTTGACAACTAAAGTGTTGAAAATACAGGGCATGACTTGTGCAGCCTGTGCAAAAGCTGTAGAGCGTGCCTCTAAAAAAGTAGAAGGGGTTAATGAAGCAAGTGTAAATCTAGCAACAGAAAAGCTTACAGTAACCTTTGAGGAAGATAAAACAAATTTAGAGGTAATTGCTTCAGCTATAGGTAAGGCGGGGTATAAGGCAGTGGTAGAAACTACTACAGCAACCATTAAAGTTGGGGGGATGACTTGAGCCTCTTGTGCAAAGGCTGTGGAATCAGCTGTAAGAAAGTTAGATGGAGTAGTTGAAGGGAATGTAAATCTTGCAACAGAGAAGCTAACTGTAGCTTATGAACCTTCGAAACTTAGAGTTTCAGATATTAAAGCTGCTATTGTAAAGGCTGGATATAAGGCTAGTGAGGAAGAGACATCAGTAGATAAAGATAAGGAGAATAAGGAAAGGGAAATTAAAAACTTATGGAATAGATTTTTAATTTCTGCAGTGTTTACACTACCTCTTCTTTATATATCTATGGCACATATGTTAGGGTATATGTTACCAGAGTTTTTTGATCCAATGAGAAATCCTATTAATTTTGCAATTTCTCAATTAATTTTAGTTATACCTGTAATGATAGCGGGATGGAAGTTTTTTATAGTGGGATTCAAATCCTTAATAATGAGAAGCCCTAATATGGATTCTTTAATTTCTATCGGAACTTGGGCTGCCTTTTTATTTGGATTATTTGCTATATATCAAATTTTAAATGGCAATGTTGATTATGCTTATGAGTTATACTTTGAGTCAGGAGCTACTATTTTAACTTTAATTACTCTAGGTAAATATTTAGAGTCAGTAACTAAGGGTAAAACCTCTGAGGCTATAAAAAAGCTTATGGGCCTTGCACCAAAGACTGCTACTATAATTAAAGAAGGAAAAGAAACTGTTATTTCTATAGATGATGTAGAAGTTGGAGATGTAATTCTTGTAAAGCCTGGTGAGAAGTTGCCTGTAGATGGTGAGGTAGTAGAGGGAAGTACTTCTATTGATGAATCTATGCTTACAGGGGAAAGTATACCTGTTGAAAAGACTGTTGGATCAAAGGTTATTGGAGCTAGCATTAACAAAAATGGTTCTATAAGGTATAAAGCTACTAAGGTTGGCAAGGATACTGCTCTTGCACAAATAATAAAATTAGTAGAAGATGCTCAAGGATCAAAGGCTCCAATTGCAAAGCTAGCAGATATAATTTCAGGATACTTTGTACCTACAGTTATTACTATTGCTATTCTTTCGGCCTTGGCTTGGTTAATTGTTGGAGAAACTGCAGTGTTTGTATTAACAATCTTTATTTCTGTATTAGTAATTGCTTGTCCTTGTGCTCTTGGTCTTGCAACTCCTACAGCTATAATGGTAGGAACAGGAAAGGGAGCAGAGTATGGAGTTTTAATTAAGAGTGGAGAAGCCTTGGAAACTGCTCATAAAATTAAAACTGTTGTATTTGATAAAACTGGCACTATAACTGAAGGAAAACCAAAAGTAACAGATATAATTGTAAATAATATATCAAAGGAAGAATTGCTTCAGATTACTGCTAGTGCAGAGAAGGGTTCAGAGCACCCTCTTGGTGAAGCTATAGTTAAACATGCAGAAGAGAGTGGCATGGACTTTAAGAAAACTACTGATTTTAAAGCTATCGCTGGTAAAGGGATCGAAGTTACCATTGATGGCAAGAAGATTTTACTTGGTAATAAAAAGTTAATGGTGGAAAGTGAGATTTCTATTGAAGTTTTAGAAGAAGAGTCGAACAGATTAGCTACAGAGGGTAAAACACCAATGTACGTAGCTATTGACAAGGAGCTTAAAGGAATTGTTGCAGTGGCAGATACGGTGAAGGAAAGTAGTAAAAAGGCTATTGAAAAACTACATTCCATGGGCATTGAAGTTGCTATGCTTACGGGAGATAATAAGAGAACAGCTGATGCTATTGCAAAACAAGTAGGAATAGATGTAGCAATCTCTGAAGTGTTACCACAGGATAAGGCAAATGAAGTTAAAAAACTTCAAGGTCAGGGTAAGAAGGTAGCTATGGTTGGAGATGGAATTAATGATGCTCCAGCTCTTGCTCAAGCAGATATTGGAATTGCTATTGGATCTGGTACGGATGTTGCTATGGAGTCGGCAGATATAGTATTAATGAGAAGTGATTTAATGGATGTACCAACAGCTATTCAATTAAGTAAAAAAACAATTTCAAACATTAAACAAAATCTATTTTGGGCTTTTGGATATAATACTTTAGGAATACCAGTGGCTATGGGAATATTATATGCCTTTGGAGGACCACTTTTAAATCCAATGATTGCGGCTCTTGCTATGAGTTTTAGCTCAGTGTCAGTATTATTAAATGCATTGAGGTTAAAAACCTTTAAACCTTTAGCATAATATAAAGAAAGAGTTACAGGAGAATTTCTCCTGTAACTCTTTCTTATTGATTTTTGGTTATAATTATAGGTTTCTCTCGTAAGATTCTACCATTCTTTTAACCATTTGTCCGCCTACTGATCCTGCTTCTCTTGAAGTTAAGTCGCCATTGTAACCTTCTTTTAAGTTAACTCCTACTTCTTTAGCAGCTTCCATTTTGAATCTGTTTAAACCTTCTTTAGCTTCTGGTACTAATGCTCTGTTATTATTGTTGTTTGCCATGTTAAATTCCTCCCTTTTAATATAAACCTAAAGTTTATTAAATTAATTAACTGATATCACAGTGTTAGTAACACTTGTTTAGTTGATATCGATTAAGTGTTATTATTGTGTGCTAATAACTATTAATTAATCTATTAAATTAGAGGAAACTAAACCATATATTACCTACCTTGGAATTAGAAGCCTTTTGGGATAACTAATGAATGGATTAACTTATTTTTATATGTTGCTGCATTAGTAAAATTCAATAATAACAGGGCTTTCAACAGAGGTTGGTTTGTTTAGCTAAAACATTTATGGCATTTTTCAATTAATATTTTGCTTCATATAAATTATTTTAAACACAAAAAAGGAGAAGTTTCCTTCTCCTCATAAAGTATATACTATTACTCGTTTGTAATGTTGAATTTCTTCATGAACTTATCAACTCTTCCGCCAGCATCAACCATTTTTTGCTTGCCAGTGAAGAATGGATGACATTTTGAACAAATATCAACTTTTAATTCTCCTTTAACGGAACCAGTTGTAAAAGTATTTCCACATGCACATTTAACTACTGTCTCATGGCTATAATTTGGATGTAATCCTTCTTGCATATCTTTCACCTCTTTCGAAATTACATATATACCCGTATTGTCAACTTCTAAATTATAGCATAAGGTATTAAACAGGTCAATATAAACCTTACTGATTTTTAAAAAATCTATAGCTAAAATAAAATTGAACTTTAATAATATTAGTTTGATAAACCTAAAGATTTCTTATAAAATAGATATATATTATATCTTGACACTATGGAGGATTAACATGAGTAAATTATATTTTAGATATGGTGCAATGAACTGTGGAAAGTCAACTAATCTTTTGCAAGTGGCGCATAACTATGAAGAAAGAGGAATGAAAGTTTTAATTATAAAACCTAAGACAGATACTAAGGGTGGAAATAAAGTAGTTTCAAGGCTGGGAGTTACAAGGGAAGTTGACTTGCTTTTAGATGGTGAGGCTGATGTGTTTAAAGAGGTACATGAATATATAAAAGAACATGGAACTGTGCACTGCATATTAGGAGATGAAGTACAGTTTTTTAAGAGTCATCAAATTGATGAGTTATTTCAAATTGCTGTGAAGTTAGATATTCCCACGATATGCTATGGACTTAGAACAGATTTTCAAATGAATGGGTTTGAAGGTAGTGCAAGATTGCTTTTATTAGCTCACAGTTTAGAAGAGCTTAAAACAATTTGTAAATGTGGTAAAAAAGCTTTATTAAATGGAAGGCTAATAAATGGTAAATTTGTTTTTGAAGGAGAGCAAATTGCCATAGATAAAAAAGATAATGTAGAATATGAAGCTTTATGCCCAAAATGTTTCTTTTCATTTAAAGAGCAGTATGAAAAAGGAAATAGCAAAGGGGAGCTAGAAGTGGCTTTAGGGTAATAAAGCACTTAAGAACTTTTTTAATAAGAAGCTTTATGCTAGTAGCATTAGCTAACTTAAGAAGATACAAATAGAATTCATAATAATTTATATAAGAGAATAGGCAGGTGATAACATGGGTAAAAAAACTTCAGTTGGAGGGCAAGCGGTTATTGAAGGGGTAATGATGAGAGGAACAAAGGGGTTAGCCACAGCAGTAAGGTTATCCAACGGAACCATAGAAATAAAAAAACAAAACTATGAAAGTTTTTCAAAAAAGAATAAAATTTTTTCTTTGCCAATAATAAGAGGTTTTGTTTCTTTAATTGAGTCCTTGATTATTGGAATGAGGAGTTTGGAATTTTCCGCATCCTTCTTTGAAGAAGAAGAGGAAGAATCATCAAAATTTGATAGTTGGTTTAAAAATACTTTTAAAGAAAAAAGTAATGATATTATAATGGGAATTTCCTTGGTAGTATCTCTTGCATTAGCTATGCTATTGTTCTTTATACTACCTACAGTGCTTACTAGTTTTATCAAAAATAATGTGACGAAAAATCCTTTCATATTGAACGTAATTGAAGGAATAATAAGAGTTGCGGTATTTTTATTGTACATTTATCTAGTAGGTAAAATGGAAGATATAAAAAGAGTTTATCAGTATCATGGAGCAGAACATAAGACGATTTTTTGCTATGAGGCTGGACAGGAATTAACTCCTGAAAATGCTAAGAAATTTAGTAGATTTCATCCAAGGTGTGGAACAAACTTTTTGTTTTTAGTTATGGTTATTAGTATTGTTATATTTTCCTTTACAGGTTGGCAATCTGTTGGGCAAAGAATATTATGGAGAATTTCACTTTTGCCTATAGTTTCTGGAGTTACTTATGAAGTTATCAGATGGTTAGGAAAAAGTAATAATTCTTTAGCTAGATTTATTGCAGCACCAGGGCTAAAGCTACAAGGGATAACTACAAAGGAACCAGATTTATCAATGCTTGAAGTAGCTATAGCATCATTAAAAGCAGCAGAGGGGCTAGAAGATGTGACTCTTTATCAAGGGAGTAATGAGGCTTTAGAGCATGAGACGTGGGAGTCTGAGAGGGAAAATAATAAAGGGGCAACTTTATAGCAGTGAGTTTTGAGAAGGAAAACTTTGTTTTCTTCAATGAGTATAAGTATTGTAAATTTATTTTTCTTAAATGTAGGTAAAGGAAAAGAGGAAAAAGCAGATGAAAATAAGTGAGTTATTAACTAAAGGATATGAGCTACTTAAAGAAGAAAATATTGAAAGCTATATGATAGATGCTCAATTATTACTATGTAAAGTTTTAAATGTTGAAAAATTGTTTATAATGATGAATAGAGATTTAGATATTGAATCAGAAAAGGTAGAGGAATATTTAAACCTTCTAAAACTTAGAAAGAGTAAAATGCCCATTAAATATATTCTAGGTGTAAGTGAGTTTATGGGCCTTGAATTTATAGTTAAAGAAGGAGTTTTAATTCCTAGACCAGATACGGAAGTTTTAGTTGAGGAAGCAATAAGTATTATTAATAAAAATAGGTTTACCAAAGTTTGTGATTTATGTTGTGGCAGTGGAGCCATTGGAATTTCTATAGCTCACTATACTAAAGCTTTGGAAGTTTATTTATATGATATTAGTGAAGTAGCCTTAGAAGTTACAGCTAACAATATAAATAAGTTAATGGTTGGTGATATAGCTAAAGTTTATAAGAGTGATTTGCTTAGTAGAGCTATTGATGAAAAAGCTGCCTTTAACATGATTGTTTCAAATCCACCTTATATTAGAACCTCAGTAATCCCTACTCTAATGAAAGATGTAAGGGACTTTGAACCTTATATTGCCCTTTGGGGAGGAGAGGATGGGCTAGATTTCTATAGAACTATTACCTCTCAAAGTATACAGGTACTAGAAGCTGGTGGATATTTAGCTTTTGAAATTGGACATGATCAAAATCAAGAGGTTGAAGAGATTTTAAGAAGTGAGGGATTTATCAATGTTTACTCCTTAAAAGATTTATCAGGAAATTACAGGGTAGTTGTAGGGAATTTACCATAAAAAAATTAATTATTAAAATTGAAAAAGCAAATTTTTGTGGTATAATGATATGATGTGAAAAAGTATAATGGCAACTTTATATAAATTTAAGTACGGAGTGATAAGTTATGTTAGATAGATTACATTTTTTAGAGAATAAATATGATGAATTGTCCAATAAGATAAGTGATCCTACAGTAATGGCTAACCAAAAAGAGTGGCAAAAATTATGTAAGGAGCATGCGGACCTTGAAGTTATAGTAATGAAGTATAGAGAGTATAAGGCAGCAGAGACAGACCTTCAAGCAAATAAGGAAATGTTAAATGAAGAATCAGATAGAGATATGAGAGAGATGATTCAAGAAGAAATTAAAGCTTTAACTGAAACCTGTGAAACTTGCAAGGAAGAACTAAGAATACTTTTACTTCCTAAAGATCCTAATGATGATAAGAACGTGTTCATAGAAATAAGAGGAGGCGCAGGTGGAGACGAAGCTGCTCTGTTTGCTGCAAACCTATTTAGAATGTACACTAGATATGCTGAGCGTAATAGGTGGAGAGTTGAAGTTATGAGCGCAAATGAAACAGACATCGGTGGATTCAAAGAAGTTGTATTCATGGTTAAAGGAGATAGAGCTTACAGTAAACTAAAGTATGAAAGTGGAGTTCATAGAGTTCAAAGAGTTCCAGATACTGAATCTAGTGGAAGAATTCATACATCCACTGCTACTGTTGCAGTGCTTCCAGAGGTAGATGATGTGGAACTTGAAATTAACGCAAATGATATAAGAACTGATGTATTTAGAGCTTCAGGAAACGGTGGACAATGCGTTAACACTACTGACTCAGCTGTTAGATTAACTCACTTACCAACGGGTTTAGTAGTTTCTTGTCAGGATGAGAAATCACAGCTTAAGAACAAAGAAAAGGCTATGAAAATTTTAAAGGCAAGACTTTTTGAAGCAGCGGAAGCTGAAAGACTTGCGGGCATTGCAGAAGATAGAAAGAGTCAAGTTGGTACAGGAGATAGAAGTGAGAGAATAAGAACTTATAACTATCCTCAAGGAAGAGTAACAGACCATAGAATAGGAGTTACTATATACAAGTTAGATGCTTTCTTAGATGGAGATATTGATGAAATGTTAAATGCCTTAATTACTACAGATCAAGCTGAGAAAATGAAGGCTATGGGAAATAATAATGAACTATAAAAGGTTCATTAGTTAAGTTTCAGTACGATATATATAATTAGACAATTGAATAGCTATAGGCTTTTAAGGTGAAAATGTACTTTGTGCTTCACAAAAAGCCTTAAGGGATCAAGGTAGGAGTTATATATAAATTAAGCTTTAACTCTGAATCCTTATAGCAAAAGCGACAGGATAAAATTTACTAATATAATTTGGAAGGTGTTTTATGGATATAGATAAAGTCCTACGAAAGCAAAAAAAATCTTATAAAAGGTTTATGCTGTCAATGGGCTTTATTTTTGTACTTTTGCCCATTGTGTTGCAGGTAAGCGGAAACTTTAATATGTTTTTTATATTCTACTTAATTCTTATTGAAGGGTTAATCATCTTTTCAATGTTAATTAGGCATAATGAAGAATATTTAGTTTATAAAGTTAGTGGTACTAAGCTAACTATAATTACTAGTGCGAGAAAAATTAGGTACCATATTTCCACGGAAAAGGTAGCTATAGTTCACATTCTAAATAATGAGAAGAACTTTGATTTAATGATTGTAACAAAATCCAGGTTTAGAAATAAAAGATTGGGGCATTTAGATTTTAAGGTTTTAGATAAATACCCTGAAGTAGAAAAAGTATATAACAAGGTTAAAATGCCAGAGGAGGGACCCTATTACTTCTTCTTTGTAAGAAAGGGTGGAATGAAGAAATATCTTCTGTTAAATTTCTTGTATAAGTACTGTGCTACTGCAGTTTTTACCGAAAGTGCGGTAGAGAGAATTAAAGAAACTAGAAATTAGAATAAACCCATAGATATGAAAATAAATTGTTAGTATAGGGAACTAAAGTTAGAGGGTAGAGAATATAAACAAGTGACTTAGTTTTCTTAAGGCTTTTTAGATAATATATTAAAATTTATCTTGGAGTTAAGACGGGCAATTTTATATTTATGGGGGGAATAATATGAATAATACTATTTTAACTATAGGGCTTTTTTCAGCTATAGTATCATTGATTGGTACATTGCTTGGTGCCCTTATAGGAGTAACCATTAAGAAACCCACTAGAAAGCTTCTTGGAAGCATTTTAGGTGTTGCTTCTGGTATTATGATTTCTATAATTTTTTTAGAACTTATACCTGAGGCAATCGAGAAGACGAATTTTTTAGCTACTTTTATTGCTATATTAATTGGAATAATAGTAATAGGATTTACAGATTATTTGAGTAAGGACAAAAAGTGGGCCAATAATAGTCATAAAAAAGTTGCTTTTTTAATGGCTCTAGGACTTATGTTACACAACTTTCCAGAAGGAATTATTATGGGATTTGGATTTGTAAAGGAAGCTAATTTAGGAATAAAAATGAGCTTGTTAATTTCAATCCACGATATGCCAGAAGGAATAGCAATTGCAGCTCCTCTTATTGCATCAGGAGTTGGAGGATTTAGGATTCTATGGTATGCCTTTTTAGTAGCTCTTCCTACAGCTATTGGAGCTTGGATAGGAATATTAATTGGTGCTATATCTCATGCCTTTTTAGGTTATTGTATAGCTTTTGCTAGTGGCGTAATGCTATATGTAGTATTTGGACAAATGATACCTGAAAGTAATGAACTTTGCAGTGATTATAGAAATGCAGTTACTATATTAGCAGGTATTATTTTTGGATTTATTATGATAAATGTTATATAAGACAAGAACAATGCAGATAATTACTTATAAGTGAAGTAATTAATTAAATTTTATAGGGAACCAAAGTTAACGCGCTTATTAGTTAAATCACCTTGGTTTCCTGAAGTTTTTAAGATTAATAGAGTAGGGTTATCCTAAAGCCTATAAGGTTCAAACAGTGAACATAATATTGAGGTGTTAAGTATGGAAACAAAAGTTGCGATTTTAAATGAACAAAAACTAGACAAGAATATTATAGAAGAAGCAGCCCAAGTGATTAAAAAAGGTGGGGTTGTGGTTTTTCCTACAGAAACGGTTTATGGCTTAGGAGCTAATGCCCTAGATGAAGAAGCTGTTAAAAAAATCTTTGTTGCAAAGGGAAGACCTCAAGATAATCCCCTAATTATTCACGTAGGTGATTTTAATATAAGTCCTTATGTTAAAACAGTACCTACTGTTGCAAAGGAAATAATTAAGAGGTATTGGCCAGGACCTATAACTCTTATTCTTGAGAAAAGTGAGCTGGTTCCAATGATGACTAGTGCAAAGCTTTCTACTGTGGGAATAAGAATGCCAGCTAATGATATTGCAATAGAGTTAATACGAGCTGCAGGAGCGCCCATAGCGGCTCCATCGGCCAATATATCGGGAAGACCTAGCCCGACTGATGTGGAGAGCTGCATTGAGGATTTAAACGGTAAGGTTGATTATATCTTAGGTGGAGAAAATAGTGAAGTTGGACTGGAATCAACTATTGTTGATTGTACAGTGAATCCTATTTGCATATTAAGGCCTGGGGCAATTACTGTTGAAATGCTTAGGGAATTAGATGAAAATGTTTATATTGATCCATCGGTTTTAACCAAACCACAGGAAGACTTTAAGCCAAAGGCACCAGGAATGAAGTATAGACATTATGCGCCAAAGGCTCCAGTGAAAATAATAAATGGAGATATAGAAAAAACTATTGCAAAAATCAATGAAATAGTGTTAAATTATATAGAACATGGCAAGAAGGTCGGAGTTATAGCTACAGATGAAACTAAGGAAAGATATAATAATGATGTAGTAATTTCTTTAGGGAGCAGAGCAAATCTTTCACAAATAGGTAAAAACTTATTTAAGGTTCTTAGAAGTTTTGATACTATGAACATTGATGTAATTCTTTGTGAAGGCTTTAATGAGCAGGATTTTGGAACAGCTATAATGAATAGGCTGAAAAAGAGCGCAGGCTTTGATATTATAGAAGCTTAGTCATAGTAAACATCTATATAAATAATTTAGCTAAGCTCAGTCTTTTATAATGCTTACTTAGGAAAGGAGAAAAGTAATGAAGATATTATTTGTTTGTACAGGAAACACATGTAGAAGTAATATGGCAGAAGCAATATTTAATAAACTTTGTAATGTGGATAGTTTGCAGGCAACTTCAGCAGGGCTATCAATAGTCCCATTTTCTCTGGCATCAAAGCATACGGTAAAAATTCTGAGGGATAATTATGGTGTAGATCTTTCGAATAGACAAGCGGTTCAGTTAACTAAAGAGATGTTAACTGAAGCTGATTTAGTCTTAACTATGACAGCTTATATGAAAGATATAATTATTAAAAATTTTCCGGAAATTAATGGAAAAGTTCATAGTCTTAGAGGATTTGTCGGCAACAGCGGGGATATAGTTGACCCTTTTGGCGGCAATGTAGATGTTTATTCTCAAACTTTTGAGATGCTTACCCAGGACATCTTATCTCTAATTGAGATATTAAAAAAGAGATACTAGTATTTATACTGATATCTTTTTTTTTGCATATACTATAAGGCATCTTCAAAAAATAAATAAGTCAGTATGCTCGTCTATTTTGTGTTATACTTCGTCAGCAGAACCCTTAGATAGCTCGACTATCTAAGGAACCTGTTTCCTTGTCTAACTCAAAATATACTTCACATCTTTGACTTGTTATTTGTTTTCAGATGCCTAATTTTAAGGAGGTACTGAATATGAAAATTGCATTAGGAAGCGATCATGGTGGATTAAGACTTAAAAAAGAAATAATAAAACACCTTGAAAAGAAGGGAATACAATTTAAGGATTTTGGAGCATATAGTGAGGAATCTTGTGATTATCCAGATTTCGGAGAAAAGGTTGCAGAAGAAGTTGTGGCTAAAAACTACGATTTTGGAATATTAGTATGTGGAACAGGGATTGGAATTAGCATTGCAGCTAATAAGGTTCCGGGAATTAGAGCTGCACTTTGCAGTGATACTTTTAGTGCTCATGCTACAAGAGAGCATAATGATGCCAATATTCTAGCTCTTGGAGAAAGAATTGTTGGGCCAGGACTTGCCCTTGATATTGTTGATGCCTTTTTAAATGCTAAATTTGAAGGAGATCGTCATACAAGAAGAGTAGATAAAATTAGTGAAATTGAGAAAAAATATAACAAATAAAATTTTAGGGGGAAGAAAAAATGAGTAAAGTTACACAAATTGCACATCCACTTATATTACACAAATTAGCTTTTATTAGAGATAAGAATACAGGTTCAAAGGATTTTAGAGAGCTTGTTGAAGAAGTTGCTATGCTTATGGCTTATGAGGTAACAAGAGATATTCAAGTTGAAGAAGTTGAAATAGAAACTCCAATTTGTAAAACTAAGTGTAAGGTATTAGCAGGAAAGAAACTTGCAATTGTTCCAATTCTAAGAGCTGGACTTGGAATGGTAGATGGTATGCTTAAATTAATACCAGCTGCTAAAGTAGGGCATATAGGTCTTTATAGAAATGAAGAAACGTTAATGCCAGTAGAATACTTTTGCAAACTACCACAAGATATAGAGGAAAGAGATGTTATAGTAACAGATCCTATGCTTGCTACAGGCGGATCAGCTGTTGACGCTATTCGTGCTTTAAAGAAAAGAGGAGCTAAGAATATAAGATTAATGTGCTTAGTTGCAGCACCAATAGGAATCAAAGCTGTAATGGATGCTCATCCTGATGTAGACATATATGTAGCTGCTATTGATGAATGTTTAAATGAACATGGGTATATAGTTCCTGGTCTTGGAGATGCAGGAGATAGATTATTTGGAACTAAATAAAATGATTTAAGTGAGAAACTATAAAATTATAGTTTTTAGCGAATAAAAAATGTGTAGAGAATAATCTCTACACATTTTTTATTCTAATGTTTAAATTATAGAGGTAGTTTTTTTATCTTAGGGGATAGGGTTACGTAATTAAATACTATTTGTTTCCAAAGTATCTTTGTAATAATCCGTTAAATGCTGCACCGTGTCTAGCTTCATCTTTACACATTTCATGAACTGTATCATGAATTGCATCTAAGTTTAATTTTTTAGCAAGTGTAGCTAGGTCTTTCTTACCTTGGCAAGCACCATGCTCAGCATCAACTCTCATTTTTAAGTTTGTTTTTGTATCAGCTACAACAACTTCACCTAATAATTCAGCAAATTTAGCTGCATGTTCTGCTTCTTCAAAAGCTATTCTTTTATAAGCTTCAGCAACTTCAGGGAATCCTTCTCTGTCTGCTTGACGGCTCATAGCTAAGTACATTCCTACTTCTGTGCACTCTCCAACGAAGTTAGCTCTTAATCCTTCTATAACTTCTTGATCAACGTCTTTTGCAACGCCTATTCTATGTTCATCTGCCCATGATAGTGAATCTTCATTTTTTTCTACAAATTTAGAAGCAGGTGCCTTACATACTGGGCAAAACTCTGGAGCTGCATCTCCTTCGTGAATATAACCGCAAATTGTACATACAAATTTTTTCATAATAAATATTCCTCCTCAAAACCTTTAAATATATTAGTTTAGTTAATTTTTACTGTGTTGGTAATTTGTTTTCGTCCAACCTTATGAATTTATTATATACTATCGGATAATAATTATCAATAGAAAATTATTATTTTTATTCGAAAATTTAATTTAAATTTCGACAACACATTATTGGCTTAAGAATTTTAAAAATCAATAAGGTTAGTTTTTGTCTTGAAAGCCTGTATTGTTCTAAAGTTAGAATCATTAGTACATATAAAAGTATTAGATACATTAGTAGTTTAACAAATGCTAATGTAAACTTGTAAGCCAGGGGTAAGGCAGTTGGCGGTAGTAATATTACCTTGTTTAATAAATATTGATGTAATCTTGTAAGGTTTCTATATCTAGTATTTCAACTAAATCTTTTTCTACATTTATAAGACCTTCATTTTTCATATTGATTAATTCTCTTGATAGAGAAGGTCTTTGTACACCTAAATATTCTGCTAGACTCTTTTTAGAGATAGGTAGCATTAGTTTTAAAGTCTTTTGTTCTTTATATAATTGCAGTAAGTAAAAGATTATTTTCTGCCTTAGAGTTTCTAGAGAAAGTTCAGTAACTTTCTTATTTAAGTTTAGTATTTTTGAAGATAAAAGCTCCATGAAGTTTTTTAACACTTGAGAATTCACACTACACATATATATGATATCTTCTCTAGAAATGTGCATGATTTTTGAATTTCTCATAGTGACTATAGTTGCAGGATATTTATGGTGAGATGAAAATACTATAGCCTCACCAAAAATCTTTCCTTCATTTAAGCTACTCAAGGAAACAATTTTGCCGTTGGGATAATGCTTTTGAATTTCCACGTTTCCTTGTAGGACTATACCTATTGAGGTGCAGTCTTCGCCCTCTAATGCTAAAATACAAGTTTTGCAGTTTATGCAGTTCATGCATTTTTCATAGAGGGTAAATTTAATTTTACTTAGTAAACCATCTATTTCATCATCTGAGAGGTCTTTAAAAAGTATACATTTTCTTAGGGGTTGAATAAATTTATTCATAATAATCACCTTTTTATTTAATTATTGTTATGAGTATTTTAGCATAGGTTTAGAAATAGTAGAGCAACTTTATGGAATTTAGTATATAATTATAATTGTTGATTAAGTCAATACTAAAATTCTCTTTTAAATTTGTTGCTTATAGTATAAAATATATTTAAATATAAAACAATGAGGTGTAGATATTGATAGATAGAATAGACAAACATAATTATTATTTAGATATATGCGAAACTATCCTTGAAAGAGGAACTTGTATAAGAAGAAACTTCGCGGCTATAATAGTAAAGAATGATGAAATTATATCTACTGGATATTCAGGGGCTCCAAGAGGACGAGTTAATTGTACTGACTTGGGATATTGTAAACGTGAGGAATTAAAGGTACCAAGAGGCACAAGATATGAGCTTTGCAGATCAGTTCATGCTGAACAAAATGCAATTATATCTGCAAGAAGGCAAGACATGATTGGTGCTACTTTATACTTGGTGGGAAAAGAAGTGGCTACAGGCAATTTGGTTGAAAATGCTTCATCTTGTTCGTTGTGTAAAAGATTGATTATTAATTCAGGAATTTCTGAAGTAATAATTCGGGATACAGATAAAGACTACAGAGTTGTAAGCGTTGACTACTGGGTAATAAATGATGAGTCCTTGTCAGGAGATGGAGGATACTAAGAACAAATAAATTATTAGGATGGTTTTTATGAGTAAAATAATCATATTTTCAATTGCGCTAGTTATTTCGTTTTGTATTACGCCCATAGTAATCAAGCTAGCTTATAAGGTTAATGCTATAGATGTACCGAAAGATGATAGAAGGGTGCATAGCACTCCAATTCCTAGGATGGGTGGCTTGAGCATATACATTAGTTTTGTAATAGTAGCATTGCTGAATGTTAACAAGTTTCATAGCTTTAATTATGGATTAATAATTGGATGTACTATAATAGTAATTGGGGGAATTATCGATGATATAAAGTGTTTAGCACCCAAATACAAACTTCTAATTCAAATACTAGCATCCATATGCTTAATTTTATCTGGAATAACCATAAGACTGGTAACTAATCCTTTTCATAATATTTACCCATATATAAATTTATTTTATTTTAGCATTCCCATTACTATTCTTTGGGTTATTGGAATTACAAATGCCTTTAATTTAATTGATGGGTTAGATGGGCTTGCAGCTGGAATAGCGTTTATAGCATCTATCACTATGTTGGTTGTAGCAATAATTAATGGAAGACATAATACTATACTTCTCACAACTATCATAAGTGGGGCTATACTTGGATTCTTGCCATATAACTTTAATCCAGCTAGTATTTTTATGGGTGATACAGGATCCCAACTACTAGGGTTTCTTCTGGCTGCAATATCTATTGATGGCTCTATAAAGTCAGCTACTTCCTTAGTTATTGCTGTGCCTTTATTAGCACTAGGATTACCTATATATGATACATTGTTTGCTATGATTAGAAGGGTGATAAATAGGAAACCAATTATGGAAGGTGATAAAGGTCATCTTCACCATAGATTGCTGAGTTTGGGGCTTACACAAAGACAAGCAGTTTTGATTATGTACTTAATTGGAGCTTGTTTAGGGGCACTAGCAGTAATAGCTATGCAGTTAAGTAGTAAAAAGGCATACTTTTTATTTGCACTAGTGGCATTAATTATATTTTTAATTGCTTGGAAATGTAATATGTTTAAAAAGGGAAATAAGGAGTAATTAGTAAAATACAAACTAACAAGTATAACTAATGAAGTTACTTGTTAGTTTTTTTTATTTTATTAGGTCGCATAATTGAAGAAATAGTGTGAAATATGCAGAATATTATAAAGACAATATAGTAAAAATATCTACATAATAGTGTATAAGTGTGAATATTTCCTGTAAACGTTATTAAATAGAGGGAATAATGAAAGTAAAATAAATAAAAATTGCAATTAACACAATAGTTTGCATTGTAAATTAATAAAATATTCACAAAATGGAATAAAAATATATTCCATGAGTCTTTATACGAGATATATACAGTGATAAACAAGTTTTTATGAATAATATTCAGTTGTATTATTCATAAAAACTTAAATAAATTATAAAACTAATTGTGGTAAATAAAAAATTGAATAATTCTTAAGAAGATTATCTAAGAATAATGAGAAGTGATGATAAATGCTGAGATTCAGATTAAATCCACACTAATTTCATGTAAATGAATAATATTAAACAAAACAGGGAAATTTAAAGGTTTAATGGGGTTTTAATAAACTATTTATAATTATATAATCTTAATTAGTTTTAAAATAGAGGAGAACAATGGTGAATGAATTAAATAAAGTGCTTTTAAAGAAAATAGCTACTTACGACTTGGGATTATGCTTAATATTTATTACCGTGGGTTATATTTTTTATGGAATTTCAGCAATGTTTTTTTTCTTAGGAATTTTTTTCGCCTATGTTAATTTAAGTATTAATTCTTTAGTAACGAGTTATCTATTAACAAAATGTAATCCAGGAAAAAGAATGTTTATTTTATTTGGCACCTTATTCAGAACCTTACTTGTGAGTATAACAGGAATTATAATTATTACTAAAAGTGATTTAAACTTCATAATATACATAATAGGATATACTTCACAATTAATATCAATGGTACTCTATGGGTTAAATCTAAAATCTAGTGAAAGGAAGTGATTATATGGAAGAAGTATTGCCAAGATATGTCTTGAATTTATTTGGTTTTCCTTTTTATATAACTGATAGTCTTATAATTCAATGGGTAGTAATATTAATAGCTTTAATATTATCTTTAATTTATAGCCAAAATATAAAGAGGGTTCCGGGAAAAGTTCAAAGTATAGTGGAAATACTTGTTGAGTTTTTAACTAAAACCGTAGATGAAAATATGGGAGAAGGAAAGAGAAGTTTTGTTCCCTATATTGGTTCACTAGGAATTTATCTTTTTATATTAAATATGGTAGGGCTCTTTGGAATTAAACCACCGACCTCAGATTTTAGTGTAACTTTAGGATTATCTTTTACTACATTTTTAATAATTCAAGGATACACTATTAAAAAGCTTGGGCTTTTGGGATATTTCAAAGGATATGCTTCGCCGGTGGCGATTTTGCTTCCAATAAACATAATGGAGAGAATTATGCTACCAATATCACTTAGTCTGAGGTTATTTGGTAATATTTTTGCAGCAACTATTATCATGGAACTCCTTTATGAAGCACTTCATGGCATTAGTTTCATTACTACACTAGGAATTCCAGTACCATTCCACTTTTACTTTGATGTGTTCGATGGAACTATTCAAATGGTGATATTTGTTATGTTAACAATGATAAATATCAAAATAATTTCAGAGCATTAAAATTGTTAAGTAATTAATTAGTTTCTGGGAGAACGTAGGATTTTCAGGTGAGGATTATTTGAGTTCTCACGAGACTTATTGAGATAGTTAGTTGCTTTAAAAAGGATGAACTAGCATGAAAATGTTTAGGTACAAAGAAAAACATTTAGTAATATATTTGATGAAATTTAAGGAGGATTTTTATTATGGAATCAGCAGCTTTTATAGCAGGAATGTCAGCAATTGGAGCAGGAATAGCAGCTCTTGCAGTAATAGGTGGAGGTATTGGAACAGGAAATGCTACAGCTAAGGCTGTAGAAAGCATTGCAAAACAACCTGATGCTAGCAGTAAAATAATGACTGCACTAATTATCGGGGGAGCATTATCAGAAGCAACAGCAATTTATGGTTTCCTATTAGGTTTATTACTAATACTTATGGGAGTAAAAGGCTAATAAATAATTATTAGCCTGTATCAAATTTTTTTAAGAAGGGTAGGTGTAAATCCTGGCTTATTGGATAGCCTTAAAGCGCTTTAAGCCAGGATTTTATATAATGGATATACATGGAAGTATAATAATTGCATCAACCATTAACTTTTTTATATTCTATTTTATACTTAAGAAATTTGTGTTCAAAAAAACCCTTGGAGTAATTAATGACAGAAAAGTGGAAGTTGAAGAAGCGTTCCAAAAGGCTAGAAATGAAGAGGCAAGGGCTGAGCAACTTAAAAAGGAACATGAAGAAAATATAAGAAGATATAAAGAAGATGGAGTAAAGCTTGTTGAAGCTTATAAAACTAAGGCAGACAAAGTTTATTCAGAAACTATAGAAGATGCTACAAAGGAAGCTACACTTATCCACGAAAGAGCTGTAGTAGAAGCAGAAAGAGAAAAACAAAAAGCAGAAAAAGAAATAAAATCACAAATAATCAACTTATCTATGAAGTTTGCTGAAAAGGCATTGGAAAAGGAAATTGATGAAGAGGAACATAAACGATTAATCGATGATTTTATTACTAAGGTAGGTAGTTAAACCATGTATGAGTTTTTAGATAGAAGATACGCACTTGCTCTTTATGATGCTTGTAGTGAAAAAGGCAACATAGAACAGGTCCTAGAAGAATTGGAAACTATAGTTGAAGAAATAACAAACAATGAAGGCCTTATTAAGATTACAAAGCATCCTCAAATAAGCAAATCAGCTAAGAAAAGAATTTTCAAAGAGATTTATGAAGGAAAGATTTCTCAAGAAATATTGAATTTCCTTCTTTTGCTTATTGAAAAAGAGAGGATACTTTATCTAAAAGAAAAATATAATCAATTTAAATTAATTCATTTAGAACGTACTAATAGAGTATTGGCTAAGGTTAAAACTGTAGTACCCCTAACATCGCTTCAAAAAGAAACTCTACAGGAAAAATTAGAAAAAACCTATAGAAAAGAAATTATTCTTGAAGAAGAAATAGATAAATCTATCATAGGTGGAATAATTGTCATGGTAGGTAGTGATGTTATAGACGGTTCAGTAAAAAATAAGTTAAAAGATATGAAGGATTTAGTGGAAAATAATCAAAGATCCAGATATAACTTTAATGAATTAAATAAAGAATTGGTAGCAGAGGTTATAACTTCTAGTCCTCTTTCTCAGGAAAAAATAGAAACACTAAGATTAAATCTTGGGAAATTTTATAGCAGAGACATAGTTATAAAGCAGGTTTTTGATGCTTCAATTATAAGTGGTGTTAAAGTTATAATTGGTAATGATGTAATTGAAGGGGATTTTTTAGAGGAACTAACTACTGGTGAGGATTTAGGAAAATTCCATGAAGGATTTAAAGGACCAGATAACTTTAATAAGATATTAAACGCGGAAATAAAAACAGTGATTCCTTTAACTGAAGAACAAAAAAATAACTTAAAAAACTGCTTGGAAGATTTTTATAGAAGAAGAATTGTAATTACTGAAAAGATAGATAAAAGTCTCATAGGTGGAGTTTATGTAAGAATTGGTGATGATATTACTGATGGTACAGTTAAGGGAAAACTAACAACCATAAGAAGAACAATGTCCTAATAAATTTGTGAGCAAGTTATAGGAGTAGAGGTGAAATTATGCACATTAAACCAGGTGAAATAACATCTATTATAAAAAAAGAGCTTGAAAGATATGAGAGCCATATAAATACAATTGATTCAGGAACCATTATTCAAATTGGGGATGGAATAGCAAGGGTTTATGGACTAGATGATTGTCTAGAAGGAGAACTTTTGGAATTCCCAAATGAAGTTTATGGTATTGCTCTAAACTTAGAACAAGACAATGTTGGTTGTGTGTTACTAGGATCAGAGGAAGGTATAAGAGAAGGGGATATTGTTAAGAGAACTGGTAGAGTTGTAGAAGTTCCAGTAGGTGAAGAGCTTATTGGTAGAGTTGTAGATTCTCTTGGTCAGCCAGTAGATGGCAAGGGTCCTATAATTACAGAGAAATACAGACCTGTAGAGGTGGAAGCACCAGGTGTTATTGAAAGACAATCGGTTAAGGAACCTTTACAAACAGGTATTAAAGCTATTGACTCTATGATACCTATAGGAAAAGGACAAAGGGAGCTTATTATAGGAGATAGACAAACTGGTAAAACAGCGCTGGCTATTGATGCTATATTAAATCAAAAGGGTAAGGATGTAGTTTGTATATATGTGGCTATAGGCCAAAAGCAGTCTACAGTTGCTCATATTGTTAATACACTAGGAGAAATGGGTGCTATGGACTATACAATAGTAGTTGCAGCCACTGCTTCTCAGTCTGCACCATTACAATATTTAGCACCTTTTGCTGGTTGTAGTATGGGAGAGTACTTCATGCATCAGGGAAAAGATGTTTTGATAATTTATGATGATTTATCAAAACATGCAGTAGCTTATAGAGCCATGTCGTTACTTCTTAAAAGACCACCAGGAAGAGAAGCGTACCCTGGAGATGTATTCTATCTACACTCAAGACTACTTGAAAGAGCTGCTAAGCTTTCAGAAAAACTTGGAGGAGGATCCATTACTGCCCTTCCAATTATAGAGACTTTGGCAGGAGATGTTACAGCTTATATACCGACAAATGTAATCTCAATTACAGATGGACAGATATTCTTAGAGGCTGAGCTTTTCTATTCAGGACAAAGACCAGCAGTTAATGCGGGAATATCAGTTTCAAGGGTTGGAGGAAGTGCTCAAATAAAAGCAATGAAACAAGTTGCAGCAACTTTAAGATTAGAATTAGCTCAATATAGAGAACTTGCAAACTTTTCACAGTTCGGATCTGACTTAGATAAGGAAACTGTTAAGAGACTTGAAAAAGGAAAAAGATTAATAGAGATATTAAAGCAAGATCAATATGTTCCTATGGACGTAGAGAAACAAATTGCAATCCTTTATGCAGGGGTTAATAATTTCTTAATGGATATACCTGTTAATAAAATCAAAAGCTTTGAGAAGAGTTTCTTAGAGTATATAGATACTCATTATAGAGAAATTACAAAGCTTATCAATGAAAGAAAAGCTTTGGATGATGAGATAAAGGCAAATTTAAATGAGGCTATTGATGAATACAAAAAGATATTTTTAGCAGAACTTAGTTAATCTACTAGGTTTTGCAGGAGGTGGGAAACATGGCAGCAACAGGATTAGTTAATATTAAAAGAAGAATTAAATCAGTGCAAAATACTAAGAAAATTACAAAGGCCATGGGTCTGGTTGCCACGTCTAAACTAAAGAAAGCTAGAGCAAGGTTAAATGAAAACAATAACTACTTCAATGCATATAAGGAAATTGTGGATGAAGTAATTCCTTCATTATCAAGTGAAAATATACTTATAAAAGGGAATAATAGCAGTAAAAAACTAATTATCGTAGTAACTTCAGATATGGGGCTTTGTGGTTCTTATAATAGTAGTATTTTATCTAAGACCAATGAGATAATTGGAACTGATAAGGAAAACTATATTGTTATGATGATTGGACAAAGAGGAAGAACACTACTGAGAAAGTACAGATACGACACTGTGGCTGAATATATTGAAATCCCAGATGTGCCAACAGTTAAGGAGTCCAGCATAATTTGCAGACATGGGCTAAATATGTTCACAAATGGCGAAGTTGGGGAAGTACACTTAGTTTATACTAAGTTTGTAAACCAACTTAGAAAGGGTCCGGTGTCAGTGAAGTTATTACCTTTAATTTCAGAGTCCTCAAGTGAGAGTTATGAAAGTAATTTTGATATTGAAGGAGATAAAGAAGAGTTTCTAGATAAGTTAATAGCACCTTATTTAAATTCGTTAGTATTAAATGCAATGGTTAATGCAAAGGTATCAGAACAAAGCTACAGAATGGAAGCTATGGAAGGTGCCACTAAAAATGCCGATGAGCTAATTGGTAAGCTGAATTTAAAGTATAACAGAATTAGACAAAGTGCTATTACGCAAGAAATATCAGAAATAGTGGGCGGTGCTCAAGCACAAAAATAGTGGCATAAAAGGCACTAAATAATTTGGAGGGTTAAAATGTCACAACATATAGGAAAAGTAGTTCAAATAATAGGACCAGTAATAGATATAAAGTTTGATACAGATTCACTTCCTAATATTTACAATGCTATAGAAATTAAAATGGATGGCAAAGTTATAATTGCAGAAGTTGAACAACATATAGGTGATGATATAGTTAGGACAATAGCTATGGAAAGCACAGAGGGATTAAAAAGAGGAGTTAAGGCAGTTGATACAGGGAAGCCAGTACAAGTACCAGTAGGACAACAAGTTCTAGGAAGACTCTTTAACGTTTTAGGTCATACAATGGATGAGAAAGAACCCCTTGAGGCAGAAGAGTACTATACAATTCATAGACCAGCTCCAACCTTTGAAGAACAGTCAGTAGAACCAGAGATGTTCGAAACTGGAATAAAGGTTATAGATTTGATTGCACCATATCAACGTGGTGGAAAGATAGGATTGTTTGGTGGTGCAGGGGTTGGAAAAACTGTACTAATCCAAGAGTTAATTAATAATATTGCCCGTGAACATGGGGGACTTTCTGTATTTACAGGAGTTGGAGAAAGAACAAGAGAGGGTAATGACCTTTATAATGAAATGATGGAGTCAGGTGTTATTGAAAAGACAGCTTTAGTCTTTGGACAAATGAATGAACCACCAGGAGCTAGAATGAGAGTAGCTTTAACAGGTCTTACTATGGCGGAGCATTTTAGAGATAAAGGCCAGGACGTGCTCTTATTCATAGATAACATATTTAGATTTACTCAGGCTGGTTCAGAAGTGTCAGCACTACTTGGAAGAATACCAAGTGCTGTTGGTTATCAGCCAACCCTTGCTACTGAAATGGGAGCTTTACAAGAGAGAATTACCTCTACTAAAAATGGTTCAATTACTTCAGTTCAAGCTGTATACGTGCCAGCGGATGACTTAACTGACCCAGCACCAGCTACTACTTTTACCCACTTAGATGCTACAACTGTTTTATCAAGATCTATTGTTGAACTTGGTATATATCCAGCAGTAGACCCACTAGAATCTTCATCAAGAGTTCTAGATCCTAGAATTGTTGGAGAAGAGCATTATGAGGTAGCGGCTAAAGTTAAACATATCCTTGAAAGGTATAAAGAACTTCAAGATATTATTGCAATATTAGGAGTGGATGAACTTTCAGAAGAGGATAAACTTGTAGTTGGTAGAGCAAGAAGAGTACAAAGATTTTTATCTCAACCATTTACTGTAGGAGAACAATTCACAGGATATAAAGGCAAATATGTACCTATAAAGGAAACTATAAGAGGATTTAGAGAGATTCTTGAGGGCAAGCATGATGAAGTGCCAGAAGCAGCCTTTTTATTTGCAGGCACTATTGATGATGTAATTGAAAGAGCAAAAACAATGGGTGAATAGATGCCTATGGCTCATAATTATTGGAATGGAAGTGAAAAACTATGGAAAACAAATTTCATCTTACAATAATTACGCCAGATAGAGAGTTATTCATAGGAGAAGTAGTATCCTTAAATTCTGAAGGAAGTGAAGGGCATTTTGGAATTCTTCCAAATCATGCACCTATGATAGCTACTTTAGTACCTACAGTGACAACTTTTCAAGATGTAAGTGGAAAACAACATACTGCATTTACATCCGATGGTGTGTTTAAGGTAAATAATAATAAGGCAGTTTTGCTTTGTAACTCAGCAGAATGGCCAGAAGAAATAGACAAGGAAAGAGCAGAAAAGGCTAAGGAACGTGCAGAGTCTAGGATGAAAGAAAAAGATAAAAATTTAGATTCAACTAGGGTACAACTAGCACTTTTAAGAGCTTTAGCTAGATTAAAGCTTGCTCAACAAATATAAACACCTATGAAAAAGCAGATACTCAAGTATCTGCTTTTTTCATAGGGACAATTATTTATTATTATACCTACGTATAGTAATAAATAATGAGGTATATGTATAAAATAGATAAAATGATGAATTTAAATCTTAGTAAATACTAAAAAATGCATTTAGCTTAGAGCGTTAGCAGGAATTTTAACTTGGGTAAAGAATTCTTAGCTTAATAAAGCTTAATTTTGTTAAAGGAATTAGCTAGTAATGAGGACTAGAGAATTACTTTTCTACAGTAAAGTAGAAGTCATGAATATACTGTAAATATATATCTATGCTAGGAGATTTAATATGAAAAAAATAATTGGAGTAATATTGATAATATGTTTTCTTATTACAGGGTGTGGAAAGGGGCAAGTGAAAGAAAATAAGTTTAAAGATACTAATAAGGGTGAAGTAGCTGGTAATGTTAAAAGTAAGGATGAAGACTTGAAGCCTCAACACTTTAGCTTTGGACCTAAAGTTAATCAAGATGAAGTTTCCGAGGAAACTAGGAACCAGTTGCAAGGATACTTAGACAAATTAGGAAATCCAGAAAAAGATAATATTAGTTTCAATGGTTTTTCTGCAAAATTTAGGCAAGATGGAGCCTTGGTTTTATCTGTATTTATTAGAAATGGATATAACTATACTGTGTATAATATAGATGCGAAGGTAGATATAAAAAAGAATGGTGAAGTTATAGCCACAGCTACATTTGAGCTTTCAAAGGATGAATTTGGAGAACTTAATGCAGGTGAATCTAGGGTATGGAATCTAATTTATGAACCTGATCACATTTTAAACAAGACCGCTGATTTAGAGGAGTATATACTAGAATATTCAACGGGATATAATAGAAAGTAACATTTTTCAAGTAATTTTATATATTGATATTAAGAATAGTAATATTAATTCCCTTAAATCCTCTCCATTACAGTTTGGAGAGGCGATTTTATTCCTATAACATATAAATGTAAATATATGGAATAAGATTTGGAAGATTGTTAATACTTTAAGTTATAAGGGGGAGTTAATATGAATTTTAAATTTAAAGCAGTTATAGTATTAATCCTAACACTAATTATATTGGTGATTAATAGCAGTTTTATTTATGTACAAGGTCAAGTTGATATGTTTGAAAAACTCTTATCTAATAGCAATATAGAAGTGAGTGAATACTCAGTTACAGCCACCTTTAATTCGGATTCTCAAGGGATGAATGCTTGTAAGGAAATAATAAGGAAAGCAAGTACCACTTTAGGGGAAATGGAATATACTGTGAATGATGAGGATGAATTTAGCAACATTATATTTTCTAATGAAATTTATAAAGGAAGCATAACCTCAACACCTTATAAAGACAAAAATATAGTTGTGATTACAGTAATAAAAAAGGAAAAAGAAAATAGAACAAAGGAACTAAGAAGTAAACTTTCAGAGATTTTATCCCATGTAAATAGCAGGATAACTTACTCACAATGTATAAAAGGTAAAATCTTAAACAACAACTTAGATGAAGTTAATAATTTTGTAATGAATGAACTTGAGCAAAGTAAAGCTAAGAATATTAATAAAGCTAAGTTGTATAATGGGTATAGTATTATTTGCAATACTAATTTATATGATTCTAAAAAAGTTGGAACCATGGATGTAGATTTTCATTGTGCGGTGGTTAAGTATTCCTCAGGATGCTATTTAGTAATGGGCACACCAGAAATAACTTTAGATTATTAAAGATAGCATGATAATTGGAGGATGAAAATGGGTAAATTTATTATAAAGGGTGGTAAAAAGCTAAGTGGAGAAGTGAACATAAGTTCAGCAAAAAACTCTGTACTACCAATACTTGCAGCAACAATTTTAAGTGGAGGAAAGTGTACTATCAAAAACTCCCCCATGCTAGAAGATGTATTTGTATTATGTGATGTTTTAAAAACACTTCTTGCAAAAGTTAATATAGATAAAGCTAATAATATAGTTGAAATTGACACAAGCAATTTAAGTGACGTAAATGTAAGTGATGAATTAGTAAGAAAAATGAGAGCCTCATTTTTAGTAATGGGTGCAATGCTAGCTAGATTTGGTAGATTCAAAATTTCTCTTCCAGGAGGATGTAATATTGGGTCTAGGCCAATAGATTTACATCTTAAAGGGTTAGCTGCTTTGGGAGCTAAAATAAAGGTTGGTCATGGCTATGTTGAAGCTGTTGCAGACAATTTAATAGGGGCTAATGTATATTTAGATTTTCCATCAGTAGGCGCTACTGAAAATATAATGATGGCTGCTACTTTAGCTAAAGGCACTACGGTTATTGAAAATGCTGCTAAGGAACCTGAAATTATTGATTTAGCTATGTTCTTAAAAAAACTAGGAGCTAATATTGAGGGTGAAGGTAGTGATACCATTACTATAATTGGGGTGGAAAAACTTACAGGAATAGAATATCAGCCTATATTTGATAGAATAGAAGCAGGAACTTTTATGATAGCAGCAGCAATAACTAACAGTACAATTACTTTGAAGGGTATAAATGAGAGGTATTTGAAACCAGTTATTGCAAAGCTTAGAGAAATGGGTGTAAAGATAGACATAAATAATGACACTATGGTTATTAATGGCGAGGTGGAGTTAAAGCCTATTGATATTATAACCATGCCTTATCCAGGATTCCCTACAGATATGCAATCCCAGATGATGAGTTTATTAGCTAAGGTTCAAGGTACAAGCATAATAACTGAAACTATCTTTGAAAATAGATTTATGCAGGTTGGAGAACTTACAAGAATGGGTGGAAATATCAAAATTGATGGAAGAAGTGCTATAATTGAAGGTGTTCATGATTTTACAGGAGCTGAAGTAAAGGCAACAGATTTAAGGGCAGGAGCTTCCTTAATTTTAGCTGGTTTATGTGCTAAAGGAGAAACTGTTATTAATGATGTATATCACATAGATAGAGGGTATGTTTCCATTGAGAAAAAATTAAAGGCTTTGGGAGCAGATGTTGTAAGAGTAGAATAAGGTGAAAATAAGGTCGTAATTATCCTGATAGATAATTATGACCTTATTTTTTTATCCATGAAATTTCATAAAATATATGTTTTTAGTAATATTAGGACCATATTTGTAATACAATTTAATATCCATAACGAAAGGAAGGAAAAATAATGAGCTACTATAAAACTAATAAAAGAATAAACTATGGAAGAAACCTATATAAATCTGCAAAGCCATTATTGAATATATTTATGTATTTTGGATTAGCTGTTGGCTTCTTATTTATATCTGTTTATTTAATTTTGGGAAGAAATGAAACAAGCCCTGAAAATGGGAATATTGCTAATATAGAAGAAAATGTACAAAATAGCAATGAGGGAGAAATAGTGTCAAAGGAACAAGGTGAAACAAAGAAAGAGTTTAATCTGGTGATAAGTGATGTAAAGGTATATTTAACCAAGGAAGGACGAGTTGTTAATTTGCCTTTAGAAGAATATATTAAAGGGGTTATAAGTAGTGAAATGCCTGTGACCTTTGAAATTGAAGCGTTAAAAGCTCAAGCTATTGCGGCAAGGACTTATACTGTAGCCCATACGAAAGCTTTGGGTGGAGCTTGTGCAAATGCTAAGGGAGCAGACCTCTGTGATACAGTACATTGTCAAGTGTATATGAATAAGGAAGCAAGGTTAAAGGCTTGGGGTGTAAATGGGGAAAAAAATTGGGCTAAAATTGAAGAGGCAGTAAATGAAACCAAGGGAATGGTGCTTACCTATAATAATGAACTTGCAAAAGGTGCATACTATTTTTCTACTAGTGGTGGTAAGACAGAAAATGTAGAAGAGGTATTTGTTAGTGCATTACCTTATTTAAGAAGTGTAGATAGCCCAGGTGAAGATGTATCTCCTAGTTATAAAAGTAGTGTGACCATACCTATTTCTAAGTTTACATCTACCATAAACAACCAGTATAAGGATGCAGGAGTAAGTGCAAGCAAAGTTAAAAGTCAGGTTAAAATAATGAGTAGAACTGAAGGTGGAAGTGTAAAGGAAATCAAACTTGGAAACATAACTATACCAGGAAAAACTTTTAGAGTGCTATTTAATTTAAAGTCTGCAAACTTTCAAATGGAGTTTTTAGATAAAGATATAGTAATTAGATGTGTAGGTAGTGGTCATGGAGTTGGTATGAGTCAATGGGGAGCCAATGTAATGGCGAAAGCAGGTAAAGCGTATAAGGATATACTTTGTCATTACTATAGTGGTGTTAATATTGAGACTATAAATAAATAAATTAATAAGTATTGATACAAACATAATAAGAGCACCTGGAGAAGGAAAAAACTTCTTCAGGTGCTTTTGTTATAAAAAAATATAAAAAATTTTCTTTTGCATGTATTATTTTCCAAATATGAGTCCAGAATACAGGTGGAGGTGTTTTTATGAACAATAAATTTAATAAGTTTAAACAGTTTATTAAGAAGGAGGGCTTTTACGTAATACTCTTTGTATGTTTATGTGCTGTAGCAACAGTAGCAGCTATTACAGCTGGAGGAAATAAAGATACAGCAATAAATCCAACTACAACACAGGAACAAAAGGGTACAGTAGTTGAGCCAAAAGATCCTCAAGGTGCTCTTCAAGTGAAGGAAGATATAAAACCAGTACCAAATGTACAAGTTCAGAACAAAAGTCAAGCTGTTTCTAACACAGGAAACAAAAACTTTGTTAGTCCAGTTAAAGGTTCTTTAGGTAGAGCCTATTCAGAGGATCCAGTTAAGTTTAAAACTACAAATGATCACAAGACTCACCCAGCAATGGATATTAAAGCTGAAAAGGGTGCATCTGTTGTAGCAGCTTCAGACGGAGTTGTAAAAAATGTAGATCGTACTACTGAAGGTGTATTTGTAGAAATTGACCATCAAAATGGGTTAGTTACTAGATATGCTAATTTAGACGAAAAGCTAGCAGTAAAAAAAGGTGATAAAGTAAAAGCTTCTCAAGAAATTGGTAAAGTTGGAAATACTACTAACTTAGCTTATGAAGAGTATGGTACATACCTTCACTTCGAAGTTCTTAAGGATGGAAAAAATGTAGATCCAGCTTCATATGTTAACTACAAAAAGTAAATAACATAGTTTTAAAAATTTATTTTAGTCATTTTCCGATATAATCGGAAAATGACTAATAAGAAAGTAATTTAACATTAGTTTTCAGCATATTTATAAATATAGAAGGGTTAAGGAGGTAACACTTTGAAAGATTACATCGAAGATAGAGTACTGGAGGTCGCTAGATACATTATTGAATCACAAGCTACTATAAGAAAAACAGCATCAGTTTTTGGAGTTAGTAAAAGTACAATACACAAGGATATGACTGAGAGATTACCTAAAATAAATCCTCAAGTAGCTGAAGAAGCAAAAACTATCTTAAATTTAAATAAAGCAGAGAGACACATTAGAGGTGGAAAAGCCACAAAAATGAAATATAAAACGATTGAAGGATAAAATATTTAGTATTATAATAGTAATTAAGACAAATTTTAGCGAAATTTAGATTATTATAATACAAATATACAGAAGAGCAGGAGTGAAATTTAAGATGTTTTTTTTTGGAATGGGTACAGATATGGGTATAGATCTAGGTACTGCTACAGTGCTAGTGTACATTAAGGGTAAAGGTGTAATTTTAAAGGAACCGTCAGTTGTAGCTATTGACAAAAATGCTAATAAGGTGTTAGCAGTGGGTGAAGAAGCTAGAAAAATGATTGGGAGAACACCTGGTAATATTGTTGCAATTCGTCCACTAAGAAATGGTGTAATTTCAGATTATGATGTTACAGAAAAGATGCTTGAGCATTTTATAAAAAAAGCATGCGGAAAAAGAAAAATGTCAGCACCAAGGGTTGTGGTTTGCGTTCCTTGTGAAGCAACAGAAGTGGAAAGAAGAGCTGTAGAAGATGCAGCTAGAAATGCAGGTGCAAAGAAGGTTCAATTAATAGAAGAGCCTCTAGCAGCAGCTATAGGTGCAGGATTAGATATAACGAAAGCTAGCGGAAACATGGTAATTGATATTGGTGGAGGAACTACTGATATTGCGGTTATTTCCCTAGGCGGAATGGTTGTTAGAGAATCAATTAAAGTTGCGGGAGATAAGTTTGACGAGGCAATTATTCGTTACATTAGAAAGAAACATAAGCTTATGATAGGTGAGAGAACAGCGGAAGACTTAAAAATTAATATTGGCTGTGCATACCCTAAGGAAGAAGAAGTGAGTATGGAAATAAGAGGAAGAGACCTTATTACAGGACTTCCCAAGAATATACTGGTAAATTCAAGTGAAATGAGAGAAGCGTTAAAGGAAGCAGTTTATGCCATTGCTGAATGTACTCATTCTGTTTTAGAAAAAACCCCACCAGAATTAGCATCTGATATTGCTGATAAAGGAATTATTATGACTGGCGGTGGTGCTTTATTAGATGGGTTAGACAAGCTAATTCAAGATATTACAAAAGTGCCCGTTTATGTAGCAGAAGATTCAGTTTCATGTGTAGCACTAGGAACTGGAAAAGTTTTAGATTACATTGATAAATTAGACGATTCATTTAGTAGTCAACATGTATCCATAATAGACTAAAAAAAAGCAATATAGCCATGGGCTATATTGCTTTTTCTTTAGTATAGGGCAAGTTTATCTCCTTCACGTTTTACACACAAGTTATTTCACTTCGTCCAAATTAAATTGATCTTTGCAGTAGAAGCTTAAGTAATAGGCGTGCATTAAACTGTGAGTTATGATTTTTGACAATTGTACAATTAAGTTTAATCTTATGTTCCTAGAGGTAAAGGGTTCATCATCATCACTGGAATCAACTATTCCAATTATTGATATATCACCCACAGGAGGAAGGATCTTACCAACTCCTTTTCCGGGATTAATTGGATAATTTCTAACTTGAATTTCCCCAATGCTTGAAAAGGGGCCTAAACAAGCATCTATACCTATAATTTTACAGTTAGGATGAGAGGATTTAATCTCAGCTAATCTTGCTTCAAGATTTAAAGCATGTATAGGCTCAGAAATAGTACCGTAAACAGGAAGAGGGAAAAATCTTTCTTTTAGATAAGTTCCTACTAACGGGCCTAAGCAATCTCCAATACATCTATCAGTGCCTATACACACTATAATGGTATTATCATCTAAATGATCCTTAATAAAATGAGCTAAGTTATAATATCCCAAAGGTTCCTTATAATGCGTTTTAATCTTACTCACTGAACACACACCCCCTATTTATTTATATGAGGATATATATGCAATTATTATTTTAAAAACACTGTTATACAGATTAATAGAGAAAATATAAAAAATTAAGTAGTGTGAACATGTTAAATAATTAATGAATAAGCTTATAGAAAACCTTAAAATTAGAGTGATTTTATACAAAGTAAGGTAATAAATTAAATAAAGTTTATACTAATAATTAAAAATAAAACTAAGGCTATACCAATTTCCCCATAGATTTGAATATGTTAGGAATAAAAAAATCTATTAAGAACATAATTAAGAGGTAGTAGGTAATAAATTATATATAATAGGAAGTGGTAGTTTGAAAAAAACTTTTTATTCTACAATTATAATTGTTTACAGTATAATTTGTATCTATATTATGATTGAACATAATGTTCCTAACAAGGATATCAACCATAATATTACCATAGTTAAGAAAGAGCAAAAGGAATCCTTAGAGAAGGATAAAAAAAATGTATGGGATGAAAGTACAGAAAGTGCAGTAAATAACTCAAAGGGCAGAAATGAGGAAGAACTTGTTTCTAGCTATAATTCAAGGGATTTAATTCAAGGAAATGATGATGAGTCAGATAGCGATAGTTATAAAAAAGATAAAAGCGTAAGTATTATGAGGAATACAATGGAAGAGTTATCTGAACTGGAAAATAGTGATAAAATTACAGGTGAATTTGATGCCTATAACATTGAACAAAGAAAAAAGAATCAAGTTATAAAAGTACCAGTAGAGGAGATAAGTTCTTATCTTTCCTTAGAAGAAAAGGCTAAAATTCTTTCAGTATCTAGGAAACTTAAAGAGGAAGATCTTAATAGATTTCAAGAATATTTATCCTATAAAAATCAAAAAATAGGAGTAAGGCAGGCTATGGCAATCCTTGAAGAGAGATTAACTGCTAAACAGGTAAGTGAAGTAAAAGAAATATTTTCAAAGTATATAGATATGGGAACAGTAGAAAATAAAGATGATTAGATAAACATTAAGTTAAATTAACTAATATATTTACTATAGGTTGATTACAACCACCCATACCTTTTTAAGAATAGGGGTAAAATTATTTTATTAGATTATTTTTTAATTATTTGCAATGGGTTTATTAATTTTAAGGAATATTTGATTTTCATAAAGGTTATACTGCTATCAAAGCCCTTATAGCTAACAGACCATGAGGTGTTCCATTCAAAAGACTTTGAAAAATGTAATAAGGTGTAATCGTGAGCATTCCATAAAGAATATAAGGTAAGCGGCAATAAACAACTAAAACAGCTAAATTTGAGGTTGAAAAAAGTTTAATTAAATTGTATACTAATCCTTGTCAAAGTTGAGGCCAATTTTGATGATTGTGATGTGCTGGCATGGCTCAACGGTAGAGCAGCTGACTTGTAATCAGCAGGTTGTAGGTTCGATTCCTATTGCCAGCTCCAAATGTGGAGGAGTTCCCGAGTGGCCAAAGGGGGCAGACTGTAAATCTGTTACGTTTCGTTTCGATGGTTCGAATCCGTCCTCCTCCACCACATTAGGTCGCATAGCTCAGCTGGGAGAGCATCTGCCTTACAAGCAGAGGGTCACAGGTTCGATCCCTGTTGCGACCACCATTTACACTTGAACTTAATAAATATGCTGGCATGGCTCAACGGTAGAGCAGCTGACTTGTAATCAGCAGGTTGTAGGTTCGATTCCTATTGCCAGCTCCAAATGTGGAGGAGTTCCCGAGTGGCCAAAGGGGGCAGACTGTAAATCTGTTACGTTTCGTTTCGATGGTTCGAATCCGTCCTCCTCCACCACATTAGGTCGCATAGCTCAGCTGGGAGAGCATCTGCCTTACAAGCAGAGGGTCACAGGTTCGATCCCTGTTGCGACCACCATTTACACTTGAACTTAATAAATATGCTGGCATGGCTCAACGGTAGAGCAGCTGACTTGTAATCAGCAGGTTGTAGGTTCGATTCCTATTGCCAGCTCCAAATGTGGAGGAGTTCCCGAGTGGCCAAAGGGGGCAGACTGTAAATCTGTTACGTTTCGTTTCGATGGTTCGAATCCGTCCTCCTCCACCACATTAGGTCGCATAGCTCAGCTGGGAGAGCATCTGCCTTACAAGCAGAGGGTCACAGGTTCGATCCCTGTTGCGACCACCATTTACACTTAAACTTAATAAATATGCTGGCATGGCTCAACGGTAGAGCAGCTGACTTGTAATCAGCAGGTTGTAGGTTCGATTCCTATTGCCAGCTCCAAATATGGAGGAGTTCCCGAGTGGCCAAAGGGGGCAGACTGTAAATCTGTTACGTTTCGTTTCGATGGTTCGAATCCGTCCTCCTCCACCAAAACACCTACTTATTAGGTGTTTTTTTATTGTCTATGAATTTTAAATTTATTTGTTTTAAAATTACTTAAGAGCTTTGAGACAAATGGGTCTGTATAAAGAACCTATATGTTGTAATTTTAGGATTAAGTATCCTTGGAGTGAATAAGCCTCAAGGTATTTAATAGCGAACATATTGACATAGGAAAATTAATATGTTAGTATAGCTTTGAAAATAAAAAACTTAATAATAACTCTTATCCAGAGAGGTGGAGGGACAGGGCCCGATGAAACCCGGCAACCAGTGCAAGCACAATGGTGCCAATTCCTGCAGTAAAGTCTGCAAGATAAGAGAGAGTGGAAATATCAACCTCTTCTTATCTTAGAAGAGGTTTTTTATTCTTTGTAATTAGAAATATAAGGAATTTTCCTTATTATATTTAAGGCTTAAGAGGCATCTAAAAGAAAATAACTACTATTTTACAGATGACCTGGCAGAAGAGAGAGGAGATAGAAAATGAGAAGATTATTTACATCAGAATCAGTTACAGAAGGACATCCAGATAAGATTTGTGATCAAATTTCCGATGGAGTATTAGATGCAATATTAGAGCAAGACCCAACAGCAAGAGTTGCTTGCGAAACAGCAGTAACAACAGGTATGGTTTTAGTAATGGGAGAGATTACTACAAACTGTTATGTTGACGTTCCAAAGGTTGTAAGACAAACCATAGCAGAGATTGGATATACAAGAGCTAAATATGGTTTTGATGCTGATACTTGTTCTGTTTTAACATCTATAGATGAACAGTCAAGTGATATAGCAATGGGAGTTAATGAAGCTTTAGAATCAAAAAAAGGTGAAATTGATAAGGATGAAGCTATAGGAGCAGGAGACCAAGGTATGATGTTTGGTTTCGCTACAAATGAAACTGAAGAGTATATGCCATTACCAATAGCTATGGCTCACAAATTATCTAGAAGATTAACTGAAGTTAGAAAAAATGGTACTTTAACATACTTAAGACCAGATGGAAAAACTCAAGTTACTGTAGAATATGAAGATAATAAACCTGTAAGAATTGACACAATAGTTATTTCAACTCAACATGGACCAGAAGTTGAACGTGATCAAATAGAAAAGGATTTAATGGAACATGTAGTAAAAGCAATAGTTCCAGCTGAATTACTAGATGAAAACACTAAATACTACATAAATCCAACAGGAAGATTCGTTATTGGAGGACCACAAGGGGACTCAGGATTAACTGGAAGAAAAATTATTGTAGATACTTATGGTGGATATGGAAGACACGGTGGTGGTGCATTCTCAGGAAAAGATCCAACTAAAGTTGATAGATCTGCTGCTTATGCTTCAAGATGGGTTGCTAAAAACTTAGTTGCTGCTGGTGTAGCTGACAAACTAGAAATTGAATTAGCTTATGCTATAGGAGTTGCAAAACCAGTATCAATTGAAGTTGAGACTTTTGGAACAGGTAAAATTGCAGATGACAAAATTGTTGAATTAATTGAGAAAGTATTTGATTTAAGACCATCTGCTATAATCAGAAACTTAGATTTAAGAAGACCAATCTATAAGCAAACTGCTGCTTATGGACACTTTGGAAGACTTGACCTTGATTTACCATGGGAGAAGTTAAACAAAGTAGAAGAAATAAAAAAATATTTATAGGCTACAATACAGTTTAAAAATAAACAACCTAAAGCTAGTTATATCTAATTTGAGAGGTATAACATAAGCTTTAGGTTTTTTTATTTTATACAGAAGATAAATGGAGCTATTATATTATAAAGTTGTAATTATGAGGCGTTATGTAAAATAGGGAGTGATTATTATGGAAAGTAGTTTGTAACAGAGTATTATTGTTCAAAATATACTATATATAGTTAGCAGTCTGATATAAGTTTTAAGCAACATTAGGGCATAATATTAATATAATGCTGTAGTAAGCTCCTTATGTTATAATGAAATGTATATAAGTAAAACCTTTGGAAAGTGTGAAAATATTATAAGGGAACTTATATAAAAGCGTGTTAAGAATAGAAATCTTGTGACATAGTAAGTTTTTAATGCACTTTATATATAAAATTTTAGGAGAGATATTATGCCAACAATTCAAGGTGTAATTAGTAATATAGTTTTTAAAAACGATGATAACGGATATACCATAGCTAAAGTAAGTTCAGGTGCGAATAGTTATACTATAGTGGGAACCATACCTTATGTAGTTGAAGGAAATGAATATAGCATTTCAGGGGAGTGGGTTACTCATGCTAAATTTGGACAGCAGCTAAAGGTGGATGTAATAGAAGAAATTCTCCCAACTACAAAATCAGGAATAGAGAAATATTTGGGAAGTGGAATTATAACTGGAATTGGGCCTATTACAGCAAAGAAAATCGTAGACTTTTTTGGGGAAAATACTTTAGAAGTTTTAGATAATAATATAGAAAGATTAAATGAAATTAAGGGTATTGGAACTAAAAAAGTTGAACTTATAGTGAAGTCCTATTCTAGTCAAAGAGAAGTTCGGGGAATTATAATGTTTTTCCAAGGCTTTGGAATATCTCCAAATGGAGCTATGAAGATATATAAACGATTTGGTGGTAATTCCATAAGTATAGTAAAGGACAATCCTTATATATTAACGGAAACAGTTGCAGGTATAGGATTTAAAGCTGCAGATAAGATTGCTAGGCACTTAGGAATAGATAAGGATTCGCCATTTAGAATTAAAAGTGGAATTAACTATATAATTAATGAGTTTTGTTCTATAGGAAATACCTTTATGCCTATGGATAAGCTGATTTTAAAAGGAAAAGAAATTCTAGAGGTAGAGGAAGAAGCTTTAAATAATTGTATTTACGAAGCTGTAGTAGAAGGAAAACTAAAAGTAGAGGATGTAGAAGAAACAAAAGGTGTTTTTACTATACCTTATTTATATGCTGAGTTAGGTGTTACAAAGCAAATAATAACCCTGGCTGCGTCTCACTACGAGGAAGTAGATATTAACGTGGATGAAGAAATTAAAACCTTTGAAGAAAAAAATAATATAACTTTAGCAGAATCTCAAAAGGAAGCTATTAAGGGTGCTGTGAATAATGGAGTAGAAGTTATTACTGGAGGTCCTGGTACAGGTAAAACTACCATTATAAATTGTATTGTAGATATATTTGAAAGGGCGTTAAAAAAAGTTTATATGGCTGCTCCTACAGGACGTGCAGCTAAAAGAATGAGTGAAGCCACTGGAAGAGAAGCTAAAACTATACACAGGCTACTGGAGCTAGGGGCAGGAGAAGAAGAAGCAGTTCAGCTTTATAAAAGTGAAGAATCCCCACTAGAATGTGATGTGCTTATTATAGATGAGGCTTCAATGATTGATATAAATCTTATGAATAATCTTTTAAGTGCTATCACTTTAGGTACTAGGTTGATAATTGTTGGGGATGTTGATCAGCTTCCATCTGTTGGGCCAGGAAATGTGTTAAAGGACATCATAGAAAGTAATGCAGTAAAAGTTGTAAGACTAAATGAGATATTTAGGCAGGGAAGAGAAAGTATGATTGTAGTAAATGCCCATCTTATAAATGAAGGTAAAATGCCTATGTTGAACAAAAAAAACGGTGATTTTTATTTTATAGAATCAGCTGAAGGGGAAATTATTTTAAAAGAAATTATTTCTCTCATAAATAATAGACTACCTAAGTTTAATAACAAATGGAACAAGATGGAGCACATTCAAATTTTATCTCCAATGAAAAAAGGCATTGTAGGAGTTGACAATTTAAATAAAGAACTTCAAGGTATACTAAATCCTAAATTGAAGGGCAAACCTGAAAAAGAATATAGAGATATTATTTTTAGAGTTGGAGATAAAGTTATGCAAACTAAAAATAATTATAATATTAAGTGGAGCAAGCATACAACCCATTGCGAAGAAGAAGGTATGGGAATCTTTAATGGAGACATAGGATATATTATTGATATAAATGAAGAAGATGACAAGGTAATTGTGAACTTTGAGGATGATAAAATCGTAGAATATGATGATATCTATTTGGAAGAACTTACACTATCCTATGCTATTACAATACATAAGAGTCAGGGGAGTGAATTTCCTGTGATTATTATGCCTATGTTTATGGGACCACCTTTGCTTATGAACAGAAACTTACTTTATACCGGTATTACTAGAGCTAAACAGCTAGTGGTTCTAGTAGGAAGCTCTAAGGCCATTCAGTTTATGAAAGATAATGATAGAAGTTTTGAGAGATATTCGGGACTTAAGTGGAGAATAAAACAAATATTTGAGGTTTAATCAAGGGGAGAATTTATGTTGATTGCGAAAGAGAGTAAAGAAATTACTACTAAAGAAAATATAGATGAGAAGCTGATAAGTCATTTTAAATCAAAAGTTAGCAGTATCAATGTAGTTTCATTTTTTTATAATACACCAGAAGTTTTTAAAAAGATTATTTTTTATGCTTTGTCGCAAAACAAGACAGTACTTTATATTACAAATGAGAGTGAAGATCATGTTTTTTTGGCAAGTATTCTTAAAAGTCAAGGAATTAAATGCAATTACTTAGGATACAAGTTACAACAGATACTAAAGCAGGGATTAAATATTATTAACCATAATCAAGCGCTATATTTAGAGGAAAAGTTTGACCTTGTAATTTATGATGATATTAACTCTATGCCCGTGCATGGTAAGGAATCTATAAGAAAATTGTTAGAGAGCTGTTGTAAGGGATATGGTACTATGATCGCCTACTCTATTGAACCTGTTTTTTATAATGAAGTTACATTATTCCAATGTCCAAATAATAATGGCAAACCTTTAGTGGAACCTAGAATCATAAATACTAGAGTGAATGTTAATGATGACTTACCACAGGTGGTTTATGATTATTTAAATTGGTCTATACTTTCAGATAAAAAGGTAGTAATTTATGTTCCTGATAATGAAAAGGTAGAAAATATATATAATTATTTAATTAGGTTTAGAAATAAGCTAACTAGAAATATCTTCAACTATAAATCAGATGAAAAGCACAATAGGAGTATGTTGAAGTTTTTGGCTAAAGCTAAGGGAATTATGATTACAAATAGTTTTGAAAATGGTGATGTGGATTTAACAGGAATTAATGTAATGGTTTTTTTTGCAGAACATAAAATATTTGACTATAAAAGATTAGTTTATTTATCTAGCAGAGCTAGTAGAAGCAAATCTTTAGACAGGGGAGAAGTAATTTTTTTATCAAATGAATTGAGTGAAGATATGGATAATGCCAAAGAAATTTTAAGGGAGTTAAATAAAAAGGCATGGGAAGCAGGATTTTTAAGGCTTTAAAGTATGTTTTAAATTGTATCATAGATATAATTTTTTGTGGAATGGAAAATTGTATATTATGCAATTCAACTAGTAGTGAAAGTTTGCTGTGCACAAACTGCAGGCAACTAGTAAAAATTAATTACTCAGACTATTATCTAAAGGATGGAAAAGAAGAATTTAAATGTTATTCCTTAGGATTTTATTCTTATTCAATTAAAAAACTAATTTTAGCACTAAAATATGAAAGAAATTTTTATGCTGCTAAAATAATGGGGGAGTATGTTACCGAGTTTATTAAAAATAAACTAGAAGAAGACATTGATGAAATAACTTTTGTTCCCAGTAGTAAAGAAGCTATAAATACTAGAGGCTTTAATCAATGTGAGGTTATTTGTAACCAGGTTAGTAGTGAAATCAATATACCTTGTAAGGCCTTGCTTAAAAAAGTAAAGACTACAAAGGACCAAATAGGGTTAAGTACTGCCGAAAGGTGGAATAACATTAAAGATAGTTTTACCTGTATAAATCTAGAATATATAAAGAACAAAAACATATTACTCATTGATGATGTGGTAACTACTGGTGCTACAGCCTTTTATTGTGCCAGTGTGTTAAAGAAATTTGGAGCAAAAGAAGTTTATGTATTGACTGTTGCTAAAAGTAGAGTATAATATAAAAAGTGAGTCGGGTTTGTGGTTGAAAGTCGATGCCAGTCGCAGGCGAAACGATCCACGTAAGTTAAACAAAGTTTTAACGAGCATGGTGCGGCTTAGAAGTAAGTCCTGCCGCCTTCGGGCGAGAGGGTTAGTAGTGAGAAGTTAAATCTGGGTAGCAAAAGCTCCAGCAGGCGAGTGTGGGGTCAAAGACCAGGTCAACCGACTAGAAGACACTTTGAGAAATCAAGGTGTTTTTTTTATTTCAATAAAATTAAAAAGAAATATAACTTATATAAATTTTACTGAAATTTCATTTTAGGAATTTAAGCAGTTGATATATTACCTACTAAAAGGTTCTATAATAGCCCGTGTATTTAAATTATAGCATAAGTTTGATAAAATTTCATATAGTATAGTTGCAAGCTATAAGGATTATAAAGGAGAAAGAAATAGGTATTAATGAATAATGACTATTAATTTTAGAAAATTGGCACAAATTTCATTTGAAAACAAATGGAATTAATACTAAAATATAATCATCAAATATATAAATAATCTACAGAGAAAAATAATAAAATATTAAAGAAAACATATACTTAACAAGAGGATTGTTTAAGAAGTCCTTGTTAACTTTGAAAGGGGCTGTAATTATGAAAATTAGAACTGTAGGAAAGAATATAGAACTAACAAATGCGCTAAAATCTATAGTAGAGAAAAAGCTATCAAAGCTAGAAAAGTATTTTGGAGAGAATGTTAGTGCTACAGCAACATTAAGTGTAGAAAGAAATTTTCACAAAATAGAGGTTTTAATTCCTTTCAATAATGTAATGCTAAGAGCAGAAGAAAAGAATAGTGATATGTATAGTGCTATAGACTTAGTTATAGATAAATTAGAAGGACAAATTAGAAAACAAAAAACTAAACTTCAAAGAAGAAATTATGAGGATTCTTTAAGATTCCAAAATATATCTTCCTATGAAGATGACTCAGCTGAAGAAGAACCAAAGATTGTTAAAACTAAGAGATTTGCTATGAAGCCTATGTCAGAAGAGGAAGCGGTACTTCAAATGGAGCTCCTAGGACATGACTTTTATGTATACAAGAATTCACACACTAATCAAGTAAATGTTTTATATAAAAGAAATGATGGTGACTACGGATTAATTGAGCAAGAGTTCTAATTTATATAATTTAGCTATAGAAAAGCTTTAAATTTAAAATTAATGGGATTATGAAAGAAATTTCATAATCCCTTTTAAATTTATTGTAAAACAATATAAGGTTTATATAAATAATATAACTTCACTTATGATGCTTTTAGTTGAGTTTATAGCAAAATGATATAGCTTTTAAATTAAGTAAGTTAAGAAGGGGTAAGCAATAGGCTCATAAATAAATACTTAAGCATAGTCTAATTTGATTTATTTAGGGCCTTTGTGTACATAGATTAAAGTTTAAATGGTAAAGTGTAAAAATATTGGGAATTATTTTCAGAATATTATAATAGGCAAAGTTGAAGTCGTATTAAATAAATGCTATAATCTTTAATATGACTTTAAATTAAATAAAATATTAATAAATTTATTTTATATTATACTTAAGACATCCTAGGAAGAGTATTTAGCTAACTTAGGTGTCTGATTTTTAATTATGGTATGTATATAGGTTTAATTTATCTTATTAAGGATGAACAGTGAGGATGATAATATGAAACTTTTTGAAAAAGTATTTGGTAGTTACAGCGATAGGGAAATAAAAAGAATAATGCCTCTAGTGAAAAAGATTAATGATTTAGAGGGAGATACTGAGAAGTTAACTGATGAGGAGTTAAGAAATAAAACTCAGGAATTTAAGGATAGACTAAGTAAGGGTGAAACTCTAGAAGGGATTTTACCAGAAGCTTTTGCTGTGGTAAGAGAAGCTTCAAAAAGAGTACTAGGTCTTAGACACTATGATGTACAGTTAATTGGAGGTATAGTTCTTCATCAAGGAAGAATATCTGAAATGAAAACTGGGGAAGGTAAAACTTTAGTTGCAACACTTCCATCCTATTTAAATGCATTAACAGGAAAAGGCGTTCATGTAATTACTGTTAATGATTACCTAGCAAAAAGAGATAGAGATGAAATGGGAAGGATTCATGAGTTCCTTGGACTTAAGGTAGGAGTTATAATCCATGGTCAAACACAGGTTGAAAAGCAGGAAATGTATAACTCAGATATAACTTATGGAACAAACAATGAGTTTGGATTTGATTACCTAAGGGATAACATGGTTATATATAAAGAAGAAAAAGTTCAAAGAGAGTTAAACTATGTAATAGTGGATGAGGTTGACTCTATTCTTATAGATGAAGCAAGAACACCACTTATTATTTCTGGAGAGGGAGAAAAGTCCACAGATTTTTATAGAGTTGCTGACTTTTTTGTAAAATCTTTAAGTGAAGAGGACTATACAGTAGATGAGAAAGCTAACTCAGTAATTTTAACAGATGAAGGTATTGCAAAAGCGGAAAAATATTTTCATCTTGAAAACTATGCAGATCCAGAAAATATGGATGTTCAACACCATGTAGTTCAAGGTCTTAAAGCAAACTACATGATGAAGAATGAGAAGGATTATATAGTTAAAGAAGGCGAAGTAATTATTGTTGATGAGTTTACTGGAAGGCTTATGGAAGGTAGAAGATATAGTGATGGTCTTCACCAAGCCATAGAAGCTAAAGAGGGAGTTAAGGTTGAGAAGGAATCTAAAACTTTAGCAACAATTACCTTCCAAAACTATTTTAGAATGTACAGTAAATTAGCAGGTATGACAGGTACTGCCTTAACAGAGGAAAGTGAATTTAGAGAAATATATGGACTAGATGTTATTGTAATACCAACAAATCAACCTGTTGTGAGATTAGATCTTGCAGATTTAGTTTATAAAACTGTAGCTGGAAAATACAAAGCTATAGTAGAAGATATTGCTGAAACTTATAAAAATGGTCAGCCGGTGCTAGTTGGAACAGTAAGTATTGAAAAATCAGAGGTACTATCTGCAATGCTTAAGAAAAAGGGAATTCCACACCAAGTATTAAATGCTAAGTATCATGAGAAAGAGGCAGAAATTGTTTCTCTTGCAGGGCAAAAGGGTGCAGTAACTATTGCTACAAACATGGCAGGTAGAGGTACTGATATTAAGCTTGGAGAAGGAGTAACTGGGCTTGGAGGACTTAAAATTATTGGTACAGAGAGACACGAATCAAGACGTATAGATAATCAGTTAAGAGGACGTTCAGGTCGTCAAGGAGACCCAGGAATGTCTAGATTCTATATTTCTCTTGAGGATGACTTAATGAGAATTTTCGGCTCTGAAAGACTTTCATCTGTAGTAGAGAAGATTGGATTAACCGAGGATGATGCAATTGAGAGCAAGATGGTTACTGGAGCTATTGAAAGTGCTCAGAAGAAGGTTGAAGGAAACAACTTTGATATTAGAAAAAATGTAGTTAAATATGATGATGTTATGAATATGCAAAGAGAAATCATATATAAACAAAGACAAACAGTTCTTCAAGGTGCAAACATAAAAGATCAAATACAAGATATGATTAAAGATGTTATAGATGATGCTGTAGGTTCACATATTAGTGGAGTGGAAGATACCTTCAAGGATGAACTTCATAAATTAATTCAGTACTGTGAAGAAATCTTCCTTCCTAAGGAGACCTTTACTGTTGAGGCTTTAGAAAAGCTATCTGATGAGGAAATAAAAGAAGCCCTACTTAAGGTAGCTAATGAGCTTTATAGTGAAAAGGAAGCTGACTTTGGCGAAGAACAAATGAGAGAAATAGAAAGAGTTATCTTGTTAAAGGTAGTTGACTCTAAATGGATGGATCATATTGATAACATGGATCACTTAAAGCAAGGTATAGGCTTAAGAGCATATAAACAACAAGACCCTGCACAAGCTTATCAAATGGAAGGTAGTGACATGTTTAATGAAATGATTTATAACATTAAACAAGAAACTGTGAAGTATTTATTCCATGTAAAAATGGAAAAGGCACCTGAGAGAGAAAGAGTTGCTAAAATAACTTCTACTAATGAAGATAGCAGTATAAAGAAAGAACCAGTTAAAAAGAAAGAAAAGCCAAATAGAAATGATCCATGTCCATGTGGATCAGGATATAAATATAAAAATTGCTGTGGAAGAGGAGAATAAATAGTGTTATTACAACTGGAAGAACATTTGAATGAAGTTAATAGCTTGAAGGAAAGTATAGATGAATTAAAGGTGTCTCTTTGACATCCCAGCATTAGAAAAAAAAGTATCTGAATTAGAACTTAAGATGCAAGAGTCAAATTTTTGGGATAACCTTGAAAAGGCACAAGAAGTAACTCAAAAGGCAAAAGCTATTAAGGATAAGTTAGATAAATACAATGAACTAAAAACTAGAGTTGAAGATGTAGAGATATTAATTGAGTTAAGCTTAGAGGAAGAGGATTACTCTTCTTCTAAGGAAATAAAAAATGAAATAAAAGAATTAATAGAAATAATTGATAAACTGAAAATTGAAACCTTACTTTCAGGAGAATATGATAGAAATAATGCAATTCTAGCCCTTCATACTGGGGTTGGAGGAAATGACGCTCAGGATTGGACGGAAATGCTTTATAGAATGTACAGTAGATGGTGTGAAAATCACGATTTTAAGGTAGAGGTTTTAGATTATGTTCCAGCAGATGAAGCGGGAATAAAAGGTGTCACCATAAAAGTATCAGGAGAATTTGCCTATGGGTACTTAAAGTCAGAAAAAGGTGTCCATAGACTTGTAAGAATTTCCCCTTATAACTCTAATGGGAAAAGACAAACTTCCTTTGCAGGCTGTGAAGTTTTACCAGAGCTTACAGAAAATCAAGATATTGATATAAAAAGTGAAGACTTAAGGATTGATACTTATAGGTCCGGAGGTGCTGGTGGGCAGCATGTTAACAAAACTGAGTCTGCTATAAGAATTACCCATATTCCAACAGGGGTAGTGGTTCAATGCCAAAGTCAAAGAAGTCAGCATACTAATAAAGAATATGCTATGAAGATGCTGAAATCAAAACTTATAGATATAAAGGAAAGAGAACATAAGGATAGAATAGAGGATATAAGCGGAGAGCAGAAGGACAATGGTTGGGGAAGCCAAATTCGTTCCTATGTATTTCATCCTTATAACTTGGTTAAGGACCATAGAACTGGAGTTGAAACAGGCAATATCAATGCCGTAATGGATGGAGATATTGATATGTTTATCAACGGATATTTGAAAGAAAATCAAAATTAGCATTATAGTAGTTTGAAAATGAACTTGTTCATTAACATTAAAAATAGAGTAAGCTAGGTTGCAAGCTTACTCTATTTTTTTATAAACAAATATAAAGAAAAGAGAAGTAATTAAAGATATACCTAATAATTCTTTATCATAAATATAGATAAGGTTATTACTAAAGCCATTTTTTGTAACTTCTTTATTTACCACACTAAAAGCCCTTTTTATAGCATCACTACTTATATACTCAATTCTATCCTTTGGAGTATGAATCCTATTCATATCATTATCACAAAGGGTTACTGCATCAATACCTTTTGACCTAAAAGCAGTATGATCGCTGGCATCCTCAAATAAATAGTTAAAATAAATCTTTTCTTCTTCAAAGTTTTTAGTTAATTCCTTTATAAAAGGAGTTTCATTGGTGTCATTTTTACCACCCATAATACATAGAGGAATTCCATCATAACTTCCAATCATATCAAAGTTATAAACTTTACTTCCTTTTAGTTTTGGGGCATATTGCTCTACAAAGGCTGTAGAACCTAAAAGGCCAAATTCTTCTGCATTGAAAGCTGCAAAAATAATATCTCTATCAGGAGTTCCAAGAGCTTTTATATACTTAACTAACTCCATAACAAAGGCTGTACCAGAAGCGTTATCTAAGGCCCCTCTATAAATAGTATTGCTTAAGTCCATACCTAAGTGGTCAAAGTGGCAACTAAAGACTAAAGGTGGCTTTGAAGAGTCTTTTCCTTTAAGAACTCCCACCACATTGTTTACACTGGTATCATCTACTTTAAAGGGTATATAAGTATAGACAGAATTCCCAGCTTCAAGATATTTAGATAGCTCACCTATAGTTTCTTTTGTTACTATGATATATAAATCTTGTTTTGAGCTTTCTACAAAGGAACTTCTAAAAGATAAATCATTTTCATTGGTAGTGTAAAATATTATACTTCCTTTATCGTTCTTTACATAGAGAACATCACCACTACCTGAGGTTACTAAATCTTCTTTAGTAAAGGATACTTCAGTGTTCCTAAAGTTTAATAAGTCTTCCTTGTAATTAACTCCATACTCTAAAGTTTTAATTAGCTTATTATCTTTATCCATTATAGCTATAGTGGGCTGTTCATTTAGTTTCTTAGGATATTTAACTTTAAAGGATTGATAATAGCTACCTTCAAAAGGAGCTAATCCATTTTTAACAAATTCCTCTTTTATTAACGCAGCAACTCTGTGATTTTCTATTGTTCCTGTTAATCTTCCTTTAAAGGTATCAGAAGATAAGTATTCAATATTTTCTTTTACCTTTGAAATATTAAACTCTTTTGTGTTACAATAACTTTGGAAACTTAAGGAAGATACAATGAGGCAAAGAGTTAAAAAATAAGATGTAATAAATTTTTTCATGCCATCACCTATAAAAAATTATTTAGGTATCCTCATTAAAATATTAATATGAAGACTGTTTTAATAAAGATGCCTCTTAGTAATAATATGATTACTTAACATGAGGTATGATAATGTTAGTTAATTTTAATAGCTTAATATACTTATAGCTTAGAGGAGGATTTTATGAACATTATAGAACAAAAGTTAGCTAGGGAGTTTAATTTATCAAAGGATCAAATTTTAAATGTAATAGCTATGTTAGACGAAGGTAATACAGTTCCCTTTATTGCACGTTATAGAAAAGAAAGAACAGGAGGTCTTGATGATATAGTTTTAAGGAACTTTTCAGAAAGACTTGTGTATTTGAGAAATCTTCAGGAAAGAAAAGAAGATGTAATAAGAATAATCGAGGAACAAGGAAACCTTAGTGAGGAAATCAGAACTTCAGTGGAAAAGGCTGAAACCTTAACAGAAATTGAAGATATATATAGACCCTTTAAGCCTAAAAAAAGAACTAGAGCAACTATAGCAGTAGAGAAAGGACTTTCACCTATTGCTGAAGAAATCTTAGGTGGAAAGTTTAAAGGAAATATAGAAGAATATGCAGCTAATTTCATAAGTGAAGAAAAAGGAGTTTCAACTGTTGAGGAAGCTCTACAAGGTGCTATGGATATAATTAGTGAAAGAATAAGCGATGAAGCAGAGTATAGAAAGTGGATTAGGGAAAATGTACAAAGAAATGGTTTTGTTGAAACAAAAGGAACCAGTGAGGGACCAACTCCTTATGAAATGTATTATGAGTATAAAGAAGCAGTAAGATTTATCCCACCCCACAGAATTCTTGCAATAAATAGGGGTGAAGATGAAAAGGTATTATCCGTAAAAATTACAGCAGATATGGATAAGATTATTACCTACTTAAAAAATAGAGCCTTAAAGGGAAATGAGATTACGGACAAATATATAGAAATTAGCGTAGAAGATTCTTTAAAAAGACTTATATATCCATCTATTGAAAGAGAAATTCGCAGTCAACTTACAGATATAGGAGAAGAAGGAGCTATAAATATTTTTAAAGCCAATTTAAAGGCTCTTCTTATGAGCCCTCCAATTAAAGGTAAGGTGGTTATGGGATATGACCCAGGGTTTAGAACAGGATGTAAGATAGCTATTTTAGATGACACAGGAAAGTTTATAGATAATGTAACTGTATATGCAACTGCGGCTAGTGAGCAAAAGATTAACGAGTCTATAGAAATACTTAAAAATATGGCTATTAAATACAAGGTAGATGTAATTTCTCTAGGAAACGGTACAGCTAGCAGAGAATCAGAAGAAATTTTAGCAAGAGTTATAAGTGAGGTTAAGAAGGCTACAGGAAAAGATATTTATTATGTAGTGGTATCCGAGGCTGGAGCTTCAGTTTATTCTGCATCAGAACTTGCTACAAAGGAATATCCTAACTTAGATGTAACCGTTAGAGGAGCAATTTCCATAGGAAGAAGACTTCAAGATCCACTAGCAGAGCTGGTTAAAATAGATCCAAAATCAATTGGAGTAGGTCAGTACCAGCATGATGTAACCCCTAAAAAGCTAGACGAATCTTTAAAGGGAGTTGTAGAAGATTGCGTTAATAATGTAGGTGTAGATTTAAACGTAGCCACACCATCGCTACTATCCTATATTTCAGGAATTAACAGTACCATTGCACAAAATATTGTAGCTTATAGAGAAGAAGTAGGAAAGTTTAAATCTAGAAAAGAACTTTTAAAGGTTAAAAGGCTTGGAGCAAAGGCTTTTGAGCAATGTGCAGGGTTTTTAAGAGTTATGGAGAGTAAAGAGTCCTTGGATAACACTTCTGTTCATCCAGAAAGCTATGAAGCCGCTAAAAAGCTAATTAACATGTTAGGTTATTCAGATGAAGATTTGAGAAAAAACAGACTTTCAGATATTGACAATAAGGTAGAAGCTATTGGCATTGAAAAGCTATCAAAGGATTTAGAAATAGGGGTTCCTACACTTTTAGACATAATTAAAGAAATTAAAAAGCCAGGACGTGACCCAAGAGAAGAACTTCCAAAGCCAATTTTCAAAACCGGTGTTATGGAATTATCTCAACTTAAGCCAGGAATGATGCTTATGGGTACTGTAAGAAATGTATCAGATTTTGGAGCTTTTGTGGATATCGGAGTCCATCAAGATGGCCTTGTGCATAAAAGCCAGCTTAGCGATAGATTTGTAAAGCATCCTTTAGATGTGGTGAAGGTTGGGGATATAGTAGAAGTTAGGGTGTTAGAAGTAGATGAAAAAAGAAACCGTATATCCTTATCTATGAAGAAATAAAGATAATAAGGTATGTTCTTTAAAAGAAATCTCTAAATAAAGAAATCTTTAAACAAAGAAAAGAAGATAAGAAAATATAGTGTTTAAGCCACCTTCAGCTTTATTCTGTAAATTTATATAAAAGAAAAAAACTTTAATCAGATAATTTATTAAGAGAATTATTCTTTTAATACTTAATTTATAAACAGCAAAGTTTTAGAATAAGCAATACAATAAATTGGCAGTAGAAGTTTAGAAAAATAATCTATAACGTATTGCTATAGTACTTAGATTGTATTATAATTATTCTTGTAAGAAATAATTAAATAATGCACTTCAGGGCGGGGTGAGAGTCCCCACCGGCGGTAAAGCCCGCGAGCCGTAAGGCAGATTCGGTTAGATTCCGAAGCCGACAGTAAAGTCTGGATGAAAGAAGGTAGTATGTGTAATATGAATTGTTACGCCCTGATCATGTTGGTCAGGGTGTTTTTATTTTATTACACAAAGATACCTCTTGAGGTTCGCAGTACAATTTTAGGAGGGAAAATATGAAAAAGAAGACAAATTTAAATTCACTAATTAAAATTTCACTTTTAGGTGCAATAGCATTCATATTAATGCTGTTTGAGTTTCCTATACCAGGATTTCCACCGTTTTTAAAGCTTGACTTTAGTGATTTACCAGCATTAATAGGGGGATTTGCATTAGGACCAGTAGCAGGAATAATAATTGAATTTATAAAAAATGTATTGAATATAATATTGCATGGATCAAGTACAGGAGGAGTAGGTGAATTTGCTAACTTCTTAGTAGGTGGAGTTTTTGTATATGTAGCTTCATGGGTTTATCATAAAGATAAAAGTAGAAAGAAGGCAATTATAGGATTAATTTCTGGAACAATTGCTATGACTTTAGTTGCAGGATTATTTAACTATTTTATTTTAATACCAATATATGCAAAATTATTTGGAGGCTTAAATAATGTTATTGGGGCAGCAGCTGCTGCTAATAAGAGCATTAGTAGTTTAGCATCTTTAATTGTTATTGGAATTACACCTTTTAACATTCTTAAGGGAGCGGCTGTATCTGTTATAACCTTCGCATCTTATAAGAAAGTTTCTCCACTAATTCATAAGGAAAGTCTTGCTTTAGAGCAGCAAAAGCTTAAAGAAAAAGCTAGTAATATATAAGAGCAAGCTAAAGTTACAGGTTTTTAAAATTTGTTCTTAGTTTATGTGTGAGTAAGAATTAAAGAAGGAAGTAATGCAAAAATTATAAGTAAGCTTAATAAAAGACTATGAAATGAACTTTCATAGTCTTTAAATTTTTCTATTCCACATTACGTAAGCGTCTTCTTTGTTATCTTCATAGTACTGTTTTCTTATTCCCTCAGTAATAAAGCCATGTTTTTCGTAAAGGCTTATTGCGGCTATATTTGACTTTCTAACTTCTAAAGTAATACCAATCAATTTTTTTTGCCTAGCTATAATTAAGAGGTTTTCCACTAAAATATCTCCTAAGCCATGGCCACGATAGTCAGGGTGAACTGCAATGTTAGTTATATGTGCTTCATCAAAGATAATCCACATGCCACCAAAGCCAACTACTTTATCTCCAAGGTTTAAGACTATATAGTTAGCATATTTATTATCTAATTCCTTCTTTAAAGAATCTAAACTCCAGGCAATTGGAAAGCTTAGTTTGCTGATATGCTGAACTTCTATTATATTACTTTCGTTCATTGGGACAATAGATAAATCAACCATTATTATTCCTCAGCTTTTCTTCATATTCTCTTTCTGCTTGAGAAGGTCGAAGGTAAATTGGTGCAGAGGTAAATACGTCTTCTTTTTCACCGTTTTTTAAGCGCCTTAATCCAATTTCACCTAAAGAGGATGCTTTAACTACATTTAAATGAGTTGGTGCAAAGTATACATTGCTTAAATTTTCAGCAAGAGTCTCTTTAAATTTGTAGGTACCATCCCCTATAAAGTGTATAGGTTCATTATAGTTTTTCAATTTATTAATTAGTTCTTCAATTGATAAAATTTCAGATTCTCCAAGAGTCTCCAAGGAGCCATTACATACTCTGTAAAAATTTGTATAAACATTTCCCCTTAAGGCGTCCATTATAGGACAAATAACTCCCGTAGAAAAAAACAAATTATTTGCAAGAGCATCTAAAGTAGAAATGGTTACAAAGGGTTTTCCAGTAGGTTGTGCTAAGCCTTTTATGGTAGCCATTCCTATTCTAAGTCCAGTAAAGGAACCAGGACCCTTTGAAACAACAAAACCATCTATATCTTCAATAGATAAATCTGTTGAAGTTAAAAGGGCATCTATCATAGGCATCATTATTGTAGAGTGTTGTTTCTTATAATTAAAAGTTATTTCTCCAAGAAGCTTATCTTCGTCAATAATTGCAGCAGTTGCGCTTTCAGTAGCCGAATCTAAACACAATATCTTCATAATGTTAACTCCTTTATATAGTCATATCTGGAATCACTATAAGTTATAGTTACTCTTCTACAGGTAGAACCTAGCTGAGGAACTTTTTCTAAAGTAAGAGTTAAGCTCTCCTTTGGAATTATCTCTTCAATGTAATTGGCCCATTCAATTACACTTACTCCGCCACCAAAAATATATTCATCAAAACCTATAGCAGCTATTTCATCAGGATCATTTACTCTATATACATCAAAATGATAAAGTTTTAATCTTCCATCATATTCATTTACAATGTTGAAGGTAGGGCTTGTAATATGCTCATCAATAGATAGACCCTTAGCAATTCCCTTGGTAAGATGAGTTTTACCAGTTCCAAGGTCTCCAATTAAGCAAATTATATCACCTGCATTAGCAAGGCTTCCAAGCTGAATACCCAGGTTTTCTGTTTCTTCTACTGTATTAACTAAAAACTCCATGTTTTTCACCTCAATATTATTTTAGCTGAAAAAATCATAAATGAAAAGGCAATATTATATATCAACTCCTAATACATAATATTGCCATAAATTTATTTGCTAGTAAAATCACGTAGATAAATTTTCTTCTACTTTAGAAATTAGTGTACTCTTTAGAGATTTTACAGCATTACCACATATAAATTCGCTTCTTACCATGTCATCGAGAATTTGAAAAGCTTCGTACATGTACATTCCTTTTCTATAAGGTCTATCCTCAGTAAGCGCTTGGTATATGTCGCAAACCCCAATGATTTTACTTTCTTCACTTATATGTTCAGCAGAAAGTCTTCTAGGATATCCAGCTCCATTTAATTTCTCATGATGATTGGCAGCCCATTCACTAATATCAGGAATAAGTTCGATTCTATCTAAAATAAGCTTTGTATAATAAGTATGAGATTTTATTAAAGAAAATTCATCCTCTGTTAGCTTATCTTTTTTATCTAGAATAGTTGCTGGGATTGCTAACTTTCCGATATCGTGAAGAAGTCCTGCTATTTTCATTTTTAAGCATTTATTTTCATCATAACCAACATATTTTGAAACTTCAAAAGCTAAATCAGCTATACCTCTAGAATGCATAGCTGTAAAGCCACTCTTACTATCTATGATAGTAGCAAAAATTTCAGCTATGTATTCAAATTCCTTTAAGGTAACATATTTTTCTTTCTTAGGTGCAATATAGTCCAATATGAAACCCATATGGGGCACATTGTAAAGGTTAAGCCAAAAGGTTTCACTGCTAGCAAGATTTAAAAAGCAATCAACAATAGTTGGACAAAAAAGTCTACCACTGTGAAGTTTTATCCAATCTATAAGAGAATCCTTTTGTTTGTAAATTGGGATATTTTCATCAAACATAACCTCTAACAAATCAGCAAGTCTGATAATTTGCGCCTCAAAGGGAATAAGATAATTTTTTAGCTTCATACAACCACTACCATCATAATTTTCGTGGTGATAAAGGATTATATCATATATTTGAATTAGTGCAGGAATTTTCTGTATCATGTAGGCACCTTCAACACAATGTTTTTTAATATACTCTACAGAGGTATGGACTTCATCAAGCATACTTTGAGCACCTATATCATGAAGCATGGATGCAATATATAAATTATGATAACTTTCCTCACTAATATTAAGTTTTTTACCAATCTCTAGTGCTATGAAGGCGGTGCGCTTAGAGTGATGTGAATACTTATGCTTAGAATAATTCACCCCAGAGATATCTTCTATAACATTTAAGTTTTGTAAGGAGGTAGTCTCAGCTAAATCTAAGGATATAGATAGAGCATTAACTACTTTATTAAGACTGATATTCATAGGTAACCCCCATAATGAAAAAAGAATTTATAGTATAATTTATTAATAATTATATCATAGTTTTAATGAAGATTATAACTTTTATGTTAAACCTTAATAAAATATTATAAGTTTTAGGGGAGTTGTAAATAAAGTATAAACTTTACTTATTATTTAATATTTAAATATATAGACAAATTTATGTAATTTCAAGTATAATTAAAGATAATCATCATAGTTTTTACTTGTATTTGAAAATAGCGAATAATATATATTATCAGTAATATAATTATTACTGATAGCCTTAATAAGGAGGAATTGATTATGTTTGTAAGTAACTTAATGTTGCCAAAAGAGAAATTAACTACTGTAACTCCAAAAATTACCATAGGCGAAGCTCTTGATGTTATGGAAAAGAATAATTTTTTATCCATTCCAGTAGCGGATGGTAATAAATTTTACGGTGCAATATCAAAAGAAAAAATATACACTTACTATTATGAAAAATGTATTGAAAGACAGTGTTTACTTTCAGATTTTTTAGTTGAAAATGTTATGAGAACAGATGTGCCAACAATTAATCCATTAGAGCAAATGGAAGAAGCTGCTCATTTCTTAGAAACAAAGAGTGTATCTTTCATAGCTGTAGTTGATAATAATGGAGAGTTTAAAGGAATAATTACTCACCATGCTATATTCCATCAATTTACTGAACTATTTGGATTAAATAAGGGAAAAAGATTAGCAGTTATTGCTTATGATATCCCAGGACAGCTATCTAAGCTTTCTAAAATAATTACTGAAAACAAAGGTGATATTATAAGCTTTGTTGTAGTTGATCCAAAAAGTGTAACAGATGTTAAAGAAATAGTTGTAAGATTAAAAACTGATAATTTTGATGAAATCCTAACAAAAGTTAAAAATGCTGGCTTTAAAGTTCAGTAGTTTTATAGAAAATTACCTTTCAAGAGCTTTGTTTTAGGAGAAAACTTTAAATAGTATGAATCTTAATGTGCTTTTAATTGTAATTTATTAAATATCGAGTAGTTAGGAATTTCCATTCCTATAAATAAAAAAAGATATCCCTTAAACACAGGGGTATCTTTTTCTGAATTTGTAGTTGATTTCTTAAAATTTTTCTGCAAAAGAATATTCGGCATTACGTTACTAATAATATATTAAGCATCTTCAAAAAATAAATAAGTTAGTATGCTCGTCTATTTTGTGTTATACTTCACATCTTTGACTTGTTATTTATTTTTAGATGCCTTAAAACATAGTTTTTATTTAAGGAGATGATTAAAATTAGCGATATAATAGATTTCAATGAGCTTAAAAATAGAGTCAATGACAAGGATATCGATAAATTTGAGGATTATATATACTCACTATATTATTCCATGGGAGAAGGAAAAATTAATATGCTAGAATTTAGCAGAAAAATACAAGCTTACATGGAGGAAAACAACATATCTCAAGAGAAGTTTTTAAATATTCAAAAGAAGGTTATGGAGAGATATGGATTCGATATGAATAATATTGATGAACAAATGAAATCTTTCGGAATTGATACTAGCCAGTTTGGTTCATTGGGAAAAGACTATGAGGAAATGAGAAAAACTCTAAGTTTTCAAGAAAAGTATAAAGGAAGAATTAGTTCTAAAACAGTGACAATTTATTATATTAAGAATTCAAATAATAACGTAGAAATAATTATGGAAGAGGAGAATGTGATTTTAAAAAGCTACACACATATTAATTTAGCAGATAACGAGCTTAATGAATTTTTATGTTCTTATAAAAAGTTAATGAAAGAAAAGTCTCTTAACATATCTATATGTGAGAATTCTTCTACCTATATATACTAATAATCTATTTGTTTATTTGGTTTTAGGTTTAAACTTAATAGATTTAACTTAAAAAATAAGATGGCAATCTAGGCTAAAATTAGTGCTAAGGTTGGTTTACACTAAGAGCTATACACTAATGAATTTTATTATTGGTGTATAGCTTTATTTATAATTTTTAAATAGAATAATTACGTTTTTTCAGTGACCCTATTAAGTTAGTTTGGAATTTATTGAATTTTAATTGGATATGATATATAATAGTAATTATTACTTTGATAATCAAAATATTTGATTATCAAATAAAATTGATTGAATTAACTTCTTATAGAGGAGATGAAGATTTAATGAATATAAAACCATTAAAGATAGGAAATTTAGTAGCTAGATTACCAATTATACAAGGAGGAATGGGAATTGGAGTTTCTCTTTCTAATTTAGCAGCAGCAGTAACAAATGCAGGAGGAATAGGTGTTATTTCCGCTGCTCAAATAGGATTTAAAGAGAAGGATTTTGAAATAAACCCTTTTGAGGCCAACCTGAGAGCTTTAAAAGAACATATAAGATTAGCTAAGGAAAAGGCTTTCCAAGGTATAATTGGAGTAAATATTATGGTAGCTATGGAACATTATGAGGAATACGTTAGAGCTGCAATAGAGGCTGGAGCTGACCTAATAATATCAGGGGCAGGACTTCCTTCAGCTCTTCCTAAGGTAGCAAAGGATTCTAAGGTGAAACTAGCTCCTATAGTATCGTCCTTAAAGGCAGCCAAGGTTATTTTAAAAATGTGGGATAGACATGACAAAGCTACTGCAGATTTAGTAGTTATTGAGGGTCCAAAGGCAGGAGGACATCTTGGTTTTAAAAAAGAGGAATTACAGGATGAGAACCTAGATTATGATAAAGTAATTACTGACATAATCAATGAAGTTAAAACTTATGAAGAAAAGTATGAAAAATCAATACCTGTAGTTGTAGCGGGTGGAGTTTTTGATGGTTATGACATTGCAAAATATTTAAAACTTGGAGCTGCCGGTGTTCAAATGGCTACAAGATTTGTAGCTACAGAGGAATGTGATGCCCATATAAACTATAAAAATGCTTATATAAATTCAAAACTTGAGGATATTATTATTGTGCAAAGTCCAGTAGGAATGCCAGGACGTGCTATTAAAAATCCATTCATGAATCAAGTGGAGGATGGGGGAGTAAAGGTAACAAAATGTTATAAATGCATATCCCATTGTAATCCTAAGACAACACCTTATTGCATAACTAAAGCATTAATCAATGCAGTAAACGGAAATATAGATGAAGCTCTTCTATTTTGTGGAGAAAACGCTCATAAGGTAGACAAAATTGTTACTGTAGATGCATTAATGAAAGAGTTGGAAGAAGAAATAATAAAAGCTTAACAGTTTAAGAGGATGTTTTTATACATCCTCTTTTATTTTTTATATAATTTTAAGTAAGAAACTTCAGAGATGAGGGTCAAAGGTTATAAAATCCATGAAGAGTAAGTTTTAAAAAGTGCTTTCTGAGAAGGTATATCTATAGGGACAGATGTAAAAAGTAGTAATTTTAATTATTGTTAGCTAAATTTAAATACCATAATTATTGGAAGCTGCATATATTGAATATGATAATAAGTATGTAAGGAGTTTATTCGTGGAAAATATGAGTAGACAACAGATTCCATTTCAAGTGGATAATCCCACCAATGAAGATAGATATGAACAACTAAGATTTGTACTTACTGCTGGACGAAGACCAGAGGATTTTGAAAATATTATTAGTATTTTAAGCCCTCCTAAGGACATAAGAGAGATATGTAGTGGACCTTGTGGCAAAGGAGTTAAGGTAGCTGTAATAGGTGCTGGTGCTGCAGGTCTTGCTGCTGCTTTTGAATTAAAGAAGATTGGATGTGACATAACTGTATTTGAAGCAAATGAAAGAATTGGAGGAAGAATATACACCTACCCAATTAATAAAGGATACAATGTAGATTTAGGAGCAGAAAGGATACCAGTATCCCATGAAACTAGTTGGCATTATATCAATTTGTTTAACTTAAACACTAGACCTTTTGCAACATCAAACATTAATGGTCTCTATTATATAAGAGGAGAAAGAGCTACAAAAGAACCTTCAGGAATTAGTGTAATGGAGAACATATACCCACAATTTAACTTGCCACCAGAAGAGGCAAAAGCTCCTTGGAGAGAGTTGTCAGGACGATTATATAATAAATATATCTTGGGTTTATCACCAGAAATAAGAAAAGAGTTAATACAAGTAAAAGAGAATTACTCTGAAGAAATTAGGCAGATGGATAGAATGAACTATAAGGCAGGATATGAAAGTGTTCAGCTAAGTGAAAATGCTATATTCATGATAGGTTATTTATCTACACTTGATGTTGAATTTTTCAATTTAAGTTTAGCAGAAATGATGGATAAAGTGTACAGTGCAGATTTTTCACAGACCTATTATTTAGAAGGTGGAGCTGAAAGGATTATTACAAGCTTCTATAATGCCCTTATCAATAAAAATTTACAGGTATTTAAAGGCATAGATGAGGAAGAGCTTGGACAGGTTAAGATAAGAGTGAGTACAGCAGTAGATGGAATTTATCAAGATAATAATAAGAATAAAGTTACACTTAAGTGCAGAGCTACCAAAGATAAGGCTATTACTTTAGAGGAATTTGATTATGTAGTTTGTGCTATACCTTTCACAAGTTTAAGAAGAGTAGAAATTAAACCTGTATTTAGTTTAAAAAAAATGCAGGCAATTAATGAGCTGAACTATGAGTCATCCCAAAAAACTTTTCTTTTTTTAAAGGATAGATTTTGGGAGATGGGGGAAGCAGCAGAGCGAATTGTAGGAGGAAGCTCAGGAACAGATCTTCCTATAATAAATATAATATACCCTTCAGACCATGTAATACCTGTAGAAGGAAAGAGTGGTACTTGGACCCTAAGACCAGGTGCTTCACCGAACTCTCCAGGGGCACTTCTTGCATCTTACAATTGGGGGCAAGATGCTGAAATCATAGGAAATGAAGCTAATAATCTTCGTATAAGGGATATTGCAAGCCAAGTTGAGGAAGTGCATGGTCTTGAGGATGGTTATATTAGAGAAAGATTACTATCCTGGGTTACTATGTTTTGGTCTAATGCCCAATATATATGGTCCGGTGCGTGCTTTGGAAAGCCACAAGACAGAACCTTGTTCTCTTATGCAGTGACATTGCCTGAAATGAATAATAGAGTTTATTTTGCAGGAGAGCATATATCGCAGAAGCATGCGTGGATTCAAGGGGCACTTCAAAGTGCTATGTTGGCAGCAAATAGTGTTGCTGAAGCTATAGCTGAGAAGTAGTAATGTTGTTAAAGCTCTAGTAGTGTACTAGGGCTTTATAATTTATTGTCCACTTTTTTTGCATAATTAATGTCAAAGATGTAGGAAGCTGCATATTTATAATTAAGGGAGGGATGATTATGAAGATATTTCTAGATTTTGGACATGGTGGTAGCGACTCAGGAGCAGTTTCTGATGGTTTGGTTGAAAAGAATATGAACTTGACCACAGGATTAGAATGCAAAAGAGTATTAGAACAGCATGGAATAGAAGTTGGAGCTTCTAGAATGGATGATAGATATGTAGGCTTAAGTGAAAGGGCTAACATGGCAAACTCCTGGGGAGCAGATTATTTTGTAGCAATTCACCATAACTCTGGAGGGGGAGATGGTGTAGAGGTAATACACTCCATTCGTAGAGGAAAAGGAGAAGCCTTAGCAAAAGCCATTGTGAATGCTATAAATAGAGAAACAGGGCAAAATTTACGTCCTATCCCAACCTATAGTAGAACTGGTTCAGATGGTAGGGATTATTATGCAGTTATTAGGGAAACAAGCATGGATGCCATAATTGTTGAATGTGGGTTCATTGATAATGGAGATAGAGTGTTGTTTGATACTGTAGAAGAACAACAAAAAATGGGTAGAGCTATTGCTTATGGAATTTTAGAACACTTAGGCATAGCAGTGAACAAAGATACAAATGGCACAGGTGACGATGAAGGTACTGATAATGTAAGCAGTAATGGAGGATATGGTATAGTTACTGCTGATGTGCTAAATATAAGAAGTGGCAGAGGAACTAACTATCCTATTATAGGTCAATTAAAATTAAATGATAAAGTTAAATTACTTTGGCTTTTGAATAATTGGTGGAGCATAGATGTACCATTAAGTGTAAGTTCCTCAGGGGTAGGCTTTGTTTCTGCAGACTTTATAGAGAAAACAGCTGATGGTTCATCACAAACAAGTTTAGCTGGTACTAGTAAAGCTACTTATGGAGTAGTTACTGCCAATGTGCTAAATATAAGAAGTGGTAGAGGAACCAATTATCCTATTATAGGGAAATTAAAATATAATAACAAAGTTAAATTACTTTGGCTTTTAAATAATTGGTGGAGCATAGATGTGCCATTAAGCGTAAGCTCATTAGGCTTAGGATATGTATCTGCGGATTATATTAAAAAATTATAGATAGAAAGTAAAAAAGGTAATCTCTTTTGAGATTACCTTTTGTTTTGGCAGGGGCAACAGGACTTGAACCCGTAACCAACGGTTTTGGAGACCGCTACTCTACCAATTGAGATGAAAGCCTTGATATGACTAGTGTTAAGGGCTTTGAACAAATTTACAGCCAACGGTCTAACCCCATTAACAGTAATATTAATTTAGGGGTGTAAAAATGGCAAAAGTTAAGAAGTCAATTGTAAAAGATTTAAAAAATGATTTAGGTGCTTTAATGGATTTCTTTATAAGTTTCAAGAAGGCACAAGGAACAGCAACAAGAACAATTAAGGATTATGAAGTTACCTTCAATGAATTTAAAAATATTTATGGGAGTTCTAAAATTGAAAAGCAACAACTTTCATTTGCAGTACTAGAGTATTTTAAGGGAAAATCTAATAAAGCCCCTGCAACATTTAATAGACCTTATGCAAACTTGCATTGCTTCTTTGAATGGTGTGTAAATGGTGATTATTTAGATAAAAATCCATTAAAAGAATTAGGGCTTAAGAAGAAAAAGGATGTTGGTAAAGTTAGGCATGTTGAAGAAGATGTAATAAAGAAATTAATAGACCTACCCACTTTGAATACTTATGCGGGCTTAAGAGACTATGCAATAATAGTACTTACTCTTGATACGGGAATTAGACCATCAGAAGCCTTTGAATTAGTAACTGATGATATTGACTTCATGCATTTTACAGTAAAAATCAGAAGGGAAACAGCCAAAACAAGGGTGGAAAGAATACTTCCAATATCTCACCAAACTGCTGAAATATTAAGGAGGCTTATTTCAGTAAAACCTGATGATTGGGATGATTATTTATTCTTTACGGTAGAAGGAAATAAAATGAATTTGAATAGGTGGCAGAAAAGATTAGAAATATATAGTGAATCTATAGGGTATAAAGTTACTCCATATATGTTAAGACATACATTCTCTATTTTGTTTTTAAGGAATGGAGGAAATGCTTTTGCACTTCAAACAGTTTTGGGGCATACAGACTTAACTATGACAAAGAGATATGTAAAGTTAATGGAAGGTGATGTCAAACAACAACATGCTTTGGCTACTCCGGTAAATAAGTTTATTAAGAGAACAACTAGAGTTCAAAAGTTATTTAAGAATAAATAGAATGATATACTACTTATTAAAATTAGTTGAGTTACTTTATTTAAATAATGGTTATAAGGTTTGGAAGATAAAATATAATATGTGATTTTATATTTTGAAATGTTGCATTACAGAGAGTAAGAAAGTGATAACTCTATAATCACTTATATAACACTATAGGAGAATCTAGGATGTATCAAGTTTGAGAAAAGAAAAATCAAGTAATATAATTAAAATATACAGTGTTGAAAGGTGGTTTTAAAATGAGTGAAGGTATTGTTTATGGTGATTTTTATGATGAAATCAAAGTTCAGTCAATGCATAGTTCCAGAACGAAGTATGTTGTAAGATGTGGGAACGTAAGCTGGGGTAGAGATGGAAACTTTAAGCCTGTTATTTATGTATTAATGGAATATAAGGGGCGTATAGAAACTCATACAAATCCTCCTCACTATATGATTGAACCAGATAAAAATGGTGTAAGTGATATTACTAAGGTTATTAATGCTATGGAGGAATTAAAGGGAAGATTTAATATTAAATGAATTAGTATACTCAAGAAGTGCTATATTTTTGCTTAAAAGTATAGATTATGATAAATATGCAACTTTAAATTATTGAAGATATTGAAATAAATGATGAAGTTAATTTTTACAATAATGGAGATAAGTTTGCTTATGATATAGAAGATTGATTAGCAATAGGTTATCATGATTAAATGAGATGATGAAAAACACAGCCTTTTATAGGTGTGTTTTTATGATTTTAATTTGTAGCACAACAATTGGAATAAAGGATAATATCTAATTCTTAATCCAGAATAAAAAAAGAGTACCTAGGTACTCTTTAAATTTTTATTTAATTTTTTTTAATTCTGGCTTTAAAATTGTCATTTTGTCATAAATCTTATTAAAGTCAGAAAACAATTTATCGACATCGGCATTATATGATGTCAAACTACCAGTGGGACTTGTCCCTTGAGAGTATATCTGCCCATATATGCTATATAGTTCTACTAATAATGCATATGCAGATTCATAATCTTTAGGTGGATTTTGCAATGACTTCATTTGAGTTTCTATTTCAGCTTTTGCTTGTTCTCTTTTACTTAGTGTTCCATTATCTTTCCATGCCTTTTGTAGTTGTTTTATAGAATCATTGAAATCACCTAGTTCTCCATTCTCTTTAAAAACAAACATATTACCAAATATAACATCATGCCAAAATGAAGAAATTTTAGAACACATTGTTTCAATTTCAATGGTTTCACCTAACACCTTTAATACTGTAACATTAAAATTATATTCATATTTTTTATGGGCTGCCTGTTTTTTATAAGCAAATCCACCTAGTATACTTCCTACGATGGTTACTAGTAATATAATTGATATAATTATTTTTTTTCTTTTATTTTGTTTTTGCTTAATATGTGTGTTTTCGGCTATATGTAGTGCAGTTACTTCTGAGTTATTAGTCGATTCAATAATAAATGGGTTACCACACTCAGGGCAAAATTTAGATTCATTAGTTATTTCTTTATTACAGTTTGTACATATCATACTTAATACCCCCTAAATTATGAATGTTTGTCATAATCGTCAAAGGGTAACGAACTTTATATCTTGCAACATATACCCTTATACCTTTTTTACGAACTTCAAAATTAATTATAAGGGATATAAGCATGTTTGTTAAGAAAAATGTATAAAATAGAATAAAAGTTTACAAAAGTATTGCTCAAATTTAAATTTCTTGTTTTGCTTTTTTAATCATAATGATAAAACTGAATGTAACTTGAATATATATAATCTAGTATATGCAGTTGTTGTACAACAAACCAAATATTTAAGTATTTTAGTTTGCTTATAAAATTTAAGTTCTATTAAAAGTAGAAAGATATATGGGAATGTAGGAATATGACTACTTCTTTATCTCTATAACATGAACTTGACAAAAAACGACAAATTTGTTATAATGATATATAAACAATTTAATATTAACTTTTTCTCGTTATTGAAGTTTCAAGGCGTAGTGTTTTTAAATCATAACAATCAATAGAATGTTGATTGTTGGGTTTATTTCACTATGTCTTTTTTTATTTTTTATAGAAGAGCATAGATAAGTACATAAGTTTATATAAAAACTCCTTTAATAACACAAGCAAAAAAGAGTTCCTACAATGATTCAGCAAGGATATACATATTGCCTTTAAAATGCAAATGGAAAAGAGGTGGGAGAATTTAAAAGTATGCCAAAGGTGATTATGGAATTTTTCAAATTGAAGGAGAAATATAAATGGAAAATAGAATATTTTTTGAAAGAATACATGGTACTGAAAAGATTAACTTTAGAGTCTTGGGGGGGTACCCCAAGAACTTGAATGGCACTTATGAAGAAATGGAAGAAACATTACGAACTTTCAACGAAAAGGGGAATGACATTCATTTTGTTGTAAATCAAGGTGGAACAAAGGGGTGTGAGATTAGCAAAGTAACAGCGGTCTATATTGATTTGGATTGTGGCAAGGACAAAAATGGCAAGTATTTTGAATTATCAAAAGTACGAGAGTTAAAGATAGCTATGATGGAGAAGATAAAAAAATTTATGTATAAGCCATCTTTTGTAGTAGATACAAGAAATGGATACCACGTTTACTGGCTAGTACAAGAGGGTGCATCGCTAAAAGATTTCTTAATTACTCAATTAAGGCTAATAAATTATTTTGAAAGTGATAAAGCTGTTAAAACGTTAGAGCATACAATGAGAGTTCCAAATTTATATTGGCTAAAGGATAAGCAAAATAAATATATATGTAGCATCATTGAAGAGAATAATATCAAATATGATATTAGTGATATTCTTGGTGTACTACCGGAATGTAAAGAGGAGAGTTGTATTAGTGAAAATGCTCTAAGGTTCTCAAAAAGCACTACTAAGGCAGTTATTCATAATGGAGATAATATAGAGGTTATAAAGAATAAAGATATTATTGGATTAAGAAATATACTTTTTAGCGATGAAAGTGAGAGAAAAGTGTCCACAATATTCAAGAATATAGAAAAGGTAGTTGAGAAAGAAAAAGAGTCTTTTATACTATTGAATATTGTAGACATAAAATCCTCAAATATCATAGTTAAGAGTAGAGAAGAGTTGTATAATCTCATAAAGCAAATTGATTTAATAGAATTTTTGGGTTATGGAGGTGTAAACTGTAATTGTATATTCCATGAAGACCATAAACCTTCGGCATCGATATACACAAATGAAGAGAATGGACACTGGTTATACAAATGTCACAGTACAAATTGCAATTTTGATAATGGTAGTATAATTGATGTAGTTATGAGTTTACAAGGCTGTAATTTTAGTGAAGCCATTAAATTTATTTGCGAAGTTTATGGAATAGATTTTATTAAAAATGAAGACTGTAAAAATGACTGTGCAAAAGAACTTCAAAACAATATAGACTATTTACAAAGTGGATTAATGGAAAAGGAGTATCCAAATTTATTTAAAAGAATAAAAAATTATCTGCCAATTTTAATTAAGTTCAATGAAATTGCTATAGAGTATAGTTATACTGGGGATTCTATGTTTTTTACAAGTATACGTAATATAGCAAATCAATTAGGAAGAAACCATCATAGACGGATTGGTGATAGAATAAATCTTTTTGCTTTTTTAGGTTTGATATATAAATTAAATGATAGTGATATTCCGGAAGAAATGCTTAAAAAATCAAAAGAGCTTGCAGAAGGGTATAAAAATCACATTTCATATTATGAAATACCACAATATAGCAAAGAGATATTGGATTATGCTGAGTATTATGCAACGCAGTTTAAAGAATGTAACATGACAATGACAGGGTGGTCATGGGAGTTGATATATAGAACTTTTGGAAAGGGTCGTGCAGATAGAGTGTTTCCACAGTTAAAAGGTCAACGAATATCAAAAAAAGCATCTAAATTTTCAACTCAATTAGCTAATATTATTATGAGTTTGTTAGAGCATAAGGCATATGTTACTGAGAAAGAATTATTAAGTTTTATGGAGGGGGCTAAATCAAGCAATTTCATTAATTTAAAAAAAACATTGCAAGAAATCTTAGAGACATATGATTTGATTAAGATAAGGCTCAATAAACAATTAAAGCAAAAGCTATCTATTACAAGTAATGGATACGGATATATTATTCTAAAAGAAGAGATATTTAGCAAGTTACAGGATAGAGAAGTAGAGAATATTATTGAATTTCAGAACAAGCAAAATAATACTAAAGCTAATAATGAAGAGATTGGAAATGATTTTCAATTAGTATCTTAATATGATTTGAAAATTATTTAAGCAAAGGTGGATTAACTTAGAGAGTAATACCACCTTTTAATTATCTTTATTATGCTCTATAATTGCTTTTGCTACAGCTAGAATAAGGCTGATATCTTTAGCAGAACAAGAATTTAAGATTTTTGCTAAATCTCCTTTTAGATAATCAACAGAAGTATTTAAATTATTTGCTAAAAGGTAGTCTATGGAGACTTCAAGTACATTGCTTATTTTTATTAATGTTTCTAAACTTGGTGTTTTAGAGCCAATTTCTAAATGGCTTATATACACAGTTGAAACTCCAATTATTTCAGCCAACTTTTCTTGTGTAAGTTTTTTTATTTCTCTAGCGTTCTTAATTCGTTTTCCTAACATTTTTTTATTTAAATTCAATACAATCACCCAGTTAAAATATAGCAATTTAAGAAGTAAGTAATAATAAACTAAAAGTAATATATTGTCCTTAAGGTAATAGTAATGTAAAATAAATATGGAAGTATATTCTAATTTTGTGGGAGGATTAAAAATGATATGTGACAAGTGCAAGTCAGAGGTAACCGTAGATAGTTTGTATTGCAGAAATTGTGGAAATACATTAGTTAGCAATGCAAATTCTAACTTTATTAGAAAAAATAATAATACGAGTATAATCGTTGGTGTTTTAGTTATTGTATTAGGAATTATAGCATGTGGTTTATTTTTTATGTCAGCAAGTGATATCACTACATCAGCAAGTGACATGATTACCTTGCGTTCTCAATCTGGAACAAGTGTTGCAGAAGCGTATTATCAAGACATGGGGAAGGTATTTAAAGGGTTTGCTATGTTTTCAAGAGCAATTGGAATCAGCACTTTGTCAATTACAACCTACATGGGTACTAGATTAATAAAAGGAAAATAAGTAAAGGTGGAGTAGTGAGGGAGAAAATGTTCTGTAAACAATGTGGATACGAAATACAAGATGACTCTTTATTCTGCAACAGATGTGGTGCAAACTTAGGGGAGAAAAAAACTTTAACTCATTCAAATAAATTTATATTTTCTAAAAAGATAATAGTTTCACTAATAATTTTAGTTGTTGTCATTCCATTAGGATGTTTTACGTATAATTACGTAATGCATAGACCACCTAATAATGTAAGCAAGGAAGTATATAATGGTTCAATCCAATGGTCTAACTTTTTTGTAGAACACAAAAAAAATAATCTTCAAAAAGTAAGTCAAGATGACATGGATAAATTTGTAGAATTTGTTAAAAAATATAAAAATAAAGCTACAACAGAAGAGCGTGAAATATTAGATAAGATGACTGAGGTAATGTACGCATACGGACTTGAATTTGCTGGATATAGAGATGGAAAAGAGAAGGACTCATTTGATAATAATGTATTAGAGTTAAAGAAACTATTAAATCTTAAATGAATTTATGAAATAATATATTATAGATGTAAAATATTCAAAGCATGGTGTTGAAGCAAAAAAAGGGCATGATGATTGATAGACTAGAAAATTATAATTAGGATTTTTGAATATTATAAAAGTATAAATTATAAAGTAAGCAAACTAGGTGCTGGAAGTTAAAAAAATCATGAGAATTTTATAAGATAATATTTGTATGAAGGGAGTATATGGGTATGTTCTGTAAAAATTGTGGTACACAATTAATCGAGAATGATAACTTTTGTCCAAAATGTGGACAAACTTTGAAAAAAGATAATGAGACGAAAAATAGGATTAATAGAGGTAAAGGATTATATAAAATATTTATTCCAATTATTTTGGTTTTTATTTTAGTACCAATTTCAGTTTTTGTAGTATATCCTAAAATAAAACCTATAATTGAAAATCAAAATAAAAAGGAAATTAGTAATAATGAGATAAAATCTATTTATGACAATGCAAATAAACAAATTGAGCAAACTGGTGCTAGGTTAAGTTTATTTCTTGTGGCATCAAAGATGGGTGGCAAAACACAAACAGTAAGCGAATTAAAATTAGTAGAAACATTTGAGGAAGATAGTGCTAAGCTTGATGAAGTGTACAAACAAATGGACAGCTTCAGAGTGCCATCACAAATCAAAGAACATCATAATTTGATGATAAAATCACTGAAAGATATAAAGTATGATATAAGCAATATAATTGAATTAGGAAAAAATAATAAAAATAAACTTGAGTCAGAGTTTATTATATCAAACTTAAGCCACTTTGATAACTGTGCAAATGCAATAAAAGAATTTAAGGATAAGTATACTAATATTAATACTCAACTTAAATAACATACTCCATAGTTTATAAGTTAAAAATTTATAAATAAGTAGAAAGCACAGTAAAAGTTGTATTTATAGCATTGAAATGTTGGTTACTTCGCATAATCTGTTACATGCTACGACATCTATTGTTATTTTATTTAACCATAATATAATATTATCCTTAAAAGGTATTATATAAAGAGTAAAAGAAGAATAATTATGTACATTTAGGGTACACCCTATTGAGTGCATTGCCAAAAAGAAGAGATTACGATAAAACAGCAGTAAAAACAGGATAAATACGGGAGAAAAGTGTTCATGTTATTTTACACATCCAAAATGAACACTTATAATAAAACCATAGTAAACTTAATGAGGTGTTTATAATGGTTTTTGGATATGTAAGAGTAAGTACAAAAGAGCAGAATGAGAGTAGACAAATAAAAGCCTTAATGGATTATTGTAAGGAGTTAAAACAAGAAAATATATATATTGATAAGCAGAGTGGAAAAAACTTTGAAAGAGAAAGTTATCAAAAATTAAAGAGCATATTAAGAGAAGGAGACACATTAATAATAAAAGAACTTGATAGATTAGGCAGGAACAAAGATATGATTAAGGAGGAATTAGAGTATTTTAAAAATAATAAGATTAGAATTAAGATACTTAATATTCCTACCACATTAATGGATTTGCCTAAAGATAATCAATGGGTGTTTGATATGATTAATAATATACTAGTTGAGGTACTATCAGCTATTGCAGAAGAAGAAAGAAATAAGATAAGAATAAGGCAGGCAGAAGGAATTGCTATAGCCAAAGAACAAGGAAAGTATAGAGGGAGACCCAAAGCAGAATTACCAAAGGACTTTGAGAAGCTATTTAAACAATGGAAAGAAGAAAAAATTAATGCAACACAATTTACAAAGTTACTAGGGTTAAAAAGTAGAACGACACTTTACAAGTATATAGAAAGATATGAAACAGAGTAAGAGTCTTAAATGTAAGGCTCTTTTTTATTTTAATAATGAAAGAGGGGGGATAATTGAAAACAAGAGCAAGGATTTAGTAAAGTTACTGAGATGGGGTACATATACTCGGGTAATGTTTAACAAAAAACAAGTTACTAACATTTTAATTGTTGTAATAAACAATGTATTTTTAGATATCACTAGCATAATTATATATGGGGGGGATAGAAAATGGGAAGCAAAAAAATTGATAGTAACGATATTCAATTTATGAATAACTTATTAAGACCTGAAGGTTTCTATAGTTTTGTGAAGTTAAGTGGCGGAAAAATAAAAAATAGATACTACAAGTTATCTGAAATACTTGGAAGATATATGGATATTTGTAATAGTATAAAAGGTGAATTAGTTTTAGATATTAACAAGTTCTTATATGATTTTGTTTACACATATAAAATTTATGATGACCCAGAAAATTTTATTTTTACAGCATTTTATAGAATATTATGGAATGTTGAAAAAATTAGCGACATAGTTAAAAAATATAATATACAGATAGAAGAGTTTTATATAAGTGATTTACACAGAGTAATGACAGGAAACGTTTTAAGAAATATTAAAAAGGACTATTTGTCTACTGCAGAGAAAAATAACGAACCTATTTGTATTATCAAGTTTGAGCCCTATAATGATTTGAAAAATAGGATTGATTTACCACAAGAGTATAGGGACTTTCTAATCATAGATGGTAACCATAGATTACATGCAAAGTTTATCAAGAATGAAACGAGTAAATTTAGATTTCTAAATAAAAAATCTGAAAAAATTAAAGCATATGTTCTTGATAATAAGTTTCATATGGAATTGATATGTAATGATAGAATTGCTCTAATTTATAAAATAAATGCAAATATAAATTTTTTAAGGGAATACACTATCGGTAGTATTAATCAAATGGAACTTGAAGAGAAGTTGTATGAAATCTAATTTAGAATGATTTAACAACATCTATAGTGAATATGAATAATTTAGGGATGAACATATGAGTTTTTCTAAAAATTCTAATGAATTTTAGAAGTAAAAAATATAGCTTAATGGCTCTTACAGTACCATTTGAGGAAATTAGGTCTAATGTAAATAATTTAAATTTGACACTAATTCAAGGAGCGCTAGATAGCGTTACTTATGTATTGCAAAATTCAGAGTTAAAAGAACCTACGTTATGGAGTGAAAAAAATAGTGAGTATTTTACTAGTAATATAGAGATTGCTTCGGGAAGAGATAATTTCTTAATTTATTTAAAAAAGAAATCTGATTTAGGAAATTACAACTTAAATGATATTATAAAATTAACTGAGTTTGTTAGAAATTATTATGATAGGCTTAAAGTATAAAGAGACAGAGAAGTTGAATTTCTTCTTAGGATTGTTGAAGTAACTTTAAGTGATGATATTAAAGTAAATAATTCATTAGATTTTTATAATAATGAAGTCAGTTTAGCTTGTTCTATTGAAGATTTATTTGCATTAGGTTATAACGATTAAATTGAGAATATCTAATTGACACACTTTTGATAAAGTGTGTTTTTTATTAAATATTTTAAGTTAATTAGTTGTTTTTTTATATTTAAAATGTGTTAAAATATACCAAATATAATTAATATAATTAACTATGATTAACATATATTTGATAATTAGGAAGCAATGTGGTAAAGTAAAAATAAAAGAATATTTTGAAAAAAAGGGTGGGATGCTAATGAAGTATACACAAGCAAAATTAGTTGATGATTCAGGCACTAGCATTATAAACATTGAGGATATGAGAGAAAGCCAAGCAAAAAAATTGGTTGGAAAACTTTTTTGTCCTGGTGATGGGTGTGCAGCACCATTGTATATGGTACATAATCCAAATGATGGAGGAAAGACAATTTTTTTTAGAGCAACTAATGAAGAACACATAGATAATTGTATATACAAAAATGAAAACTCAAGTGGAGGTAGACCAACTGGAACATCAATTAATGGCATTTATACTGAAGGTCAAATAAATGATTATGTTAGAAATCTACATAAGGACTTAAATACACCAATTGAGAAAAAAAAGAGAAAAATTAACGGACCTAGAAAGAAAAAAGAGATTGTAGGTTCAGATGATGAAAAGAAAGTTATTAGAGGAGGAAGGATAGTTTCTGGTTCAGATGCAGAAGGTGTTGGTAATAGAGGGAGAATGAGTAGAAGGTACTCAGTATCAGAAAGTGATATTGGGGCACAGATAGGTGTATATGGTGAAATTTCAACAATAAGTTTAGACAAATATGGACAAGTTCATATGACATTTCAAGATGAAAGATATAGCAATATAGAGATATTGATAGGACAGGTATATAAAAACCTAAATGAACAAGAATTTAATTACCTATATAAGTTAAAAAACTATGTTGAAAATTTAATAATTAGCAAAAAAAGAACTTATTTAGTAGCTGGTGGGTTAGTAACAAAGTATAACAATCAACTAACTGTTGAGTTACAAGCTAGATATAGCTTTAGAATTAATGGGGATACTATACTAGATTTAATTCGAAAAGGAAACTAATATTAATGACAGAATAAAGAAGTAAAAACGCTACAGTATTCAGCCTTTAAAAATTATAAGCTGAAATAATAAGTACAAGCATTGGTGAAAGTTTCATTAATTCGATTGAAGATAATTATTAACTACGATATACACATAATTTACTGTGATATTAAAAGGTGTAGATTATGATAAATATACAACTTTTAATATGTATCTTTATTAATATAAAAATGTTCGTAAGGCTTTGATAATATCTAATCATAAAAAATGCATGAGGATGCTCAAGATGTTTACTATAATGGTAAGAAATGCAAATTAGGTATCAAGTGAAATTACTTATAAGAAAGAGTTCATAGCATTGAAGATTGAAGTTATAATTTGAAGTATTTAAGATATAAAGAATATCATAGGGAATGACAAGTTAGTTTTGGTCGGCTACTTGTCATTATCTTTTTGTAGTTATTATTTCATAGTGTTAACAATGTCAATAAAAATATTAGTTATGTGGATATGAATTGATTTAAATAATAAAACAGTGTAGAATAAAAATAACTGTTAATTCGTTAAGGGTTACGGTTTGGCTGAAAATAAAACACCGTTAGTCAAAATGATGACCAACGGTTTATTGTGTTAACTAAAATAAAAAAGTTTTAGCAATTCATGCTAAAACCTTCTTATGCGTTGAATAATCAACTTTGGCAGGGGCAACAGGACTTGAACCCGTAACCAACGGTTTTGGAGACCGCTACTCTACCAATTGAGCTATACCCCTATATTTAGTTTTGTCTTACCGACAAAATATATATTATCATAAAACATTTGTTTTGACAAGAGAAATTTTAAAAATCCTCTTACTGGCAAGGTTAAGGTAATTGAGGGTTGTTTAGGAATATTATGGGCCTCGTGGGGTAAACTAACACCAGTTATAAAAATATATTGGTGGAGGAGTTCACATTGAGTCTAAAGAAAAAAGTGTTATTTATTATCATACCAGTTCTTATTTACTTTGTGAGTTTAAATAACAGATCAGCTTTTTCTACTCAGGTTTTTAATAGAGCAGGGGATGGTAATAGCAAGGTTTATATTACGGGAGATATTCATGGGCTTTTAGGTATAGAAAGAATTTTAAAGATAAATCACTTAGATGAAGATGATTATTTAATTATTTTAGGAGATTTTGGTCTTTTATGGGATGGAGGTTTGAAAGAAGCTAAGGCCTTAAATAAACTGAACAAAAAGCCTTTTACTACTTTGATAATAGATGGGAATCATGAGAACTTTGATATGCTAAATGCTTTACCTACGGAACAATGGAATGGAGGTAAAGTACATAAAATTAAAGATAAAGTGCTTCATCTTATGAGAGGTGAGGTCTTTACCATAAATAATAAGAAATATTTTACCTTTGGTGGTGGCAAGTCCATTGATAAGGACAGACGGGTAGATAAGGTTAGTTGGTGGAAGGAAGAGATTCCATCCACAGAAGAAATGAACAATGGACTAAAGAACTTAGAAAAATGTGATTATATTGTGGATTACATATTGACTCATACTACGGATGTGGATAATTTATATGCCATTGGAGATGCTTTAGGGTTTACTCCTAGTGAAGATAAATTAAATACTTTTTTATCTGAGGTAAAAAGCAAAACTAGTTATAATAAATGGTATTTTGGTCATTTTCATTTAGATTGGAAGATTAATAATAAAGATAGAGTAGTGTTTGAAGAGATATTAGAAATAGGAACCTAATAATAAGAGTTAGTAAGAAATTACAAGATTAGGTTTTAAATAGACATAGAATAAAATAAAAATAGGTTAGAAAGTTACTTAAACTTTCTAACCTATTTTTTAATATATTTAATGGTGTAATTATCCACAGAATTATTGTTTTGTTAGACTATTTTTCATTCATTAGGTTTAACTTATCAAATATCATGAAGGCTGAGTTTAAAGCTATTGCTACTAAAGTTGCAAGCCCCATTCCACCAACTTCAATTACTCCAAAGTGAAGCTTTATTCCACTTAGGCCTATGATAAGAATTACAGAGGTTAACATAAGATTTCTTGATTTAGAGTAGTCCACTTTTTCCTCTATAAAGGTTCTAAGACCTGAAGTTGCGATTGTTCCGAAGAGTAGAAGAGATATTCCACCTATTACAGGGGTTGGGATAGTTCTAATTAGTGAAGCTAAAGTTCCTGAGAAACCTAGAACTATTGATAGTAGTCCTGCACCACAAATTACATATACACTATAAACCTTTGTTATGGCCATAACACCAACATTTTCACCATAAGTAGTGGTTGGTACTGAACCTAGTAATCCTGAAATCATGGTGGATAATCCATCCCCAAGTAAGGATCTATGAAGACCAGGATCTGAGGTTAAATCTTTTCCAACTACGCTACTAGTAACTGCAAGATGTCCTATATGCTCTGCAATAACTACGAAAGTTGCTGGGAAGATGGTTAATATTGCAGTTAGGTCAAATTTTGCAAAAGCCATGGTTGGAGCTGCTATTAGACTTGCTTCTTTTACTGAAGTGAAGTCTATTAATCCCATGAAGTAAGCTGAGACATATCCAACTACAACTGCTATTAAAATTGGTATTATCTTAAGAAATCCTTTGAAAACTACTGAACCTAAAACTAATGTTCCAAGTGTTATCATTGAAACTATTACCCAAGTCATATTAAGCTCAGGTGAGTTTGAAAGTCCTACTGGAAAGCCAGCCATATCTGCTGCAACTGGTGCAAGCTCAAGACCTATTATTGTAACAATGGCTCCCATAGCTGCTGGTGGGAAAAGTTTCTTTATCCAACCTATGCCTGTAAAACCTACAGTTATAGCTACAGCGGAAAAAACTAAACCTGAAACTACGAAACCACCTTGTATGTGTTGGAAGCTATAGCCTTGCTGTTGAAGTAATAGTACCGGTGCTATAAACGCAAAGCTTGAACCAAGGAATGCAGGTATCTTTCCTTTTGTGATTACTGCATAAAGTAAGGTTCCAATACCATTAAAGAATAATACCGTTGCAGGGTCTATATTAAATAGAATTGGTACAAGTACAGAGGCACCGAACATTGCAAACAAGTGTTGTAAACTTAGTGGTATTGCTTTCTTTAGAGGCACCTTGTCTTGAACGTCAATAACTGAGTTTTCCTCTATTAATTCATTTTTTGTTGATAAACTATTTTCCATTTTAAATCCCCCTTAAAAATATTATTTGGGGGAGCGCTAGCTCCCTTTTTAGCCTCGCAGGACTAAATTAAAAGTAACCTATTAAATCATAAGACTTAAAGAAATAAAAAAGACTTCTTACCAAGGTAAGAAGTCTAATATAGCACCCACTAAGGGTAATAATTCACTATATTTTTCTCCTTACAGTCTCTCTGAATCTGATTAAAGGTTTAAATACATATTAACATAAGTTACATAACACTACAATAGTAATTTTTAAATTTAATTAAGGGTATAAAATCCAATTTAAATGAAAGAAGAAAGTTAGAAACTTGCAAATAATCTTGAAATTAAGCATAACAATTAACAATTATGAATATTATGTAACAACAATTAATTTTTAGGGGGATTTTATATAATGTTTGCCGAATTCGTAAGCAAAGCCGCTACATTTCTTTGGGGGTATCCCTTAATTATTCTTTTATTTGGGACTCATTTATTCTTAACTTTTAGACTAAGATTTATGCAAAAATACATTGGGAAAGCAATTAAGCTTTCTGTGACGAAGGACGACTTTGCTGAGGGAGATGTAAGTCAATTTAGTGCTCTTTGTACAGCACTTGCAGCAACTATAGGAACAGGTAATATTGTAGGAGTTGCTACAGCAGTATCCCTAGGGGGACCAGGAGCAGTGCTTTGGACTTGGCTTACAGGGGTTTTTGGAATTGCAACAAAGTATTCAGAAGCGCTATTATCAGTAAAATATAGAGTTAAAACTGAAGATGGTACCATGGCAGGAGGACCAATGTATGTAATGGAAAAAGCTATGGGTAAAAAGTGGCTAGCTGTTTTATTTGCAACCTTTACAAGTATAGCAGCTTTCGGAATAGGCTGTGCAGTTCAGGCAAATTCTATTTCCACTATGCTACAAAGCACTTTTAGCATTCCAACTTGGGTATCAGGAGCTGTGATAGCAATTCTTACTGCAGTAGTTGTAATAGGTGGAATTAAAAGTATAGCAAGAGTATGTGATATTCTTGTACCATTTATGGCTTTATTTTATGTTTTAGGTTGCTTAATTATATTAGGATTAACCTTTAGTTCCATACCTTCAAGCATAGCATTAATCTTCAAGAGTGCTTTCTCAGCTAAGGCTGTAGGTGGTGGAGCTGCTGGTGCTGGAATTATGATGGCTATGAGATATGGTATTGCAAGAGGTTTGTTTTCAAATGAATCAGGACTTGGTAGTGCTCCAATAGTTGCAGCAGCAGCACAAACAAGAAATCCAGTTAAGCAAGCCCTTGTATCTTCCACAGGAACTTTCTGGGATACAGTAGTAGTTTGTGCCATGACTGGTCTTGTACTTGTAAATACAGGAGTTTGGAATCAAGGGTTAAATGGTGGAGAGCTAACAAAAGCAGCTTTTGCAATAATACCAGTGGTAGGACCAATAGTATTAACAGTAGGACTTTTAACCTTTGTATTTTCTACTATACTTGGATGGTCCTATTATGCTGAAAAGGCTATAGAGTATTTATTCGGTAAAAAAGCTATAATCCCATATAGAGTTGTGTATGTAATTATGGTATTTGTAGGGAGTGTATTTAGTTTAGACTTGGTATGGAATCTATCAGACTTAGCAAATGGATTGATGGCAATTCCAAACCTTATATGCTTACTTGCATTAAGTGGAGTTATAGTTAATGAAACTAAAAAATATTTATGGGATGATAACCTTGAGGAAATAGATAAGGAACTTAATTAAAATTGAATCTAAAGATATGGGTGCTTCTAGAGGGAGCACCTTTTCATTTTTTTATAAGTAATGAAGGTTTAGTTTTAGGTTATACGAAACTACTTTAAGGCCATTAAAAGTTTAAGGACTGAATAACATAGGTCTTAGTTAAGAAATTTTATGGAATTTTGGGGGATTATAACACAAACATACATATTTAAAAACGTTAACAAAATATTAAGAATATTATAAAGAAAAGAGAAAATAATTAAAAAGAAGTTGTGTATTTTTTAACAAAATATTCATAAATATAAGGGGCAATATTTTTAATTCTCATAGATTTATTTACTAAAAAGAATAAGATTATTGAGGAAAATTACAAACTAGTTTAATTAGTTTAGTAATCACTCAAATAATTTAATAAATTCTTTAGTAGAGCCATAAATTGAAATAATTTTATGCTGAATTATGGGAAAAAACATGAATTGAAAGGGAAAAGTAGAATCAATTAATCGGTGTCGAAATATGGCGAAAAATAATATTGAGAGAATTTTCACAATTGTTAAATATGTTTAAAAATTTGATATAATATGTTTACAATTAATAATAAGGGGGAAGTAATTATGTTTGCTGAATCTATTAGTAAAGCTGCATCATTTATTTGGGGTTATCCATTAATTATTCTTTTATTTGGAACGCATTTATTTTTAACCTTTAGGCTAAGATTCATTCAAAGATATATAGGAAAGGCTATAAAGCTTTCTATAACAAAGGATGACTTTGCTGAGGGTGATGTAAGTCAGTTTAGTGCTCTTTGTACAGCTCTTGCAGCCACCATAGGAACAGGTAATATAGTAGGTGTTGCAACAGCAATATCTTTAGGTGGGCCAGGTGCGGTGCTTTGGACTTGGCTTACAGGGGTATTTGGTATTTCTACAAAGTATGCGGAAGCACTTTTATCAGTTAAATATAGAGTTAAGACAGAGGATGGAACCATGGCTGGCGGACCTATGTATGTTATGGAAAGAGCCATGGGTAAGAAATGGTTAGGTATTTTATTTGCAACCTTTACAAGTTTAGCTGCTTTAGGGATTGGTTCAGCTGTACAAGCTAACTCCATATCTACAATGTTAGCTAGCACTTTCAGCATACCAACTTGGATATCAGGGATAGTAATGGCTATTCTTACTGCTGTAGTTGTAATCGGAGGTATTAAGAGTATAGCAAGAGTTTGTGATATTCTTGTACCATTTATGGCATTATTTTATGTAGCTGGATGTTTAATCATATTAGGATTAACTTTTAGTTCTATACCAGCTAGTTTAGCTTTAATAGTTAAGAGTGCATTTTCAGCTAAGGCTGTAGGTGGTGGACTTGCTGGTGCTGGTATTATGGCAGCTATGAGATATGGTATTGCAAGAGGCTTGTTCTCTAACGAATCAGGTCTTGGTAGTGCACCAATTGTTGCAGCAGCAGCTCAAAGTAGAAACCCTGTAAAGCAAGCCTTAGTGTCTGCTACTGGGACCTTCTGGGATACAGTGGTGGTTTGTGCAATGACTGGTCTTGTACTTGTTAATACAGGAGTTTGGAATCAAGGCCTTGCAGGGGGAGAACTTACAAAGGCTGCCTTTGCAATGATACCTGTTGTGGGACCAATAGTATTAACAATTGGACTTTTAACCTTCGTGTTCTCAACTATACTTGGATGGTCATATTATGCTGAAAAGGCAGTAGAGTATTTATTTGGCAAGAAAGCTATAGCTCCATATAGAGTATTGTATGTAGGAATGGTATTTGTAGGAAGTGTATTTAGTTTAGATTTAATATGGAATATGTCAGATTTAGCAAATGGACTAATGGCAATTCCAAACCTTATTTCTCTAATTGCATTAAGTGGTGTTATAGTTAGTGAAACTAAAAAATACCTATGGGATGACAATCTAGAAGCAATTGATTACGAGCTTAATCCAGAGGCAAAAGAAAAAAATGCTAAAAACAAGAATACAAATAAAAATTTAAATGCAAATATGTAAGATCATTTTTATTATTAAATCGACCCTTATTTAGTAAGCTTATTGTTTCAAATAAGTATGCTTTAAATGTAAAAGGAGCCAAGGCTAAGCTTGAGGCTCCTTTTTTATGCTTTTATATTTTGATTTGTTTTTTTCAGAGGGGTCAATATAGTCATAATCTCCTTGAGGAGTTTTCTTAAGTCCTAAGCTGGCCATTTGTTTTCTAGTTACCGCATGTTTATTACCCATATTAACAACTCCCTTCTAATTTAGAATGAACATTAATTAAATTTTCATACCAAGAATTAAATGGATAGAGATATAATGTTAAAAATTACTACTAATATACCTTAAGGAAGTTAGCACATAATAACTAGGTATTAAATGCTTATAAGGAGGACTTTATGTGTAAGGAAGCTAAAATATTACTTTTCATGAGTGCATTATTTACCTTTGCAGCAGGATTATCGGGAATTTTTGTAAACATATTTTTCTGGAAGCAAACCAATAGTTTTATTGTAATAGTAATTTATAATATGATACATTACATCACCACTCCTATTACTTTTATGGTTGGTGGAATAATTGCAAAAAAGAAAAATGGTATATGGTCTCTAAGATTAGGATTGATTTTATATGCTATTTTTTATAGTTTAATATTAATTTTAGGAAACAGAGGTGGAATATACATTTATATACTAGGAATGGTATATGGCTTTGCAGTTGGCTTTTATTGGTTAGCCTTCAATACTTTAAGCTTTGACTTTACTTGTGTTACCAATAGAGATACCTTTAATGGGTTTAATGGCAGCTGTGCAGGTGTAGCAGCGGCTATTGCACCAATTACTTCTGGATATATAATAACTAGATTTATTGGAAATAAGGGCTATAGTATAGTTTTTACAATTACTCTATCAATTTTTATAGTTTTGCTAATTATCAGCTTGTTCCTAAAGTGCAACAATTACGGAAGTAAAGTAAACTTTAAAAAAATTTTTTCGAAAAATTGCAGTGATTGGAGTATTATTAGAAAGTCTACTACCCTATGGGGGTTTAGAGATGTGATAATTGGGTTCTTAGTAAATATTTTAATAATAGAAACCACAGGTAGTGAATTATCCCTAGGAAAATTAACCTTTATTGGAGCATTAGCATCTTCAGGAGCTTATGTGTTAGTTCAAAAGATTATAAAACCACCTAGAAGACGATTAGCTATATATGTTGGAACTATAGGATCCTTTTTAGCTGTGACTACAATAGTATATAAGGTGAGTTATGCAACCCTACTTATATTTATGGTAGTGGATTCTTTCCTTTTACCGTTTTTCCTAATACAGTTGTCTTCATCAAGTTTTAATGTGATAAATAAAATTCACGAAGAAGATTTAAGAATAGAATACATGATTAATAAGGATATAGTATTAAATGGAGGTAGAATTATTAGCTCCATAATATTGCTTTTAGTTCTTTCTCTATTTAAAGGAGCTTTTGTCATAAGAGGATACTTACTGTTAATAGGAGCAATCCCTATATTATCAGGATACTTCTTAAGAAAATTAAGTAAGGTATTAGATGGAGAGGAGCTTCCAAAGTGTAAAGTAAAAAGTTAATAAAATAAGTTAAAAAAAGAATAAGCCTGTAAGCACAAATGCTTACAGGCTTATTCTTTATTAGTGTTTAAAAAAATTATTAGTATATGCGTTGCTCCCTTATATAAGTTAAGAGAAGCTTTTAATAGGCTATGAATATAATTATCCATAGCCTATTAAGTTTATTGAAGATTACATATTAAATTAGTCGTTTTGCATTAAGTCTATAGCACCTAATACAACATGAGCTAATCCAAAACCAAGTAGGGCAGTTTCAGCCATAGGTACAAGGGTATTTTTATTCATTTTCATAGATCTCATATCTTTTGCTCTTAGAGCAGCAGCACCGGCAGTAACGACTGTTCCAACAACTGTAGGAATTACTCCATCTTTTATTCTCATTGAAATCACCTCTTTAATTTTATTGTGATTATAGTATTATCTTCGAAAGAAATTTTTATTGAAAATTTTATTTCCACAATTACCATTTAATATCTTCGATTACAAAAGTATGGAGATTAGCTTTGAATTTTATGGAAAATAATGTATAATATTACTAAATTTATAAGTTGTAGGAGGGGTTATGAAAAAGATAATTTGGACTATAGGATTTGTAATTATTTCAGCTTTTTTATTTGGATGTAGTGCAAGGGTAGTGAATGGACAAGCAACACAAAATCTCACCATATCAGCTGCTGCAAGCTTAAAGGAGCCTATGGAAGAGTTAAAGTTAATTTTTGAAAAAGAAAATAGAGCTAATATAACTTTTAATTTTGGAGGTTCTGGAACTTTGCAAAAGCAAATAGAACAAGGAGCTCCGGTAGACATATTTATATCTGCAGGAGAACAGCAGTTTAAGGCTCTTGAGGATAAGGAAAGAATTCAGGAAAATAGCAAAGTAGAGCTTTTAGAAAATCAACTAGTTTTTATAGTAAATAATGAATATAAAGCTAATATAAATTCAATAGAAAGCATTAAGAATATTGATGGAAAGATAAGTTTAGGAGAAGTAAATTCTGTACCTGTAGGTCAGTATGGGGAAAAAGCATTAAATTATTACAATATTTTAGATGATTTTAAAGGAAATATAGTTTATGCAAAAGATGTTAAACAGGTATTAAGTTATGTTGAAAGTGGGGAAGTAGTTGGAGGGATAGTATATAAATCAGATGCTTTAAATCTAAGGAAATCCTCTATTGTTACTGTATTTAAAGAAGAGACTTGTGGCAAAATTACCTATCCAGCAGGAATTATTGAAAGTTCAAATAATAAGGAATTAGGGAAAAGTTTTATGGAATTTCTAAAGTCCAGTGAGGCTATAGAAATATTTGAAAAGTATGGATTTAAAGTACCAAGGGAATAACTTATACAGTTTATAAGGTTTACTCTTGTCATTGTAAAGCAAAAGGAAAGCTAGTAATTTTCAGTGGAAGAAAGAAGGGGGAAGTTATGATACTAAGTCCAATAATAATTTCTTTAAAGGTAGCTTTAACTTCAACCTTTATTGTTTTAATATTGGGTGTTATTTTAGCTAGAATATTTAGTTTTAAGAATTTTAAAGGAAAGTCAATCTGTGAGACTATAATTTTAATGCCTATGAGCCTTCCTCCAACTGTAGTAGGCTATGGGTTACTACTTATTTTAGGCAAGAGAGGGTTTATAGGTAAAATTATTGATAATATATTTGGAACAACACTAATTTTTACTTGGGAAGCTGCGGCTATAGGGGCAGTTATTGTAGCCTTGCCTCTAATGTATCAGAATGTGAAGGCAGCTTTTTTGAAAGTTGATAAAAGTTATATAGATAGCGCTAAAAACTTAGGAGCCAGTGATAGAGTAATTTTTTTTAGAATAATATTGCCTCTTTCCTTACAGGGTATTGTTAGTGGAACTATATTAACTTTTACTAGAGCTTTAGGGGAGTTTGGAGCTACTTTGATGGTAGCTGGAAATATTCCTGGAAAAACTCAAACCATACCAATTGCTATTTATTTTGCGGTAGAAGGAGGAAACAACAAAGTAGCAAATATTCTCATGGCTATAGTTGTGGTATTCAGCTTTATTGTAGTTTTTTTATTAAATAAACAGATGAGTGTAAAAGTTAAAAAATCCTGTAAATATAAAATTGAATAATCCATTCAATATGGTATTATTATATAATATAGGAATTTGATATATAGGAAAGGGAAGTTAAGATTTAACTTCTATATAAACCTATGTTGATTCACTTAAGGAGCTTTGAAGGTGAAGGAAACAAAGGTACACCTTATGAGCCTATAAGTGTTATAAATATTAGAACTTAAATCAATATTTAAGTTATGGAGGAGTATATGGAGCACTATGACTTAGTGATAATTGGAGCAGGTCCTAGCGGACTTATTGCTGCTATTGAAGCCAAAAAAAATGGAGTTGAAAAAATCTTAATTTTAGATAGAGAGTCTGAACCAGGTGGTGCTTTAAGCAACTGCATACACAGTGGTTTTTATTTAGATAATATGAGAGAAAACTTAACTACTAGCGAGTTAATACAAAGATTAATAGATATGGTATTAGACTTAAACATTGTAATGAAGAATGACACTACGGTATTAAATCTAAATAAAAATAAAACTCTTGTAGCAGTGAATAGCTATGATGGAGTCCTTGAAGTTAAAGTAAAATCTATTATACTGGCAACTGGATGTCGAGAAAAACCTATGGGGTATAAAAATATTTTAGGTCATAGAAGTGCAGGAATAACAACAGCTGTAGCTGTGTTAAAGTATATAAATAAAAAAGGTGTTATGCCAGGAAGAGAATATTTAATATTAGGATCTGGGGATACAGCAATTTTAGCAGCTAGAAGCTTAGTGCTAGAAGGTGCAAAGGTTAAGGGCATAATAGAAAGTAGTTCAAGGGTTCATGCTGTAAGAGAGGAATCCAAACAATACTTAATAGACTTTGATATTCCCGTATTATTTAAGCATAGAGTGGTAGAAGTATTTGGAGAAGGACGAGTTGAGGGTGTAAAGGTTGTAGAAGTTGATAAGCATAGAAATTTTTTAGAGGGTACTGAGCAATACATAACCTGTGACACCTTAGTTTTATCAATAAATCTTTATCCTGAAGTTATATTAGGAATTAAGGTAGGAATGAAAGTTCATGATGAAAATAGCGAATTAGTGATTAATGAGGAAATGGAAACTTCTTTAGAAGGATTCTTTGCTTGTGGAACAGTGATAAAAGGATATGATGTAATAGAAAATGTAATTCAACAGGGGAAAGTTGCTGGTAAGTCCGCAGCAAGGTATATAAGGGATAATAATGATGAAAATCATGGATAATAAGAAGCAAATAATTCAGTATTGTAGAGAATTAGGGCTAACAACAGTAGGCTTTACTAGGTGCAGAGTATTTCAGGAGTTAGAATCTAGTTTTCTTCAAAGGGAACATAGTGGTGTTATAAATGAATTTGAGGAGCAGGAAATAGAAAAAAGAATCAATCCATTTCTTTTAATGGAGGAAGGGAAAACTATTATTTCTATAGCCTTCCCTTATAAGTATGATTTAGATAATAACACTGAAGGTGGCTTTTCAAAGTATACTTATGGACTTGATTATCACAAAGTAGTTAGAAGTTATCTAGATAAAATTTGCAAGTTTATTGAAGGTTTAGATGGGAAAGCTATAGGTTTTGTAGATAGCAACCCACTACCGGAAAGATATATTGCTTACTTGAGTGGAGTTGGCTTCATAGGTAAAAATAACAATTTAATTACTGTAGATTATGGGTCTTATGTTTTTTTAGCTGAGATAATAACTAGTTTAGAGTTAGAAGAGGATAAACCACTAGAAAATAAGTGTGGACAGTGCAACCTGTGCATAAGAGCCTGTCCAACCAAAGCTATCACAGAAAAGGAACACGGTGGGAATTGTAATTTATGCCTATCCTATATCACCCAAAAAAAGCACATAGAAGAGCAGTGGTTTGATAAATTAAAGGGGAGGATTTTTGGCTGTGATACATGTCAAATGGTATGCCCATATAATAGTGAGGCTTTAAACTCAACCATAGAGGAGTTTGCTCCTAGGGATTATATGAAGAAGGCAGAGGTTAGAGATTTAATTTTTTTAAACAATACTGATTTCAAGGAAAAGTATGGGAAACACTCCTGCGGATGGAGAGGAAAAAATATATTAATTAGAAATGCACTTATAAGTTACTATAATAAGCATAAAGAAGATAAGGATCATATTGAAAAAAATATAAATTCTCCCTATATCAAGGAGTATTATGATAAACTTTTTAAATAATAAGTAAGTCGTTAAAGCAGATAAATGTTAGTTAATTATTGGAGAGGGGATTTTTTATGGATAAAGTACTATTACTAAAGCTAATGAGCAAATTACCAGACAATATATCAAGTAAACTAATACATAGATATGTAAAAAGCAGTATTAAAAAATATGCAAATATAAAAATAAATGGATATGAAAAAGTAAGAGATCTAGAAGGTCCAATTATATTTATTTGCAATCATTTAAGCAACTCTGATGGAATTATATTAAATGAAGTATTGAAAGAGAAGGACCCTGTGTTTATAGCAGGAGTAAAGCTTACTGCCAATGAGTTTACTAGAAATGGTTTTAAGTTTGTTAAAACTATTCAAATAAAACCTAACAGTGCAGACAAGGAAGCAATTTCTAAGATAATAGAGGTGCTCAAGGCTGGAAAGAACATTATGATGTTTCCAGAAGGCACTAGAAGTAGAACTGGGGCAATGATTGAAGGAAAAAAAGGACTTTTACTTATTGCTAAGATGTCAAAGGCAACTATAGTGCCTATAGGAATGTGTGGTACAGAAAAATTTCTCCCAATTAATGATGAAGATATGGCAGAAGAAAACTTTAACTACGCAGACATAACTATAAATTTTGGAGAACCTATGACAGTGCCTAAGAAATTAGAGGATGAAGACAAAAACCAATATAGTGATAGAGCTATGACAGAAATTATGTGTGGCATAGCAAAAATGCTACCCGAGAAGTACAGGGGAGTTTACTCCGAATTTATTGAAATGTAAAAATATAGCTTAGTATTAAAATTACTTCAAAAGGCTTACTTATAGTTAACAAAGATATACTATAAGTGGGCCTTTTTTATTTTATAGGAATTTCAACTTTTTTTGCCTAAAAAAAGTGCCTGAAATGTCTTGTAATTGCAGGGTTTCAGAATGTATGTAAGAAGGTGTAAGTAGCCGCTAGCATTTAAGAGGGCGTGTGGAAACACTCATTTGTTCTTTTATAAACTTGGCTATAGAAAGAAGAAGATAAAATAGCATCATATATAATTGAGATAAGTAAGCATTACGTAATGAAATAAAGTAGGCAAACAGGTTTTTATTCTTGTTTTGGAAAAGTTATTTAAAAACTAAAGCTTTTAAAGGTAAGGAAATTTTTGATTTGTAAAATTTACATTAATAATGTTGTTAAAATACAAAATCTTCTTTCAAATTATATTCAATATAGGTATAATAAAATATTAGTAAAAAGGAAATAAATAAAGATAATAGTGTATTTATTTCAAAGAAAAAATTAAGAAGGCTTAACATAGGGTGAATTCTCATAGTATTCTTAAAAAGAAAATATTTTTTCAATATTAAAGAGGATTTTTACAAAATGTGCAGAATATTTACTATTGTGTAAAGAATTACACAATAAGTTTTCTTAAATTTTAAATTATTTTAAAAATAAACATATAAATTATTAAAAATTTTGGAGGTACTAACAATGGGAAGTAAATCATTAGAAAAATACCTTAAAGTAAATCTAGAAGACCTTAAAAGTAAAGGGCTTTATAATGAAATTAATGTAATTACAGGTGCAAACGGTCCTAAAATTAATATTGGAGGAAAAACTCTTATAAACCTTTCTTCTAATAACTATTTAGGATTAGCAAACCATCCAAGAATGGTAGAAGCTTCTGTAAAAGCTACTGAAAAATATGGTGCAGGAGCAGGTGCTGTTAGAACAATCAATGGAACTTTAGACATCCACATTGAATTAGAGAAAAAGTTAGCTGCATTTAAACATACAGAAGCTGCTATAGCTTTCCAATCAGGTTTTAACTGTAACATGGCTGCAATTTCAGCTGTTATGGGCAAAAAAGATGCAATACTTTCAGATGCACTAAACCATGCTTCAATAATAGATGGATGTAGATTATCAGGTGCTAAAATCATAAGAGTTGAGCATTCAGATATGGAAGATTTAAGAGCTAAGGCTAAAGAAGCTAAGGAGTCAGGTTTATATGAAAAAGTAATGGTAATCACTGATGGGGTTTTCTCTATGGATGGAGACATTGCGAAGCTTCCAGAAATAGTAGAGATTGCTGAAGAGTTTGACTTAATCACCTATGTTGATGATGCCCACGGTTCAGGTGTACTTGGAAAAGGTGCTGGAACAGTTCATCACTTCGGATTATCAGACAAAATAGATTTCCAAATTGGAACATTATCTAAAGCTATTGGTGTAGTTGGTGGATACGTAGCTGGTACACAAGATTTAATTGACTGGTTAAAAGTTAGAGGTAGACCATTCCTATTCTCAACATCTTTAACTCCAGGAGCAGCAGGAGCTTGTATCGAAGCTATAAATATATTAACTGAAAGCACTGAGCTTCATGATAAACTTTGGGAAAATGGAAACTACTTAAAGAAGGGCTTAAAGGAATTAGGCTTTGATATAGGAGATAGCGAAACTCCAATAACTCCTTGTATTATTGGAGAGGCTGCAAAAGCTCAAGAATTCAGTAAGAGATTATATGAAGAGGGAGTTTATGCGAAAGCTATAGTATTCCCAACAGTACCAATGGGAACAGCAAGAGTTAGAAATATGCCATCAGCAGCTCACACTAAAGAAATGTTAGATGATGCTATTGCTATTTACAAAAAAGTTGGTCAAGAAATGGGAATAATAAAATAAGTTTAAGATAATATAAAAAGACTTATTTAATCTAAATATAAAAGTATATAGTTAAAAATCACAAAAACTCTTATTATTAATAGTTTTTAACGGAGGATAATAATATGAAAAAAATATTAGTTACAGGTTGTTTAGGACAAATCGGTACAGAGTTAGTTACTAAATTAAGAGAAGTTTACGGTGTTGATAACGTTGTAGCTTCTGATATTAGAAAACCAGAAGGTAACCCAATCGTTGAGGGTGGAGTATTTGAAATACTTGATGTTACTGATGCAAAAGCTTTCTTAGAAGTAGCTAGAAAGCACAATGTAGATACAATAATTCACCTTGCAGCACTTTTATCTGCTGTTGCAGAAGCAAAACCACAACTTGCTTGGGATATTAACATGGGAGGACTTGTTAATGCTTTAGAAGCAGCAAGAGAGTTAAACTGTAAGTTCTTTACTCCAAGTTCAATAGGTGCTTTTGGACCAGATACTCCAAAAAACAATACTCCACAAGATACAATTCAAAGACCAAAAACTATGTATGGAGTAACAAAGGTTTCTGGAGAATTATTATGTGATTACTACTACACTAAATTTGGTGTAGACACAAGAGGCGTAAGATTCCCAGGACTTATATCTTATGTAGCACCTCCAGGAGGTGGAACTACTGACTATGCAGTAGATATTTACTACGAAGCATTAAAGAATGGTAAATATACTTCTTACATTGATAAAGGAACATACATGGATATGATGTATATGCCAGATGCTATCCAAGCAATTATTGACTTAATGGAAGCTGATCCAAGCAAATTAAAACATAGAAATGCATTCAACATCACTGCTATGAGCTTTGAGCCAGAGCAAATTGCTGCTGAAATTAAAAAGCATATTCCAGAGTTTGAAATTAGCTACAACCCAGATCCAGTAAGACAAGGAATTGCAAATACTTGGCCAGATTCAATAGATCCAACTGCTGCAAAAGAAGAGTGGGGCTTTAAAGCTGAGTATGATTTAGCTAAAATGACAGCTGATATGCTTGAAAAGTTAAGAGCAAAGGGAATATAATAGTTTTAAATTAAAGAAGAGCAGATTTTATCTGCTCTTCTTTTAATTTTTTGTTTTAACTAAAGTTAAGAAATTTTATCTATGGTTAAAGATTCTATAACAAAGCTATCACAATACAAAACAAAGAATATAGTAATTTAAAATAAACTAAAGATTACTTAGAATTAAATAAATATAGCATTAATATACTTAAGTATAAATTATTAGTTAGGAGGAGTAAGCTTTGGAATATTTATTAATATGTATTTTTTTTGTATTTGTTAGTGCTGTAATTGTGATAAATATTATAAAGATGAGGGAAAGGAATATGGAAAAGGACTATAAACACCATTGTCATATTCCACCCACAGCAATGAAAGTAAAATACTTAAAGGGCATACCAGAAATTGATAAAGAGATAGAAAGAAGATATGCACACATAATTAAAAGTGCTTATACTCAATTTGATGAAGGAAAATATAAGGATTATGTAGAGAACTTGGAGAGAAAAAATTCAGAGGAAACAGAAGAAGCCATAGATAAAATTAAAAATAAAATCAATGATTTTAGGTTCACTAAAAACTTAGATAGTGTAGATAATAATATGCTAATTTATATATTTGAAAAGGTTGGGATAATAGATTTTTATTTCTGGATTGCTGAAGACAAGTTTTATTTAGCAGATAAACACCATCAAGGTATAGGGTGTTTTAACTTTGAGCTAGAACAAATTACTTGTTTTTGTAAAAAGGAAGATTTAGAGAAAGAGGATTTAATAGCTTCTAATATGAAGGCTGAAGGAACTGGGCTGGAGGATAATACTTTAACCTTTAATAAAAGCACCTTACCACAACATATTAAAGTGGATGGACTGACAACCATATTAGAACTAGTTATAGATAACAGTCCTTACTGTGGATTTTTCACAAAAGAAGCTTATGAAGTACTGGTTAACCAAATACCCCAAAAACAGTTAACTTTCATAAAAAGTAAAAATGTAAATGAAAACTTCTCTGAAGCCATAGCAGAAAGTACAGAAATAAAGCACGATGAGGAAGAATTTACTAGAAAAGTTTCTATATTAGAGGAATTAATGAGAGATCATATATTGACAAAGGATGAGTATGAGGAAAAAAAGAAAATACTATTAGAAAAAGTCAAGAAATGAAGAGGGAAAAATGGGGTTTGTTAATAAATGGTTTACAAATCCTAGGGTTAAGTAGAATAAATCAACTGAAGGGTAAATACCTTATTGATAAGTTGTTCATAAATTATTATTAATTCATGCGAAAAATAGAATAATTTATACTTCTTCAAAATAAATATAAGTATACTAACTACTTAGGTAAAGTTAGCAAGTTAGTAATATTTTTTTAGTAATTGAAGGAGGGAATCATGAAAAAGAAAATTGCGATTTTACTTAGTTCATTGTTTTTAATGACGTCTGTGTTTGCTGGATGTGGAAAAAATACTGGTAGTGAAAAATCAGGTTCTGATTCTAAGGATAATGTTATAAGAATTGGTGTTTTTGAGCCATTAACTGGAGCCAATGCTGGAGGGGGAGCCCTAGAATTAGAAGGAATAAAATTAGCTAACAAGCTTTATCCCGAAGTTTTAGGTAAGAAAGTAGAGTTGGTAGTGGTTGATAACAAATCTGATAAAGTTGAAGCAGCCAATGCTGCTGCAAAACTAGTTGAGAAAGAAAAAGTTACAGCTATAGTTGGTAGCTGGGGAAGTTCTTTATCCATGGCAGCAGGAGATATAGTAAAAAAAGCTAAAGTTCCAACTGTGGGAACCTCATGTACAAATCCTTTAGTTACTCAAGGAAATGAATATTACTTTAGAGTTTGTTTTATAGATCCATACCAAGGAACAGTTATGGCAAATTATGCCTATAATAAGTTAAAAGCGAAAAAAGTTGCAATAGTTCAAGAGGTGGGAAGTGATTACTCTATAGGACTTGCTAAGTTTTTTACTGATTCCTTTAAAAAGTTAACAGGCGATGATAAATCAATAATTGAAGTTGCTAATTATAATACAGGAGACCAAGACTTTACAGCTCAGTTGACAAACGTGAAGTCTAAAAATCCAGATGCAATTTTTGCACCAGGAAATTTTACAGAATCAGCATTAGTGATTAAACAAGCAAGACAACTAGGTATAACTTGTCCAATTATTGGAGGAGATACTTGGGAAACACCACAATTTATAGAAATAGGTGATAAAGCAGTGGAAGGTGCAGTATTCGCTACTTTCTTTGCAACTGAAAAACCTATTACTAAAGAATCCGAAAAGTTTTTAACAGAATACAAGAAAGAGTACAACAAAGAGCCAGCAGCAGTTACAGCTCTTGGATATGATGCATATTTAGTACTTATTAAAGCCCTAGAGAAAAATGGAAGCGCTGATTCTGTTAAGTTAAGAGATACCTTAGCTAACTTAAAGGATTTTCAAGGGGCAGCTGGGGTTGTTAATTTCGATGAGAATAGAAATGCAATTAAAAATGCTGTTATTAAGCAGGTTAAAAATGGTAAGTTTACATTTTTAGATGTGGTTGACGGAGTGAAATAAATCATACTAGAAGAACAAGTGTTACTTGTTCTTCTTTATTAAATAACAAACACAAAGTTGTTTTAAAAAAGAATAAGTTCAGTTTGTAGAGCGGCTTTAGAGGGAGATTTGAGTCTCACCTTAGGAATATGGGGGAATTATCCTTCTCAAAAGTCACTAAAGTAGTGTAGAAGGGGTATCAACAATAGTCTCGTAGGAATATTGTAGTTATCTTTAGCAAGTTATAGTTTGATTAATAAGGTTGGTGAAAAAATGAATTTAGCAATGAGTTTAGATATGTTTATGCAACACCTATTAAATGGCATATCCTTAGGCAGTCTTTATGCACTAATTGCAATAGGATACACTATGGTTTATGGAATACTTAGGCTTATAAATTTTGCCCATGGAGATATTTTTATGGTAGCAGCTTATTTTGCCTTTTATGGAGTTTCTCTTTTTTCAATGCCCTGGTACTTAGCTTTTGTTGCAGCTATTATAATGACTGGACTCTTAGGGATACTTATAGAAATTGTTGCCTATAGACCTATAAGAAACGCACCTAAGATTTCAATTTTAATTTCAGCTATAGGTGTTTCTTTCTTACTTGAAAATTTGGCCACAGTAATCTTTGGAGGAGTGCCAAAGGCTTTTCCACAAGTTGATTTATTCACTGAGGTTATCCAAATTGGGAAGGTGTCACTTCAAAGATTAACCATTATAATTCCAATAGTAACCTTAATATTATTATTCGGATTACTTTATTTAGTTAACAAAACAAAAAGTGGTATGGCTATGAGAGCAGTATCTAAGGACCATGAAACTGCAACTCTAATGGGTGTGAATATAAATAGGATAATTTCCTTAACCTTTGCTTTGGGTTCAATTCTTGCAGCAGTAGGTGGAATTATGTGGGGATTAAAGTTTCCACAAATAGCTCCTCTTATGGGAATTATGCCAGGATTAAAGTGCTTTATAGCAGCAGTTATTGGGGGTATAGGGGATATTAAAGGAGCGGTACTTGGGGGATTTATCCTTGGTGTTGGTGAAATTATGTTAGTAGCATTTTTACCTAGCCTTTCAGGATATAGAGATGCCTTTGCCTTTATATTACTTATATTGATCTTACTATTCAAGCCTACAGGAATTATGGGCGAAAAAATAGCAGAGAAGGTGTAATAGGTGAAAGAGAGAAATGGTATTTTAAAATGGTTTGGGAAAAGAAATAATAGGTTAACTGCCATAGCTTTTCTTATATTAGCAATAGTAATGTATTTCTTAGATGGGAATTTAGACAGTTATAAAACTAGAATATTAAATTTATGTGCTATTTATGTGATTCTTTCATTGAGCATGAATCTTATAAATGGTTTCACAGGGCTATTTTCTCTTGGACATGCTGGATTTATAGCCGTTGGAGCATATACTACAGCAATTTTATCTATGCCAATAGCAGTTAAGGCACAAAACTTTTTTTTAGCACCTATGATGAAACCCCTAGATAATATTTATATGCCCTTTATATTTGCCTTAATTATTGGGGGAATTTTCTCTGCAATAGCGGCTTATCTTATAGGAGCTCCAGCCCTAAGGTTAAAAGGTGACTATTTGGCTATCGCAACCTTAGGTTTTGCAGAAATTATTAGAGTTGTGTTGACTAATACTCAAACTATTACAAATGGTGCTCTAGGACTAAAGGGTATACCGCCCGTTATCAATCTTTGGTGGACCTTTGGCATTGCATTAATAACTATAATAGTTATACTTTCATTAATAAATAGCAGTTATGGAAGAGCACTTAAGGCTATAAGGGAAGATGAAATAGCAGCAGAAAGTATGGGAATTAATTTGTTTAAGCATAAGGTATTAGCATTTATAATTGGTGCTTTTTTTGCTGGTATTGGAGGTGGGCTACTTGCAAATCTCTTAGGGACTATTGATCCATTGATGTTTAGATTTACTTTAACCTTTAATATATTACTTATCATAGTTCTTGGAGGTATGGGGAGTGTTACGGGAACAGTTATTGCTGCTTTTGTTATTACCATAGCCGGGGAAGCTCTAAGATTTTTGGATGAAAGTATTAACTTAGGATTTGTAGAGTTCAAGGGAGTAGCAGGACTTAGAATGGTTGTATTTTCTGCTTTGCTAATGTTAGCTGTATTATTCTTTAGAAATGGAGTTATGGGAACAAAGGAATTTAGCTGGAATAAGCTTATAGCTTTTTTAAAGAATATTAAAGAGCTTAGGTTCTTTAAAAGAAAAACCACAGCTAAGGGAGGAAAATAATTATGGAGTTATTAAAGACAAATAGTGCAACTATGCAGTTCGGTGGATTAACTGCAGTTAATGAGTTCAATTTGAGTATAAGAGAAGGGGAAATTGTAGCACTTATAGGACCTAATGGAGCTGGCAAAACTACGGCTTTTAATATGGTTACAGGAGTATACACTCCTACAAAAGGGCGTATAACTTATGAAGGAAAGGACATTACAGGTAATCGACCAGATTTAATAACAAAAAAGGGAATAGCTAGAACTTTTCAAAATATACGATTGTTTAAGGAGTTATCCGTAATAGATAATGTGCTTATAGCAAATCATCTTCATTTAAAATCAGGACTTGTTAGTGCGCTTTTAAAACTTCCTAGTTATAAGAGGGAGGAGAGAGCTATTAGAGAAAAATCTTTAGCCCTTATTGAGAGAGTTGGACTTATGGATGTGATGAATGAAAAGGCTTCCTCTTTACCCTATGGAAAGCAAAGAAGATTAGAAATTGCAAGGGCTCTAGCTACTAATCCAAGACTGTTGTTATTAGATGAACCAGCAGCTGGGATGAACCCAAAGGAAACAGAAGAATTGACGGAGTTTATTAAAGAAATAAGAGATGAATATGACCTTACTATATTTATGATAGAGCATCATATGCAGGTGGTTATGGGAATATCAGATAGGATTTATGTGTTAGATTACGGAGTTACCATTGCTCAGGGGACACCCCATGAAATTCAAAATAATCAAAAGGTTATAGAAGCATATTTGGGGGTGAAGGAAGATGCTTAAGGTCAGTGATTTAGTTGTATCTTATGGAGGAATAGAAGCTTTAAAAGGAATAGATATTGAAGTTAAAAAAGGTGAAATAGTAACCTTAGTTGGAGCTAATGGAGCAGGTAAAAGCACTTTGTTAAGGTCCATAGTAGGATTAGTAAAACCCAAAAGTGGAAGTATAACCTATGAAAGTAAGGGGATTCTTGGAGAAAAGTCACAAAATATCGTGACTAAGGGAATAACTTTAGTTCCAGAGGGTAGAAGGGTTTTTTCTAACTTAACAGTACTTGAAAACATAAAATTAGGGGCTTATTTTAGGAAGGACACAAAGGGGATAGAAGAAGATATACAGTGGGTATATAGTCTTTTTCCAAGACTTAAGGAAAGAAGCTGGCAGTTAGCAGGAACTTTATCAGGAGGAGAGCAACAAATGTTAGCAGTTGGAAGAGCTTTAATGTCTAATCCTAAGCTTTTGATGATGGATGAGCCATCTTTGGGTCTAGCACCCTTAATTGTAAAAGATATATTTAATATAATAAAGACCATTCGTGAAAAAGGAGTTACTATTCTTTTAATAGAGCAAAATGCTAATGTAGCCTTGAAGATAGCTGACAGAGGGTATGTTATGGAAACCGGAAAAATTACTATTGAAGGTAATGGGAAAGCACTTCTTGAAAATGAAGATATTAAAAAGGCGTATTTAGGAGAGAGTGTTTCAAAGTAGTGGCAGATTTAACCTTTATCATGATTTAAATAATATATATAAATTAACATTATATTCTTCATAAAGTAAGTGAAGAAGAATAAATAAAAAAGGAGTAGATTCTCATAAGAATTACTCCTTTAAGCATTATTACAGGCAAAATTTAAAAATATAAAATTAATAAGTTTATGGTGGCTATACTTAGCACTTCCACAAATATTTTCACAGTGATATATGAAAGCTTTAATTTCAAATTCGTAAGAGTTAAATATCCTTAGTATTAATAAATTTTGCTATATTAGAAATGCTTTCTTCAAGTTTTCTATCAACAACGTTAGCCTCAGCAATGTGATGATCTATTTGGGTATTTGTATCTCTTAAAATTATATCAATATCACTTATTTTATTTAAAATATTTTCTATATGAGATTTTTGGGTTGATATTACATGTAAAACTTCATTAACCTCATTCTCAACCTTACCAAAAGAATCTAAGGTATCATCAATTTTTTCAAGGGCAGTTTTAGAAGCAGTAACGCCCTTAGAAATAACTTGAGTATTTTTATTAGCGCTATTTAAAGCATTTTTAGCTTCAGCTTGAATTTTCCCAGTAAGGCTAGTGATATCTCCTGTACTTTGAGAAGTCATTTCGGCTAACTTTCTAACCTCTTCTGCTACTACTGCAAAGCCTCTTCCGCCTTCCCCTGCACGAGCAGCCTCAATAGCTGCGTTTAAAGCTAACATATTAGTTTGAGAAGCAATTCCATCAATGATCTGAGCAACTTGGGAAATTTGTTGAATCATTCCCCAAAGATTATTTATACTATTATAGGTATTTTTAGCTTCGCCATCTAAAGACATTATAATATTAACAATATCTTCAATAGTTTTTTTACCCTCCTGAGACTTGTCTACATTTCTAGCTGTCATATCCATAAGGTTTTTGCTTTGATTATGTAGTAATTCAGTAGAAGAATTAGTGTCACTAGCTAAATTAGAGATAGTGTTCATTTGCATTGAAATTTTTGAAGCTAAACTTGCTAATATATCATGTTCGCTATTAACAGAATTATGTTGAGAAATAATTCTTTCTATATCTTTATTCATATCTTTTAAAAATTCAATAGTATCAGTACCTATATTGTTACTGTTATCAACAATAGCAGTGGTATTAGATAATATAGGATTTTCTTCTGTAGGTATAGCTTTTTTCTTACCAAATAATTTCATGTGTATCTTCTCCTTAATTTTAATGATTAATATTTGGAGGTAATTCAAGGGTTTTGAAACAAGAACAAAACCTAATTAAAGTTCATCTACAGAATTAAACTCCACTTTGCTAAATAAAATTTTTATGGGTTTTAAAAGTTTTAATTTTGTTAAATTATATGTAAATTATAGCATAAATCTGTATAATTGGTGTGATTTAAATCATATTATGTGAAAAATAATACTCAAAGATAATTTGATTTTACTATATGAATTTTCATAAATCATTAATGTCTAGTATCTATACAAGAGTAGATAAACTTATTAATCTCAAAATAAGATTAACAATACCGTTTAAGAAGATTACGTAAACCTATTTACAAAGTTTAAAATATTATGTATACTGAAGATGCGAAATTTTCGTTCAATTTTTAATTAAATTTTAATTTTTAATTGTCTAATTGTGATAAATTGAAATTTAAGTAAAAAAATGAGTGATTTAAGGGGGATTTTAATGAAAACGAATTCAAACAGTGTAAAAAGAAAAAGTTTAACTATGAAGTTTTTGGATGGAGTAGAGAGAGTTGGAAACAAATTACCACACCCAATAACCTTATTTGGAATATTTTGTGTGGCAATAATGTTAGTTTCGGCTATAGCTTCATTAACAGGAGTTTCAGTAACTGCAGAGTTAATTGATCCAAAAACTATGCAATTAAAGGAACAAACAGTCACTGTAACTAATCTACTTAGTGCAGATGGAATTAAGTATATGCTAGAGAATGCAGTAAAGAACTTTACAAATTTTGCACCACTTGGAATGGTACTAGTTGCCATGCTAGGTGTGGGAGTTGCAGAAGGAACAGGATATATTTCCGCAGTTCTTAAGAAGGTAGTATCTATAACTCCAGGCAAACTAGTTACTCCTATGGTAGTTTTATTAGGAGTAATGTCTAATATTGCATCAGATGCAGGTTATGTTGTATTAGTTCCATTAGGAGGACTTATATTTTTAACTTTTAAAAGACATCCTCTTGCAGGAATAGCAGCAGCTTTTGCAGGAGTTTCAGGAGGTTTTAGTGCCAACTTATTGATTGGAACAACAGACCCAATGTTAGGTGGTATAAGTACTGAGGCGGCAAAAATATTGAATCCTAATTACGTAGTGGGACCAACAGCTAACTATTTCTTTATGTTTGTATCTACATTTGTTATTACAATTATTGGAACAATAATAACAGAAAAAATTGTTGAACCAAGACTAGGTACTTATAATAAAAAAGTTGAGAATATTGATACAGAAATAAGTCATATAAGTGATGATGAGAAAAAAGGCTTAAAATATGCAAATTTATCAATATTAGCTCTAGTAGTTTTAATTGTAGCTCTTTGTATACCAGAAGCATCATTTTTAAGAAATCCTAAGAATGGTAGTTTAATTGATCACTCTCCATTAATGAACGGATTAGTACCAATAATAACAATACTTTTCTTTGTACCAGGAGTTATTTATGGAAAGTTTGCAAAAACAATTAAGTCAGAAAAAGATGTAGCTGCAAAGTTATCTAAATCCATGGCATCAATGGGTGGATACATTGCACTTGCTTTCGTTGCATCTCAATTTATAGCATATTTTAGTTACACTAACCTTGGAACTATCTTAGCAGTTAAGGGTGCTGTATTATTAGAAGCTATAGGAATGAAAGGTCCAGTATTATTTATACTCTTTATATTAGTTACTGGCTTCATAAATCTATTTATAGGATCTGCTTCTGCAAAGTGGGCTATTATGGCTCCAATCTTTGTACCAATGTTTATGAGATTAGGGTATTCACCAGAATTAACTCAAGTAGCATATAGAATAGGTGATTCAGCAACAAATATCATTTCTCCACTTATGGCTTATTTCGCAGTTATAGTTGCGTTCATGCAGAAATATGATGAAGAATCAGGTATTGGAACATTAATATCAATGATGTTACCATTCTCTATTGCCTTTTTAATTTTCTGGACAATCCTTTTAGTAATATGGATGGCTCTAGGATTGCCTTTAGGACCAGGTGCAGGGCTATTTATGTAAGGTTCTAAAAATTATAATTAGTTTTTAAAAAAGATATATACTAGAAGAAATCTTTTGTTGTTAACATATAGATTCTTCTAGTTATTTTTTTATATACAAATAAACTTCTATCTTGGAAATTTATGAATATGGAACTAGATTCAAGACTAATTTTGCACATAGAACCTACAGTTATTCCCTTAAGGCTTTTGAAAGATGAATAAATTAATTTTTGACTGAGGAAGCCTATAAAAATTCTATAATAGAAATATAATAAGTTTTTAATAGGAAGGTCTATATTTAACTTTTACTTTTGTTATAATAATAGTGGAAGAAGCCTTTTTATAGAGTAATAAGACAATGGTGAAATGAGGTAACTTTATGAATCGTGAAAAAAGAAGAGAGGTTCTAAGTATATTAGAAGAAACTTACAAGGGTGCAAAGTGCGGATTGGATTTTAATAGTCCCTTTGAACTTTTAATTTCTACAATTCTTTCTGCTCAATGTACAGATGAAAGAGTTAATATGGTGACTAAAGAGCTTTATAAGGAATATAACACCCCAGAGGCTTTTGTAACCTTAACAGAAGAAGAACTAGGTGAGAAAATAAGGAGTTGTGGCTTCTACAAAAATAAAAGCAAAAATATTTTAGGAGCTTGCAGAGGAATTTTAGAGAAACATAAGGGTGAAGTTCCAAAGACTATGGAAGAGCTTATAGAGCTTCCAGGGGTAGGTAGAAAAACTGCAAATGTGGTGCTTTCTAATGCTTTTGGAGTTCCTGCTATTGCTGTAGATACTCATGTGTTTAGACTTTCAAATAGAATTGGTCTTGCAAAGGGAAAGAATGTAGAAGAAGTAGAAGAAAAGCTTATGAAAAATATTCCTAAGAGTATGTGGAGTGATGCACATCACTATATTATTTGGCATGGTAGAAAAATTTGTAATGCAAGAAAGCCCAAATGTGATATTTGTCCATTGGCTCCTCATTGTGAGTATTTTAATGGAAAGCAATAAAGATAAAATTTTTTTTAGGAAGGTGTTAAGTTATGTCATATGGTGATGAGGCATTAAAAATGCACAAAGAAAAGAGAGGGAAATTAGAAGTTGTAGGAAAGATTAAGGTTGAAACTAGAGAAGATCTTTCTATAGCTTATACCCCAGGAGTTGCTCAGCCTTGCATAGAAATTGCAGAGGATAAGGATAAGGTTTATGATTACACTATCAAGGGGAATACTGTGGCAATTGTATCAAATGGTACAGCAGTATTAGGACTTGGGAATATTGGAGCAGAGGCTGGAATTCCAGTAATGGAAGGAAAAGCATTGTTATTTAAGGAATTTGGAGGAGTAGATGCATTTCCTATATGTTTAGATACAGAGGATCCAGAAGAAATAATTAAAACAGTTAAACTTATGGCGCCTGTATTTGGTGGAATAAACCTAGAAGACATAAAGGCTCCAGAATGTTTTTACATAGAAAAAAGATTAAAGGAAGAACTTAATATACCTGTTTTTCATGATGACCAGCATGGTACTGCAGTAGTAGTGTTAGCAGGATTATACAATGCTTTAAAGGTGGTAAATAAAAAAATAGAAGAGGTAAAAATTATTATAAATGGAGCAGGGTCAGCAGGAATAGCTGTTTGCAAATTACTTCTTAATGCTGGTGCTAAGAATATAATAATGTGTGATAGGCAAGGAGCAATCTTTAAGGGGGCTGATATGCTAAATCCAGCTCAACAAGAAATTGCAGTGGATACTAATAAAGATATGGAAAGTGGACGTTTATCTGAAGTCATAAAGGGTGCAGATGTATTCATTGGAGTATCAGCTCCAGGAGTTTTAACAGCTGAAGAGGTTAAAACTATGAATAAGGATGCAATAATATTTGCTATGGCAAATCCAACTCCAGAGATAATGCCAGAAGAAGCTAAAAAAGGGGGAGCAAGAGTTATTGCCACAGGAAGATCTGACTTTGCAAACCAAATAAATAACGTATTAGTATTCCCAGGAATATTTAAAGGTGCCCTTGCAGTGAGATCAAAGGAAATAAATGAGGATATGAAGCTTGCAGCAGCTAGAGCAATAGCTAGCTTAATTACTAAAGAAGAATTAAATGAGGAATATATAATTCCTAACGCATTAGATAAAAGAGTCGCAGATGAAGTTGCAAAAGAAGTAATGCGTATAGCTAGAGAAATTGGTGTTGGTAGAATTTAAAGTTTAAACAAAATCAAATGCTTATGCCAAAATATAAAAAAGAAGTTCCGTTAAAAAGTATAATACATTTTTAACGGAACTTTTATTATATGTAAAATCAAGTAAAGAGACTGTAAAAGATATAAAAATATCCTTCAAAGTCTCTTTATAGGCTTTTAAGGTGAAAATGTATTTTATTCAGCTACAAAAGCCTTAAGGGAACCAGAGTGGCTATTGTATAAATTAAGTTTTACTCTGTTACCTATAATATGGGATGCTTTAAAGTTTATAGTATTATTTCCAGCAGATCTTTTTCTACTAGATCATTATATTTTCCAGCTCTATAGTCAACAACTAAAGATTTTTTTTCTTCATTGTTTAATCCTATCATTTTGTCCCTTAAAGCTTTAGGAGTTTCAACATAAGCACCTTTAGGGTTCATATCCCCATCAAAGGTTATGATAGTTGGAATTCTTGCATCTCCAACAGCTTCTTCAAGGAAGGATTCAAAGCCAGTTCTAGGCATAAAGTGCAGTTTTAGATTTGGGTTTTCCTCAGCCATTCTTTGTATAAATGGTATAGTAACAATGCAGTCAGGGCAAAAGCCTTCTGTAAAAACTGCAGCATGAATTGTTTTATCTAATGCTTTTACAAGATCTTTGGCTTGGGTAGTAAGTTCAGTAGTTTCGTAAGCTTTATCCTGAACATCTCCATATTTTTGGTGCTGTTTTTCTAAGTACTCATTGAAACTTAAACCTTTAGTAAAATCTATCATTTTTTAGTCCTCCAATCAAATATATACTTGCAAGTAAATTATACCAATTTAATTGAATTATAAATATAGGTTTACTACTTTTTTATATGAATTATTTATAATATTTATTGAAAGTTTTCAGCACAATAGTAATGGAGGATTTAAAGATATAATCTTACAAGAAAATATTAAATTTAACTAAATTTTGCAAAAGAAATTGAGAATGTTTACAAAAGGTAGTATAATAATATTAAAACTTGCAAATTTTTTAAGTAAAGGTAGGGATAGATATGTCAAAGGTTGTAGAAAGATTTTTAAGCTATGTAGCTTATGATACTAAATCAGATGCAGAAACTGGTGTTACTCCAAGTACTCCAGGACAAATGGTTCTTGCTAATAAGTTAGTAGAAGAGTTAAAAGAAATTGGAATGAGCGACGTTACTATAGATGAAAATGGATACGTAATGGCTACATTACCAGCAAATACTGATAAAGAAATACCAACAATAGGATTTATTGCTCATATGGACACAGCTCCAGATTATTCAGGAGCTAATGTTAATCCACAATTTGTTGAAAACTATGATGGTGGAGATATAAAATTAAATGAAACTACAGTTCTTTCACCAAAAGATTTCCCAGAGTTAAAGGATTACATAGGTAAAACTTTAATAACTACTGATGGAAACAGTCTTTTAGGAGCAGATGATAAGGCTGGAATAGCTGAAATTATTGCTGCTATGGAATACTTAATTAAAAATCCAGAAATAAAACATGGAACTATTAGAGTTGGATTTACTCCAGATGAAGAAATAGGTGCTGGAGCTGATCACTTTGATGTAGAAAAATTTAATGCTGATTTTGCTTATACTTTAGATGGTGGCGGAATTGGAGAAATAGAATATGAGAACTTCAACGCTGCTTCAGCTAAAATAGTTATAAATGGAAGAAATGTACATCCAGGTTCAGCAAAGAATAAAATGATTAACTCTCAATTTATAGGAATGGAACTAAATAGTATGTTACCAGCTAATGAAAGACCAGAACATACTGAAGGTTATGAAGGCTTCTATATGTTAAATGGTTTCTCAGGTTCTGTTGAGAGAACAGAAATGTCTTATATCATAAGAGATTTCTTCAAAGACAGTTTTGAAGCTAAAAAAGCAAATATAATAAGAATTGCTGAAGAAGTAAATAAAAAGTATGGTGAGGGAACTGTAGAAATTACAGTTAAAGATTCTTACTATAACATGAAAGAAAAAGTTGAGCCAGTAATGCATGTTGTTGATACAGCAGTAGAAGCAATGAAAGCATTAAATATAGTTCCAAAGGTAGTTCCAATTAGAGGAGGTACTGATGGTGCTAGATTATCTTACATGGGACTTCCAACACCAAACTTATTTGCAGGCGGACATAACTTCCATGGTAAGTTTGAGTTCGTACCAACAGAGTCAATAGAGAAGGCTGTAGAATTAATTGTTAAAATTATAGAGCTTTATACAAATAAATAAGATTATTAACATAAAAAATAAAATGCAAAGTTACATATTTCAGTAACTTTGCATTTTTACTTTTAGGAAGTACAATGTGCCATGAAAAATCTTTCATTATTAAATATTTATATTAGACATTTTGGTTCAATAATTATAGATTTAGGTGTATATATCGGAGAATTCTATGGCAACCTTTTCCATGGTATCTTTGAAGGTTGATACATCTGAATTATCAATAGTAGCGCAAACTTCTTCATATTCATAAATCCGAGAGAATCTAATAATGAATTCAGTACCTTCATCAGGTTTACTTGTAAAGCTAATAGTTCCATGTTGAATTTCAGTAAAAGATTTAACCAAGAATAAGCCTACACCACTTCCTTCAGTATTTCTAGATAATGAATTATCAAGCTTTTGTAATCTCATAAATATCTTTTTTTGATCTTCTAATTGCATACCTATACCATCATCTTTTATGGATATAGCTATAGTATCTTCTTCTTCAGTATAGATATTAACATATATATGACCATTTTCTTTACCATACTTAATTGAGTTGGATAAAAGGTTTAATAGTATTCTCTCTAGCAGACTCCTATCGAATTTAGAATAAAGCTCTTCATACTCTGTATCGAAAACTAGATTAAGGTTTTTAAATTGTAAATAATCAATAATAGACAAAGATATATTTTCAATAACTGGAACTATATTCTCAACTATAAGTTTGGGCTTTAAGAAACCTGACTGAATTTTAGTAATATCAAGCATGTTATCTGATAATCTTATTAACCTTAAACAATTCTTTTTCATTAAATCGTTGTACTTAGAGATTGAAACAGGATCATTCAAATAAATAGATTGAAGCTGAATAGCAGAATACATTACATTAATAGGAGTTTTAAGCTCATGAGATAGGTTTATAAAAAATTCATTTTTAAGCTCTTCTGCTTTTTCTATTTCCAGAAGCTTAAGAGACATATCCTCAGCTCTCTTTTTATCACTGATATCTCTGATTGCCATAATTAGTTGTTCACTTCCCTGATAGGTTGTAAATAAGGAACATACCTCAGCAAAGATTTTTTTATTGTTAATCTGAATTTCATAATCTACAGGTGAGAGGAGTATATTTTTATCTAATGCATTGAGTCTGCTAAACAATAGTGGATGATAGGACTTATCTATAATACTAAAGATATCCTTTCCTAGAATGTCTTTTAGGCTTGTTAAGTGGAACATGTCCATAAACCTTTTATTAGAATAGATTATTTTTTCATGTTCTAATATTAATATTCCATCTGGAAGAAAGTTGATAAGTTTTTCATTGTATTTATAGTCCTTTTCTATCTTTAACTTTGCAGCTATAAGGTGCTTATTAGCAATTTCTAACTCATTGGTTTTAGCTGTTAATTTTTCAACTAGGCTTTCATAAGGATCAATTATTACACCTTTAAACAAAGCGGTGTAAAATAGACAATAAGATATAAAGTTAAAAATGTGGCCAGCAAAATTAAATCTACCATATACATCTGTATAAAAAGAAAAACATAGGCTACTCGTAAGCTTAAATATTATAGAAATTGATATTAAATTAAGCTTGTACTTTGAAACTTCAAGGGTTTGAAATTTAAGGAAAATTAATATAATTATATAGGATATACAAAATAGGAACTCACTAAAAATCTTAAAAAAAGTTAAACCTGTGACTTCATTATAGCAATCAGGAAAAAAGTTTGAAAAGAGTATAGTCCATATAAAAATAACTATGAATATAAGATTTGAAATAATAACTTTTTTAATGTTGAGTTTATTACTAATAAAATAAAAAGCAAATATTAGAGAGATACACTCATAGTATTTATAAAAGATATAAAGCTGAGTAGGGATATTTGGATCTGTTGTAAATATAGCAGCGCCTTTATATGTGATGACATGGATTAGAGTAATAACCATGGCAAAGCCAGAGGTTATACCAAGAAAGCGGAAAAAATCATTATTGCTCATATTATGAGTTTTTATGGAAACTAGCATAGCACTAAAACCTGCTGCTATGGTAATAATTTCAATGACGGAGTGAAATAAAAAATAATTTTTAATGCTTACTCCCCAGGCTAGAAATAAGATTAGGAGAACTAAAAAAGCTTGAAGTAAAAATTTTTTTGCAAAAACTAATAAGTTTTTCAAAATTACTCACCACCTATAACTTTATATTGAGAATAGAAATAAATGTCATACACATATAATAAAGAAATAATTATTAGTAAATAATTTGTATTATTAATAAAATTATAACATACTTTCAAAGCAATTGTTACAAAATTATGAATTTTGCAAACACATTTTTTCCGACTTCCAGTGACAAATTTAGAGTAATTCATATAAACTTACATAGATATTACTGTATTTAAAAATATTTCTATGATAAGCCTCCAGATTTAAAGTTCTTAACAAAGATAAAAAAATATTATTGCTTTAAGCTTATAAAATATACATAATTTCTCTCAAATTCAAGCAACCTATAAATATAAAGATTTTGAGGAGGGAAATTATGGCTAATAAAAAATCAAGTCCAATATATCCATCTAACAAGCATAATTATTTTGGGGATTTTAGAGTTGCTCATCCAGGTGTTGAATCAGCTTGGGAGAAAGTTGATGAAGCTAATAATCAGGCACAGATGACAAGTGAAACTTCCACATCTAATGGTACTCCATACCATTCTCATAATAACTTTGATAATAGAGTAGATATATTTGAAAATGAGTTTGCAGAGGAAATTACTTTTGATAATCTTAGGGATGACTACGAAAACGTAGAGCTTAGAGATGAAATGACTTTTGGATATGATAGAGATAACTATGATTATAATGGAACCTGCCAAAACAATAAAGATTTTTCATCTATGAACAATAATAAATCCATGGGACAGGAAGAGTATGCATCAGAACTTGGAGTTAACTTAATGGTTAATAATGGAGATGCAGAAGCCGATGATAATAGCCTTCCATTAACTCATGCAAACATAATTAGATATAAAACAATTTAGTTCTTAGGTGTATAGAGAAATTAATGAAAAATGTGTTTTCAAAGTAAGTTTGGTTTATAAGCACACATATAATATCTATAATAAAAGAAATGCTGATATATTTAGATATCAGCATTTCTTTTATTATAGATATAACAGCTTAAATATATATAGAGTTACATATTAATTAATATAAGGGCAATTAGAGTCATTATTACGGCAAAGGTATCTTTTCTAGGGGAGATGCAGAAGCCGATGATAATAGCCTTCCATTAACTCATGCAAACATAATTAGATATAAAACAATTTAGTTCTTAGGTGTATAGAGAAATTAATGAAAAATGTGTTTTCAAAGTAAGTTTGGTTTATAAGCACACATATAATATCTATAATAAAAGAAATGCTGATATATTTAGATATCAGCATTTCTTTTATTATAGATATAACAGCTTAAATATATATAGAGTTACATATTAATTAATATAAGGGCAATTAGAGTCATTATTACGGCAAAGGTATCTTTTCTAGAAAGTCTTTCTTTGAACAACACAAAGCCACCTAAATTGATTAGCAGTATGCTTCCAGCACTATATATTGGAAAGGCTACAGAGGTATTTATATAATTTAGTGCAAGAATTAAAAAATAAGAAGAAAATAAGTTAGGAATTCCTACGATAATACCTAGTAGTATATCATTTCCAGAAACCTTTTTCTTTTCTTTAATAGTAAAATAGATACTAATAAGAAAGGCTACTAGGAAGACAAAAAATAAGAATAAGTCTTTATACTCTGTTATAGAATATTTTTGAAATATTTTATTGGAAAACTCCGCCATACCCCCGAAGATGAATAATAACACTAATGTAGAATTAAAACTCTTTGAAGAAAGATCTTTAAAGGATAGGTTTACTATAATAATAGAAACTAAAGATAACGCTATACCAGTCCACTGAAGAGTTGTTGGGATTTCATTCCAAAGGATAATTGAAAAAATCATTGGTATAAGAATTCCAAGCTTTCCAAAGGTTCCAGAAAGACCAACACCATTTTCTCTTACACTCTTTTGATAATAAATAAAGGAGAGAAAAAAGAATATTCCAGCTATAGCTCCTACTAATACTGCCCAAATAAAGCTACCTTCAGAGGAAAATAATTTATTATTAGAAAGAACCACTGAGGAAAATTCTGTGCTAAACTTATGTAGAGAAGAGCTTAAAGGAAAATTTAAAGAATTATTCCATAGAAACATGGTAATGCTTACTGAAAATGCAACGAAATAATTAGAAGAAGTTACTGCATAGCGGTTTAACTTATTCCCTTCGGTATATTTAAAAATTAATGCAATAGAAGAGCTACAAATTATAGCTAAAATCAAATAAAACATTATATTCAGCTCCTTTAAATTAATAGAGATTTCACATACTAGAATTTGCTGAAGGAATGCAATTAAGCTAAGTAGTCAAGAAATATTATTGCAAGCAAATAATTTACTATTTAAACTCATAGACTAAAAGTACTAAGAAATTTATATAAAAGTAGATTAAACCTATATAGTTTAAATTTAATACAAAATAATTATGACATAAACATAGTGATAAATACATTTAATTTTAAAATTTTTCACAAAGTCGCCACTGAATTGACACATAAATGGAGATAATATAGTTATAGGGAGATTTAATTAAGGGAGGATTTAAAAATGGATAACTTCAATAATAAAGATAATAAATTTAATACTATGCCAGAAAATCATAATATGAACTATGATAGCTCAACCTATGGAAGCTTTAAAAATACAGAAATTTATAACAATCCTTATGTTTATCCGGATCCTAAGATAAAAAGAAAAAGGACAACAGGTAGACTAGGTTCTGTGGTGGCAGTAGCACTTATTTGCTCTTTACTAGGAGGGGCAGTAGGTGGAGCAGTAACATATACCACCATGAAAAACACAAATACACCAGTAACTCAGCAAAAGAGTGCTAATAATGGGAATACAGTGGTGGCACCTACTGCTGTAGGTAGTATAAATATACCAGAGATAGTGACTAAAGTTTCTCCAGCAGTAGTAGGAGTTTCAACTAAATCTGTTTCAACAAGCATATTTGGATTCAATATGGAACCTCAGGAGGGTATAGGATCAGGATTTATATTCTCAGAAGAGGGATATGTTTTAACAAACTTTCATGTAATCTCAGGGGCTAATCAAGTAAAGGTAATATTTAATAATGGAAAGGAAGTTAATGCTAAGATCGTAAACTATAATCAAGAAGCAGACTTAGCGGTTTTAAAAATTACAGATAAAGTAGAACTTCCAGCAGTTGCTACCTTAGGAGATTCAGAAAGTTTACAAGTAGGGGAACAAGTTGTAGCAATTGGTAATCCTCTAGGAAAAGAATATTTGGGCTCTGTTACTACAGGAATTGTAAGTGCAGTAAGTAGAGATGTAGAAATAGATGGAAAGAAGATGAATTTAATTCAAACTGATACAGCTATAAATCCTGGAAATAGTGGAGGACCTTTAATAAATGCTAGAGGAGAAGTAGTTGGAATTAATACAGCAAAACTAAGTGGTAATGGAATAGAAGGGATAGGCTTTTCTATACCAATTAATGATGTAACTACAAAATTAGAAAACTTAGTAAAACAAAAAATAACTCTTGGAATAACAGTTCAAAATGTAACGAAGGAATTAGCTGAAAAGTATAAGGTGCCTGTAGGAGTATATATTACTAATGTAGCTAATTTTAGTATAGCTCAAAAGGGTGGACTTCAACCAGGAGATGTTATTACAAAGTTTGATGGCAAGAAGGTTGAAACTGTTGAAGAGTTAAATAAAATTAAAGATACTCATAAAGATGGAGATACCATTGAAATAGAATTTGTGAGAAATGGTCAAAATATGAAGGCAAGTCTTAAAATAGAATAGGTAGAAAATTTTTAAAGGTAAATTGTTTAAGATTAAATATAGTGGCTATAATAGGAATAGTTAACAAAATAAATTATGTTAATAATAATTTCTAAATAAAAACAGAGAGAAATCCCCCTTTCTCTCTGTTTTTATTTCTTTGAAAATTGCCGTTTTTAAAACCTTCATTTGCATCAAATCCAAATGAAGGTTTTCTATTAAGTTAAATAAAGAAAATTTTAAAAGACAAACTTTATACTTGTTAACTTATTTTAATTCTTTAATAATACCTTTTCTATAGGCTATAAGAAGATTTTGTAGGTCTGCAATTTGGCCTATTAAATCTTTACCTATATCAGTATCCCTAATTCTCATTCTATCTGCAGTACGTTCTAATATGAAGCTAGTAGATAAAATATCTTTTCCTTCTTCAATAGCCTTTTGAGTAGATTCAAAAGGCTCGTGCTGAACAAGTTGTAAGCCATAAGAATTATATATTAAGGTATAGCCGGCAATACCGGTTTCGGGTTGGTATGCCTTAGAAAACCCCCCATCGATAACCAAAAGCTTACCATTAGCTTTTATAGGGCTTTCTCCTTTTAAAGTCTTAACAGGCATGTGACCATTAATTATATGAGAAATTTCAGGGTCAAGGCCAAATTCTCTTAAAATCCTATCACAAACTTCTTCATTATCTTTAAGTTCATAATATGGATTTTTAATTTCCTTATGAGTTTCTTTTTCACTAATGAAATATCTTTCAAAGGTAGCCATCTTGCTCTTACCAAATAGGGGAGAGTCAGCTCCACACCAAAGATACCATAAATAATCTAGACCATATTGCTTAGCGGCATGGCTTCCTTTGTTAAAGTAAGCTTCTCTAGCTAATCTTTCTGCTCTATCAATGTATTCTCTACCGCTGTATTCTTTACCCATTAGCTTAATTTTTTTAAAGTTGCCATTATTATCTAGAGAAATGCAGGCATGGTAAAGAAGATTTGAGTTATATTTAAGATATAAACTTCCTTTAGAAAATAGACATCTAACATGTTTTTGAAGTTTTTCACTATTTAAGAAAGAGAATTTTAGTTTTGTAACAAGTTCTTTTTCTTCATCAGTAAGCTTATATGGGTTTTTAGGATCTATTGTTGGGAAGTTAGTATCATTTAACTGATATTCTTTACCTTCCACCATTACTGTGCCATTTTCAAAGTTAATCTTATCTAACAATTGTCTATGATCTAGGCCAAAATCTGGACGTCTTTTAATTATTTCACTTTCAAGTTTAAACTGAATTATAGATATAGCCTTATGCATTTGGGCCATTAACTTCAAATCTTTTTCCTTATAAACATCATCAGGACCAGTTTTAGGTTTAAAGGATTTGCAAGGATCATCATTATAAGTATCCATAGCAAAGGTAGCAAGAGGCAGCAAGTTAATACCATAGCCTTCTTCTAAAGTTTCTAGGTTTGCATAACGAGTGCAAATCCTTATTACATTGGCAATACAACTCTCATTTCCAGCAGCAGCTCCCATCCAAAGAATATCATGATTTCCCCATTGGATGTCTACTGCATGATAGTTCATAATGGTGTCCATAATTATGTGAGCACCAGGACCTCTATCATAAATGTCTCCAATAATGTGAAGTCTATCTATAGTAAGTCTTTGAATTACATTACAAACTGCAATGATAAATTCGTTAGCTCTTCCAATACTTACAATTGTATTAATAATTCCATTAAAGTAATCATGCTTATTAGGTCTAACTTGAGATTCATGTAATAATTCTTCAATAATATAAGCAAAGTCACTAGGTAGGGCTTTCCTTACCTTTGAACGAGTATATTTTGAAGAAACATTTCTACATATTTGAATTAATTGATGTAGAGTTATTCTATACCAATCATTTACATCATCTTCTTTTGCAAGTGTTAACTCAAGCTTTTGTTCAGGATAATATATCAAGGTGCATAAATCCTTTTTTTCTGATTCTCTTAGAGTATTTCCAAAGATATCATTTACTTTTCTTTTAATAACACCTGAAGCATTTTTCAAAACATGTTCAAAGGCTTCATACTCACCATGGATGTCAGTTAAAAAGTGTTCTGTACCCTTTGGAAGGTTTAAAATTGCCTCTAAGTTAATTATTTCAGTACAAGCATCAGAAATTGTTGGAAATTTTTGAGATAGCAAATTAAGATATCTTAAGTCGCTTTCGATCATATCAACACCAATCTCATCTATTTTACTCATGTCAATCCCCTTTTCTAAATTACTTAAGTATTAATAATTAATCATATAATCGAATATGTGCTACACTAAATTCTTATTAGTGTACATTAGTATATTATATAACAAAACCTCATATTTGGCTAATGAAAAAATGTGGTTAAAGGAATTGTTGACAGGTATTAGTAATAAATATATTATGGAATTAATTTTATTGGGAAAACTAATTTTACCCTAAATAGATTAAGGAGGACACGCTATGAATGAAATGTTAAACTTTAAAACTTGGGCATTACTTGGAGCTACGCCAGATGAAAGTAGATTTGGAAATAAAATTTTAAAAAGACTAGATGAAAAAGGGTATACAGTATATGGTATTAATCCTAAGTATGAAGAAATTGAAGGAATGAAAATATATCACTCTGTAGAAGAGTTACCTGAAGGCATTGAAGCAATAAACATAATTGTTAATCCTAAGGTGGCAATAAACTCTTTAGAAGCTATTAGAGCAGCAGGAATTGAAAATCTTTGGTTTCAGCCGGGATCTTATGATGAGGATGTTATAAGAAAGGCTAAGGAAATGGGCTTTAAGGTAGAGCATGAACAATGCCTATTCGTGGAGTTAGGTAGAATATAATTAAATGAAATAACCTTATAATTTATAGCCGAATAAAACAAAGGCTTAATTATAAGGTTTTTTTACACCTAAATTTTCAGCAAAACTTAATATTGTGACTTTATTATGGGTAAACTATCTCTTAAGTTAAGGATAAATTGCTTTTTTATTAAGCCGTTTTAAACGAAGTTATTTATCTATTATTTGGATTAAAATTTGTTCTTTATGCAACAATATAACAATAAACTTTATAGAAGATATGTTTAAAAACATTTTATTAAGGAGGAAAAGATATGAAAGGTGGACTAAAGGTTTTAATTGCTATTATAGTAATAATTGCATTAATAGCTATTCCAATAGTAGGAACTTACAACAGTTTGGTGGCTCTAGAATTAAGGGTAAATAGTGCACAAGCAGATATAGACACAGACTTACAAAGAAGGTCTGATTTAATTCCAAACTTTGTAGAAACTGTTAAGGGCTATGCTTCTCAAGAAAAAGAAATTTTTACTCAGGTTGCAGAATCCAGAGCAAAGCTTGCAGGAGCACAAAATGTTAAAGAACAAGCAGAAGCAGATGCTAGTTTATCTGGGGCTCTTTCAAGACTTTTAGTAGTGGTTGAGAGATACCCTGAGTTAAAATCAAACCAAAATTTTAGGGATTTATCTGTTGAGTTAGAAGGAACAGAAAACAGAATAGCAGTTAAAAGGCAAGACTATAATACTGCAGTAACAGAATATAACACAAAGAGGAGAAGATTTCCAAGTAATATAGTTGCTTCTATGTTTGGCTTTGAAGAAAAACCACTTTACAAAGCTGCTGAAGGGGCTAAAGAAGTTCCAAAAGTAGATTTTAGTAAATAATGAAAACTATGAAAAATTATAAATCTATAAAAATAATAGTAACTTCTCTTCTATTATTTATATTTGCCGTATTACCTTTTACTGCAAAGGCAACAGAAGGATTTCCAAATCCAACACCTTATAAGTATGTTAATGATTACACTGGGACTTTAAGTAAAAGTGAGATTGAAGGTATTGTATCTATTGGAAAAGAGCTAGAGGATAAAACTGGAGCACAAGCGGTGGTGGTGGTTATTAACACTACAAAAAGTACTCCTATAGAACAATATGCATTAAAGTTATTTAGGACCTGGGGAATAGGACAGAAAGAGAAGGATAATGGGCTACTAATACTTCTTGCTCTTAATGATAGAAAGTGGAGAGTAGAAGTAGGAAGGGGGCTTGAAGGTGCTGTACCAGATGTGCTAACCAGTAGAATAATGGAAGAAATAGCTAAGCCCAAGTTTCAAGGTGGAAATTATGGTGAAGGTCTTTTAGCAAGTTATAGCACTATGAGTGATTATATAGCAAAGGAATATGGGACTACTTTAGATAAATCTCAAAAAATAACCTTACCTAGTAGGGGAGATAATACTTCAACAAGGGGAAATTCTAATCCACTTCCACTAGGAATATTTTTAGGTTTATTCTTATTAGATTTAATATTCAATAGAGGAAGAGTTACTACCTTTTTATTCAAACTAATATTTTGGAGCAATATATTTGGTGGAAGAGGAAGAGGCGGTGGCGGAGGTTTTGGAGGCTTCGGTGGAGGTTCTGGAGGAAGTTCAGGTGGAGGCTTTGGCGGTTTTGGTGGAGGCTCCTCTGGTGGAGGAGGTTCCTCAGGAAGCTGGTAGCTATAAAATTAGTAAAGCCTATATTTTAGGATTAACCTAAGATATAGGCTTTACTTATTTAGATTTTTCAATAGAGATGTTTATTTCATCATAGCCTAGTTCTTTAAAAAAATCCTTAAGAAACTTTATAGTGTCAGCGTCAACCTTATCTAAGAAGCCTTCTTTAATTAAATTACTTTCCATAGTGCCTTTTTCAGCGATTATTTCCTTTAACATATCATCAATATGGAGTTTATTAAAAACGGAAGACTTTTCATCGAAAATGAAAATTTCATCTTCATTAACTGTATGGTTAAGAATTTTGCTAGGAGGGAGAATAATAAACAGTTCATTGTTCTCTATAGATGTTCTAGCTTGGCTTAAATCAATTCCAGCAGTAACATAGCCATTATATTTTACAACAAAGGATTTTTCAGTAAAGGGTATAATAAAATCCTTATATTTCAAGTTGTCATTTATCGAAATCACATTTGAGTAGTTATATTTTGTAGTAGCTAGTTCAGATATGGTTATGAGTTTTTCAGTAACTAAATCACATTTTTTTTGCAAATCTTTTTTCATTGTAAAAGAACTTGCAATTATTATTACACCTAAACCTATAAGTAAGAAAAAAAATAATTTAATTTTCTTAAATATTTTCATAAAATTATAAAAACCTCCCCACATAACATATTTATGAAAAATAGTTAATGTTAAAATAAGCATTTTTTATATGATATTTGCATGAGCATAAAAATATGTTCATATTAAGTATATTTTTATGGGTGATAGAGAAGAAAAAAATAAGTTTATTGAATTTAATTAATATTTATTTTTTTAAATGTTTCGGCACTCGAAATAAAATGGTATAATTATATTGGATTAATTGTAGTGGGGGGATAACCTGTGGAAGAAACAACGGAGATGAGTCAAAAAGAGGTTAGGAAAAAGATCTATTCAATGATACTTCCTATAACCTTTGAAAGTGTACTTCAGATGATGGCGGGGTTTGTAGCGGCGGGCTTTATAGGAAGGCTAGATGCGGTTGCTATATCTGCACTAGGGATAAGCAATAGGATAACTAATATTATTTGGGCTCTTTTTAAAGGAATATCAACGGGAGGGTCTGTGTTTGTAGCTCAGTCCTATGGTGCTAGAGATCACAAGAAAATAAAACATGTAGCCATGCAAACCTTACTGTCATGCTTAATGCTAGTTATAATTTTAGCAGTGATTTTGTTTTTTAATGGAGATTTTTTTCTTGGGACTATATATAAAAACTCTAGTGAGACACTAAGAGCTAATGCCTATGAATACATTAAGATAGTTGCCTTTGGATTGCCATTTCAGGTAATTATGTTAGTGGTTGCAGCAGTACTTCAAGGAATGGGAAATGCTAAAACACCAATGAAGATTGCGTTTATTATGAATGGGACAAATGTAATAGTAAGTCCAATTTTTATTTTTGGATTTTTAGGAATACCAGCCTTAGGACTTAGGGGAGCTGCTGTGGGGCTTGTAATTGCTCAATTTGTTGGTGCAATGGTTGGACTGTATGTATTGTTCAATAAAGATGGAGTACTAGCAGGGTCCAAATCTAAGGAAAGTTTCGTGCTAGATAAACATCAAATTAAAGAAGTATATAAAGTAGGAATGCCTTCTGCTTTGGAATCTATATTTTGGCAAGTATCAGCTATAATTCTAACTACCTTAATTTTAAGGTACGGAGATATAGCCATGGCTTCATACCAGCAAGGGCTTCAAGCAGAATCAATTTCATTTATGCCAGCAGTGGGATTTGCTGTAGCAGCAACAGCCTTTACAGGGCAAACTATAGGAGCTAGAAATAAAAAGCTTGGAAAAAGGTATATGAGAGAAATTTTAATTGGATCTACCATATTAACTACGTTCTCGTCTGTTATATTGCTGTTTTTACCACACTTTGTAATGGGGCTCCTTACAGATAAACAACCAATAATAGAGCTTGGTTCTAAATACTTAATACTTATGGGCCTTGTACAGATACCACAAAACATATCGGCTTGCCTAAACGGTGCACTAAGGGGGGCTGGTTTTACAAAGGTTCCTATGTACTCTGCTGGGATTGGTATTTGGCTTGTGAGAATTCCATTAGCCTTCTACTTTACCTACGTTTTAAAGTTAAGTGTTATTGCAATTTGGTCAGCAATGTGCATAGATTTAGTAGTCAGATTTATGGTTAGTATCTTATTTTACAAAAGAAAAAATATTTATAAAGAAGAAGATACAGAAGTATCAGTTGGATAGATTAAGTTAATTAAATTATTATAAAAAACAAAAACAACCATTGAAAAATTGGTTGTTTTTGTTTTTTATGGAGAAAGAACTTCACCACTGAATTTACACACCAGCTTAGGTTGTTTTTAAGTTTTTATAGAAATAAGAAGTTAAAACAATTTTTTAAAGCAGTTTTTGCATAAAATAGTTTTTCCTTTGTTAGCACTAATGGAGCTTTCTTTGGATACAGTTTTATTGCATATTTCACAGGTAAGTTTTGACTTATCACTTACAGGTGATTTAAGGTCAGCCTTTTGATTTCTTCCTTCACTTTTCCTATTTGGGGGTGGACCATAATCAATTGGAGTTAATGGATTACTCAGTTTAACAATAGAGTAATTCATTTTATAGATACTTTCTGCAAAAAGCTCTAGCTCAAATCTAGGGTTTTCTTCATCATAAAATTCCTCAATAATTAACCTTCTAACTTGAGCATCATTTACTATAAGCCCGCTTTTTTCAACACCATCAAAAATACTTTTAGTAATATTATTGGTATCAGGATGTCTTTTTTTGCTTTTATAGTAAACCTTTAGCACAGCAATAAGAGCTTCACTAAGGACTAATCCAGGGTTTTGAATTCTACATTCATAGGCGATTTCTTCCTCATAAAGAGCATATCTATCATGATACTTTCCTGAATTGAAAGGGAGAATCGCTCTTCCGTTTATATTGAATAGTTTAAAGTTGGACTTTGAAATAGGAGATCCCTTCACAACAACTTTTGCATAATTAGTATTACTCATAATTACTCCTTAATTTATGAATTTAGTTAGAAATGCATATTTTCCCAAGGGAAACTTCGTTTAACTCACCTAAAAGAGTGCTGGTAGATTAAACTAACCGCTTTTCCAAAGTAAGTTACACCTTACGAAGATACTATATATTAAGTAACCTACAAAATTATTATACCACAGGGAACTTATGTTTGTAATAGGGATAGTTTTAAGTGATTCTCTTAATTAGAAATGTAAAATTAAGCATAAAGCTTATTATAAGTTTCAACATAAAAGTTATAGACAATATTAAGGATGTTTGATATATAATAAGTGTTAAAGTATAATAAACCTAGGAAAAGGAATTAATATAAAGCATATAATTTTATTTATATGAAATTGTGTTTGTAGATAAACTTTAATATGGAAGCTATATAATTTTAGCAATATAAGTGGGTGAATATAAATGGAAAAACAATTTAAAATACTTGCAATAGAATCTAGTTGTGATGAAACAGCCGCTTCTGTGGTGGTAAATGGAAGAGAAGTATTATCTAATATTATTTCCTCTCAAATTGATATACATAAAAAGTTTGGGGGAGTAGTGCCAGAGGTAGCTTCAAGAAAACATATTGAGGCTGTAAGTGCAGTAGTTCAAGAAGCTCTTGAGGTAGCTAATTTAACCTTCAAAGATATTGATGCAGTGGCAGTAACCTATGGGCCAGGGCTAGTAGGAGCTTTGCTAGTAGGATTACAATACGCAAAGGCCTTAGCATATTCTTTAAAGGTACCGCTAATTGGAGTTAATCACATAGAAGGACATATAAGCGCTAACTTTATTCAATATAAGGAATTAGAACCACCTTTTGTTACATTAGTGGTTTCAGGAGGTCACACTTTCATAGTTCATATGAAGGATTATGGTAATTTTGAGGTTATGGGACAGACAAGAGATGACGCTGCAGGAGAAGCCTATGACAAGGTGGCCAGAGCTATAGGACTTGGGTATCCAGGAGGACCAAAAATTGATAAGCTTTCTAAAGAGGGAAATGAAAATGCAGTTAAATTCCCGAGAGCTAATTTTCATGAAGAAAGTCTAGATTTTTCCTTTAGTGGAGTTAAATCAGCAGTACTTAATCATCTAAATAAGCTAGAAATGAAGGGTGAGGAATATAATAAAGCAGATATTGCTGCATCATTTCAAAAGTCTGTAGTAGATGTGCTTGTAGACAATGCAATAAAAGCTTGCAAAATAAAAGGTGTTGATAAGATTGCAATAGCTGGCGGAGTTGCTGCCAATTCTTATTTGAGGAATGCTATGACAAAAAGAGGAGATAGTGAAGGTATAAAGGTATTATTTCCAGAACTAGTCTTATGTACAGATAATGCTGCTATGATTGGAAGTGCAGCATACTTTGAGTATTTAAGGGGAAGAGTAGCTGATTTAACCCTAAATGCGTCACCTAATTTAAAACTAGGTCAGCGATAAAATAAATAATTATTAGTGAAACAGAGAATAAATTAAGTTTTATTCTCTGTTTTTGCTATAAAGCTCAAAAAGCATTCTATAAAGTAATAAAGGATTAGGACATCTAAATAAGGCCTTGCACAAAGCCTTTAAGTTGAAACTTAAGTGTAAATAAGAAAGAAATTAAATTATATACCGTTTATTTTTCATATTAAGTCCTTGAATTTAACTTTCCTAGTTTACAAAACTAAAGTTTAAAGCTTATTCTAAAGCTTTAAATATAAGGATAGGTTATTTAGTGAAATAAGTCGAAGTAAGGAAGAAAATAATACGAAAAGTATAGAAGGTAATCCCTAATTTTTAAAGAATATTTATAATTAAACTTTAAAATTATATATAATAGCAAAAAGTATTGTTTTAAAATTCTGAATATGTTAACTTTTTATTATAAGTAAAAAAACCATATTTTGGGGAGTTATTAAATTATATGTGGCATATAATTAGTAAAGCAAAGCTACTAGAGGATTTTCAAATTAAGAAGGAAATTAAAACACTAACATTATGAATGTTTTTAGCTGTTTTAATTTCTCAAAAACAAGGTGTTAGTGATGCTTAGTTATTTTCAAATGTGGCATAGTTAAAGAAAAAGGGGGATATGACAATGGCCGATAAGTACATGGAACTTTTAGAATCCATAAGGGGTATAGCAGGTAAACCTGTAGAAGAAGATAAAAAAGAATTAATTTATCTTAAAGCTTTAGCAGGGCTTATAGTTAAGGCTTGTGAAATGGAAGAGAAAGTTAAGGGAGATTATTTTACTTCTAATACTTTTGAGGTTTTATTAGAAGAAAATAATAATCTTTATAAAGAAATAATGGGAGAAAACTATAACAGGAGCTATGGGAATCCAGCTTACGCAGTCAGCGTATTTGGAGAGGAATTAGGTAGAGTATTTACCTACTTATACAATAGGTTCTGTTCTATGATAAAACTTGCCTTCAACCATGAAGTTGAAAGGATTGAAAAGCTAAATAGTTTATATATGGACATATATAATTCTATTGAAAGCAACGGAGCAAAGACTGAAAATCTACTTAGACTTGTAAAGAACTTCGAAAAGGACATGTTAGAAGTAGAAGCAAAAGCTAGAATTGAAGATGTAGCAGTAAAAATAGAAGGCTATGTTAGTGAAATAATCCAAAAGGAAGACTTGAGAGATATTAGGTACTTATTTAAATATGGTAGATATATTGGAGAAAATGAGATAAAAACAGCAGAGTTCTTAGCTAACTATGGAAAGATAGAAGAAATATCTAAAACTGTAGTTAATGCTTATATAAATGGTTTTACCCGTGATAATAAGGATTATAGAAAAAAATCTACAGTTAGAGTTATTTTTAATGTGGGACAAGAACTAATTGTTAAAAGCCTTATGAAGGATTTTGAAACCTTTGGATTAAAATGCATTTTAAATACTGTAGATTCTACTGACCCAAATAAACAGTTCACTTATGATCACAGGTTTGATGGAGCTCTTTTCTTAGATGAAGAGTATACAAAAGCAAAGGAAGAAGCATATAGCAAAGCCTTAGAAACATATAAGGAACAACTTTCTAAATACTCAGGACCAGCTTTCTTTGATAGGTTTGGGGAGACTCCTTTCGCACCAGAGAGTAAGAAGGAATGTTTGAAACTCAGTGAAACTCAGGCAAGATTATTCCAAAGTCATCAAGGCCGAATTAGAAGAATGATGGATAAGTACATGCCAGATACAGAAACAAGTTTTACCATAATTGCCTTCCCTACTCCAGAAATTGGAGAGAGATATGAAAAAATATTTGAAGATACCTTAGAAATAAATATGCTTGATTCAAGTAAATGGGAAAGAATTCAGCAAAATATTATTGATATTTTAGATAAGGGTGAATATGTACAAGTTAAAGGTAAGGGAACAAATAAAACAGACATAAAAGTTAAAATGCATGAGCTCAAAAATCCTAACAAAGAAACTAACTTTGAAAATTGTGTAGCTGATGTAAATATCCCTGTAGGGGAGGTATTCACATCACCAGTACTTAAGGGAACTAATGGAATACTTCATGTAGAAGAAGTGTATTTGAACGATTTAAAATTCTTAAATTTAGAACTTTTATTTGAAGATGGTTACATTAAAGAATATAATTGCACAAATTTTGAGGGTGCAGAAGAAAATAAAAAATATATAGAAGAGAATTTATTATTCCCGAACAAAACATTACCACTTGGTGAGTTTGCTATTGGTACAAACACTTTAGCTTATGTTATTGCACAAAAGCATGATATAGTAAATATTTTACCAATCCTTATAGTAGAAAAAATGGGACCACACTTTGCAATTGGAGATACTTGTTTCTCCTTCGCAGAGGATGTTCAGGTTTATAACCAACTTGATGGCAAAGAAATCATTGCTAGAGATAATGAAAAATCTATCCTAAGGAAAACTAATATTGAAGAAGCATATACTCAATGTCATACAGATATAACACTTCCTTATGATGGTTTAGAATTTATATCAGTTATTACCAAAGAAGGAGAAGTATATAATATCATTGAAAATGGAAGGTTTGTTGTTAAAGGAACTGAAGAGTTAAACAAACCCTTTGAGATGAATTTATAATTTGGGGAGGATGAAAATATGATAAACAATGTGAGTATTGAAAATGCAATGGTAGTAAAGCTAGACGATGTGCTGCCAAAAATGCCTGAGTTTGCTACTGGGATTAGAAGAGCTCCAGACAGGGGATTTACGCTAACTAAGGCACAGGCAGAGTTGGCTCTTAAAAATGCACTTCGTTATATTCCAGAAAAATACCATGAAGAACTTGCTCCAGAATTTATGGAGGAGTTAGTTACTAGAGGAAGAATCTATGGATACAGATTCAGACCAGAAGGAAGACTTTATGGTAAGCCAATTGATGAGTATAAGGGAAAATGCCTAGAGGGAAAGGCTTTTCAGGTAATGATTGATAACAATTTAGACTTTGAAGTAGCATTATATCCTTATGAGCTTGTTACTTATGGGGAAACAGGACAGGTATGTCAAAACTGGATGCAGTATAGACTTATAATGAAATACTTAGAAAATATCACAGATGAGCAAACTTTAGTTTTAGAAAGTGGGCATCCACTAGGACTATTTAGAAGCTCTAAAACCGCACCAAGAGTTATTAATACTAATGGTCTTATGATTGGAATGTTTGACAATCCAGAAGATTTTCATCTTGCTACTCAATTGGGAGTTGCAAACTATGGACAAATGACTGCAGGTGGATGGATGTATATCGGACCACAGGGAATTGTTCATGGAACTTTTAATACATTACTTAATGCAGGAAGATCAAAGCTTGGAGTAGCTGATGATGGAGATTTAAGAGGGAAAATATTTGTTACTTCTGGTCTTGGTGGTATGAGTGGTGCTCAACCAAAGGCAATTGAAATAGCAAATGGAGTAGGAATTGTAGCAGAGGTTGATTACTCAAGAATAAAAACTAGGTTGGATCAAGGTTGGGTTTCTATGGCATCTGACAATCTAGAGGAAATTTTTAAAGTAGTTTCAGAAAAGGTAGAGAAGGAAGAAACAATTTCTATAGCTTATCATGGTAATGTAGTAGATTTGTTACAATACATTGTAGATAACAATATTAAAATAGATCTTTTATCTGACCAAACTTCTTGCCATGCTCCATATGATGGAGGCTATGCTCCAGTAGGAATTTCTTTTGAAGAAAGAACAAGGCTTTTAAAAGAAGATAGAAATACTTTTAAACAGCTCATAGACAAGACTTTATTAAAGCATTTTGAACTTATAAAGATTCTAGTAAGTAGAGGAGTGTATTTCTTCGATTATGGCAATGCCTTCATGAAGGCAGTTTATGATGCAGGTGGAAAAGAGATTTCTAAAAATGGTGTAGATGAGAAGGATGGTTTTATATATCCTTCCTATGTTGAAGATATTATGGGACCAATGTTATTTGATTATGGATATGGTCCATTTAGATGGGTTTGTCTAAGTAGAAAACATGAAGACTTGGTAAAAACTGATAAGGCGGCTATGGACTGCATTAATCCAAACAGAAGAGGCCAAGATAGAGACAATTATATTTGGATTAAAGATGCAGAAAAGAATAAATTAGTAGTTGGAACAGAAGCTAGAATATTATATCAAGATGCACAGGGACGTATAGATATTGCCCTTAGATTCAATGAAATGGTGAGAAATGGAGAAGTAGGACCAATAATGCTTGGACGTGATCACCATGATGTTAGCGGTACAGATTCACCTTTTAGAGAAACTTCTAACATAAAAGATGGAAGCAATATGATGGCAGAAATGGCTGTGCAATGTTTTGCGGGCAATGCAGCTAGAGGTATGAGTTTGATTGCTCTTCATAATGGGGGAGGAGTTGGTACTTCTAAGTCTATAAATGGTGGTTTTGGACTTGTTCTTGATGGTAGTGAAAGAATAGATAATATAATTAAGTCTTCTATGGCATGGGATGTTATGGGAGGAGTAGCAAGAAGAGCTTGGGCAAGAAACCCACACTCTATAGAAACTAGTATGGAATATAATGAAAGAAATAAGAACACAGACCACATAACCCTTCCTTATATTACAGATAACAACTTAATATCTAAGGTAGTAGAAAAAGCCTTGAATAAATAAATTTAAACTTAGCTTCTAAAAGCCTTAAGAATTAAAGCTATAGTTTAATATAATTGAGAGGCTCCGGTTAGCTCCTTAAAGTTTTTCAGGAGAGATGACTTTCAGTTTATTTTAAAATTATATATAAACATTAAAGAGTGTACTTAAGGGATTTTAGGTGCACTCTTTAATTTATTTGTAGGAATTTATAACGCTTAAAATTAATTTGAGAGTTTCTGACCTTTTAAAGTGACTTCTGTAAAAAATTGTTTTTATTTTAACTAAATATTATTATCCTACGTATCATATATTGAAGAGAAAGATTAATAGGAGTATAATAATGGACGGTATAAATGTTTTGGAAGTAATGGGAGTGAAGGTGAGTATCTGTGACGTTCAAAAGGAGTAGGGCGTTTGGTGTTTTATTGAGAAGTGTAATAATGATAAGTTTCATTGTTGCTTTATTTTTGTTTACTGCTTGCACTAAGGAAAAGGTTGTAAAAGAGGAAAGTAAGGAAGAAAATCAGGTGATTGTAAAGGAAAATTATATAAAAGCGGTGTTTGAAAGACATAACAATATTTACTTTTATGATGAAAAAAATGGACAGCTTCAACCTATTGGTGAAAGTACAAAGTTTAAGGAGTTAACAACCTTAAGTCCTGATAAAAGAAATGTTGCCTTTAAATATTTTTATGAAGAAAATAATAATTCTGCAGAAGTCATTATTTATAATTTAGAGAGTAAAAGTTATAAAAATATTCCTATAAAAGATGAAGAAATGCAGAATATAGTGGAGTTTAAGTGGATTAATGAGCAGCAAATTTTAGTAGTAGCTTCAATAAACCCCTCTGTATTAAAATATGAAATTTATGACATAAACTCTATGGAAAAATTAAGTTCAGTAAAGGGTCTTCTTATGGAGGTAACTAAAGAACAAATGTATCTTTATTCCAAGGGAGATAAACAACGAAACAATAATAGCTTGTATCTGGGTGATAAGTTAATCTATAAACTTGAAAACTCTGAAGAAGAAGTTCATTTTGCTACTATAACTGAGGATAAAAAGAAGGTAGCATTTAGAACTATTTCTTATGGGAGGAATAATGGGGAAATAAAAGAATTCTTATACCTAGCAGAGTTAGATATGGATAACTTGCCCTTAAAAAAAGTTGAAAAGATAGAGATATCTTCAAATGTATTAGGTAGCCTTCAATTTGACAAAGAAAATAACTTGTATGTGAAAGGGGAAGAGTATGTCTATAAACTAGAAAACTCAACTTTTGTAGTATACAATGAAGTGAAAAAAGAGGATTTACAGCCAACAGAAGAACAATTGTTAAAATTTAAGAAGGTATTAAAAAGCACCTTTACTAATGAATTTGTTCAGGAGTACTTAGAATTAGAGGAAATAGAAATATTTAATATTTATTGGTTATAGAGTCACCAAAGTATGGTGACTTTTTTTATTTTATAGGAAATTCAACTTTTCTTCACTGAAAATAGTAGAATCAAAGCATTGTAATTAGCAGGCTTTAATACATATATAGAAAATTACAAATGATTGATGCTTTTTTTAAAATGGCGTGTAAATGCACGCTTTTGTTCTGGGTAAAATTGCATATAAAGTAAGTAGAATTTTATTGACATAGGGTATAAGCTCAAATATAATTATCCATGGATTAATAAAAAATTAATATTTTTATATACTCAAATTAATAGAATTTAAGAGTAGTTTGTTAATAGGAAAGGGGTAGGGTAATGGACAAGAAAATGTTAACACCTGCTGAAATAACTGATTATGTTGAAGAAGTAGGTATAAAAAAGGCAAATAACAAAACAATGCAAACTTTATTATTAGCTATTTTAGCTGGAGCTTTTATTGCTATGGGAGCATACGGTTCATCTATGGCCTCTCATAGTGTTACCAATGTTGGACTTCAAAAAACTGTAGCAGGACTAGTATTCCCAGTTGGTTTATTATTTGTTTTAATTTGTGGAGCAGAGCTTTTCACTGGAAATGCCTTATTAAGTATTGCATTAGCAGAGAAAAAAATCACTGTAGGTCAAGTAATCAAAAACTGGACTTTAGTTTTTGTTGGTAACTTTATTGGTTCAATAATCATTGCTGTTTTAATTTTTAATGCAGGACTATTATCTACAGGAACTTTAGGAGGTTATGCTATTAAAGTAGCAGCTACAAAAGCAAGTCTTTCTTTCGGACAAGCTCTTTCAAGTGGAATACTTTGTAATATAATAGTTTGTTTCAGTGTTTGGGGAAGTTATGCAGCAAAAGATGTATCAGGCAAAGTATTAATGGGATTTATTCCAATATTTGTTTTCGTTATTTCTGGCTATGAGCACGTAGTTGCAAATATGTACTATTTTACAATTGGTTTATTAGCAAAGACAAATGAAGCCTTTGTAGAGTTATCCCATGTTACACCAGAGAAACTATCCCACTTAACAGTTGGAGGTATATTCAATAACATAATTCCAGTAACTATTGGAAATATAATAGGTGGAGCAGTATTTGTTGGATTAACCTATTGGGCAATATATAAATATATCCCATCTAAAAAAGAAGTAAAATCACAAGGAAAAATGTCAGCATAAAGTTTTTCAGTGAATATTAAAAAGCAGTGAGGAGTAATCTTCACTGCTTTAATTATATAAAGCCAAAATCTAGACCCAAGTTGTGGATGGACCTAGTTGATTTTCTTAAGAGATTCCAAGATGAATAAAATAATAATCCAGCTTAGAAGTCTACATAATTTGAGCCTTATTTTTTAGTAGTATTACTAAAAGAAATATTTCTTCCTAAGTTAAAGGCATCTTTATTTATAGGTAAAAGTTTTGAAGAGAAGGTTTTACTTAAAACTTCATGCCAAGTTTCTAATGAGAATGGTAAGAAGTTAGATAAAGCTCCTAAAAGAACTGTGTTTTCTACTTTTAAGTTACCAAGTTCTTTTCCAATACCCACTCCATCTACTTCTAATAATTTTAAAGGCTTATCTTTTAACTTACTCTCAATATCTTCAGGATACTCTTCTTTTTCAATTAGCACTCTGTTTGGGTAAATAGTGTTGTTATTTAAAATAACTATTCCATCCTTCTTGAGGTTGTGAACCCATCTTAAACCTTCTAATTTTTCAAGAGCAAGCAAAATATCGACTTCTCCCTGTGGGATTAAGGCAGAGTGTACTTTCTCACCAAACCTTATAGAACCAAACACTAGGCCACCTCTTTGGGAAAGCCCGATTACATCACTGGTTTTAATATCATAACCCTCCAAGAAAGCAACTTCTGAAAGAATATTAGTGGTAACAACTAGACCCTGACCACCAACACCGCATATTAATATATTTGTGCATTCCATATAATCATCCCTCCCTATTCTGATTTACTACATTTTATAGCCCCAACTGGACAAACTTGAGAACATACGGAGCAACCTACACACATATTGCTATCTATATAAGAATTTTTCTTATCTTTTCCATCATATAGCTTCATTGAAATAGGAGGACAGTTTGTTCTTATGCAGCTTCTGCAACTAATGCAGATACTTTCATCTACATAGTAATGAGGATTTTTAACCTTGAAGTTAAGAGCACAAGGTCTAGTAGTTATAATTACTGAAAGACCATTTCTCTTCATGGCACTATTTATAGCTTCTTTGGTTTCCTTATATTTAAACTGATCTACTATAGTAATATCAGCAATGCCAAGAGATTTTAAAACTTCAGCAATATTCACAGAGTAAAGTTCTTCTTCTTTAAAATAGTCTCCTGTTGTAGGGGTTATTTGTCCACCAGTCATGGCTGTAGTCCTATTATCCATTACAATTACAGTAATGTTTTTATCTGTTTGAGCAAGTTGTAAAAAGCCTGTAATACCTGAATGGAAGAAGGTACCGTCGCCGATGGTTGCAACTAAAGGTTTGTTCTTACCTATCCTACTTTCTGCTTCTGCAAGGCCTAAAACCATTCCTAAAGAAGCTCCCATACTTATGTTAGTTTTATGAACCTCAAAAGGTTCTAAAATTCCTAAAGAGTAACAACCAATATCCCCTATAACAGTAGCCTTATTCATTTTTAGTATATGGAAAATAGGTCTATGGGGGCATCCGGAGCAAAGCATTGGAGTTCTTGGCGGAACCTTTTCTGCCTCTACACTTTGAACTTCATTTTTAATTATATTGGCTTTAGCAAGTCCATCTTTAATAAGTTCTAGAGTAAGTTCACCAGTAAATGGGAACAATTCCTTCCCCATAACCTTAAGTCCTTCTACTTTTAATTCGTTTTCAATAAAGGGTAGCATTTCCTCTAACACTATGACTTTTTCATATTTAGGATATAAATTTTTTATGAGATTCATAGGAAGTGGGTAAATCATTCCAAGTTTTAATACATCAACATTTAAATTAAGTTCTTTTAAATTCTCATAACACATTCCACTAGTGATTACTAGGATATTGCTATTATTAGTATCGAGTTTATTCAAGGTATAGGTGTCATTATAGTTTCCTAACTTCTCCATTCGATCCTTCATAAAGTGCTGCGCTGCATTAGCATATGGAGGCAACATACAAAATCTACTTTGATCTTCTTTGAAGCCATCATAAGAAAATTCAACTCTATCCTTTAATTCCACAACACCTCTACAATGACATAATCTGCTGGTTAGTCTTATCATTACAGGAGTATTAAAAGACTCACTAATTTTTATTCCTTCTACAATAAAGTCTTTAGCTTCTTGAGGATTGCAGGGATCAAACACTGGAATGTTTGCAAATTTACCATAGAATCTGCTGTCTTGTTCATTTTGAGAGCTAGTAAGACCAGGATCATCCCCAACAACTAATAGAAGTGGTCCTTTTGTCTTAACTTGTGTAAAGGTCATAAAGGGGTCAGCTGCTATGTTTATTCCTACATGTTTCATAGATACCATGGAAGGTGCGCCGGCAATGCTTCCCCCCATAGCTATTTCCATAGCAACCTTTTCATTTGTTCCCCACTTACTAAAAATTTCTTCATACTGTTTTAAACTATCTAGGATTTGAACTGTAGGGGAACCGGGATAACTTGAGGCAACTATTCCACCACCCTCAAAAAATCCTCTTGCAACAGCTTCGTTTCCGGTTAGTATTTTTTTAGTACTCAATAATCTGTCCTCCATTTCATCACAATATATAATTCAATAATTTATATGATAAGAAATCAAAATTTAGTATACAATAAATTTTATCACTTAATAACAGTTATTACTACTAGTGTCGAAAAATTTAATATATTTACAAAATATCTGTTACCAATAAAAAACAACCCAAAAATACAGAGGAGTTTACCTAATAAAATTTGTATAATGAAATAATATTTAGTATTACTTATGAGAACCTTAGGTGTTTATGTAATATTCTGTGGTATAATATGTTGTACAAAAAATGTTTATTAGTTGGATTAAAAGTGGAGGTCAACAATGTGAGAAGCTTAGAAGATCTTATTATAGACTTACCAGCTAATTCCTCAACTTTGGTAGAGCACAGAATTAAACTGAGTACTGTAACTTTAATAGTAGTAAAGGATGACTTTAGGGTATTAAAAACTCAGATAATAAATCCTCGTGTTGCAATCAGAGGTGCTTTTCTTAAGAGTAAAGATGTTTTAGCTCAATATATAGTAGTAAACCTTAGGGAAAAGGGATTTAATAATTATTATAAGTTTTGGTTTGACTATAATGATGAAAAATGTTTAAAGCTATTGTTAAATTTAATAAAACAAAAGTATATTTATATCATACTTTGTGATAATAATAATAACTTAGTTAAAGAGATTACATTAAATAATACTATGAAATACTTTTTTAAGCAGTATATAGAAAGATGTCTTAAGTCTGAGTGTAACTGGAATAAAAAACAATATGAACAGATGCTACAAGTATTAAATAATAAATTTATTGATGATTATTATTTGTGGAGAGAGTTAGGAGAAGATATTATAAATAACTAAAATAAATTATTAGTGCAGGCACTGTTTAATTAAAGTAATTTATTTGGGTGCATATAAATATAATATACTAATGCATATTAACAAATGCTTATAAGTTTCCTAGGTACTAGTGCTAGCTCAATATAAAATGAGAAAAACTAGAGAATCATTTTAGCGGATGGTGATAAACAAGTGATAATTGGAAGTTGTAAGGTCTATTTAAATGTTCCTTTTTCTCATTCACTTAAGGAAAAAAGAATGGTTGTGAAAAGTATAATACAAAAGGTGAAAAATAAGTTCAACGTATCCATAGCAGAAGTTGAAGATCAAGATATTCATCAGAGCATCATAATTGGATTTGTAGTAGTAACTACAACTACTGCTCATGCTAATTCTATGGTCCAAAGTGTAATCAATTTCATTGATGAAGTTTCAGAAGCAGATCTGATGGATACATATATAGAAATTCTTTAAACAATGAAGTGTCGATTAAGCATAGCAATTTTTTAAATTTTTTAAAAATTTCTTAATATAAACATAATTTAGAGAAAAAATGTGTTGATTTTTTTAAAATGGAATATTATAATGATAATTGAAGATAAAGTTATTGGTATAAAATTAAATAGGTCATAAATAGAGGTGCATATAAAGTTGGTAATTCATAGATGTTAAGGAGAAAAACCTCCAAAGCTTTGAATGAAGTATTTATATGCCGAAAGAGTATATATGTTTATATATATATTGCTTGGGGATAGAAGGCAATCTTCTATAACTGCCATAATTAAATTATGGAGAGCTATTTATGTGATGAAAAATTCATTGCATTAATAGTAGCCTCCAAGGTGTTAATGTCTATTAGTGGTGCTGAATTTTTCAGCACCATTTTTTATTTTGCCAAAAATACATATGAATTTTAAAAATACGAAAGATAATGAGAGAAGTACCTATGAAAATATGATCTGAGCTTTAGGAATAATTAATTTCATGGTTCAAGGATTACGGATTAGTACTTTAACACTTTAAGGTGTGAATCTAATGGTAGGGGTTAAGTATTGTAACATCTTTCATCATTTTATTAAAATGATGGTTACATAAAATAATAATAATTAAGATAGAGGTTAAGGAGGAAAAGGGATGAAATCATTAATTAGATTAAGAATGAGTTCTCACGATGCTCACTATGGTGGAAACTTAGTAGATGGAGCAAGAATGTTACAATTATTTGGGGATGTGGCTACAGAGTTACTAATCCTAAATGATGGAGATGAAGGTTTATTTAAAGCTTATGACAGTGTTGAGTTTTTAGCACCAGTTTATGCTGGAGATTACATTGAAGCAGTTGGAGAAATTGTACAAGTTGGAAACACTTCAAGAAAAATGGTTTTTGAAGCTAGAAAAGTAATAGTTCCAAGACCAGATATAAATGATTCAGCTTGTGATGTTTTAGAAGAGCCTATAGTTGTATGTAGAGCAAGCGGAACATGCGTAGTTCCAAAAGATAAGAAAAGAAAGTAAATTGCAGGAATTCCTGCATAGGTATTGTTAAAAAATTAACAAAGCTTGGAGGTAGTTTTATGGAAAAGTTAATAATAACTGCAGCTATTTGTGGAGCAGAAGTTACTAAAGAGCACAATCCAAATGTTCCTTATACTGTTGAGGAAATTGGAAATGAAGCTGAAAAGGCTTACAAAGCTGGTGCAAGTATCATTCATCTTCATGTAAGAAAAGATGATGGAACACCTACTCAGGACAGAGAGAGATTTAGACAGTGCATAGAAGAAATAAGAAGAAGATGTCCAGATGTTATCATTCAGCCTTCTACAGGTGGAGCAGTAGGAATGACTAATGAAGAAAGATTACAGCCAGTAGATCTAGCACCAGAAATGGCTACATTAGATTGTGGAACTTGTAACTTCGGTGGAGATGAAATATTTGTTAATACTGAAAATGATATAAAAGCCTTTGGTGAAAAGATGATCCAAATGGGAGTTAAACCAGAAATTGAAGTTTTTGATAAAGGCATGATAGATATGGCTTTAAGACTTCATAAAAAGGGATACATAAAAGCACCAATGCACTTTAGTTTTGTTATGGGTGTAAATGGTGGTATCGCTGGAGATATGAGAGATTTCTTATTCATGAAGGAAAGTATTCCAGCAGGTAATACTTTCAGTGTAGCAGGAATAGGAAAATATGAATTCCCATTAGCAGCAATGTCAATTGTAGCTGGTGGACATGTTAGAGTTGGATTTGAAGACAACATCTATATTGGAAAGGGAGAAATGGCAGAATCTAACGCAGTTCTTGTTGAGAAGGTAGTAAGACTTGCAAAAGAACTAGGTAGAGAGATTGCAACTCCAAAAGAAGCAAGAGAAATCTTAGGATTAGGCACCTTCAAAAAATAAATAAGTCAGTATGCTTGGCTATTTTCTGTTATACTGCGTCAACAGAACCCTTAGATAGCTCCACTATCTAAGGAACCTGTTTCCTTGTCTAACTGAAAATATCCTTCACATCTTTGACTTACTATTTGTTTTCAGATGCCATCAAACCATTACAGGTTTAAGATATATAATTTTGTCATTGAAAGGGGTCTTTAAAAATGAAAAAGGGATGTAAATATGGAACTCATAGAGTTATAGAACCAAAATCAGTATTACCACAACCAGCTGTGAAAATAGACAATAACATGGACATTTATGATAATGAAATTTTAATAGATGTTCAAGCTTTAAACATTGACTCAGCAAGCTTTACTCAAATTGAGGAAGAAGCTAATCATGATATTCAAAAAATAAAAGCTAAAATTCTTGAAATCGTAGCTGAAAAAGGAAAAATGCAAAACCCAGTTACAGGATCAGGTGGAATGCTTATAGGAACAATTGAAAAAATCGGAGAAGCATTAGAAGGAACAACTGATTTAGCAGTTGGAGATAAAATTGCTACATTAGTATCACTTTCATTAACTCCATTAAGAATTGATGAAATAATAGATATTAAACCAGATATCGATAGAGTTGAAATCAAAGGAAAAGCTATTCTTTTCGAAAGCGGACTATATGCAAAACTTCCAAAAGATATGGAAGAAACATTAGCATTAGCTGCATTAGATGTTGCAGGAGCACCAGCGCAAGTTGCTAAACTTGTTACTCCAGGACAAACAGTTTTAATACTAGGAGGAGCAGGAAAATCAGGAATGCTTTGCTGCTATGAAGGTGTTAAGAGAGTTGGACCAACTGGAAGAGTTATAGCTCTTGTAAGAAATGAAGAAGAAGCTTCAAGATTAAGAAAATTAGATTTTGGAAAAAGACTAATAATAGTTATTGGTGATGCTACTAAGCCAGTAGAAGTTATGAATATGGCTATGGCTAACAACAATGGAAAAGAAGTTGATGTTTCTATCAACTGTGTAAATGTAGCAAACACTGAGATGTCAACTATATTACCAGTTAAAGATGATGGTATAGTTTATTTCTTCTCAATGGCTACAAGCTTTACAAAAGCAGCATTAGGAGCTGAAGGTGTTGGTAAAGACGTAACTATGATTATAGGAAACGGATACACTAAAGGACATGCTGAAATAACTTTAGAAGAGTTAAGAGAAAACGAAAACTTAAGAAAAATGTTTGAAGAATTATACGTATAATATAAATCGAATTTTTCATTAAGAAATATATGATTATAGGCTTTCAGTTTTAAGGTTGGGCATATGAAATCTAAAAAATAGGGAAACTAAGGAAAGATTGGGTTAATAGCTTAGTGGTCATCTTGGTTTCCTGCAAAAAGTATTAAAAATAATTAAATAGATTATATTAAATATGCGGGGGGAAAAATAATGATTAATCGTAGACATGAATTATTTCCAAATGTAACTGATGAACAATGGAATGATTGGAAATGGCAAACAAGAAACAGAATAGAGACTTTAGAGGAATTAAAAAAATATATTCCACTAACTGAAGAAGAAGAAGAGGGAGCTAAAAAATGCCTTCAAACATTAAGAATGGCTATAACTCCATACTACTTATCTCTAATCGATCCAACTAACCCAGAAGATCCAGTTAGAAAGCAAGCAATTCCAACAGGACTTGAAACACACAGAGCTGCTGCTGACTTAGAAGATCCATTACATGAGGATACTGATTCACCAGTACCAGGATTAACTCACAGATATCCAGACAGAGTATTATTATTAATAACTGACCAATGTTCAATGTACTGCAGACACTGTACAAGAAGAAGATTTGCTGGTCAAAAAGATGATGCTATGCCTATGGAAAGAATTGATAAAGCTATAGAGTACATCAGAAACAATCCAGTGGTAAGAGACGTTCTTTTATCAGGTGGAGATGCACTACTTGTTAATGATGAAACTTTAGAGTACATCATCAGCAAATTAAGAGAAATCCCACACGTTGACATTATAAGACTTGGATCAAGAGTTCCAGTAGTTATGCCACAAAGAATTACTGATAACCTTGTAAATATGCTTAAGAAATATCACCCAATCTGGTTAAACACTCACTTTAACCATCCAAATGAAATAACTGAAGAAGCAAAAGCTGCTTGTGAGAGAATGGCTAATGCAGGTATTCCACTAGGAAACCAATCAGTGCTTTTAAGAGGAGTAAATGACTGTGTTCATGTAATGAAAGATTTAGTACATGGATTAGTTAAAATGAGAGTTAGACCATACTACATTTATCAATGTGACTTATCACTAGGACTAGAGCACTTCAGAACTCCAGTTTCTAAGGGTATTGAAATCATTGAAGGCTTAAGAGGACATACTTCAGGATATTGCGTACCAACTTTTGTTGTTGACGCTCCAGGCGGTGGTGGAAAAACTCCAGTAATGCCTAACTACATTATTTCTCAAAGCCATGACAAAGTAATATTAAGAAACTTTGAGGGAGTTATTACAACTTACTCTCAACCAACAGACTACACTCCAGGATGTACTTGTGATGTTTGCACAGGTAAGAAAGAAGTTCATAAAGTTGGTGTTGCAGGACTTCTTAATGGAGAAAAGTTAGCTTTAGAGCCAATCGGCTTAGAAAGAAATGAAAGACATTCACACTAATTCTTAGAAAATCCAGGATTTTCAGGAATCGAGGGATTACATGAATGAAATTTTGAAATTAATAAAAGTCTATAATAGTGTTTCTATTATAGGTATGAATAAAAATGTAGGAAAAACTACTACTTTAAACCACATATTGAAGGAAGCCAGGGGCAAAGTGTCCCTGGGCCTTACTTCTATTGGACGTGATGGAGAAGAAGTGGATAGGGTTACAGCTACAGAAAAACCCAAGATTTACATTGAAGAAGGCACTGTTTTAGCAACTGCAAAACAATGCCTATTTAATAGTGATATAACTAAAGAAATTATTAGATCTACAGGGATACATACCCCTATGGGTGAAGTAATTATTTGTAGAGCATTAAGTGATGGTTATGTAGATTTAGGTGGGCCTTCCCTAAATTCTTATTTAGCAGAAATAAGAGAGGAACTTTTATCTCTGGACTCTGAACTAGTTATAATTGATGGAGCTTTAAGTAGAAAAACCTTTGCATCTCCCGCCATAACAGAAGCAACGATTTTATCTACTGGGGCTGCGTTATCTAGAAGTATGAGAAAAGTTATAGAAGAAACAAAGCATACCGTTGAATTGTTAAGCTTACCCCATGAAGAAAACAATTCTATAATAAAACTTGGAAATCACATTTTAAGTCAAGGAAGAGTTGGTATAATTTATGAAAATAACACCTATAAAACATTGGAAGTTTTAACCGCCCTAGAGGCATCGAAAGAAATTGTAGAAGCTCTAGATGAAACTGTAAGCTATGTTGTTATAAAAGGTGTTATTTCAGATAAACTTATAGATGATATTATGAAAACTACAAGTTTGTACAAAAACATTAATTTCCTTGTGGAAGATGGAACTAAGGTGTTTTTAACTAGCGATACACTTTACAAGTTCCAAAAACAAGGAGGGGTTATTAAGGTTATTAATCCTATCAATGTTGTTTGTGTTACAGCAAACCCAAAGTCTCCCTACGGCTATGAGTTTGACAAAGACAAATTTTTAGAAGGATTAAGACAGTGCCTAGCTGTACCAGTGTTTGACGTGGTTGGAGGGCGATAATATGAAATTTTTAGATAATGAACAAAGAGAACAAATTGGGTTTTCTTTTGTAATGGATGAATTAGAAATAACTACTTTTTACGGCATAGAAGAAAAAAAGCTTATAAAGCCTTACAAAGTTAGTGAAAGCCATAAGCTAGAGCAAGAGCTTAAGGATATAGAAAATCTTATAAAATCCATAGAGGAAAATGAAGACGATTTTTGTGAAATCGGAAGAGTGTTTTGTAAGATAAAAGATATTAAAGCATCTATTACTAGATGTAGGGAAAAAGATACTTTAGATGAAGTAGAACTATATGAGATAAAATACTTTTCAATTTTGAGTGAAGAACTAAGGCTTATTTTAGAGAGATTGAACTTAAATATTCCTAAAATTAAGTTCAACTCTTTAGAAGAACCTTTGAATATTTTAAATCCTCAAAAAGAAAAGATGTCTACTTTTTATATTTATGAAGAGTATAGTGAAAAACTTAGGGATATAAGAGAATTTAAAAGACAAAAAGAAAGAGAAATTTTTGGCTCTAAAGATGAAGTGGAGATATCTAAATTAAAACAGCAGCGATTAGATTTAGTTATTTTAGAAGAAGAAGAAGAGCTAAAAATTAGAAAAGAATTAACTTTAAGGCTTTCAGATTATGCAAGAGACATGGAAGAAAACATAAAATCCGTTGGGGTTCTTGATTTGTTGATTGCAAAAGCAAAGCTTGCTATAAAGTATGGTTGTGTAAAACCTAGCATTATACAACATATGGATATTAGTTTAAGAGAAGCTTTCAATCCAGAAATTAAGAGTATCTTAAATAAGAAAAGAAAAGAGTTTACTCCTGTAACCATGGAGCTCAAGGGCGGTACTACAGTAATAACTGGTGCAAACATGGGAGGAAAGACTGTTGCTTTAAAAACTATTGTTTTAAATCTTTTCTTAGGGCAAATGGGTTTTTATGTGTTTGCTAAAGAAGCTAGCTTTCCAGTGCTTGACTTTATTCATTTTGTTTCTGATGATATGCAGTCAATTTCAAAAGGCTTAAGTACCTTTGGGGCAGAAATAATTAAGATGAAAGAAGTAGTGGAATGCGTTAAAAGAGGCAATGGCTTTGTAGCGCTAGATGAATTTGCAAGAGGAACTAATCCTAAAGAAGGATATTACCTAGTAAAATCCCTAGCTACATACCTTACAAAGTACCAAACTGTAAGCATAATTTCCACTCACTATGATGGTATAGTGGAAGATAACATGGATCACTATCAAGTGACAGGGCTTAAAAATGTGGACTTTGAAAGCTTAAAATATAAAATAGATTTAAATAAAACTCATTCTGTGGAGATAATTCAAGAACATATGGAATACAAACTAGAAAGAGTTTCTAAAGAAAATAAAGTTCCAAAAGATGCGCTTAATATAGCAATGCTTTTAGGGCTTGAAGAAGACATAGTAAATATCGCAAAAACTTATTATGATGAGGAGGATAACCATGGAAAGTAAATTAAATTTAAATTGGGAAGTGGTTGAAAAAGCAAGAGCATCTGCTAGAAATATAGCTAAAGATACTCAAACTTTTATAGATAAACATACAACTGTAGCTGTAGAGAGAACAGTGTGTAGATTATTAGGAATAGATGGTGTTGATGAGTTTGGAGTACCACTACCAAACGTTGTGGTAGAAAATATTACAAAAGGTAATGGATTAGCATTAGGAGCTTCTAAGTTCATTGGAAATGCTATGATAGAAACAGGATTAACTCCACAAGAAATAGCTGAGAAAGTAGCAAAAGGTGAAATCGATTTAACAAAATTACCAATGCACGATGAATTTGAAATTAAAATGGCTGTTGATAAGGTAGCAAAAGCAGCAGTTGAAAGAGTAAGATCTAATAGAGGTAAAAGAGAAGAATACCTTGGAAGATTTGGGGATAAAACAGGTCCGTATCTTTATGTTATTGTTGCAACAGGAAATATTTATGAAGATATAATTCAAGCTAAAGCTGCAGCTAAACAAGGAGCAGACGTAATTGCTGTTATTAGAACAACAGGACAAAGCTTACTTGACTATGTTCCATATGGAGCTACTACAGAAGGTTTCGGAGGAACTTTTGCAACTCAAGAAAACTTCAGACTTATGAGATCAGCTCTTGATGAAGTAGGTGAAGAATTAGGAAGATACATAAGACTATGTAACTACTGTTCAGGTTTATGTATGCCAGAAATTGCAGCTATGGGAGCTTTAGAGAGATTAGACGTAATGCTTAATGATGCATTATACGGAATACTATTTAGAGATATAAATATGCAAAGAACTATAGTTGACCAGTACTTCTCAAGAATAATTAACGGCTTTGCTGGAGTTATAATTAACACTGGAGAAGATAACTATTTAACAACTGCAGATGCTGTAGAAGAGGCTCATACAGTACTTGCTTCTCAATTTATAAACGAGCAATTTGCTTTAGTTGCTGGACTTCCAGAAGAGCAAATGGGGCTTGGACATGCGTTTGAAATAGATCCAAAAGTTGAAAATGGATTCTTATTTGAACTTGCACAAGCACAAATGGCTAGAGAGATATTCCCTAAGGCACCATTAAAATACATGCCACCAACTAAGTTCATGACTGGAGATATATTCAAAGGACAAGTTCAAGATGCGTTATTTAACATGGTTACAATAATGACTTCTCAAAAATTACACTTACTTGGAATGTTGACAGAAGCTATTCATACTCCATTTATGAGTGATAGAGCTATTTCTATAGATAATGCTCAATACATCTTTAATACTATGAAGGACCTTGGTTCTGAAATCACTTTCAAAGAAGGTGGAATCATGCAAACAAGAGTTGATGAAGTATTAAATAAGGCAGCTGATTTAATTGGAGAAATTGAAAAAGAAGGCTTATTTAGAACTCTTGAGCAAGGTAAGTTTGCAGGTATAAAAAGACCACTTACTGGAGGAAAAGGTCTTAATGGCGTTGTAGAAATCGAAAATGGATACTTCAACCCATTCATAGAATTAATGTTAGGAGGTAACAAATAATGAGCGGCGGATTATATTCTACTGAAGTAAGAGACTTTGATACAAACTTAGACTTAACTAAGCTTAAGCCTTACGGAGATACTATGAATGATGGTAAAGTTCAAGTGAGCTTTACACTACCAGTTAAAGATGATGAAAGAGGAATAGAAGCTGCAGCACAACTAGCTAAAGCTATGGGTTTAAAAGATCCTAACGTTGCTAATCACCAAGCTTTAGATGTAGAATTTACTTTCTATGTTGTTTATGGTTCACTACAACATACTGTAAACTATGATGAAATCCATGTTCAAACAGTTGAGGTAGATACAATGGATATGAAACAAGTTTCTGAGTATGTAAAAGAGCATATTGGAAGAAAAGTTACAATTATTGGAGCGTCAACAGGAACAGATGCTCACACAGTTGGAATAGATGCTATCATGAACATGAAAGGCTTTGCAGGACACTATGGCCTTGAGAGATATGAAATGATAGAAGCTTACAACCTTGGAAGCCAAGTTGAAAACGAAGAGTTTATTAAAAAAGCTATAGAGCTTAAAGCAGATGTACTTTTAGTGTCTCAAACAGTTACTCAAAAGGATGTACACATCCAAAACTTAACTAACCTTGTAGAGCTTTTAGAAGCAGAAGGTATAAGAGATAAGGTTATTTTAGTGTGTGGAGGTCCAAGAATAACTCATGAGCTTGCTAAAGAGCTTGGATATGATGCTGGATTCGGACCAGGTAAATATGCAGATGATGTAGCTTCTTTCGCAGTTACAGAAATGGTTGCAAGAGGTCTAAATAAATAGTTTAAAAATATTTTACAAGTATATAACCCTTTTTAATATATATATATAATCTTTAAAACACAGGAGTTTTCCTGTGTTTTTTCATACCTTAAAGTGTAATAAGGTATGAATATTGTAAATTGGTGTAATAATATGTAGTTTTCTGTGCATAATAACAATAGAGACAAAAGTAAACAAATATATAACTCATTTCTTATTATGATTTATGACAATAGGTCTCTAATAAATTTAAGTTAAGGTGATGAAATAATGATATTAGCTAGTTCTATTGTAAAACAATATGTGGAAGACTTGAGAAAAAAGTTCAAACATAAAAGAGATAATTATTTAGGTTTAAATATCATTGACAATTCGTTGGATTATTATTTAATAATAAACTGTTTGAATAAGGATTGAAAAATCTTAACTTGTAACTGTTAAGTAGTTCTACTATGATTATAAAGTAGAGCAAATCATATTTAAAATTAAAGAAATCATATCAGGATAGTACTGACATGATTTCTTTAATTTTGCTTATTCTTCTTCTCTTAAGTGCTAGAAGGATGCCGTTGAAAGAATTTGAAAAGAATTTTAGCTACTTAGTAAAAAAGAAAATAGAAACACCCTTTCCAAGAAGCCTTAAATTATGGTTTCCCATTGAGCATATAATTCCTCAAGTGATTCCTGAGCCTGAGAGATGGATTTGTTTACTTCCATACTTTTCTCAGGGTTAGAATATACTTCCTCTAAGCATAATTCTGATTGGAGCTGTTCTAGGGCTTCTTCAAGCTTAGCAATGTTATCTTCTATAGATTTTACTTTGTTTTTCTTTTCCTTTTCTACTTTTTCTAGTTCTTTCTTTTTCTTTTTGTCTAACTTAATTTGAGTTTTAGTTAAACCATCATATTCTTCTTCTTCCTTAAATCTTAATGGATTCTTCTTTTTCTCTATATAGTAAGAGTAGTTTCCAAGATACTCCTTAATTCCATCTTCTTTAAGTTCAAAGATTTTGTTAATAACTTTATTTAAGAAATATCTATCGTGGGAAATTACAATTATGGTTCCATCATAATCTGTAATTGCATCTTCTAAAGCCTCACGAGACATAATGTCTAAATGGTTTGTAGGTTCATCTAATAAAAGAAAGTTAGCTTTAGATAACATAAGTTTTAAAAGATTAATTCTGCACCTTTCCCCACCGCTAAGTGTGGATATTTGCTTAAATACATCTTCACCTGTGAATAAAAATGCTGCTAGAGCATTTCTAATTTCTGTGGTAGTCATATTTGGGAAGTCATCCCATACTTCATCTAGAATTGTCTTATCTAGATTTAAGTTAGATTGTTCCTGGTCGTAATAACCTAAGAAAACATTCTTTCCTAGAACTTTAATTCCAGTATCGCTTGGTAATCTATCCATAATGATTTTAAATAAAGTGGTTTTACCGCGACCGTTTTCCCCTATGAGAGCAAGCTTTTCTTCTCTTTTAATATCCATGTTTAACCCTTGGAATAATAACTTTTCACCAAAGGACTTTGCTAAGTTTTCGATATAAAGCACATCGTTTCCGCTTTTAATTTGAGTTTCAAATTTTATTCTAGAAGCCTTTTGTTCCTTGTGAGGAGCATCTATTCGTTCTACTTTGTCTAGTGCCTTTTGGCGACTCTCTGCGGCCCTTACGCTTTTCTCCCTATTAAAAGATTTATAACGAGTAATAATATCTTCTTGTCTCTTAATTTCAGCTTGTTGAAGATTATAGGCTTTAAGCATTACTTCATAGTTCTGCTTTTTAAGTTCTATAAATGCAGTATAATTGCCATTATAGCTGTCTATAATACCATTAATTAGTTCTAAGGTCTTATTAGTTATAGCATCTAGGAAAAATCTATCATGGGATATGATAATCATTGTACCTTTATAAGCCTTCAGATACTCTTCTAGCCATTCTATGGCATCCAAATCAAGGTGGTTTGTAGGCTCATCTAGAAGTAAAATATCAGGGCTAGTTAGAAGAAGTTTACATAGGGCTACTCTAGTCTTCTGACCACCACTAAGTATGCTAATAGATTTATTGAAATCTTCTTCTGTAAAACCTAGTCCTTTTAATACTCTACTAATTTCACCTTTATAGGTATAGCCACCATTGTTTGCGTATACCTCGGTAAGAGTTGTATACTCTGCGAATATTTTATTGTGATAAGCTTCGTTAGAGGCATCATAGGGCTCATTCATTTTTATTTCTAGGGCTTTAAGTTTTTCTTCCATTGATAATAGGTTATTAAAAACAGAAAGAAGCTCCTCGTAAATAGAGTTTTCTGATTCTAAAGCCAGATTTTGGGATAGGTATCCAAGTTTTTTAGATCTATCTATAAATAACTCTCCACTATCATGCTCTAGTTGAGAAGTTAATATTTTAAATAAAGTAGATTTACCAGCACCGTTTGAACCGATTAATCCTATTTTTTCGCCCTCATTTATATTAAAAGTAATATCTTTTAAAATTACATCTATACCAAAGCTTTTATGAAGATTCTTGCAACTTAAAACTATCATGTTGTTCACCGTCCTTGATTATATATTTTACTACGAATGAAAGGATTTTTGTAGTAAAAGTTAATATATATGATAAAACCTACCGAACATTAATGTAAATTTTATAAAAAATATAGCGTATATCTTAATTTGGTGATATAATATATAATTGAGAATTAATACATATTTATACATAATTTTAGTTAATTATTAAATTGTACTAAAATATTTGTAATATGATAGTTATATATAGAAAAAGTATGGATAAATTATATTATTTTGTGTTATAGGGATTTTGAATAATAGGTAATACTAAAGATAGTAATTAAAAAGTTTTAACAAGGGTATTTACATACAAAGGAAATTTTATGATGAACTTAAGCAGTAAAAATGCAGTGGTTGATTTGAAAATACAAGAGTAAAATATTACAATACTAAGTTAGGGGTGGAAACATTGGAAAGAAAAAAGAATATTTCTATGGCAGTAATAAAGAGGTTACCAAAGTATTATAGATACTTAAATGAACTTGCCAAAAATGATGTGGATAGAATATCTTCAAAGGAACTAAGTGAAAAGATAGGCTTCACTGCATCTCAAATAAGACAGGACTTAAATTGCTTTGGAGATTTTGGTCAGCAAGGATATGGTTATAATGTTAAAGAACTATTACATCAAATTGCTGGTATACTAGGACTGAACAGAGAGTATAACACTGTAATTGTAGGTGCTGGTAACATAGGTCAGGCTATTGCGAATTATACTAAATTCGAAAGAATGTCCTTCAATCTAAAAGGAATTTTTGATATCAATGTAAAATTAATAGGACTTAAAATTAGAGATATAGAAATTCAAGATATAGATGATCTAGAAGGATTTTTAAGAGAAAACAAAATTGATATAGCTATATTATGTGTGCCAAAGAATAGAGCGCAAAATGTTAGTGATGTAGTAACTAAAAATGGAGTTAAGGCAATTTGGAACTTTGCCCCTGTAGACTTAAAAGTACCTAATGACGTAATAGTGGAAAATGTTCACTTAAGTGAAAGTCTTATGACTCTAAGTTATTTGCTAAATGAGCAAGAATTGAGCTAAGTTTCCGACAGAAATATACAATGGTGTTAGGAATTCACAGTAATATAAGTCTTAACACTGATAAAGATTTAAATAAATATAAATATTTTTTAAATCTTGTAAAAAAAATAACAATTCATATTGAAATGTTATTAAATACCTTATATAATAATAATTGAGGCAAACATGCTTCAATTATTTTTTACTTCAATTTGTTACGAAATTAACAAATTATGAAGGAAAAGATTCATGGGGAGATGAAAAGAATGAATTATAGTAATATCATCTTTGAAAAAGAAGGCAATTTAGCGATAGTTAAGATTAACAGACCAAAGGCATTAAATGCTTTAAACTCTGAAACTTTAAAAGAATTAGATAATGTTATTGATACTATTGCACAAGATGATGAAGTATATGTAGTTGTTTTGACAGGAGAAGGTAAGGCTTTTGTTGCAGGTGCAGACATATCAGAAATGAAAGATTTAAATCCGATGGAAGGAAGAAACTTTGGAGTGCTAGGAAACAGAGTTTTTAGAAAACTAGAGAACTTAGATAAACCAGTTATCGCTGCGATTAATGGTTTTGCTCTAGGCGGTGGATGTGAACTTTCAATGGCTTGTGATATAAGAGTAGCTTCAGGAAAGGCTAAATTCGGACAGCCAGAAGTTGGTCTAGGAATAACCCCTGGGTTTGGCGGAACTCAGAGATTAGCTAGATTAGTTGGTGAAGGAATGGCTAAGCAATTAATATACACAGGTGATATTATAACTGCTGAGGAAGCTTTAAGAATTGGTCTAGTAAATAAGGTAGTTGAACCAGAAGTTTTATTAGATGAAGTTAAAGCAATGGCAAGTAAAATAGCTAAAAATGCCCCTATAGCTGTTAAGTTATGCAAGACTGCTATAAATAAGGGAATGCAAATGGATATAGATAGTGCAATAGCTTATGAAGCAGAAGTATTTGGACTTTGCTTTAGTTCAGAAGACCAAAAAGAAGGTATGACTGCTTTTGTTGAGAAAAGAGATAAGACGTTTAAAAATAGATAAGGTACGAGTAGAAATAGTACTATAAATGTATAAATTATAGGAGGTAAAGGGAAATGAACTTTTCACTAACTAAGGAACAAGATTTTGTAAGAAAAATGGTAAGGGAATTCGCTGAGACTGACGTAAAACCAATTGCTGCTGAAATAGATGTTACTGAAAGATTCCCAATGGAAAATGTTGAAAAAATGGCTAAATACCATATGATGGGTATTCCATTCCCAGTTGAGTTAGGTGGAGCAGGTGGAGACAACCTATCTTATGCAATAGCTGTAGAAGAACTTTCAAGAGTATGCGGATCAACAGGAGTTATATTATCAGCTCATACTTCATTAGGTGCTTCACCAATATATGCTTTTGGAACTCCAGCTCAAAAAGAAAAATACTTAGTACCACTTGCAAAAGGTGAAAAACTAGGTGCTTTCGGATTAACTGAGCCTAACGCAGGAACAGATGCTGCAGGACAACAAACTACAGCTGTTTTAGATGGTGATAACTATATATTAAATGGTTCTAAAATATTCATCACTAATGGTGGTGTTGCAGATATATTCATAGTATTTGCTATGACAGACAAATCAAAAGGAACTAAAGGAATATCTGCTTTCATCGTTGAAAAATCTTTCCCAGGTTTCTCAATAGGAAAAGTTGAAGAGAAATTAGGAATAAGAGCATCTTCAACAACTGAGTTAGTATTCGAAAACTGTATAGTTCCAAAAGAAAACTTGCTTGGAAAAGAAGGTCAAGGATTTAGAGTTGCAATGAATACTCTAGATGGTGGAAGAATTGGTATAGCTGCTCAAGCACTAGGAATAGCTCAAGGAGCTTTAGATGAAGCAGTTGCTTACATGAAAGAAAGAAAACAGTTCGGAAAACCACTTGCTGCATTCCAAGGATTACAATGGATGATAGCTGATATGGATGTTAAAGTTCAGGCTGCTAGATTATTAGTTTACAAAGCTGCTAACAACAAAGATAAAGGAGTATCTTATTCATTAGAAGCTGCAAGAGCTAAATTATATGCATCAGAAGTAGCTATGGAAGTTACAACTAAAGCAGTTCAAATCTTCGGCGGATACGGATATACAAAAGAATACCCAGTAGAAAGAATGATGAGAGACGCTAAGATAACTGAAATCTATGAAGGAACTTCAGAAGTTCAAAGAATGGTTATTTCAGCTAACGTCTTAAAGTAGGAGGGAATTAATGATGAAAATAGTTGTTTGCTTAAAACAAGTTCCAGATACAAATGAAGTTAAAATAGATCCAAAAACAGGAACTCTTATAAGAGATGGTGTTCCTTCAATAATAAATCCAGATGATAAAAATGCTTTAGAGGAAGCATTAAGATTAAAAGATGAAAATGGTGCTCATGTTACTATAATAACAATGGGACCACCACAAGCTAGAGTAGCTTTAGAAGAAGCATTAGCAATGGGAGCAGACGAAGCTATATTAGTTACTGATAGAGCTTTCGCAGGAGCTGATACTCTTGCAACTTCACATGCTTTAGCAGCTGCTATTAAAAATTTAGAGTATGATATCATATTCGCAGGAAGACAAGCTATAGATGGAGATACAGCTCAAGTAGGACCAGAAATAGCAGAACATTTAAACCTTCCACAAATAACTTATGTTGAAGAAGTTAAAGTAGAAGAGAATGGATTAAAAGTTAGAAGAGCTTGGGAAGATGGATATGAGTATATCAAAGTTCAAACTCCAGTTCTATTAACAGCTATCGAAACTTTAAACCTTCCAAGATACATGAATATTAAAAACATATTCTCTTTAGCAAAAGAAAAAGAGATAAAGGTTTGGACTGTACAAGATATTAATGTAGATGTAGCTCTTTTAGGATTAAAAGGTTCACCTACAAAAGTTAAAAGATCTTGGGCAAAAGAAGCAAAAGGCAAAGGTGAGATCTACAATGTATCACCAAAAGAAGCTGCACAAATCGCATTATCTAAACTAAAAGAAAAACACTTCATCTAGGATATAAGTAGGAGGGAATTACTATGAATATAGGAGATTATAAAGGAGTTTGGGTCTTTGCTGAGCAAAGAGATGGAGAACTTCAAAATGTTGCATTAGAATTACTTGGAAAAGGTAGAGAAATCGCTGATAAATTAGGAGTAGAGCTTACTGCATTACTTCTTGGACATAAAAACATTGAAGAAATGACTAAAGAATTAGGTGCTTTTGGAGCAGACAAGGTTTTAGTTGCTGATCATGAGTTATTAAGCCACTATACTACTGATGGATACGCAAAAGTTATAGCTGATTTAATCAATGAAAAGAAACCAGAAATCATGTTTATAGGAGCTTCTTATATAGGAAGAGACTTAGGTCCAAGAGTTGCTGGAAAATTATCTACAGGACTTACAGCTGACTGTACATCATTAGATATAGATCCAGAAAACAGCAACCTATTAATGACAAGACCAGCTTTCGGTGGAAACTTAATGGCTACAATCGTTTGTGGAGATCATAGACCACAGATGTCTACTGTTAGACCAGGAGTTTTCGAGAAATTAACTAGAGATGAAAACAGAAGCTTTAAAATAGAAAAAGCTAACCTTTCATTAGCTAAAGAAGATATAAGAACAGAAGTTTTAGAAGTTGTTAAATTAGCTAAAGAAGTTGAAGATATCATTGAAGCTGAATTTATCGTAGCTGGTGGTAGAGGTGTAGGTTCTAAAGAAAACTTCTCAGTTTTAAAAGACCTTGCTGATGCACTAGGCGGTTCAGTAGCTGGTTCAAGAGCAGCTGTTGATAATGGCTGGGTTGATAAATCAGTTCAAGTAGGACAAACAGGAAAAACAGTTAGACCAACAATTTATATAGCTTGTGGTATATCTGGAGCAATTCAGCACTTAGCTGGAATGCAAGATTCTAACTTTATCATAGCTATAAACAAAGATGCAGATGCTCCAATCATGAAGATTGCAGATGTTGCATTAGTTGGAGACTATACTAAAATAGTTCCAGAGCTTACTGCTCAATACAAAGCAATGCAAAAATAGTAATATACCCCAATGCTCTAGGAGTATTGGGGTTTATTTTAATATGAAAGTTATGGTAATATAGTTATGGAAGATATATAGTTTTTTCAACTAAAAAAATATATATAAATAAAAAGCTCATATTTAAATTGAGATTTTTAAAATATAAAATTCACTAAAGGGGTGTTATATTATGGAAAAAATTTGTGTTCTTGGTGCTGGCACCATGGGAGCTGGAATAGCTCAAGCATTTGCTGCAAAAGGCTTTGAAGTAATCATCAGAGATATTAAGGATGAATTCGTTGAAAAAGGAATTTCAGGAATAAAAAAAGGTCTAGAAAAGCTTGCAGCAAAAGGGAAAATCACAAATGAAGAAGTTGAAAATATATTATCAAGAATCAGTGGAACCACTAATTTAAACCTATTAGATGATGTAGATTTAGTAATTGAAGCAGCAGTAGAAAATATGGAAATTAAAAAACAAATATTTGCTGACTTAGATAAGATTTGTAAGCCAGAAGCAATTTTAGCTACAAATACCTCATCACTTTCAATAACTGAAATAGCTACAGCAACTTTAAGACCAGACAAAGTTATAGGAATGCATTTCTTCAACCCTGCAACAATAATGAAGCTTGTTGAGATTATAAGAGGAATGGCAACTTCGGAAGAAACTTATAATGCTATAAAGGAATTAACTTTAGCAATGGGCAAAGAGCCTGTAGAGGTAGCAGAAGCTCCTGGATTCGTAGTTAATAGAATACTTGTTCCAATGATTAATGAAGCTGTAGGAATCTTTGCAGAAGGAATTGCAAATGCAGAGGATATCGATAAAGCTATGATGCTTGGAGCAAATCACCCAATGGGCCCATTAGCATTAGGTGATTTAATAGGACTTGATGTTTGTCTTGCTATTATGGATGTATTATATAAGGAAACTGGAGATACAAAATACAGAGCTCACAGTCTTCTAAGAAAGTATGTTAGAGCTGGATACCTTGGTAGAAAAACAGGAAGAGGCTTCCACAACTATCAAAAGTAATCTAATTATACAAAACAGTATATTATATTCTTTTATTTATCTTTGATTTTGCTGTATAAATAAAAGAACCCCAGGTAAAGCTAGAACCTTTAGGTTTACTTAGGAAGCCCTAGAGAAATCTAGGGCTTTTTTATGAGTTTTTGATTATAGCCAACTATTTTGGATATGTTATAATTAGAATATATTGTAATTTTTTTTTCAGGTTTATTTTAGTAAAATGGGAGTATAATATGAAGATTATTTGTTCGATAGGACCTAATGTGAGAGAAAAAGAGGATGTAGATAGATTAGTTGGAGCTGGCTTGAATATGATGAGGTTCAACTTTTCTCATATAAATTATGATTTAGCAGAAGAACTTATAGATTATACTAAGAAAAATTATCCTAAGGTACCGATAATTGCAGATCTACAAGGGAATAAAATTAGAATATCTAACCTGTTTAACAAAGCAATTAAGGTAGAGGGTAACGAAAAAGTTATGTTTTGTAGTGAAAACTTCTATGCAAAAAATTGGCAAGGGTTTCAAAATGAAACTTTAGTGCCTATAAAACTTGAGGGAAATTTTTCTCTTCTTTATGGAGTGGAAAAAATACTAATGAAGGATGCCACTATGGAGTTTCAGGTTAATCATAGAATAGCAGGGGAAGAGCTAATAAAAACGGTGGTGGTAAGAGGGGGAATTATAAGGGGAGAAAAAGGCATCAATGTGCCGGGTATAGACAGAAAAGGAATGAACCTTACCTCAAAAGATAAAAAAGATGTAAACTTTGCCCTTAAGAACAAGGTAGATATAATATGTCTTTCTTATGTGACCTCTGAGAGAAATATACAGGAGCTGAAAGCTTATATTGGTAAATTAGTTAGAAAGAACACTGAATACAAGTTTCCTAAAGTATGGGCAAAAGTTGAATGTAGAGAAGGAATAAGAAATTTTGAGCATATATTGAAATCAGTAGATGGGATAATTCTAGGAAGAGGAGACTTATCTGCAGAGCTTGATTTAGTTGATATACCAAAAGTGCAGCAACAATTAATAAGTATAATGAAGAAAAGTAAAAAAGAATTTATTATAGGCACCTATGTGTTAGAGTCTATGAAATATTCTCTAGTGCCTAGCATTGCAGAAGTGAATGATTTATATAACTTCATAAATAACAGAGTAACAGGAGTTATGCTTGCTGGTGAGGTATCTGTAGGAAGGTATCCAATAGAAACTATTACTTTTTTAAAGGAGCTTATTCATAAATACAAATAGTGTATAGCTTAAAAAGCTAAAGGGTACTAAATGATATACTAAAGGTCTGAAATTTTTGTAATTTGATGACGAATAGGTAATTAATATAAGAAAAAGTGTTACATATTTAACAAATGATTATCCATTAAAATCATATATAAGTCATTGTGAATGTTTTAAGTATATTGAATTAATAAAAACTTAGCAGTTAATTGTTAAGTTTTTATTAATTTGGTTAAAAATACTGATTTCCTAAACTTGTTGTACTATAATTAATTTATAAGATAGTTAATTATTTAACTATTCCTATTTTAAATTTTAAGAAGCTTTAAAATTCATAAGCTGATTACATAGGAGGGGTATTTATGAACAGATTTACATTACCAAGAGATATTTATTTTGGAGAAAAATCCTTAGAAGTATTAAAAACTTTACAGGGGAAAAAAGCAATTATTGTTACTGGCGGAAGCTCAATGCAAAAGTTTGGTTTTTTAGATAAAGTTAAAAACTTATTAGAAGAAGCAAAAATGGAAGTTAGACTGTTCGAGGGAGTAGAACCAGATCCATCTATAGAAACAGTTATGAAAGGTGCAGAGGTAATGAGAGACTTTGGTCCAGATTGGATCGTTTCAATTGGAGGGGGATCACCGATTGATGCAGCTAAAGCCATGTGGGTATTCTATGAGCACCCAGAAATTACTTTTGATGATATAAAGGATCCATTTACAATTCCTACACTAAGAAATAAGGCAAGATTTATTGCAATACCATCAACAAGTGGTACAGCAACAGAAGTAACTGCTTTTTCAGTAATTACAGATTATAAAAAGAAAATAAAATATCCATTAGCAGATTTCAATATTACTCCAGATATAGCAATTTTAGATACAGAAATCGCTATGACAATGCCAAAACAATTAACAGCTTACACTGGTATGGATGCATTAACTCATGCTATTGAAGCTTATGTAGCAGCATTAAGATCGCCATTCTCAGATCCACTTGCAATGCAAGCTATTATAATGATAAAAGAAAATCTATTAAATTCTTATAATGGAGATGGAAAAGCTAGGGATAACATGCATATAGCTCAATGTTTAGCTGGTATGGCATTCTCAAATGCACTACTAGGAATAACTCATTCTATGGCTCACAAAACAGGAGCAGTATTCCATATTCCTCATGGATGTGCTAATGCTGTATTCTTACCTTATGTAATAGACTTTAACAAGAAAGCTTGCATGGATATATATGCTACTATAGCAAGAAATTTAGGGCTAAAGGGAAATACTGATGAAGAGTTAGTTGATGCATTAACAGATACTATTAAAGATTTAAACAAAACTATGGATATTCCTACAACTTTAAAAGCTTATGGAATAAATGAAGAAGACTTTAATAATAACTTAGATTATGTAGCTGAAAATGCTATTGGAGATGCTTGCACAGGCTCAAATCCAAGAGCAATAACAGTAGAAGAAATGAAGAAATTATTTACTTGCATATATAATGGAACAAAAGTAAATTTCTAAGAGAATTAAAGGCCCTCTATGGAGCTTTTCATAGGGGGCTACAATTTGTAGCTTTTTGAAAATGGTTTCAAAAAATATAGGGTTATATTATGATAATATATTCTACTTACAACCCAGAAGCATAAGGGAGACAAAGTAAAAACAATGTACAAGATAAGTCTTAACGTTGATTCCCTTTATGGAAATCAAGAAAGTTTCATACAATAACTTAATAGTATTAAGAAATAAAAAGTGACAGTAGATGACAGCATTATTCATGTTTTGAAAATATTCACACTTTCTACAGCATGTTCATATTGACTAGTATTAAATAAAACTATAAAATAGATGTGTAATGTGAATATTGAGTGGATGATGGTTATTGGAGATACTTCTATATTAGGGGGTAACCGTAGAAGAAATGGATAAGCTATGCTATGACTTATTCAAAAGCTTTCAGGTAAGATACAATAATCAGACACGACCCTGGAGAGATCCAAAATTGGACATCGAAGAAGAAACTTAGGGAAGGATAAGAGCCCTAGGGAAACTTTCAGGTAAAAGGACAGGATGTAAATAGCATTGTTTTTTAATGTGGTTTTACATATTGTCTATTTTTTATGTAATTTTTCAAATGTAAACCTTAACGGTATTTTGAAAGTATAAATATCTCACACTCTTTAACTAAGAGTTTTGGGATGAAAACTAAACTTTAGTAGAACTTGAAAATCCTTCTAAAGTTGTGAAAACAATGAACTTGTTCAATGTTTAACATTGATGTATTATATAACTGCTTATAGAGTTATACTAATATAGGATAATGGGACATATTGACAGGTTAATTAGTTGGAAACCTAGCAAAATTTGTTAAAGATTCATAATTTGTAGACAAATAAATTTAAATATTTTTAATATTAAACAAATGTTTAGATGTGGAGGATGTATTATGTATAAAATTGTTGAGAAAAGACTTTTAACTCCTTCAATTTTCATGATGAAAGTTGAAGCTCCAAGAGTAGCTAAATCTGCAAAACCAGGTCAGTTCATCATTATTAGAATGGATGAAAAGGGTGAAAGAGTACCTTTAACTGTTTGCGATACGGATCCAGCAAAAGGAACAGTTACAATTGTAGTTCAAACTATGGGATGTACTACAAAGGATATGGCAAATTATGAGGTAGGACAAAGTTTTTATGACTTTGTTGGACCATTAGGAATGCCATCAGAGCTTCTTCATGAGGATATGGAAGAATTAAAAAATAAAAACATAATATTCATTGCTGGGGGAGTTGGTACAGCACCAGTATATCCTCAAGTTAAATGGTTACATGAGCAAGGAATAAAAGCTGATGTTATCATGGGATATAAAACTAAGGATATGGTAATTTTAGAAGAAGAAATGACAGCAGTTGCAGGCAATGCTTATGTAACTACTGATGATGGTAGCCATGGCTTTAAGGGATTAGTTACTGAAAAATTAAAGGACTTAGTAAATAACCAAGGTAAAAAATATGACTTAGTTGTTGCTATAGGACCAATGATAATGATGAAATTTGTATGTAAATTAACTGAAGAGCTAGGAATTAAAACTATAGTAAGCTTAAACCCAATTATGGTTGATGGAACTGGAATGTGTGGTGCTTGTAGAATTACTGTAGGAGATGAAACTAAGTTTGCTTGTGTTGATGGTCCAGAATTTGATGGACATAAAGTTAACTTTGATGAAGCTCTTAAGAGATTATCAATGTATAAAGATGAGGAAGTTAATAAAGATACTATGAAACCAGGTTGTGGAAGAGGAGGAAATGCATAATGGATAGAATGAAAAGAACTCCAATTGCAGAGCAAGACCCAAAAGTAAGAGCTACAAACTTTCAAGAAGTTTGTTTAGGATATACAGAAGAAGAAGCTGTTCAAGAAGCTTCAAGATGTTTAAATTGTAAAAACAAACCATGTGTTGGTAAATGTCCTGTATCTATAGATGTACCAGAGTTTATACAACATGTTAAAAATAAGGACTTTGCAGAAGCTGCAAAAGCTTTAGATAAATATACAGCACTTCCAGCAGTTTGTGGAAGAGTTTGTCCTCAAGAATTACAATGCGAAAGTAAATGTGTTCTTGGAATAAAAGGAGAATCAGTAGCTATTGGTAAGCTTGAAAGATTTGTTGCTGACTGGTCAAGAGAAAACAATGTAGATTTAACAAAAGAAGTTGAGAAAAAGGATAAAAGAGTAGCTGTAATAGGTTCAGGTCCAGCAGGAATAACTTGTGCTGGAGATCTTGCTAAAATGGGTTATGATGTAACTGTATTTGAAGCATTACATGAACCAGGTGGAGTTTTAGTTTATGGAATTCCAGAATTCAGATTACCAAAAGATACAGTAGTTAAACATGAAATAAATAACCTTAGAAAATTAGGTGTAAAAATTGAAACTAACGTAGTTGTTGGTAGAACAGTTACTGTAGATGAGTTAATCAATGATGAGAAATTTGATGCAGTATTCATAGGTTCAGGAGCAGGTCTTCCAAAATTCATGGGAATACCAGGAGAAAACCTAAATGGAGTATTCTCTGCTAATGAATTCTTAACAAGAAACAACTTAATGAAAGCCTTCAAAGAAGAATATTCAACTCCAATCAAATCTGGTAAGGTTGTAGCAGTAGTTGGTGGCGGAAACGTTGCTATGGACGCAGCAAGAACAGCATTAAGACTTGGTTCTGAAACTCATATTGTTTACAGAAGAAGTGAAGCAGAATTACCAGCAAGAGTTGAAGAAGTTCATCATGCTAAAGAAGAAGGCGTTATTCTAGACCTTCTTGTAAATCCAGTAGAAATACTTGGAGATGAAAAGGGTTGGGTTAAAGGAATGAAGTGCGTAAGAATGGAACTTGGTGAGCCAGATGCATCTGGAAGAAGAAGACCACAAGTTGTTCCAAACTCTGAGTTTACATTAGATTGCGACACTGTTATTATGTCTCTAGGAACATCACCAAACCCATTAATTCCAGCAACAACTCCAGAACTTGAAATCAATAAATGGAAGTGTATAGTTGCTGAAGAAGAAACAGGATTAACTTCAAAATCTAAAGTATATGCTGGTGGAGATGCTGTAACAGGTGCTGCAACAGTTATACTTGCAATGGAAGCTGGTAAGAAGGCTGCTAAAGCTATAGATACTCAACTTTCTGAACAACAATAATAATTAGAATTAATTATAAAAGGTCGCCATTTTGGCGGCCTTTTTATTTTAAACATATTTTCATTTTAAATATAAGTTGAAGAAGGATTTTGGAGTCAGTAAAATAAACTCAAAGAAAATCACAGTAGGGAAGATTCAAATCAATAGAGTAATTGCTAATGAAGGAGTTACTATATTAGATAAATAGTAACTTTAATGGAATAATTTATACCAGTGATGTTGAGAATATTCATAGCATTACTTTTCTTAGTTTAACAAAACTTTGGAAGCTTCAAGTAGGTAACTTTCTTTAAGGGGGTGTTGGCCAGCCTTGCAGCTCATTAGCCTAGGTAAGTTGCTTTGATGTAGCAAAGGCAGTTTGTTCACAAAGTACCTATGTTTAGTCCAAAGCAGCTTACAAAGAAGCTCCACAAGATTAACTTATTCATTATCTAATAAAAATTAAGTTTACTTAATCCATTTTGGATATTATCATAGAATTAATAATTAGAAATATTTGTATATGGAATGGAGTGATACCATGGACTTTAAAGAATTAATAGAAGAAGAAGGCAAAGTTATTTTAAAAGGAGTAACAAGTTTTGAACTTCCTCATATATTTGATTGTGGTCAATGTTTTAGATGGCATAGGCAAAGCAATGATAATTATATAGGGGTAGCCTTTGGTAAGGTTATAGAAGTAGAGAAATGTGATAAGGATGTTATATTGCACAACACTAATTTAGAAGATTTTAATAGTATATGGTGTGATTACTTTGATTTAAGAAGAAATTATAGTGATATAAAAGAAGAGTTAGGCAAAGATCCACTTCTTAAAAAAGCTGTAGATTTTGGTTATGGTATAAGGCTACTTCAGCAGGAACCTTTTGAAATCTTAATATCCTTTATAACTTCAGCTAATAATAGGATACCTATGATAAAAAGAGCTATAGAAAACATAAGTAAAACCTATGGAAATCAATTAGAGTACAATGGAAAGACTTATTACACCTTTCCTACACCAGAAGCACTAGAGAAGGCTACTATGGAAGAAATAGAAGCATTAGGGGTAGGTTTTAGAGCTAAGTATATAATCGATGGAATTAAAAGTGTGGTAGAAGGTACAAGGAGTTTAGAACATATAAAAAGTCTTAGTGATGATGACTGTCATGAGGGCTTGAAAGGCTTTAACGGAGTTGGCCCTAAAGTTTCTGACTGTATAATGTTATTTTCTATGCAAAAGTATTCAGCTTTCCCTGTAGATGTGTGGGTAAAAAGAGCTATGCAATTTTTTTATTTAGCTCCTGATGTATCCCTACCTAAAATAAGAGCCTTCGGAAGAGAAAAATTTGGTGAGCTTTCTGGTTTTGCACAACAATACTTATTTTACTATGCAAGGGAAAACAATATTAAAATAGACTAAAGTTTTTTATGCTTATATTAAATTTTGTAAGTTTAATAGGAGAATATCTATGGAAAAAAGTAAGAACTGGTTACGATTAACAAAGGATAAAATAAAAGAAAATAGGTTGAAAATTTTTTTAATACTTATTTCAATTCCATTAATTATAGGAGCTTATCAGTTGTTTTTTAGACATTCAACTATGTTTAGAAATCCAGAAGAATTTAAGCAGTGGATATTATCTTATGGATCTTTTAGCATAATAATGTTTGTGTTAATCCAAATAATTCAAGTTGTAATATTTTTTATACCAGGTGAAGTAACTCAGGTGGCAGGAGGATACATATTTGGGGCCCTGTGGGGTAGTATATTATCTAGTGCCGGGATTTTGATGGGGAGTACCCTAGGATATTTATTTGCAAAATACTTCATAAAAAAATATGTAATAAGGATGATTGAGAAAAGAAATCTAAAAAGATTTAAAAAAGTACTTGATGCAGGAAGCAATAAAATTGTAATTCTCATAATTTATTTAATACCTGGAATACCTAAGGATGTACTGGTGTATGTAGCTGGGGTGTCAAATGTAACCCTAGTAGACTTTATACTTTATTCTTCAATAGGAAGATTTCCGTGGATACTTGCATCAGCATTTTTCGGCGAAGGAATACATATGGAAAACTATTCCTCCATGATAATAATTGCTATAGTAGCTATAGCCTTATTTATCCTTGGATTTTGGAAAGGACATAGCATTATTGACTTTTTTCATAGAATGCATAAAGAGAAAAAGTGATAATATAAGAAATACAGAGATAAATCGAAATAAAACGGAATAATGGCTAAATTTGGGCTAATGGATAATGTGATTACACTTGATAATAATGGAAGTTTTCTTTATTATAAATATTGTAATTAGCACTCGATAGTGATGAGTGCTAACAAAGAGTATATTATAAAATTTATATAATTATAAACTTAAGGAGGTTTTTTTATGAACATCAGACCACTTGGAGACAGAGTTGTTATTAAAAGATTAGAAGCAGAGGAAATGACTAAAAGTGGAATAGTTCTACCAGGCGCATCAAAGGAAAAACCACAAGAGGCAGAAGTAGTAGCGGTAGGTCCAGGAGGCTATGTTGATGGCAAGGACATTAAAATGGAGTTAAAGGTAGGAGACAAGGTACTATTCTCAAAGTACTCTGGAAGTGAAATTAAATTTGAAGGTAAAGAATACATTATTTTAAGACAAGACGATATATTAGCAGTAATTGAGTAGTAAAAGGTTGCTGCACAGTAAGCTAAGTAGTAGAGCTATTAAATAGTAAAGTTGCTGCAAAGCAAAATTACTGAAAATGAGAAATTAAAGTTAATAGACTAATAAGAAGGAAGTAGGAGGTTTTTAATATGGCTAAGAGCATTTTATTCGGAGAAGAAGCTAGAAGATCTATGCAAAGAGGTGTAGATACTCTTGCAGATACAGTTAAGGTTACACTTGGACCAAAAGGAAGAAATGTTATATTAAATAAAAAGTTTGGATCACCACTTATAACTAATGATGGTGTTACTATTGCTAGAGAAATAGAGCTTGAAGATGCTTATGAAAACATGGGAGCTCAACTTGTTAAAGAAGTAGCTACTAAAACAAATGATGTAGCAGGGGATGGAACTACTACAGCTACAGTTTTAGCTCAAGCTATCATCAGAGAAGGTTTAAAAAATGTTACTGCAGGATCAAATCCAATGCTAATCAGAAATGGTATTAGAATGGCTGTGGATAAAGCAGTAGAAGAAATAAAGAAACATTCAAAACCAGTTAATGGAAAAGAAGACATAGCAAGAGTTGCAGCTATATCTTCTGCTGATGAAGAAATCGGTGCTTTAATTGCTTCAGCTATGGAAAAGGTAGGTAATGAAGGTGTTATTACTGTAGAAGAATCAAAAACTATGGGCACTGAGCTTGATGTAGTTGAAGGTATGCAATTTGATAGAGGATACTTAAGTGCATATATGGTAACAGATCCAGATAAAATGGAAGCTATTTTAGAAGATGCATACATCCTAATAACTGAAAAGAAAATTGCTAGCATCCAAGAAATTCTACCAGTTCTTGAGCAAATTGTTCAACAAGGAAGAAAGTTATTAATTATAGCTGAAGATGTTGAAGGAGAAGCTCTTGCAACTCTAGTTGTTAACAAATTAAGAGGAACTTTCACTTGCGTTGCTGTTAAAGCACCAGGCTTTGGAGATAGAAGAAAAGAAATGCTACAAGATATCGCTACTTTAACTGGCGGAACTGTAATTTCAGAAGAATTAGGTCATGACTTAAAAGACGCTACTATTGACATGCTTGGAAGAGCTGAAAGTGTTAAAATTTCTAAGGAAAACACTGTAATTGTTAATGGAAGAGGTTCTAAAGATGAAATAGAAAACAGAGTAAACCAAATAAAGAGACAAATTGAAGATACAACTTCAGAATTTGATAAAGAAAAACTAATGGAAAGACTTGCAAAACTTGCAGGGGGAGTTGCTGTAATTAAAGTTGGAGCGGCTACTGAAACAGAACTTAAAGAAAAGAAATTAAGAATAGAAGATGCTTTAGCAGCTACAAAAGCAGCTGTTGAAGAAGGCATAGTTGCTGGTGGTGGTACTGCATATGTAAGTGCTATACCAGAGGTAGCAAAATTAACATCTGATGTTCCAGAAATTCAAGTTGGTATCAATATTATAAGAAGAGCTCTTGAAGAGCCACTAAGACAAATAGCTACAAATGCTGGAGAAGAAGGCTCAGTAATTATTGAAAAAGTTAAAGCTTCAGAAAGTCCATTTGGATATGATGTATTAAGAGCTCAATTTGTAGATATGATTAAAGCTGGTATTGTAGACCCAACTAAGGTTACAAGAAGTGCACTTCAAAATGCTGCATCAGTAGCTTCAACTTTCTTAACAACAGAAGCTGCAGTTGTTGATTTACCAGAAAAGAACTCACCAGCTCCAATGGCACCAGGCATGGGAATGGATGGAATGTACTAAAATATAGGCAAAAATAAAGATAGTCTAACAACTTATAAAGTTATAAAAGAAAGAGCTATGTGAAACATAAATTTTCACATAGCTCTTTTATAATGCAATTATAAGTTTAACTTAGATAAGTAGGTTTTAAAAATTTCTTTACACTCTAGAGAAATATCTTCAGGGGAATCAGTAGGTCTTTGAAGAAAGTATCCTTGGCCTCCATAAGCACCAAGGGATATGAGAGTTTCTAGTTCTTCTTTGCATTCAATGCCTTCTACAATTATTTTCATATTGCAATAGTTTGACATGTGTATTAAACCTTTAATTAAGTTTTCCTTTAAAGTGTCCTTGTGGATATTATGAGTTAAATCCATATCTAATTTTAAATAATCTGGCATAACTTTTAAAATAGTTTTTAGTCCAGAATAGCCAGAGCCTACATCATCTAAAGCTACTTTTATTCCTAGAGATTTTATATCCTTAATTATGTTATTATAGTTCTCAACTAAATCAATAGGGCACTGCTCTGTAATTTCAATTACTAGGTTTGAAGTATTTACATTATTGTCCTCTAAACATTCAAAGGTACTACTAGCAAAAAAATCATAGTTAGACATGGCAAGAGGAGTCATGTTAATAAAAAGTTTATAATCCTTTAAAAAGGGGATAAAAGCTTCAATTGCCTTTTTCCTAGCGAGTTCATCTAAAGCAGCAACCTTATTAGAGAGTCTTGCAGTTTTAAAAAGCTCATCTGGTAAATGAAGGGGGGATTCCTTAGGCCCTCTACAAAGTGCTTCATAGCCTAAAATTTTGCCTGTAGCAAGATTAACAATAGGTTGAAAAACCATGTTTATAGCTTCAGTCTCTATAATTTGGCTAAATTCTATGTTTAGATGGCGAGTTCTATATTTTAATTGCTTATCCATAATCTACCTCCGCTTAACTACCTTCATTATTGACAAATATTAAGAAATTAAATACAGTTGAAATAATGTGTTGACAAAACCAATATAATTAAATAAAATATATATAATTAATAAAACAAACGAACATTGATTATTAATAATTTAATAACGTTAGCTCATATATACCTTGAATATGGCAAGGAGTATCTACCGGAAACCAATAATTTCTGACTATGAGTAAGATTGCATTGTACAATGATAAAATTGGACATGTTAGTTTTACTTATAGAAGTATAGCTAACATGTTTTTTTGTACCCAAATTATGAATTAATTATTAGCTAATAACATTCATGTAAAAGTTGCATTTTAAAATTACATTTGTAAAAGTGAGCACAAGGAGAGATTGTGTGCTTAGTTAGAGAGTTTTACTGCAACAAAATAAGGCATTTTCAAAAAATAAATAAGTCAGTATGCTTGTCTATTTTTAGTTATACTGCGTCAACAGAACCCTTAGATAGCGCTACTATCTGCGGAACCTGTTTCCTTGCCGCATAAGCTTGCTTATGAACTAAAAATATCCTTCACATCTTTGACTTGTTATTTATTTTCAAATGCCTAAAATAAATAGAAAAGAGGATGACAATCATGGCAATAATATTAAAACAAGCATATACCTTTGATGATGTACTATTAGTTCCAAATAAGTCAGATGTGTTACCTAAGGATGTTAAGCTAGTAACTAATCTTACTAAAAAAATAAAATTAAGCTTACCATTAATTAGTGCGGGAATGGATACAGTTACTGAAGCTAAAATGGCTATAGCTATGGCTAGAGAAGGTGGTATAGGCATAATTCATAAGAATATGTCCATAGAAGCTCAAGCTAGTGAAGTAGATAGAGTAAAAAGACAAGAAAATGGAGTAATTAAAGATCCTTTTTCACTATCTAAGGATAAGACTATAGAAGAAGCACTAGGTCTAATGGCAAAGTATAGAATTTCAGGAGTGCCAGTTACTGAAAATGGAAAGCTAGTTGGAATCATAACTAATAGAGATACAGTATTTGAAACTGATTATTCAAAGAAAATTAGTGAAGTGATGACTAGTGAAGGACTTATAACAGCTCTTGAGGGCACAACTATAGAGGAAGCAAAAGAGCTTCTAAGAAAACATAAAATTGAGAAATTACCATTAGTTGATGAGGACTTTAATTTAAAAGGACTTATCACTATTAAAGATATAGAAAAAGCCGTTAAGTACCCCAACGCTGCAAAAGATGAAAGAGGCAGACTTCTTTGTGGAGCTGCCGTAGGAGTAACAAAAGATTTAATGATTAGAGTAGATGCTTTAGTTAAGGCTCATGTAGATGTAATTACAGTAGATACTGCACATGGACATTCTAGAGGAGTTATTGAAGCAGTTAAAGAAATTAAAACTAAGTATCCTGAACTACAAATTATTGCAGGAAACGTAGCTACAGCAGCAGCAACAAAGGAATTAATAGAAGCTGGAGCAGATTGTATTAAAGTTGGAATTGGACCAGGCTCAATTTGTACTACAAGAGTAGTAGCAGGAGTTGGTGTTCCACAGCTTACAGCAGTAATGGACTGTGTAGAAGAAGCTAATAAGTATGGGGTTCCTGTTATAGCAGATGGAGGAATTAAGTACTCTGGAGATGCAGTGAAGGCATTAGCTGCAGGAGCTAAGGTTGTTATGATGGGTTCTTTATTTGCAGGCTGCGAAGAAGCACCAGGAGAAATTGAAATTTATCAAGGAAGAAGCTATAAAGTATATAGAGGCATGGGTTCCATTGGAGCTATGGCTAATGGAAGTAAAGATAGATACTTCCAAGAAGATAACAAAAAACTAGTACCAGAAGGAGTAGAAGGAAGAATTCCTTATAGAGGTTCGGTAGTAGAAACTATATACCAACTTGTAGGTGGAATACGTTCTGGTATGGGATATTTAGGAGCAGAAAATCTAGAAGAATTATATAAAAATGCTACCTTTGTGGTTCAAACTTCCTCAGGACTTAGAGAAAGTCATCCTCATGATATAGTGATGACAAAAGAAGCACCAAATTACAGTGTAAATGTATAAGGATAAAAGGCTTTATAAATTACATTAAAAACAAAAAAATATATAGCTTAAAAGAAAGTTCTTATTTACAACATGCATTTACCAAAGAAAATAAAGGAGGAAGCTAAACCATGGATAGAGAATTAGTTTTAGTAGTTGATTTTGGCGGACAATACAATCAGCTTATCGCAAGAAGAGTTAGAGAAAATAGTGTTTATTGTGAAATAGTTCCTTACACAACTTCAATAGAAAAAATAAAAGAATTAGCACCTAAGGGAATCATTTTTACAGGTGGACCTAATAGTGTATACGGTGAAAATTCACCTAAAATAGATGGAGAAATATTTAACTTAGGTATTCCAGTGCTAGGAATATGCTATGGAGCACAGCTTATGGCTCACACTCTAGGAGGAAGTGTTAAAACTGCACCTGTTAGAGAATATGGTAAAACCAATGTAGATTTAGTTTTAAATAGCCCGCTATTTGAAGGCATTGAAGAAAATCAGTGTTGGATGAGTCATACAGATCTTATAGAAGATAAACCAGAAGGTTTTGAAGTTATTGGATATACAGACCAGTGTCCAATAGCTGCCATAGGAAATAAGGAAAAGAAACTTTATGGAGTTCAGTTCCACCCAGAAGTTCAGCATACTTTATTTGGAGAAAAAATGCTATCTAATTTCCTTAAGAACATATGTGATCTTAAAGGGGATTGGTCCATGGCTTCCTTTGCGGAAGAGAAAATAGCAGAGATAAAAAATCTTGTTGGAGATAAAAAGGTGCTATGCGCCCTATCTGGAGGAGTAGATTCTTCAGTAGCAGCAGTACTTGTTCATAAAGCAATTGGTAAGCAATTAACTTGTGTGTTTGTAGACCATGGTCTTTTAAGAAAAGACGAAGGAGACCAAGTAGAAGAAATCTTTAAAAAAGGTTTTGATATGAATCTTATTAGAGTAAATGCACAGGAAAGATTTTTAGGAAAGCTTAAGGGAGTTTCTGACCCAGAGAGAAAAAGAAAAATCATTGGGGAAGAATTTATAAGAGTATTTGAAGAAGAAGCAAACAAACTTGGTAAAATAGATTACTTAGTTCAAGGTACAATTTATGCTGACGTAGTAGAAAGTGGTACAAATACCTCAGCTACTATAAAAAGTCACCATAATGTAGGGGGACTTCCAGAGGACATCACCTTTGAACTTATAGAACCACTTAGAGAATTATTCAAAGATGAAGTTAGAGCAGTGGGTGAAGAAATTGGAATACCACACCACTTAGTTTGGAGACAGCCCTTCCCAGGACCAGGTCTTGCAATTAGAGTTTTAGGAGAAATTACTGAAGAAAAACTAGAAATAGTTAGAGAAGCAGATGCAATATTTAGAGATGAAGTAGCAATAGCAGGACTTGAAAGTGAAATATGGCAATACTTTGCTTGCCTTCCTAATATCCAATCTGTTGGAGTTATGGGAGATGAAAGAACTTATTGTCACACAGTAGCACTAAGAGCCGTAACATCATCAGATGGTATGACCTCTGATTGGGCTAGAGTGCCTTATGAAGTTCTTGATAAAGTATCAAGAAGAATTGTGAATGAAGTTAAAGGAGTAAACAGAATTGTTTATGATGTAACTTCAAAACCACCTTCCACAATAGAGTGGGAGTAAAATAGCCTTTCTCTTACTAAACATATATTTTATTTGACGCATAGATAGCCTGTCTATGTGTCTTTTTTTAGCATATGGTAAATTCAAGGAAAGTTCAACTTATGGCTCAAAGAAACCTAGATAAGATCTTGGCACTAATAAATTTTTAATTAGACATAAAAAATAAAAGTGATACAAAAAAGTAAAGGATACGAAAAATACAAGTAGTTGAAGCCTCTTTAAAATGGTGCGTGAATATACATTTTTGGGTTTTTAAGTGAAAAAGTTAGTAAATTTATTAATCAAGGAAAGTTATTTTCAAAAATTATTGATATAATAGTAAATAGTGATATTATTAATATTTAGTAAGAAGGGGAATGAAATGCAGTTTTTAACAGGTAGTGAAAAAATCAAAACCTTAAGAAAAAGGTTTAAAATGACACAAGATGATTTTGCTAGTGAGAACTTTACAAGAGGATACTTAGGTCTTTTGGAGAATGGAAGAAGAAATATAACGGAAGATGCAGCAAAAATTATTACAGAAAGATTTAGGGAAAAAGCAAAGGAACTTGGGGTTGATATAGAAATAGATGATAGATATTTTCTAAGAACCATAGAAGAAGAAGCAGAAAAATACTGCATGGATAAATTAGTTACTGATTTAACCTATGAAGAACTAGAAGATATTATAAAAATTGGGGAACAGTATAATTTACAAAATGTCAAAGCAGAAACTTATAAAGTACAAGGTGACAAGTATTATAATGAGATCAAATATTTAGAGGCTTATAAAAATTATTTTTACTCCCTAGACTCATTAACTGATGGTGTACACTTAAAGGAAAGGTGCTATCTTTATAATAGATTAGGCATGTGTAAATATATATTATTAGATTTTGATGAAGCTATAGTTTATTTTAATAAAGCAATAATTAATTCGGAGATTGCGAAGCAAACACTTACCTTGCAAAATGCATTATATAACTCTGCACTTTGCTATCAAAGTTTATCTAATTTAGAAGAATCACTTAATTGTATTGAGAAGTTTCTAGTGATGTGTGATAAAGAAAAAGAATTAGAAAGATATATTTATGCAAGTAGTTTTAAAGCAAGTTGTTATAAAGAAAAAGGAGATTTAAATACAGCAATTGAGATTTATAAAGAGCTAATATTATTGATTAATAACACTGACGAAAAGGTGGCAGCTTATCTTTATAATAATCTAGGTTCATTATATGTAAAGAAGAATAATTTAACTGAAGCCTTAGAGTATTATAATAAATCTCAGCAAATTAGAGCTAGGGTAGATAAGAAAAATTTATCTCATACTTTAATTGAAAAATCATCAGTGTACATAGCAAAAGAATTTTATGATGAAGCATTGCTTATAGTTAGCTTAGGCTTGGAAAATGCGAGAGAGAATAATGATTATGAGTATACCTTAAAAGCATACAAAATCATGGAAGAGGTTTATACTAAGCTTGAAAAGGTGGATAAAATTAAAGAGACTATTAAAGAACTATTAGTTTTCTTGGATGAAACGGATAACAAATTAATAAGGATTAGCTACTATAATAAACTTCAAAAGCTTTATTTTGAAGATAAAGAATATGAGAAGGCTTATGAATGTCAAAAAGAGATACAAAGGATGTTTAATTAAGTATCTTAAGTTATTTATAGCATACAGGTAAATCTAGAATAAACGAAAGTTGTTCTAGATTTTTATTTTTACCTAATAATCAAGTAGTAGTATTTATGGTGATACTAGGTTCTATAGAAATTTTTGGGGTGATAAATAAGTAAGAAATGAATTAGGATACAATATATTTTTATAATTGTATCAAATATATTTACAAAATATTGTGAAATTGATATCATATAAATAGTACATTATTAAATCAACACTAAAATTAATGATAGTAAACAGATATTAAGTATATTGTGTTTATAAAAGGATAATAAAAGAACCATATTATTTAAGGGGAATAAATTGGGGGAGATTTTATGGAGTTATTAAGAACAAAACGACTAACAAAAACCTATGGAATTAAGGAAACAGAGGTTAAGGCACTTAAAGCTACAGATATAGCTATTGAAAAAGGAGAATTTACAGCCATAGTGGGTCCTAGTGGTTCAGGAAAAAGTACTTTATTGCATCTTTTGGCAGGCCTTGATAAGCCTTCTGCTGGACAAGTTTTTATAAATGGTACGGATATTTATTCTATGGGAGAGAAAGAATTATCTAGATTTAGAAGAAGAAACATAGGATTTATATTTCAGTTCTTTAACTTGATTCCAATACTATCAGTAGAAGAAAATATTAAATTACCACTACTAATGGATGGGAAAAAAGTAGATGAAGCTTATATAAATGAAATCATGGAAACCTTAGATATTAAAAATAGAAAAACTCACTTACCAGGAGAAATATCAGGAGGACAACAGCAAAGAACTTCAATTGCAAGGGCTCTTGCTAACAAGCCTTCAATTATATTTGCAGACGAGCCTACAGGAAACTTAGACAGTAAAAACAGCAATGAAGTATTAGATTTACTTACTATGTCCATAAAAAAATATAATCAAACCCTGGTTATGATAACACATGATCCTAATATTGCAGCCCGTGCAGATAGAGTTATAACCATAGCTGATGGCATAATTGTGGATGATAAGAGGGTGAAGTAATGAGGAGTTTTTGGGGGCTGATTCCAAGATACATTTTAAAAAATAAAAAAAGAATCTTTTTTATGGCAGTTGGAATAGTAATGTCTATATCTTTAGTAATTTCTGCAACTATATTAGTAGAAACTATAAAAAAGACTTTCTATCAAAGTGTCATTGATGGATCGGGAGGGATATATGATGCCATGTTTTTTACATGGAATAAAGCTAGGTTTGAAGATATTAAAGATGATCCTATCATAGATAAGGTTACTTTTATAACTCCTTTAGGAACTCATAAATTTGAAAATACAAGTTATAAATTAGATATTTTAGGTTGTGATGAAAATATTACTGAACTTTTAAACTATAAGTTAATAGAAGGTAAGTATCCAGAAAAGCAAGGGGAGATTGCCTTAGAAAAGTGGATACTAGATTTACTTCCACAAAAACATAAGATTGGAGATAGTATTGAATTATCTTCAGTTGTTGAGTATATGGCTCCCAATGGAAGAAAAACCACAGAAAACAATAATAACTTTATATTAGTAGGGTTATTTGAACATAAGTCTACATCATATGGACCTAAAAATACTGGAAAGGCTTATATTACTAAAGAATGTGCAGAAACAGTTTTAAATAATAAAAATGTACAGTATAGTGGATATCTAACTTTTAAGGACAATTACTCCATACAGGACGGACTAATGACACTTATTGCTACAAATAGCTATTCTGAGATTCATTTTATGCCTAATGAACTAATAGGAAGTTATGTACTAGGACAAAAAATACTAGATTTTGCTTGTGTAGGTTTATTTATAGTAGTAGGTATTGTGGCTATTATAATAATCTACAATATATTCAATGTATCTGTAGCGCAAAGAATAAAGGATTTTGGAATATTTAGAGCTATTGGAGCATCACCTAAAAGGATAAAAAGCTTAGTGTTAGGAGAAGGTATAATTTTAGGGTTAATATTTATACCCATGGGAATCTTACTGGGAAGTTTTGTGACTCAAATAGGTATAAGAATTATGCTAGGAACGAGTAGCACTACAAGTAATTTTCAAGTTCCGAGTATAGGGATTATTTCTTCCTTAATTGTAGGGTTTACATCAATAATTGTTGGAGTATATTTTCCAGCTAAAAAGGCATCAAAAATATCTCCAATGGAAGCTATTATTTCAAATAATAATATAGGTATAAAAGGTAAAAAAAATAGGAGGCCATTGCAAAGTAATAGCTTTATGGTAAATAAGTCTAGATTTATCACTCGTATAGCTTATCTTAATTTAAGTGGAAATAAGAAGAGATTTATGACAACTGTAGTTTCTTTAAGCATGAGTATAGTTATGCTTATGATTGTAAATTACTTAATATCATTAGCTAATCCCGTTAGCAGATTTAAAAATGATTTTAATGGTGATTTTATTATTTCAGCTAAAGGTCATTCACAAAACTTAGGGTTAGCAAACAATGAAGTTAATAGTTTAAAAAACATTGATGGTATAAATTATTTATCAGCAAAAAAGAAATTTCAAATTGCTATGGAAGTGCCAGAAAATAAACTAACAAATGATGGTATAGCATATATAAAATCTGAAAGTAAGAATGATAATTTCATGAAGGATTTATTAGCTCAAAAACGGTATAGATTTATTACTGAGATTCAGGGATATAGTAGTGAGGAACTAGATAAATTAAAAGATGGGTTACTAGAGGGAAATGTTGATATAAATGAGATGAGGGAAAAACCAATTGTCATTCTAGCACAAAATTTAAATAATTATAATTTTACTAACGTACAAGTAGGAGATACTATACGATTAGGCTATACAAGATATGATAAGGAAGGAAAGGAGTTAGGCTTTAGTAATGAAGATTTTATCATAGGAGGACTACTTAAAGAAGAAGCTTTAAATTTATCCTATGGAAAAGAAAAGAATGTGGTTATTATAAGTAGTGAATTTGCGGAGAAGCATATGGAAGTTAAGAAAGATCAAGAAGTAGTAATTAATTTAAGAAAAGATGTTAGCTATGAAAAAGTGGAAAATGAGATAAGAAACAATTTGAAATTAAGCAAAGAAATAAAAATAATATCTTTCAAGGAAGAGCTTGAAAGAGTTAAAAAAACTAATTTTCAATTGTCTTTAAGCCTTTATAGTTTTATTTTCATAATAGCTACTATAAGCATAATAAACTTAATAAATATAATAAGCATGAATACAATATTAAGAAGTAAGGAAATTGGCATGATGAGAGCTTTAGGGCTTGGAAATGATGAGGTTAGAAAAATAATAATCCATGAAGGGCTACTCTATGGCATAGCCTCAGGTGGAATAGGTATAACCTTAGGAACTATATTGACATATTTGATTTATATAGCTGGAGCTCAGCTCATTAGTCAAGGTATAGCCTGGAAGTTTCCAACTGTAACTATTGTTATAACCTATGTTGCAGTGATAATTATTTGCCTAATTTCATCAGTGATTCCTTCAAGGAGTTTATTTAAAAGTAGTATTGTTGATTCTATTAGAGCAGTAGAATAACAAGCAGCAATTGAAATAAATTATCTTAGAATGGGTTTTGAGAAATAGCTTTTAGGTAAAATCAGTAATACTTCAAGAAAGCTATTTACTTCAAGTATCGTTGATTCTATAAGAGGAATTGAATAATATAATATGGAAAAACAAATAACTATCAAAGATATAGCTTTGGTAGTTATTTGTTTTTATGTTGACATGTGTTAAGTATTTTACAGCATATTTCTTAAGATTTAATGCCTAAGTTTGATAAAAAATATGAAATGGTTTATACTAAAAAGTGGAAATGAACGAGTTCATTATTTAACTTGGTAGTAATAGAGTACTACTTAAGTGTAATTTATATAATTATAGAAAATATCGTTTACGGAGGCGTACTATGAAGTCACCAATATACTTAAATATTAAAAAAGCAGCACCTTTTGTTGATGAGGAAGATATATTAAAGCTTAAACCTATGGTTACTGATGCTCATCACACTTTACATAACAAAGATGGAGCAGGAAATGAGTTTTTGGGATGGCTTGATTTACCTGAGAACTATGATAAGGATGAATTCCAAAGAATTAAAGTAGCAGCGGAAAGAATAAAGAAAAACTCTAAAATCCTTGTGGTAATTGGAATTGGAGGATCATATCTTGGTGCTAGAGCTGTAATTGAGGCACTAACTCATAGCTTTAATAACAATTTGCCTTATGAAAAGAGAAAAGCACCAGCAATATTATTTGCTGGAAATAATATAAGTTCTACTTATTTATCTCATCTTATAGATATTGTAAAAGATGAGGATTTTTCAATAAACGTAATTTCAAAGTCAGGAACTACTACAGAACCTGCTATTGCCTTTAGAATTTTTAAGGAGCTTCTTGAAAATAAGTATGGAAAAGAAGAAGCAAAAAATAGAATATATGTAACAACTGATAAAGCTAGAGGAGCCTTAAAAAGTCTTGCTAAGGAGGAAGGTTACGAAACTTTCGTAATTCCTGATGAAGTTGGAGGTAGATTTTCAGTTTTAACAGCGGTAGGGTTACTTCCAATTGCTACAGCAGGACTTAATATTGAAGATTTAATGAAGGGTGCAGGGGATGCTGTGAAGGAGTATAGTTGTGAAAGCCTAGAAAATAACAACTGCTACAAATATGCAGCACTAAGACACTTTTTATATATCACAGGGAAAACAACGGAGATCATTGTAAACTACGAGCCAAGTCTTCAATATTTTAGTGAGTGGTGGAAGCAATTATTTGGAGAGAGTCATGGAAAAAGTGGTAAGGGAATCTTTCCTGCTTCAGTGAATTTCTCTACAGATTTACACTCCATGGGCCAATATATTCAAGATGGGTTAAGAAACCTTTTTGAAACTATTATAAATGTAGAAACTCCTAAGGTGGAACTAACCTTAAAGGAAGACGATAAAAACGTAGATGGACTTAACTTCTTAAGTGGGAAAACCATAGACTTTGTAAATAAAAAAGCTATGGAAGGAACGGCTCTTGCTCATAATGAGGGTGGAGTTCCTAATATAGTAATAAATCTTAAGGACCTTACTGAATACAGTATTGGATACTTAATTTACTTCTTTGAGAAAGCTTGTGCTATAGGTGGATATATGTTAGATATAAATCCTTTTGACCAAGAAGGGGTGGAAGCTTATAAAAAGAACATGTTTGCCCTACTTGGGAAACCAGGTTATGAGGAATTAAAGGAAAAACTAGAAGAAAAGCTAGGGGAATAACTATGAGAATAATTGTGGATGCAGATGCATGTCCTGGAAAGCACATTATTGAAGAAGTAGCAAAGGATTTTGGACTAGAATTAATACTTTACTGTGACATTAACCACATACTAACTAGCACTTATGCTACAGTTAAGTACATGGATAGTGGGTTTCAAAGTGTAGATATGAAAATTGCCAATGAAGCAAAGGCTCAGGATATTGTAGTTACTCAAGATTATGGAGTAGCAGCTATGGTTCTTGGAAAGAAGGCCTATGCCATAAGTCCTAAGGGAAATATATATAATAATGATAATATTGATAAACTACTGTTTGAAAGACATCTTTCTGCAAAAGTGAGAAGAGGCGGAGGAAAGACTGCTAGTCATAAAAAGAGAAGTAGTGAAGATGATACAAGGCTTAAGGAAAATCTAATAAGATTAGTAAGAAAAAATGAAATTAATTCATAAAGAAAAAGGATTTAGCAGGATAATTTATATTTACCCTGCCAAATCCTTCTTTTTTTATTACAGTAAATCTTTAAACCTAATTTTACTAATTAACTTATTAAACAAGTGAATGGATTACCCATTATCAAAAGCTTAATTATAAGGTTAAAGGTAATTAGTGTCCGGGTTTAAATTGGTCCATATCCACAAAGGTTTTGGGCCCTTCAGGAAATAAAAGACCATTATTGGTTCTTTCAATTATAGGGTAACTATCCTCTGCTTTGTGAATAGTTATATTCTTTTTCTTGTAAGTGTACTCAGGGTCATAGTGAAAATCTCTATCATTTTTATTCATAATAATCACTCCTTAAGAGTATTTTTCACAGCTTTAAGGATTTTTATTACCCTAAGTTGTAATTTACAAAAAATAAAGAAAAAACAGTATTTTGTTGTTACATATTATGGAATTATAGTATAATGTAAGTATTGTTATTAGATAAAGAGGTTTTTAAGCTAAATCTTTTTCAAGGTTCATAGGTGAAAAGGCCTGTTCATTATTTAAGGAGGATAACTGAAATGAATGAAATGAATATTATTACAAGTTTAGAGAGTCCTCAAGAAAAAAATAAAGAAATTAAAATATCTATTGAAAATAAAATAGAAGATGGATTATTATATAAATTTTTAATTGGAAATGATGGTAAGTGGAGCACCCTTAAGGATTTTCATAGGGATAGCTATGCCCTTTGGAGCCCTAAGGAAGATGGAAAGTATATGATAATGGTACATGCTAAGAGGGAGGGGAGTAAAAAGTCCCATGACTACACTTCTAAGGTGGATTTTATCATTGGAACCATAGAAGAAAAGTTAATTAAACACATAACTTTAGATAAAACTGAAGGAAAAATTGGGGAAAAGATCAATGTTACTGTTGAGCCTAATACTCTTCCTGTTATGTACAGGTATTGGATTAAGGAAGAAGCTAGGTGGCACTTAATTAAAGATTACTCTATAGAAAATACCTTAGCTTATACAGCAAAAGTAGAAGGGGAATTTGAGATTTTAGTGGAATGCAAAAAGGAACATTCTTCTAATATTTTTGATGATTTTGCTTCAGAAAAATTCAAGGTACTACCTGTAGAAAAGGTAGAAATTAGAAATTTCAAATGTCTTTGTGAGGAGTTACTAGTGGGAGAAGAGTTAACCTTTGAAGTGGAAGCTGCCTTTGATGAAAGCAGAACTATTTTATATAAGTTCATAAAACTTCATGAGGATGGTAATGCAGAGATAGTTCAGGATTTTTCAACAAAAAGACTAGTAAGCTTTTCAGAAGGGAAACCAGGGAAGTATAAGCTTTTATGCGTTGCTAAGGATATGTATTCCCAAAGCCTGTATGATGATAGAGCGGTAATGAATTATAAGGTGGATTTATATAGACCTATTAAGGTGCTAAGTATAACTTCAGATTTAAGCTCTCCACAGGTAGAAAATACCCCTATAACTCTTAAAGGAATTGCAATAGGTGGTAAGAATCTTCGCTACAAATTTATAGTAGATGGAAATGACCCCTATTCTTCAGAGTATCAAAAGGAAAATGTCTGTATTTGGACTCCTAAAAAATCAGGAAAGTATATAATAGAGCTTTTAGTTAAAGATGAGAGCTTTTCACAGGAATTTGAAGCTAGAGAAACTATGGAGTTTACCATAGAAGAAGATTTTATAGAAAATGTGATTATAGAAGATATAGTATTAGATAAAAAGAAGTATTTATTAATAAATGAGCCCGTAAATATAAAGGTAGCTGCTAAAGGCGGATTAGAGTTAATGTATGAATTTATAGTAACTAAGGATGAAGAAGTTATTGATAAATTGGAATACAGTGAATATGATTGGGTGGATTTTACCCCGGAGGAAGTTGGAGAATATAAGCTGGAGGTAAGGGTTAAGGATAGACGGTCAAAACGGGAATATGATGTGCATTCAATAGTTTATATTCAGTGTAGAGAGTATGTTCCAGCAAAAATAGACTATATCTTAACAGAAAATAAAAAGCTTTATCTTGTAGGTGATAGCTTTCAAATTGAAGTAATTGCTGAAAATACAAAAAATACCTTGGTTCAGTATAAAGTTAAAATTAACGGTCATGAGGTGGAAGAAACAGAGTTTTCTAAGGAAAAGAAATTTAAGTTAACACCTAAATGTGCTGGAGAATATGAGATAGATATATATGCAAGAAATTTAAGCAGCACTAAGAATTATGATGCTAAAAAACAGGTTAGGTTTATTGTAGCTGAAGCACCACCTATAAACAATTGTAGAATAAACACAGAGAGTAAGGCTTTTAAGTGTAATGAAGCTGTGAACTTTACTGTAGGCTGTGACGGTGGCAAGGATATAGTTTACGAGTTTTATTTAATGGAAAAGGGTGAGTGGAAGGTTATCCAAAAGTATAGCAAAAAGAATTATTATACTTTTATTCCCTTTACCAAAGGATATTACAAGCTATTAGCCTTATGTAAGAGCAGTTTTAGTAAGTTAACCTATGAAGACTACCACATTGTTGAAATTGAGGTTAATGAGTAAACTTTTAGGCAATGCTTTAATTAGGAATATGCAAATATATAAGCTTCAAAATTATTTCTACATCATAAAATAATTTTAGACAACTTATATTAAAGAGAATGTAAAATACAATTAGATATATTTATGCAGTAGCTCTATTGCATTATATATATTAGTAAATCTATGAGTCGCTTTATGGTATGCTTAAAGGGGCTTATAAATTTTTCATAGCATATCATAATATGAAGAAGAAAAGAATATAAATAGAAATCCAGGTACGTTTGAAGATTTGCTATAACATTGAGATGGAAAATAAGGGTGAGGTGAGGATATGAGATATGTTATAAATCAAAAGATTTTTACTTTTGGAGATGACTTTAGCATAATGGATTATACAGGAAGAGAAGTTTATTTCGTTAAAGGAAAAGTTTTTTCCTTAGGGGATAAATTAAAAATGTACGATAATCAGGGGCAAGAGGTTGTAAATATAAGACAAAAAATAATGGCTTTTTTACCAGAGTACTATATTGACTTATATGGACAGGAAGTTGCTAGAGTTAAAAAGCAATTTACTTTTTTTTCTCAAAGGTTTAATATAGATAGCTCTCTTGGAAGTTATGAGATTTGTGGAAACATAGTTGCTCATAATTTTACTATCTATAAAAATGGAACGCTAATAGCAGAAGCTAGTAAGAAGTGGCTAGCAATTAGAGATAGCTATACTGTAGATATAGAAGAAAGTGAAAATCATGCTTTTATCCTTGCATTATGTATCATCATTGATCAGGCATTACATGATAACAATAGAAATAATAAATAGTTATTTTTAGTATAGGGTTAATATTAGAAAATATTAGCTCTATATTTTTGTTGGAAAATTTAATATAATTGAATTAAGAAGAATTTTAAATTAAACTTAAAGAAAAAGTAAATTATGGTTTTAAATAATACATATTAGATTTAAACATAGGGGAGAAAATCATGAGCAATAATATAAGTGTCAATAATAATTTAAACAACTACAACATAAACACTAAAACTATAAAAAACACCTCAGCTAATAATATAAATCCTTTAGAAGGATTAACTTCACCTAATCCCTTACAGGCTTTAGGTATGGGAGGATTAGGTCTTGAGGAAATGTTAGGCGCACAAAGTGGACAAGGAGACCAGGGAATGGCTCAAATTCTTCAAATGAGTATGCTGTCAAAGCTATTTGGAGGAGGAGAAGAAGGTTCTAATTCCGGTGGCTTTCAAATGGTTTTAGGAGCCTTAGTTAAGGCCTTAAATGAAAAACAGCAGGCAAATAAGATTGGACTAGATAGCAATAATCAATTTAGTGGAGTACATATTAATGAGTTAAATTTAAGATCTGTAGTGGCGCCTCAAACTGTAAGTGCAACTAATGAGAATAAGACACAAGGGGAAAGAATAGAAGCTGCAATTAAGGCTGCCTCACAAAAACATGGAATTAGTGAAGAACTAATTAGAGCAATCATAAAGGTAGAGTCTAACTTTAACCCCACTGTAAAGTCATCGGCAGGGGCTATGGGGTTAATGCAACTTATGCCTGGAAACGTTAAAGATTATGGCGTTAAGGACCCTTATAATATAGAGGAAAATGTAGATGCTGGTACTAGGCATATTAAGGATTATTTAAAGCTTCATAACAATAACCTTGATATGGCATTGGCTGCTTACAATTTTGGACCAGGAAACATGAGAAGAAGAGGCATAAGCAGTGAAGCTGATTTTTATAAGCTTCCAACAGAAACAAAAAATTATTTAGTGAAAATCAGAAAATATTACAATCCATAAATTTTCTTAGGTGCATTTAGCTAAATAGCTAAGAAATAGTTAAGCTTTAAAACATAGTAATGCTAGATAAATACAACTGAATCTGCCTGTGCTTATATAACTATTTAACAAATTATGATAATATATAAATTACAACCTTAGGTTATGACATAAGGTTATTAAAAGATTTATATTAAAGAAAATCCAAAAACAAACTAAACATTTGTGGAGTTTTTGCATTGAATTTTACATATAATAAAATTCTAACTAATAAGAGTTAAAAGAGGAATAAATATGAGTAATCAGGTTTTAGATACAAGAAGTAAAATATTAAAAGTAGCAATTGACATAGTAGGACTAAAAGGTGAGGTAACAATCAGAGAGCTTACAGAGCAAGCTGGAGTAAATGTAGCTGCAATAAATTATCATTTTGGAAATAAAAATAATTTATTAAAGGAAGTTGAGAATTATTATTCAGACTTACTTTGCAGTATGCAAAAAAACATTTTAGTTAATAGTGAGCTATCTTCACAGGAAAAATTAATTCAGTGGGCTAAAAGCCTTTTGGAATTCATGTTTAAGTTCCCTGCTTTAATTGAACTTATAGTAAATATTAGCACAGAAGATAAAAGCTATAATCCAATGTTAATACAAAGAATATACCTTAATGAAGAAATTAGAAAAATTATTGAGGAAATTATTAAGGAAAATATCGGTACAGAGGATAATAGACTGATAAAATATAAATATCTTCAAATTTTTTCAGGAATTGTTGGATTAGTGGTAAACCATGTGATTTTAGATACATACATAGAAGGTAAAAATGAGATGGACTTAAATGGTTCAGAAGAGTTAAATCAATATGTAGAATTGCTTATAAATAGTATATTAACAAAGTCAGTGTAGCAAGGGAAGAAATGCCCTTGCTTTTTTCTTTGCCCAAAAAATATTTTTTTACATCCATATATTTCAACATTGACTAGAAAATTTTATCATGCTAGAATTTAAATATAGGTTTTAAACAACTGTTTTAAATGTGTGTTTAAGATTATAAAGTGTGAAAGGAAGTTATTATGAAGAAGTTTTCTAGGTTTATTGTAAAAAATCAAAAACTTATAATTGTTTTTTATTCAGCCTTAGTATTAATTTCACTTATAGCTGGAAGATTTGTTTCAATTGAATATGATTTAAGTTCCTATCTTCCAAAGAGCATGAACTCAATAATGGGCAAGGAAAAGTTGCAAAGTGAATTTACCATTAATGGTTCTGCAACCTTAATGATAAAAAGCAATGATATAAATTATATTCTAGAGATTAAAAAATCTATTGTCAGTATACCAGGAATAAAAGAAGCTATTTGGCTAGATGATGTAGAGGATGTGAAAAAGCCTCTGGAGTTTTTCGATAAAAAACTATCCAAAAGATTTATAAGCGGAGAATACAGTCTCCTTCAAATTCAATTTACAGAGAGCAATGATGCTCTAATTACTAGAGAAGCTCTAGATAAAGTGAACAAACTCATAGACAAAGAGCATTACTTTGGAGGTCCTGCTGCAATTTCTAAGGATATGCAGGACACAACTTCTAAGGAAATGATTTATTACTCTGTAGTAGCCTTTTTAATAATTACAATTATTTTATTGATATCTACAAATGCATATTATGAGCCAATATTGTTTTTTGTCACTATAGGTGTAGCCATAGTGCTAAATGCAGGTACTAATATAATTTTTGGAAAGATATCCTCTAACACTAACTCCGTGTCCAGCATACTACAGTTAGCTGTTTCCATGGATTATTCTATATTTTTGCTCCATCGTTTCCATGAAGAGAATAAAGATGGAAATAAAAATGAGGCAATGGCAAGAGCAATAGAAAAAACTTTTTCTTCAGTTTCCTCTAGTGCATTAACTACAGTGTGTGGATTTTTAGCCTTGCTTTGGATGAATTATGGTATAGGAAAAGACATGGGTCTTGTATTAGCTAAGGGAGTATTTTTTAGCTTGGTAGCAGTTGTAACTTTAATGCCCTGTTTAATTCTTGCTGTGGATGAAAAGCTTGGGAAGTACAAACATAAGGCTTATATGCCAGGGTTCGAGAAAATATCTGGCTTCATGGTAAAGTCTCGTGTAGTAACACTGATTATAGCGGCACTTATTGTGGCTCCAACTTTCTTAGGACAATCTAAACTTGAATATTATTATTCAACAGAAAAGACCCTATCAGAAAGTTCTAAATCTGCTATAGCAAATGAAAAAATACAACAGGTCTTTGGAAAAAGTAATGAGTTAATATTAATAATACCTAAGGAAGATAAAATCAAAATTAACAATCTTATTGAAGAAATAAAAACTGTTGAAAATGTAGATGCCGTTCAGGGGCTCTACTCCATGGTAGATCCAACTCTTCCAGGAGAAATAATCCCAAAGGAAGTGAAAGAAACCTTTGAATCAGAGAAGTTTACTTATATGATAATTAACTTGCTATCTAGTACAGAAGGAAAAGGAACTACAAAAGCCATTGAAGAAATTAGGCGAATTTCCAGTGAGTATTATAGTGAATGGTATCTAACTGGTGAAGCAGCAGTGTATTTAGACTTACAAGCAGTTACTTCCAAGGACTTTTTAGTTGTAAACAATGTATCTATCCTACTAATAGGAATAATTTTATTAATCACCTTTAAATCTATTGGAATTCCTATTTTGTTGGTTTTTGCAATTCAGCTGGGAATTTGGATAAATTTAAGTATTCCATATTTTCAAGGAATCTCTTTAAACTTTATTAGCTTTATTATTATAGGAGCAATTCAGCTTGGAGCCACAGTGGATTATGCAATATTGGTTACTTCAAGGTATAAGGAAAACCTTCAGGTGATGCCACCGATACCAGCTATGATAAAAACCATAGGGGATACGGGGAAATCTGTTTTAACTAGTGCATTAATATTGGTTGCAGGAACTCTTAGTATCTCATTTATTACAACTATTCGCTCAGCTTCAGAGCTTACTCTTTTAATTGGAAGAGGAGCACTTATAAGCTTGTTTATTGTATACACCGTATTACCGGCATTACTTGTAACCTTTAATTGGTTTATTAAAGCAACAACCATTGGGTGGCCCAAAACTATTAAAATGTATAAATCTGAAGAAAAAAGGGAGGTTGTATAGATGAAAAGAAAATTTATTATAGCATTAACTTTAGCTGTTATGATGACAACAACTACCATGGCAAAGGCAGAAATATTAAAGGATGAAACTGTCTACGGTTCCCTAAATAGTGATGGAACTGTAGGGAGTATAAAGGTAGTAAACCATCTTTATGGAGAAAGTAGTGAGCCTTATTATATAGATTACGGCAGCTATAAAAATATAAAAAATCTATCAAATAATGTTAATCCTGAGGTAAATGGTAGCGAAGTTAAGTGGCCAACTTCAGTGTTTAAAGATAGTGGGCTTTACTATGAAGGTAATGTGGAAAAACAACTACCAGTAACTATTGGAATAAAATACTTTTTAGATGACAAAGAATTAAAAGGAGAAGAGTTAGCAGGAAAAAGTGGAAAGCTACGCCTTGAATTAAAAGTAACCTTTAATAATGAGGGAAATACTTCTTCAAATCTTATGGCTCAAATTCAAGTTGTTGCAGATCAAGAAGTGTTTACAAATATAAAAACAGAAGGCTCTAAAGTTGTAGTAGGAAAAAAAGCTAATATTAGCTTTGTGGCACTTCCATCAAAGGAGCAAAGTTTTGTACTAGAAATGGATGGCAAGGATATGGAATTAGAGCCCATAAATATTACTTTAATTCCTGCAACTATTTCTGTTCCACAGGATATAAAAAGTGATATGGATAAATTAACTGAGGGACTAGGAGAACTAGAAAAAGGCTCTACTTCTTTAGTGACTGGAATGGATAAGTTGTCCCTTGGAATGGGGACCTTAAGATATGGAATGGATGGACTTCATGTAGGCTTAAATAAGATTTACGGTGCTACAAATGAAATCAAAAGCCAATCGGGACAACTTATGGAAGGAATCAATGACTTCCATAAGGGATTAAGTACTTTGCAATCAGAAAGCAAAGCTATGGTAGGTGCTGTAGGCGCCTTACAAGGAGGATTACAAGAGGTAGCTAAGGGAAGTAATGGATTTAATGAGGGTATTAAAGGAATTTCCTCAGGAATCACAGGGGTGAATGGAGCCCTAAGTGAAGTAGCAGGAGGAATGAACAATTTAACAAAGTCCCATGAGAGCTTAGCAGCCCTAGCAAAGGAGCTCCAAGGTAGTTCAGATCCTAAAGTACAAGCTTTAGCTAATGGTGTGTTACAAGAAGCAGCAGCTCTACAAGGGCTAAATAATGGGGTAACACAAAGTAGCTATGGATTAGGGGAGATAGATAAAAACACAAAGACCCTTAAAGAAGGTTATAATGAATTTAATAAAGGGGTAGCTTCCATTGCAGAAAACACAAAGCAAATGGGAGAACAAATGGAAAAACTTCCAGATGGAATAGGGACTATGAAAGATAGCTTTGGTGCTATAAAATATGGAACTTCAAGAATCTTTGGAGGCTATGACGATATAAATAAAGGTCTTGAAACCATGACAAAGGAAACAAAGACTATTCCAACTGCAATTGACAAGTTAAAGGAAGGTCAAAGTGGTGTTAAGAATGCAATTAGTAAACTTGGAAATGAAGGTATTCATACCATGAGAACTACCCTAGAAAGTAGCTTACAAGATAGTATACTAGGAGATAAGGCTGATTCAGTAAAGGGATCCTTTGTCCATGAGAAAAACAGCAATACCACAGTTCAGTTTCTTCTTAGAACTCCTGCAATAGAAAAGGTTGAAGAGAAAAAGCAGGCTGCAGAGGTAAAAGAAGAGAAAAAGGGCTTTATAAAAAGACTGCTAGATTTGTTTAAATAATTCTATAAAAGCATAGAAAAACTTCTCATAGTAAAAGGTGAGAAGTTTTTTCTTTATATAAGGTTGTCATAATATAGTAAATCCTTTAGAATTAATAGGTATGTTAAATATGTTATTATGTAAATAATAAAAAAGGTATATAAAATAAATAACAAGTCTAAGCTATGAGCAGTAATTTGTGTGTGCAAGGGGATTTATGGTTACAGAAAACAAATATTATTAAGATAGAAGTAACGATTTTTGTAGACACATTATAATGGGAGAGGTGCTAACATACTGACTAGTTATTTTTGAGGATACTTAAGTATTTTGAAAGTGAGGAATAGTTATGGAACGTTTAGATAAAATATTAGCTAATTTAGGTTATGGAAGTAGGAAAGAAGTGAAGGCTCTTTGCAGAAAGGGTGAGGTAGTAGTAGATGGAACTCCAGTAAAGGATAGTGCTGAAAAGGTTGATCCTGTAAATTCAACTATTGAAGTTAAAGGAGAAAAGATTAATTATAGAAAGTTTATATATCTAATGATGAACAAGCCAAGTGGAGTAGTTAGTGCTACTTTTGATAATCATGATGAAACTGTAATTGATCTTTTAGACCCTGAATATCAAGTGTTTGAACCATTTCCAATAGGAAGATTAGATAAAGATACTGTAGGATTACTACTTATAACTAATGATGGAGAATTAAATCATAAGTTAATTGCTCCTAAAAACCATGTAGATAAAGTTTATTATGCTGAAATTAATAAACCTATAGATGAAAGTGATATAGTAAAATTTGAAAAGGGAATTACTTTAGATGATGGATATCTTTGTATGCCAGCTAAACTAGAGGTAATTAACTCTAATGAGGATGGAGCGGAAGTTCATGTAACAATCCAGGAAGGCAAGTTCCATCAAGTTAAAAGAATGTTTGAAGCTGTAGACAAGAGTGTGGTTTATTTAAGAAGAATCAGCTTTGGACCACTAAAATTAGATGAAACTGTAGAAGAAGGTAGCTTTAGAGAACTTACAGAGGAAGAAATAGAACTTCTAAAGAATGTTTAAATGTCTTTGTAACTTATTTCAATGTGATTTAAAAGTTTATATATTTATTTTTTAATTCATTTTGATGCGGGTAAATTAAAAATTTAAGAAGCTTTAAGGAAAAGAAGAGTGAAATAAACTTATATTTAGTTACTTTTTAGGTGTACATTTTATGAAAAAGATTAAAGAATTGGAAATGAAGTGAGAATGAAATGTAAAAATATGTTGAATTAACACTTTGTTTATACTTTATTTATAGTTTGTTTTATAAATACACTTGAAAAAAACAAAAAATCTTATTATAATAAACTTGTTAAATAAATAAAGAGAATTATAGCCCCCTTTTTATTTATTCGTACAGTCCATCCCCAAGGGCTGTATACCCTTTAATACATGCCGAATTTTGTTGTAAACATAGTTTGTCATGAAAAAATTCCTCTGGGAGAGACCAGAGGAATTTTTTTTTGTTATTTTTTATTGTTAATATTATGTAATGTTAACAAATATTGTGGTTAAATAATATATAATAGATATATAAAGGGTTAAGCTAGAAGTTTTAATTAGTTAAATAGCTAATTAGTGAATAGTTATAACCTAGTAGTGAAAAAATACGAATAATACATAGTAAGGTATCTTCAAAAAATAAATAAGTCAGTATGTTGGTCTATTTTGTGTTATACTGCGTCAACAGAACCCTTAGATAGCTCCACTATCTAAGGAACCTGTTTCCTTGTCTAACCCCAAATATACTTCACATCCTTGCCTTGTTATTTGTTTTCAGATACCTAAAAAGGAGGTCAAAAATGAATATTAGAGAAGTTTTAATTAACTTTATGAAAGAACAAGCATATAAGCCTATGAATATAAAAGAGCTTGCAAAAATCTTTAGTATAAATAAAAGAGATATGAAGGAATTTGAAAAGCTATTAGCTGGAATGGAAGCTGACGGACAAATAATTAAAAATAGAGCAGAGTATTATGGAATTCCAGAGAGAATGGGAATGCTACCAGGAACCTTTCAAGGTCACCAAAGGGGCTTTGGATTTGTAATTGCTGATGAGGAAAGACCAGATGTGTTTATTCCAGCAAACAATGTAAATGGCGCTATGCATAATGACAGAGTTCTAGTTAAGATCCTAAGAGAGAAAGACAAGGGAAAAAAATGTGAAGGTGAGATAGTACAGGTTATTGAAAGAAGAAATACAAAACTTGTAGGAACCTATGAAGATAGTAAGAACTTTGGTTTTGTAGTTCCAGATAGCCAAAAGATAGCTCAAGATATATTTATCTCTAAAGCAGATAGAAATGGTGCGCAAAGTGGTCAAATCGTTGTGGTAGAAATAACTCGTTGGCCAGAGCAAAGAAGAAATCCAGAGGGAAAAATTATCGAAATATTAGGAAATAAAGGCGATAAGGGTATTGATATCCTAACTATCATAAGAAAACACAACTTACCTGAAGAATTCCCAGTAGAAGTTGAAAACTTTGCAGAAAGAATTCCAGAAGAAATACCTGAAAGTGAATACAAGAGAAGAAAAGATTTAAGAGATGTAAAAATGGTGACCATAGATGGAGAAGATGCTAAGGATTTAGACGATGCTGTTTCCGTAGAAAGACTTTCTAATGGAAATTACAAGCTAGGAGTTCATATTGCAGACGTATCTCACTATGTTAGAGAAAACAACCCACTAGATAAAGAAGCTTTCAAAAGAGGAACTTCGGTATATCTTATAGATAGAGTTATTCCAATGCTTCCAAGAAAGCTATCTAACGGTGTGTGCAGTTTAAATCCAAGAGTAGATAGATTAGCTTTAAGCTGCTTTATGGAAATTGATAATACAGGTAAGGTTTTAGATCATGAAGTCTTTGAAAGTATTATTAAAACCAATGAAAGAATGACCTATACTGATGTTACAAAAATCCTTAGAGATAAGGATGAAGAGTTAATTAAAAAATATGAGTACTTACATGAAGACTTTAAAAATATGGAGAAGTTATATGAAATTCTAAATAAAAAGAGATTTTCAAGAGGAGCCATAGATTTTGATTTTGAAGAATGTAAAATAATCTTAAATGAAAATGGTAAACCAATTGATGTTAAGCCTTACGAGAGAGCAGTTTCAAATAGAATTATAGAAGAGTTTATGCTTATTGCCAACGAAACTGTGGCAGAGCACTTCTTCTGGATGAATGCTCCATTTGTATACAGAATTCACGAAGATCCAGATGAAGAAAAGCTAATGCACTTTAATGAGTTTGTTCATAACCTAGGATACTTTGTAAAATGGAACAATGATGTTCATCCTAGAATGCTTCAAGAAATTCTAGAGAAGGTAAAAGGTAAGAAAGAAGAAAATGTAGTAAGTACTTTATTACTTCGTTCAATGATGAAGGCTAAGTACTCACCAGAATGTGTAGGACACTTTGGTCTTGCGGCTAAATACTATTGCCACTTTACATCACCAATTAGAAGATACCCAGACCTTACAATCCATAGAATCATTAAAGAATTAATAAATGGAGGACTAGGGGAAGGCAGAGAGAAGAAGCTTAGAAAATTCGTAGACGAAGCTTCTAAACAATCCTCTGATACAGAAAGAATGGCAGTAGAAGCTGAACGTGAAGTAGATGACTTAAAGAAAGCTGAGTACATGTCAGAAAAAATTGGTGAAGAGTTCGAGGGAATTATATCCTCAGTTACAAACTTTGGTATGTTTGTAGAACTTCCAAACACCATCGAAGGTCTAGTACACATCAGTGCCTTAGCGGACGATTATTACATCTTTGATGAAAAGCACATGGCTTTAATTGGAGAGAGAACTAAAAACATGTATAGACTTGGAGATTCTGTTAAAGTAGTATGCTCAAAGGTTGATATCGCAGCTCATGAAGTTTACTTTGATATAGTTAAAGAAGGTAATGAAGTAGAAGAAGAACTTACAGTGGGAGCTTATCCAGTAATATCTCTAGGTGAATTTGAAGATGAAGACCGGGATGAAGCTAGTTACTTTAGAAATGAAGATACCACTAAAGATCAAGATAGTGGAACAAATAACACTGTAATAATACAAAAGAGTAATATAGACAACTTAGACGAGTAAAACATAGATACCATAGAAGAGCTAAATATATATGAGTTATAACCATAAAATAAACTGGAGCTGTTAATTTAACAGCTCCTTTTCCTCGAAGTAAATGATTTACAAATCTTTGGAAATATAGTATATTCTAAATTACAGGGAACTAAACTCAAGACTTTAGGTAGATATAATATTAAATAGTTATTTTAAGGCTTACTAGGAGTAGAAAGTAGAAATATTTTAGAAGCCTTTAATTTATAAATTAAAAGTAGGTGAAAATATGGCTAAGAAATTAGGAACTAAGACCGTAGTTGAAAATAGAAAAGCAAGACACGATTACTTCATAGAAGAGACTTTAGAAGCTGGTATTGAACTAGTTGGAACAGAAGTTAAATCCATAAGAGCAGGAAAAGCAAATCTTAGGGATTCCTATGCAGATATAATAAATGGAGAAGTCTTTGTTAAAAATATGCACATAAGTCCATATGAGCAAGGAAATATTTTTAATAGAGATCCACTAAGAGAGCGTAAACTACTTCTTCATAAATTGCAGATAACTCAACTTATAGGATATACAGCTCAAAAGGGGTATACTCTTGTGCCACTATCTCTTTATCTTAAAGATGGAAGAATTAAAGTTGCTCTTGGGGTATGTAAGGGTAAAAAGGATTATGATAAGAGAGATGCAATGTTAGAAAAAGCTGCTAAAAGAGATATTGATAGAGAAATGAAGGAAAAGTATAGATAACACTAAACTTATTTCCAACATATGTAATCATTGTACCTTGCTATTATTTTAGATTTAGTGTAATATATATTTTGTAGTCACCGATTGATAATAACAGCTGGTGGTTACAAAATATATGAACTTTGCATATTATAGTTTGTTCTTGCATAAAATAATTGTGCAGTATATAATATAGTAACTTCATAGTTCAAATAAAATTGAATATAGCATTGAAAGTTAACAACTTTGATCTAGTAAATGTGATTAAGCTAAAAAATAGTTTATGAGGATTTACCAGAGATGCGAAATGCGTTTAAAAGAACTTTATCATGGGGGCGTACTGGTTTCGACGGGGGTACGTGGCACCTAGGAAGCGAGTGGAGGGAACTCATGGGCCCGCCTTAAAAAACTATGGGAATAAAGATAAACGCAGAAGATAATTTCGCGTTAGCTGCTTAGTTCAGCTCGTTCTACCTTTGAGTCCCACGACTTAGGATAGAGCGTCATTTAGTGGGGAACCGAGCTTAGGAAAGCTTTGACTTAAGAACGGAATTAATGAAGCTACTGAAGTGAAAAGCCTGTTCGTCGGCGTTTCATGGAGGGAATGTTAAAAGATGAACTGCACTCGGAGATGCCTAGTTGTGATGGCTTTCGGACAGGGGTTCGATTCAGTGTCAATTACATTGACAAGAGTCGCCTTAGGGAGTGATTCCTAAGTGAAAACTTGGCTTTATCGGTGAAACCGTAACATGTGATACTAATCATGATGACGGCAATACCGAGAGGTATGTGAAGAAATTCAACAGCCTCGTATCGACTCATAGGCTTCTAAGTCAAATTATTTTGATAAGAAGTACTAGGATAGAAGTTTCAAAACTATATTATGACTTCTATAATACGCCAAGCGACTTAAGATAAAACTTAAGTTGAAGATATAGTCAGCACCATACAGAAATGATGGGAAATTGTGTCCCCTCGCCTCCACCATAAAAACCTCAGCAGAAATGCTGAGGTTTTTTCCTGTTTGTAAGGAAGTTTAGAATTACAAAAGGTGAACTGTACCATAAGTAACGGAGGTTTTTGTGTAGAAGGTTGATGTAATTAGATTCTACAAATAAAGCTGGGAAATGTTACAGAAAAACCGAATTGAATTAGATGCATTTTTTCACATAAACATAGTACTAAAAATTTTTATAACAAAATAATTTAGAATAATTCAAAAATTCCCAAATATGCTTTATAATCAAAGCGAGTGCTAAAATTCACAAATATTATTTGGTACAGCACAAATTCTATGATAATGGAGGGAGTGAGGAATTTATGAACAAGACAAATTATACTTCAATTGATGAGTTGGTACAAATACCATGGCTTCAATCAATAAGCATTGGTAAGGATGGAAAGGTTGTTTCATATGTTAAAAGGACTTCTGATTTAGCTGAAAATGTATACAGAAATCATGTGTGGGTTTATGAAGTAGATGGTCAAAAGCATTATCCCATTACAACAGGTAAATCTGAAAGCAGCAGCCCTGCATGGGCGACCGATAAGAATTATTTAGCCTATATCTCAGAGGTAGGTGAAAAAGAAAAACTTCGAAAACAAATTATTTTGAAAACCTTTGACGAGTTTAATGGAATCCAGATTACAAATTCCAAGGAAGGTGTAAACAACTTTATCTGGTCGCCTGATGGCAAGGGAATATACTATACCACTACGGAATCTGATTCGGAGGAGCTAAAAAAACGTAAAGAGACTTATGGAGAATTTGAATATGTCGATAAAGAATATAAGAATGATTATTTATGCTATGTAGGAATAGAGGAAGCAATTGAATCATTTAAAGAGCTAAGTAATAAGAAAAAAGATGAAAAAGAAGAACCAAAGGATGTTAAAGTAGACATAACAAATCCGAGGGATTTTAGCATAAGGGGTTTCCAAATATCTCCGGATGGGAAAAAAGCTGTACTTATATGTACTCCAACAGGAGATATAAGAGATGAAGAGACATATGTATACCTATTGGATATCTCCACAAAAAAGCTTACAAAACTCAATGTTACTGGAACCTTTAATTCAAATATTTCATTCTCTCCAGATGGAAATAGAATTGTATTTGCTAAAACGCCAAGAGAGTCAGAATATTATAAATGGAAGGTTTTCGAAGATGTCGTTTTAGAGATATATGATCTTGAAAAGGAAGAAACCTTAATGAGGTTATCTGGATTTGACAGAGGTGTTACACCTATTAAATGGACAAGCAAAGGAATCCTTGTAACCTGGCAGGATAGAGCCAACTGTCGAATTGGAATGGTTTCTGAAAAGGGTGAAATATCTTCAATCTATAGCAATGGTGAGTGTTATATAGCCGATGCAGATAGTACCTTTGATGGTGAAAATATAGCCTATATAAAAACAGAAAAAAATAGGGCAGTTGAGGTTTACGTAAACGCAGTACAAGTAACAAATGAAAGCAGGATATACGAGAATAAACTAATGAGTAAAAAAGAAGTTGTAATCTGGAACACCAAGGATGGTCTTGAGATAGAAGGGGTTTTATCCAAGCCACATGATTATGATTCCAATAAAAAGTATCCGCTTTTGGTAGTTATACATGGTGGACCAACATGGGCATCATTCCCCTTCCATAATATGAATAAACTCTATCCAATTGAGCAGTTTGTAGAGAGTGGCTTCATTGTTCTCGAGCCAAATTATAGAGGAAGCTCAGGCTATGGAAACAAGTTTTTGACCAGTAATTTTAGAATGCTTGGAGTAGGAGACTATGAGGATGTTATTTCAGGAGTAGATGCTCTAAAGGAAATGGACATAATAGACAGCGAAAGAGTTGGAGTAATGGGTTGGAGCCAAGGGGGATACATCTCAGCCTTCTGCGCAACCTTTAGCAATCGATTCAAAGCAATCTCTGTAGGAGCAGGAATAAGTAACTGGATTACTTACTATGTAAATACGGACATAACAACGTTTACTAGATCATATCTAGGAGCCACACCATGGAATGATCCAGAAGTATATGCAATAACCTCTCCTATGACATATATAAAAACTGCTTGTACACCAACGCTTATCCAACATGGCGATAACGATAAGAGGGTACCTGTTCCAAATGCATATGAACTCTTCCGAGGGCTACAAGACTCAGAAGTGGAAAGTGAACTTATAGTATTTAAGGGAATGGGGCATAGTCCTCATAAACCTGGTCTTCATAAAGCAATAATGGAACAAAATCTTGAGTGGTTTATAAAGCATGTTTAATAAGTGTTTTTGTCAATAATAAATAGAAGAAAAGCTATTGATTATGTGAACAAACTTAACAAAACTAATAAAATGCATCGATATTGCACTAACAATAAAGAACTAAAAAGAACCGAAGTTATTTTTATAAAGGGTTATTATAATGTTTTAACTATTGGTGAAAGAATTATTAACTATGAAGATTTTAAAATACTTATTGATGATTTAGAAGAGTGCTTTGAAGATGATAAAAAGATAAATTTAAGAAGAATGAAGGAAAGAGTTATGAAATAGTGGATCTCATCCACCGTGCTTCGCTTCCACCATAAAAACCTCAGCAGAAATGCTGAGGTTTTTTCCTATGTATTTATAAATTCTTTATAAAATAATTCTTTTAATAATAGTTGTTCTTCTGAATATCTTCCATTTCTAGGAGTTAAAGTCTTATATTTTTCAATGATAAGCTTTGCTCTTTTCCTTTTACTTTCTATTATTAGATAAGGTTCAATTTCTATAAGTAAATTTATAGCATTGTTATATCGTACGTAAAAGGTATAGGAGTCATGGTGCTTTTCCAAATTATAATTTTTCTTTTTTACAATGACGCCACAACTAATAATTTGTTTTAAGTAAATTAAAAGTTCCATTGAAGTCGAAGCTACTGATACGCAAGGAGATGGTAGTTGATTTTTATGAAAGCTCTGAAGCATAATGCTTCCCTCACCATCTATGATGCCTGCTACATATGCCTTTTGAATTTCATTCATAAGTATCATCTTCCTTTTGTCATAGATTGAGGTTACTATTTTTAGGTTGTAGATTATCTAGTGAAAATATGCATAAAATACAATGTTGCTTCTATATGTATTTTGCATATAATTATATTCTAATTATGCAGTAATACTTGATTAGAACTATAACAGATTTGCGAAATATAAATGAGATTTCAGAGGTGTTAAACTATATAACGTAATATATTTTCAAGACAATTTATTCATAGGAATGATAGTGTTTTTTATGTATTGAATCTTATTTTAAGATTGTGACTTTAATCTTCGTTCTAAACTATCAAAAAGAACTTTTAATAAGGAGATTAACCACTAATATAGTCTCCATAAGTTTTACTTTAACAAAAAAAGATTCACTCAGTCTCACCAAGATTATTAAATTTGGCACAGTGACTAGATAGAGAATATTTACAAACAACACTAATGACTTATGAAATAAGAAAGGTGATAATAACTTTATCTGAAGATTTTCATAAAATTATGTATCAAGTTGAGATTGGATTCAGTAGTGTATTATAATTAAATCTATTATTAAATTCAAATTTTAAAATAAGTTCATAATATTTGTTATATTCATTGTTTTACAAAAAAAATGTTAGTATAATTTAAATGTATGAATTGGAAGTTAAAATGTCTATACAGCTAGGTATAACTAAAAGAGTTATTAATTATTATGCTTATGGTAAAAAGGAAAACGGGGGATTTTATGAAAAATATACTTAAAAAGATTTTAATTTTTCTTCTTATTATTTGTTTTGTCCCAATAAAACCTGCAATAGTTAGAGGAGAGGTTTTAAGTGATGTAACATTAGATAAGAATTTAGATGTTAACAAAGACTTAATAATTGATATTAAAGATTTAGCACAAGTGGCTAAATATTATAATGCAAATCATGAGATGTTAACGTGGCAAGACAAATATGATTTTAATGATGATGGAATCATTGATATATATGATATAACTAAGGTGTCTAGATTTATTAATAATACAATAGTAATTAGTGATGTTGTTAGGAATGTTAAGCAAGGAGAAACATATTCATTACCACAAACTATAAGTGCTAAATTAGGTGATAACTACCATATAGAGTTATTAGTTAAATGGAACTCAATGCAGGCTAACACTTCTAAGGTTGGAAAATATACTTATACTGGCACACTATTAGATTATAATAGGTCAATAACATTAACTTTAAATGTTGAGCCATCAAATAATGCTAATATAAATAATTATGGATTTGCAACATATGATGGAACTTGGGTATATTATGGAAATCCTATTAATCAAGGAAAATTATCAAAAGCTAAAATTGATGGAAGCAGCGTTGCGAAGATAAATGATGATGAACCATTGTTTTTAAATGTTCAAGAAAGTTATATTTATTATTGCAATTTATCAGATAATAGTGCAATTTATAAAGTTAATAAAGATGGAACAGAAAGAACAAAATTAACAATGGAACCAGCCACTTATTTAAGAGTATACAATAATTCAATTTATTATCAGGATGTAAATGAAAATTATAGCTTATATAAAATGGATTTAAATGGGGGTAATAAGAAAAAGGTAACTGAGGATAGTCCACTTTATATTAACTTATATGAAGAATATATGTATTATAGCAACTTTTCAAATTATGGGGAAGTTACTAAAGTGAATTTGAATAATACATCAAAAATCAACATCAATACTGAGACATCATTATATGTTACTTTGCAAGATAGTTATTTGTTTTATCAGGATTATAATGACAAATTCATTTATAGAATGAATACAGATGGCACAAACAAAATATTAGTACAAGCTTCTGAGGGCATTGAGTTGAATGCGGTAAATGGATGGTTATATTATATAAATGTAAGTGATGACAATACTCTTTATAGGATTAAATATGATGGTAGTCAGAATGAAAGGCTTACTGATTTTAATATTACACATATTAATGTAAATGGCGACAGAATATTTTTATATGATGAGTATGGTTTTTTATATAGCAGCAATTTAAATGGAACTGACTTAAAGCTTTTTGGTATTTGTAGAACTATTTCAAATATTGATGATCAGAACATACAAGTTGGACAAGGTGATTATTGTGAATTACCCAAATACGTACCTGCTGAAATGACTGATGGGTCAAAGTTGCTAGTGCCAGTAATTTGGAATTCATATAATATTGATACTGATATAAAATCATCATACACATACAAAGGAGCAGTTCAAGGATATAATAAGGAGATCGACTTAACAATTAGTGTAGTGGAAAGAGGAAATAGCAATGGAAATATTGCACATGAAGGATTAGCTGTTGAAAGGGCTGGATGGGAGTATTTTTCTGATGAAGTTGATGGAAAACTTTATAAGATAAAGCCGGATGGAACGAATAAAGTTAAACTTAGTGATGATCAGGTAAGCTATATCAATATTATAGGAGAATGGATTTACTATAAAAATCTTTCTGATGATAATAAGCTTTACAAAGTTAAAATTGATGGTTCTTCAAGGACACTGGTTTGTAGTGACTCCATGGAAAGTCTGAGTATTGTGGGAGACTGGGTGTTTTATTCAAATCTAACTGATAAAAATTATCTATATAAAGTTAAAATAGATGGAACAAGTAAAACCAAATTAAGCGAAGAGCATGTCTATGGGATAAATTTAATGGGTAATTGGATCTATTATATAAGTGCTACTTATGGGAATAGTATATATAAAATCAATAAAGATGGTTATGAAAGAACCCAGTTATTTGAGTATCAATGTAGTGGACTTATTATTTCAGGTCAAAATTTATTCGCTAATTATTTCTCGGGAATTTTAAAGATGGATCTAGATGGAACAAACAAAACTGAGATAGCTGCTGACTCATATATTTTAAACTACAATGTTTCAGGAGAACAAATCTATTATTATGATAATATTGATTACAAGCTCAGAGTAATGAATACTGATGGAACTGGGAGAAAGATATTGTGTGAAGATAAACTTTCAAATGGCACATTAAGCCCAAACAATATGCAAATTAATGGTGATTGGATTTATTATCAAAATATTTCTAATCAACCAAAGATGTATAAAATAAAAAATGATGGAACAGGAAGACAAAGATTTGGTGTTGATCTTGCTATAAAAAATATTGAGCAATTTAACGTAAGTGTTAAGTTGGGAGAGAAATATCAGTTACCAGCTACCGTTATTACAACAATTAGTAATGGGGAAAAATATTATGTGCCAGTTACTTGGAATGCAGGCAATATAGATACTTCTAAACTTGGTAGTGTCACATATGAAGGAACTGTAAATGGTTATATTAATAAGGTGAAATTAACACTTACTGTTGTAGATAAAGAAATATTAGGAAATACAGCTAATCAAGATTCTGTTGCACAGTATGGAGACTGGATCATTATTAATAATTTTAAAATGAAAGCTGATGGTTCAGAGAAAGGATACTATACCAAAGATTGGGTAGATAAGGTAAATGTAGTTGGCGACTGGATTTATTATTCTAATGGTGGGTATCTAAAAAAAGTTAAAATTGATGGCACTGGTACAACACAAGTATGTGATGAGAATGCCGAGCTTTTACGTATTATTGGAGACTGGATGTATTACAGAAACTATGATGATAAGGGAAAGCTTTACAAGATTAGACTTAGTGGACTTGATAGAACTAAGATTACTGATGATATAGTAGATGAAGTAAACATTTCAGATGATGGATGGATATATTATGAACGCAAAGTTGATCCACGAAATTTAAGCTTAAGCGAATTTTGCAAAATAAAAACGGATGGTTCAGGAAGAACAAAACTATCAGATGATGCACCAAGTTGTATTAATATAGTTGGAGAGTGGATTTACTATCAATCAAGCTACTCAACAATAAGTAAAATGAAAAAGGACGGTTCATTTAAAACTTTAATAAGTAATGTAACTCAGCCTAGTTCGATGAAAGTGGTGGGTGAGTGGATATATTTAGATAATGATTATAAATTAAGTAAAATGAAAATTGATGGTTCTAACTATAGTAAGCTTTGTGATATGCAATCAACGGATATAAATGTTTTAAATAATTGGGTTTATTTTAACGGGTCAGATGGTAAATATTATCGAATTAGATTAGATGGTTCCGATAAACAACTTATATATGATTCGTTTATTTGGTAAGTTATTTCATTATACTTTATAAGTTAATAACTAATGATATAGAATCATTTCGCTTCCATCAACAAGACCCACGACAATTTTGTCGTGGGTCTTACTTTTTCTTATGCTTTTATTGCCCAACGTAATTTAGCAGAACGTGCACGACTGTTAACATTACATTCTTCTGCTGATGGGCGAATAGGCTCTTTAGCTATTTCAGAATAAATACCTTCGCGAAGAAAGTGTTGAAAAGATTTTTTCACGCGACGATCTTCTCCTGAGTGGAATGTAAGTATGGCAACACGACCACCTTTAGCAAGGACAGTAGGAAGTTTTTCTAAAAACTCATCTAAAACTTCAAACTCTTTATTTACATTAATTCGTAATGCTTGGAAGGTCCTTTGACAGGACTTTTTAATATCATCCTCTTTGATTCTTGGAACATACTTTAGATTATCTTTGATGATATTTCTAAGTTGCGTGGTTGTTGTAATATCAATTCCTTTTTTTATGCTAGAAAGAATAGCACGAGCAATCACAGCTGCGTGAGGCTCATCAGAATTTTCTATGAGCATATCTTCTATTTCAAATAAATTCAATTCTTTTAAAAGATCTGCTGCAGAGATACCCACGTTGGGATTAAGTCTTAAGTCTAAGGGACCTTCAGCCTTAAAGGTAAACCCTCTCTCAGGATTGTCTATTTGCATAGAAGAAACCCCTAAGTCTGCCAATACAAAATTAAAAGCCTCTGGCTTTGAGGTGACTTCATCTATTTTGGCAAAGTTCATTTGCTTAATCTCTAAAATTTCTGGACCATAACCTAATTTCTCTAAACGCTCTTTAGTTCTTGGTAATTCAATAGGATCTACATCAAGTGAATATAAGCGCCCTTTTGAATCTAAACATTTAAGCATTTCTAAGGTATGACCACCATAACCTAGTGTTGCATCTAGCCCAATTTGCCCAGGGGTGATTTGTAGAAATTCCAATATTTCTTTAACACAAATGGAAATATGCATACCTGCAGGAGTGTTGCCTTTTTTAATAATTTTTTCAATATCATCAGCATATTTCTCCGGATTCAGTTCCTTGTATTTTTCCTTAAAATTCTTAGGATGAGTTCCTTTATAGCGAGGACGGCGCTGATGTTTAATTTCTTTTTCATCCAAAGTTTGATCTACACTCATTCTCTTCCCTCATTTTACAATATATTTTTACTGTTTTTTATAGATTATATCATAGCAGATACAATTTGCTAAAGCAACACCAAGGGTTTGCATTCTAAAATTACTGCTAATTGTAGCAATTAAATTACTTCTTATAGTGGAGTAGTCAAAAAATTAAGTGGTATTTTAGAATAAATTGTGATCGCTATTTTCAGAGTGTAGATTATCATGTAATTACTTGATAATCTACATATTACATTAAAAATATAATTATCATCTTTGAATGAATGTACAATATTCTTTGGAAGAAAAAATTTAGAGAGCTAGTTAAGGAGAATTTGAATTCCTTTTGACTGGCTCTCAATTTTTATACAATTATAAATATGCACCAAAATACTATGATTTAATTATTAATAAAGTTTGCAACAATTACTTTCTGTTGATATATCATTAGAGCGTTTTATTATAGGGTGTTGCCTTTGTTTTATATTTGGTGGTAACGAGATATATTAGGAATTATTTTCTCCAAATAATCCATAAAAAAATAACTTTCCTAAATCTATTCTTGTTTTTGTGCTCATGTTAGATTTAAGCATTTCATTGTATGAATTAATATAAATAAGTATTGATTCAGAAGAAATTTCCCTATCAAGACAGCCCTCACTTTTGCCTTGTTCAATTAAGTCCATTAATAAAGGAATCGTCTTATTATGACCATACTCTTCAAGAAATTTTTGAACAGTTGGATCTTTTAAAAGTTCTGAATAAGACAGGTTTCCATCTAAATTTTTTGCTGATTCTAATGATATATGGACCATCTTTTCAAATTTTTCTCGAAATGAAATATTACTTTTAATCAATGCCTCTAAATCTTTCATTATTTCATCCATAATTTTAAAGTAAGCTTGCTTTGCTAAATTTTCTTTACTCTCAAAAAAATTATATATACTGACTTGAGATACATTGGCTTTTTTTGCAATTTCAGCAATGCTTACTACTTTTATTCCATTAGCTGAAAATAATTCACATGCAGCTGTAATAATATCATCCATTTTTTTTTCTCTACGTCGTTGAAAGCCATTCATTATACTCACCTCTATATAATTTTAACGAATTTCATGAAATTTATCAATATAAAATTTCATAATTTCATTGACAACATTCTTATGAAGTTATATTATGAAATAAACGCATGGAATATTTCATAATTGTCAGATTGATTAATATAATGAGCAAAATATATTGAAGCAACAATAATCTAGAAAAGCAGTTATTGTGAGACCAGATGGAAATTGAATATTAAAGATGTTTTTTGTAACGGTTGAAAAGGATAAAATTTTGAAAAATATATAGGAGGTATATGTATGAATTCTTATGTAATTAATTTTCATGAAATTGATAAAACAAAGCTTATGGTAGTTGGAGGAAAAGGTTTAAATTTAGGAGAATTATCAAAAATCCAGGGGTTACAGGTGCCAGAAGGCTTTTGCATAACCACCGAGGCATACAAAAGGATCATTGGGAATAATGAAGAGTTTAACAAGCTACTGAATCAATTATCCATACTAAAGGTTAGAGACAGGAAAGAAATAGAAGAAACTAGCAAAAATATAAGAAGGGTCATTGAAGGGGCAGAAATTTCAAAGGATATAGAAGAAGAGATTTCTAGACACATTTCAAAATTGGGGGAGGGATACTCATATGCTGTGCGTTCGAGTGCTACAGCAGAGGATTTACCCTTGGCTTCCTTTGCAGGCCAACAGGATACGTATTTAAATATAATTGGTAAGGATTCTATCCTGCAGCATGTTAAAAAGTGTTGGGCATCATTATTTACAGACCGTGCCGTGACATACCGTATTCAAAACGATTTTGAGCACCATAAGGTATATTTATCTGTGGTGGTTCAAAAAATGATTTTTCCTGAGGCTTCAGGAATTATGTTTACAGCAGACCCAATCACAGGAAATAGAAAGGTAGTTTCCATTGATGCAAGTTTTGGACTTGGTGAAGCTTTAGTTTCTGGGCTTGTGAATGCTGATATTTATAAGGTTAGGGAAGGGAAAATCTTAAGTAAGAAGATATCTACTAAAAAAATATCTATTCAAGCTGTAAAAGAAGGCGGTACAGTGGAAAAGGTGATCAATTCTCAATTGCAGAATGTACAGACACTAACTGACGAGCAGATTTTGAACCTTGAGGCTATGGGAAGAAAAATAGAGAAGTATTTTGCCTGCCCACAAGATATTGAATGGTGCCTATTTGAAGGGCGTTTCTATATTGTTCAGAGTCGCCCAATCACAACTTTATATCCCATACCTAAAGCAGAAGATGAAAAAAAACATGTGTATATATCATTAGGACATCAACAGATGATGACAGAAGAAATTAAGCCATTAGGAATATCTTTCTTTCACTTATTATCATTTTGGTTCTCTGGAATTGGTAAACCTGTTGGTGGAAGATTATATATAGATGTAACTTATGACTTGGCATCACCTATAGGCCGAAAAGTTTTAATCAGTAGTACAGGCAAGATAGATGTTCTAATGCAAAATGCGCTTTCAAATTTAATAAAGAGGAAGGACTTTCTTAAGAGCTTACCGAAAGGAAAAGGCTCCATAAATATGAGTTCGGGGACTTTAGCCTGGATAAAGCAAGCAATAAAAATCTATAGGAAAAATGATATTGGATTTATAGAAAACTTGATTAACTACAATGAAGGATTGATACGAGATGTGGAGCAAAGAATTACAAATAAAACAGGGGATGACTTGTTTGAATTCATTTTACAAGATACAAAACAATTAAATACGACGTTATACAATCCAGAGAGCATGGGAGTGATGGTAGTATGGGGATATGTATCAGATTGGATTAACAAAAATATAGAAAAATGGCTAGGTGAAAAAAATGCAGTGGACATACTTTCTAAATCAGCGCCTAATAATATCACTTCTAGTATGGGATTAGATCTTCTGGACGTGTCGGATGTAGTCCGTCAATATCCTGCTGTGATTGAATATTTTAAAAATGCAAGTGATGAAAACTTTTTTCAAGAACTTAGAAATCAGGAAGGTGGCAAGGCAGTAAGTTATGCAATGCAAGAGTATCTTAAAAAATACGGAATGCGTTGTCCTGGAGAAATAGATATCACAAAGTCTCGTTGGAGTGAAGAACCCACAGCACTTATTCCAATGATACTTAGCAATATTAAAAATTTACAGCCGAATTCAAGTGCTACGAAATTTGCCCAGGGGCAGTTGGAAGCGAAGAAGAAGGAAATGGAAATATTAAATCGCTTAGAGAAATTACCTGGTGGTAAAGGAAAGGCAAAAAAGACAAAGAAAATGATTAGTGTTTTGAGAAATGTTACAGGCTACCGAGAATATCCTAAGTACTTTATTATAGGATGTTATCAAATTTATAAAAATGCTCTGATGAAAGAAGCTAATATACTAGTACAAAATGGCGTCATATTAAATAAAGAGGACATTTATTATCTATCCTTTGAAGAATTCAGGGAGGTTGCTCGCACAAAAACACTTGATTATAGCATTATTACAAAGAGAAAAGAGGAGTACGAGGTATATGAAAAACTAACACCTCCTAGAGTTATAACATCTGAGGGTGAGGTTATAACTGGTGAATATAACACTGGAAATATTCCTAAGGATGCTTTGGTGGGCTTACCGGTTTCAGCGGGGATCATAGAGGGCAGAGCAAGAGTGGTTCTAAAGCTTGAAGATGCCAATATAGAGGAGGGTGATATATTAGTAACTTCATTTACAGATCCTAGCTGGACACCTCTATTCGTATCCATCAAAGGGCTGGTAACTGAGATAGGTGGATTAATGACCCATGGTGCTGTCATTACTAGGGAATACGCACTTCCAGGAGTGGTAGGCGTAGAAAATGCTACGAAATTGATTAAAGACGGGCAAAGGATCCGAGTAAATGGAACGGAAGGGTATATAGAAATATTGTGATAAAGTAGTAACAAATGCTGATAGAGAGGGGCGAGGTTTTAATTTTATGAAAAGAGAGAAAAATGGTTTTAATATTAATCTTACATTGTTTTTGATTGGAAGAATGATATCCGACACAGGGACCAGTATACAAATGATGATTATGCCTCTTTATATTATAGATGCTGGGGGTAATGCAACTACTATTGGCCTCTTTTCCTTTGCATCTCTAGTGCCGGCTCTTTTTGTATATCCTTTTGCTGGAGTGCTTGGGGATAGGTTGAATCGGAAGGCAATCATGGTTATAACGGATTTAGCTAGTGCATGTGTAATACTCTTATTGGCTTTCATATCATATTTTGATAGAATGAGCCTTACTTTGCTGCTTGTGGGTCAAATAATAATATCCTTGCTAAACGGTTTGTTTGATCCAGCCACAAGAGGAATGATGCCCCAGCTTGTAGCTCAAGAGGAACTAAATGTAGCTAATTCTAAAATGGCATCGCTGAGAGGGTTATCCGTCCTGTTGGGTCCTGTTATTGGTTCTTTAATGTATTCTGAATTTGGTATTACGATACTATTTTTTATTAACGGATTTTCATTTTTATTGTCTGGAATAAGCGAGATGTTGATTAGATATAAACATGTGAAAAGTAAGTCGGTAGAAGGTATATCTGAAATAGTATCAGACTTATCTAGGGGTATTAGATTCATTTTATCTAATAAAACTATCCGTATGGCATGCTATTTTCTTATTGTAATATATTTTTTAGTACAACCAATTTTTGCAGTTGCATTACCTTTATTCTTTAAAACTCGTTTGGAATATTCTAATGCACAATATGGTTATTTACAATCAATAAGTATACTGGGAATGATTTTGGGAAGCACTTTTGTTGGTTGGATATTTGGGAAAGAGAGCGGAATAGTAAAACCACTAAAAGTTGGGTGTAGCTTGCTGATAGTAAGTATGTTGATGTTTTCACTTCTTATGTTTCCTTATACTCTATCTGTATTAGGAAATGATACAATTTTATATTTTCTATTGCTAGCAGTTGTCTTTTGTTTATTTAGTGCAGCTAATATGTTTATTAATGTTCCGATACAGTCCTTTATACAACGAGAAACACCAATGGAATATATGTCCCGAGTATTTTCTATAATTGGGATGATTACAAGAGGGGGGATGCCATTAGGTGCATTAGTTTATGGAATTCTCCTTAGTAGAGTTGATACGCATTGGCCTGTGTTTGTGAGTACTTTATTGATGACGTTAATTTCTATTACCTTTATAAAATCTTTTATTAAAGCTCATGAGCTTTAATAAAAGATGAAATTGTAATAGGAGTTAGAATTGAAAATATTTTTTGGACACAGTCTCTTCCTGTTGATTACACCAATAACAAGAAGGGTGAATGAAAAATGATACAAAAAGTTCCATTGAAGTAGAGGCTGCTGATGCATAAAAAGAAGATAGTTGATTTTTATGCAAACACAGCCAAGACTTTTAGGGTAAAAAATGATGCCTAGGGACAAAAAAGAAACACTTACTTAAAGGAATTTAAAATAAATACCAGCATATACATTTAATATAACGTATACTAAATTTTAATTAAGTACAAAGTAATTTACAGTTTAACTTGTTGTATTAATAAAATTTTTTCAACTTTTAATATATGCTGGAGTTACTGTTGATAAATATCATCAATTGTAACAAAAGTGACAATAGTAAAGTCCTTAAGATTATTTATTGATGTATTGTAGTAATTATTAAGCTCTAGCATTTATGTTTCCCATTATCATTGTTGAATTGGCATTTTTCAATAATAGAGTAACATGAAATGCTAGGGCTTTTATATTTGTAATTAATACTAGTTCATTTATCAGTACAACCCGTGAATTTATTATTTTCATACTAAGAAATAACAGATAAAAAATATCAAATATAATTAGAAACGATGATGCAACTTTTTTATTTGGGTACCTGAAAGTTGTTAAGTTAATGGTACAACCGGCTAATATAAATAAATTAGCCGGTTTTTATTATGCAAAAATTTATTTTTAGGAAGGGGGAATTTATGGATGAAGGTCATGTATGTTGGAGGGGACCATGAATTAGGGAAATCATTTATTGAGAGAATGGGGAAGGAAGGCTATGATGGTTACTTACTGTCAGATAACAAGTTTTCAGGAAAAATTTCTAAGACTATAAAATATAAGTACTATAAGTTATCTGGAAAAGCAGATATGACAGAAATAGTTTTTTCTTCTGTTCTACCTGACATTGTTGTATTTGCAGGTATTGACTATATGAATATCCCTAGCAGTGGAAGCAAGGGAAAGTATCTTATTACTTTAAATAATGTTTTAGAGCAATGTGCAAAGTATAATGTTAAAAAGTTTATCTATCTTTCTTCTTATGAGGTATATGGAGCCCAGTGTGGAGTCATAGCTGAAGATAATAAAATTATACCTGATACTAGTAAAGGTCTTATGTATGCACAGGGAGAGTCAATGGTTTCCTTATATAAGGAGAAATATAAGTTTCAGAGCATAGTTCTTAGAGGAACAGAGGTTTATAGTGAAAATTGCAGCGATAAAAGCAAGGATTTTTTAAGTAGCTTAATTAGAGAATTAAAATTGCAATCGAAGATTAACATTGGAAAAGATGAAATTTTCCAGCCAATACATGTTTCAGATTATGTAGATGCTATTAAACGTGTAATGGAATCAGAAAATCATGGAGTTTATAATGTTTCAGGAGACTTTAAGGTTTCTAGAGCAGAATTATTACAGTTACTATCTGAAAGCTTTAATATTGAAGCAGATATAGAGTCAGAAGGTAATGCTAGGATAAAAAGTGTCAGCAATGAAAAAATCCATAAAGAACTAGAATGGACAGACTTTAGAAACTTGACAAGTTTACTTAAGGAAAAGAAAATTGTTTATTTGGAAGATAAGATTAAAATTCCTAAGAAAGAAAACAAAAAAATGCCTCCAGCAATTAGAAGAACCATAGAGAATGTTATAGTATTTATTATATTTTTCCTACTGTATTATATATGTGATTCTCATACCTTATTTTCAAAAGTTCATTGGCTTTTGATATATGTGGTACTTATATCCTTATTCATGGGCATACGTCAAAGTGCTATAGCCGTTATTTTAGCTAGTTGTGGTTATTTATTTATGCAAAATATTAGTATATTTGAAATGACTAACTTTTACTCTTATGCAGAATCAGTTCTTATGATTGTTGAATTTGTGTTTTTTGGTATTTGCACTAGTTATACTTCAGATATGCTAAAAGAAAATCTTGGGGAAAGTCAGAGAAACTTAAAAATGGTGAAATCTGAATATGAAGAATTAAAAGAAATTAATAAAGAAAATGTAGCTATAAAGATGGAGTATGAAAAGAGAATTTTAGATTCAAAATCAGGATTACCTAAATTGTATTCAGTTGTAAATAAGCTAATGGTTCTCCAGCCAGACCGTATATTCATGGAAATTCTTAATGTTATATCAGAGATGATTAATACTAGAATGGTGGCAGTTTATAAGGTAAACGAAAAGAGCTCCTATTTAAGACTTGTAAATGCTTTAAATGAAGAGTCAATAATAAGTGGTAAGTCATGGAACTTGGACAATTACCCTAAAATTAAGGCTGCTATACAAAAAGGAGAATTATATCAGGGCAATGTATGGAACAAGGAACCAGCAGTAGTAGTGCCAATTTCTCATGAAGGAAAATCTATAGCAGTAATTTTAATTAAAGCTTTAGAGTTTGAAAGCCAAACTTTGTACCACATTAATCTTCTTAGAACTTTAGCTTTATTAATTACTGAATCTGTTGTACGTGCAATTGAATATGAAAATTATACACGTGGACAAAGATATATTAAAAATACAGACATATTAAACAGTAAGGAATTTAAAAGAATTGTTTTACTGGCACAGGAGAAAAAGGATAAGCAACTTGCTGAATATTGCATAATTAAGTTAGGCAATTTAAGAACCTTAGAGGACATATATGAAATGGCATCAGCTTGTGTTAGAATGACAGATCATTTTGGAACAGATCATGAGGGAGTAGTATATGTATTGCTTAATAATACCTCAGGAGAAGACTATAAAATTGTTTTAAAAAGACTAGAAGAAAAGGGTGTTAAGGCAGAGCTAGTTAGAAGTTATGAAGGCATAGGTGATTAATATGGATAAGTTAATATTGATATTACTCCTTATAAATCTAATGATTTCTGTACTTTGGTTTATATTGAAACTAAAGAAGAAACAAGTTGCGTGGATGGCATTATTTTTTATTTGTCTTCCAGGTTTAGGATATTTAATTTATTATGTTCCAAGAATCTTAGAAAAATTTATTTATGAATATAAATATGATAGAGAATCCCTTGTAAAAAGATTTGATTTTGAAAGATCACAAGAAAGATCTTACTTACAGGGAGAATTAAATGTAGTACCTGTAGAAGATGCCATGGTAGTAAGCACTAATACAGAAAAAAGAACTCTTTTATTAAATCAGCTTAAGAAGGATATGTTTAACAATTATAGAGCTTTACTTGCAGCAGAAAATGATGAGGATTCTGAATCAGCTCACTATATAGCAGCTGCAAAAATGGAAGTGTATCGTATGCATCAACAAAGGTGGAATGAAGTGCTTGGAAGATATGAAGAGGATTGTAATTCTATAGATGTTTTTCATGAGATTATGGAAATACTTGAAGAGCTTATTGAAAGCCATGTACTTTCACTTAAAGAGAAAAAGTTATATAAGAAAAAGTACTGTGAAGTTTTGGAAGGTCAAATGGAAATTAAGGAAGGAATTATAGAAACTAAAGAATATAAAGCTTATCTTACTTATTTAATAGAAGATAAATCTTATGAAAAAGCTGAAAGGTTTTGGGTTAAAAATCATGAAGCAGCTAAGTGTGAAGAAAGTTATATGATGATACTTAAAATGCATTTTCAGTGTAAGGATAAAGAAAAATTTTATAGATGTATTCGTCAGCTAGAAGAAGATAAAGCAGTTAGACTTTCAGCAGCTGGACTCGAAAAGTTAAGATACTGGATTTCAAAGGGGGAAGAAGATGCTATCAGTTAAGAGGCTGTTATATGTAATTCTTCTTGTTATAACTGTAAGCAGTGTATTCATGATTTATAACATCAATGAGGAAAAAACAAAAAAAATTGAAATTTATAATAAAGCTGTAGAAGAAGAACCCTTAAGTAAAGAAATAAGCATATCTAAAGAAAATGAACCTAAATTTCTTATTACAGGAAGTAATAGTAAGGAAATTTATAAAGAGATATACAGAAATACATGTTTAATAATGTCAGATTTAAAACTTTCCTATGAAGAAAAAAATAAAATAGAAACTAAAGACTTAAATAAAAATACTGTTCTTATATTTTGTGATGACGTAGTTAGTAAATATATAGACTTAAAGACCTTGGGACAATTTATCATTGATGGTGGAAAAGCAATTTTTGCTGGTGGACTAGCAGAGGGAAATGAAGAATCATATTTATATCCTTTTTTAGGTATTAAGGAAAAAACTATTAAAGAAAACTATAACAAACTTAGCTTTGTAAAAGAATTATTCCCAATTCAATATGAAGAGATGAATTATGATGGATATAATGCTTCGACATGGCTATCAATAAAAAGTGATGCAGAGGTTTATGTAGAGGATGCCAATAAGAAAGTTCCAATTTTATATAGTTATGGCTATGAAAAAGGAAAATCTTTTCTAATTAATGGAATCTTTATGGCAGATATAAATTGCTCGGGAATATTAACAGGAGCTATTGGAGCTATAATGGATGATTTCATATATCCTATAGTTGGAGGCACAAGTGTGTTTTTGGATAACTTTCCAATGGTAACTTATATTAACGATAAAATATCCATGAAGTTATATGGTAGAAATACTGAAGCTTTTGTTAGGGATACTGTATGGCCAGTTTTTCTTGGAATTTCCTTAAGAGAAAACATTCCTTATACTTCCTCAGTATTAATTGAATCTTCCAAGGATAAAAGTTTTCCAGTTATTAATGATAGTTTGTTTAGCACAATAGGTAAATCAGCACTTCAATACCAGGGAGAGCTTGTTTATGGGTCTAACTGTGAGGATGAAAATAAAATTTTCTTAAATAAGGACTTTTTAGAAAGCTTTAATGAAGTTTTTCCAAGATATGATGTTAATGGACTAGTAATGATGTCTGATAAATTAAGCGAGAGTATCATAAATATACCTGATGTAAAAATAAAAAACATAAGGGGACATTTAGGTTCTAGTGAGAGTAATAGAAGATTTAATAGTAGCTCTTCCTACAGTGTATTTCCAGCAGCCACCTTTGGAAATACACTAGAGGAAGGCAATCTTCTTGAGATTACGTCAGTTATAGCTTCTTATGGAATGATATCTCATGTGTTTGATATTAATACATTAATAGCAGAAGATGAAAACATCCCATCTTGGGATAGATATAAAAAACAAATTGGATTATTTGAAGAAAAGGTATTAAAGCCAGCTTCTTATTTAGAGGGAAAAACTCTTTCACAGATGAGGAGCAAAGTTAAGAGTTATGTAAATATGGAGTTCGGGTGGAGAAAAGAAGGAAATCGCATTGAAATAGAATGTAGCAAATTTATAAATGGACAGACTTTCTTCTATAAGACAAATGGTGAAATTGAAAGTGCTGAAGGACTTTCTTTTAAAAGGATTGACAATGGATATTATCTTTTAAAGTTGGCAAATGAGCATGCAGTTATAGAGTTGAAAGAGAGGTAATGCTATGCGTATATGCATTATATGTGAAGGTTGTTATCCATATGTACCAGGGGGAGTTTCTAGCTGGATACAGATGCTTTGTAATCATTTTTCAGATATAGAATTTGTTATTTGGGCTATAGCAACTAATAAAAAAGAAATGTCAGAGTACAAATATAAAGTTCCAGACAATGTGAAAGAGATTTCTACAATTTATCTTGGTGAGGAGCAGTTTTCTCATAAATATAAAAAGGTTTCTTTATCAATAGATGAAAAGGAAACTTTAAAGAATCTTGTTGTTGGAGCAGCAAGTAAGATTCATTGGGAAAAAACTTTAAAATTTATGAAAAGGCATAGGAAGTATCTAACAGATGTTCTTATGAGTGAAGCTTTCTATGAAATCTGCCTTGAGGAATATGAAAGGCAGCAATCTAAGAAGATATTTCAGCATTTTCTTTGGAATATTCGTGGTATGTATTTTCCTCTTATGCATATTTTATCGGAAAATATACCTAAGGCAGATATGTATCATTGCGTATCTACAGGATATGCAGGAATACTTGGAAGTTGTGCCTCTTATGTAACAAAGAAGCCACTACTTATATCAGAACATGGAATCTATACACGGGAGAGGGAAGAAGATATCATTCGTTCTAATTGGGTGGAGGGAGATTTTAAAGAACTATGGATTGAGTTTTTTAAAAAACTTTCTTACATTGCATATAATCAAGCTGCTAATGTAACTAGTTTATTTGAAGTAAATAAAATGTTACAGATAGAGCTGGGATGCCCAGAAGAAAAAATTTGTATCATTCCTAATGGAATAAATCCTGAAGATTTCTTAAACTTAAAATCCTATAATAGGCTAGATATAAATAAATTTAATATAGCAGCTGTACTTCGAGTAGTACCTATTAAAGATGTAAAAACAATGATTCTAGCTTTTGATATTGTGAAGGAAAGGGTGCCAGAAGCTAAACTATATCTTATGGGAAACCGTGAAGAGAATCCAGAGTACTATGAGGAATGCAGAAAGATGATTGAAGACTTAAACATTGATGATATTGAGTTTTTAGGTCAGGTGAATGTTAAAGAGTATCTTCCAGAGATTAATCTTCTACTTTTATCTAGCATAAGTGAAGGACAGCCACTAGCTATTTTGGAAGCCATGGCTGCTGGAATACCAGTTGTGGCTACTAATGTTGGAGATTGCAAAGGGCTCTTAGAGGGTGAGGAAGGAGATAACCTTGGGAGAGCTGGAATAATTACCCCTGTAATGAGTAGTGAAGCTATGGCAGAAGCAATTATATATTGCATAAGACATCCAAAGGAAAGAAAAAGAATGAGCCTTGTTGGACAAAAAAGAGTAGAAACTTACTATAGAAAGGATGCATTTCTTAAAGAATATAGTAAAATGTATGAAAAATTAGGGGGTGGACATAAGTGGCAGGGATAGGATTTGAACTTAGAAAAATATATGAAAGAAAAACACTGGCAGCTAGTGTGTGGGGAAGTATCTACGCAACTATGACAACTATTGGACCTTCAGTATTATTTGCCATACTTTTATTAACATTAAAATTTCTCATGGATGGTTTTGGAATTGAAGAGTTAAGGAGTATGTTCTTTATTTCTTCTTTTACCTATATTTTTTTAGTTGCAATATTAGTATCTTCTTTATTCAACACTATATTATCTAGATATATTTCTGACTGTATTTTTGTAAAAAAAGAAGCTGATATTTGTGCATCTATGTTTGGTGTTCTTGCCATGGGAAGTATTGTATCAGGGATAATTACTTTTGCACTTTGTTTAGGAATGTATTTCAATGATAGAATCCCAATTGGATTTTTAATTGTATATTACTGGCTGGGAGTACTTGCCACAAACACCTACAATCTAATTACTTATGTATCAGCTTTAAAAGAGTACAAGGAAGTAACAATAAGTTATTTAATAAGTTTAGTTGTAACAATTCCAACATTTTTATTATTATATAAAGTATTTAATGTGGAAATTGTGTTTGCTGCTTATATAGCATTATCAATTGGATTTTTTCTTGCCAATATACTGCTTGTATATTGCTGTATAAAAGCTTTTGGTAAACCAAGTAATAACTATTTTTCTTTTCTATTATATTTCAAAAGGTTCCCTAAGTTAGTGCTAAGTGGATTTTCATATATGTTAGGATTTTATATTTCAACTATAATCTACTGGGTTTTCTCTGATATGAGTATTCAGGTTAGCATTTTCAGAACAGCTCCTGAGTATGATATGGCTATGTTTATGGCAATTGTTGTGAATATGCCTGCTTTAGTTATATTTGTAGTAAAAGTTGAAACAGAGTTTTTTGATAAATATGTGGCTTATCTTTCAGCATTAAACAATGGTGCTTATTCGATTATTGAAAAAGAAAGAGAGAATATGATTAATATTATAAGGCTACAATTGTTTTATGTTTATGAAGTTCAATTAATTATAGTAGTTGTACTTATATGCCTTGCCAATGTATTTTTTCCTTATTTAGGCATAAGTGCTCAATCTCTTAATATGTTTATGATTTTAAGTATGGGATTGTATTGTACCTTTTGCATGTATTTTACAGTTATTTTCCTTTACTACTTTGAAGACCATACCTTTGCAACCATAGGGCCTGTTATATTTTTAGTTTTAACAGCATCACTATCATTGATTTTTTCTGTCATTGGAAAGCCATTCTATACACTTCCTTTATTAATTGGAGGAATTATTGGATGGGTTATTACTTATGTTTTATTGAAGAAAAGATTAAAAAGTTTAAATATGTTTCTTTTATGCAAATAAAGGTAAAATCAATGGAGGTTAAAGAGTGTGAATAAATCTGATGAAAGTAATAATGGAATACTAGGGATAATTATATTAGTTGCAGTGATTTTATTTGGAATTTTATACTTTAAGGATATAACCCCCAAGGAAGAAGCAATTAAAACAGAAAAAACAAGCCTTGAGGAATGGAATATTGAGAGTAGCTCTATGAATGGTATTCCTATTAGAGAAGATAAGAGTATTTATTCTAATGACCCCAATACAAATATACATGATGTTTATATTAGTGTTTTTCCAACGAAGACCTTACACGGAGAAATCATTGATTTTTCTGCTTTTGGAATGCATGCATCAAGGGATCATACTTATAACCCAGAATTAAATTGTAATGTTCAAATTTTGAAGGAAGGAGAAACCTTAGATCCACTGACAAGCTTAGATAGTAAAAATGCTACAATTCGTGTCCGTGGTAACTCATCAAGGGGAAATACTTATAAGAGTTACAGAGTAAAGCTTGATGATGAGGCTGAAAGTTTTTTTGGACAAAGAAATCTCAATATTAATAAGCATTCTGTGGATATTACAAAGATTGCAACAAAACTTCAGACAGACCTATTATCTTCTGTTGATAATATTATAAGTTATAGAACTTATTTTATGAGGGTTTGGATTAGAGATACATCTGTGCCAAAGGATAAGCAAGAGTTTAAGTATTATGGGTTATATACTGAAATTGAACAACCTAATAAAACCTATCTAGAAGCTAGAGGTTTAAGTAGTAATGCATCTATGTATAAAGCGAGAGATTTTAGTTTTCAAAAAAGTGATGTGTTAAAAGATGTGGATGATCCTAATTACAATAAAGAAGCCTTTGAGACGGTACTTACTATTAGAGAAGCAAATAGTCATAAAAAGTTATTAGAGATGTTAGAGGCTGTTAATGATGAAAGTAGGGATTTTGGAGAAGTATTTAAGAAGTATTTTAATGAAGATAACTATTTAACTTGGTTAGCCTTTAACTTGCTTATGGGGAATAACGACATCATTAATCATAACTTTATTATTTATAACCCAGACAATTCTAACACATGGTATTTTGCACATTGGGACTTCGATGGTAGCCTTCGCTTTGGTGACCATGAAAGTAGTTTAATGAAGTTACCACCATCCTTAAAGGGAATTCAAAAGTTAAATCAGTCAGTATTGCATAGACGTTATTTTAAGTTAGAAGGAAGTATAGAAAAAATTAAAGGTAAGATGGATGAACTTTTAAAACATCAGGTTACTAGAGAGAAGGTTACTGAGCTAGTAAATAGCTATAAACCAGTTTTAGAGAAAACCATTACTCAGTATCCAGACATAGGGCTTCTAGATGAAATGAATCCTAAAGAGTATTCTCAGTATTTAGATAAACTATATGATGGTATTTTAAGCAATTATGAAGCTTTTAATGAAGCTATAAAATATCCATCACCAATGTATGTAGCACAGCCACAACAAAATGGAGACTCAGTTGTTTTAAGCTGGGAACCAGCTTATTCTTATGAAGGACTACCTGTAACCTATAATGTACAGATATTTACTGATTATAATATGGAAAGTAAAGTTCTAGAAGAAAAAAACATTGCTGAAACAAAATATACTTTAAATGATAGATTATCACCAGGAACATATTATCTAAGGGTAACAGCAGTAGATAATAAGGGGCGGGAACAGCTTAGTATGGAAAGATTTCAAACTAAGATTTTGGGGGTTGAAAGATACAATGTAAATGGTCTTTTAGAAATTGAGATTAAGTAGGTGGGTTAATGCAATACCAAGGACATACACTTAGACATGAAATGAAGTATTATATCAATAAAAGTGTTTATCATACCCTGAGAAATCGTCTTAAAACGGTGATTTTTACAGATTCTAATATGAAAAGGGAAGAGGGGTACTTAGTTAGCAGCTTATATTTTGATGATATGTATCAATCAGCCCTTGAAGAGAAACAATCAGGAATTAGGTTTAGAAAGAAGTTTAGAATTCGCTGTTATAATTTAGAAGATAACTATATAAGATTAGAATGTAAGAAAAAATATGATGAGTTCATATCAAAAATCAGTGCATCGCTTACCAGAGCTGAATATGACTGTATTTTAGCTGGCAATTATGAGCTTTTAGCACATAGAAAAGAGCAAGTATGTAAAGAACTTCTGGCATACAATAAAACGAGATTGATGAAGCCAGGGGTAGCAGTAGAATATATGCGTGAAGCCTATGTTCTACCTACTGGAAATGTAAGAATTACCTTTGATAAGGATATATCTTCATCTATAGGTAATTACGATATGTTTGCTAAAGACTATATAACAAGAAAAGTACTTAAAGAAGAAATTATGGTGATGGAAATAAAGTTTGATGATTTTTTACCAACCCATGTTATGAGTATTTTGAACACAGCAATGACAGATAAATGTGCTATATCAAAATATGTGATGTGTAGAGAAGAGAAGAGGAGGATACAACTTAGATGAATAATTTTTCTGATATATTTAAAAAGGGGTTTTTACAGGAAACAGGAAATCTCACTATAGGTGGATTCATCATGTCCATGTTAGCAGCTTTTATCTGTGGAATGATTGTTTATTTTGTCTATAGAAAATTTTTTAAAGGAGTTATCTATAACAACAATTTTAATATTTTACTTGTACTAACAAGTATGGTAACTTGCTTTATTGTTATTGTAATAAGCTCTAATGTAGTATTATCACTAGGTATGGTTGGTGCTCTTTCTATAGTACGTTACAGAACTGCTGTAAAAGATCCACTGGATGTGGGTTTCTTATTTTGGACAGTGGCTGTAGGGGTGACCTGTGGGGCTGGATTATATATAATTTCATTACTTGGAACTATTTTTATTGCTATAATTTATATTTTATTAGTAAATGTAAGAAGCAGAAAAAGAGTTTATATTTTAATTGTAAAATATGCAAATGAAGCTGGGAAAGCTGTCATGAGAGAAATTGAAGGTGTCAATAAAGTTTTAAAAAATAAGACAACCTCTAAGGGATATACTGAGCTTACCTATGAAGTACGCCTAAATGGTGATAATACAGCTTTTGTTACAACTCTTTCAGAAATTGATGGTGTAGAAAATGCAGTAATTGTGGAATTTACAGGAGATTATTTTGAATAGAACTGTAATAAGAAACAGTTCTATTCAAAATATAAGATATCCCTAATAATTAAAACCGATTTCAAGGGTTAACGAGCCAAGATTCCACCATCTACAGCCATTATGTGACCAGTGACAAAGGAAGCCTTAGAAGAACAAAGCCAAAGCACAGCTTCAGATACTTCTTCTGGTTGACCTATGCGTCCAAGTGGTTCAAGGTTGTTTACCCATTCAGTATAATTTTCTCTCATTGAAGCATCCTTATCTGTCATAGGAGTTTTGATTAATCCTGGAGAAATTCCATTTATTCTGATTTGTTTTCCCGCATATTCCATAGCTGCGCCTTGAGTAAGTCCAACTAAACTATGTTTGCTGGTAACATAAGCGATACATCCTGGGTAGCCTCTATGACCTGACAAGGAAATATTATTAACAATTGATCCTCCACCTGTTTTAAGCATTTCAATTATTTCATACTTCATGCAGTAGAAGGTTCCGTTTGTGTTAACACTCATTACGTTATTCCAATTTTCTATAGAGCATTCAGCAGTCCTTGCTACATCACCGTCTACTCCTGCGTTATTAAAGGCTATATCCATGCGTCCATATTTCTTTATTATTTGTTCAATCATATTTTTTACTTCCTCAGCAATAGAAACATCAGTGGGAATAAAATCAATATCCCATCCATTTTTCTTGCTCTCATCAACCACTGATTTACCTTTCTCGGAGTCTCTACCACAGATAATTACCTTTGCCCCTTCTTTTGCAAAAGCAAAAGCGGTTGCTTTCCCGATGCCGCTGTTACCACCAGTAACTAAAACAACCTTATCTTTAAATTCATTATACATAAAAATCCCCTCCCATTTTTGAATTGGAAAATATTATAAAATTATTATAGTTTAATGATATTATACTGTCAACAGAAAGAAATAAAAAAGTATAATATAATTATACAATATTGCATAGAAAATAGGAGTTACCTTTAACACTAAGTAGAAAATAATTAATAATAGTGCTTAATTTGCTAAAAAAGGATTGAAAGTTTAATTAAATTATACTAATATAATATTATAGATTAACATATCAGCAGAACAAGGAGCGAAAAGAATGAGTACAACAATAGGGAGAAAGATAAGGGAGCGACGTAAGGAACTTAAAATGACACAATCTGATTTAGCAGGAAGTGAAATGACTAAAAGTATGCTAAGTCACATTGAAACGGGCCATTCAAACCCTTCTATGAAGAATTTAGAGTATATTGCAAGGAAACTTGATATGCCAATAGCCTATTTACTTGAAGATGATGTAACAGACCATAGAAAACAGCAAGAAGAACAAATGCCTATGAACATAATACTTAGCGATTTGAATGATATTGATAAGTTTATAAAAGAAAAAGCTTATAAACTAGCTGAGAAAGACCTTGAGAAGCTTTTAAATTTGTACACTTTTAATGAGAAAAGCAAGATATATGCTGATGTAATTAACAGGTTAGGAGTTTCTAAGCTTAAGCTCCAAAAGGTTGAAGAGGGAAGAAAGCTTATAGAAAAATGCAGCAGTACATATATAAGCAATATGTTATATGTGGATGCTGCAAGAGCAAATATAAACTTATTAAAATTAGGTATTGAAAACTATGATTATAAGGATTGCTTAGAGATCTTGGATAAAATATACGAAATTTACAATAAATCTAGTACTAAAGATATATTTTTAGAAATTGAAATGTTAGTAATGCAGCCTGCGATACATTTTGCCTTAGGAAGTTATGAAAAGACAATAGAGGTGTGTAAAAAAGCAATTTCCTTATCCAGAGACAATAATCTTTACTACAGATTAGATGATGCTTACAGAATTTTAGCAATAACTTATATGTTACAGGGTGATTTTAATAACTTTGAGTTAAACTCTAATGAAGCTAGAAAATATGTGGAGTTTACAGGGAATAAATTAAACTTAGCCAAAATCTATCATAACTATGCTAAATGTGAAAACCAAAAGGGCAATCCAGTAGAAGCTATAAAATATTTAAATTTATTAGTGGATAATGCAGGAGATAAAACTTTTTACTATTATATAGAGTATGCAAAGGCACAATACTTAATGAGTAACTATAATGAGGCCCTTGAAGCTTTAATGGAAATAAACTACGAAGAAAAACCTAAATATCAAATGGATTGTATTTATATGATAACAGCAAAAGTATATAAAGGTTTGTGCTATTGTAAGCTTTATGAATTAGAAAAAGCTATTTCAGAAATTGAGGAAGCTATAAAAGAAATTGAAGAATATATAAATACAGGGTATAAGGGCTTTGAATTGTACGCCCTAAAGGAATTATCTTTTGCTTACAGTAGTTTAAGTGAAGTTTATTCTCTAAAAGGGGATTATGAGAAGGCTTACATCCTATTAAAAGAGTCTAATAAAGTAAGTAAAGGCCATTAGAATATAAAATAGGGGGAATTATCATGGGAGAGAAAATCTTAGGAAGAGAAGAAATTTTAAAGGCTATTGCAGAGGCATTAAAGCCTTTAGATTATGTATATGGAATGTGGCAATGTGGTTCTTCAGCCTTTAAAAGGGTAGATCAATGGTCAGATATTGATATAGTGGTTGATGCTGATGATGATAAAGTAAGAGCTGTATTTCCAATCATAGATAAAGCACTAGAAGCTTTAGCACCTATAGAAATAAGTTATGAGTGTCCTCAACCTATGTCCGAGGGAGCTTATCAAAAGGTTTATAAGCTGGAGGGAATAAGTAGGTTTATGGTGATAGAAGTATGTGTTGTAAAACACAGTGGTTCTGAAAAGTTCCTTCAAAGAGAAATACATGGGGAGGTTTTAGTTCACTTTGATAAAGAAAATTTAACAGAAATAAAACCTATTGACGAAGAAAAATTTTATGCTCAGTTAAACACAAGATTAGAAAATGTAGAAAAACTTTTTAATATATATCAATTTTTAATTGAAAAAGAAATTAATAGGGATAATCGAATAGAGGCCTTAGCCTTTTATAATAACTTTACTTTAAGCCCTTTGGTAGAGGTTTTAAGAATGAAGTATAATCCCTATAGGTATAATTTTAAATCAAGGTATGTGTATTATGATTTACCTAAGAAAGTAGTAAAGAAGCTGGAGGAGCTTTACTTTATTACTGGTATTGAAGACTTAAGCTTAAAGCACAAGGAGGCTATAAGATGGTTTAACAGCACTGTGGCTGAGCTTAGGGAGGCTAAGAGAAGTTAGTATAAGCTATTATTATATGAATTTCACCTGCTATGCTTAGCCTATATAATTGAAACCCATGACAGTTTTGTCCTGGGTTTTTACTAATGGGTTGAATTTTTTATAGACTTATCAATATGGGTTTATATTCTTAGTTTTTTTAAATATAAAAAGTGTTATAATTAATTGAACTTTTATGAGTTATGTTTCCTTATACAATATATGTGGAGACAGTAATTTCATTAATAAGTGTAGCAAGAAGACTTAAATTGAGTCTTCAGGAGGATAATTAGAGGAGGATACATTATGAAAATTTCAAAGAAAGATGCGTTATTATGGTTTGAATTTTTTTCAATGTTGCCTGAAGAAGAGGAACTGATGACAAAACAAAAAGAAATCATTTACTCTACCTTTGCGCAAATTGAGGAAGCCATTGATCATAGAAATGATAAATTAATGTCAGAAATTAAAGGCTTAAAAACTTTGAAGAATAGAACTTATTTTGTAGGAAATGAAAGTAAATTTCCAAAGGGGTGTGGTTCTTGTCTAATGGGTACTGGCTTAAGTGCAATTAGAAAAACCAATAAATGTAACATTGAGTGTAAGTTCTGTTACAATTATGGAGAACTAGATGATATTCCTCCAGTTGGTGAAGGTATGTGGGAAATTGGTGGTACAAAATTTTATGAGAAAGATATTGATTTGCTTCTTTCTACCTACAAGAAACCTACTGGTATTTCCTATGTTTATTTAGAGCCATTCATGGAAATCGAAAAATACTATTCCGTAATAAAGAAGTTTAAGGATGCAGGGATTCATCAACATTTATATACAAATGGAATTTTAGCTACAGAGGAGACCTTAAAAGCATTAGGAGAAGCTGGCCTTGACGAGATACGTTTCAACTTAGGTGCTTCTAAGTGTTCAGACAAGGTTATTGAAAACATTGGAATAGCAAAGAAATATATTAAAAACGTAGGAATTGAAACTCCAATGACTCCTGAGTTTTTCGAAGTATTCTTTAAGAAAAAGCAAGCGATTTTAGATACAAACCTTGATTTTATCAATTGTGCAGAATTACATTTAAATGAGAATAACATAGACAATTACTATGGAGAAAACATGTATATCGCTAGACACGGTTATATATCTCCAACTTGGAGTAGAGAATTAACTCTAAAGTTTATGAAAATAGCTGATGAAGAAAAATGGGATTTAGTAGTTCATGATTGCTCAAACCATACAAAATTTGCTAGAGATTTAAACTTGAGCAGCAAAGAAGGTAAATGGTTTGGAGCTAGTAGTTATGGCTGCGAGTTTCCAAAGATGCCATACGAAGCATTTTTACCAATACTACGTGATGACAGTTTCAAATTTTTAAGTGAAGAAGAATTGCCAGATGGATATAAACCAGGAGAACTTATTTTTTAGAAAGCCTTTCATGCAAACCTCCAAACTGATGTTAAATAAACCATCAGTTTGGAGGGTTTCCCTATATATTTCTAAATTTACTATAAAATATCCTTTCAATAATAACTGCTTATCTGAATATCTTGAATTTCTACGAGTGAAGTCTTTATATTTTCCAATAATAAGCTTTGCTCTTTTCTTTTTTTTGTACTAATGGATTTCATAGTATATACTATTCATAAAGCCTAATACAAAATATTCCAAAATAGTTAGTTTTAAGTTAGGGGGAGAATATCATGTATAAAATAGATAGTGATTTTGAAATAGTAAAAAAAATATTTAATTCAAGTAGTAAGAACTTTGTTTTTCAGTCAATTATTGAAGGAAATACACCAGGAGAAATATACTTGAATAGATTGATAAATCCTGAGTTATATGTAATTTTTGATAAAGGTAATTTTGTAATATATGTTGGTGGCGATACTACTGCGCATGAAGAATATACTCGGTGCATCGAATATATTAAAGAATATATTTTAACTGAAGACTTGAAAAAAGAATTCTATGACTATATTAAAATTTCCTATACATCAGATTTATGGAAAAATGCACTACTAGATGTATTTTATGATTTAAAAGTTTACCAAGATAAGAGAGCTTTGTATAAATATGATATAGCAAATATTCAATATAAAACTCCAGAAAGTTCCTCATATGAAGTTAAACCTATTAATGAAGAAGTGCTTAAGGATAGTAGACTAGAGAATTTTGAATTATTAAAAGAAGAGATATTAGGAATGTGGGGGAGTATTGAGGGGTTTATTAAAAATGGGTTTGGATATTGTGCTGTTGATGGCAGAAAATTAATATCATGGTGTACTGCTGAACTTGTAAGTAGAAATCACTGTGGAATAGGCATTGAGACTATTGAAGAACAGCAAAGGAAAGGTGTTGGAGCAGTTCTAGCTGTAAACTTTCTTAAGGAATGTGCTACAAGAAATCTAGAACCTTATTGGGATAGTTGGACCAGGAATTTAGGTTCTGTTAAAATAGCCGAGAAGGTTGGATTTTATAAAGTTGAAGAATATGATGTGCTTATAGTTGAATTTTAGATAGTGTAATACAAAATATTATTGGGAAGTCAAGGTTTATATACTCACATAAACCTTGCTTCTTTTTATTTATAACTCTATTGAGTGACTTGGAAGAAGTGCTATAAAATTATTTTTAAACATAATTTACCCCTCCTCAATTAGCAGTATAATACAATCCAATTTGCAAAATTCCGAAATTTTTCCAAATAATCCTTGTGGATTTAGTGAAATATAATTTCTTTACACTATATAACAGTTATGTTAAATTTGTTTTATGGGTAGCATCGGAAGAGCTGCACCAGACTTTGAGGTTAATTATTTTAAGGTATATATTTCATTTCAGGTATCATCATTATTTAAAAGAGGTGATATCTATTAGAATTGGTTTTATTGGTGCTGGAAAGGTTGGTTTTTCCCTGGGCAAGTATTTTGCTGAGAAGGGATTAGAGGTTTCTGGATATTACAGTAAAAATCCGGATTCTTCAAAGGAAGCTTCAGTATTTATAGGTACGAGGCATTTCTTAAGTATAGGTGATTTAATAAATCATAGTGATATTTTATTTATAACTACACCTGACGATGAAATATATAACATTTGGTTAAAAATTAAAGAATTTAATATTCGGGGGAAGGCTATTTGTCATACCAGCGGTTCCCTTTCTTCAAACATTTTTTCTCATATTGAAAAGTCTGATGCATATGCTTATTCCATTCATCCCATATTTCCCGTTTCACATAAATATGAAAGTTATAAGTCTCTTAAGGAGGCTTGGTTCACAATTGAAGGTCATGAAAAATATATGAAGGAGCTTATAGGGATTTTTAAGTCTTTAGGCAATAATATCCTTCCTATAAAAACTCAGGATAAAGCTCTTTATCACTTAGCTTCTGTAACAGTAAGCAATATTTTTTGCGGACTTATTAGTAGAGCCAGTGGATATTTAAAGGAGTATGGCTTTGAGGAAAAAGAGGCAATTGAAGCTTTATATCCTCTTATAAACTACAACATAAACAATATACGTAGTTTAGGCTTAACTGAGGCTTTGACTGGTCCTATAGAAAGAGGAGACCTTAATACTATTAAAAACCATGTCAACTCAATGCCTGCAGAGCACATATCTGCCTATAAGGATTTATCAAAGGAAATACTGAGACTAGCTAAAGAAAAGAATCCAAACAGGGACTATGGTAAATTAGATGAATATTTGGGGGAATAGTTAATATGAAAAATACAGTGATGACTTTTAAAGAAGCAAAAATCAAAGGTGAAAAACTCACAATGCTTACAGCCTATGATTACTCAATGGCTAAGCTTATAGATGAATCGGAGATAAATGGTATTCTTGTTGGTGATTCACTTGGAATGGTATGTCTTGGGTATGAGGATACCTTAAGTGTTACTATGGAGGATATGATTCATCATACAAAGGCAGTAGCAAGAGGGGCAAAAAATGCTCTTATTGTTGGAGATATGCCTTTTATGTCTTACCAAACCTCTATATATGATGCCGTGTGTAATGCAGGAAGGCTTATAAAAGAAGGAAATGCAAATGCTGTTAAATTAGAGGGTGGAGCAGCTGTAGCAGACCAGGTAAGTGCAATAGTTAAGGCTTCAATACCAGTAATGGGACATTTGGGACTAACCCCTCAATCAGTAAATGCCTTTGGGGGCTTTAAGGTTCAGGGAAAAAGTGAGGATGCTGCTAGAAAACTTATTGAAGAGGCACAGATATTAGAAGAGGCAGGGGCCTTTGCTATAGTATTAGAATGTGTTCCTGCTAAACTTGCAGAACTTATTACAAGAAGAGTAAGCATACCCACAATAGGAATAGGAGCCGGAAAAGGTTGCGATGGTCAAATCCTTGTATATCAGGATATGCTTGGCATGTTTTCAGGCTTTAAGCCTAAATTTGTTAAGCAGTTCTCTGATGTAGGATATCATATGAGAGAAGCTTTTAAACAATATATTGAAGAAGTAAAAGCTGGGTCCTTTCCCGCAAAAGAGCATGAATTTAAAATAGATGAAGAAGTATTAGAAAAACTATATTAGTAAAGGGGATAAAACCATGAAGATAGTTCATAGTGTAAAAGAGGTTAGAGATATAGTTAAACAGTGGAGAAAACAAGGTCTTTCAGTAGGATTTGTTCCTACTATGGGGTATTTGCATGAAGGTCACGGTTCCTTGGTAGAAATGGCAAGTAAAGAAAATCACAAGGTAGTAGTAAGTATATTTGTAAATCCTATTCAATTTGGTCCAAAAGAAGACTTTTCAAGTTATCCAAGAGACCTAGAAAGAGATGGAAAAATTGTTGAAGCTGCTGGTGGAGATTTAATTTTTAATCCTTCTAATGAAGAAATGTATTTAGGGGACTTTTCAACCTATGTAGATATGAATGGAATAACTGAAGGGTTATGTGGAGCTAAAAGGCCAGGCCATTTTAGAGGAGTTTGTACTGTTGTAACAAAATTATTTAATATTGTATTACCTGATAAAGCTTACTTTGGGGAAAAGGATGCACAGCAACTGGCTGTAATAAAGAGGATGGTAAGAGATTTAGATATACCAGTGGAAATAGTGCCATGCCCTATAGTTAGAGAAATTGATGGCCTTGCTATGAGCTCAAGAAACACATATCTAAATACAGAAGAGAGAAAAGCAGCTCTTGTATTAAGTAGAAGCTTAAATAGTGCTAAAGAAGCTCTCTATAAGGGTGAGAGAAGTGGAGAAAAGATAAAAGCAATAATTAATGAAATCCTTACTAGTGAGCCTTTAGCACGGATTGATTACGTTAATGTAGTTGATAGCTTATCTCTTACAGAAGTAGCTACAATTGATAAGAGTGTGTTAGTAGCAATAGCTGTATTTATTGGTAAAACTAGATTAATTGATAATTTCATCTTTGAAGTGTAAGGGAGATACATCATGATAATTAATATGTTAAAATCAAAGATTCATAGAGCAACAGTTACTCAGGCAGAATTAAATTATGTAGGAAGCATAACCATAGATAAAGACTTAATGGATTCAGCAGGAATTCTAGAATATGAGCAGGTTGCAATTGCAGACATAGATAATGGAGAAAGATTTGAGACTTATGTTATTGCAGGGGAAGCTGGAAGTGGAGTTATTTGCTTAAATGGGGCAGCAGCAAGATGCGTTCAAAAGGGAGATAAGATTATTATAATGTGTTACTGTGGGCTTCATAATGAGGAAGCAAAAACTCATAAACCAAAGGTTGTGTTTGTTGATGAAAACAATGCAATATCTAAGGTAGGTAGTTACGAGAAACACGGGGAGATTTCATAGAGAAACCAATAGCTGGCTAGTAAGGGATTTTCAAAAAGAAATAAAGCAGTATGTTTGACTAGTTTGAGTTATACTACGCCAGTAGGTTCCTTGTCGGCAAAAGCTTGCTTATGAACACAAAATAGCCTTCACATCTTTGATTTGTTATTTATTTCTAAATGACTAAGGTAATAATTACATGTGTAAGAGACGGTTTATCCTAATCTAAATCTATAGTATAATAGTTAAGGACAAGCTTTCGATTAATTAATTTATACTATAACAATTGGGTGAGGTATATAAACATATGACAATAGAATTAGAGAAATATTATAATAAGTTTTGTGAAGATAAAAGATTAACAAGAAAATATGCACAAGTAGAGTTCTTAACTTCAATGAAATATATTCATCAGTATCTCGAAAATTATGAGAACCCAAAAATCTTAGATGTTGGGGCAGGTACAGGAAGATATTCTGTACAGTTAGCCAATGAAGGCTATGATGTTACAGCCATTGAACTTGTGAAACATAATCTAGGAATTTTAAAATCAAAGGGAAGTACAGTAAAAGCAATGCAAGGAACTGCCTTAGATTTATCAAGATTTGAGGAAAATACCTTTGACATAACCTTAGTGTTTGGACCTATGTATCATTTGTACAAATTTGAGGACAAGGTGAAGGCTTTACAAGAGGCTAAAAGAGTAACAAAGGTTGGTGGGATTATCTTAGTAGCTTATTGCATGAATGAATACAGCGTGTTAACTTATGGATTTAAGGAAAATAATATCCGTACATCTATTGAAAAAGGCAAACTAAGCAAAGATTTTCATGTCATATCAGAGCCAGAAGACTTATATGATTATGTAAGACTTGAAGATATTAATAAGATTAATGAACAAGCTGAAATAGAAAGGTTAAAAATAATTGCAGCTGATGGACCAGCTAATTATATGCGTCCTATCATAAATGATATGGATGAAGAAACCTTTAAGCTTTTTCTAGATTATCATTTTTCCACTTGTGAAAGACCAGATTTATTAGGGGCTAGTGCTCACACTTTAGACATTTTGATAAAGAAAGAAGACAAAAGAGAAGAGGATGAAGCCCTATCTTTTGAAAACTCCATTGTAAATAAAAATATTAATGACTAATGGGCTTTCATTGACAAAGTTATAAAACCCAGAAAAATCTAACTTGTAGATTTTTCTGGGTTTTTAAGTTATATATTCATTGAAATGAATATAGCCATTGCATTCATAAATACTTTCGATATATGATTATAAGAGCGGTATTTGGTATCTGACTTACTTATTTTTGAAGATGCCTTAATGAACAAAACTTGTTTTGGGGGAATGTATAATGAAAATGGGAACAATTAGGACGGGAAAAAAGGAAGTTACACTTTATTTTTTAATATTGGCGTTAACGGCTCTTGGCCTTGGACTTAGTGATGGGGTTTTTTCAAATTACTTTAAGGAAGCTTATAATGTAAATGCTTTTCAAAGAGGGGTAATTGAGTTTCCTAGAGAATTACCTGGAATAATTTCAATTGTAGTAATTTCATTGCTGTCATTTTTAGGGGATGTGCGTATTGCAATCATTGCACAGCTTTTAAGTGCTATAGGACTTTTATTTTTAGGATTTTTAACTCCCCCTTTTGCAGTAATGTGTATATTTCTTTTTATCAATTCTATGGGGATGCATTTATTTTTCCCCTTATCTGATGGCATAGGAATGTCTCTTATAAAGGATGAAGAAGTAGGAAAGAGAATGGGTCGCTACAAGGGAGTTAGCACAGCTTTTAGTATGCTTGCTAGCGTTGCGGTATTTGTTGGGTTTAGGACTGGATTTTTTAGTTTAACTGCACCTGTAAAGATTATATTTCTTATTGCAGCTGTGATTTTTGTAGTAGTCTTTATATTGCTTCTTTATATGAACAAAATTGTAAAGGTTCCAATTAAGGAAGAAAGAAAACTAAAGTTTATATTCCGTAAGGAGTACAAATATTATTATATTTTAGCAATAATGACAGGAGTTCAAAAGCAGATAATGGCAGTTTATGGCCCTTGGGTACTTATCGATCTTTTAAGTAAGAAGGCTGACACCATCGCAATTTTGGGGATAATAGGCTCCTTTATAGGTATATTTTTCATTCCTGCATTAGGTAGATGGCTTGACAGATATGGTATAAGAAAGATGCTTTATGTTGATGCCATATCCTTTATAGTGGTATATGTTGCCTATGGATTTTTAGCATCGGGGTTTTCAACAGGAGTTCTTAGTAAGGTAGGTATACCTGTTATTTTAACCTTTGTATTAATTATACTTGACCGTATGTCTATGCAGATGAGTATGATAAAAACAATTTATCTTCGCTCTATAGCAGTGGATGAATCTGAAATTACTCCTACTTTGTCCTTTGGTATGAGTATGGATCATATTGTATCAATAATATGTGCATATATAGGAGGAATCATTTGGACTGCCTTTGGTCCGCAGTATATATTCTTCTTTGCAGCTGTAGCTTCTCTAGTTAACCTCGCTGTGGCAAAGGTAGCAGTAATAAATGAAGAAGCAGGAACAAAAATAGAAGTGGAAGTGAAACCAGCCAATAGAAATTTAAGTTAGCAATTTTATAAAGGTGAATACAGATAGAGTTAAAAGAAGTTTTGTTGAAATGGAATAGAGTGTTAATATTGAGATGATTTCTTATTGAAAGGAAGTCATCTTTTTTATTTACCTTATACAGCAAAAATCAATAAAAACTTATTGATAAACGATAAACAATGTGATATTCTATATATAAATTTAAAAAAAAAGGTTAATAGTAATACGAGATGCAATGTTTGTAATTATTAATCAAAAATGAGGTGCTTTTTATGAAACGATATTCAACAATTTTTTTGAAAATAGTTGTTATTCTTATTGGGATTCCGGTTCTTGGGCTATGTATATTTTGGGTGCCTGGGTTTATAAACTATTTACATTTTTCTATTATAATGGGGGTTTATATAGCGGCAATAACTTATTTCTTTGCTCTTTATCAGGCTTTAAAACTTTTAAGCTATATTGATAAGAATAAAGCTTTCTCGGAATTATCTGTAAAGGCTTTAAAGAATATAAAATACTGTGCAAATACAATTAGCATTATGTTTGCAGCACTTACACCATTTTTATATCCTATAGCGGAAGCAGACGATGCCCCAGGACTTGTAGGGTTTCCAATTATTATTATTTTTGCATCAGTTGTGATTGCAGTATTCGCTGCTGTTCTTCAAAGGCTTTTAAAAGAAGCTATTGATATTAAATCAGAAAATGATTTAACTGTGTAAGGCTAAATAAACAATTAAAAATTGTTTAAGGCAGAATTAGGAATACAGGAGGGAAGCAATATGGCAATTATAATTAATATTGATGTGATGCTAGCTAAAAGGAAAATGAGCGTCACAGAACTTACAGAAAAGGTTGGAATAACCATGGCAAATCTCTCTATATTAAAGAATGGAAAGGCTAAGGCCATTAGATTCTCAACTTTAGAGGCAATATGTAAAGCTTTGGACTGTCAGCCAGGCGATATTTTAGAATATAGAAATGACACATAAATGAGAGGGTGAAGGCTGAACGCTAATTAGTTAAAGGGTGAGTAAAGTTTATTTAGTGAGGTAATATATGAAGATTAAGTTAATTCAACCTGCAATGCTACCAAGGCCTATGGACACAAAGTTAAAAACAAGAATGTCTCCTTCCTTAGCTTTATTAACAATAGCAAATCTTACACCTAAAGACCATGAAGTTATTATTGAGAATGAAAATATTGAAAGCATAAACTTTAATGAATCTGTGGATTTAGTAGCAATAACTGTTACTGTAGATGTTATGAATAGAGCAGTGGAGATAGCAAGGGAGTTTCAAAAACGAGGAATAACAGTAGTTGCTGGAGGCATACATATTACAGCGGATCCAGAGGGAACTTCTAATAGTTTCGATGTAATATGTGTTGGAATGGCTGAGAGAGTTTGGTGGAAAATACTTAAGGATAAAGAAAATAATTCACTTAAGAAGATATATTATGATATGGAAGGTATTTCTGGGGAGGAAATAATATCACCTAGTTATCAGAGTATTGATAATAAAAAGTACTTATATACTAATATAATTAGTACAAGCAGAGGATGTCCTTTTAAATGTGATTTTTGCTATAATAGTTGCAAAGATACACTTAAAACTTATATCAATAGACCTATAGAAGATGTAATTAAAGATATAAAGGCATTAAAAACAAGACATATAATGTTTATTGATGATAATTTTATTGGAAATCCTAAATGGACAAAAGAATTGCTGAAGGGAATAAAACCACTAAAACTAAAGTGGAATGCAGCGGTTACTTCCAATATAGTGGACATGCCAGAGTTATTAGATGAAATGAAGGATTCTGGTTGCCAAAGTCTATTTATAGGTTTTGAAAGTATAAATAGTAAATCCATAGATAGTGTCCATAAGGTGCAAAATAGTGTAAACAGATATGAAAAACTTGTAGGTGAAATTCATAAAAGAGGAATAATGATAAATGCAAGTTTTGTTTTTGGGTTAGATGAAGATGATGGCTCTGTATTTAAGAATACCTTAGAATGGATAGTTAAAAACAAGATAGAAACTGTAACGTCACATATCCTAACTCCATATCCTGGCACAAAGTTATACTCATCACTATTAGAGGAAAATAGAATTGTAGATTATAATTTATCAAATTATAACACTGCTCATGTGGTATATAAACCTAAGAATATCACAGCAGAGGAATTATATAATGGCTATCTATGGATATACAAAGAAGTATACACCTTTAAAAATATAATGAAGAGACTACCAAAAGCTAAAGAACAATGGATTCCCTTTCTAGCATTTAATTTATTTTATAGGAAGTTTGGAAAGCTCACCGAAGCAGTGTGCAATATAGTTTCTTTTAAAAATATAGGAAGATTTTTTAGGTGGTTGGCTTATTTTATAAAGTAGGTATGGGAATTTTGTTATACTATAAAACCCAGAAAAATCTAATGTTTAGATTTTTCTGGGTTATTTAAGTTTTTTCTTGTTTAACCTAATGCACAAGAAGTCCCCTAACCTTTTAGCCTTCCTTGCTCATGAAAGAAGAGCGTAGGTGAGGGGAGCATGTCATGAAAGCTTAATAAAGATTTTAACCTAGGCTTTTAATAGAAATCTTATATTCTTTATTTTCAAAGCCTTTAATGAGACTAAAATAGCTTTTCTGAGATTTTTTTGGTTTTAGATAAGAACATTTATAAGAACCATGGGTAGTAACTAGTTAAAGTTCTGCAGTAATACCATTTACATTAGCTTGTTCATTATCTTCCACAGGAATAATAATACACTTTTTACCTTCGATTATTTCAGATCTTATTTGAGGTACTTTTTCAGGCTTTACCTTAAGTACAATATCATAGTTTTCAGCAGTAGTAGCAGTTTCTACTTCAGTGGCAGAGTCAGTGTTTTCTTCTGAGTTATCAGAAGAAGTTGTTTCTAACAGTTCATCAGTGGCTGCTTCTATAGCTGATTCCTTTTCTGTGTCAACAGAATTTTCTTGTTTTGTTTCCTCAAGTATTTCCTCAAGTATTTGTATTTTCTTATGAAGTTTTTCTTCCTTTTTTCTTTGCTCGTTAGCTGCAAGTACTTTTTTATCTATTAAATGCTCTACTACAGGAGGAGCATCACCAAATTCTTCTGTATAAGATTTTTCAATTTTTGCTGTGATTTCTTCAGAAAGCCCACTTTCAATTAAAATATCTTGAATACTATCATTAGTCAAAATTATAGGTTCAGCATCCTTACCATTAATGGTATTATGCTCCTCCACTATATTATTAAGGGTTTCTTGAATTTCCATGAATAAACCTTCAGATTTTTTTTCATCATCCCCAAGGGCTTCACGGATAATAGCAGTGAAGGCTTCTTTCTGCTCAGTAGCAGTTTGTTTTGAACTACAGCCTAAAGCTTTTTCCATTAATTCTGGATGAGGAGCCTTTGCGTTTTTTGTGTAGTACATAATGGAGTTAACATCAGTGCTACGATCTGTGAAAGCTGGGAAAATAAAGCCTACCTCAGGTTGACCAACTACCCAATCTCTAATTCTTGCACCAATTCGATTTTCATCTTCAAAGTATCCAAGACCTGGTTCAGTAAGAGACACTGGACATATTGCACATAATAGGTACTCATATACTTCTTCTGATTCATCTAATTTTGAATTGTCCGTAGTTCTTGTAATAACATCGTAAGCATCGTGAAAAATAAGTATTAGAAAATTACCTGCATAGTCATAACTGTCTATGATTAAATTATAAAAATTATCAAGAAGTCCATCATTTTTTAGTTTACTATTCTTAAGTTCGAATAGAGAAAGTTGTCTGCTATTTATATTTTCTTCATCAAGTGGAAAGCTAAGTTCTAAAAGATTATTACCCACAGTACCCGATAGGGTTTTTTTAGCAATCTCTAAATATTTAAAGAATTCTTCATCCCTTAGGTTTAAAAAAGTTTCTTTAATTTTTAATACAATGTTTTTCTCACCGTCTACATAGCAGCCGCACATTTTAGTAAAGGTACATTCGGCTTTTTTAAAACGTCTTTTTAATTCTAGTATATCTTTCTTTTTCATAAGTCCCCCTTAAATTTCATGAGTTTACCAGAGAGAAAGAACTTCAACAGCAAATAATTTGTTGGAAGAAGTTGTTTCTCCAAAAATATGAATACTAATAAAAATCATTTTTTCAAATCTGAGTTACGTAGTAAACAGTTATTCTTCTAATAGTTAAATAGTGCCTCCGTAACTGAGAATAAATTATATCAAAGTATGATTATTTATGTATCTAAGCAAAAAACACATCACCTAATATAGTATAAAGTGCAATAAAAACCTCTGCAAGTGATTAAGGCATCTTCAAGAGATAAATTTGATTTTAGGATTTAAGCTTCATTTAAGAATCATCAAATATAATTATAACTGCAATAAGTGATTTACATAATACGTGAAAGGAGCTGAAGGTAAATATTATGAAGAAAAAAGAACAAAACATTAGATATATACGTTATACTGTACAAGCCTTAGGAATTTTAGTCACTATCTTAGGTTTATTTATCAACTATCCTATAGCAAATTCAATTTTATTGGGGATAACTTTAATCTTAGGACCTGTATTTTGTGGATGGATTTGCCCTTTTGGTACATTGCAGGACGTGTTTGCAACCCTTGGACATAAGCTAGGAATAAAGAAATATAAAATGCCAACAAAACTAAAAAGAACTTTCGTCCCATTGAGATATATCCTATTATTCATCACAATACTAGTAAGTGCAGATTATATTTTTACCCTTATGACCTTAGATCCTCGTGGGAATTTTACTAATTTGTTAGGAGGCAATGCACTGACCATAATAGGGTGGAGTGTGATTTTTATATTCCTTGCTGCATCAATGGTGTTTGAAAGACCCTTCTGTAATTATTTTTGTATTGAAGGGGCAAAGTTAGGGGGATTCGGTACTCTAAGACCCCTAACTATTATAAGAAATGAAGAAACTTGTGTGGGGTGTAGTAAATGTAACGGTGTTTGTCCTATGAATATTGATGTAGCGTCTCATGGACAAGTGAGATCCTTACAATGTATAAACTGCATGGAGTGTGTAGCAGCCTGTCCTGTGAAAAAAACTTTAAAGGTTGGTGTAATACCAGGTAAGAATATAACTAAGAAAGTAGTATTAGCCCTTGCTGCCATGACTTTCTTGTCGGTGGTGTACACTGGAGTAAACTCAAATTCTATCATGGCCATGTTGGAAGGGGATAATTCAATTCCAGCTTCAACTGCCATAACTGCCATAACTGGTGAAGCTGCTGCAGGCTATGGAGATGCAGCAGGTATAGCAGATGGAGTCTATGAGGGAACTGGTACAGGCTTTAGAGGACAGATCACAGTCGAAGTAACTGTGAAAAACCAGCAAATTACTCAGATAGAGGTAACAAAAAATAATGATGATGCTAAATGGTTTAATAGAGCTTACAGCACTGTAACTTCTAATATTATAAAAAATCAAAGTGCAGAGGTAGAGGTGGTGTCTGGAGCGACTTATTCTTCTATGGGTATAAAAGAAGGAGTAGCCAATGCTTTAATAAATGCAGGTGGTAAAAGTGTTAAGGCTATAGTTAATGATCTACCTAAAGAAGGTAAAGGACAGCATGGAAAAAGAAGAGAAAGATAATTTATATATGTGCTAATGCTGGAGTACGCCTTTATTAAAGAACCCTTTTCCTTTTATTAAGAATATGGTATCTTAGATATTATGAAAATTTAGGGGTGTTTTTTAAAGGAGTGCTTATAGTTGAAAACAGATAAAGTAACTGAGAAAGTAATAGGAGAAAAGAAAATTTATATTGTAGCTAATCATCATGAAGTTATAATTCCATGGTCAGAATACGATTCTAACAATGAAACTGCGCCAGTATTATTAACTTTTGACCACCATATGGACACTCGTAGTGCATTTTGCAGGCATTCCCATAAGGTTGCTGGATTAGAGTGGAAGAAATTAAGTGATGAATTGATAGCAGACACAGATATAAATAAACCAAGTTCAATAAGTGCCGCATTAGAAAAACTTTGTAATGATGAACATATAGATTTTTCTTTGCAAACAGGGATGATATCAGATGCAGTTGTATTTAGTCTTCTCAGTGCAGGTATTTGTAGAGATTATGGCAATAGCAAGATATACTATATAGACCCTTGTTGCACCAGTAAGTGTGATAAAAGTTCACATGATGAGGAGTGTCAAATTCAGGTATATGATAAGGTAATAGAAGATGAGGAATTACTGTTTAAATTAAATCAGATAAATAAGTTTATACCTGATTTTTTTATGGAGAATAGAATAAAAAAGAAATTTATTTTAGATATTGATTTAGATTGTTTCCACACTAAAAAAGCTATCAATCCTGTAGCTATGGGTGTTTTTAACTATTTAATAAATAATGCAGAAATAATTACTATAGCAACAGAAGGAGATTATGTTGAATTAGAAAAAAAGGACAATGACATAAATGAGAAGTATCTTTTGGAAAAGTTGTTAGTGCATATAGAAAATGCTAGGAAATCTATGGTGGCAGATGATTAGCCTAGGTAAATTATTTTGTTGTAACAAACGTAGTTTGTTCACAAAGTATCTTTGTTTAGTTTAAAGCTGCTTCCAAAGTTGCATTAAATAATGAACTTGTTCATTACCTAATGAATAATAGAATGAGAATCTTTAATTAAATCAGGATTCTCATTCTATTATTTTTTTTGTAATTAAAGTTTAATTATAAGAAATCCTTGAATTTATGGGACCTAAATTAAGGAAGGGATTTTATAAATTTATTTTACCACCCTTGCCAAGGTCTAAAACTACAGATGCTTCATTAAAGCTAATCTCATAAACATCTAACATTTCCCCTGCCTGTGCTATTAGCATTTCATAGCTTGGAAGTTTTTTTATAAATTCATCCTTTAAATCAAAGATTGTTAAATCACTTTTTTTAACTGTAGCATTTTGAACTCTAATATGTTCACTGTTTTCAATTGAAACGGGAACTGTTGTAAAGGATACTACATTGTTTTGTGAAAGTTCTAAGGTCTTTGGATTACCTCTAAAAGATGAAAAGTAGATAACACCTTTATTTTCAGGATTATTACAAAAGTTTACCACTCTAACATTAGGTACATTATCTACACAAGTTGCTAAAGCAATTCTATTAGTTTCATCTATAACTCTGTTGAATTCTTTTATTAATTCCATTTTTTATTCTCCTTTTATAAGTTATTTCATTAGTACTAAGGCTCCTTGCTTAATACAAACTTATTCTAACATAGAACCTTGACAACAGTATGTCATATTTATATGATAAGTAAAAAAGAAAAAGGATTGATGAAATTTGAAAATAGATAGGTTAATCTCCATTATTATGGTATTGCTCCAACGTAAAAAAATTAGTGCAACTAAGCTTGCGGAAATGTTTGAAGTTAGTCCCAGAACTATATATAGAGATATAGAAACTATAAATTCTGCAGGTATACCCATAATTACTTATCCAGGGATTAATGGCGGTATTGGAATTATGGAGGAATATAAAATTGATAAGAAGCTTTTTACTACCTCAGATATCGAAACACTTTTAATTGGTCTTGGAAGCATCTCCAATGCAATAACTAACGATGAAATTATTAATACACTTGCAAAGGTAAAGGGATTAGTTCCAGATGAGCAGATTAGAGATATTGAATTAAAGTCAAGTCAAATTACTGTTGATCTTACGCCATGGATAGGAAATAAGGACCTGCAGCCAAATCTTGAAAAAATTAAAAAAGCATTGAATGACAAAAAAATATTATCTTTTGAATATTTAAAGGGCAATGGTAAAAGAAGCAATCGAAGGGTTGAACCTTATAGGTTGGTATTAAAAGAGCTGCATTGGTATTTACAAGGGCACTGTGATTTAAGACAGGACTTCCGTACTTTTAAACTATCTCGTATTTCAGCACTTGAAATTCTTGAAGACACATTTATTCCCCGAGAATTTCATGTAAAATCATTAGGTTCATGGGACTATATAGAAAAAAATATTATAACCATCAAACTTATAGTCCATGAATCTCTGAGAGAGAAGATGGTAGAACACTGTGGAGAAGAAAACATCCAACCTTATGAAGATAATAAATTTATTGTTAACTTTCCATTTACAGAAGATGATTTTGGATATAACCTTTTGATTAGCTTTGGGGATAAATGTGAATGCTTGGAACCAATGCAGGTGCGACAGGAGGTTATTAGTAGAATTAAAAACTTGTTAAAGGTTTATAACTACTAAAAGCTTCTAGGTAACTTTCTTAGATAGAGTATAAGGTAAGCTCTAAATTTGATTCCCTATAAAATATAGAAATTAAAATTCAGTAGGCTAGTAAACCCTACTGAATTTTTAATTTGAAGAAAATATAAAGTTGATAGTAGCTTTAAAAAATCTACCATATTTGTCAAGGAACTAGCCACAATTAATATATTCTAAAAACAAAATTTTGCTAGAATTACTATCTTAGGGCGCAAGTTCTATATAGAAATCGAAACATTATATATTTTTAAGGAATTATTATGACTACTTCTTAATATATTTTAGCAACGGCAAGAAAGTTGATACATATTATAGAGGGTTGAATTTAAGTTTGGAGTAATAATTCAGGGGGGCTTAGTTTATGGATAAACAAATAAGAATTGATGAGGAACTGAGTAAGGTTATTGGACAAGAAAAGGGTACTAATGAAAGAGAACAATTCCAGCAGGTGGAAGAAAAGCTTATAGATGCATTAGAAGAAACCATGCAGGTGGAAGAAGCTTGTATTGAAGAGAAAAGTGAAGATATAAAAATAAATTACAATATGAAATGTGAAGATATAGATATAAATATAAATATAGAAGAAGTAAATGCTGCTGAAGACGAAACTATTAATACTGAGGAGAAAGATATTCTCCAAGAAGAACATAGTAGCAGTGAAGAAGAAAGTGAAGATATAGAAATAGATTGTAATGTGGAATGTGAAGATATAAATACAGAAGAATTCAATTCTATTGGAAATGAAACTATTGACCATGAGGAGAAAAATACTTTTAAAGAAGAACATAATATTATTGAAGAAAATAGTGATGATATAAAAATAGATTGTAATATGGAATATGAAGATAAAGATGTAAATATAGAAGAGTTAAATGCTACTGGAGATGAAACAATTAATGTTGAGGAGAAAAGTGTTCTCCAAGAAGAACATAGTAGTAATGAAGAAAATAGTGATGATATAAAAATAGATTGTAATGTGGAATGTGAAAATATAGATGTAAATATAGAAGAGTTAAATGCTACTGGAGATGAAACAATTAATGTTGAGGAGAAAAGTGTTCTCCAAGAAGAGCATAGCAGTAATGAAGAAAATAGTGAAGATATAAAAATGGATTACAATATGGAGTATGAAGATGCAGATGTAAATATAGAAGAATTGAATACTGTTGGGGATGAAACTTTTAATTATGAGAAAAGAAGTGTTTTTCATGAAGAACATAATAGTGTTGAAAAAAATAGTGATATTAAAGAAGAAAATTATGAAATTGATGAAGATAAAAATAAATATGATAATGATGATATAGAGAAGAGACTAATTAGAAAAAAGAAAATTATGAAGTGGAGTGTAATTTCAGTTGCAAGTTTACTTTTAATATATTTAGGATTTTCAACTTATTTTATGAACCATTTCTATTTTGGAACCACAATTAATACCATTGCTGTTTCAGGAAAGACTGTAGAGGAGGTAAATGAAGAGTTGGCAGCGGATACTGAAAAATATACTTTAACACTAGAAGGAAGAGATGGTGGTAAAGAAGAAATTTCTGCTTCAGAAATGGGGATAAAATATAATTCACAGGATAAAGTTCAGGAGTTAATAGATAGCCAAAATCCATTTAAATGGATTGTTGGAATTTTTAATAAGACAGATTCTCAGATATCTGATATGTTTTCTTTTGATGAAAAACTTTTAAAGGAGTCTGTGGACAAACTAAGTTACTTTGATAAGGCAAAGATAATTGAACCTAAAAGTGCTAGCTTAAAAAGAACAGATAAGGGCTATGAAATTATAAAGGAAGTTAAGGGAAATAAAATTAATAGAGATGTATTGTATGAGCAAATAGTAAGTGCAATCTTAGATGAAAAACAGGTGTTGAGCTTAGAAGATGTTAATTGTTATGAAAACCCAAAATATACTTCAGATTCTAAAGAAGTTATAGAGGCACAAGCTTCACTTAATAAATATATAGGTGTCACAGTTACTTATAACTTTACAGAAGGTAAAGAAGTTTTAAATGGAGCTACTATAAATAATTGGCTTAAAATTGATGATAATTTCAAGGTTAGCTTTGACGAAGAAAAGGTGAAAAGTTATATAAATAAGCTTGGAAATACCTATGATACTTTAGGTAAGCCAAGGGATTTTAAAACCACCTCTGGACGAACAGTTAAAGTTAGTGGCGGATATTATGGGGTATCCATTAATAGAACTAAAGAAACTCAAGAGTTAATTAACATTATAAAAGAAGGTAAATCTATAAGTAGAAAACCTATATATAGCCAAAATGAAGAAGAGAATAGTGGTAATGGTATAGGAAATACTTATGTAGAAATTGATCTTACAAACCAGCATATGTGGTTTTATAAAAATGGAAAACTTATTACTCATGGAAATGTGGTTACAGGAAACGCAGATAGCAAGCACTCAACTCCAGCAGGGCTTTATAAGATAACATATAAGCAAAAAAATGCTATTTTAAGAGGGCCAGGATATGCAGCACCAGTAAGTTTTTGGATGCCCTTTAATGGAGACATCGGTATTCATGATGCAACCTGGAGATCAAGTTTCGGAGGAAATATATACAAAAATGATGGTTCTCATGGATGTGTAAATTCACCATATGGTGTAGCAGAAGCTATATTTAATAACATTCAGGCAGGAGATCCAGTGGTTTGTTATCATTAATTACTTTTAATATAGATAATTTTGCGCAGTTATTCATGGGGAGGTTGTCACTAAAAACTAAGGATGTTTTTAAGGATTAAGTCTACTTGTAAGGGTTATAAATCGAACAGATTTTTGTGATTAAAAATATAATAAGAGATAGAAAAATCCCAGGGGTAAATTAATGTCGGAAAAAGCGGAAAAAATATCTTATAATTTTTAAAATTAGTGAAACAAAATAGAGGAAAGTTTCGTCTAATAAGTATATGAATATAGATTTTAATACCATATAGGTTTGATTTCATAAACTTATTAAGAAAGGAAGATTAACTATGAAGTTGGGAATAGCATTTATTCTCCTAGCTATAATAATTCCGAAGGTTAAGACTTTGACCTTTTTAGCAATTGGAAGGAATCCAGATGAAGCTATAACATTATATGAAAATGGCCTAATAAATTTCTTCTTTACAAGAGCTAAGCTTTTAATGGCCAAAATATTTAACGATAAATCTATAAAAACCTCTAAAACCTCCTAGTTGAATTTTTTTATTACTTTAGGTATAAATTAAGTGAGCAAAAAATGTCAGGAAATTTAATTTTAATCTCATTATAATTAAATTATGCATCTTGATGAAATGGAGGTTTATAATGGAGTATAATGAAATAATTCAACAATCTATAGATTACATTGAAGATAATTTAAATGAAAAAATTTCTCTTGAGGAGTTAGCGCGTCAAACATATATTTCTAAGTACCATTTTCATAGGGTTTTTCATGAATTAGTTGGAGAAACTGTTATGGACTATGTTAGAAAAAGACGACTAACAAAGGCTGCACAAGAGCTTGTTCAAAGTGATGAAAAAATAGTTGATGTAGCACTAAAATATCAATTTAGCTCTCAAGAGGCTTTTTCAAGGGCATTTAAAAGAATGTTTAAGGTTTCCCCAAGGGAATTTAGAAAAGCTCAGGTTAATGTTTTATTATTTAAAAAGGCAGAAATACATTATAAGCCTATGGTTACTACAAAAGTGGTAAATCCTATTTCTAAAGCTGCATAGTTTAGAGCTGTGAAAGGGAGAGATTATAATGAGTTATGTACCTACAGTAATAGAGCAAACAGGCAGAGGAGAAAGAGTTTACGATATTTATTCAAGGCTGTTAAAGGATAGAATTATAGTTTTAAGTGATCAGGTTAACGATGCTTCAGCTAGTATTATTATAGCTCAAATGTTATTTTTAGAAGCTGAAGATCGTGACAAGGATATAATCTTTTATATTAATAGCCCAGGAGGGGTAATTACAGCAGGGTTGGCAATTTATGATACTATGCAATATGTAAAGCCAGATGTATCTACCATATGTTTAGGTATGGCTGCCAGTATGGGGTCCTTCTTGTTAGCTGGTGGAACAAAAGGAAAGAGATTTGCACTACCTAATAGTGAAATTATGATTCATCAGCCATCAATTTCAGGTGGTTTAAGTGGTCAGGCAACGGATATAAAAATATATGCTGAAAGAATGCTTAAAACAAAGCAAAGACTTATTGAAATATATAGTGAAAAGACAGGACAATCACAAGAAAAGCTACAACAGGATATGGAAAGGGATAATTTTATGAGCTCAGCAGAAGCTAAAGAATATGGGCTTATTGATGGTATACTTTCTAGAGAGAAGTAATAAATAACTATATTATAGATTATTATGGTTAGTAAAAATACTTAATAAAATAAGGGAATGTGTCATAATGGATTCATTATGGTCATTCCCCCTTTTTTATTATATAGAGATTTTCATTAGTTTTTTATAAAGTTTTAATATTATTGGCTTTCAAATTATAGTTACTAAAATCTATATAGGGGGATTTTACATTAGCTTAAACCTTTAGTAGATAGATGCATTCCTATATAGGATAAGTTTGTAATAAAGTATAATATAAAATCATAATATGGAAGTATATTACAGTAATCAAGAGTGATACAATTAATTTTAAAGCTAAAAAGTGGATGAAGGGGAGTGGCCATTATGGGGATAAACTTAAATAAAGGTGAGTATGAAGGACTGCTTCAGCTGCTGGAAGAAGGAAAAAAGGCTGTTATGATTACTAAGTGGGGTACTAGTGATGGAGCCAATGATTATAAAAGAACGCAAACACTTCTTACAGAAGAAGCTTTAGATATATGGAACAAGGACAAGCTAAACTTTAATGAAGGATTATTAGAGAAAGCTAATAATGTAATCTTAACTGGAGAACTTCAATTTATAGATGAAAAGGAATCAGGGGTTACTTTAATTGAACCTTACTTTCCAGAGCCAAAGCTAATAGTTTTAGGTGGAGGACATATCTCAAAGCCACTAGTAGAGTTTGCTTCGAAGGTTGGTTTTTCAGTAACTGTAGTAGATGATAGGCCATTTTTTGCTAATGCTCCTCGGTTTCCTGAGGCAGAAAGGGTAATTTGTGAAAGCTTTGATAAGTGCTTTAATAAGTTTAAACTTAATTCATCAACTTTTGTGGTTATTGTAACTAGAGGTCATAGACATGATATGGAATGTGTTAAGAAAGTCCTTAATTATGATACAGCTTATTTGGGGATGATAGGCTCAAAAAGGCGTATTAAAATTGTAAGAGAGGAACTATTAAGGGAAGGTTACCCAAAAGATAGATTAGATAAATTAAATGCACCTATTGGTCTAGACATTGATGCAGTTACTCCTGAAGAAATAGCAATTTCTATTTTAGCACAGCTTATTAGCTATAGAAGAAGGAGCAGGGCAGTAAGTGGGGTTTCTAAGACCAATAAACCCAATATAGTAGAATTTAATGGGGATATAATTGAAGAACTAACAAAAGAGTGTAGTGAACCAAGAGCTATGGTTACAGTAGTTGGAACTAAGGGGTCAGTACCGAGAAAAGCAGGGGCTAAAATGTTGGTTTATCCAGATGGAAGGACCACGGGCAGCATTGGAGGGGGATGTGCTGAGGGAGAGGTAATTAATACAGCCCACCATATTATAAGAAATGGGGGATATGAAATTCAAAGAGTTGATATGACAGGAGAGGTAGCTGAAGATGAAGGTATGGTGTGTGGAGGCATTATGGAGGTTTTAATTGAGAGGTTATAACACTTTTAATTTTAAGGATTACTATGTCCATGGAGTATGGAATAGTAATCCTATTAATAAAAAATTATAAATTAGCACAATAGATCAAGTTAAATCTTATAAAGATACCATCTACAAGTATTAATTTCATATTTCAATTCTAGAAATTTTTCCGAATCATTAACAAGGGATAGACAGTTAAATACTAGGATAGGATTACCTGCAAACTTTTCTTTATCAGTAAACATTACTTTATTTATCTTTATAGTACATTTGGTATCATCATCATTTTTAATCCTAAATCTAACAGGATGGGGTGAGCCATCTTCTTCAAACCAACAAACTACTTCTATAGGCTTTGATACAATCTTCATAAAATATCACTCCATTACAAAATACTACTCATAACAGGGTAATCATCCCCAACGCCACCCATCATTGGCTTTATTCCACTTTCTAAAAAGCAAGATCTTACTATTGCTTTATTTCCATACTTATATCTTATTTCATCTAGAGTCTTATCTAACTTTATCTTTTTTTCTGTATTTTTCTCATCAAAGAGGGTTAATTGAGTACATTCATCTTTGCATAAGTGGGATACGGATACGCCTATATGCCTTATGGGCATACCATCCCAAAGCTCTTTGAAAAGCTTAAAGGCAATTTCGGCTAGGGAAGAGGTAACATTAGTAGGAGAAGTCAATTTCCTTTGTTTACTACAACCTCTAAAATCAGAGTATTTTAAGGATAGAGAAACTAAATTACATAGATTTTGGGAGTTTCTCAGTCTCATTCCTAGGGTTTCGCAAAGTGAAAGAATAAACAGGTAAGCTTCTCGAGAATTTTCAATATTCCAAGGAGAAGTAGTGGAGTTTCCCATGCCTTTCATTTCGATAAAGTTGGATTTTCTAACCTCTGAAGCTTCTATGCCATTAGCATATTTCCAAATAAGTTCTCCGTGGCTTTTTAATTTATATTTCAAAAGTCCTAGGTCAAAGTTAGCCAAATCACCTATGGTATTTATACCGAAGTTATTTATTAATTTTGCTTTAGTATTCCTCCCTACCATAAACAAATCCCCAATTGGGAGTGGCCACATTTTCTCTTTAATTTCAAAGGGATAAAGGGTGTGGACAGAATCTTTTCCAAATTCACTGCAGGTTTTAGCTAAAAGTTTATTTGAGGATATGCCAACACTTACACAAAATCCGAGTTCTTTTTTTATTCTTTCTTTAATCTTGTACCCTAAATCTACTGCATCAGAATAATCTTTATCTAACCCTTTAAATTCTAGAAAGCATTCATCAACAGAATATCTTTGGATAAGTGGAGTATATTCCTTCAGAAGTTCAATCATTGCATTTGAACATTGCAGATATAAATGGTAGTGAGGCGGTACAAGAACTAATTTCTCACCAACATTGGTACATTTTTGTTTTGCTGTAAATAAAGTTTCACCAGTTTGAACCCCCGCTTTTTTTGCAATTTCGCTCTTTGCTAAAATAATTCCATGACGAGAAGCCTCATCACCTCCAACAGCAGAGCAAATATTCCTAAGATCAACCTTAGAGCCATTTTCCAGTCTATATACAGCCTCCCAGCTAAAGATAGGCGGAGTTACAATCAAGATGCATTATAAGTCTATCTTTGAATTCTTTCATGTTGTCCTCAATCCTTCCCATAAAAGTACTAATAATAGTATTTTACCGAACTTACGTTCTTATGTAAAGAAAAATCTTCCTACAAAAAAATCTATAGAAATCTAAAGAGAAAATAGGTATAATGTATTATAATGTTGAAAAAGCAACATAATATTTAAGAAAATATTGTAACAAAGGAGTTTATCATGAGATTAACCTATAAAAACCCAAAAGAATTGGCTACAGCAATGAAGGATTTAGTAGATTCTTACTTAGATGGTGTGATGGAATATGAGGTACTTAAAGAAAGACTAAAAAAACTTGTTGAAGCTAATAAAGAGAGAGTATACAAGGATGATATAATGTCACTAAAAATAGCTAATGTATTAGGGGAAGAAAGAGTAAACATAGTAAATAAAATAATAAAAGAGCAAGAGTAATTTAATGTTTATCCATATTAGTTATAGCTTTAAAAACATTTAATTTTGTTTTGGAATTTTAGAAGTAACTAATTTTAAGCTAACTTTCAAATTTAATTATAGAAATACCCTAGCCAAAAGGCTGGGGTATTTTCATATAAATCATCTTGAAAAAATAAATAAGTCAGTATGCTTGCTATTTTGTGTTATACTACGTCAACAGGTTCCTTGTCTAACTCAAAATATCCTTCACATTTTTGAATTGGTATTTATCTTCAGATGCTTAACTGGCAAATAATTATAATGTATGAATTTGTTGATTATTTAATTAAGGTTAGTATAAGTATATAATATATTTATGGGACAAGGGTCTTTTTAACAGGCTAAAGATTTTTTAGAGTTATTAGGGAGGAAGAATTTATGAAAATTTTTCACACAGGAGATTGGCATATTGGTAAGTTGGTAAATGGATTTTATATGACAGAAGACCAAGAGTTTATAATAAATCAACTTTATGAGGCAATTGAGGAGGAAAAACCCCAGGTGGTGTTAATAGCAGGAGATCTTTATGATCGGTCTGTACCACCAGTACAAGCTATAGAACTATTAAATAGAATTTTAGGCAAAATTGTAAGAGATTTAAAGACTCCTGTTATAGCTTTAGCTGGAAATCATGATAGTAATGAAAGAATTGATTTTGCCAGTGAATTATTAAAGGAAAGCGGTTTATATATTAGTGGAAATTTAAAAAAACATATAGAAAAAGTTACAATTCATGATGAGCATGGGCCTATCAACTTTTATTCTATTCCTTATGCAGACCCAGCAGTGGTTAGAGATTTATTTGAGGATAATGAAATAAAAAGCCATGATGATGCAATGCGAAAGATAGTTGGGGTAATTAATGATTCAATGAATAGGGATGAAAGAAATGTAGCTATTGCCCATGGTTATGTTACATATATAAAAAATGATGAAGTTGCGGTAACCCTTGAAGAAAGTGAATCAGAAAAACCTTTAAGTATTGGAGGGACTGCCCTTATTAATGCAGAATGCTTTAGCACTTTTAATTACACTGCTCTAGGGCATTTACATGGTCCACAAAAGGTTGGTAGTGACAGGATAAGATATGCAGGTTCACTTTTAAAGTATTCTTTTTCAGAGGTTAAACAAAAAAAGGGAATAACTATTGTAAGCATAGATGACAAAGGGGAAGTAGAGATAGGTTTTCGTGAGTTTAAACCAAGAAGAGATTTTAGAATAATCACAGGGGAACTTAAGAGTTTAATGAATTTAGACATAGTTAATTCAGCAAATAAAGAAGATTACATAAAGGTGATACTTACGGATAAAGGGGAGCTTTTAGATCCTATGGCCAAGCTAAGAAGTGTGTATCCTAACGTGATGGAATTGATGAGGGAAGAAAGAATAAAAGCTACAGCTAATAGCAAAACAGTAGCTACCAACATAAGAGAAAGGTCTAAACTAAGTCTTTTTCAGAGTTTTTATCAGGACATAACAGAGGAAGAATGCACTTTAGAAGGTATTGAAGTTATGAAAAAAATTATAGAGAAGGCTGAGAAAGTTGGTGAGGAATAATGAAGCTTCAAAAGCTTATAATTAATGGATTTGGGCCCTATGCTACAAAGCAAGAGTTAGATTTTGAAGGAAATCTTAAGGGTAAAAATATGTTTGTTATCACAGGAAATACAGGAGCAGGAAAAACAACTATCTTTGATGCTATAAATTTTGCTTTGTATGGCGAACCTAGTGGTAGTGATAGAGATGGAAGGTCTTTAAGGAGCGATTTTGCAGATTCAGATACCCCAACAGAGGTAGAACTTTGGTTTTCTATAAGGAATAGGGAATATTATATAAAGAGAACTCCAAGCTATTTAAAGCAAAAACAAAGGGGAGAGGGATTTACAGAGAGTAAAGCTACAGCAGAACTTAGATTATCTAAGGACAAAACCATAACAGGAGCTAAGGAAGTAACAAAAGAGATAGAAAATATTTTAGGCATAACTACAGAGCAATTTAAACAGTTAGTGATGATACCACAGGGAGAGTTTAAAAAACTCCTTAATGCAAAAAGTGAGGAAAAGGAAGATATCTTTAGAAAAATCTTTGGAACAGAGATTTTTGAAAGGGTTCAAAAGGAAATAAAGGAAGAGGCAAATAAGTTAAGGCGTAAAGTTGAGCAGGTAGAAAGAGATAGATTAAATAAGATAAGAGCTTTTAGCTGTAAAGATAAGGATGAGGAGCTGTATAGGCTTATTAGCGCTGAGAAACCCAATATAGAACTGTTAATAACAAAATTTTATGAGTTTATAGAAGGGGATAAAAAGGAAGAGAAGACCCTTGAAGAAAATATAGCTTTAATAAGTAACTCAATAGCTAAAATTAATGAGAATATAGCTCTTGGTGAAGAGACCAATAAGAAGTTTATTAATCTAGAAAAGTATAAAGAGGAACTAGATAAGCTTAATGAGCAAGTAAAAAACTTTGAAGAGAAAAAAACTCAGTTAGATAGAGGAAGAAAAGCTATTACTGTAAAGGTATATGAAGATAAGTATGAAGAAAAGAAAAATGAGTTTAAGAGGTTAGATATAGCTTTAAAGAGCCTAGAAGAAAAAGTGAAAACTTGTAAAAAAGATTTAGAAAAAGCCACTGAAGAATTTTTAAAGCAGCAAGGGCGAGAAGAAGAGAAAAATTCCTTGATTAAGAGCATAGATGAAATTCAAAGGCTTAAAGTTAAGGCTTCAGATTATGAAGATAATAAGAAAAAGGTAGAGACTTTAGTAGGAAAGGTAAAGGGAATAAGAAACAGAATAAGTGCCATAGAAATGGAAAATAATGAAAATGATAATAAGCTTAAGCAAGTAAATAAAGCCATTGAAGATATAAATAAAGCGAAAGAAGAAAAAGCCTTAGTAGACATAAATTTAGTGGAAGGTATAGCTAAAGGTGAAAAATTATTTAAGCTTTCCAATGGAATAAAGCAATGGATTAAGGAAAAGGGGGATCATAGTAGAGAAATAGAAGGCTTTAAAAAGCTAGAAGAAAAATTTAAAGTTGCAAAAGAACACTATGAATTCTTAGAAGATACTTTAAGGAAAAGCCAAGCAGGAATCCTTGCCAAGCAGTTAGAACAGGGAATGCCTTGTCCAGTATGTGGTTCTACCCAACACCCAAAGATAGCTGAGGTAAAACATAGTGAAGTTACTGAAGAAGGAGTAAAAAGTAGTAAGGAAAACTTAGAGGTTATTAGAAATGAAAGAGATAAAAAATTAAATGAGTTAACTCATATTAATGCAGGCTTAAGCTCTTTAAGAGAAAACACTATAAATCCACTTTTAAAAGAGCTTTTTATGGAAGAAGCCTCTCAAGATATTATGGAGATAAATAAAGTAGTAGAACAACTATTAAGAGATAATGACATTATGCGACAACAATTAAAGTTAAAACTAAACAACCTTAAGAACATAATGAAAGAGGAAGAAGAAAGACAAAAGGAAAAGGTAAAATTAGAGAACCGTATTGTAGAGTTAAGAAAAGAACTTCAAGAGAGAAATAAGGAATTAGTAGAGGGAGAAGGGGTTCTTAGTGGAGCTAAAGAAAATCTAGAAAACATATTAAAGGAATTTAAGGGTCAGGTTAGATCCTTAAAAGAATTAGAAGAGGAAGAGAAAGCATTAAACAAGAACTTACAACTTATTAAAACTGCTTATGAAGCTTCTGAAAGGGCTTTTAATGAAGCAAAAAGTATTCTTGATAAAGAAGAAGGAAGACTTAACACCACAAGAGAAATGCTTATAAAAGTAGAGGGTGATAAAAATAAAGCTGTAGAAGTATTTAAAGAAAAAGTTCTAGCTTTAGGCTTTGAAGGGTATAAGGATTACTCTAATAGCAGAGTTGCAGAAGAACAACTTCAAGGATTAGATAAGGAGATAAACGAATTTAACTCTAGGCTAGAAGCAGGAAAAGCCCTATATGTAAATGCTATAAAGGAAACAGAAGGGCTAGCTAAAGCTGATTTAACAGAAGTAAAGGAAAAGTTAAATGAAGAGAATAGAGCAAAACTATCCTTAGAAAATCAGACCAAGGAAATCTTCTCTAGAATAAAAAATAATCAATTAATATTAGATAATTGCATAGCTTACAGCAAGGAAATAGAAAAAGATGAGAAAGAATACAAGATAGTAGGGAACCTAGCTAACATTATAAATGGGGACAATCCAAAGAAAGTAAGCTTTGAGAGATATGTGTTAGCTTCTTATTTCGAAGATATAATAGCTGCTGCAAATCTTAGATTTACTAAGATGACTTCAGGCAGGTTTGAGCTTTTGAGAAAGCAGGATATTGGGGATAAGAGAAAAGGTCAAGGTTTAGATTTAGAGGTTTTTGATAATTATACAGGAAAAGCTAGAGACGTAAAAACCCTATCAGGAGGAGAAAGCTTTAAGGCATCTCTATCTATGGCTTTAGGGCTTGCGGATGTAGTGCAAAGCTATGCAGGAGGCATACAATTAGATACTATGTTTATAGATGAAGGTTTTGGAACTTTAGATCCAGAATCTCTAGATAATGCAATAGAGTGTTTAATGGAGCTGCAAAATGACGGCAGGTTAGTTGGAGTTATTTCTCACGTAGCTGAATTAAAGGAAAGAATTGGTGCTAGACTAGAGGTAAGCTCAACAAATAAGGGAAGTAAGGCAGAATTTAGAGTTTAGGCATCTTCAAAAAATAAATAAGTCAATCTGCTCGTCTATTTTGTGCTATACTGCGTCAACAGAACCCTTTGATAGCTCCACTATCTGCGGAACCTGTTTCCTTGTCGGCACAAGCTTGCTTGTGAACACAAGCTTGCTTGTGAACACAAAATAGCTTTCACATCTTTGACTTGTTATTTATTTTCAGATGCCTTAGTAATAAAATCTTAAGAAAAACTTATTTTACAAAGTTACCTTTAGAAGTTATAATTTTACTTATGACTATAAATAGGTAAATTTATAAATGAAAATATAGGAGGATACAATGGAGAAGTTTGTTAACTTTTTTAAGGGTATAGTTGTAGGAATTGCTACCTTAGTTCCTGGTGTAAGTGGAGGAACCATGGCTGTAATCCTAGGAATTTACGATGATTTAATACATTCTATCAGTTCCTTTTTCGAAGATTGGAAGGGAAATACTTTATTTTTAATGCAAGTAGGTCTAGGCGGACTACTAGGAATAGTACTATTCAGTAAACTATTAGAAAATGCTTTAAATAAATATCCAGCAATAATGGGATTCTTTTTTATTGGAGTTATTTTTGGTGGAGTTCCAGTGCTATACAAAAAGTCCACAGAAGGTAAACGGGATATTAAGGATATATTATTTTTGATAATTGGATTTGTAATTGTACTTATTATGTCTAATGAACCTACTCAGACAACGGCATTAGCTACACAAAAAGGATTTATGAGCATTATATTTCTTTTTGTTATAGGTATAATTATAGCTATTGCGTTAATTCTTCCAGGAATAAGTGCATCTTTTATGATGCTTGCTTTGGGATTATATGGTGTTTTCTTAGGTGCTGTTAATGATAGGAATATAGCCTTTTTAATTCCAATAGGACTAGGAATAGTTCTAGGAACTTTAGGAACGGCTAGAACTATAGAAAACCTACTAAAAAAACAACCAAGAAAAACTTATATGTTGATATTAGGTTTTGTACTTGGATCACTAATTCCGGTATTTCTAAAAATACCAGCAGGATTTAATGTAGTTCCAGCAATTTTAGCGTTGATAGTGGGATTTTTATTAATTAGATGGATAAGTAAAAAAGAGTTAGGTTAGTTAAATGAAATTTATAAAATGAAAAAAGTGATGGATTATTGTTTATGCAGTAATCTATCACTTTTTATTTTCTTAACTAAAGTTATTAAACTTTTGTATTAAAAATCTAGTAAATACTTAAAATAACCATGTATGCAAGGTCTTTACTCTGAAAGCTATAGCATTAATAAACTTTAGTTATTTTAATTTTATACAAAGGAGTTGTATTCATGAACAATACTGATAACATGCTTACAAGTAATGAGGAGAAGGAGTTTTCTAATAAGAAAGTAAATATGGTTCTTTTTAGTGGAGAATATGATAAAGCACTAGCAGCATTAATAATGGCAAATTCAGCTAGAGAATTAGGTGCTGAAGTAACAATGTTTTTTGCCTTTTGGGGGTTAATGCTTTTAAGGGATCCAGAAAAGTTGTCCTCCGAGGATAAAACTTTATATGAGAAGATGTTTTCAATGATGACACCCAAAGGACCAGAGGAGCTACCATTATCTAAGATGAATTTTGCTGGAGTTGGAAAAGAAATGCTATTAAAAATGATGGATCAGGATAAGGCACCTCATTTAATAGATTTTTTAAATGGAGCAAGAAAAAAAGGTGTGAAATTCTATGGATGTAAGATGTCCGTAGAAGTAATGGGTTTTAAAGAAGAGGAAATGATTCCGGAACTAGAAATTGTGGATGCAAAGGAGTATTTAAAGGATGCTCTAAATTCTGATATGCAGTTATTTATATAGACCGGTTATGGACTGTAAATTAATAAAATCACTATGCTCTAAGAAAATATAGAGCATAGTGATTTTTAAAGTTTTCCTACATAGAATTTTAATTATTTCTAAAAGCTTTAAAATGCTAAAAAGAATTTTATATATGTTGAAGGTAAGCTATACTTTCTTAAAAAAACAGAAATCTAGAAAAAATCTAAGTTTCTAAGCCACTACCATTTTTATAGGATAAATCTATTTCTTCTTCTACATCACTATTAGATTTAGATGTATTAAGAGGATTTTTATCCTTTCCCCAGTTCATTTTTGAACTTAGTTCTAAAGGGAGTTGAGGATCACTTTTAGTTTCATTAAACTTAACATAATCCTTCATATTTTTATTATCCATTTATAGCACTCCTTTCTTTATTTTAATTTTTTCATCTATTGTTTTAACATAAGCTAATACACTAATGCTTAATTATTTTCTCCTCTTTAGAAGTATTATATGTATAAATATAGTTGACTAATCAACTATATTGTTGTATTTTTATTATAGGAATTTAAGTATAGTATTTCATGTTTTAGTAATTGAATGAGGTAAAGGTTTTAGAAATTAAGATTATGATTAGTAATTTTCAATGGATAGTTAACTACATTTATAGTGGGATTACCTACAATTTTGAAAACTGTAAAGATATAGTGAAAGTTAAAAAATTATGTTGAATTTTTAGAGGTGAAGGTATGTCAGAGGAAAATAGAGCCTTAATTAAATTTGTAAATACTATTTCTAGAATTACACAGAGTTATACAGATGAGGCAATGGTAAAATTGAATTTAACCAGTGGAACTTATCCTTTTCTCCTTGTACTTTATAGAAAAGAAGGAATAAATCAAAATGAAATTAGCAGAGAGCTTAATGTAGACAAGGCAATGTCAGCAAGGTCTATAAAAAAGTTAATAGACCTTGAGTATATAGAAAAGAAGGAAGATGAGAAGGATTCACGGGCCTACAAGCTTTATCTTACTGAAAAGGGAAGAGCTATAGTTCCTGAAATAAAAAAAGAAATTCAGCAATGGATTAAAATAATAACTAAGGACCTTTCAAAAGATGAGGAGGCATTACTTGAAGAAATGTTAAGCAAAGTTTTGAGTAGGGCATCTGAAAATAAATAATAGTCAAAGATGTGAAGGATATTTTGAGTTCACAAGCAAGCTTGTGCAGACAAGGAAATAGGTTCCTTAGATAGTAGTGCTATCTAAGGGTTCTGTTGACGTAGTATAACACAAAATAGACTAACATACTGACTTATTTATTTTTTTGAAGATGCCTAAGACAAAGAAACATAAGGAAAAAACAGAAGAAGGAGATTAATTTATGAGCAATTCAAGTGAAAGCTTAATTAAAAATAGGTGGATTATTTTATTTAATGTAGTTTTGATGACCTTTATGTCTTGCTTAGATAGCAGTATTGTAAATGTAGCTTTACCAGTGATGGCAAATAAGCTTGGAGTAACCATGGCTTCCATAGAGTGGGTGGTTACAAGCTATTTAATAGTGATATCTTCTACCATTTTAATTTTTGGAAGATTAGGGGATATCAAAGGGAAAACTACTATATTTAAGTTTGGTATTATTTTGTTCACTATAGGGTCCTTATTGTGTGGAATCACAAACTCCTTAGGAGTATTAGTTATAGCTAGAATTGTACAAGCTATTGGTGCGGCAGCAACTATGTCTACTAGTCAAGGAATAATTACTCATGTGTTTCCTACTAATGAAAGAGGAAGGGCTTTAGGGGTTTCAGGAACCTTTGTAGCCTTAGGAACTATGGTGGGCCCACCACTTGGAGGCTTTATTATATCCTTAGTAAGCTGGAAATATATTTTCCTTATAAATCTTCCAATAGGTGTGTTTACTTTCTTTTGGGCAACGAAGAACTTTCCTAAGGATGTTTCATCAAAAGTGGAAAGCTTTGACTTAAAGGGAGCAGCATTATTTAATATTACAGTAATAGCTTTAATTTGTTCTTTAACCTTTGGACAACATCTTGGATACACAAGTCCTGTTATTTTATTAGGCTTTATTATATCGATTTTCTCCTTTGCATTATTTATTATTGTAGAGAGAAAACTTCAAGTACCTTTATTAGACCTTAAAATCTTTCATAATCCATTATTTTCTCTTAGTATATTCTGTGCCTTTACATCCTTTATAGCCATTGGAGCTTCTAATATAATGCAACCTTTTTATTTGCAGAATGTATTGAAGTTACCACCAGAAATTACGGGGTTATTTATGATGGTGTATCCATTAATCTTGTCTATAGTGGCACCTATAAGTGGATATTTATCAGATAAGATAGGATCAGAATTATTAACCTTCTTAGGACTTGTTTTTACAAGTACAGGATTATTCCTTATGTCTACTTTAAATCAGTATTCAAGTCCTTGGGTTATGATAGGCTTTGTGGCTATCATGTCTATAGGTAATGGGTTATTTCAATCTCCAAACAACTCCTTGGTTATGTCAACAGTGCCAAAGCACAAGCTTGGTATAGCAGGAAGCGTTAATGCTTTAATAAGAAACTTAGGTATGGTTATAGGAGTGTCCTTATCCACAAGTATTTTATATAATCGTATGAGTTACAAGATTGGATATCCAGTTTTTAGCTATGTTTCAGGAAGAGAGGATATATTTGTTTTTGGAATGACCTATGTGTATATTACGGCAGCAAGTATATGTGCACTAGGAGCTGTATTAACGGCAGTAAGATTATATGGAAGTAAAAATAAAAAAAAGTTATCAGCTGAAAGTTTTACAAAAGATATAGCAAGTTAGATATTTATAGAAGTTGATAAGTATATAAAATCCTTACTAATGCAATTTAGTAGGGATTTTCTTTTTAAATTGTTGATGAAAGTGAAAAGATAAACTTCATGGAAGTATTATAGTAAGCTATTATCTATTAAAGAATATTGACAAATCTAGTACTTAATTTATGCTTTAAGGTTTTTACGATGTAGATATAGTTATATAATTATAGGAGAGAAGAGTTATTGATGTATTTTATATTAAGGGGATGTGTAAATGGTAAATAATTTAATTATGGGGAAATCAAAACTACAATGGATAGAGGAATATCCTATATTAAAAGAAGTTATGGATACTAAAGAAGTACTTTGGCTAAATCCAGGGCATAAGAGTTTTAGCGAGGCTATGAAAAATATAAATATAACTGAAGAAGAGGTAAAGGATGCAGAGGCTAGATTAAAGAGGTTTGCACCTTTTATTGCTAAGGTGTTTCCTGAAACAGAAAGCACAAAGGGAATTATTGAATCGCCAATTCTAAAAGTTAGAGAAATGAAACATAGAATAGAAAAGCTGCATCATGTGCAATTATTGGGGGCTTTATTGCTAAAGTGTGATAGTCACCTTCCTATCTCAGGTTCAATTAAGGCTAGAGGCGGAATTTATGAAGTCTTAAAACATGCTGAGAGTTTAGCGATAAAAGAAGGAATATTAAAGGAAGAAGATGACTACACAATAATTTCCAGTGACCAATTCAGGAGATTTTTTTCTGATTATTCAATAGCAGTGGGTTCTACAGGAAACTTAGGGCTTAGTATTGGAATTATCAGTGCAAAATTAGGCTTTAAGGTTACAGTGCATATGTCTGCAGATGCAAAACAGTGGAAAAAAGATCTTTTAAGAAGCAAAGGTGTAACAGTAGTAGAGTATGAATCTGATTACAGTAAGGCTGTAGAAGAGGGAAGAAAGTTATCAGAAATGGATGTAAGTAGCTATTTTATAGATGATGAAAATTCTAAGGATTTATTTTTAGGTTATGCTGTAGCAGCTCTAAGACTTAAAAATCAATTAGAGGAAATGAAGGTATTAGTAGATGATAGTCATCCTTTATTTGTATATCTTCCATGTGGTGTGGGGGGAGGTCCTGGTGGAGTTGCCTTTGGACTTAAACTTATATTTCAAAATAATGTTCATTGCTTTTTTGCAGAACCCACTCATTCACCCTGTATGCTTGTGGGAATGAGTACAGGAGAGCATAATAAAGTTTCTGTACAAGACTTTGGTATAGATAATGTAACTATTGCAGATGGACTTGCGGTAGGAAGAGCTTCAGGATTTATAGGGAAGGTCATGGAAGAACTTTTAAGTGGGATTTATACTGTAGAAGATAAACAGCTTTATAAATTATTAAGCACACTTGCAGATACAGAGAGGATTTACCTTGAACCTTCAGCCTTAGCAGGTATGCCTGGGATAGTTAAGTTATTTAAAAGCCAAGAAGGAGCCGCTTATATTAGAAATAATAATTTAGAAAGCAAAATGGAAAACTCCACTCATATAGCTTGGGCTACAGGGGGAAGTATGGTTCCTAAGAATGAAATGATGAAGTATTATGGGGTAGGTAAGGAATTATTAAATGAAGAACAGATAAAATAAGAAAATATGTAACCTCTGATAAGAAGTTTAAACACGACTTATCAGAGGTTTTTATTGTGCCCTGTTTTTATAACCATCATATACTGATAATAAGGTTAACAATTATAGTAGGTGATTTTTATTAAAAAATATGGAGGATATGATATTGAAAAGTTAGAGCTTTTAGGAGCTGGAAGCCAAGGCAAAGTATATAAAATTGACTCTAAAACCTGTATAAAGATTTTTAAAAATCCGGATTCTTGTAGAAAGGAAATAAGGACTTTAAAAATGGCTCAAGAGGATCCTCATTTTCCTAAACTCTATGACTATGGGTATAAGTATATTATAAGAGAGTGCATTCATGGTATTGAACTTGATAAGTATTTAATGCACAATCCCCTAACAAGGGAAATTTCTCTGAAAGTTATAGATGTATATGAAGCTTTAGGGAAGGTAGGATATAAAAGACAAGATACCATGTTGTTTCATATATTTATAACTTCCTGTAGTTATTTTAGAGTAATAGATACTGCAAGAGCAATGAAGGAAAAAACCACTTTTCCAAGAAGGATTTTAGAGGAGTTAGATAAACTTGGCTATAAGACAAAGTTTTTAGACCATGTTAAAGCATTAAGACCAGATTTGTATTATAAATGGTTTAAGAAAAAATGATTTTAAGTACATTGTGGTAAGTTTTAGAAAAAGCGTTCATTGTGGAATTTTGTAAAGATGTAAATGTTATAGTAGTTTTTGAAATTAAGTCACTATATTAGATAAGGATATAAATTATCATTTATAACAAAATTTAAGGATGAACTAAAAACATTAGAATTGAAAAAGTTTTTATATCAAAGTTAGATAAAAGCAAATAATATGTATTATAACAATATGTGAGGTAGTTAAATGTTTGTAAAAGGGGATTTTCATATACATTCCACGGTCTCTGATGGCTGTCTAAAACCTTGTGAGGTAGTTCAATTTGCAAAGGAACAAGGGGTGGACATAATAGCATTGACTGACCATAATACTATGGCTGGAGTAGAGGAAGCAGTAATCGCAGGAGAAAAACATGGAGTTATGGTTATTCCAGGAGTAGAACTTTCAACTAGATATAGAGGAAGTCGTGTTCATATTCTAGGTTACTTTAATGAGGATGGATATAAAAGTGAAGTTTTTAAGAAGATTTTAAAGCTTGTAAAATCCAGAAAAACTAAGCAAATACAAAGGTTATTAAGAGGAACTGTTGAAGTGAAATTAGATAGTGGAAAATTATCAGTGGAAAGTGGCATAAAAATATTGAAGCATTTTGGTGCAACAGTAGTATTAGCACACCCAGTAATTATAAATAAAAAGTATGTTATGGATGTGATATCTATGGATTTTCAAGGAATTGAAGCAAAGTATTTTAGAAATACCAAGGAAGATACAAAATACTTCTTAAAGCTTTGTAGAGAGAAGAATTGTTTCTATACTGCTGGTTCAGATTTTCACACAAATAAGCAAGTAGATTTTAAACATGGTCTCATTGGGGCAGTCTGGTTAGAGGGGAAGGAAATAGATACATTTTTAAAGGAAATATCAACTAAAAAGTTAGTTAAATTGAAAAATTCTTCTTAGGTAAGGTTTCTTGAAAATAAAGTAATATCCTTTAGGATAATCAGCATTATGAATTAATAATATTAAAGGACTGTCTCACAATTCACAAGAATACATGTTGAGCAGTTCCTTTTTTTATATAGGAAACATATAAATTTGGAGTAAAAATGAAAGAAAAACTTCATAAAAAGAATATATAGAGAGATATTTTTCATAAATATGGTTAAACTGGGTTTTAAAGAACTAGATGGGATTTGAATACAGCATTACGTTGTATTATACTGAAAATGGCGAAAATTCGAAATATTTTAAGGAAGAAGGAAGAATTTTATGTTTAAGAATTTTAACGAACTAGAAAGTTTTGTTAAAGAAAATGGAATTAAAATAATTGATTTTAAGGTAGTTACATTACCAGGAAGATGGAACCATCTTTCAATTCCTGTGGAAAGATTAAACGAGAAAGTTTTTGAAGAAGGTATAGGTTTTGATGGTTCAAGTTATGGATATTCAAGCATAGAAAACTCAGATATGTGCTTTATACCAGATTTAACTACTGCTTTTGTTGATACATATTGCAAGGTTCCAACTGTAACTATGATTGCAAACATTTATACTGTAGGAAAAGAAGAAGGAAGATTTAGTGGAGATCCTAGATTTGTAGCTGAGAAAGCTGAGGAGTTCTTAAAGAAAACTGGTATAGCTGATGAATTTGTAATAGGACCAGAGTTTGAGTTCTATTTATTCGATCATATTAGTTTTGAAGCTAAGAATAACCATCAAGAAGTAACAATTGATTCTAAGCAGGCTTATTGGAATACTAACGAAAAAGAAGAAAACTATGGATACAAAGTTCCTTTCCAAAGAGGATATCACAGGGATTTACCTTATGATTTAAATAATGATTTAAGAAGTGAAATGACTTTAAAGCTTGAAAGCATGGGAGTGGATGTGAAATACCACCATCATGAAGTAGGAGCAGCTGGTCAATTAGAGCTAGAAGTAGAATTAGGTGAAATGAGAAGAATGGCTGATGCTACAATGATAGCTAAATATGTAATTAAAAATGAAGCAGTAAGACACGGAAAAACTGCTACCTTTATGCCTAAACCTCTTTATGGTGAAGCAGGAAGCGGAATGCATGTTCATATGCTTCTTAAGAAAAATGGAGGGAACTTATTCTATGATGAGAAGGGGTATTCAAAATTAAGCCAAGAAGCATTATACTTCATAGGAGGTATTTTAAGACATTCTAAAGCTTTATTAGCCTTCACTAACCCATCTACAAACTCATATAAGAGATTAGTTCCAGGTTTTGAAGCACCAGTATCAATATGCTTTGCCACAGGAAATAGAAGCTCAGTTATAAGAATTCCTGGTTATGTAAAAAACCCAGAGAAGCGTAGATTTGAGTTCAGACCTTCAGATGCAACAGCTAACCCTTACTTAGCATATTCTGCACTTTTAATGGCTGGTATCGATGGAATCTTAAATAAAATAGACCCAACAGAAGCAGGATTTGGACCTTTTGATATAAATGTATTTGATATGCCAGAAGAAGAAAGAAACAAAATAGAAGCTCTTCCAACTTCTTTAGAAGAAGCTCTTGAAGAATTAAAAAAGGATCATGAGTTTTTACTTAAAGATGGAGTATTTGATAAACACTTCATCAACAACTGGATTAAGTTTAAATATGATAAAGAAGTTATGAAAATAGCTAAAGTTCCATCACCAATTGAGTTTGAACTTTACTACGACTTATAAAAAATCTTAAGATTTTAGTGATTTAAAACAACAGAATTTTTAAGTTCAGCTAAAGCAATAAAACCCAACCTGATTTTTATAGGTTGGGTTTTATTGCTTTACTAACTTTTAATTATTTTTAACTAAGCTTTTATAAATGAAGAAAGCAATGAAAAATATATTATGTAATATATAACATGAATTAAAGAAAATTATAAGAATTATAGAAAAGAATCTATATTAAGTGTAAAATCAATATTAAGTATTATAAAAATATGTAGGACAAAGTTCATTTTCAGAGGGGAAGTTATGAATTTTAAGTTAAGTTATAATAGTATATTTAAATTTACTGGTAAAAATGCTCCAACACTTAAGGTTAATTCAAGGAATATAGTAGAGATACATACCTATGATTTCAAGTTTTAATTAGTAAAAAGCAGTTTATAGCTGATAAAAAGCATTAAATATAAATTTTGAACAGTAAATCTGTTTAAAATATTTGTACTTTTAAGAACAATATAATATAATAGTGTATACTTTAGTTTATCTTACTAAAGTATGCATATTTAAACAATGCATGTTAATTATAGAAGTATATAAATAATATCTAAGTAAACATAATATTACATATATTATAGGAGGCATAATTATGAATGTAGATGCAAGAGTTAATAGCTTAAGAACTTTAATGAGAGAAAGAGGAATCGATGCTTTCATAGTTCCAAGTGATGACAATCATGGAAGTGAATATGTAAGTGAGTATTTTAGAGCAAGAGAATGGGTAACAGGATTTACAGGTTCTGCTGGTACTGCTGTAATAACTCTAGAAGAAGCTCATCTTTGGACTGATGGAAGATATTTTCTTCAGGGTGCTAAAGAGATAGAGGGAACAAGTTATATTTTAGAAAAGCTTGGAGAACCAGGAGTAAAAAATCACGTAGAGTGGTTAGCTGATAATCTTCAGGCAGGTTCAACAGTTGCATTCAATGGAAAAGTATTTACTGTAGCTGCCTTAAATAGCTTAAAATCTTTACTTGCAAATAAGAACATTAATATAAAGGCTGAAGAGGACTTGTTTGAAAAAGTATGGACAGAGAGACCAAGTATGCCTAAAGGGAAAATGTTTATTCATGAATTAAAATATACAGGAAAGTCTCTAAGTGAAAAATTAGCTATGGTTAGAGAAGAAATGAAGAAAGAGGGTATTTCTGATTTCATATTAGCTTCTTTAGATGATATAGCTTGGCTTTTAAACTTAAGAGGTGCAGATGTTCCATGTAACCCAGTATTCTTAAGTTATTTACTAATGAATGATAAGGGTTGTACACTATATATAGACAAAGATAAAGTAAGCCAAGAAATAAGTAAGTATCTAGAAGAAAACAACGTAAATGTAAAAGGTTACGAAGAGATAGTAAGTGATATAGTAAAGATAGATGATAAGGCAGTTGTTACTTATGATCCAACAAAGACTAATGTTTGGATAAAAGATGCTTTAAGTGGAAATGTAAAGGTTGTTGAAAGAAGAAATATTACTACTGATTTAAAAGCAAGAAAAAATGAAGCTGAACTTAGTAATATAGAAAATGCCATGATAAAAGATGGTGTAGCTATGGTTAAATTCTTTAACTGGCTAAAGAAAAACATAGGAAAAACAGAAATTACAGAAATTACTGCAGCAGATAAACTTACACAATTTAGAAGTGAAGGAGAAGGCTTTGTAGATATTAGCTTCTCTACTATTTCAGGCTATGGCCCAAATGGAGCAATTATCCATTATCATGCCACAGAGGAAAATCACTCAAAATTAGAACCAAAGAGTTTGTATTTAATTGACTCAGGTGCACAATATTTAGATGGTACTACAGATATTACAAGAACTTTAGCCTTAGGTGAGCTTACAGAAGAAGAAATGGTAGATTATACTTTAGTATTAAAAGGAAATATATCATTAAGTATGGCAAAATTCCTATACGGGATTGCAGGATGTAATTTAGATATTCTTGCAAGAAAACCAATGTGGGATAGAGGAATAGATTACAAACATGGTACTGGACATGGAATAGGATACCTACTAAATGTACATGAAGGACCACAAGGCATAAGAAAAGAAGTATCAAATGTTGCTTTAGAAAAAGGCATGCTAATATCAAATGAGCCAGGAATATACAGAGAAGGAAAACATGGTATTAGATTAGAAAATATAATAGCAGTTAATATAGAGGCTGAAACTGAATTTGGAAAGTTTATGAGATTTGATGTTTTAACTTACTGCCCATTTGAATTAGAAGCACTAAAAGTTGAGTTATTATCAAGTGAAGAAAAACAATGGTTAAATAACTATCATGAGTTAGTTTATAAGAAATTAGAAGGCTATTTAAACGATGAAGAAAAAGCTTGGTTAAGAGAAGCAACAAGAGCTATATAAAGAATGTAAATTTCAAACTTGTTTTTCGGCTACAAATTTTTAAATTTAAGTAATATAATAAACGGATTTATAAAACACATGGAGTATCACTTCATGTGTTTTTGTTATCCAAAACTATGTACATAAAAAATAAGTTTTGTGAAACAATATTTATAAATCATGGAAATTTTCAAGCTGGAACTAAAAAGTTACAAACTTACCTAATAAATGAATCTAACTAGGCTTGTTTAATAGAATTAAGACTTGATATATTGTGACATTATCGAGAAATACTGTAATAGAATATTGTTTTCAAAATATTAAAAACTGTAAAGGTTTCACACTAATGTTCAGAATTATCCCCTTATTTTTTATACTGAAACACTTTTAATAACTAAATATCAAGGAGCTAATATATTCATATTTGCACTTTGTAAACGAGTTACCTTGAAGGTAGTGAAGTATTACCGATTTTATAAATTAATATTTAGATTTGATTGAAAAGATTAAATATTAAAACTTTTTAAGAAATATTGATTTTTTTGTCGTGGTGTGTATAATGATAGTTGCGAGTAAGTTAAATTAAATTAATTTATTAAATTTCATTAAAAAGGGAGGATAAAAAATGTCATCAAACAGTAACAGCACTCAAAAGTTAACACTGGTATCATTAATACTAATGATTTTTACATCAGTTTATGGATTTAACAACATGCCAAGATCATTCTACTTAATGGGATATGCAGCAATTCCTTGGTATATTTTATCAGCAATTACATTCTTCATCCCATTTGCATTCATGATGGCTGAGTATGGCGCAGCGTTCAAAAATGAAAAGGGTGGAATATTCTCATGGATGGAGAAGTCAGTTGGACCAAGATATGCGTTCATGGCTACATTCATGTGGTATGCATCAAATATCATCTGGATGGTTAACGTTTCTTCTGGTATTTGGGTTCCATTCTCAAATGCTATATTCGGAGTAGATAAGAGTAAGACTTGGTCATTATTTGGCTTAGCACCAACACAAACACTTGGTATACTTGCAATTCTTTGGATTTTATTTGTAACATATACATCTTCTAAAGGATTAGATAAGATTAAAAAAGTTACTTCAGTTGGTGGTACTGCAGTTGCAGCTTTAAACATCGTTTTAATCGTTGGAGCGATACTTGTATTCATAGGTAATGGTGGACAATTACAACAGCCAATGTCATTAACAACTTCACCAAACCCTAAATATATTGGTAGCATGATTGCTACATTCTCATTCCTAGTTTTCGCTATATTTGCTTATGGTGGAATAGAGGTTGTTGGAGGTCTTGTTGACCAAGCAGAAAATCCAGAGAGAGATTTCCCAAAAGGTATTGCAATTTCAGCTATAGTTATAGCAATTGGATATGCAATAGGTATCTTCTGCGTTGGTGTGTTCACAAACTGGCAAACAGTTCTTTCAGGTGATAAAGCTCACATGGGTAACGTAGGTTATGTTGTAATGAACAACCTTGGATATCAATTAGGAACAGCATTCGGTACATCACAAGCTGTAGCTGTTTCAATGGGTAACTGGGTAGCTAGATTCGTTGGATTATCAATGTTATTAGCATTAACTGGTGCGTTCTTTACATTATCTTATGCTCCATTAAAGCAGTTAATTGAGGGTGCTCCAAAAGAATTATGGCCAGGAAAAATGGGCGAAATTAAAGATGGAATGCCAATAAATGCTATGTGGGTTCAAGGTGTAATAGTTATTATTATTATAGGATTAGTTTCTTTCGGTGGAGATGAAGTTGCTAAGTTCTTCGAAATTTTAGTTGCAATGACTAACGTTGCAATGACAGTTCCGTATATGTTCTTATCAATAGCATTCATATCATTCAAGAGAAAGAAAGAAATTGAGAAACCATTCGTAGCATTCAAATCAGAAAGTTTCTCTTTAGTTGCTACTATAATAGTAACATTCACAGTAGGATTTGCTAACTTCTTTACAATCATAGAACCAGCAATGAATGGTGATATTAAAACTACTATATTTAGTATAGCAGGACCAATAATATTTGCTGTAATTGCAATTATAATGTATGGTAACTATGATAGAAAATACGGAAAAAACAAAAAAAATAACGTAGCATAATAAGCTAAGTTTAAATATGAAATAATTTATAAATAAACTCGTATTAATTTAATTAATACGAGTTTATTTTTTATTTTTTGGAGCCTAATCTTTAGATTTTTTTAAAAGTAAAGTAAAATTATATATCTATTTTTTTACATCATATTTCCAATTAGATATTCCTCTATACAAATGATTGATATTTGAAAAACCATTTTCCACAAGGATGTTAACTGCTATAGGACTTCTTCCACCAGTAGCACAATAAATAATTACAGGTTTATCTTTATATTCATCTAAATCATCAATACTATTAGTCAACTGATTAAGGGGTATAAGCTTTGCATTAGGAATATGGCCGCTGATATATTCAGCTTTTGTTCTCACATCCAAAATAAGTGTATCCTCATTTTTATCTATTAACTCTTTAGCTTCTTGCGAAGTTATATTTTTTACATTATAAGCACTCATAGTTGTCCTCCTTCTACTTGCAGATATAATAACTATTACAATAACTAGTATAACTAAACTTACTTGAAACATAACACACATCCTTACATCGTTATAATTAAATATATTGATATACATTTATTATAGCACAGGATTCTTAAAATAAATATAATTATAAAAATAAGTTTCTGGTATTCCCACGAGCTATTTTATAATCAATGTGAAAATCTTGATTTCAATAGAAATGAGTAATATGTAGGCATAAACTCAATTTGTATTCATATATATATTTATTTATACATATTATTATTTTAGATAATAATTTTAGGAGAATTTTTATGGATTTTCAAACTAATTTAAAAGAAATGTATAAATATTTTACAGAAATTAATAAAAAGATTTATTTAATTCAATGGGAATATAAAGATAGATTCGCTGTAAGAGAAACAGTTCCAAGTAATAATTTATCTACAGCTGACAGGGTATTTACCATAGAAGAATTAAAGCAGTATGATGGTTCAAATAATAACCCAGCTTATGTTGCTGTAGATGGAATAGTATATGATGTGACCTTAGTAGCAGGATGGGGTGGGGGCACCCATTTTGGAGTTAAGGCAGGAACAGATGCTACTGAGCAATATTATAAGTGTCATGGTTTAACTTATGCAGTAAATAAGCTTCCGAAGATTGGAGTTCTTCAAAAATAGGAGGATATATAGTGGTAGAGTGCGGAATTAATAAAAAAATATTGTATCGGGTACAAGAATTAATAGGTAATGCTGTTAGAGAAATAAATGATAACAGGAAAAATAAAATAAATTTAGTATGGATAGAAGCAACAGGCTGCTCTGGAAATATTATTTCTTTCTTAAATGCAGATGCACCATCCTTTAACTATTTCATAACAAATGTTGTAAATCTAAGATATACAAATAGTTTAATGTTGGCTCAAGGTGCACAAGCTTTTTTAGAATTTAATGATGTGATTAATGAGAATTTTATATTGATTGTAGATGGAGCTATTACCGTAAAGGATAATGGTGCTTACACATATGCGGCCTATTATAATGATGAACTAATTTCAGCAGCAGACAAGGTTTTTGCAGCTGCACAAAAGGCGCGATATATCTTAGCAGTTGGGACTTGTGCAGTGTCGGGGGGAATTTCAGCAGCAGCACCTAATCCATCAGGATGTATGAGCTTACAACAATTTTTAAAAGGAAAAAAAGTTATAAATCTACCTGGATGCCCTTGCCATCCAGATTGGGTTATGGGTACAATAGCAAACTTAATATTATATGGAGACCCAGAGTTAGATGACTTAAATAGACCAAAAATCTTTTATGGAAACACTATTCATGACTATTGTGAAAGAAGGTCTTTTTTTGAAAATAGAATTTTTGCAGAAGCTGTTGGACAGGAAGGATGCATGTTTAAATTAGGCTGTCGTGGGCCGGTAACTAGAACAGATTGTCCTACAAGACGTTGGAATGATAGAGTTAATTGGCCTGTAGGAGATAATACTCCTTGTATAGGTTGCGCACAAGTAGGATTTCCAGATTTGATGGAGCCTTTTGTAAGAATGGAGTAAGGAGGGAGTGTGTTGGCTACAAAAGTAATAATAAATCCTATTACTAGAATAAGTGGTTATTTGCAAATAGAAGTTGAAATTGAAAACAATGTAGTGGTAGAGGCTAAAAGTCAAGGAATGATGTTTCGAGGCTTTGAAAAAATGCTAAAGGGCAGAGTGCCCAGTGATGCCATATATTTTACAGAGAGAATATGCGGTATATGTTCTACAGCTCATGGGCTTGTATCTGCTAGAGCTTTAGAAAACGCCTTAAATATTACGCCATCATTAAATGAAAGAATTTTAAGAGATATAATGCATAGCAGTGAATTTATTCAAAATCACTTAAGGCACTTTTATCAATTTGTACTTCCAGATTATGTGGGGAATATTGGGGTAGATCCGGTATTTGAAGTAATAAGTAAGGATTATAGAATCCCTGAAAAAGATAGTGAAAGACTTCGAGAAGATTATTTTTTATCTATAGAAGTAAGTAAAAAAGCGCATCAGCTATTAGCGCTACTTGGAGGTAAGGCACCTCATACTCATGGGGTTTTTGTTGGTGGAGTCACTTGCATAATAAATGCTGAAAAAGTGTTAGAGGCCCAAGGGATAGTTACAGAATTAATAGACTTTATCGAAAATAGGATGATAACAGATGTTAACACCATAGGTAAATATTATGGGGATTACTATGAAATCGGAGAAAGTAGCGGAAATTTTATGTCTTACGGACTTTTTGATAGTTACGCGGATATAAAGTATGTGCCAAGAAAGATTATTTTGAATAACGGGAAAGAGTTAGATATTGAACCAGAAAAAATAACACAAAATATTTATAATAGCTGGTATTCCTCAGAAGAAGAGCAATTTGGTGTGGGCAGTGATAATTGGCAGGCTAATCCACAAAAAGCTACAGGATATAGTTGGATTAAGGCTCCAAGATATGATGGCATGCCAATGGAAGTAGGACCTTTGGCAAGAATGTATATTTCAGGATTGTATAGAGAGGGGAGTTCTACAATGAATAGGCTCATGGCTAGAGCTCTGGAAGCAAAGGAGGTAGCTGAAGGGATAAAGATGCTTCTTCAAAGGGTAAGAATTGAACCTCTAAGCTTCAAAAAGTTTTCCATGCCAATAGAAGCCTTAGGATTTGATCTTCACGATACTACAAGAGGAGCATTAGCACATTTTGTTGGAATAAAAGATAAGGTTATTGACAGGTATACTATTATAACGCCTAGTGGATGGAACTTATCACCTACAGATTCTATGGGAGTAAAGGGAACCTTAGAGGAAGCACTGATTGGAACCTTTATAGATAACCCTAATGATCCTATAGAAGTAGGAAGGATAGTAAGAAGTTTTGATCCTTGTGTGTCCTGTGGTACTCATGTAGTGTCCAATAAAACGTCCGTTGTGAAAATTAGGGTGGTTTAATGAAAATCAAAGTAATTGGTATAGGTAATAGAATTATGAAGGATGACTCTATTGGTATAAGAATAGCTGAAGCCTTAGAAGGAGAGTTAAAGGAGTTAGGTGTAGAAGTTATTATTGGAGAAACGGATATAGAATACACTTTAAACGCTATTAATGCAGATGATTATATTATAATTCTTGACTCAAGTATTCTAGATTTAAATCCAGGAGAAATTTCTATTTTTGATATAAAACAATTAAAGGAATTTAGCCATAAAGGCTATTCCATGCATCAAATGAGTTTAGTTAAAATATTAAGTTGTTTTCCATTTATGCAGGTGGAGGGTATTCTCATCACTGTTGAAGCAGCAGATATTGATTTTGGTACAGAATTAAGTGAGGAGTTGACTCAGAGATTTAAGGAGATTAAAGACCGGGTTTTTGAGAAAATAAAGCTACAAGTTAAGGGAGGAATGTAAATGCATGATTCATTTCTTATGCAAAATATAATTAAAAATCTTAAAGATATCTGCAAGGACAATAATTTTGTAAGGATAAAAAGTGTTCAAATTACGGTTAATTGGGATAGCCATATAACTCAACAGGATTTAAGAGAGCATTTAATGGAACTATGTGATGAATATATTAATAAAGATACTATAGTTGGAGTAGTCTTTGGAGATGTGCCAGAACTTACAGCAAACATAGATTATATAGAAGGAGAAGAAGGTTAGTTGATTTATAGATATGTTATTAAAATATATGGAATAGTCCAAGGGGTGGGGTTTAGGCATTATGTCTATAACTTAGCTATAAAAAACTCTGTAAAGGGGTGGGTGAGTAATGAAGGCTCATCCCTTGTTATAGATATAGAAGGAAGTCGAGAAAATATAAGAAGAGCGCTATTGGCTATAGTTAAAACCCCACCAGCAATGGCAAAAATAAAAAGGGTTAAAGGTGAAAGACAAGAAGTTGTTAGCTATTCGAGCTTTAGCATAAAAGAAAGTGAAATAAGTGAAGATGGTGAAAAATATTTGTTAGGTGATATTGCAATTTGTGGAGATTGTCTTGAGGAAATTAATAATGAAAACTCCATTTGGCATAACTATGCCTTCACAAGTTGTACAAACTGTGGACCCAGATATTCCATTATGAATACTCTTCCCTATGATCGACATACAACAAATATGGAAGAATTCATAATGTGTGAACAGTGTAGGGAAATGTATAAGGCTCCAAGGAATAGAAGGTTTCATGCACAAACTATTTCTTGTCCCAATTGTGGACCAATTATTACTGTAACAAATAATAAAGGTGACATTGTAAAATGCAAGGATGAAATTAAGTATACTAGAAACATGATTAAGTGTGGCAAAATACTAGTTATAAAGGGAATAGGAGGTTTTCATCTATGTTGTAATGCATTTGATAATATGGCGGTGGAGAATCTTAGAAACAGAAAAAATAGACCGCATAAACCCTTTGCAGTGATGATGAAGGATATAGATACAGTTAAGCAGTATGTTGAAGTTTCATATAGAGAGGAAGAATTACTAAAATCACCAGCAGCACCTATTGTTTTACTGAAAATTAAAGAAGATAAACCTATAAGAAAAATTTCAGAAAGTGTTGCGCCTAAAATGAAATATTTAGGGATAATGTTACCCTACACTCCACTACATCATTTGCTTTTTAAGGAAGGTGTGGAGTGCTTGGTGATGACAAGTGGGAATATCAGTGGAGGAACTGTTGAATATAATAACTCTAAAGCTTTAAATAGTTTAAGCCACATTGGGGATTACTTTTTAATTCATAATAGAAATATAAATATACCTATTGATGATTCTGTTACAAAAGTAATTAAGGATAAAGTTATAATCAGTAGAACAGGAAGAGGTTATGCACCTTATTACATAGATTTAAATATAGAAAAAAATATTTTAGCTTTAGGAAGTGAAATGAAAAATACTTTTGCATTAAGTAGTAATAAGGCAGCCTTATTAAGTCAGTATACTGGAGATTTAAAGAACTTTGGTGTATATGAGGAGTACATTCATAGTATAAATAATATGAAAAACCTGCTTAACTATAAACCAAATTATGTAGTAGTAGATAAGCACCCAGGATTTATTTATCGTGGATATAAACAAAAAAACCTAACTAAAGTATTAGAAGTTCAGCATCATTTTGCCCATATGGTAAGCTCCATGGTAGAGCATCACATCAACCATGAAGTTATTGGGGTTATCTATGATGGAGTAGGTTATGGTGATGATGGACAACTTTGGGGAGGTGAATTTCTCATAGGAGACAGAAAAAACTACCAACGGGTGTGTCAATATAAATACATTAAGATTCAAGGCGGTGATAAGGCTACAGAAAAAATATATAAGATTGCTTTAAGCTTTATTGAGGAAATTCAACATAAGGAAATAAAGGCTTATGTCATCGAAGAAGTGCGTAAGTATTTAAAAGAAAGCTTACAGGAAAAAGAAATAGAAGTACGGTTGAAAAATCATAAGATTTCTCTAGAAAACAATGTCAATTGTTATAGAACTTCTAGTGTAGGTAGAATTTTTGATGCTGTAGCTTCGATTTTAGGGATTAGACAAGAAATAAGTTATGATGGACAAGGTGCCATAGAACTAGAAGCTCTAGTTGTAAAAGGCATTAAGGAAAGTTATAACTATAGTGTTTTTGAAGAAAAAGGCTATAGGTATATAGATATACTACCTGCGATTGAGGAGATTATTATGGATAAGAGAAGTGGGATTGCAGAAGAGATTATATCTACCAAGTTTCATAATACTTTAATTAATATTACTGTAGATATGGTAAAGATAATTAGTAGTGCAACAAGACTTTACTCTGTGGTGTTAAGTGGTGGAGTTTTTGAAAATAGATACTTACTAGAGAATATAACTAATAAATTAGAAAGTGAAAGTTTCAAGGTGTATTTTAATGAAAAAATTCCGATTAATGACAGTGGAATATCAGTTGGACAGTTAGCTATTGCAAAAGAAATAATAGAAGGGTGATTTTATGTGCTTGGCAGTATCAGGGGAAGTGCTAGAAGTTAAAGAAAATAATGCACTAGTAAATATCAGGGGTATTCACATAAAGGTTGACGTAAGCTTAATAGATAACCCTGAAATAGGAGAGTATATTTTAATTCATGGAGGTTTTGGAATACAAAAAATTAATGAGGAGTATCATAGCTTTCTCCAAGAAACCATAGAACACATCTACTATGAATTTGGAGGAGATATGGATGAATGAAAGGCTAAGCTTACTGATAAAAAAAATATGGGAATTAAGCTGTAATATTTCAAAGAAGGAGATTAATATAATGGAGGTTTGCGGTACTCATACTCATGTTATATACGAGACAGGAATAAGAGAACTACTATCTAAAAAAATAAAACTTATATCAGGTCCAGGTTGCCCTGTTTGTGTAACTCATGGAAGCTTTGTAGATAATGCTATAGAGATAGGAAAGTCAGGGGCCACTATAGTAACTTTTGGAGATATAGCTAAGGTGAGGGGAACAAGTACTTCTCTTTGGGAGGAAAGAAAAAATGGAGTAGATTTAAAAATTATTTACTCTTTGAGCAATGCAATACAGCTATGCAAAGAAAGTAAGGAAAAGGTATTTGTATTTTTGGGCATTGGATTTGAGACTACAGCCCCCTTAATTGGAACTATAATAGAAAGAGCATACAAGGAAAATATTAAAAATCTTTACTTTTATAATTCTATAAAAACAATGCCTCCTATATTAGAAGAAATTCTTACAACTACGTCATCAATAGATGGCCTTATTTTACCAGGCCATGTGGCTGTTATTCAAGGTGAAAATGACCTTGCTAAGCTATTTAGTAATAACAATATACCGGGTGTTATAGCAGGGTTCACCTTTGAAGATATGTTACTCTCCATATACTATATTCTTAGAGCATTGTATAGTTTAGAAAAGAAAAGTAATGATACAACTTTTCGTAATATATATAAGTCTTGTGTAACAGCTGATGGGAATATACGAGCTAAAAATATATTGAAGGAAGTTTTTCAAGTAGAGGATGGATTGTGGAGAGGCATTGGTTATATAAATAAGTCAGCTTTAGTTATGAATCCTAAGTATAAGAAGTTTAATGCTATAGATAAGTTTTCTATTGATAATACAATTCACCTTAAGGAAGATATTACCTCAGGGTGTAGATGCACAGAGGTAATAATGGGTAAGATTCAACCTAATCAGTGTACTCTTTTTAAACATGTATGTAATAGTGAAAATCCTCTTGGTCCATGTATGGTATCAGTAGAGGGTTCTTGCTATTGTGCATATAAATTTGAAGCTTAGGCGTCTTCAAAAAATAAACAAGTCAGTATATTTGTCTATTTTGTGTTATAATTCGTCAACAGAACCCTTAGATAGCTCCACTATCTAAGGAACCTGTTTCCTTATCAGCACAAGCTTGCTTGTGAACTCAAGCTTGCTTGTGAACTCAAAATATCCTTCACATCTTTGACTTGCTATTTATTTTCAGATGCCTTAATGAATGGAGGAATTATGGATAGAATTGGTTTAATTCATGGAGAAGGTGGAAAGCATACACAAGAATTAATAAAAGAGCTTTTTTATAAGGAGTTTTTTAATGAAACTTTGATTAAGGATAAGGATTCAGCTATTTTAGCAGTAACATCTAATAAAATGGCATTTACAACAGATTCCTTTGTGGTAAATCCAATATTTTTTAGTGGTGGAGATATAGGCAGACTCTGCATATCAGGAACTGTAAATGACTTAGTGACTTCTTTTGCTGTTCCAAAGTTTATAAGCTTAAGTTTCATTATAGAAGAAGGGTTTCCTGTTGAGAAATTAAAAAAAATATTAACGTCTATAAAGGAATCTGCTGAAGAAGCAGAAGTTATAATTGCTACTGGGGATACTAAGGTAGTGGAGAGAGGAAATGCTCAGGGAATTTTTATTAACACTTCGGGCATAGGCTTTGTTGAATATGAACTTAATGATAACATAGGACCTGGAGACAAGGTGATTTTAACTTCTACTATTGGAGAGCATGGAACTGCTATTGCTGTGGAAAGGTATGGGTTTCAAGTGGTAGGAGATATAAAAAGTGATGTAAAACCTTTAAATAACTTAATTGAAGTTTTATGGGAATATAAAGAGGATATAAGGCTTTTAAAAGATCCAACTAGGGGTGGAATTGGACAGTGCTTTAATGAAATTTCATCAAAATATAAAATAGGGTTAAATATTGATGAATGGAATATTCCTATAAGAAGTGAAGTTAGAACCATAAATGAAATTATCGGGTTAGATCCCTACTATCTTGCCTCAGAGGGAGCTATGATTCTCATTGTAAAGGAAAAAAGTGCTAGTAAAATGGTTGATAAACTAAGAAAATGTGAAGGTTATAAAAAATCATCTATTGTTGGTGAAATTACTATAGACCATGAAAAAGTTATTTTGAAAAATAACTTTGGAGGAAAACGAATATTACAAGAATTAGATTCGGTAATGCTGCCCAGGATATGCTAATAAACAGTGAGAGGTTGTTTCTATAATATAGAAACAACCTCTTATTATTAGATAGTATAGCTAATAATTAAATCTATTTGAATTCTGTAAATTCAGGAATCATATTTTTTACTTTTAAATTGTAATAGTGCAAATTATTTTTTATGTAATTCACAATAATTTCAAGTGAGGTATCTTTGTCATATCCGTCAATATTATTTGTAACCTTCATCAATAATCCTTCAAAGAAAATAATTATAGTTCTACTTAACTCCTCTAAATCCTCTTTTCTAATATAGCCATCATCAACACAAACCTTAAGAATTGCAATATCTCGATCGATTATACAATCTTTATTTAGCATAGGTAGTAAAACCTGTGGTAATTCGTGAAACTCATCAGGGTAAAGATCGTAGTAGTGTTTCATTGTATCTTGAACACTATGTGGTTTTTGGTCAAGAAATAAAGATTTAAATATTCTTGGATTGCTAAAGGCATGAATAGAAAAGCATCTCCAGATTTCTAAATAGTTTCTTAATGAAGAGTAACCTTCATTTATATAGTTAGGTAAATCATGAATATATTCATTGTAATACTTCATGCTAGCAAAAAAGATTATGTGATTTAAGTTATTAAAGTACTTATATGCAGTTGCTACATTATAGCCCGTAAGTTGAGCTACTCGTCTCGCAGTTACATTTTCAATACCTTCCTCGGCTATGAGTTTTTTTGTTGCATTAACAAATGAAAGCATCATTTCTTTTTTTTCCATTGCTGACTTAGTCATAAGAATATCCCCTTTTCCCATAATATATATAGCGTTTATTATAGCACAAGTTGTGAGCAGAATAAAATATTATTTTAAAGAATTTGAGAAAAATTTAACACATTTTAAACAGCTTGAAAATATACTTCATAATATAAAGATAAATAGTGTTGTTATAAGATGATTATGGTGTAAAATTAGAGGTAGGTATGTATATATAATTGTACTAAAGTAATTTAGAGTAAAAGATAGTTAATATATTTAACACATGTATTTTAGTGCATGATTAAAATATTTAAAATTGGAGTTAAGCGAATGAAAAAAGATTTTAAGTTAAGAGCATTGAAAAGTAAACATCAGCATATAAAGAAATTTCATCAAGGGTTTCCCATAATACTTGGTGTATGCTTAATTTCTCTTATGGGTATATTAAAACAAATTAACTTCAGGGAATTAATTACCAGTATGATGAAGTTAATTAGTGATGAGTTTGGAATACTTTACTTAGTTTCTATGAATCTTTTCATTGTATTTTCTTTCATACTAGCCCTAAGCAAACTTGGAACAATTAAGCTTGGAAGTGAAGATACTAAACCAGAGTATACCTTTGGAGCTTGGTTTGCTATGCTGTTTGGAGCAGGAATGGGTATTGGCTTAGTGTTTTGGGGTGTTGCAGAACCCATTTTCCATTTTACCTCGCCTCTAGGAAATATAAAAGAAGGGTCTATAGAAGCTGCAAACTTTGCTTTTGTAACTTCTTTTATGCACTGGGGGATTCATCCTTGGGCTAGTTACAGTATTGTAGGTCTTGCCATTGCTTATTTTCAATTTAGAAAAGGTAAACCAAGTTTAGTAAGTAGTATTTTTATTCCTTTAATAGGGGAAGAAAGAGCAAGTGGGTTAACTGGAAAGATGATAGATTATTTTGCGGTATTTGCAACAGTAGCTGGTGTTTCCGCATCCTTAGGAATGGGGACAATGCAAATTAATAGTGGACTTAATTACATGTTTCATATACCTGAAAATATAAAAGTTCAGCTAATTATTATAATTCTTATTACTTTCATGTTTATATTGTCTGCTGTTAGTGGGATTAATAAAGGTATAAGTATTATATCAAATGTAAATCTAATTTTAGCATTTGGCATTATGGTTGCTTGCTTTTTTATAGGACCAACAAAAGATATTATGGAGAATTTTTCAAAAGGAACATTAAGTTATTTAAAAAGTTTTTTGGGTAGTAGTATACAACTTCAAGGGTTAAAGGATAAGTCGTGGTTGGGAAACTGGACCATATTCTATTGGGCATGGTGGATATCTTGGACTCCTTTTGTAGGAATGTTTATTGCAAGAATTTCTAAGGGAAGAACTATAAGAGAATTTGTGTTAGGAGTTATTATGGCCCCTACTTTAGCATCAGCATTATGGTTTTCTATCTTTGGAACTTTAGGAACAAACTTAGGAATTAATAAGATAATAACGTTGGAAGCTTTAAAAACCATTGCGGCTTCACCGGAAATAGCCTTTTTTAAAATTATAAGTTATTATCCCTTTCATAATATAATATCAATTATAACAATGATTTTACTTTGTACGTTCTTTATAACCTCAGCAGATTCTGCCACCTTTGTGCTAGCTATGCTTACATCTAAAGGAAGTCTAAACCCTTCAAATAAAAAGAAAATATTCTGGGGAATTATTGAAGCATTATTAGCTATAATATTGTTAATTTCAGGAGGATTATCTGCGCTACAAGCTATGGCTATAATAGCAGCTCTGCCATTTGTTATAATTATAATTATAGGTTTTATATCTTTATGTAAAGAATTAAGAAAAGAAAAGATGAACTAGATCTATAGATAAAAGGGTATCTCAAAACATTTTTTCAATTTGTTTTGAGATACCCTTTAAATTAGAGAAAAACATTATTTTTCTCTAGCTTTCTCAATCTTTACAGGCTTACCTTTAAGATTTATTTCTTTCATAGCTTTTAAAAGTTTAGTTCCATCACCGTTTAGAATATGAGCATGGCTATAATTATCAAAAACTTCAATGACACCAATAGATTCACTAGGAATATTACCGCTATTAACTAAAGCTCCTAAAATATCCCCTCTACGAATTTTCTTTTTCTTTCCAGCATTTATATACAATTTAAGCACCTGAGAAGGTGTCGTAGATGTCTTTGTAATAATAGGCTTTTCTAAAATTTTAGGTGCTTTTTCAAGGTCTTTTTCCGTTGGAGCATTAGCTCTTGGAATTTGTAGCCCAATGAATTCCTCAATAGATTTTAAAAACTTATCTTCATAAGGAGTTACAAAAGTTATTGCCTCTCCAAAGTTTCCAGCTCTACCAGTTCTACCAATTCTATGAACATAGGCTTCTAGTTCAAGTGGTATATCATAATTTATAACATGACTAACTCCTGTTACATCTATGCCTCTAGAAGCTACATCTGTAGCCACTATAAAGGTATACTCACCCTGTTTAAAGGATTTCATAGCTTTAAGCCTATCTTGTTGAAGCATATCACCATGGATTTCAGTAACAGAGTAATTTGAAGCTCTCATTCTTGAGGCTAGTTCAATTACATTTTTTTTAGTTCTGCAAAATAGTATACACTTTTCCATAGATTCAACAACAATTAAATCTTGTAGAAGTTTATACTTATCATTGTCGCTTACAAAATAGCATCTTTGATTAATTTTCTCTACAGTTAATTCTTTAGGTGTAATTTGGATTACTTGTGGAGACTTCATATAGGTCACTATATGCTGCTGAATTTCTTCAGATAAGGTAGCAGAAAACATAAGAGTTTGCCGAGTTTTAGGAACCCTTTTTATAATTGTTTCTACTTGGTCTAAAAAGCCCATATTTAACATTTCATCCGCTTCATCTATTACCAAGTATCGGATATGGTCTAAATTTAAAGTTCCATTATTTATATGATCTATAGTTCTGCCAGGGGTTCCAACTACCACATGAACCCTTTGAGCGAGCTTAGTTTTTTGTATAGTCATAGGCTGTTTTCCATAGATTGAAACTGCATTAATTCTTTTATATAAACCTAGAGTAGAGAAACTCTCTGCAACTTGAACAGCAAGTTCCCTTGTTGGTGTAAGCACAAGTGCTTGAACAGCATTTTCTTCAAGTTGTAGATTCTCAAGAATAGGAATTGCAAAAGCAGCAGTTTTACCACTTCCAGTTTGAGCCTTAGCAATTATGTCCTTTCCCTCAAGAGCTATAGGAATTACTTCAGCTTGAACAGGAGAAGGGGTATTATAGCCTAGTAGCTTAACAGATTTTATAATGCTTGGATTTAAATTAAAATCTTCAAATGTTTTTTTATTCATATTTATTACCTTGTCCTTTAGTTATTGTTATATTGTAAGCTTATTTACTATTCTTTGCAAGTAACTATATAGTTATTATGAACCTTAAAGAGGGTAGAAATACTAATAAAAATTAATAACTCTAGGTTTTAACTAGAGTTATTAATAAGACTATAAATTTATAGTTTCCCTTAATTCATAATTATTACATATGCTTTCCTGTGGCAACATAACTTTTAATCCATTTGGGATTATATTAAATTCTGCGTGATTTGTTCTTAATAGTTCGCCATCCACATTTAAAGCAAATTCCATAGGTGAGGAAATAATAGCTTTTTTACAGTTATGATAAGAAACCTGTTTAATATCTTTTATATTACCATCAAAGGCTTTTTTTATAGAAAGTAATAATTTTAAAATAGTAACTTTTTCAATACTGCAAATGTCTAAATTACCATCAAAGATATTGGCATCAGGAGTAATATAAATGCCACCACCATAACACTTTCCATTTGATACAGCTAAAAGAAAGGTCTTTTGAGTTATATGGGTATTATCCACTAAGATTTGTAAATCCATAGATTTAAATCTAAAAGCAGTATAAAAAACACTTGTTAAGTATGACAGGCTATTAGGAAAGAACTTATTATACTTAAATTTTCTAGCATTGTAGGCCACCTCTGCATCAAATCCTACAGAAGAGATATTAAGATAATATCTATGATTTACAGAGGCTAAATCAACAGAGCAAAGTTTTCCGTTAATTAATAAGTGGAGATAATTATCAGCTGTTAAGTCTCCATAAAGGGTCTTCACAAAATCATTACCGGTGCCACAAGGAATAATAGACAATAAGCTATTCGTACCAATTAAACCATTAAGAACTTCATTAACAGTACCATCTCCACCAATAGCAAACACGTGATAGGTATCCTGTGAGCAGTAATCCCTAGTGATTTCTTCTCCGTGATTTTTATACTGAGTTAATTTTATATGGAACTCTATATTTTTATCCTTAAAATATTCTTCAATTTTACTAATGTACTCTAACCCTCGTCCTTTACCAGCAACAGGATTAATTATAAATAAGTATTTCATAGAGTATACCCCCATGCATTTAATTTTTTAGTCGTTTATAATCATAACTTTAACCTTAGGTTCATTTCAAAATCTAGTTTTATAATTTACCTACGTATATTTTAGCATTTATCAATTATAAAGTCTAAACAAGATTTATTAAGATAAGAAGAAGCTTAAATTTTAATAACCACTTTTTAAGTTTTGAATAGGATATAGTAGCGAAGTTTTCACTCATAGCTAAATTAATACGGATTTTCCGTAGGGTTTCAATACCTAGGATAATAAAAGAGGTGATTATTATGGAGTGGTTTCTTACCCTAAGCCCTGTGTATCAAGCATTACTTGCAACTTTATTTACTTGGGGAGTTACAGCGCTAGGGGCAGCATTGGTGTTTTTCTTTAAGAATATAAATAAAAAAGTTTTAGATGCAATGATGGGATTTGCTGCAGGGGTTATGATTGCAGCAAGCTTTTGGTCTCTTTTAGCTCCAGCCATTGAAATGGCTGCTGAAGCAGGAGGTGTTATCTGGCTTCCACCAGCTATTGGATTTATAGGAGGAGGATTATTTTTACTTTTAGTTGATAGGATAATTCCACATCTCCATGTGGGTTTTAAGACAGAAGAAGCGGAAGGAATAAAAACAAGTTGGAAAAGAAGTGTATTACTGGTTTTAGCAATAACCCTTCACAATATTCCAGAAGGTTTAGCAGTAGGGGTTGCTTTTGGAGCCGTAGCTGCTGGGCTTCCATCGGCAAGTTTAGCTAGTGCCATAGCTCTTGCTATAGGAATTGGGATTCAGAACTTTCCAGAGGGTGCAGCGGTATCTTTGCCATTAAGAAGAGAAGGCTTTTCCAGACTAAAAAGCTTTGCTTACGGGCAAGCATCAGGTATAGTAGAACCAATTGCTGGAGTTATAGGAGTTATAGCAGTAATGACTATGAGGTCCTTATTACCTTTCGCACTATCTTTTGCGGCAGGTGCAATGATCTTTGTAGTTATAGAAGAATTAGTTCCGGAATCTCAGTTGGGAGGAAACACAGATTTAGCTACCATTGCTACCATCATGGGATTTGTTGTAATGATGATTTTAGATGTAGCTTTAGGTTAAATTATATTTAAATTATTAAAAGACTTAATATTTAAGATAAAAATTCTTCTAATACGAAATAATAGTATTAGAAGAATTTTTAAGTTTTTAATAACATTTTTCAAGTAGGATTATTGAATTTCAATTAGTGAGAGTTTTATGGCGGAAGGTGAAGTTTGTTATAATAAAGGTAGTTTTGGACCAGTAAATTCTGATTTAAAACAGTTGAAGAAGTTAAGTTATTTATTACTTATTAAGTTAAAAATGTTAATTAACTTAAATGTAAATATTATATAGACAATATACCTATTTTTGAGTAATAATTATTATATATAAGTTGTAAAAATGTTTCTATATTAATCAATAAATTAGAAGCAACTTGTATAAAAGAGAATGCAAAAGTAGGCTTATTATTAGTGTAGTATCTTTATTACATTATATATTAAAAAAATTGTTGTAATTAATTATTAAATTTGAAGTTAGAGACAAACTACTAAATGATGGTTTTTTATATTAAGATATAAACTAATAGGCAAATATAGGGAAATAGAGTTAAAACTTAACTTATACATAAGTCCTAACCGGGGTCCCTTAAAGGTTTATGGAGATGGATAATTTAAAGTCCCATCATAGAACCCCATAATAAGTTATATAAGTTAACTTATATTATGTTTCAAATTTGATTTAGTTTAAAATAATTATAGAACTGAAGAGGTGGAAATACATTGAATAAAGTTATCGGAAGTAAAGTTAAAGAATTAAGAACGCAAAAAAAAATGACTCTAAAGGAGTTAAGTGAAAAAACTAATTTATCTACAGGCTTTCTTTCTCAACTTGAGAGAGGACTTACAAGCATTGCTACAGATTCTCTTTTAAGTATTGCAGAGGCACTTGAAGTAGAACTATCTTATTTCTTTTCAAGTACGAAAAGAAAGGAAAGAGTTATCCAAAGAAGTTATGAAAGAGAAGTACATAATATAGATAACTGCTTATATGTAAACTATGTTTTATCAAATAGTATAAACGATAAAACAATGTTGCCTAGACTTATAGAAATATTACCTAATTCTAGTGATGAAGAATTATCTTCCTTTCACCATGAAGGTGAGGAGTTTATCTATGTACTAGAAGGAATACTTACTTTGTTTATCAATAATGAAAAACAAAACTTACATCCTGGTGATTGTGCTCATCTTGATTCAAAAGCATGTCATAACTTTACTAACTATACAAATAAAATTACTAAAATATTAATTGTAAGTATCCCTAATCATCTTAATGATTCAAACAAGTAAGGCATAATTAGGAGGAATTTATGAACAAAAGAATTGGCTTTATAGGAACTGGAAATATGGGAAAAGCAATGATTGGAGGAATAGTAAACTCTAAGCTTGTTCCATCAAACAATGTAATTATCTATGATTTAAACAATGATAAACTTAATGCTATAAGGGATGAGTATAACGTAGAAATAGGCAGTAGTGAAGAAGAAGTTGTAATAAATTCAGATATATTATTTATAGCAGTAAAACCTAATATTTATGATTTGGTATTAGAAAAAATCAAGGGAAAACTAACAAAGGACAAGATCATCGTTACTATTGCAGCAGGAAAAACTATAAAAAGCGTAGAAGAAGTTATAGGAAAAGAGTACAAAGTGGTTAGAACTATGCCTAACACTCCAGCTTTAGTTAATGAAGGAATGAGTTCTCTTTGTGCTAATGAAATTGTTTCTGAGGAAGAACTTAATCAGGTGAAAACTATTTTTGAAAGCTTTGGTAAAGCAGAAATATTACCAGAACACCTAATAGAAAGCGTTATAGGTGTTAGTGGCTCTTCACCAGCATACACCTTTATGTTTATAGAAGCTCTTGCTGATGGCGCTGTACTAGCGGGAATGGCTAGAGATAAGGCTTACAAATTTGCCGCACAAGCTGTCCTAGGAGCTGCTAAGATGGTACTAGAAACAGGAAAGCATCCAGGTGAATTAAAGGATATGGTGTGCTCACCAGGTGGCACAACTATAGAAGCTGTTAGAACTTTGGAAGAAAGAGGCTTTAGAAGTGCAGTTATTGAAGCAATGATAAATTGCATGGATAAATCAAAAGAAATGAGCCAAAAGTAACAGGAGAGTATTAAAATATAATAACATTGAAGCTCATACATAAAACACCCTCATAATATGAATAATTATTATGAGGGTGTTTTTTTATAAAAATACAAAAAAATAAAAATTAGAACCAAAGAGACTAATTAAGTTAGTTAAGGAAGAAACTATAATTAAATATGAAAGTAAATAAACTAAGGAGGTTATTATGAGATGTATGAAAAAAGCTTTAATTTTATTATTAACCATTATTTTTATTAAAGCTTCTAATATGGAAGTATACGGACAATCAATGAAAGCTGAAAAGATGTATGAAATTCTTATAATAAACTCTTATGACAGAGAACAACTTTGGGAAAAAAATATAGTATCGGGATTTCAAAAAAACTTGAATGGCAAATTTAATGTTATATATACAATAGAGTACTTAGACTTAAAAAGTAACAATTCTAATGAATACTTTAAAGAATTAAGTGACATTTTAAAAATAAAATACAAAGAAAAAAACTTTGATTTAATACTTGCTTCTAATGATGAATCATTAAATTTTATAAGGGAATATCATGAAATATTGTTTAAAGAAATTCCTGTAGTTTTCCTTGGTGTAAATAGCAAAGTAGAATTAACCTCTGAAGAACAAAAATACTTTACAGGACTTTCAGATAATGTAGATGAGAGATTAAATATAGATATTATAAAAAAACTTTATCCCGAAATAAAAACTATTAATTTTTTATTAGATGATACTACTTATTCTAGAAATACTAAAATAAGATTAGAAAAGGTTAGACCTTATTATTATGATTTAGAATTTAATTACATAGAGGGTGCAAAGATAGATGAGGTGATTGAAAAGGTTTCAAAGACTTCAAAACCTTATGTAAACTTAATAGTAGGAATTTTTTCAGATGGAGACGACAAAGAATCTTTGCCTAAAGAAGCAGTAAATAAGTTGAAAGTCACTAATAATTATCCCATATTTTCAAAGTCTGAAAATTATTTAGGCCAAGGAGTTTTAGGTGGAAAGATGGACCTAGGAGAAGAACATGGCAAAATGGGAGCAGATATTGCTATGAGAATTTTAAGGGGAGAATCAATGAAAAATATTCCTATTCTTGAGGAACCTCCAGGAACGTACATCTTTGATTATAAGCAGATGAAGAAGTACGGGATTTCTATCAATGAAATACCACAAAATAGCGTAATAATAAACAAGGGAAATTATGAAATGATGGTAGTTGCTGGGGGGAAAGCTAAAGTCATACTAATGATGAATGGTTTAATAATAGTGGTGTTTTTAATAGTTTTTTATAATATATATCTTAGAAAAAAGGGGGAAAATGATAGAAAAACTTATAATGAAGTTTTAAAATATGATAAGCTAAAAACAGAATTTTTTTCAAATATTTCTCATGAACTTAGAACACCATTAAATGTAATACTTAGCACTGTACAATTATTAGAGGTATATATAAAACAAGGAAGAATTAAATTTGAGGATGAGAATTCTAAAAAGAAGATAATATACATAAAACAAAATGGATATAGGTTATTAAGACTCGTTAATAATATTATAGATATAACAAGAATAGAATCAGATTTTTACGAGTTGCAATTGCAAAATAAAAATATAGTAGAAGTTATAGAGGATATTACTTTATCTGTAGCTGATTACATAGAGGGACATTCTATTGAACTTATATTTGATACAAATGTTGAGGAAAAGATTATGGCTGTAGACTTACAGAAGATGGAGAGAATAATGTTAAATTTATTATCTAATGCTGTAAAATTCACACCTAAAGAAGGTAGTATATTTGTAGAACTCCAGGATCAGGGAGAAAAAGTTAAAATTTCAGTTAAAGATAATGGAATAGGAATTCCTAAGGATAAACAAGGAAGTATATTTGATAGATTTGCCCAGGTGGATACATCACTTTCAAGAAAAAGTGAAGGAAGTGGTATAGGACTATCATTGGTGAAAGCCCTAGTGGAGCTTCATAGAGGAAGTATCCATATTGAAAGTGAGGAAGGACAGGGATCTACATTCATTGTAGAAATACCAGCAGAAATTGCTGAAAATGAAGATTTAGGAGGAGAACATAATTCAAATACTGAACTAAAGAACAAAGTTATATTGGAGTTTTCTGATATATATGATTAATGGTATAATCTGTGAATAAATTATGCATAGAGCATCATTAAGTTATAAAATTCATAAAAGTTTAAGAGGCTAAGTGGATTTATAGCTTATATAAATTATAGTAAATATTAATATAAGTATACATGGATATAAATAGGGATTTAGTTAAAAGAGTTAAACCTCTTATACTAAATCCCTGTTTTTATTTTTCATATCTATGGTGAAAAGTAGTCATCCCCTAAAATCTTTCCAGGGATACCTACCACAGTTTTATTTTCTGGAACAGATTTTAAAACCACAGCATTAGCTCCTACTCGGGAGTCTTTACCGATATCAATAGGCCCAAGAATTTTGGCACCTGCACCTATTATAACATTATCTCCTATAGAGGGGTGTCGTTTACCTTTTTCTGTGCCAACTCCTCCTAATGTAACACCATGATAAATAGTAACATTGTTGCCGACTTCAGCAGTTTCTCCTATAACTACACCCATTCCATGATCAATGAAAACTCTTTTGCCAATTTTGGCACCTGGATGAATCTCAATACCTGTAAAAAATCGAGAAATTTGAGATATTAACCTGGCTATAAAATAAAGTCTTAATCTGTAAAGTCTATGAGAAATATTGTGAAAAAATAGGGCGTGAAGAGATGGATATAAAAATACCTCCATCACACTTCTAATTGCAGGATCTTTTGAAATTATATTATCTATATCTTCTTTAAGTCTATTGAACATATCACCACTACCTAAAAATTATTGAAAAAGACCCATGGATAAATATTTTTCCCCACTATCTGGTGCTATTACAAGGATTTTTTTTCCTTTTCCCAATTCTTTAGCAAGAGCTAAAGCGGCAGAAATTGCTGCTCCAGAAGAAATTCCTACTAAAATCCCTTCCTCATTAGCTAATAATCTTGCTGTATCAAAGGCAGCTTCGTCACTAACAGTTGAAATTTTATCAACCACCTTACTATCATAGTTATCAGGTATAAAACCAGCACCAATACCTTGTATCTTATGGGGTGAATGAGTACCACCAGATAAAATTGAGGACTTTGAAGGTTCTACGGCATTAATAAGGATTGAACCTTTAAGTTCTTTTAGTCTTCTACCAACTCCTGTTATAGTACCACCAGTGCCAACTCCTGCAACAAAAGCATTTAAGTCGGGTACATCGTTTAAAATTTCTTCTGCAGTTGTTTCATAATGCTTGTTAGGATTTGCGATATTTACAAACTGTTGAGGTACGAAAAAGCTATCATCTATAGCAATTTCTTTAGCCTTTTCTATAGCACCTTTCATGCCCTTGGCACCTTCTGTTAAAACAAGTTCTGCTCCATAAGCTTTAATCATATTTCTTCTCTCAACACTCATAGTATCAGGCATTACGATTATAACTTTGTAGCCTTTTAACTTTCCAATCATAGCAAGTGCAATTCCTGTATTACCACTAGTGGGCTCTACAATTGTACCATTTGGTTTTAGAACCCCTAACTTTTCTGCTTCTTCTATCATTCCCAGTGCTGCTCTGTCTTTGACACTACCAGCAGGATTGTATTTTTCAAGTTTCACATAAACCTCTGCCATGTCCTCATGAACTATATTATTTAACTTTATTATTGGGGTATTGCCTACCATTTCTAAAACACTATTATATAACATTTGATTTCCTCCTTAGGTTTAATTTCATATTTTCTATAACACAAATACATCATAATCAATAAAATATACAAACTTACAAAATGGACTAAAAACATAATTGAAACAATACTAACAATGGTAAAGTATTCCTGGAAATTTAAGCGCTTAAATCCTCATACATAGTGAAGTTAGTATAACCAGAATAATCAATAAAAAAAGCCTCGTCTCTATAATATATAGAGACGAAGCTTTGTATGCCTTCGCGGTTCCACCCTAATTAGATATAAAATATCTCACCTCATTCAGGTACAAAAATACCTTATCGCTATAACAGGCGAACCTGGATAGTCTTACTAAAAACTTTCAGACTTCTGCTCCAAAGGGCACTTCACATAAATTATCAGTAGAAACTTCACACCATCGTTTCCTCTCTGGAACCTATATCTATGTTACTTTCCTTTTTCAATGCATTTAATTCTTAGTTAATTACTCTGATTTATATTTATATTATATGACAAAAATAAAATTTGTAAACCCCTAAATTATGAAAAAAATAAAAATTCACTCTAGAAATATTTAATAATAATTAAATAAACTTATATAGATATAGAGGTATGTATTAAATAAAAAAAATAAAGATTAAACTATCAATTAAATTTATTCTTAATTTAATAATATTTTATTTAAAGAATTATAAAAAAAGCTTAAATTATGAATAAAAGAACCCTTAAAAGTAAGAATATAGTTAAATTTTTGTAAAAATTATGTGTATTTTTTTTGTTGAAATGGAAAAATCTCAATATTATAATTGATACATAAGTGTATAAATATTTAAAATATTACAAAATGTACTTATTTTGGATATTACATACATGTAGAAATAGGGGGTTAATAATATGAAAGATACTTTTAGAAAAAGTATGTCTAAAACTCTGGTTGGAATAGTTGTTTCAACAATAGTTCTAGGAAACCAAGTGGAAGATGTACAAGCTAAAGAAAATGGGGAAACTTTATTAAGAAATGCTATCTACAAGAATATGAAAAAGGACTCTGTCTCAAAAGACATATTTGTTAATGATGAAAAAGAAAATGTTAGCGAGTTAATAAGAGTCATTGTTGAAGTAGAAGCTCCGGCAGCAGCAGAAGTGGCAGGAAATGCAAAGGCATCAGGTCAACAGATAAATGTAGCTAAGTCAGCACAGTTGCCGGTTATGGGGGAAGTAAAAAAGATTATTGGTACTGACATTAAAAATTCCTTTGGTAATTTAGTTAATGGTTTTAGTATAGAGGTTAGAAGAGGCGAATTAGAGAAGATTAAAAATTTACCAGGAGTAAAAAATGTAACGGAAGTTAAAAAGTACTATGTAGATATGAACTCTGCTAAAGAACTTACTCAAGCAGAAAATGTTTGGAAAGATTATGGATATCAAGGAGAAGGTATGTTGATATCTATAATTGACACTGGAATAGATCATACTCACAAAGATATGAGACTTGACCAAGATGGTAAAGACAAAGTCAAGTTAAGCAAAAGCGCAGTTGAAGAAAAAATAAAAACTCTTGGTAAAGGTACTTATTTGAGTGAAAAAGTTCCTTTTGGATATAATTATGCTGATAAAAATAATACAGCAAAAGATAGTACTGATAGTATGCATGGAATGCATGTAGCAGGAATCGCTGCTGCTAATGGAAGTGATGAGGAAGTAAAGACAGGAAGTGCAGTTGATGGAGTAGCACCAGATGCCCAATTGTTAGCTATGAAGGTATTTTCTAATGGACCGTTAAGTAAAAGTGCATTTTCTGATGACATAGTAGCAGCAATTGAGGATTCGGTAACTCTTGGTGCAGATGTAATTAATATGAGTTTAGGATCTAGTTCAGGTTTTATGGATTCAGAAGATCCACAACAAATAGCTATAGAAAGAGCAACAAATGCAGGAGTTTCTGTTGTAGTTTCTGCAGGAAACTCTCAATACTCAACTGCACCTAATAAATTTAACTCTATGACAGATATAGGAATAGTAGGTTCACCAGGAGTTGCTAAGGATACTCTCCAAGTAGCTAACTTTGAAAACAACAAGATAACACTAGCAGATACAGTATACTTAAAATCAGGAGATACTTTATTAGGTAAATGTGGATTTACAAAGGCTGGAGTAGATGTTTATTCAAAACTTAATGGAAAAGAGTACGACGTTGTTGATTGTGGAAGAGCTAATGATGGTAGTGCATTCCAAGGAAAAGATGTTAAAGGTAAAATTGCCTTAATTGAAAGAGGAGATACTAGCTTTGATAATAAAATAGCTAATGCTCAAGCTGCTGGAGCTATTGGGGTTATTGTTTATAATAATTCCAGAGCTGACGAGGAAGCATATATGAGCATGGCAGTGACTATTGCTGATAATAGGAATATACCAGCAACTTTTGTAAGGCGTAGTTCAGGGCTGAAAATTGTAGAAGCCATAAAGAATGGTCAAAATCCAAAAGTGAGCTTTAAAGAAGAAGTGATTTCAGAAGCTAATGCAGATGCTGGAGATTTTGATTCAAGTACTTCTTGGGGAGTGACTCCAAGCTTAGATTTCAAACCAGAAATATCTGCACCAGGTGGAGATATTTACTCTACAGTAAATGATAATAAGTATGAAACTATGAGCGGAACATCAATGGCTGCACCTCATGCTACAGGTGGACAAGCATTGATAATTCAAGGAATTAAAAAGAACAATCCTAGTATAAAAGGTAGAGACTTAAGCAGACTTGCTAGATTTACAGCTATTAATACTGCAGAGATAAAGATGGATAAACATGACCCAACTACACCTTACTCTCCAAGAAGACAAGGTGCTGGTATGATGCAAATTGAAAATGCTATAAAAAATAATGTTATATTAACCTACAAGAAAGATGGTAACGCTGTTACTGCTTTAAAGGAAATAGGAAAAACAACAACCTTTGAACTAGAGCTTGAAAACCTAGGGGATAAGCCTGTGACCTATGATGTAGAAAGTTTAGGCGTTTTAACAGATCAGTCAGATTCTATTAGCTCTATGCACTACGTTGAAAAAATAGATCAGGCAAGTGTGAAATTTGACGTGAACAAAGTAACTGTACCAGCAAAAGGAAAGGCAATGGTTAAAGCAACATTAGATGTGGCAGATGGGGTTTCTACTGAAAGATTTTTAGAGGGATTCATTAAATTCAATACTTCAGATGCTCCAGATTTAGTGATGCCTTATATAGGATATTATGGAGATTGGAGTAAGGAAGAAATTTTAAATATACCTATGTGGGAAGCTAGTACAAAGGATCATCATTTATATCTAACTGATACTGATAAAAGATCTTTAAAGTCTACTGTAGTTACTCAAGTTACTGAAGGAGATAAGGTTTACAATTCTTATCTTGGATATGATGGAGCAACTGGCAAGTATAATGAACCAAAAATTGATAAGAATACAATTGCAATTTCACCAAATGGAGACAAACAAGGAGATGTAATAATACCATCATTATATCACTTAAGAAATGCTAAGAATACAGTGGTAGTAGTTCTTGATAAGGATGGTAAGGAACTTGGAGAAGTTGCTAAGCAGTCAAATATAAGAAAAAGAGAATATGCGAAAAATCCAATTAGAACAACTTTAATGGATCTTGCTTGGGATGGAAGTATATATAATAAATCTACTGGAAAGAATGAAATACTACCAGAGGGTCAATATACAATAGATATAAGATCATCAGTGGATTTACCTAATGCAAAACCACAAAGCTTTATAGTTCCAGTGAAAATCGATTTAACAGCTCCAAAAGTTGAAATTAAAGATGTAACAAAAGTAAGTGGAAACACTTATAAACTTCAATGGACAATGGAGGATATACAATCGAATCTAGAAGTTGGTGGAGCTACTATATTTGTTGATGGAAAGGAAGTTGCAATAGACTGGAAAAAAGTAAATGTAGAAAATGGTGTTTATAGTTATGACTTAGATTTGACTAGTGGAGCATTAGAAATCACTGTAGGTGCTTTAGATAGAGCACAGAACTTAGGAGTTGCATCTAAAAAAGTGATGATAAATCTTCCACCAGCTAAGGTAACCTTCGAAACTGCTGCAACAGGTGAATTTGTTTCAGATTCTGCTGAAACTTATGTAATTAAAGGAAAGTTAAATAGACCAGTTAAGGAGTTTACTATCGGGGGAGAAAATGTTGTATTGAAGAATGACTTATCATTTGCCCATGAAGTGAAATTAAAGCAGGGTATGAATCAGATAGGAGTCTATATAAAAGATTTCGATGATAAGGTTATAGCTGAATATGCTATAAAAGGAGAATGCGATACAATTTCTCCAGTAATAAACTTAGATGTGGCAAATGTAGACAATGATAAAAACACTTTGACAATAGCACCGAATCAGAAAAAGATAAATATAAAAGGTAAAGTATCTGATAATACCTTTGGATATAAGTTTTATGTAAATGGAGATGCCTTAATAAACGTAAGTAATAGTGTTGCAGGAATTGAATACAATGAAAGAACATTTGAGAAGGAATTGGATGTTAAAGAAGGCGATATTGTACAGGTTAAGGCTGTTGATTTATATGGACATGAGACTGTTAAAAATTTAAAAGTTGAGATAGATAATGTTGCACCAGCAATTACTATCTCAGGGGTTGAAGATGGAAAAGTATATGAGAATTCAGTAACTCCAGAAATTACTGTAGATGACTCAAAAGCTGTTGTAGAGCTTAAACTTAATGGGGAAAGTTATGCAAAGGGAACTGAAATTAAAAAATCAGGAAAGTATGAACTTCAAGTAAGTGCAACTGATGCAGTGGGAAATAAATCTGAGAAAGTTGTTAAATTTGAAATCAAAGAAAAGGCAGCGGATAACCCAGGTGGAGCGAATAATGGAGGCACAACTTCAGGAGGAAATACGTCAACAACTACTGGCGGTACTTCAAATGGCACTGTGACTGCAGGTATTCCACAAGCTGGAGCAGCAATGGGAGCTACAAATACAATTGCTGTAGGAACAATTTTATCAGTTATTGGGGGAGCAATATTCACATTATTTAGACGTAAACAAAAATAGCATTCTAAAAGAAGGTCTACTTTATGTAGCCTTCTTTTGTTTATGGTAAGCATAATTTGTTTTATACTAATACAGTATTATGATAAAATTGTTATAAATATTAAATATAAATGGATATCAATCTGTTTTAACAATTATTTTTAGTGTAAAATTAATTGAAAGCTTTAAAGTTGAAAGTATTTAGTTTAGTATAAAATAAGTTTATAGTTAAAGATAGAGAATATATTTTTTTATAAATTTGGCAGGCTAGATAATATAAAATGTTATTTTAAATATAAGGAGGAGTAGTTTTGATATTAACTCAGCAGATTAACTTTTTAACTAAATGTGCAAAAAATATGGACAAGTTTCAACTATATCTTAATATTGGTGATAAGAAGATAAGTTGTGAGCCAGCATTAGCTTTAAAAAAATATTATAAATGGAGTTTAAAGTATTTATATAATGAGGATATGGAAGAAGGGGAAATAGACGGTTATCTAAAGAAAATTATAGAAAAAGAAGATTATAAGGCTTTAATAAAAATGGAATATACTGATTTTAGAAATTTAGTAGTAGCCTACTACTCTTTAGGAGAAATATATTTTCATGAAAATCAAATAGAGTTAGCTAAAGAGTATTTTGTTAAGGTAATTGAGATTCTAGAAGAAACCTTAAAGTCAGGAAATAGATATGCTCATACACTAATGATAGAAAAAGAGGATGTAAGCTTCTTTGAACTTATGATGTGGGCTAAAAAGAATTTAGCAGACATGAAGGAAGATACAGCTTCAATTGAAGAATATGATGGGATTATAAGTGAAGGAGAACTTCTTTACCTTCAAAAGAACTATTCAATATACATAAGATCCAAGAAACTTGAAATTGTAGATAGAGCTTATGAAGCCGCAAGAAGCATTATCAAAGTCTATCCAGAGTATGAAAATGTAAATATAGATGCAGTAGAGTTTTTAAGAGAGTCAAAGAGCTATTATAATGCATTAGACATTGCAATTAATGAATATAAAAGAACTGAAGAGGATAAATGGATTGATCTAGTTGAAAGTTTATGTGAAAAACACGAAAACTTTAATATTCAATGTTTAGAAAAGGTCATTAACTTTCTAGATTTACTTCTTTGGAACTTAAAACTTAGCTCTTGGGGAAGTATTGCAGTAAAACTTTACGAAACTATAGACTCTTGGGACACTGCATTAAATCAGTATGTAAGATATTTAAATAGTGCATTAAATAAAGTGAATTACAAAACTACAGATTTCTCCTACTTTCCTCACTGTATTAATATTATAAATAAAGTATTTAATCATATTAAACTTAATAAGTATGAAAATAAGGAATTAAGATCATATGAGTTTAATTTTACATTTTTATTATTAAATGCAGCTATGAAGAATAAAAACTATGAAGATGCTTTTGAGAGCATTACAAAATTAAATTTCATTTCAGGAGAAAATAATAAGGAAAAAAAATATATCGAAACAGTTATAGGACAGTACAAAAAAACATGTATCGAGAACTTGAACTTGGAAAGAGAAGATTTAGGGGAAAAGCCATGGGTGTATCTATGGGAAAAGTTAGATTACTCAATTAAGCAATATGGTGAAGCTAAAGAGTGTCCCTTATTAGAAATTAATACTAAAGCCTCAGATGTGAAAAATGAAAGTGATTTGAAACTCAATTTTTATAACTTTAAGGATTCATTATTTAAGGAAATCTGTAATATTGAAGAAAATATTACTAGGGAAGATGAAATAGTAAGTAACAAGCTTAAGGTTATGGAAGAAGGAATTTATGAAAATAAAACCATTGAAACAGGGATTAACACTGATCTAAAAGAGTTTGAAGATAAAATCAAAAATGATTTAGAGTTTTTAAAGGAGTATAGCCATAATAAAATGAACATAGCTATACCAGATTTGTTGGAAAAAAACTTAAATGAAATCGATGAATTTGAGGATATAAAAACTGTAAAAAGTCTTTCAGAAGAAAAATTTAAGGAAATTATAATAAAATGGTGCGATGAGAACCTAAATAGTTTACTATGGGAACAATTCAATGTTTACTTAGCTAAGTATAAAAATATTTACTTAGAGCATATGAGCATAATAAAAAACATTGAAGAAAACAGAAAAACTGTAGCTGCTGTTTATGAGGAATTCACTAAAGAGATTTTACCAATAGAAATTAAAACTCCTGAAGAGGTTTTAGAAAGTTTTAAGAACCATTATAGTGACTTCTCAAAGGGAGTAAACTATGACATAAATATTTTTCCTCAAGAAAGTTTAGTACAAAACTTTGCTCATTCTGCAAAAGGTTTATTTAAAAAGCCTGAGGATAAGATACAAATTTTAAGAAGTAGGATTAAAACCACAATTATTGAGGTAAAGTTAGATATAACTAATAAGCTAGTAGGAAACATATTTAAGGGGCTAGAGGATTTATGCTCAACACTTCAGAGGGAAGTTCATAGTTTATTTGGAGAAATATTAAAGTATACTACTCAAGATATAGAAATTATAGAAAAGAACTATGATAAAGTTAAACTTTATTATGAAGATTTGAAAAAACGTAATGAAGAGATGGATACTTTATTGGGATTTATAAAGGCAGAAGTGAATAAATATGAAGCTCAGTTGTCCTATAACATAGTCTATAGCAATGGCAAATGTTATAGAGTAAAAGGTGATTAAAGATATTAAATAAGGGAGCCAAGATGGACTTATAGGTAAGATAACTTATAAGTCCATCTTGGCTTTCTTAACCTTTGTGCAAGATAAATAAATATCAGCTTAAAGGTATATAAAAAAAAGATACTTTATTTAATTATTTCATATTTTGAGGAGGTTAAATGAAAATTATTCTTAAGACCTTCAGTTAAATATAGTTTATGATCTTTTGAAACAAATATAGCTTCTGCACCAGGTTGAGCATTAATAAATTCTAAGCCTTTGTCAATTCCTAGGGCAAAAAGAGTAGTTGAAAGAGAATCACCATCAATAGATTTATCCGTTAGTATGGATACTCCAAGTATTTCACTTTCATAGGGGTATCCAGTCTTAGGATTTAATATGTGATGATATTTTTTTCCGTTTGATTCGAAAAATCTTTCATAAATACCAGAAGTTACAATAGACTTATTAGTGACCTCAATATAACCAATGCTTGAGCCTCTTGCATCCTCAGGATCTTGAACACCAATTTTCCAGTTGGAGCCATCAATTTTTGAACCTACTGCAAAAATATTTCCACCCAAATCGATTATTGCACTTTTCACGTTGTTTTTAGTTAAAAGGCTAGCAACTTCGTCAGCAGCATATCCTTTTGCTATGGCACCTAAATCTATTATCATGTTTTCTTTTTTTAAGAAAATTGATTTATTATTTTCATCCAAAACTAAATCCTTATAATTAATTAAGGATTTTTTTTCTGCTATTTCTTCTTCAGTAGGAAGCTTTGCAGCATCTGTGCCAATGCCCCAAAGCTTAACAAGTGGACCAATGGTAATATCAAGAGCACCATCAGAAAGTTTTGAGTATTTTAAGCCTTGAGAAACTACTAAAAAAGTATCATCACTAACTTCTACAGGGGCTTTTCCAGCCATTTCATTTACCTTGTCAAGTTCAGTGCCAAGTTTGTTAATGCTTAAGATATCCTCTAATTCCTTTAATCTTGTAAAAGCTTCATCTAAGATTTTTGGATCCTTATTGTCATACAAACTTATAGTACAAGCAGTACCTATAATAACTTCAGTTTTAGTTAAAGGTTGCCCCTTGCTTGTTGAATTATTAGATTTACAACCAGACAAAGATAAAGTTGTAATAAAACACAATATAAATATAAGGAAAGATTTAAAAGATTTCATTTCATCCTCCAATAATATAAAATTTTAGCAGATGCTAAGCTATAGTATTAATTTATAGTTTACACTAATTTTTAAAATAAATTATAAGACTTTAACCATAGCCTAAAAAGTGAAGTACCTTAGCCTTGCGAGAACTTAATGATTTTCTACTGTGAAAACTTCCATGGAAAAACAATAAATTCTTTAGCAACAAAGAAGGTTAGGTTGACCTTATAATTCCCTTTTAGAACTGTTTAAATAAATGAGATTGATTAATAATAAAGTCAGTAAAAATCTTATGAGTAACATTATAAGATTTTTATTCACAGATGTAAATAAAAAAGCTGAGGACTGCTTTATACTTTTAAATCTTTTATAAAATCCTCAGTGAAAGTGAATACTAGAAGAATATTTTATGTTATACTAGTTAATGTATGTAAGCCTTTATTTTGGCTAGACAAATTTATTAAGATTGTTACTAGAATGGATGATAAGATGAAAATTGTGAAAAAATGGGATGTAATAATTATCGTATTATTAGTAGTAATTTCATTTATACCATACTTGATTTTCATATATGGAGAAGGCTCAAGTAATGGTGAGATTTATGCAATAATTTCAGTTGATGGTAAGGAACAGAGAAGGATTAGATTAGATAACCATACTACCACAGAAGAATTCAATATAACTACTCATGAAGGAGTTAACAAGATTAAAGTTGAAGGAAGTAAGATTGGGGTAGTGGATGCAGATTGTCCAGATAAAGTCTGTGTATTACCTGGATTGGTAAATAGACCTGGAGAGCGGATTGTTTGTCTGCCACATAGAGTGGTGATTGAAATTAGGGGAAGTAAAAATACAAGTGACACGGAAGACTTTATTTCTCGCTGAGGTGATTAAATGAAAGATATAAGAAAAATGACGTATATATCCTTACTGGTGGCAATGTCCTTAGTATTGCATATATTTGAAAATATGATTCCAGTACCATTCATAACTCCAGGAGCTAAGCTTGGATTGGCAAACATCATAACAGTTATAGCATTGTACACTCTAAATTATAAGGAAACCTTTCTAGTTTTATTTCTTAGAATACTTCTATCAGTAATGTTCGGAGGAAGTATATCAAGATTAATTTATAGTTTAAGTGGAGCAATTTTTAGCTACTTATCTATGGTTGTTATAAAAAACATAGGAAAGAATCATGTAAGTATCATAGGAGTAAGTTCTGTAGGGGCTGTATTTCATAATATTGGACAACTAGCTGCTGCTGCATTAGTAGTTAATACTTTTGGCGTAATGTTATATTTACCAATTATGACTATAGCAGGAGTAGGTACAGGAATTTTTGTTGGGTTAACAGGTAATTTTGCTGTAAGTCATTTAAAGAAAATATCAAAACAAATGGGGTTTGATTTTATATGAACATTGATGAAGAGTTACTGAATTTTATTTTTGATAGCTTTGAAGAATGTATTGTGGTTGTTGATGAGAATGGAATTGTAACTATGATGAGTAATGGATATAAGGAATTTTTAGGTTGCATTAATCCAGAAGGTAAGCATGTTACAGAGGTAATTCCAAATACTAAGCTTCATATTGTAGCGAAGACAGGTTTAAAAGAATTTGGAGAAATACAAGAAGTAAACAATCACAGAATAATATCTATTAGAGTACCTATAGTACTAGATGGAAAATTGAAGGGTGCTATCGGCAAGATCATGTTTAAGGATTTAAATAATTTTAAAATACTTAGTAGCAAAATCACAAATTTAGAAAAAGAGCTTCAGTACTATAAAAATGAATTAGATAGCGAAAAAAAAGCAAAATATACTTTTAATAGTTTAATGGGAAAAAGTATAAAGTTCCAGGAAGTAGTAAATTTTGCTCAAAGAGCAGCAAAAGGGGATTCCTCCATACTTATTACAGGTGAGAGTGGAACAGGAAAGGAACTATTGGCTCAAGCTATACACAATGGAAGTAAAAGAGCACTTAAGCCTTTTGTAAAAGTTAATTGTGCTGCTATCCCAGCTGAGCTTTTTGAATCTGAAATGTTTGGATATGAGGAAGGTGCATTTACTGGAGCAAAAAAAAGTGGGCTTAAGGGAAAGTTTGAAATTGCCAATGGGGGAACCATACTTTTAGATGAAATAGGTGATATGCCATTAAGCATGCAAGTTAAGCTTTTAAGGGTATTACAAGAAAGAGAAATTATGAGGGTAGGTGGCAATGAAGTTATAAATATTAATGTGAGAGTTATTGCTGCCACAAATAAATCCTTACAAGAACTCATAGAACAAGAAAAGTTCAGAGAAGATTTATATTATAGATTAAATGTTATACATTTAAAACTTCCATCTTTAAGAGAAAGAGCTGAAGATATAGAATTGTTAGCAGATAGCTTAAGAGTAAAACTTTGCAATAAATATGGCATTTACTCAGAAGGGGTGTCTAAAGAAGCCTTAGAATACTTAAAAAATTACGATTGGCCTGGTAATATACGACAGCTTGAAAATGTTATTGAAAGATCTATAAATCTTTTAGATACAGAACTTTTAATTTTACCTAAACACCTGCCAGATAAAATAGTAGAAACTAAAGGTAAAAAACATAACATTGATAATAGTGACTTAAAGGAAGCAGTTGACGAAATGGAAAAGGAAATAATAGTTAGTATCTTGGAGAAAACTAAAGGAAATAAGAACCAAACTGCTAAAATTCTAGGTATTAGTAGAGCAGGGCTTTATAAAAAGATAAAAAGATTAGGGTTAGAATAATATAAAGTTGTGTAATAAAATCATAAATATGTCAACTTAAGTGCACATGTAAACAAAGTTTACATGTGCTTGTGTTTTTGTAGCATTAGAAAAGAATATTAATAAAATAAAAATGAGTTAACATAAAGTTAACAATAAAAACATGGTAACATGTTGAGATTCCTTTAAGTGATTAATTTAACATAGATGTTATAAAATTAACAAGAAACCCTTGAAAATACTTGATTCCAATGCAGTGTATACTTTGTTTACACTGCAAATTTATAGGGAAAAGTAAGACCCTTGGTATAACAGGGTTTTATTAACTTTGAAAGTTGGCATGAAAATTGCTATAATAAATAGCGTGGAAATATAAAATTTATAAATAATAATTATTAAATTTTAAATATAATATTTGTTGATTTAATAGGAGGAATTAGTTATGAGAGAAGTAGTTATTGTTAGTGCAGCTAGAACAGCCTTAGGAGCTTTTGGTGGAAGTTTATCAAAACTATCTGCAGTGGAGCTAGGTACAATTGCAGCAAAAGAAGCTATAAAAAGAGCAGGAATTAATCCGGAAATAATTGAAGAAGCTGTAATTGGTAATGTATTAGGTGCAGGGCTAGGACAAAATGTTGCTAGACAAGTAGCTATACATGCAGGATTAAGTGAAGCATCTTCAGCTATGACTATAAATAAAGTTTGTGGATCAGGATTAAGAGCTGTAAGCTTAGCAGCTCAAATGATTAAATCAGGAGATGCTGATGTTGTGCTAGCAGGTGGAACAGAAAGCATGAGTAATGCTCCTTATATAGTTCCAAGTAATAGATGGGGACAAAGAATGGGAGATGCTAGTCTTGTAGATATAATGATTAAAGATGGTTTATGGGATGCTTTTAATGACTATCATATGGGAATAACAGCAGAAAATATTGCAGAGCAATGGAACTTAACAAGAGAAATGCAAGATGAATTTTCTTTAAATAGCCAATTAAAAGCAGAGGCTGCTATAAAAGCTGGAAGATTTAAAGATGAAATAGTACCAGTAGTAATACCACAAAGAAAAGGGGAACCAGTAGTATTTGATACAGATGAATTCCCTAAATCAAATATGACTATTGAAAAACTAGCTAAACTTAAGCCAGCCTTCAAAAAAGATGGTACAGTAACAGCTGGTAATGCTTCAGGAATAAATGATGGTGCTGCGATGTTAATTGTAATGTCAAAAGAAAAGGCAGAAGAATTAGGGGTTAAGCCTCTTGTAACAATAAAATCTTATGCTTCTTCAGGATTAGATCCAAAGATAATGGGTTATGGTCCAGTTCCATCAACTAAAAAAGCTTTAGATAAAGCAAATTTAAAAGTAGAAGACTTAGATTTAATTGAAGCAAATGAAGCTTTCGCAGCTCAATCTTTAGCAGTTGGAAAAGATCTAAACTTTGATATGAATAAAGTAAATGTTAATGGTGGAGCTATAGCTTTAGGACACCCAATTGGAGCTTCAGGAGCAAGAATACTTACTTCATTAATTTATGAAATGATTAAAAGAGATGCTAAAACTGGTCTTGCAACCTTATGTATAGGTGGAGGACAAGGTACAGCTCTTGTAGTTGAAAGATAATAAAATTATATATAATAATAAGACTTCCTATGACATTATATGTTATAGGAAGTTTTTATTATTATGGATTTATTAATAATAAGAATATAAAACTATGGTAAATAATTAGTTTATAATTTAGCTTAGAAAATTAAAACTAAAATTTAGGTAGCAAAGATATATTACTTTCTTAAGTAATTTTGCATAAGTGTAAAATGATTTCCAATTTAAAGCGCCTTATAAAGTTTAAGTACTAAAAGTTAGGTTATGCTCAGTATTATGTTTTAAAAGTATTAAAGCTAAAACTTATCCATAAATTTACTTTAATAATGTAAAATTAAATTTTATAGATTTACATACCAATGAATTGACTTTATTAGAATTTATAGGCTATTATGTAAGTTTTATAAAAGAATATTTTGTGGATTACTACACACCATAAGTATTAAGAATACATTATGAAAGGAAGGATATTATGAGCAAATTAAAAGGAAGATTACAGAAGAAAACAATCCTAGTGGTTTTGGTAATGTGTTTATTAATTCTAAGTATTACAGCATATATAAAGTATTCCTATTCTGTTTCTAGCCAATTTAAAAATGCCATATATCCCGGAGTCAGTGTAGAAGATATCGATATGAGTGGAAAAACAAAGGAGGAAGCTGAAAATATTCTTATAGAAAAATATGACAAGCTATTGGAAAAAGGTAACATTAGTATAAAGGTTAAAAGTAATGAATATAACCTGCCATACAAAGAGTTAAATGTGCATTATAACACTAATGAAGTAGTAAATCGTGCTTTTAATTATGGAAAAGAATTAAATTTTTACAGTCAATACAAGCTTATAAAGAATCCTAAAAACATAAAGTATAATTTAAGCTTAGCATATAAAGAAGAACCAATTAAAGCTTTACTTGAAAAAATAGATAAGAGTTTAAACAAAGAGATTTTAGATGCATCAATTAGAAAAAATGGAGAGAGTTTTCAGGTTCAGGAAGAAAAAATAAAAGAAGAAATAGATGTCAATAAAGCATTGGGGGAAATTGTAGAAAAAATTAATAAAAGAGAGCTTAGTATAAGTTTGGAACCAACAGTAAGTGTTACGAAACCTAAGATTTCTGCTGAGGAACTAAAAAAAATTGATAGTGTTATATCTTCCTTTTCAACAAAGTTTATTCCTAGTGAAAGATCTGTAAATATTGAAATAGCAGCACGAGCTGCTAGTGAAATAGTAGTTATGCCAGGAGAAACTTATAGCTTTAATGGTTTAGTTGGAGATACAACTCCAGATAAAGGATATAAAGAAGCACCAGTAATAATTAATAAAAAATTAGAACCAGGTTATGGTGGTGGTGTGTGTCAAGTATCTACAACTCTTCATAATGCTATATTAAGAGCAGGAATTATTCCAATAGAAAGAATGCATCATTCTATGCCAGTAGCATATGTTCCAAAAGGAACCGATGCAACAGTTTTTTACAACACAGTTGATTATAAATTTAAAAATACTTTAAATTACCCACTTTACATTCATAGCTATATAAATAATAATGAATTGGTATTTAATATTTATTCTAATTCTAGCCTAAAGAATAGAAGTTATAATATTGTTAGTGATGTTTATAAGGAGATTCCTAAAAATACTAAATATATTAAGGATAATAAGTTAAAAAAAGGTGAGGAAGTAATAGAGAATAAGGGTAGCAATGGATATAAAGTAAAGGTATATATGATTACCTATGAAAATGGAAGAGAAGATAATAAAAGATTACTATATGATGATTATTATAAACCAGTAGAAAAGATAGTAAAAAGAGGTTTAGGGTAAATGAAAAAGTTTAGAAAGTGCTTAATTAAAAAGTATTAACAAAAGCATAGAATTTTGTTAATACTTTTTTCACATGTATGGTGAATTTTCTTACTTTTAAATACCAAATAACACTATAAAGGTTATCTAGTATTAAGTGGTAAACTTGGGTTAAAAAATTAATAGAAAAATAATTATATACTAGCAATATACAAGTGAAAGTTACATTTTTTTATGATATACTTATAAGAGCAAATGTAACTTTATAATTTATTATAGAAAGGGATGTGGCTATGGATATAAATTTGGAGAAAAATGAGAGTAAAATTAGTGGCACTCCAACAAATAAAAAGCCAAAAGATCAAAAGAGCAAAAAGAAAATTATAGTAATTTCTTCAGTAGTTGGAATACTTGCTTTATCTTTTGTTGGTGCTACTTCATATATGTATGGTACCATTAATAAATACGAAAATATAGTAATGCCAAAAGTTGCTATAGAGGGAATAGATATTTCTGGACAAACTATTGAAGAGGCTATAAAGGCTATTGGAGAAAAGTATGAAAAAGAAATAGCAAACAGAAATATTAGCATTAAAGCAGCGAATAAGGAATATTCTATAAAGTATTCAGATATTAATGTGCAGTACAATGTAGAAAATACAGTTAAAGATGCTTTCAATTATGGTAGAGATTTAAATGCGGTTAACAAATTTAAATTAATAAAAAATGGTGAAGGCAAAAACTTTACTATGGAATTTACTTATAATAGTGAAGTTATAAAGGATAAAGTTGCAGCTATTGAAAAAGAAGTTAATAAAGAAAAAAAAGATGCTACAATAAAAAAGGCTTCTGGTGATCAATTCTCAATACAAGAAGAAAAGGTTGGAGCTAAATTAGATGTACAAGCACTTATGGACGAGTTAAATAGCAAAATTGCTAGTACAAAAGAAGGAAATATAGAGGTAATAGCTAAAGTAAATGAAGATGTACCTAAGGTAACTAAAGAGCAATTATCAAAAATTAATGCTAAAATATCATCCTTTGATACAAGCTTTGGAACATCTACATCAAGTAGAGCCACTAATATTTCACTTGGTGCTAAAGCTTTAAATGGGACTTTACTAATGCCAGGAGATAAGTTTAGTTTTAACACAATAGTAGGTAACACCACTCCAGATAAAGGATATCAAAAAGGTGGAGCATACGTAGGGGACCAAGTAGTAGATGATTACGGTGGAGGTATCTGCCAGGTATCAAGTACTTTGCACAATGCAGTATTACTAGCAGGGATAATACCAGATAGTAGAAGAAACCATAGTATGCCAGTAGGATATGTAAAACCGGGTTTGGATGCTACAATTTTCTATGGTGGAATAGATTATACTTTTACTAACTCAACTCAATATCCAATTTATATAGAAGGGTATACATCGGGTGGTAAAGTATATTTAAGTCTGTATTCTAATTCATCACTAATGGGAAAAACCTATAGTTTTCCAACAGAAACCTATGATCATGTAGCACCACCAGTAAAATATATGGATGATCCAAATTTAGAAGTGGGAAAAGAAGTTGTAGATAAACCAGGGTCAAATGGGTACAAGGCAAAGGCTTATAGAGTAACTTATGAGAATGGTAAGGAAATAGCAAGAGAACTTTTAAATAATGATACTTATAAACCAAATCCTAGGATTATAAAAAGAGGAACTAAACCAGTAGTGGCTAAACAGCCTACTACACCTCCTCCAAGTAATCCTGAGGTTCCGGCAACAACTACGCCAAATCAGAATACTGATACTACACCGAAACCAAACCCATAATAGAAGCAATTATTTAAACATAACATAAAAAAGATCTACTGATTGTAGGTCTTTTTTCTTTAAAATTTATCTCTATAAAAATTTAGCTTAAGTTATGATAAAAATGAAAGAAAATAGAGAGAAATAGATATAATAAATAAAGTAACCTAAAAGATATATACAATAGAAAGAAGCCACAATACTAAATATAATATCGTAGCTTCAAATCTAAGGGGGAATACAATTTAGAGTATATAAATAGTATATTAAATAAATGATTTTTGGTGCAAAAATAAATCAATACATAAATAATTATTACCAAGAGAGGAGTGAAAAAAATGAGTAATTACTTTATAGAATTTGAAAAACACCTTATGGAGGATGAAAAACCTTCTGAATATTTTAATAGTCTTATAGAGTTGGGTGCTTACCCTAAAGAATATCCTTTTAATATGATTAGTGATCTTATAAAAACAGAACAAAATTTAGAGTATCATCCAGAAGGAAGTGTGTGGAATCATACTATGATGGTGGTAGATGAGGCAGCAACAAGAAGAAATCATAGTGAAAATCCAAGAGTATTTATGTGGGCAGCTTTGCTTCATGATATAGGAAAGGGTCCAACTACAAAGGTTAGAAAGGGAAAAATCACGTCCTATGACCATGATGAAGTAGGGGAAAGGATGGCAAGAGAGTTTCTAGAGTATTTTAATGAAGATAAAGAGTTTATAAGAGAGGTAACTGCTTTAGTTAGATGGCACATGCAAATATTATTTGTAGTAAAAGATATGCCTTGGCAGAATGTTGAGAAGATGGATGAAGAAACCTCTATAGAAGAAATTGCATTACTAGGAAAGTGTGATAGACTAGGAAGAGGAGACATGAATAGAAACACCATTGAAAAGGAAGAAAAAAATGTTAAGGCATTTTTAGAGAAGAGTAAAAAGAAATTAAGTAGAAAAGTTCAAAAATAAAGTGATTTTAAAGTAGTATAAGAATTTAAGTGAGCTTATATAAAGTTTAACTGGATTTGTGAAAGGAACGATTTTAGTGAAGGAAAAGATTTTAGAGGCTCTAAAAAATAGCGAGGATTTTATATCTGGAGAAGAATTAAGTAGAAGGCTTGGAATTAGTAGGGCAGCAATTTGGAAACATATAAAAACTATTAAAGACCAAGGATATAAAATTGAATCCATATCTAAAAAGGGATATAAATTAGAGTATTCTCCAGATTTACTAACCTATGGAGAGGTAAGAAAGTATTTAGAGACAGAGGAGATGGGAAGAAATTTCCTTCATTATGATAGTATAGATTCTACAAATGTTTTAGCTAAAAAGTTAGCACAAGAAGGTGCAGTCCATGGCACTGTAATTTTAGCTGAGGAACAAACTTCTGGGCGTGGAAGACTTGGTAGGGCTTGGGTGTCGCCGAAATCCACTGGTATATGGATGACTGTAATCTTAAGACCCAATATAAGTCCTTTTATGGCTTCTAAGCTTACGTTGATTGGTGCCGCAGCTGTAGAGAGAGCAATGGAAGAGGTAGGAATAGAGGCTTATATAAAATGGCCAAATGATATAGTGTTAAATAGTAAAAAGGTTTGTGGAATACTCACTGAAATGAGTGGTGAAATGGACAGAGTTAATTACATAGTAATGGGTATTGGGATAAATGTTAATACAAATAGTTTTCCAGAAGAAATTAATAGCATAGCTACTTCCTTAAAGCTAGAAACTGGAAGAGAAGTAGATAGAAAGTTATTAGTAGCAGGTATATTAAATAACTTTGAAAACCTATATAATAAATTTATCATAGAAAATAATTTTAATCAGGTTATAGATATATGTAGAAATAAATCTGTACTTTTAGGTAAGGATGTTAGACTTATTAATGGGGAAAACATAAGGAAGGCTAAGGCTATAGATATCGATGATGATGGTGAATTAATAGTTGAGTATGAAGATGGAGTTCTTGGAAAAGTGTTGTCTGGAGAGATATCTGTGAGAGGTTTATATGGATACGTTTAGCCATATTTGTAAGGATGATTCTCAAGGGTTATGTATAGTTAACTAATGAAAAAGGTTTGAAAGTATAAACTACCAAGGAGTAAAAATACTCCTTGGTAGTTTTATTACTTTCTTAGTAAATAAGTAATTTGAAATTATATTACTTGTGCAATACCCAAGTACCATTTAATCACTTATAGATTCTTATATTGTCAAACTAAAGGTTAAGGGAAATTAAGAATTATGCCCTTAATGAAATATTGGATAGGGAAATCTTTATGGAAGTAATTTAATAGAGCATTATACTTCAACTTTTATAAAAACAATTAAAGCTATTCATAAAAATGTAAACTGGCAAAAATGTTATTCTGGCATATTTCAAGAATTATATAGGAATACCATCTTTCTTTCCTTTTGCTAGTCGGAGAACCGGGATTTAGCATCAACACTTTTTTCCTTGTGGAAATGCTAGGTTGATGGCTATGTCCATAAACAATTATATCTACATCATCATCAGAAAAAGCATAGTAAGCATTATCTATAGTAGTGCTTCTCATGCCATGACCATGATATATTCCAATTTTATAGTTTTCGACCTTTAAAATTTCCTTCTCTTTTATAATTTCTCTAATGGAAGCTTTATCATTATTTCCCCAAACTCCAAGGAATTTTTGTGTTTTCTGAAGAAGAGTCACAGCTCTTATATCTGTATAATCGCCTGCATGAATGATAAGATCCACAGAGGATAGTCTATTTTTAATTAGAGTTTGGAGTTTATCACCATGTTTATGAATATGTGTATCAGAAATTATTGCTATCTTCAAGTTTATCACCACCAAAATTTGTTTTTAGTCCATAGATATTCGGATTTAATTAGTAGCTTAATGAGTTGATAATTATAATGCTAATATTAAGGAACGTGGAGGTTTAAATAAAACTACCGTGTACTAAGGATATCCATATAAAAAATTAAGTTATTTAAAGAAAAGTGAGAAAAGTATACTCAAACAATTAAAAAAGTTTCACTACATTATAGTTTATTTATCTTCTTTCATTCCTGTTACAAAATATAAATTTTATTAAGAGCTTATATCTAGATAGATAAACTACATCTTAACTTAAAATAAAGTTAAGTTCTTACTACTTTAGAGTAAAAAACTCTTCAAACTTGGACGTGGTTTATCTATAGATGATTAAATTTAACATTTATTTTAGGAGGGAACTTATATTGATTCCCTTAAGGTGTTTTCAAAATGAATAAATTAATCTTTAACTAAGAAAGCCTATATTAAAATTCCACTAATTATAATACAATTATTCATAGGAAAGCTTAGTTAATAAGCTATATAATATGCAGTAGAGAAATTAGTAACATACTTCAAATATAGTTTTAACTTACAAACCTCTATTTAACCTTTATAAAATTTTGCAGGGAAGGAAGCACACAATGAAAAAGGAAATATCAAGGACTGACATTGTAGATAGAAGAGGTATAGGTACTAATAATGAAAAAGCCCTTCATTCAGATATAAAAAAGTTATATAGTGATGAAAATTCAAAAGTAGAATATAAAGTTGGAAGTTATATTATTGATGTTATTAAAGAAGATACCTTTTACGAAATTCAAACTAAAAACTTTTATGCCATAGGGAAAAAGTTAATAGATATACTAGAATATAATAAGGTAGTATTAGTGCATCCAATAGCTGTGGAAAAGTACATAATAACTCAAGATAAAGATGGACAAGTTATAAGTAGAAGAAAATCCCCTAAAAAGGGGGGGCTAGAGGATATTTTTGATGAGCTGGTAAGTACTCCTTACTTATTAGGAAGGGAAAACTTTAAACTTGAGGTTTTAATGACCATTGAAGAGGAAATAAGAAGAAAAGATGGAAAGGGTAGTTGGAGAAGAAAAGGAACTAGCATAGTAGATAGGAAACTAGTGGAAGTTGTAGAGAAACATGTTTTTAACTCTATAGAAGACTTTAATAAGTTTCTGCCAAAGGAACTGCCTGAGTATTTTACTAATAAGGAATTAGCAGAAAAGTTAAATTTACCAGTGCAAAAGGTAAGAAAAATAACTTATACACTAAAAAATGCAGAAATTATAAAAGAATGTGGAAAACGTGGAAGAGAATTATTATATTGTAGATAACTTTAAAGAAAAACAGAGAAAATATTTGACTTTAAAAGAACAAATATTTTCTCTGTTATTTATAATATCTATTAGGTATAGGTATTATATGTGGTTTCTTTGAATATGGATTCTTACTTATTGAAACTTTAACCTTATATACTTTTTCTAAATTTTCCTCTGTGAGTACTTCTTCAGGAGTTCCTATAGCCACAATTTTTCCGTCATCGACAAGAATTAATTCATCACTGTATTCTGCAGCCAGATTTAAATCATGAAGTACGGTGAGGATTGTAAGGCCAACCTTTGAATTTAAGTTTTTTATGGTATCCATTATTTCTAGAGCATGGTGTATATCAAGCATAGATATAGGCTCGTCTAAAATTAAAATCTTAGTCTCTTGAGTTAAGGCTCTAGCAATAAATACTCGTTGACGTTCACCACCACTTAAGAACTTTATGTTTTTATCCTTAAGGTGAAAGGTTTTAGTAAGTTTTAAGGCGTTTTCAGCTATCTCCATGTCCCTTTGGCTTTCTTGTTGAAATCTTCTAAGGTAGGGGTAGCGTCCCATAAGTACAATATCCCATACTGTAAAGTCAAAGTTACTTTCGTTATCTTGAGGCACATAGGACATGGTTTTTGCTAAATCTTTATAATTATAGGTTAAGATGTCTTTATTTTCGATGAAAATTTTATTTTTATCGATACCTAAGGAGTTAGAAATATTTTTAAGTAGGGTAGTTTTTCCAGAACCATTTGGACCAATAATTCCGTAAAATTTTCCGGTTTCTACAGATAGCGTAATATTTTTCAAAATGTCTTTATCTACAACGGAATAGCTTAAATTTTTAACTTCAATAGATTTTTTATTTTCTTTATCCATTACATCACCTTATTTTTATTTTTATATAAAAGATATATAAAATATGGAGCACCAAAGAAAGAAGTAATAGCACCAATAGGAATTTCTGTAGGAGCTATAAGAGTTCTTGCTAAGGTATCACATATTATTAAGAAAGCCATACCGTAAAGACCAGATAGAGGGATTAATCTTTTATGATCAGCTCCGTATAGTATGCGCACAGAATGAGGTACAATTAGCCCCACAAAACCAATAATACCAGTAAAAGATACACTAGTTGCAATAAGTAGTGAGCTTATCACTAGGAGAAGTTTTTTTGTTTTTTCTGTATTAACTCCTAAGTTCTTTGCTGACTCTTCACCAGTAGAGATTATATTTAACTCACGGGAGTTAGCTATAATTACTATAATCATAGGTAGAGATAGTATAAGTACTAGTAATACTTTATTCCAGTTGGAAGCTACTAAGCTTCCCAGGCTCCAAAATACTATTTTATCTATTTGTTTAGTGAAAAGAACCATTAATAAAGAAATTATGGAAGAGAGAAAAAAGCTTACGGCTACACCAGCAAGAAGAAGATTCACTGTGGGAGCTTTGTTTCCAACTCTAGCAATGCTATAAACTAGATAAGTGGTTAATAGTGCACCAACAAAGGCTAGGCCAGCAGTGTTATTAAAGTGAAATACTATGCTAAGAGCAGAGCCTAAAGCTGCTCCAGAGGAAATTCCCAAAATATAAGGGTCAGCCATTGGATTTTTGAATATACCTTGATAGGTAACTCCAACTACAGAAAGATTAGCTCCAATTAGTGCACCGAGAAGTATTCTTGGAAGTCTTACTTTCATTACAATAGTATAAGAAGTTTCAGGAATGGAACTTACATCAACAAAATTACCTACAAAAGGAATTTGGGATAAAATTACTTTAAAGGTGTCAATAGGAGTAATGTTTGCAGCACCAAAACTTACAGCTACTACTACTAAAGCTAACAGTAGTAGCCCTATACCTATGTAATTCCAAAATATATTCCTTTCTTTAAAAAGTTTCATATTATCCCTCATTTCCTTTAGGTATCTGAAAACAAATAATAAGTGAAAGATGCACTATCTAAGGGTCTGCTCAAATGGTATAACACAAAACAGACAAGCATGCTGACTTATTTATTTTTTAAAGATGCCTTATATTAAATATGTATAAAAGTATGCCCTATAAAAGAGCATACTTTTTAAATCATTTAGCCACATAATTATGAAGGTAAAGATAATTCATATTATATGTCTTAAGGAACAAACCTACAATGAAAATCTACTTCATAATTAATGTTATATCCCTATGTTATTAAATTTATTTAAATAGTTCTGGATGAAGAAGTTTAGTCATTTCCTCAAGGCCAGTAGCTAATCTAGGTCCTTGTCTTACTATGATATTCTCATCAATTTCAAAGACTTTACCCTCTTTAACGGCTCTCAACTCCTTGTATTTAGGATCGTTGATTAAGTTATTTTTAGCACCAAAATTGCTTGTGCAGATTATTATATCAGGGTCATTTTCAACGATTTTTTCAAAGCTATATTGCCAGCCTTGAAGATCCTTAGCGATGTTTGCCCCACCAGCAAGTTCAATTATTTTATTAATAAAAGTATCACCACCGGCAGTGAAATCTCCATTAGCACCAAAGTCTACAACATAATAAACTTTTGGTTTATTAGTTACACTTTTAGTTTTAGTTTCAACAGCAGAGATTTTAGCTTTCATATCATCAGTAATTTTCTTAGCTTTCTCAGTTTCGCCTAAAACAGTTCCTATCTTCTCAATTATAGTAAAGGTTCCTTCAAAGCTATCTTTTTCATAAACAGCAAGAACAGTAATTCCTAAATCTCTTAATTTATTAACTACATCTTCTTTTACATGTGTAGAGGCTAAAACTAAATCAGGTTTTAAAGAAACTATTTTCTCAACATTTGGTTCCATAAGAGATCCAATAGATTCAACCTTTGAAACTTCACTTGGATAGTCGCAGAAATCAGTTCTTCCTACTAACTTATCTCCAAGACCAAGAGCAAATACTATTTCAGTAGTGTTGGGACCAAGAGAAACTATTTTTTCAGGTTTCTTATTAATAGTAACTTCTTTTCCATAAGAGTCAGTGATAGTCATTGGGTAAGTAGCTGCTGATTTATTTTCTTTTTTTTCTTCATTAGTAGCAGGCTTGCTGCAACCAACTAATAAAGAAGAAATAAAGATCATTGATATAAACAAACTAAAAAGCTTTTTCATTGATTTCATTTTTTTCATCTCCTTAAAAATTTTCCAGTAAATAAAAAAAGCCCACAAAGAGGCTGTTTGACGAATTACATCCATCTCCTTTCCCTCCGAAAGTGATTATCGATTTCTAGGTAGGTCTCCTGGCTTATGGTTCATCCTTAGCTTACCTTCCCGTTTATCACAGTGGTATTCAAGCTTTGTCACCATATACAGTAGCGGGGGCTGCAGTGTTTCACACTTTCCCTTTTATGCTTTTATCAGCACCTAAAAATAAATATATTAAATTTGCAAAAAGTTATGAGAACTTTTAAAGACAAATTATCTAATAGAATTGTAAAACCTTAAAGGATAAAAGTCAATAGAAAGTTATGGTAATATCATAGGTATACAGATATCTTAGCGGATTTATATAAGCAAGTGCTTATATGGTAGTAAGAGAATTTAGAAGAAAAAGGTTAATAATAAGATAAAATCTCAATTTAAATATAAGAGGGTTGTAATAGAGAGTTTATATGTAAAGAAGTGCTTAGAATAAATTATTTGTTAATAATTATTATCAATAATTATGGAATTATAATTAGTATTTTAGTATAATATATTTATAAATTAAAAATTTAAGCTATAATAAATATATAAGTCAAAATATAAGGAATTTTGTAGAAAACCTTCGGTTTTATGAACTATATATTTTTGAATCTTAAGAAGGAGTGAAGTAATATGAGTAATGAAATCCTTAACATTATAAAGGATAAAACTTTGACCTATGAGATGAAGGTACTTAATTTAGCAAGAGCAGCAGAGAACAGTTTAGATGTTTTAAATATGAATGAAAAAATAAAAAACTACAGAGAAGAAGGACTTATTTGTGACTTAAATGAAGGATTAGCTCCTTATAGACCAAGATACATTGTACCTGATTATGAAAAATTCATGAAACAAGGTAGTGAATTTTTGAGATTAGACCCTGCTACAGACATTTGGGAAGCTGTAAATAACTTATTAATACTTTATAAACATGTGCCATCAATAACATCTTTTCCCGTATATGTGGGAAATATAGATTATTTATTAGAGCCTTTTGTAAAAGATGAGAAAGAAGCGTATGCTGCAATTAAGTTTTTCTTAAAGCATATAGATAGAACCATCACAGATTCTTTCTGCCACGGTAACATTGGACCTAAAGAAACTAAAGCAGGAAGAATTATATTAGAAGTTGAAAGAGAACTTCAAAATGCTACACCTAATATAACTTTAAAATATAGTGAAGAAACCAGCGATGATTTTGCTATAGAAGCAATAAAAACTGCTCTTTCTTGTGCGAAACCAAGCTTTGCAAATCATAGAATGTTCTCTAAAGAATTTGGAGAAGATTATGGAATTGCTAGCTGTTATAATGGCCTACACATTGGTGGAGGAAGTTATACTTTAGTTAGAATGATTTTATCAAAGGTAGCAAAAAAGGCTAAGGATGAACAAGACTTTTTAAATAATGTTCTTCCAGAAGCTATGAAAGTTATGCTAGATTACATGGATAAGAGAATTAAGTTCATTGTTGAAGAAAGTAACTTCTTTGAATCAAACTTCTTAGTTAGAGAAGGTTTAATAAGTAAGGATAGATTTACAGCTATGTTTGGCTTAGTAGGTCTTGCTGAATGTGTAAACACTCTTCTAGGAGCAACTGAACAAAAATATAGATTCGGACACAGTGAAAAGGCTAATAAACTTGGAGAAACTATTATAAGTAAAATGGAAGAAATAGTGAACAATCATAATAATCCATACTGTGCTCCAACTAACGGACATTTCCTTCTTCATGCACAAGTTGGGATTGAAACAGATTGCGAAACAAGTCCAGGATGCAGAATTCCAATTGGAGAAGAGCCAGTGCTACATGAGCACCTAGTTCAAAGTGCAGTATTCCATAAATACTTCCCATCAGGAATTGGTGATATCTTTAAATTTGACACCATGTCAAAAAATAATCCTAAGTCTATCTTAGATGTGATAAAAGGAGCCTTTTCCTTAGATATGAGATATTTCTCCCTATACTGTGATGATTGTGATGTTATAAGAATCACAGGATATTTAGTTAAACGTTCAGATATTGAAAAGTTAGATAGAGGAGAGCAAGTTTTACAAGATACAGTGGCATTAGGTTATGGTGCAGTTAAAAACTCAAAAATTCTTGAAAGAAAGCTAAGACACAATGAGTAAATTTGCCCTAGTGAATAAAATAATTCCCTTTAGCAATGTGGATGGAGAGGGGAATAGAACAGCTATTTTTCTTCAAGGATGTAATTATAACTGCCTATACTGCCATAATCCAGAAACCATAAATCATTGCAATAACTGTGGACTTTGCGTTCCACATTGCAAATATGGAGCTTTATCTAAAATAGAGGGAAAAGTAATTTATGATATAGAAAAATGTAAAAATTGTGATAGATGCATTGCTGAATGCAAAAGAAACAGCAGTCCTAAAATAACTCCAATGACAGTGGAAGATATACTAAAGTATCTGCAAAAGACCAGATATTTTATATCTGGGATTACTGTATCTGGGGGAGAATGCACACTTCAAAGTGATTTCTTAACAGAACTTTTTAGAGAAGTTAAAAAAATGGGACTTACTACCTTCATAGATACTAATGGCTCTACGCCCATATATAATAACAAAGAGCTGTTAGAAGTGATGGATAAGACAATGATAGATTTAAAAGCTTATGACAATGAAGAAAACAAAATGCTTACAGGGCTAGAGAACCAAACAGTTATAGAAAATATAAAGGTTTTAGGAAAGCTAGATAAGGTTTATGAAATTAGAACAGTGGTAGTTCCACAGGTATTAGACAGTAAAAAAACTGTAGATGAAGGAAGTAAGCTCCTTGCCAGCATAAATCCTAATATAATTTATAAGCTCATTAAATATAGACCACTAGGCGTTAGAGAAAACCTAATTAAATCAACAGTGCCAACTGAGGAATATATGGAAGAGCTTAAGGAAATAGCGATTTCAAATGGATGCAAAAACGTAATAATTGTATAAAGATAAGCTAGATAATATAAACAGCCCCTTGTTTAGAAAACAAGGGGCTGTTTATTCATTTCTCTAATTTTATTGTATAGAATACATTTAAAACTATCTAACAAACTTGCTTCCATAAGTATTTAAGTGAACTTTTTCATAATTTAAAGCTTCCTCATTATTGGTTGGTTTTGTTTCGTCAGGATATCCTATGGATAGAATGGATAAAACTTTTAGGTTCTCTGGAACTCCTAATACCTGTCTAATATATTCTTCACCTGAAGTTGATTCATTATGGTTTCTTTCCCTAATTTGAATCCAGCAAGAGCCAAGTCCTAGGTCATAGGATAAAAGATGTATTATTGTTGATGCAATTGAGGTGTCCTCAATCCAAACATCACTAATATCGGGGTTTCCAAGGATAACTATGCCAAGCTGTGCATTTTTTAAAAAACCTCCACCAGGTTTTGAAAAAGATAATTTTTCAAGAGTGGCTTTATCTTCTACCACAACAAATTCCCAAGGTCTTAAATTTCTAGAAGAAGGAGATAATAAAGCTCCCTGTACTAACTTAAGAACCTTTTCTTTTTCAATTTCTTTAGTGGTATATTTTCTAATACTTCTTCGTCTTTTTAATAAATCTAGCATCCATAAACCTCCTATTAATTTTCATTATTAATATTATTATAACAATAAAATATTTATATATCATAAATAATATAGCTAAAATACCTAAATTAGTTGTTTTTCAAAGCTAAATAGTTGATTTGCTAAATGATATAGGCTTGTAATTAACACAAAATTTAAAACTAAATCCTAATATTTAAAAACTCTACATATAAAAATATTGCTAGTGGCAAAAATACCTAATATAATTATATTAAAATTTGGAAAGGGGAAATATGGATTAAGGCATCTGAAAATAAATAACAAGTCAAGGATGTGAAGGATATTTTGAGTTCACAAGCAAGCTTGTGCTGACAAGGAAACAGGTTCCGCAGATAGTGGAGCTATCAAAGGGTTCTGTTGACGCAGTATAGCACAAAATAGACGAGCAGATTTACTTACTTATTTTTTGAAGATGCCTAAGTGCAATCCGTATACAAATTCTATGGAAAGATTAATAAAGGTGCTAAGTGATGAAGATATTTCTTTAAAGTATAAAGGTACTCCAATAGAAAAACTTTTAAAATATCATAATCTAGGCTATTCCTTTGATGAGTACGAGAAAGCTGAGCTGTTAATAGGTATGTGTATGGATAATAGAAAACAGCTAAAAATTCCTAATAACTTTTCATATATTATACGCTCCGGTGGTGGAAACTTGCGTTATAGTGAATTTAAGGTATCCTATGCTATTGCAGTAGGTGGGGTTAAGACTATAGCCTTAACGGGTCACAATAACTGTGGTATGGTTAACCTTATGTCTAAAAAGGAAAAGTTTATTAAAGGCTTAGTGGAAAATGCGGGTTGGGAACAAAAACAAGCAGAAGAGCACTTTAGAAATTTTGCCCCAATGTTTGAAATTGATAATGAAATAGATTTCTTGCTAAGTGAGGCAAAGAGATTAAGAGACAAGTATCCAAAGATACTTGTAGCTCCATTGTTTTACAATGTGGATGATAATCTCTTGTATTTGGTTAATGAAGATTAGCATTGATTTTACGCAGGTTAAGTTGTATAATGAAATACGATAAAACTAAATGGACAGTTCGGAAGCCTCCTGTCTTTAAATAAAACTACGGCATTGAAATCTTTAAACCCCTTTGTAAGTTTATTTACAAGGGCTAATTCTCATTTGTTAAAGATTACAAGGCTGTCATTTTGGCAGCCTTATTTATTTGTGCAATAAAGATATCTTATAACTAGCTATTAGAGTGCTAAAACTATATTAATTTGGTTGGTTAAGAAGCTAAAGTTTTTATTAATTCATTTGGAAAGCTTAATTCTAATTTTTAGACCATATAGGATTCCTTAGTGATAAATTAACTTATTCATGATGAATTTCATTCATCTACAAAAAATTAAAGAGAACTAAAGAAGGTTCCTTGTATAAGTTAAGTCATTAAATTGATTTCTTATATAATCCTAAAGATTATAAGTTAAGGTTCCTTTATGGATTTATATTTTATATTGCGCAAATAATAATGCTGAAGTAGATTTTGGGAGCTAGTCCGCTGTTAAATACAGCAGGCATCTTCAAAAAATAAATAAGTCAGTATGCTTGTCTATTTTGAGTTATACTGCGTCAACAGAACCCTTAGATAGCACCACTATCTGCGGAACCTGTTTCCTTGTATACCTCAAAATATTCTTTACATCTTTGACTTGTTATTTATTTTCAGATGCCTTATAGGGGGGAAATTGAAATGAATAATAATGAAAATTTAGTGAAATTGCTAAAAATGGCTTTAGTAGCTGCTATATATGTAGCGCTTACCTTTGTTTTTGCACCATTGTCTTTTTTAGGTGTACAATTTAGATTTTCCGAAGTTATGGTACTGTTAGCTTTTGTAGATCCATTATACATACCTGCTCTTACTATAGGATGCTTTATTTCAAATTTTTTATTAAGTCCTATGGGAATGGTAGACGTTATTATTGGAACTTTGGCTACATTATTTGCTACCATTGGTATAAGTAAAAGCAAAAATCTTTTTATTGCATCCCTTTGGCCAACAATATTTAATGCTTTCATGGTTGGTGCAGAGCTATATTATGTGTTAAACCTTCCGTTTTGGCTATCTACACTTCAAGTAGCAATAGGGGAATTTACTGTGGTTTCAATTGTAGGAGTAGTAATATTTAAGTATATTTTAGATAATAAAAGTTTACTTCAGGCTTTGAAGCTTAAATAAAATAAGTAAATTTAAAATTCCTTGCATGAATTTAGGTAGGAAATTTTTAGATTGGAAAATACATTGATTCATAAAAATTATTGTTTGACAATAATATATTTAAGACATATAATATTTTATATACAAATTTAGTATAATTTTTAGAACTATTGTATATTATAGAAGTAACACAAAAACAAAAACTATGATAAGAAGAGTAGATATAAGAGGTAGTTAAAGCGAATTGGTGAGGGTGGAAGACCAATATGAAGCTTATATTGAAGAACATCTTTGAGTTTCTAACCGAAATCCTTTGGAGAGTAGACTTAGACGGCATCATACCGTTATCCTTGAACAGTATCGAGAACTCTCCGTACTGATAGAGCCGGTGATTTTTATCACAAATTGGGTGGTACCGCGAAATAATGCTTTTCGTCCCTTTACGTAGGGATGAAAGGCTTTTTTTATTTTAAAAAAAGATAAAGTAAAACAAAGTAATTGAGATCACACTAGAAGAAATTTTCTTTAAATAGGTTTAATCTATAAAAATATAAGTAAATCTCAATTTTAAATTGAAGATGCTTAGTTTTTAATATATAAATAAACAAACTTTGGTTTGTAATAATATAGGAGGAGTTATCATGGAAAAATTATTAGTAAAACAACTTTACAGAGAAACTGAAAAGTTTGCAGAGAAAGAAGTAGCTATTTCTGGATGGATTAGAACTTTAAGATCTTCAAAAGCTTTTGGGTTTATTGAAGTAAATGACGGAAGTTTCTTTAAAAATGTTCAAGTAGTATTTGAGGAGGCTTTAGAAAACTTTAAAGAAGTTGAAAAGTTAAGCATAAGCTCATCTATTACTGTAATAGGAAATGTGGTTTTAACTCCAGAAGCAAAGCAACCTTTTGAGATTAAAGCTACAAAAATAGTGGTTGAAGGGGAATCTTCTAGTGATTATCCACTTCAAAAGAAAAGACACAGCTTTGAATATTTAAGAACAATAGCACACTTAAGACCAAGAAGTAACGCTTTTTCAGCTGTATTTAGAGTACGTTCTTTAACAGCTTTTGCAATTCACAAGTTCTTCCAAGAAAGAGGCTTTGTGTATACTCATACACCAATCATTACTGGAAGTGATTGTGAGGGTGCTGGAGAAATGTTTAAAGTGACAACAATGGATCTAAACAGCATTCCAAAAATTGAGGAAGGAAAAATAGACTATAAGCAAGATTTCTTTGGAAAAGAAACTAACCTTACAGTTAGTGGACAGTTAGCAGCAGAAGCTTATGCTCTTGCTTTTAGAAATGTTTATACCTTTGGACCAACCTTTAGGGCAGAAAACTCAAACACTCCAAGACATGCAGCAGAGTTTTGGATGATTGAGCCAGAGATTTCATTTGCAGATTTAAATGATGATATGGAACTTGCAGAAGATATGGTAAAATATATCATTAACTATGTAATGGAAAATGCTCCAGAAGAGATGGAATTCTTCAACAGCTTTGTAGATAAAGGCTTAATTGAAAGATTAACGAATGTAGCAAATTCAGAATTTGGTAAGATAACTTATACTGAAGCTGTGGAGCTTTTAAAGAAAGCAGATAAAGAGTTCCAATATCCAGTTGAGTGGGGCTGTGACCTTCAAACTGAACATGAAAGATATATTACAGAAGAAATATATAAAAAGCCAGTATTTGTTACTGATTACCCAAAGGATATAAAAGCTTTCTATATGAGAATGAATGATGACAACAAGACAGTAGCAGCTACAGATCTTTTAGTGCCAGGAGTTGGAGAACTCATTGGTGGAAGCCAAAGAGAGGAAAGACTAGACCTTCTAATAAAGAGAATAGAAGAGTTAGGACTTCATACAGAGGATTACTGGTGGTATTTAGAACTTAGAAAATATGGCGGAACAAAACATGCTGGTTTCGGACTTGGTTTTGAAAGAATGATTATGTATTTAACAGGAATGAGCAACATTAGAGACGTAATACCATTCCCAAGAACTACAGGAACAGCTGAATTCTAAAATAAGAAATTTTATTACTAAGATTAATCAGTATTTTCAAGGGTTTAAGGCTTTTGCTTTAAGCCCTTTTTTTATAGTGTTATAAAAATACATTAAACATGAATAAATTTACATAAATATCACATATTTACTTTCCATAACAAGTGTAGTATAATATCATTGGGTAACAATGATAAACGTAAAATATACTATAATTAGTCTCAATATATTTTAGATTTATTAAGACTAATTATATAAAATAAAGATTTTCTAAACTTGATGTACACATTTTTAGAAATGAGCATAACTCTTTGCCGTAGTAGGTTGAGAGTTTTTTATTTGTGAAAAAATAAATATAATTTTAAGTTTATTAATATACTATATGTTAAGGAGGGTTCCAAATGAAAAAAACAATTTATGAATATGTAATGATTACTATAGGACTTATATTGGTTGCAGCAGGAGTTTACTTCTTTTTAATACCAAATGATTTAGCAGCAGGTGGGGTTACAGGTCTTGCAATGGTTATTAATTATTACTTTCCAGTACTAAATGTTGGAGCTATAATGCTAGTTTTAAATGTGATTTTATTTATAATTGGCTTTATATTTATAGGCTCTGGGTTTGGAGTTAAAACCATATATTCAAGCTTAATGCTTTCTTTTATAATATCTATTATGGAAACAGTGTTTCCAATGAGTGGTCCGGTAACTGAGGATATATTTATAAACCTTATTTTTGGTATTCTAGTTGGAGCTATTGGTATGGCTATAGTATTTAATCAAAATGCCTCTACTGGTGGTACAGATATAGTAGCTAAAATATTAAATAAATACATGCATTTAGAGATAGGAAAAGGTCTTTTGCTAGCAGACTTATTAGTTACTATACTAGCTATAGCTGCTTTTGGTGCTACAGTAGGTATGTATTCTTTACTTGGAGTTATAATAAATGGATTTACAGTAGATTCAGCTATTCAAGGGTTAAATATAATTAAGAAAGTTGAAATAGTTAGTAGTAAAGGAATAGAAATCAAAAACTTTATAATAAAAGAACTTGATAGAAGTGCAACCTTATATGATGCAAAAGGTGCTTACTCCCTTCAAAATAAAGAGGTAATAACAACTGTTCTTGGAAAGAGGGAAGTTATTAGGTTAAAAAACTTTATTAAAGAAATTGATCCAAAAGCTTTTATAATAACTTATAATGTTCATGAAACTTTAGGTGAAGGTTTTACTGATTTAATGGAATAAGATAATAACTTAAACTAGAAGTAGAAGCTTGACACAACTATGTTTCTTCAAATCAAAGTTAAAAGATAATATAATTTCATAAAAAAACACAAGCTATTAACAAAAGTTAATAGCTTGTACTTTTTAAGGTTACTTCTATGTTCAATTATTCTTGAACTGGAGCTCCTACTGGACAAACGCTAGCACAAGCACCACACTCGATACAAGCATTTCCATCGATTAGGTAGATTCCATCTCCAGCGCTTATGCAGTTAACTGGGCACTCAGCTTCACATGCTCCACAAGAGATGCAAGCATCAACAATTTTATAAGCCATAATCAAAAACCTCCTTTTTCTTAAATCAACATAATAATAACATATTTTCAGAAAATAATAAAGAGATTTATATAATTCTACAGGATGATTAAGTAGAGGGTTTATGTAAATAGAAATAATTATAATTTTAAAATTAATAAACTATTATTAGTCTAAAATAGGAGCACTAACGGGACATACATTAGAACAAGCCCCACATTCGATACAAATATGTTCATCTATAATAAAAATATTATCACCCTTTCCAATACAATTCAAAGGACATTCAGGAATACAAAGACCACAACAGGTACAGAGGTTAGTAATTTTATAAGCCATATAGACCCTCCTTAATAAGCATACAGTTATATTATGAAGCTAGAACTGAATCTTTAAACCTTAAATATAGAAAATATAAACTTATATAAGTTAGAATAATTTTAAATAATAACGCAGAGTTAAAGTTTCTATAGAAATAACTTATTACTTAGGATACAATACATAATATATTTATATGTTACTTACTTAGATAGACAAGTAACTGTGGATTTTCTAGATATAATATTAAAAGAAAAGTTACTAGTTTTAACAGCTAAAGTTAATAAAACAAAGACTGGTTTTTCTAGGTAGTTATAGTTATGGATTAATAATTTTTTGTAACTTACAGTTAGGTAATAAGAATATTTTGCTATAGAGGTGTTTGTATATGAAATTAGTAGGGAAAGTTGCATTAATAACAGGGGGAACTAGGGGCATTGGAAAAAGCATAGCCATAGAGTTTGCTCGACAAGGTGCTATTTTAGCATTAAATTATGTTAATGATGATGAAAGGGCTGAAGAGACCCTGAAGGAAATTAAAGAAATGGGGGCTTATGGTATTTTAATAAAAGGAGATGTGAGCAATTATAATTTTGCTTCATCTATGATTGAAGAAATAATTAAAACCTTAGGAAAAATTGATATACTAGTAAATAATGCAGCTATATCAAAAGTAGGACTATTCATGGATATGGAAGAATGTGATTACAATAGCATTATGGATATTAATTTTAAATCCGCATATAATACAAGTCATAATGTAATAAAGCATATGATTGGCAATAAAAGAGGTAATATTATAAATATCTCCTCCATGTGGGGAAACTTGGGAGCTTCTTGTGAGGTACTATATTCTTCCTCTAAAGGAGCAATAAACTCCTTTACAAAATCTCTTGCAAAGGAGCTTGCACCAAGCAACATTAGAGTTAATGCAGTAGCCCCAGGGGTTATTAATACTGATATGAATGCTTGGTTATCAAAAGAAGAAAGAGAAGAACTTATTAGTGAAATTCCTCTTGGTAGATTAGGGAATGGACAAGAAGTTGCAAAGGTAGTAACTTTTTTAGCTAGTGAGGATTCAAGTTATGTTACAGGACAAATAATAAATGTAGATGGAGGTCTTCAATAATATTAATTTTTTATTAAAATGGAGAAACCTATATTTATTAATTTTAGATTTATAATATAATATCATATAATAAGGACAAGGTATTGATAGTTTGTGAAACTAAGGCATTTGAAAATAAATAACAAGTCAAAGATGTGAAGGGGATTTTTAATTCACAAGCAAGCTTGTGCGACTAGGAAACAGGTTCCGCAGATAGTAGAGCTATCTAAGGGTTCTGTTGACGCAGTATAACTCAAAATAGACAAACATACTGACTTATTTATTTTTTTAAAATGCCTAATGTCCTAATATAGAAGAGAAAGGAATTAGAATAATTAATGAATAATTTTAAAGATATACTAAAAATTATATTGATTGTTGTTTTATTCATTGTGTTTTCACCAGTAATATTTGGAGTCTTTGGGTTTTTTGTAAGAAGTTTGTTTTTTATTATCATATTGGCAGTGATAGCTATTTCAGGAGTAGTAATTTATTTAAAATATAAAGCTAAGAAGTTGGAAAAAGAGTATAGAGAAGATCCAAATTTAAAATATTATTATAATGTAAACAAAGATGATTATGAAGAAAATAAGGATGATACAGTTATAGATTATAGTGATTCAACTATTATCGACGTAGATTATGAAGATAGTGAAGAAAGTGAAGATAAACAAGAAAATTAATAGAAGTTAAATTAAAATGTAAAGCCATAGTAGTTCTAGTAAAGTAAATGGGACTTTCATTATGGATTAATAATGTTAGAAAAGCAAGAAAATCATTATGATTTTCTTGCTTTTTTATGATTAGGGTTAGTTAAATTTAGTTTCCTTCATGAGCTTTTAAATAATCAATTTCTTCAGGGTTTAAATTTTTTGTGGATAATAGTAGATCTACAGCAGAGGAGGGTAGGAATACTTCCTCTTCGCCCTTATCAAAAGGAATTTCATTGTAAAGAGCAACGAAGTATCTCACAGACTTTGTACCTATTTCTATTTCAGAATCTGAATAAAGAGTTTCTAAATCTTTAACTTTAAGGTTAATATCACTTAGTTTAAAGCTGGTAATAAGGTCTTCTTCTTTCACATTGTAAAGACTCGAAATTTCCTTAAAGGAATAAGAGCCTCTGATATCTGCAGGATCATATTTTTCAGTGTAGTCACTAGAAGTAATCTTAGCAGGCTCTGCACTTCTTTCTGTTTTCCAAAGGGAAAAAGATTTGGATAATTGTATTCCACCAAAGAGAAATAGAATAATAAGTAAAGGCATGAACTTATTTTTAATATGTGATTTTCCTGATTTCATTACTAGGGTATTCTGCATTGTACATGTATTTTCAGAAGTACATTCCATACAAGAAATACATTCTGTAGACGAAACTTTAGTGCTATCTGATATGGTTAGGTTCATAGGACATTTTTTGTCACACAACTTACAGGATATGCAAGTGCTATCATTTCTTTTTATTGTAAACAATCTAAATTTATTAGTGATACCTAAAACTATGCCTAGAGGACATAAATATTTACACCAAGGTCTTTCTATAACTAAGGATGCAAGCAAAATTAAAACTAAAATAATTATGCTATAAAGAGCAACCTCTCCAGTCCAAAAGCTAAATAGTGCATGGTAAGGATCAAAATCTAGAAAGGCAAGTTTAGCAGTTGTTGCTGTGGCATACAGGGTCAAGAGTAAGATGATATAAGGACCAAAGGATAAGAACTTATGAATTTTTGGGGAAATAAAACTATTGTACCTTGTTTTAAAAAGCTTTCTTCCAACCTTTCCTATCCACTCTTGAACAGTACCTAGGGGACAAATCCATCCACAAAAGGCCTTTCCAAATAGTAAAGAAATAATTAGTATTAAGCCAGTTATTATTAAAGTGGATTCATGTAACTTAGGTAATAATTTGCCAGAGGCTAAAAGAGTATATAAAGTTTCTACTCCACCAAAAGGACAAATAGCATGAAGCGAAGCTGTTGGAATAAATGATAGGGCAATTCCTTTTTCTGATAATCCATGATTTACAGCTATTAGTGCAATTAAAACAAAGAAAAAGCCTTGAGTAAATAATCTAGTTTTCTTTTTCAAAGTAACCCCTCCCGAAAGTTAATATTATGATTTGAATTGCAAAATTTATAGGTCCCCAGAGGTAAGATACAGATTATATATTATCTTAGCTAGGTTGGGCTATAGTATTTACAGATGAATAAATTAAGCCTTCATCTCAAAAACCATACCTATAAGAAATATTACTATTTCATTTTAAGCTGTAGTTGTAATGAGTTTTTCATGGAATTGTGATATATTTGTGAAATTTAAGTATATAAGAAGGGCACTCAAGTACGAGTAAATTTATGATGTGTATAAAAAATTAGATGTTGAACAGAAAAATACAATGTATAGGAGATGAAATAGTGTAAAGAAAATTGATTCTAAAAAAACCCCCCTCTATCCACTTCAGCGGATAGAGGGGGGTTAAGTGAGTTTTTAGCCTTTAATATAATAAAATGCTTAATAAATAGCCAAATTTTATATAGAAACACTAATAAACTAAACCAAGGGGTTTCTAGTAAGGATTAAAACTTAATAACCTACTAGAGGGATAGTTTATAGGTAATTCATCTATTCTTCAGCTAACAGTATTTGTATGTGCCTTTATAATAATCTTTAAAATTTAGGGGTATATTGGGTTGATTACTGAAAAAGTACAATCAGTAATGTGAATTAGTACCTTAAAATAAGGATTCAGCAAAACTAAGTATATCATCTACAGTTTGAGTTCTACCAATACTATTATAATATTTTAAAATTTTAATAAGCAAAACATTGTTACTTGGTAAGAGCTTTAATGAAATGATCTCAAGTGTTTGCATTTTAAGCTCTTCAACTTCATCTAAATTATTAGCACAAATAGCTATATCTAGTAGCTTATTCAAAGCTAGAAGTAAAATGTTGGCATTTTTAGTTTCTTTTGCTTCAATTACAGATTTATTAAAGTAAAGCTTGCTTAACTCAAACTCATGTATTGTATAATATCCTAAACCAATATCATTATATATTTCTGATGAATAAATCTTATCATTTACAAGTTGATAATCTATTAAATGAGCTATGCATCTATCAAGATATTTCCTTAAATTACTACTATCATTCAATTCAATATATATTTCAATGAGATTGCATAAGGTGACTAATTGCAGTTCAATATTGCTATTAGCTAGAGTTAATACATCTCTATGAGCAGAGATAGCTTCGATGTATAGTTTTTTCTCTTTTAAACAGTTGGCTTTTAAAATCATTACATTTACTTTTTCAATTCTTTCTGAATTTAACTTGCGTTGAAATGTAATTTCTAATTGATTAAGTTCTATCAACATTAAATCATATTCTTTTAAATTCTTTAAGGCAATTAAATTGTTAAACTTTATTTTATAATTTAGGTCTTCGGGTATATCATCCATGTAAATACTAGCCAATTTGTTAAATTCTAGAGTTTCTTTAAATCTTTTAAGATGATTACAACAAAAGCCTATATTAACAATTAATTTGATTAATCTCACGTCATTAAATAAGTTAGTGCAGGATTCGAAAGCTCTTAAATAATAGCTATAAGCTTTATAATATTCTTTACTCTTTTTAAAAATATCTCCTATTGTTCTGTATATAGTATATTTGTCGTCTTTTAATTGATAAGTATTAATTATTTTTTCAATTTCTCCAAACTCTTCTTGAAAAGAATTGGAAAAAATTTTTTCAGGTTGAGAACTAAAAAGTTCTAAAAAGTTTTTTAATATTTTTTTTGCTTGTTCTTCTTCTGATTCAAGTAAATATTCTAAAGAAACATTGCAAGATATATTTCTTTCTTCACAAAGCCTTTTAATATTTTCTGTAATTAATATTGCTGTATTTTTTGTTAGACCTGCTTTATCGGTCTCAATCATGCTAATCATGCCTCGCGTAATTTGGGTTCCGCAAATTTCATGTTGTTTAATTTTGTACTTTTTTCTTAATTCTTTCAATTTTTGTCCTGGTGAAATAATTTTAGTATTCATATTATTTAATCTCCTAACTATTATGAATTAATAATAACATAAATTATATAAAAATAAAATATTTTTTTAAAAATGCAAGTGAAGTATATTTACAAAAGTAAAATGAGATGATATTATTAGTATAAAGAGTAAGGTATTTACATATTATGTAGTTATTTGTTTACATAAAGTTATAAAAAAGGGGATATAAATATGAATAAAAATTTAAAGAAAATAATAGTAGTAACAGTGCTGTCAGTGGCTATTTTATCTGCTTACGCTAAAATATCTTTTGCAGCAGAAATAAGTAATGGAATAAGTGAATCTTCTAATTTAATAATAGACCCACCTAGTAAAGATGATTAATTAAATATATTTTCGATATGCAAATAAAAGTGACTTGCATATCGAAAACATATTAGCATAGGTGCTTAGTGAGATGTTATTCTTTAAGATAATATTGTTTTCAGTTCCAATTTTACTAATTAATTGGAATCTAAATTTTTTAAAATAATGAATATAAAGGAGGCGAAATATGTCTTTTGAGAAATTAGCTTTAATATTAACAGAACAATGTAATGCTGAGTGTGACATATGTGCGTTGAGTTGTTCTCCAAGAACTAAAGGAATTATGGAGTTAGAACAAGCTTACAATTATATGGAACAGGCATCTAAAATTAGTAATTTTAAATATGTGGGTATCTCAGGGGGAGAACCATTCTTATATTATGATGAATTAATAAAATTAATTAAGAAAGCAAAAAGTTTAAATTTTAAGATTGCAGTAACTACTAATGGTTTTTGGGGCAAAACCAAAGAAAATAGTAAGAAAATTGTGGAAAATTTAATTAATGCAGGATTAAGTAGAATGGATTTAAGTGTTGATGAATTTCATTCAAAATATATTCCCTATGAGTATATTAGGAATATATTGGAAGCCTCTGATGGTTCAAATTTGGAAATTGAACTGTCTTCTGTTGTGACACAGAAAAGCCATAGATTAAAAGATATAAAAGATGTCCTAAATGAGCATCTTTCAAGTTTTACAATAATTGAGAGGCCATGTTCACCAGTAGGTAGAGCTGCCGAGAAAATTAGTAAACAAGATTTAATATATAAAAGTTCTGCTTGTACTCAAAAATGTTTTAATCAAACTACGTTGCTAATTTTTCCTGATGGAAGGGCGTTTCCATGCTGTTGCCCAACTGAGTACAATGGGCTATTGTATTTAGGTTCTGCACAGGAAATGCCAATCAGTGAAATATTAAAAAAATATAATTCTAATATATATTGTAAAATGTTGAAAACTTATGGCGTTAAATGGTTTATAGATATAATAAAAAATCATAAACTTCCAATAAGTTTGGAAGAGAATTATGTTGAGATATGTCATGTATGCTCGGAATTGTTTTTAAAAAAAGAATATGAAGAATATTATCGTCCGTATATAGAGATAGAGAAATTAAAATATATGAAAAAGCTAGTCTAGCTTAAATATTGAGAATATTCGAACAGGTAGGATGTATATCTTAGCTTCTAGCGTGAACTATTAACTTTCTTTAATGCGTCTATTTTCTAGATGGAAAGTAATACTTTTCAAGCTAAAAGAAATGTAGTAACTACATTTTTAAAACTACTAAATAATACTATCGAGTATTATGTTGTTATTGATAATTAAAGCAAACATAAAAAAGGAGGAAATATGGATATTGTATTTGTGAATAGCATTAATTTTGTCCAGCAGATTGAGAGTCTTAATAGTGGAACATTAATTTTAGCTAAAATCTTAAAAGATAAAGAATTTGATTCTAAAGTTATTGATTTTGATGCATTACTTTATAACGGAAATTTTGAACTAGGTAAGGATATACATGAAACATTAAGTAAAATGGCAAAATATATTCTTAAATATAACCCTAAAATAGTTTCATTTTATACAATGTGTAATTCATATCCTTTTACAATAAAACTAGCAGAAGAATTAAAAAAGTATAACAGTAGTGTAAAAATACTATTAGGAGGACCACAAGCAACTTTAACTGCAAGAGAAACATTACAGGCTTTTGAATCTATAGATGCTATTGGTATTGGTGAAGGAGAAGAAACTATAGTTCCGATAGTAAATAATCTTCTTAATTCGCTACCTCTTAGTGAATTAAGAGGTGTAGCATACAGAATTGGAAATAGAATTGGTATAAATGAAACAGCTATAAGTCACAATCTCGATGAACTACCAATTATAAATTTAGATTTAATGGATCCTAAAGTTATTCCCGAAAAAATAAACATAGACGTAGGAAGAGGTTGTCCTTTTGGTTGTACCTTTTGTTCTACAAGTTTATTTTGGAAAAGAAAATACAGATTAAAGAGTATCGAAAGAATAATTGATGAAATAAAATTATTAAAAGTTAATTATGGGATAAGTATGTTTTCCTTTACTCATGATATGTTTACTATGAATAAAGATACTATAATGAATTTTTGTGAAATTTTATCTAATGAAAAATTAAATATAAGTTGGAGCTGTAGTGCGAGAGTAGACACCTTAGATGAGGATTTAATATTAAGCATGAAAAATGCAGGATGTAAAAGTATATTTTTAGGTATAGAAACAGGATCTGATAAAATTCAAAAAAGAATAAAGAAGAATATTAATTTAAAAAAGGCTTTAGATACCATAAAAATTTTAAAAAAACACAATATTGATATGGCAATATCCTTAATTTATGGATTTTTTGATGAAACTTATGAAGATATCCAAGATACATTAAATTTCATCCTCAAACTTTTAAAATTAAAAATAAAAACAATTCAATTACATCGATTGATTATTATGCCAGGGACAGAAGAGTATGAATTATTAAAGAATAAGATGTATATCGATAATGAAAATATAAATTTACCAATATTAGAAGGGCAATATAGTGAAGAGTTGTTTCCTTTAGTAAAAAAACACAAAGATATTTTCATGAACTTTTATGAATATTCAACTGACATACGAGATTCTTTTAAAGGTATAGACGTATTCGTATCAATGATTTCTATTTTGTATAATAATTTTAACTTAACATTTGAGTTGTTACTACGAAGGTTTGATTCGAGTTTAGATAAAATATTTATAAAGAATAAAAATATAATTAGTGAGTTCAAAAAAGATTTGGAAGCTGTAAGTAAAGAAAATGGTAAAAACATGAACTTAATTGTTCAGTTATTATATAAAACGTTTAGCTTAATAGTTGAAAGGGCTTTATCAGAAGAAAGTAAAACTTCTTTAGATATTTTCAAATTTGAAAAAGATAAATATGAGTTTATAAATAATTCAAATGAATTTGAATATAGAGCAAGTTATACATGTGATGTTCTTAGCATGTATAAAAATAACAATATGGATTTAAGTAATACTAAAGCTATAGAAGTATTATTCATGAGAAAAGATAATGGAAAAATTGCTATAAAAATGCTTAATGAAATATCATAATGAATTTTGAGTTATGAAATAATGTTTGTTATCAATAATATAAGACTTATGTTTTAGAAAGTGGTGATTACTAGTGTTTTCAATTTCGACCTCTTGTTTAGACAATGGATTAAAAGTTTTATTAAGACGTATTCCAGAACAAAGAACTGTTTCATGTGGAATTTGGGTAAATCAAGGTGGAAAAAATGAAACTGTTGAAGATAATGGTATTTCTCATTTAGTAGAGCACTTAATGTTTAAGATTAAATGTAAAAATAGTTTAGTAAGTATGTCAAATTCTATAGATGATTTAAACAGAATAGGAAGCAAATATAATGCAGTAACAACAAAAGATTATACTGGATATTATATTGATGGATTAAGAAAAGATATTACCAAGATACTAGAAGTTTTATCCTATATAGTAGTTAATAAAGAACCTGTAGAAGTAAATGATTTAGAGAATGAAAAACAGATTATTTTAAGAGAAGTAGAAGGATACTTAACTTATTCTAAGCAGATTGGAGAAAGAGTTGGACAAGCATTGTGGGGTGAGGAGGGGTTTGGTCAGATTGTTATTGGAAGTCCAGACACAATAAAAAATATAGATAAAAATATGGTGGACTCACTTATTCAAAAAGCATACGTTCCAGAAAATTGTGTTCTTGTAGTTGTAGGCGGCTTTGAATTTGGAGAAATTGAAAAAGATATTAATAAGCTGTTTGGTAGTTGGGAGGATAAACCCCAAAATACAAAAGATCCTATAATTCAAAATGGACAAGGGATATATATAAATGATTCGTTTGGTGGTAATAGATCAACTATAGGAATAGGATTTTCAACATATCCATGTACAGATAAAAGAAGTAAGTATTGTGAAGTATTAAAGGATATTTTAGTTAGACCAGGGTCACGATTATTTAATGAATTAAGAGAAAAAAGGGGATTGGTTTATTCATTATCAGGATTTTCAGCTGCATTTAGCTTAGTTGGGGATATAGGATTTACCTTTACTGCTAATAATGACAAAATACAAGAAATTATTAAGATATGCATGGAAGAATTAAAGTATTTGAAGGAAAATGGTATTGATGAAGCAATTATTAGAAATGTGAAAAAAGTTAAGGAGACTGAAATTTTATATTCAATTGAGTCAACTTCAGCTCAGCTTAAGACCATAGGGGCAAGTGCTATTAGAGGATCACTATTTTTACTAGAAGATGAATTAAGAATATTGGATAAAGTTAACAAGGGAAATTTAACTAAAATAGTTGATGAGGTAATTTCAACAGAGAATCTGGGTGTAGCAATATTAGGAAATGTAAATGTTGATGATATAATTCCAATACTCCAAGTATAATATTGTCTAAGTGGAGCAGGTTTTCTAAATAGCACACATTTTTCAGTTATTAAATGGTATAAATACCGTTCTAATAAAAATATAAACTTTGGAAGGGGGGATAAATATGAAAAAAAACACAAAAAAAGTATTTGAAAAAAGTAGTAAAATTACAGATGAGGAAATGTGCCAATTATTAGAAGAAACTGAGGAAATAAATGCTGAAGGCGAAGTAAATGGATTAGGTTGCTTTACTTTCTGTGGTTAATTGGGAAGGCTAATAAAACTAATTAAATTACTTTACTGTAGAGAATCTACATGGCTTCAGGCTGGTAAATATCAATAAGTTAATTATTTAATAAAAGTAAAACTTTGAAAGTGGGGAATTAATCATGGATAAAAACACAAAAAAGATATTTGGGCAAAATGAAAAAATTACAGATGAGGAAATGTGCCAATTATTAGAAGAAACTGAGGAAATAAATGCTGAAGGCGAAGTAAATGGATTAGGTTGCTTTACTTTCTGTGGTTAATTGGGAAGGCTAATAAAACTAATTAAATTACTTTACTGTAGAGAATCTACATGGCTTCAGGCTGGTAAATATCAATAAGTTAATTATTTAATAAAAGTAAAACTTTGAAAGTGGGGAATTAATCATGGATAAAAACACAAAAAAGATATTTGGGCAAAATGAAAAAATTACAGATGAGGAAATGTGCCAATTATTAGAAGAAACTGAGGAAATAAATGCTGAAGGTGAAGTAAATGGATTAGGTTGCTTTACTTTCTGTGGTTAATTGGGAAGGTTAATAAAACTAATTAAATTACTTTACTGTAGAGAATCTACATGGCTTCAAGCTGGTAAATAGCAATAAGTTAATTATTTAATAAAAGTAAAACTTTGAAAGTGGGGAATTAATCATGGATAAAAACACAAAAAGGATATTTGGGCAAAATGAAAAAATTACAGATGAGGAAATGTGCCAATTATTAGAAGAAACTGAGGAAATAAATGCTGAAGGCGAAGTAAATGGATTAGGTTGCTTTAGCTTTTGTGGGTAATTAGCAAAGTTAATAAAACTAAATAAATTACTTTACGGTACTAGGGG
>NZ_AMQH01000001.1 GCF_000300195.1 Clostridium tunisiense TJ | reverse complement strand
CAATAAGTTAATTATTTAATAAAAGTAAAACTTTGAAAGTGGGGAATTAATCATGGATAAAAACACAAAAAGGATATTTGGGCAAAATGAAAAAATTACAGATGAGGAAATGTGCCAATTATTAGAAGAAACTGAGGAAATAAATGCTGAAGGCGAAGTAAATGGATTAGGTTGCTTTAGCTTTTGTGGGTAATTAGCAAAGTTAATAAAACTAAATAAATTACTTTACGGTACTAGGGGTTACATAGTATCGAATTGATAACCATTAATAACTTAAATAAAAGTAAAAAGGTGGAAAGTGGGGAATTAATCATGGATAAAAACACAAAAAAGATATTTGGACAAAATGAAAAAATTACAGATGAGGAAATGTGCCAATTATTAGAAGAAACTGAGGAAATAAATGCTGAAGGCGAAGTAAATGGATTAGGTTGCTTTAGCTTTTGTGGGTAATTAGCAAGGTTAATAAAACTAAATAAATTACTTCACGGTACTAGGGGTTACATAGTATCGAATTAATAACCATTAATAACTTAAATAAAAGTAAAGAAGTGGAAAGTGGGGAATTAATCATGGATAAAAACACAAAAAAGATATTTGGACAAAATGAAAAAATTACAGATGAGGAAATGTGCCAATTATTAGAAGAAACTGAGGAAATAAATGCTGAAGGCGAAGTAAATGGATTAGGTTGCTTTAGCTTTTGTGGGTAATTAGCAAGGTTAATAAAACTAAATAAATTACTTCACGGTACTAGGGGTTACATAGTATCGAATTAATAACCATTAATAACTTAAATAAAAGTAAAGAAGTGGAAAGTGGGGAATTAATCATGGATAAAAACACAAAAAAGATATTAGAACAAAGTGAAAAAATTACAGATAAGAAGATGTTCCAATTACTAGAAGAAGTTGAGGAAATAAATGCTGAAGGTGAAGTATTTGGATTAGGTTGTATTTTCCCTTGTATGTAAATCAGAAGAGGGGTATAACTGATTAAGTTGTTTTACTTACTGTAGTTAAGCCGGAAGGTTAGCAAAACTAATTAAGTTACGTTACTATGCGTAGAGATACAAAGCTTTAATTTGTATGCATGTGTCAACTCTAAATAGAGTGAAATTTTGATTTGTGAAAAATGAATAATTTTAACTCAAATATTAGTTAACATGCAAGAGTTTTAGTGGGATCACTACAAGAGTATAGGTGTTGAAGGTGAGAAGAATTATGTTAGGGGTTTAAGTTAAGCTCAGTATTGGAACAACCTCTAAGTGAATCTTGTCTTAGTTTTAATTTAAAAATAATTGAATTTTTTAATATTGGTAAAAATACGCAATAGCAGTAATGTAGTTGTGTATTTTTATCTATAACTTGGAGGACAAAATGGACTTAGTGAAAAGAAAAGTTAACTTTGGATATATATATGTGAACACTAAAAACTTTAAAATGGGATTGGATTATCATGGAAGAATGATTACTGATGAAAAAGAGGTAGGAGAGATTCTCCAAAGAGAGAGAATACCGATTAGTGCAACATTTGAAATTACAGAAAAATGCAACTTCGATTGTTATTATTGTTATGCAAAAAGCCTAAAAAATCAAAACGATTTAGATACTGACCAAATAAAACAAATACTTGATAAATTAAAGAAGACAGGAATTATTTTCTTAAATATTACTGGAGGAGAAGTTTTAGCTCGTAAAGATATTTTAGAGATTTTAAAATATATAAATGAACAAAAATTTATCTTGGGAGTATTTACAAATGGAAGCCTTTTGACTAAGGAAATTATTGATGAATTAAAGAGTGGCTATGTGAAAATCATAAATATTTCTTTGATAGCACCGACAGAACAACAATTTGATAAATTAAGTGGGAAGATTGGAAATTTCAAAAAGTTTATTAGTGGAATAGATTTATTAAAGAATAATAACTTGAAATTTAATGTTGTGACTACATTGACAAGTGAAAATATTGACTTATATGATGCATTTGAAAGTTTTATGAGAAACTATAATACAAAAATTAGATTTACTTATGATGTAGGCCCAACTTTTGAAGGTTATGATATGATTGAAAACTATGCTGTGAAAAAAAGTCAAATTGAAAATTTGAAAAAATTTTACGGTAAAAATATTGAGAATATGAAAAAGAATATAAGAGAATATGGATGCAGTGCTGGACAATCTAATTTTGCTATTACAAATCAAGGTAAGGTCCTTCCCTGTATGAAGTTTAGAAAAGAAGTAGGAAATATATTAGATAGCAATTTTGATGATATATGGGAATCCGATGAGATGAAGGGGATAATTAAAAATGAGCTAAAAAGGCATGAAAAGTGTAATAAATGTGAAAAGAGGGATTACTGCTTATATTGCCCTGGGGAAGTTAGAATGTATGAAGATATATCTTCAAAATGTAAAAGTGCAGAAATTTTATCACAAGTTGATACGAGGAGTCAAAGTAAAAAATCTATAGATATGGTTGAAGGAGCTTAGGGAGTATGAAAGAATCTAGTTTTGGTTTAAATACTAATATAAAGATTAATATGCTGAGAAATGGAAAAAAATACTTGATGATTAAACACAATAAGCAGCATATACCATTATTTATTAAAGAAAAGTATCTGGAGTTGATTGAAGATATAAACAAGAATAAAAAGACTATGGAAGAAATTTTAAGAATGTATAGTGAAAAGGATTTAGATATATTAATGAGCGCAAACATTGTAGTTACTGATAAGTCCAACACTGATATTGGAATAAATCTTGACATGAAGAGACAGTTAGAGAAGTTCGGTTCACTTGCGTTAAATAGTAGAACTCCTGTACATGCAAACCTCGAAATAACTTATAGCTGTAACTACAAATGTAAATACTGCTTTATTGATAGTTTGGAACAAAAAACAATGAGTTTTGAAGATATCAAAGGTGTCCTAAATAAGTTAAAAAAGCTTGGAGTTGTTAATTTACTAATTACAGGAGGTGAAGTTTTTTTACATCCTAATATAATGGATATCATAGATTTGGCACATAAACTAGGATTTAAACTTAATGTACAAACAAATGGTTCGCTAATGAATGAAGAGATAGTAAAAAAATTATCAACATATGATGATCTAGAAATAGTTATATCATATCACTCCTCTATAGAAGCAGATTTTGATGAATTTACACAAGTTAGAGGATCCTATAAACAAACAATTAAAGTAAGCAAAATTTTAGAAAAGTATAATATTCCTTATTTATTTAAGCACATCGTAACTTCAGAAAACGAACATAGTATGAAAGAAAATATTGAGTTTTTAGAGAATAATAAGATTCCTTTCATTATTGGGCACGATATATTACCTAACATAGGTGATGATAGAGACAATTCCAAATTTCAAGTAAAAGAAGAAACAATTGAATGGCTACACGAAAATAATTACTGTAATTTCTCTAAATCATATTGTTCAGCATGTAAAACAAAGCTATGGGTATCCCCAGAGGGAGAGGTACATCCATGCGAACTTGTAAGAAAAAGTATGGGAAATATAATTCATGAAAGTTTGGAAGACATCTGGGAAGGAGAAAAAGCCAAGGAAATACTTTGTTCACATTTATTTGAAACACCAGAGAAATGTATAAACTGTAACATTAAAGATTACTGTAATAAGTGCTTAGCATACTCAAATTATGATAGCTGGGGTGGTAATTTTGAGAATTACTGTACAGTGGCAAAAATTATGAAAAAATGTTCAATTAAAAAGTTGGAAGGAATTTGCTAAGAATATATGGTTTGATAATATTAATTGTACCCAAAAAAGGGCAGAGGAGTTAAGATTATGATTAAATTATTAAAAAATAGGAATGCACTAATTTTTGTGCTTTCAAGAGTATTATCCAGGTTTGGAGATTCTCTTGAAAGTTTAGCACTAATGTACCTTGTGTATGATCTTACAGGTTCAGCAGTAGCGATGGGAACTGTTATGTTGTTTAGTATGATACCGAATTTTTTAATAAGTCCAATTGCAGGAGTAATTGCTGATAGATATAGTAAAAAGAGAATAATGTTTATTGCTGAAATGGTAAGAGCTGGAGCGATTATTTTAATACCAGTGCTAATGTTCAGTGGAACAATTCAACTATGGCATATTTATAGCATGGCAGTATTAGTTTCTGTTGCAGAAAGTTTCTTCGAACCTTGTGCTAATATTGTATTTGTATCAATAGTAGATAAAGAAGAATTACATTTAGTTAACTCAGTTTCAACCGTACTTGGTAGGATTGCAGGAATATTAGGTTACTCATTAGCAGGATTACTAATTGTATTTGTGAATAAAGAAGTATTGTTTATATTTGACTCTATAACTTTCTTATTGTCTGGAGTTGCTGTATTAGTAATTAAGTTACCAAAAAGTCAAGAGAAAAAAATAGGAAAAGCCTTAGAAATTATATCTGATTTTAAAGAAGGGGTAAAATATATATTTACTACTAAGTTAATACCGATACTATTTCTAGGAATACTAATTTTAAGTGCGCTATTAGTGCCATTAGAAAGGTTTGTTCCAGTGGCAGTAGATCAAATATTTAGTTTAAGTCCAACTTGGGCAGGAATATTTATGACAACATTGACCATAGGAAGTATCGTGGGAGGAATACTCTATCCAATCCTAGTAAAGAAAAACATAAAGTTAAAAAATGCATATCTATATAATCTTGTATTATTAGGAGTGGTAATACTTATTTCTTGCTATATAAAATCACAATATATATTGTTTATTATGTTCTTTTCTGTAGGTGCAATTTCATCCATAATTGGATCTTGGAGTTTTACTGAAATACAGAAGTCTTGTGATGAAAGATACTTAGGAAGAGTAGGATCAGTTGCTACTATGGTTATGCTTGCGGCAGCACCATTAGCATCATTTTTAAGTGGCGTATTAATTGAAGCGTTTTCACTGATAAATGTATGGAAATTAGCAGGGCTGTTATTTATAGTGGTAGGCCTATTTATGTATATAAAAATTAGTAAATTACATGAGATTAAAAGTGAAATCATAGAATTCAGTGAACCGGTTGCAGATAATTAATGGATGAATATATAATATATTTCTAATAGTATTAGGGGTATTTAGGAGCAAATGAACTTCTGAATAACATTATCTCTTTATATAAAAAATCACTATTTATACTTAAAATAAATAGTGATTTTTTATTTTTAATAAAAGAATAATTACTTAATCGAATATAACTAATTTCATTCGATGTAGGTTAATACATTAACAACATATTATAAATGTATTATTGTTTTGAAATGCTCAATTCTATAAAAGTTAACTACATCCTGTAGTTGTTCCACAATCTTGGCAAACCTTGCAAGTGCCATTTTTAACTAATCTAGTACTTGAACAGTGAGAACAAACCTCAGAGTAAATTCTTTCACCTGTAATTGAAGAAGGATCTTCTATTGAACTTGAGATTTCATTTTCAGCTATAAGAGTTCTAGCTCTGCTAGTAATGCCCTCATAGTTGTCAGGTTTAACCTGGCATCTAGAAAAGTCTCCGAGCTCTATATCGATGATTTTACTAATTAAATCAGAAATAGAGGATACATTTTTAATGTATGGATGCTTTTGAACGAAACCATAAGGTTCATATTTTTGACCTCTAAGCATTTTAGCAATATCGCTAGCAGGAACATGATATTGTAGCATTACTGAAATTGATTTAGATAAGGAATTTAAAAGTCCTGTTATAATAGTTCCTTCTCTATCTGTAGTCATATAAATTTCAGATATTTCCCCATGCTCATTTCTATTAACTGTGGTATAGATTTTAACATCATCTATTTGAGCTGGATGAGTAGTGCCAAATCTTATTCCTTGTAGCTTTTCTCTAGTTGAAACCACAGATTTATGCTGTAAATACTTTGCTTTTTCTAATAATTGGTTGTAAGTTAAATCTTCTAAAGAAACTTTATCATCCTCATTTAAACTTGTAGAGTTAAGAGGTTGACTTGCTTTACAACCATCTCTATAAAGGGAAATACCTTTTACTCCAAGTTTCCAAGAAGTTAACACAACTCTTTTAAAATCATCAATTGAAGCAGTTTTAGGTAAGTTAACAGTTTTAGAGATAGCTCCAGAAATTAATGGAGTTATGGCAGACATCATTAGAACGTGGCCCATTGGTTTAATATATCTGCTACCACTACCACATTTATTTGCAGTATCAAATATTGCAAGATGTTCCTCTTTAAGGTGAGGAGCCCCTTCAATTTTACCATCTACAATTTTCTCATATTCAAAACCATTTTCTGTAACAGTTTCTTTTCTTAAAATATATTCAACTATGTCTTTAATTTCTTCCTCATTATAACCTAAGTTATCTAATGCAGCTTCAATAACAGGGTTTACGATAGTCATAAAACCGCCCCCTGAAAGCTTTTTGTAAATAAAATGAGAGAAGTATGGCTCAATAGAGGTAGCACCACAATCCATAGCAAAGGAAATTGTACCAGTTGGTGCGATTACAGACACTTGAGCATTTCTAAAGCCATATTTTTCTCCAGCTTCAATAGCTTCTTTCCAAAGGTTTCTTAAGGCTTTAGAAAGATGTCCAAGATTATTTTTCTTTAGTATTTCATGATCAACCTCTAAAGGCTTATAATGTAAATTCTCATAAGGAGTATTCACTGCACCAGCAACTCTTCCATGATTTCTAATTACAGCTAACATATAGTCCTTATTTATTTCGTACTTCTCAAATGGACTAAGAGCTTTTGCCATTAAAGCAGAAGTAGAATAAGAAGTTGCTGTAAGAGAACCTATTAAGGCAGCAGATATAGCTCTTGCTTCTTCAGAGTCATAAGGGTGTCCCATAACCATGAGTAAAGAAGCTAAGTTAGCAATTCCAAGACCAGTGGTTCTAAATAGATGGGTTTTGCGAGCAATATCTTCAGTTGGGAATTGTCCCCAGTGAATTGAAGCTTCAAGGGCTAGTTGAACTAAAGATACTAAGTGAATATATCCATCTAAATCAAAAGATTTATTGTTAACATCATAAAACTTATAAATGTTTATAGATGCTAAGTTGCATGAAGTATCATCTAAGAAAGCATATTCTCCACAAGGATTAGTGCAATTGATTCTATTGTACTTAGCGCCATATGCTCCGTCTTCTCCAGCGGGACAAGTGTGCCATGCATTGAAAGTATCATCAAACTGAGGTGCTGGATCAGCACATTGCCAAGCAGAACTATTAAATAAATCCCAAAGCTCCTGAACTTTTACTTCTTTATCTAACTTACTATCCACTCTACCTTTTAGCATTAGAGTTTCATTAGGATGAACTTCAAGATTATCAACCTTGTTCATGAATTCATCACTAAATCTAATAGAGTTATTTCCATTTTGGCCTGAAACAGTTTCATAAGCTTCACCTTCAAAGGTAGCATCGTAACCCATTTTACCTAAGGCACGAACTTTATCTTCTTCTTTAGCTTTCCACTTAATAAAGTCCATTATTTCTGGGTGGTCTACATCAAGGCAAACCATCTTAGCTGCTCTTCTTGTGGTACCACCAGATTTAATTGCTCCTGCATTTCTATCGAAGCCCTTTAGGAAACTCATAACTCCAGAAGAAACTCCTCCTCCAGAAAGAAGCTCTCCCTTTGCTCTTAAGGAAGCATAGTTTGTTCCAGTACCAGAACCACCTTTAAATAGTTTAGTTTCTGTTACATATTGCTCAGAAATTGAATGATCACCTAATAACTTATCTTCAATGGACAAAATAAAACAAGCGGATGCTTGTGTGCGAGTGTATCCATCTTCACTTTTAACTACTTTTCCTAATTTTTCATCATAATAAAAATTATCTTGGCTTTCACCAGCAATACCATAAGATAGTTTAAGGCCAGTATTAAACCATTGAGGAGAGTTTGGGGCATACATTTGATTTAAAAAGCAATACGCTAACTCATCGTATAGTATTTTAAATTCATCCTCTGTAGAAATTATTCCCTCATCCTTTAGAGCTTCACACCAAAAGTTTACTATTCTATGAACTACCATCTTCATGCTATTCTCATAGCCAACTTCATTTGGAACCATTGCTTTTTTAAAATATTTAGAAGCAATAATGTCACAGGCATTTTGGGAATAGTTCTCAGGGAACTCTAAATCTTTCATATCAACGATTACTGTATTGGATTTATAATCCTTTAAAAATACATCAACCTTTTTCCAGTGAAATAAATCATATACAGTAAGATTTTTATCTATATCTAGTGGTTTTGTGTAATATCTTTTAATAATATTATTTATGCTCTTCATAATAAATGCTAGTCATCCCAACGAAAAGACCAGCAAAGTCACCCCCTATAAAATAAAATGATACACAATATGTAGTTGTTTATTAATAGTGTACTACTATATGTGGTATTATATACCAAAGTAATTAATTAATCAACTGCAAAAATGGCCCTAACTTCATAGTAAAAATTTGTAAAAACAACTACACTCTTTGAGTTTCTAGGATTTAAAAGGAATTGAATTTATAAAAAAATTTTTATAAAAAAATTTCAAGGAATTTGCTTGACATTTAAAATTCTGTTCATATTTTAGAGTGTTAAAGTAAGCTCGTATCTCTTTAGGTTTTTTATGTTTTATTAAAGCTAAAGGGTTCCATGATGGAACTTTAACTCATTCATCTTTAAAAAGTCTTAAGAGAAACAAAGTAGGTTTCAATTATAAGTTTATTGTTAAATTTGGGTCCTTATAAGTTAAAACTATGTACAGTTTAATTTTTTACTTTTTTAAAAAATTTAATAATAAAATTATATTAAAGTAACTTATATGAAAAAGAATGCAAAAGGAGGTTTATTGTTAGTGTAGTCTCTTTATTGCATTCTATAACTTTAAAAATATTTTCAAGGTTATTCTTATTATATCGAAGTATTAATGATATAATAAAGGGTAAACTTATATAAATTTTGGTAAAAGATTGATAGAGATACTGGAAAGGGGAAAGCTATGATAAAAAGCTACAAAGGAAAAATGCCTAGCATAAAAGAATCTTGTTTTGTTGCAGAAAATGCTACTGTAATAGGGCAAGTTAGTATTGATGATAATGCAAATATATGGTATGGAACTGTAATCAGAAGTGATATGGATTATACTACCATAGGTAAAAATACAAACATACAAGAAAATACAACAGTACATAATGATTTTAACACCCCAACAGAAATTGGAGATAATGTAACCATTGGCCATAACTGTGTAATACATGGGTGCAAAATAAATAATAATGTTTTAATAGGTATGGGTTCAATCATATTAAATAATGCAGAAATTGGTGAGAATACTATTATAGGAGCTGGAAGTTTAGTAACTCAAGGGAAAAAGATCCCTAGTGGAGTGCTTTGCATTGGATCACCAGCTAAGGTAGTAAGAGAATTAAGCTCAGAAGAAATAGCTTCTATAAAATCTTCCGCTATTCATTATTTAGAGATGGCAGAAGAACATAAAAAACTTTAGGCTTTAAAAGCAAAAGAAAGTAAAATAAATAAGATTGATTTAAGGGTTTAGGAGGTTTAAATAGTGATTAAATTAGGTGCTTTAGATAAAATGACTACAGAAGAAAAATATAAATATATGCTAATTTTACTTGAAGGACAGTTAAGTTCTGAAAGTGATCTTTACGCTAACATATCTAACGCTAGTGCAATTATTTATGCAGTTATGGATAAACTAAACTGGAGTGGGTTTTACTTTATGCGTAATGGTGAACTTGTTCTTGGACCTTTCCAAGGAAAGCCTGCTTGTAACAGAATAAAAGTTGGTAATGGAGTATGCGGTACAGCAGTAAGTACAAAAAACACACAAAGAATAGCTAATGTTCATGAGTTCCCAGGGCACATTGCTTGTGATAGTGCTTCTAATTCAGAAATCGTAATTCCATTAATTAAAGAGGATAAAGTCTATGGTGTGCTAGATATAGATAGTCCAGTGCTTAATAGATTCACAGAACTTGAGGAGAAATATTTAACTAAGTTTGTAGAGAAGTTAAATAATTACATCAACTGGGAAAATTTATAAAACAGGAGAAGAGTATGATAGAGATAGGGAAGATTAATAAACTAAAAATTGTAAGAACCAGCGACTTTGGATATTATCTAGATGGTCAGGGCAAAACAACTTCTGATGACATATTGTTACCTATAAAAAGTGCAGTAGGAGAACTAGAACTTGGAGAAGAAGTAGAAGTATTTGTTTACAGAGATTCGAAGGATAGGGTAATATCTACTATGAAAATGCCAAAAGCTATGGTAGGAGATGTAGCATATCTTGAGGTGGTGGATAAGTCTAAAATAGGTTACTTTATAAGCATAGGTTTAGAAAGAGACGTTCTAGTGCCTTTTAAGGAAATTACCTATGACTTAGAAGTAGGAAAGAGCTATTTATTTTATATCTATTTAGACAAAACTGGAAGAATAGCTGCAACTACTAGAGTGGATAGCCATCTTCATGATACAACTACCTATAACATAGGAGAAGAAGTTGAAGGGGTAGTTTATGGCGCTCATAAAAATGGTAACATAGTAATTGCTCTTGAAAATATTTATAGAGGAATTATCTTAACAAAAGAAAGTTTTTCAAAGGTGAAAATGGGAGAAACTTTAAAGGTTAGAGTTAAAAGATATTTTGAAGATGGAAAAATAGAAGTTACTACAAGAAATAAAAGACTTGAAGAGAAGAGTGAACTTGAAGAAATTGTTTTCGACTATATTAAGTCAAATCATGGCTTTATGCCCTACAATGATAAAAGTGATGCAGAGGATATAAAGAAGCAATTTAACACTAGTAAGAACGCATTTAAAAGGGCTCTTGGAGGTCTTATGAAAAAAGGGTTAGTTACCCAAGATGAAACTGGAACAAAGTTAAAATAAAAAAACTGATGAAAACTCATCAGTTTTTTTATTTTATATAGTTTTAAATAAATTACTTATCACGTCTAAATAATTTTAATATTTCATTAAGCACAAGAACTATTAAGCTTAATGCGGCTACAAAGCCCCAGTCGCCTAAAGTTAAAGGTACAACCTTAAAGATTTCAGCAATTGGTGTAATGTATATTACTGCAAGTTGTAGAGCAATACCAATAATTATTGCACCAATCATATACATATTAGAGAATATACCAAGTTTGAATATGGATTTATTCTCACTTCTCATATTAAGAGCATGAACTAATTGAGTACCACTTAATACAACGAAAGCTAAGGTTTGAGCATGCATTAAAGCAGCTGGATTATCGCCAACAGTTGTAAGAGTAACTTCAGCACCACCGTAAGTGTGAACACCGTAAACGAAAGCAGCTAAGGTTAAGATACCAATTAACACACCATTAAATAATAGGGTAAATATAGAACCTTTAAAGATACTATCTTTGGGATTTCTTGGTTTCTTTTTCATAACATCTTTATCACCTGGGTCAACTCCAAGAGCAAGAGCAGGGAAAGAGTCTGTTATTAAGTTTACCCAAAGAATATGAGTAGCATTTAATGGAGCAGCCCATCCTAAAAGTATAGCAAGGAATAGAGAAACTATTTCTCCAGCGTTACAAGAAATTAAGAACACTACAGATTTTTTAATATTGTTAAAGATATTTCTACCTTCTTCAATAGCAGAAACAATTGTAGAGAAGTTATCATCAGTTAAAACCATATCCGAAGCACCTTTTGCAACGTCAGTACCAGTAATACCCATGGCAACTCCAATATCAGCTGCTTTTAAGGAAGGTGCATCGTTAACACCATCACCGGTCATAGATACAATATTTCCTTTAGCTTTAAAGGCTTTAACTATTCTAACCTTGTGTTCAGGAGAAACTCTAGCAAAGACTCTTAAAGAATCGATTCTATTAGCAAGTTCCGCATCATTCATGCTATCAAGCTCAGCGCCTGCAACAACTTGATTAATATTATCAGCAATTAGGAGTTCTTTAGCTATAGCAAAGGCAGTATTCTTGTGGTCTCCAGTAATCATTATTGCCTTTATGCCTGACTGCTTACAAAGCTCAATAGAATCCTTAACTTCTAACCTTGGAGGGTCAATCATACCAACAAGTCCGATGAAAATTAAGTCCTTTTCTAGTTCATCTATTTCAATATGAGTAGATGGAACAATCTTAAAGGCAGAACCTAAAACTCTTAGAGCATCATCAGACATTGCAGTGGCAGCCTTTAAAAACTTCCCTTTAAGCTCTTCTGTTAATGGTACAATTTCACCGTTAATATAAGCCTTTGTGCAAAGAGTTAAAAGGTTATCTGTTGCACCTTTTGTCATTACGTAGTAGTTATCACCATAATTGTTTACAGTGGTCATAAGTTTTCTATCTGAATCGAAAGGGATTTCATCCATTCTTTTATGAGTTTTTTCTAAAGCTTCCTTAAACAAGTTAAACATATTACCAGCTTCTAGCAGAGCAATTTCTGTTGGATCACCAGTTTTTGAAGTTTCTGTGGCAGTAGCATCATTACAAAGCACAATATTTTCTAATAGCAACCTTTGAGTTTTATTTTCAATATTTAGCTTTGAAATATCATCTAAGGTATCATCAGCAAAAAACTTAACTACAGTCATTTTGTTTTGAGTTAAAGTACCAGTTTTATCTGAACAAATTATATTTACAGAACCTAGGGTTTCAACAGCAGGAAGCTTTCTAATGATAGCATTTTCCTTTATCATTCTTTGAACACCTAGAGCAAGAACTATAGTAACTATAGCAGCAAGACCTTCTGGAATTGCAGCAACTGCTAAACTGATAGAAGTCATGAACATATTGCTAAAGCCTCTACCTTGTAACACACCTACAGTGAACATAAGCACACAAATTACGATGGCACCAATACCAAGAATTTTTCCAAGCTCCTCTAGTTTCTTTTGAAGAGGAGTAAGTTCATTTTCACTTTCATCTAACATCTTAGCAATTTTACCTATTTCAGTATCCATACCAGTAGCTACTGCTACACCAATTCCTCTACCATAGGTTGCTAGAGTTGACATGAAGGCCATGTTTTTCTTGTCTCCAAGGGAAATTTTTTCTTCATGTAAAACAGAATTAGCATTTTTATCAACAGGTACAGATTCTCCAGTAAGGGCAGATTCTTCGATTTTTAAGTTTGCACTTTCAATAAGTCGAATATCACATGGAATAAATCTACCTGCATCAATAATAATTATATCTCCAGGAACTACTTCTTCAGATGGAATTTCTTGAAGTTCTCCATCTCTTTTTACAATAGCTTTTGGAGTGGAAAGCTCCTTTAGTGCATCAAGTGCTTTTTCAGCTTTAGCCTCTTGGATCATTCCCACAAAAGCATTAACAAGAATAACAATACCGATAATTACTGCGTCACCAATTTCGTGACCTACAACTACAGATAATACAGCTGCAACTATTAAGATATAAATTAAAATATCGTTTAGCTGAGCTAAAAATAATTGAAGAGTTGTCTTAGGTTTTTTAGCAGCTAGCTTATTTAACCCATACTTTTCAGTGTGTTCCTTTACCTGTGAAGAAGTAAGACCTTTAGCACTATCCGTACCAAATTTTTTTATTACTTCTTCAGAAGTTTCATTAAAATACATCAGCATCACCTCATAAAATATTATTTACTTACATAAATTTATTATTTATAAAAATATTTATTAAGCAGCATTAAATTAATTTATTATAAGTATTAAGTGTAAAGAAAGGAGTTCAATACTAAGTTACTAACTAAAAAATATTTCTCCCAAAAGGAAGCACAAGATAAAAAGTATAGCAAGTTTATAAAACATTTTTCTTATAAGGAAATTCAACTTATAAGTCAGGGTTTCATTTTAAACTTATTTATATATTTAACTTATAATTGCAAAAAAATTAGTAATTTAATATTAGAAAATATTATACCATAATATACCATAAATATTAACAAACTATTTATAAGTTGGAAAGATTTGCAGTCATGTAAATAAAAGAGACTCATGTATAATGCAATTTGCTTTATACATGAGTCTCATCATTTAAGGCAAGCCAGACTTTAAAAGTCACGATGTTGACTTTGCCACACAATCAATGGTGCTAATTACTCCCTCATAAATAAAAGTACATAATGAGTCAGTGTTAAAATCTAATTTATAAAAATATACACAGACTTCCTTAGGACTTTTAAAGGATTATATTAAATTTTGTATCGAAAGCCTTTAATAAGCTTCATAAATATCTCTATAATATATATATACATTTTTTTAGGCAATATGTCAACAACAGTCCATAGGTTTTAGCAAATTTTCTTCATACTAAGCATTGTTGAGTAAGGCTTAAACTGCTAAGGCCTTGGGAAATTTATCCTGACATATAAAAATATATTAACTATGCCATGAGAGTTGGAATAAGTCCGTAGAATATAGTTCCTAAAACACCAGCAATTACAATGATTAAAATAGGATGAATTTTTGTCTTATAAAGTAATCCTCCAATAATTAGTGCAATAATTATGCTGTTTAAATCTCTATAAGATTCAAAACCTAATGAGAGAAATACTGAAATTATTAAACCAATTAGGGCTGGACGCATTCCAGATAAGGCAGAAGACAGTAGGTGAGATTCTTTAAACTTGTTAAAAAATATATAGGCCAAAGAAACTAAAATAAAAGAAGTTGTAACTACTCCTAAAGTTGCAACAGCACTTCCTAGAACTCCGCCTACTCTATACCCTACAAAGGTAGCTGAATTTATAGCAATGGGACCAGGGGTCATTTGAGAAATACCAATTATATCAATAAATTCACTTTGGCTTATCCATTGGTTAGTAGTGACGATTTCCTTCTGAATAAGAGGAAGCATAGCATAGCCACCGCCAAAGCCAAAAGTGCCAACCTTCAAAAAGGCTATATATAGTTTAAATAATAGACTCATTTAATCCACCTTCTTTCTGTTAGAAATAATCCCATAAATTCCAGATACCAAAATAATATACACAGGATTTATATCAAAAATTAAAATTGCAGCAACCGTTGCAACTACAATTGCAATGTTCTTAAAAGTCTTGCTTACTACCTTAGAAATACTGTTTACACCAACTAAAATAAGAAGGGGAACTGCAGCGTTAATTCCCTTAAATACTAATTCCACAATATATAAGTTTCTAAACTTACTAAAAAATATAGCAATAATTAATATAATGATAAAGGAAGGAAGAACTACGCCAAGTAGACCAAGAACAGCACCAAAAGGACCTCCTAGTTTGTAACCAATAAAAGTACAGCTGTTTACAGCCAGGGCGCCAGGAAAGGTTTGAGATACTACAATTACATCTATAAATTCCTCTTTACTTAGCCACTTATTTTTAGTAACCACTTCAGTTTCAATAAGGGGGATCATGGCGTAACCTCCACCAAAAGTAAAACTGCCAATTTTAAAAAAGGTTAGGAACATCATAAATAGTCGTTTCATTAAAAATACCTCCATGTTTAAATCAGTAAAAAGCCAAATAATATCGCACTGGTGCTAAATAAAACACCAATAAGGGGTTAGGTATTAAAATCAATAACTAAATTATAAACCTTATTTATTATAGGCGCAAATTTACTGGATTAAACTGAATTAATTAATTATAATAGTTATAGAGAGGTAAAATTGAAATAATTGTATCTAGTTAATAAATAATTCACTATTTAAATAAAGGTGTTTTGAAAGGAGTTAAAGACATGGAAATATCCAAAATAAGAAGAAGTACTCCTGTGAAACAAGAAGGAGTTTCCATAAGTAGTAAAAGTGATTTCACAAGAAACTTTAACTTTGCACGTCAACAAAAGTCAGAAGAAGAATTAAAACAAATGTTTAAAAACATAAAAAATAAGGGGAATAGATTAGCAGTGTCTAAGTGTTATGCTGATGTTAGAGCATATAAGAGAGCTATAAAAGAATATCTAGAATCCATGCTAGCTTTTATGTATTCGGTGAAAAAGGATATAAGCTTTTGGCAAACTCAATATTATGTAACCGTAGAAACTGTTGATAAGAAGCTTGAAGAGTTAACAGCTATGCTACTTAGTGAAGAAAAGGAAAATTTAGATATAGCAGGTACAATTGATGAAATAACGGGGCTAATTGTAGATATATATAAATAAAGAATACTACTTGTAAAGTTCATTTTTTAATGCATAGCTATTGCTTATCACAGAGGGTGTAGTTAAAGGGTAAAAATATTAAGAAACTGTGGTAAAGGGTTAGAGAGAATAAAGGGGTTATTTCACTAGTAAAAGTGATTATGTTAAAAAAAATACAGTATAAAGGATGAGTTAAATGGAATTTTTACCACAAGGGAAAAGAATTAAAAAAATTAGAAAACAACTTAGAATGAAGCAAGATGATTTTCAAGATGAGAACATGACCAGAGGATACTTTGGAATGATAGAGGTAGGCACAAGGAGATTAAATAAAAAAACTGCTAAATTTATATCAGAAAAGTTAAAAGCTAGGGCTGAGGAAATAGGTATAGCCTTAAATATCGATGAAAACTACTTGCTTATGTCAGAAGAAGATGAAGCTAGAAGCTTTTGCGAAGATAAATTAAAAAGTAATCCTACAGAAGAAGAAATTAAGGAAGTTATTTTTATTTCAGAAAATTACTCTTTAAAGAAAGTTAAAGCAGAGGCATATAGAACTTTAGGGGATATAAGATATAAAGAATTCAAATTTGGAGAAGCATTTATAAATTATAGTGAATCAGCAGATGTGTGTAAGGAAATAAATGAGGCATCTCTACAATGTTATGTAAATAATAGATTAGGAATGTGCAAATATAATGAACTGGACTATGAAGAAGCCCTGCTATATTACAATAGAGCACGACAATCAGCAGCAGCTTGCAAGGATAGTGAAGTTGAGATGAACTCTATATTTAATATGGCTTTATCTTATAAAAGGTTAGAGATGTTTGATGAAGCAATGAAAAATATTGATTCATATTTAAGTATGATTAATGGAAGAGAAGATTATAATGAGAAATATGTTTTAGCCAATATATTAAAATCTAATTGCTTTGAATTTAAAGGTCTTATTGATGAAGCTATAGACATATTAGAAACTTTAGTTGAAAACTTTGAAGATATTATTAAAAAAGATGAGGCTTTTATTTACAGTAATATAGGATTGCTTTATTTACAAAAGGATGAGCTTGATGAAAGTCTTAAGGCTTTTAGTAAGTCTGAAACTATAAGGATGGAAAATGACGAGTGTAATTTATCACATACCATAATAGATAAGTCTAGAGTTTATATTAAAAAAGAGTTATACACAGAAGCTATCATTCTAACGAAATTAGGAATTGACTTAGCTACTAGGTATAATGATAATAATTACTTACTAAAGGGGTATTATCAGCTTACAGAGATTTATGAAAAGTTAGGCAAAAACGAAGATATAGAAGAAGTTTACTGTAAAATTGCTAATATTGTTGAAAAGGGAAATAACTTCTATGAAAAGCTGAAGGTTTACTTAAGCCTAACTGAATACTATATAAAACAAAACAATATGGAAGAAGCTCTTAAATATTTGCAAAAGTCTAAAAAGAATAACAAATGCTGTTAAATATTATCTATTGCATGGATACCTTAAGGACTACTATGAAGATAATTAAATAGAAAATAAAACCTTACTCCGAAATGCTTATATTCCAGAGTAAGGTTTTATTTTTTTATTAGCTATTTAAGAAGTTACTATTTAAATCCAGCCGTTATAGCTGGCATCTGAAGGCATTCTTAAATCTCCTCTTGGAGACAAGCTAATGGTTCCAACCTTTGGACCATCAGGAAGGCAAGAACGCTTAAATTGTTGAGTGAAGAAACGTCTTAAGAACATATTTAGCCATTTAGAAATTTCTTCTTCAGAGTAATAGTCCCTAAAGGCAGCCTTAGCTAAGAATAATATTTTTTCAGGAGTGGCCCCTTGTTTTATAAAGTAGTACAAGAAGAAATCATGAAGTTCATAAGGACCAACTATATCTTCAGTCTTTTGAGTTATTTCTCCATTTTTATCCTTAGGAAGAAGCTCAGGACTTACAGGAGTATCTAGAATGTCAAGAAGAGTTTCTGATACCTTTCCTGAAAGTTGTTTTTCTGCTACGTATTTAACTAAATATCTTACAAGGGTTTTAGGAATAGAGCAGTTTACAGAGTACATGGACATGTGGTCTCCATTATAGGTGCACCAGCCTAAAGCAAGCTCAGATAAGTCACCTGTACCAATTAAAAGTCCACCTTCTTTGTTAGCTAAATCCATAAGGATTTGAGTCCTTTCTCTTGCTTGAACATTTTCATAGGTAACATCATGAATTTCTGCTTTGTGACCAATATCTTTAAAGTGTTGAAGTGAAGCTTCCACAATATTAATTTCTCTTAAATCCGTACCTAATTGGTTACATAAATCTAAGGCATTGGTGTAAGTTCTATCTGTAGTTCCAAAGCCAGGCATAGTTATAGTTACGATATTCTTTCTTGGAAGTCCAAGAATATCAAAGGTTTTTACAACTACTAATAAGGCCAGTGTAGAATCTAGTCCACCAGAGATACCAATTACTGCTTTCTTTAAGTTTGTATGGCAAAATCTCTTTGCAAGGGCAGAAGCTTGAATATTAAAGATTTCTTCACAGCGCACATCACGTTCATGTTCATTGCTAGGAACAAAAGGATGTCTATCTATGTATCTATCGAAGGTGCTTATTTCCGTATTATCAAAGGCAAAGTTAATATACTTTCCTTTAAAAGGACAAAAAGCCACACTATCTCTAAAACTTACATTCTTAAGTCTTTCAGCTTTAAGTTTATTTATATCAATAATTCCAGTGATAATTTCATTTTCTCTTTGGAATCTTTCATTTTCCACAAGGGTAGAACCATTTTCAGAAATCATTAAGTGGCCACTGAATAGCAAATCTGTGGTGGATTCAAAGACTCCAGCGGAAGAGTATACATAGGCACTCATGCATCTAGCACTTTGGTTTGAAATAAGATGTTTTCTATAATCACTCTTACTTACTAATTCATTGGAAGCAGAAAGGTTACATATAATGTTAGCTCCAAGAATACTTAAATAACTACTTGGAGGAATGGTTACCCAAAGATCCTCACAAATTTCAAAGGCTATTTTAATATCACCACAGGTAAAGATTAAGTTTGTGCCAAAAGGGATTTCCTTTTGAAAGGATAAATCAATAAGATCTGTATCCACATGTAAGCCACTGCTAAACCAACGTTTTTCATAAAACTCAGAGTAGTTGGGAAGATAGCTTTTAGGCACTATTCCAAGGATTTTACCTTTGAAAATTATGTAAGCTGCATTATACAATAAGTTATTATGCTCAAAAGGAGCACCTACTGCTATTAGAATATCTTTATGCTCCGAGTAACTACAAAGATTTTCTAAAGCATTTTCACTTTTATCTAAAAGTCTTCTTTGAAGAAATAAGTCACTGCAAGTATAAGAGGTTATTGAAAGTTCGGGAAAGACAATAACCTTACACTCCTTGGCTAAACTGTCATCAATACACTTTTTTATATTTTCTAAGTTGAAATCCACATCAGCCACCTTTGTTACTGGGCAAGCAGAGGCAACTTTAACAAAGTTCATTTTATTTCACACCTTTCACATTAATTCAATCATTAAGGAATCTGAAAATAAAGAACAAGCATACTGGCTCATTTATTTTTCAAGATGTCTAATATAAGTTTATCATGTAGGTTCCATTAATGATTATTCATCTTCATATAGGATAGCCTAAGAAAAATCCTAATCATAAATGTATAAACTTAGTTAAAACAAATATATAAATGTTTTATCACTTTTTAGTATTTTTATTCTTCTTTTTAGGAGAAGCTTTCTTTTTCATTACAGAATAACCAAACTTCCCAAGAGGCTTATTATTTAAAGAGAAATACTCGCCATGAGAATAAGAAATTAAATCTGCCTGTTCAAAATGTATTTTACCCTTATCATCAATTAATTCTTCATCTACGTGACAACAAAGAACTTCTGCTAAAAATAAATCATGGCTACCAAGAGGAGTTATTGATTTAACTTTACATTCAAAGGAAATTGGACATTCCTTAATAATAGAAGAAGAAACCTGTTGTCCTGGCTCTAAGGTGAAGCCCATTTCTTTAATTTTATCTATTTGCTTTCCAGAACGTACGCCACAATAGTCTACAGCTTTAACTAAATTCTTTGAAGGTAAATTAACAATAAAGTTTTCTGTTTCCTTTATATAAGTATAGGAAAGTCTTTCAGGTCTTATGGCTACAGTTATCATAGGGGGTTTTGTACAAGCAGTTCCTATCCAGCCAACAGTAAAAACGTTATCCTTACCTTCCTTATTTTTAGAAGTAATAAGTACAGCAGGCACAGGATTTAACATTATACTTCCCTTAAAGGTGGCTTTAGCCATTTTCATCACATCACTTTCTAATATTAGGATAAGGTATTTAAAAATAGATAAAAATTATGTTTATCCATTATGATTTCATCTATGTATTATAACCTATATTGCAGGAAGTTTCCATGTTAACAAAAGTATTAAAGCTCTACGTAGTCTTTTAACTAGAAAAGACATAGGAGGAGTACAGAATAGAGCAGTACTTAGTAAAGTATCCATGGCTTTGCCAATATAAAAACTTAATAAGGATCTAATAAGCCAGTGGACAAATAAAGATAAACTTAAGGTTATATAGGAATAGGTGAGTAAATATAGTAAGATACCAATAAAACAATATGTAAATATAGGAAGGTAAGAATATAAGAATATATAGTGTTTATGCGGGTTTCAGCCATGTGGGCAAAATAAAGGGCTGAAAATAGGGGATAAAAATCCTGATTCAAAAGCTTCAGCTTTGAAGAAAATACACTGGAAATAGGTTTTAAACTTAAATTTTTTAAAATAGAACTTATGAATTAGGGGAGATAAGGTTTATAATTAGTAGAAGAGTATTTCAATGGTTTGAGGTGTTAATAATGGATATAAAAAAAGTAAGAGATTTAATTATTATTTCTATAGATGAAGAAAAATCTATGGTAATTGCTTGTGATAGTATTGGAAGTATTGGTAATAAGGAGTATGATGCTTTAAAGGTTGAACCTTTTATTACTGGTAAGTATGGTGTAAGAGTTGGACTTTTAGAAGTTATGGCAGCAAATGCTCAAGTAGTTACAGTTATAGATAATGTATGTGCGGAGATGGAGCCAACGGGAAGAGAAATAATAAGAGGAATAGAAAGTGAGCTACACAATGCAGGGTTAAAGAATATAGCCTTAGGGGGAAGCACTGAGGAGAACTTTCCTACTTTTTCTACAGGACTTGGGGTCACTGTCATTGGAATTGCAAATAAGAAGGATATTAAAGTTAACAAAATAAAAACAGGAGGGGTAGTTTACTCTATTGGAGTTCCTAAGGTAGGTAGCGAGATAAATTACAATGAGGATAAAGATATATTTCAGTACCATACATTAAAAGAATTATTAGGTAAAGAAGAAGTTTATGAAATAGTACCTGTTGGATCTAAAGGAATTTTATATGAAGCACAAGAACTGGCAAAAAATAATGATAAAGCCTTCACCTTAGAAGGTGATGCAAGTGTTGATGTACATAGGTCAGCAGGGCCAGCCACTGTGGCAATTGTTTGTGCTGATGAAGCTATTGAGGAGGAAATAAAACAGATTCCTAATAGCTATAAGATAGGAGTAATAAAATAGAACTTGAAAAGTGAGCTAATTCACTTCAGGTTATAAGTTGATAGTAATGAATGTAATAGCTAAAATTATGGGAATTAGAAGTATTACACCCCATAAAAGTCCAACCTAATATGATAGAAGTTATAAAGAAAGTTTGCTGGGTAACATAGGTTACAGACACTTTAAAAGAAAAAATATATAATTAGGATATAAAGAGTAATATTAGCTATGCTCAGTAAGTTTTAATAAAAGTTTTAACTTTATTAGTTTCTTAGTTAGTTTGATTTTAGTTTATTAATTTTACTAAATTGGGGGTAAAAATATATGAAAAGAAGAATTGTTGAAATAAATGCAGATAAATGTAATGGTTGTGGACTTTGTGTAACAGCTTGTCATGAGGGCGCTATTGAGTTAATTGATGGAAAAGCAGTATTAATAAGCGATATTTATTGTGATGGATTAGGAGATTGCCTTCCTAATTGTCCAACAGATGCAATTGAAATTATTGAGAGAGAAGCAGAAGCTTATGATGATGATGCAGTAAAAATGAGAATTATGGCAAAAAAAGCTATGGAGGCAGAAGAAAAGGAAGAGGAGCCACAACAGACTCAAAAAACAATGCCTTGTGGATGTCCAGGAACTATGGCTAAAACCATAGAAAAGAAAATAACCCTAACTCCACAAATTCAGCCTAAAGCAGCTAAGGGGGAAGAGGTTACTTCTGAATTAATGCAATGGCCAGTACAGTTAAGACTTGTACATCCAAATGCACAATATTTTAATAATGCTAATTTATTAATTGCTGCAGATTGTACAGCTTATGCCTACGCAAATTTCCATAGGGACTTTATTAAAAATCATATCACTGTAATTGGATGTCCAAAGCTTGATGATAATGATTACTACAGACAAAAAATAGCTGAAATACTTATGAATAATAAAATAAAAAGCATCACAGTGGCAAGAATGGAAGTGCCGTGTTGTGGTGGAATTGTAAGCGCAGTTAAAACTGCAATGTTACAAGCAGGAGTCATAGTTCCTTATAGAGAAGTTACCATAGGAACTAATGGTGAAATCATAGAGTAAAGTTTGATATATTATAATGTAGCTACATAAAAGCAGGTTGATGTGAAATAAACATCAGCCTGTTTTTTTTATGTGAAGAATTGAAGGAGATAAATTATCATGTTTAAGATAGTAAAAATTTCTAAATAAGCTAATCTTTCACTTGTTATCTATTTTCACATGCTAAATAAATTACTAAAAACTACGATTATTAAATTATGGATTATATGTATATTAGTAACTGTCTGGGAAGTATATTACAATTACTAAAGGCGTTAATCCATAAGTGGATGTATTTTTATTAAAGATGGACAACTTTAGGCATAAAGCTATTTTTAAAACTGTGCTGGTTTCTTAGCAGAGGCTTAAAAATACAAATTCAATGATAAAGTTATCCATCGATGCAAAAAACCATAGATAAAGGCAAATTTATTGAAAGATAAAGACGCAAAGCTACGGGCCTAAGGTATGGTAAATACTAGGGCAGCCGAGTTACCTAAGTGGTGTATTTCATTTATATACTTAATGAAATCTATTCACATGTCTAAAATTCAATATGCTCATATCTATGGACTTATTAGGGGGGATGAAATGAAAAGAAACGTTCTAATAAGGGCCATATGTATCTTTATGATCTTCTGTAATTTACTTTTTTCTTCAAGTGATGCACTTGCCTATGCTGCTGAAAATATAGCAAACCAGCCGCAAAAGGGAGAATACTACGGTAAGGACATCAACAAGGAAACTGAAAAAGTAAGTTCTGCAAATCAGAATAGTAACAAATCTACAAAGGCTCTTAGAAAACCAAGCGTAAGCAAACCAAAGAAAGAAAAAACCTATGCTAAGGACACGGAAGTAGTAAGCAAAAGAACAGCTAATAGTATGACCTATAAGCTGGATAATAAAACAGAAGTAAAGGACATTTATCTTGATAAAATAAACTATAAAGATGAGAATGGAAATTATCAAGAGATTGATAATACCCTAGAGCTAAAAAATGATGGGTATTATGAGAATAAAGCAAATGACTATAAGGTTAATTTCCCTACTGAAATTACAAAGGATAAAGGGATATTAGTACAGAATGGAAAGACTTCAGTAACTCTCTTCCCTATGGAGGGAGATTTTTCAAGGAGTGCAGCTGCAGAAAATGCAATATTGTACAACGATGTATTTGAAGGCGTAGATTATCAATACACTGCAAAATCAAATGGTGTCAAAGAGGATATTATACTAAATTATTATGTTGATAAGACTACATTTAAGTATGAAATCAGTGCAAAAGGAGTCACACTTAAGGAAGAGTTGAATTCAATAAGAGGATATGAACCAGGAAAGAAAGAGCCTATCTTTATTATAAGTGCTCCTCTAATGGTTGATGCTTCTGGAAAAATCAATAGTAATTTAACCATAAAATTAGACAAGAAGACCTTTGGCAAGGACATTATTACTGTAACAGTGGATGAAGACTGGCTTAAGTCGCCACAGAGAGCATATCCTGTAAAGATTGACCCTGAAATTAGCATCTTTAGCGGAGATATTAATGTAGCTTGTGCTGAGGAAAATGCACCAGATACTAATACTTTGAACAACGGGTATACCTATGCAGGGCTAGATGATGGTGTTGCTTCAGGAAATAATGATTATAAAATTAATGGACTTCAGAAAACTAGGACCTTTGTTAAGGTTAACAGAAACCTGAGTGCTGAAATTCCTAAAGAAGCAACTATAAAGTCAGCTAACTTTCAAATATTTAAATACACTGCCTTTTCAACGGCTGAAAGAGAAGTTGGATTGTATAGTGTAGACGAAAGTTTTGATATAAGCAGATTAACTTGGAATAACCAACCAAAGAATAGAACTTTTTATTCTTCAGCAATAATAAATGGTACTAAAGACTATATAAGCTGGGATATAAAGACTTTAGTTAATGATTGGATAAATGGAAAGACAAATAACGGGTTTCTTTTACAGTATTTAAACGAAACTCAACAATGTGAAGCTTTTGCAACACAAAATAATCCATTTGAAGAAAGAAGACCAAAGATTCAAATCGTATATGAACTGGTAGATGGTGTAGATACTAACATGCCTTTTGGAGCTCCAAATATAAATTTAAGACCAATTACTGAGCACGATAGTGAAGGAAGTCTTAAAGTTGATGGAATCTCTATAGATGGATTAGTAAAGCCAAGTTCTACAATAAACTACGAGTTAGACGTTGAAAATCCAGATTTTAAAGGAAGTGCTGAGGCGGGCTATATCTACAAATATCCTGATGGTGCTATGTATTCAAGCCTCTTCCCTAAGGCTTATGTGCATAAGGGAAAGGACAGTAACTGGCAAGCAGACAAGATATTGACACCTAAGCTAAATCAGCTTTATAGAATTAAGGCTACGGCCACCTTAGATGGACAAACTAGTGAGACAGGTTATAGTGATTATTTTCAGATTTATCAAGTTCAAATGAAGGACACTATACCGTATATAGCAAGCTTTTATGGAGTTCCTAATTCTGTAATAATGAGTGATAACAGAGTTGGAGATACTCTACTTGTAGAAGGGAATACTCTTTTTATAAGAAACCCTAAGAAAAATGCAGGTAAGCCATATACACCTCCATCTCTAACAGATGCTAGAAAGAAAGAAATAGATAGTGCACTTATGGGAAGAAAGAAGCATTGTATTTACGGCTTCGAGCCAATAAATCTACTTACGGGTAACTTCCTATATGAAGCTGATGATGCTAGCACAACTGATTATAATGGAAATTTTTTAATAAGAAGAACCTATAACGCAATGCAAGAAACCCATGATGGATATTTTGGAGTAAAGTGGGACTTTAACTTTAATAAATCTCTATCAGCACTGGCAGATGGAACCATAATATTCAATCAAGGTGACGGAAGCACTATTTACTATAGAAAAGGCAGTGATGGAAGCTATAGTGGACCTGTAGGACAAAATCTAAAGCTTTCTTTAGTAAATGATAAAAACAGAGAAAATATAGGCTATCAAATAACTGATGGTATAAACACATACATATTTAACAAAATGGGCCTTTTAGATTCTCAAATTGATGAAAAGGGCAATATTACAAAGTTAGCCTACAATGAAGATTATAAGCTTACTAGTATAACTTCTCCTTCAGGAAAAGTTTTTGGAATAGCTCTAAATGAGGAAGGTAGAATAAGTACAATAACACTGCCAAATCAAAGTGTTTTAAAGTATAGCTATGATGAAAATGGAAATTTAGTTTCTTATATAGATGCCAACAACCATGAAACTAAGTACCAGTATGATGAAAAGGGTAGAATGGTATCCTTCAATGATGCTAAGGGAAACAAACCTATCATTAACACTTACGATGACCAAAATCGTATTACTGTTCAAGAAGATGCTGAGGGTAAGAAAATATATATAAGTTATCATGAGGGATACAATGAAACAACAGATGCAAATGGTAACAAAACTCAATACTACTATGATGAACAGTACAGAATAACTAAAACTGTAAAACCAGATGGAACTGTAGAAACCTTAAGCTATGATAACAATAACAATGTAAAATCCTCTACAGATGCTTTAGGACATACTACTACTTATGAGTATGACAGCAGAGGAAATAAACTTAAGGAACATAGGTTTGATGGAAAGGTTAAGACCTTTGAGTATGATAGTAAGGACAATCCTATAGCAATTACTGACTTCAAAGGAAACACTACCTCAATGACTTATGATAGCAATGGAAATCTTATAAAGGCTACACAAGCTAATAAGTCTACTTATGAATATACCTATAATAGCAAGAACCAAGTTGATACAGTAAAGGACCCAACAGGAAAGACTTATAAATACGAATATGATGGAGCTAATGTATCAAAAGCCACTGATGCAAAGGGAAATGTATATAAGTATCACTATAATACTATGGGGAAGATTATATCTGTAGAAGATCCCCTAGGTAAGATAACAAGAATAGCTTATGATGCTAAAGGCAACGAATTAAGCACCACTTTGCCAGATGGAGGAATCATATCTTATACCTATGATGCTAACGATAATAAAGATTCCGTAACTGACGGTAACAAAAATGTATCAAAGTTTGAATATGATAGCCTAAACAGAATAATTAAATCTATAGATCCTTTTGGTAACATAACTACCTATGCTTATGATGCCAATGGCAATAATATAGAAGAAAAAAATCCATCAGGATATACGAAAAGCTATGAATATGATAAGTTAAACAGATTGATTAAAGTAATAGATGGTGGAAGTGGAGAGACAACCTACCAAAGAGATGCTCTAGGAAATATTCTCTCTGTAACAGATCCTAATGGGAACCAATCTACCTATGTTTATAATTATGCTGTAAATAAGGTAGAAAAAACTGAAGGACCAAAAGGGCAGACCTTAGTTAATAAGTACGATGATGAGGGTAACCTTTTAGAATTGACACTGCCTGATGGTAATGCTAAGAAGTATAAGTATGATAATTTATATAGATTGGTACAGTTTACAGATACAAATGGAATAGTAACTGATACTACTTATGATAATTTAGGTAGAATTTCTTACATGAAGGATAGCTTAAATAGAGAGTACTACTATAACTATGACGATAATGGAAATCTAGTGAGCACAAAGGATCCTCTAGGCTATATAGTAAGCTACACCTATGATGGAAGAAACCAATTAACTTCCTTAACGGATGAAGAAGGAAAAACTACAAAGTACAGCTACACTGATACAGGTAATCTAAAGGCTGTGACAGATCCACTGGGAAGCATAAAATCTTATGAGTATGATTCAAATGGTAATTTGAAAGCAGAGATTTCACCAAATGGCGGTAAACATATATATAATTACGATGGATTGAACAGGTTAACCTTTGTTGAAGATCCTCTAAAAAATATTACCCAGTATGTTTATGATAAGGCAGGCAATGTTGCTAAGATGATAGACCCACTAGGTAAGGAAACTGTATATGAGTACAATGGTAATAGACTTCAAACCAAGATAACTGATGCTTTAGGTGAAGTTGTTCAGATGAAGTACGATAAAAATGGCAACTTAACCAGTTTAGTATATCCAAATGGTGACAATGCAGCTATGTCATATGATGAAAGCAATAGATTAGTTTCTGAAACTGATGCTGCAGGAGTTAAGAAGAGTTATAGCTATGACACCATGAATAGACTAATAAGCCAAGAGGATACTGCAGGAAATAAACTTACCAATGTATATGATAACAAGGGAAGACTTATAGAGCAGAAGGATGTAATAGGAAGAACTATAAAGTACAGCTATGATTTAGCGGGAAATATAATATCCAAGACTGGCACGGATGGAAATATAACTACTTATGAATATGACAAGAGAGATAGGACTGTTAAGATTAAAGACCCAGAAGGCAAGATTACTACAATAACTTACGATGGGTTAAACAGAATAACAGAAAAAGTAGAACCTGAAAATAAGAAGTACCAATATGAATATGATGCTATTGGAAATCTTATTAAAGCAATTAATCCTTTAAACCATTCAACTTCATATGCATACGATAAGAACCAAAACTTAACTCAGGCAACTGATGCAAAGGGCGGAGCTAAAAAGTATGAATATGATGCTTTAAACAGGCTTATCAGCTTTGCTGATGAAAAAGGCAATACGACAAACTTAACCTATGATGCTAGAGGCAGTTTGATAAAGGTTCAAGACCCTATGAACAATGTGACTCAGTATAAGTATGATGCCTTAAATAGATTAGAAATGAAGGTAGATGCTCTAGGTTTTGATACTAAGTACCAATACGATAGCCTTAACAATATGATTGGGGAAATTGATGCTAAAGGAAATAAGACAAGCTATGAGTACAATAAGCATGGCATACAAACAAAGAAGATAGATCCTTTAGGAGGAATAACAGAGTTCCAGTACGACTTAAATGATAGACTTATTACTCAAATTAACCCTATGGGAGAAACCTACAGTTATTCTTATGACCAGGTTCAAAGAATAACCTCCATAACCGATGCTGAAGGATATTCAAAGAGCTTTGGTTATGATGGATTAGGCAATTTAACAAAGCAGTCAGATTCAGAAGGTAACACTACAACTTATACTTACGATAAGATGCACAGACTACTAACAGAAAAGAATACTGTAGGAAATGTAACCTCTTATGGATATAATGCTGCAGGAAATATGAATTCTCTTAAAGAGCCTAATGGGAATATGAGATTTTATGAATATGATGCCTTAGATAGAGTTAATAAGGCTACAGATCCAGAAGGAAATATTACAAAAATTGAATATGATTCCTTAGGAAACGTAACTAAGGTAACTCAGCCAGGAGATAGAGCTTATAAATATACTTATGATGCTGCAAATAATCTTGAGAGTGAAACAAATCCTTTAGGAGAAACTACAAACTATACTTATAATAAAAATAACTTAATAGAGTCCGTTACTAATGCTATTGGAAGCAAAACAGGTTATAAATATAATGCTCTTAACTTAATTTCACAAGTAGTAAATCCAGTAGGAGGAATTACTAAGTATGATTATGATAAGAATCAAAATCTAGCTTCAGTAACTGATGGAAATAGCAATAAAACTTCTTACTCTTACGATGAATTAAATAGATTAGCAAAGGTAACAGATCCAAGAGGCAGTGAAACTAAATATGGCTATGATAAATCAAGTAACCTTATTTCTATGATAAATGGTAATGGAAATGAGACAAAATATAGCCATGATAAATTAGGAAGACTTACTTCTGTAACTAATCCACTTGGAGAAAAAGAAAGCTTTACTTACAATCCAGTAGGAACCTTATCAAGCCATATAAAACCTGATGGAACAAAAACAAACTACGATTATGACAAGCTTAACAGGTTAGTTTCAAAGGAATATAAGGATTCAGAAGGCGATAAGATAAAAGACCAAGATGTAAGCTTTGAGTATGACATAAGCGGAAACCGTACTAAGATGATAGGTGCAGAAGGTGAAACGGACTATAGCTATGACAAGATGGGAAGACTTACTTTAGTTAGCTTCTCTTTAGGTGAAGAAGTAGCCTATAAGTTTGACAGCCTTGGAAGAAAGTCTAAGGTAATCTATCCAGATGGAAATTATGTAAAATACAACTATGATGCTCTAGATAGATTGACTTATACAGAAAACTGGAATGGTGAGAAAACCTATTATACTTATGATAGTGCAGGAAGAAGAAAGGAAGCCTTACTTCCAAATGGTACTAAAGTAATTTACACTTATGATGGAGCAGATAGAATCATTAAGCTTGAAAACATCAGTAAGGATGGAGTTCTCATATCCAGCTTTGAATATGAGTATGATAACACTGGAAACATCATAAAGGAAAAGGCTGTAAATGGAGATGAAAGCTATGTAAGAACTTATAGCTATGATGGATCAAATGAAATAACCTCCTTTACTGAGGAAAGTCATGAAGAGGATGGAAAAGTTGAAACTAAGAAATATGATTATAGCTATGATAAAGCAGGTAACCGTATAGCAGTACAGGTAAAAGATGAGGATGAAGAGGCTGAAATCACTACCTATAGCTACAATGCTGGTGATGAGCTGGTTAGTGAAAAAACTGAAGACACTAACATAAAATATGAGTATGATAAGAATGGAAACAGACTTAAAAAGATTCGTCCTGGTCATAAAGTAGAGTACTATGAGTATGATTTAGAAGATAGACTAGTTCAGCTTACTAATCCAAAGGGAGAAGTACTTACTTTTGGATATGATAGTGACGGCAATAGATTGTTCTCAACTTATGGTGAATATTTCAAACCTCAACCAGATAAGGATGAAGATAGTGGAAGTGATGATTCCTCCGAGGATGGATCAACTTCAGAAGATAATACTTCTAATAATGGTTCAAACTCTGGTGGTAACCCACCAAAGGATAACAATTCAAAGGTAGAAATACCACAAAACCCTGATAACGGAAATCACTATGGCCATGAGAAGGGAATAAATCCTCATCAAGACTTAGCAATAGCTAGGGCAACTAACAGAAGTACTATCAGCCCTGAAGAAAAAATAGAAACCGCCTCTGACACTAATGGAGAAGTTAGTAAAGAAGCAACGGCTGATAGTTCTAAGGAAGATATCAAAGCCCCAGAAGCTAAAGAAGAGTCTAAAGGAGACGTAAAAGAAGAAGCTAAAACTGATAAATCCTTCTTCTCAAACCTTGGAGAAAATATAAAGGTTGCAGTTGACTATATAGTAAATTTAGTTAAGAAAGCAGTGGACAGCATAGTAGACTTCTTTAAGTGGTTATTTGGAGGCTCTAGTGAAGAACAAGCATCAAGTGGAACCTTCTTCGGAGCAAAGGGCGATAAAGAAAATGGAAGTAATGAGGACAACGGAAACGGTAAAAATAATGGCAAGGGAAATGGTAAGGATAACGGAAAAGACAAGGATAAAGATAAAGATAAAGATAAAGACAATAATGGAAAAGGAAAGGGCAAGGGTAATAACGGAAAGCATTTAGGATGGTATAAGAGAGCAGAGCATCCAAAGAATCCAGGAAACCAAGACCCTATAGGCACTCCAGAAAATTATGAGATAATAAATTATATCAATGATGTATCACTAGAAAATCCAGAAGTACTGATGACATCAGATGCAAATGGAAACTATACTAATGCCTATACTTATGGTCTAGATAGAATATCAGTAGATAAACTATCGCCAAATAGTGATGCTAAGACTGATCCATTATTCTACTTGTACGATGGACGCGGTAGTGTAGCTAATACAACTAATTCTTTAGGACAAGTAAGAGATAAATACAGATACGACCCATATGGAGAAGTGAAGCACGGAGGGTTCTGGGGAAGTAATGGAACCCATTATGAAAACTTCTACGGATATAATGGAGAAGATTATAATAGGCTTAGTGGTTTAGAATACCTAAGAGCAAGATACTATGAACCAGAGAGTGGAAGATTCTTAACAAGGGGGCAAGGGTAATAACGGAAAGCATTTAGGATGGTATAAGAGAGCAGAGCATCCAAAGAATCCAGGAAACCAAGACCCTATAGGCACTCCAGAAAATTATGAGATAATAAATTATATCAATGATGTATCACTAGAAAATCCAGAAGTACTGATGACATCAGATGCAAATGGAAACTATACTAATGCCTATACTTATGGTCTAGATAGAATATCAGTAGATAAACTATCGCCAAATAGTGATGCTAAGACTGATCCATTATTCTACTTGTACGATGGACGCGGTAGTGTAGCTAATACAACTAATTCTTTAGGACAAGTAAGAGATAAATACAGATACGACCCATATGGAGAAGTGAAGCACGGAGGGTTCTGGGGAAGTAATGGAACCCATTATGAAAACTTCTACGGATATAATGGAGAAGATTATAATAGGCTTAGTGGTTTAGAATACCTAAGAGCAAGATACTATGAACCAGAGAGTGGAAGATTCTTAACAAGAGATAGTTATCTAGGAGATGTAATGCAGCCATTAACCTTAAACAGGTATGCTTATGCATTAAATAATCCTATGATGTATACAGATCCAAGTGGACATTGGCCAGGATGGCTTGATAAGGCGGCATCATCTGTAAAGAATTTTGCAAGTAAGGCAATGGATACTGTATCAAACGTAGTATCTTATGTGGGAGATGTTGCATCTAATGTTTGGGACCGTGCTAAACAAGCCTATAACTATGTAGCAGACAATGTTAAAAGCTGGTATAACTCAACAAAGAAAACAGTGGATTCTTATGTCACAAAGGCAGAGCAAAAGATTTCATCAGCAAAAGAAAATATAAAAAACACAGCAAATAAGATGGTACAATTAGCAAAACCAGTAATTTCAACCATAAGTCACCCCAATGAAGTTGTAAGACTAGCAATGGATACTATAAAGAAGGGCTGTGAAGGAGCTCAATATGTAGCAAGCCAAGTCTATAAATATAGTGATAATATAATAAAAGTAGCAACAGGAGTTGTAGCAGTTGTAGCAGGAGTAGCAGCTATAACTATAGCAGCACCGGTTATACTTCCAGCATTAGCAGCCGGAGCCTTAGAAATGGGAATAGTTGCAATAGGTACTGCAGCTCTTGGAACTACAGCAACGGCAATGGGCGCATCAGAAATATCCGGTGGACTATTTGGGGTGAATCCGACAAGAGAGCTAGCAAGCAACGTAGGAATAAGCAATGAAGACTATGATTTAATGTTCACAATGGTAACTGGCGGAGCTTCTATTGGAGCGAATTATTTAGCCCCTATATCACAAACCAGCAAGCCTTTACCACAAAATACCACTAATAATACTGAGGTGGAGGGTAACCCTAAAATTCAGATTAAGAATCCAAAGGATGCAGGATTAAAACCTGTTACAAAGGTGGCGGGTAACCCTATTGATGTAAATAAAGTCATAGATTCAGCCACGCAAGCAAAAAAAGGTGGAGAAACAGTGTTGGGTCATGCATTACAGAAACATGCAGGACGTAATCCAGATATTTGGGGAAAAGTTAAAGGTGGGTCAGAACAAATAAATGAGACAGCATTAAATCACTTAAATGATATTTTAAATGGGTCTGGAGAGTTTAAGGTATTCACTACGGATAAAGGTGTACAATTTTTGGAGAAAATGCTTCCAGATGGAAGAGGTGTTCGTTTGAATATGGATGGAACTTTTAAAGGATTCATTGATCAAGTAAGATAAGGGGAGGTATAAGGTTGGAAAACATTGAAATAATAATCTCTAATATAAAAAGAGATTATATAGATTTAATTATTTATAAAGAGTTAGAATTGATGCATAATAAAGTAAATTCTTCTCATTTCTATAATGAAATAGAAAAAAAGGAGATGGAATTAACAGATGTTTCGAGCCTGAGAGAATATTTCTCGACTCCTAAAACAGGAAATATTTTTGCTAAAGAAGTCTTTGTAGGAGACAAAATAAAAAATGTAATGATTATAATGTCTTTTGATGATAAACTAGGAGACATTGTAATAAACTTTGAAGAAGAAGATTTTATTACCTCCAGTGAAGATGAACTTAAGCATAAAATTACAAAAATCGTTGTTACTCTAGTTGAAATTCTCAATAAATATGAAATTGAAGAAATAAGGATTGGTTATGAACCAGCCAGTGATGATGATATGTTATTATTATTGATTAATAAAGATGGGTTACAAGTAAAAAATAAGTTTAATGGTTTGCTTCCCAGACTAATTAATCAAGTATTTATTAAATAGAAATATTTGATTTGCTGCACCAACTATGTAGTTTAATAGCCTACATGGTTGGTGCTTTTTTTATGTATTAAACCAGCATTATTATAGAAAATAACCAAAAAAATTTGTAATTAAGAAAATAAGCGAATGGCATAGGGAGTGTGTAGTTATTGAAAAGTAAGTACAAAACTCGCTACAATATACTATCTAAACTGTCTATATAATTAGTAGCAGAAAATATGGTGATATAGAACCATTGCAATAATACATTTTGTTGCATTCAAACATACTTAAATCTGACTTCATAATAATGATTATGTAGTGAGTAGCTGAATAAGATTTAGATTAATGTTAAAATGGTAGTAATAGTTAAAAGCTGTTGCTACCATTAACTTTTGAAATTGTTGTTTCAGCCCCAAGGGGGCGGGTAATGCTGAATTAAAGGTTAATACTCCAAGTGTAAACTCAAAAGTCATTAGTACCAAAGAAATAAAATCTCCAGATAAAATGAAGTTTAAAGATGCCACTCAACGGTGGGATGATTATTTAGGAGAGAATCAAACGAATATTAATCCACGGACGGGTCAACCTGATGCTGATAGAATTTTTTCAGCTGACCAAACCAAAAGCATTCGATTTACTGAAACGCATGAGATGCCTAGTTTTAATACAACAAGACCACATTACCATGAAGAGACATGGACATATGACCCTATTACAGATACGTTTACAGTAACAAATTATAGTCAAGGTTTGAGACCATAACTACTGAGTAATATATTAAAATGAAAGGTTGAATATTAATGAGAATTATAGTAAAAGACGTTTATAAAGAAGAGACTACGTATTGTGTTACCTTTTTAACACAATATGGAATAGGCAAAGGGAAATGGAGAGGAGAAGTCCCTGTAATTAATAATGAGTATTTTGTTGAGATTGAAATTCCACAAGTTCTAACTTGGGGAGAAGAAATCACTTTAGCTGATACCAATAGTTGCAAGTTGTTAACTAAAGAAAGTAATTTACAGATTGTAGGGAAACTTGAATCAATTGAAGATGATGGTTGTGCATTTGTTCAATTTGATGATATTCTAATAGCATTTGCAACAGAAGGAAATCCATTTTCTATAGACACATATATTGAATTGTCTATTAGAGAAATGATTTTATGTGAAATTAAATATTAATAAAAAGATGAACTCCTCAGTTCCTGCACCAATATAGCAATTTACAATGTAAAGAAAAGGTCATATAGTTTCGGCTGATGTGAACTTTTCCCGTCTTGTAATGAGTAGACATAAATCGGGCAATAATTGAATAAGTGCTACGCACGACGTTTAGACGATTATAGATATAAGGAACTAAAAGAAGAAATTCACTGCAAAACACTGATAAAACTGGCTGCAGAATAGCTGTAGATTGAGATATACAAGCAAACTGTGTTCTATCAACTGGCTTTAGGAGCAAACAGTAGACAGAAAACTTGCCACAGAATTGTAATAATGCAGTGAAAAGAAAACGTGAAGGGCTAACATGGGAAATAAAATTCCTGTGTTAGTCCTTTTTCTACGTCCAAAAATATTGAAAGGGGTAAAGAATCATGAAAAATGAATTGGTACAGAATTTCAAAATGCACTTAGAGGAAGATGGAAAGAGCATGAAGACAGTAGAAAGCTATGTTGGAGATACTTCTGCCTTTGTAGTATTTCTTGAGAGTAAAGGAGTAGATTTCAATGGAGAAATGAAAAGATTCTACATTACCAGCTACAGGAATCACCTCATTGAGAATCAGTACAAACTATCAACCATTAATAAGAAAGTAAATAGTATCCAATCATTCTGTAAGACTAGCAATGGATACTATAAAGAAGGGCTGTGAAGGAGCTCAGTATGTAGAAAGCCAAGCTTATAAGTATAAAGAACAGATATTAGACGGCGTACAATTCGTCCTAGATATAGCAGGGATTGTACCAGGCATAGGAGATGTTCTAGATGGAGTTAATGGTGTAATATCCTTAGCAAGAGGAAATGTAGCAGATGCAGCTTTAAGTTTTGGAGCTATGATACCACTTGCTGGTGGTGCCTTAACAACAGCAAAAGTAGCAAGAAAAGGTGAAAAAGCAATTGATGTCACAAAGGCAGCAGGCAAAGCCTTTGATGCGTTTAAAGATGGAGAAAAGGCATTAGATATGACTAAGGCATTTGGGAAGAATGCTGATGAGTTAACCAATTGGGCGGATGAAGCTGAAGCACTTTTAGAAGGTGGAGTATGCTTTGTAGCAGGAACGGCCATAGTAACAGAATTGGGAGATAAACCTATAGAAAATATCAAAGTAGGTGATAAGGTATATTCCCAAAATGTAGATACTGGTGAAAAAGAATACAAAGAAGTAAAGAATGTATTTGTAAAAGAAACAAGTACTTTGGTACACTTGGAAGTGGACGGAATTAAAATAGACGCAACTGAAACACATCCATTTTGGGTAGAAGGAAAAGGTTGGGTAGGAGCTGGTGAACTAAAGGTAGGAGACAAGGTTACATTAGAAACAGGTAAAAAAGCAAGAGTAGAAAGTGTAACTATTGAAAAATTAGATAAACCAGTAAAAGTATATAACTTTGAAGTAGAAGATTGGCACACCTATTTTGTATCAGAGATTGGAGTACTTGTTCATAATAAGTGTACGGCGGATCCTAA